>JAIQGL010000006.1 GCA_020072585.1 Terriglobia bacterium | reverse complement strand
CTTGCCGCTAAGGTTGGAAGCTCAGCTCAAAAGCAAAGACGCTTCGCTTCCAACCCGGCTCGATTCTGGGGCGCTGGAAACGCCATCAAGGGTCAAGATGAACGCCGAAAGCGGGCGCCCTTGACTGCGTTTCCAGCGCAATGTCCCCGTCTGTCTTTTTTAGACTTGACACCGGCCGTTGTCGTCATAGACGGGATGACGAGTCAGAAAGGTTTACGCTAACACTAAAACTGCTATAAGTGAATAGCTACCGCTGAGCCGCTATGATTCCCTGAAATCGGATAATGCCGTGGCCATCTTCCGGACTAAAGGGCAATCAGATCGACCCTAAAGCCTGTCTCTTAGCAGACTGATAATGTCATCGGCGGTGATGATGCCCGTGAGGCGCTGTTCTGCGTCGACCACAGGCAGGGTGAGCAGGTTGTACTTGTCGAACATCTCAGCCACGTCTTTTTCTGACGCGCCGGCTTCACAGGAGATCACGTGATCCGGGGTGAGCGTGCCCAGGCGGGTGCCTCCGGAAGCGAGAACGAGTGAGACCAGGGGAACGGAGCCGACGAGCTTTTCATGAGCGTCAACAAGATAAATGGTGCTGACGGTTTCCACCGGGCCTTCAAACGAGCGCAGGCGGTCAATGGCATCGCCCACGGTGTGCTCCGAGGAGAGGGCAATGTAGTCGGTGGTCATGCGTCCGGCGGCGGTGTTCTCATGGAAGGCCAGCAGCTCCGAGACTTCCTGCCGCTCTTCCGGCTCCATCTCTTCCAGAATCTCTTCTGAGGTTTCCTGGGGCAGATCGCCCAGCAGGTCGGCGGCGGCATCGGGGTCCATTTCTTCCACGATGTCAGCGGCCTTGTCAGAATCGATGGACCGCATGAGCTCGACCTGCATCTTGGGATCAATCTCTTCCAGAGCCTCGGCGGCCACTTCTTCATTCAGCGATCCGAAGACGGCTTCGCGCTCGGCCGGAGCAAGTTCTTCCAGAATGTCGGCAATATCCGCCGGATGCAGCTTGGAGAGCCGGTCGTAAGCCAGACGGAGCCGCACGCGGCGCGCAGGATCGGTCTCAATCAGGTCAACAGCTTCCCAGGGAATGGACTTCTCCGGCATGCGGGTGGCCAAAGCTTCAATGGCGCGGCTGGGAGCAAGGCCCTTGAGCAGACGGCGGATGGCGCCACGCAGACCGATATCGACCCGGCCGACTTTCAGCTTAAGAACGCCATTCACCTGCTCACGGAGAAGATCCACGTCATTCACGCGGACGACTTTGCGGCCTGAGACATCAATGATCTGCTGGTCAAGCAGGTCACGCTCCAGCAGCAACATGCCTTCAGAGCTGGAAAGCGCTACCCAGTCCAGCGCAGAGCCGTTGATCTGGATGGATGACCCAATCACGGTGTGCACCTGGCGCGCGGGCAAAAGGCGGTCGCCTTCCCGCGTTTTTACGATGAAATCAGAAATCCGGTTGGGATCTTCCTGGGGAAAGATGGCGACTTCGCGCACACTTCCGGCAAATGCGCCGGAGCTGTCATAGACAGACGCGCCAAGAATGCTCGAAAGTGCGATTTCTTCCCTCATGATTGCCTATGAATGCAGAATACCCAATGTGGTTTGCCGTGGCCAGAGCAAATCTTGTTTTTGCCGGCATTTGTTTCATAGCAAAACACGGATAGCGCCCGGCGGAGAGCCCAGCTAATCTGTTTCCGTACGAAGACTAAGAGCGAATAATCTGAATCTTCATTGTGCCAAAATGATCCTTAGAACAGGAGCTTTTATGGGTATTCAGGTAACAGACCTGCACATGCTGCGCGACCAACTGGTGGTTCGGCGGCAAAAACTGGAAACCGCGGTCGCCCGGAGCGAAACCGCGAACCTGCTCCAGCTACTGGAACAGGTGGACCGCGCGCTGGAACGCGTGGACCACGGCAATTACGGCATTTGCGAAGTGTGCAAGACCTCAGTGGAAGCAGAGCGCCTGTTTGCCGACCCGCTCACCGCAATCTGCCTGGACTGCCTTAAGCCCTCTGAACAGCGCGCCCTGGAGCAGGATTTGCATCTGGCAGCCAGAATCCAGGCCGGTCTGCTGCCCAAAAAGGGCTTTTCAGCCGCCGGATGGAAGGTGGCCTACCATTATGAGCCGGCAGGTCAGGTAAGCGGCGATTATTGTGACCTGGTCCAGAATGGCAAAGATCTTTATTTCATGGTGGGTGATGTTTCCGGCAAAGGCGTTGCCGCAGCCATGCTTATGTCCAATCTGCATGCCATGTTTCGTGTGCTGATTCCCATGGGACTCCCGCTGGAGCAACTGGTGGAGCGCGCCAACCGGCTGTTCTGCGAGAGCACGCTGCCTACACAGTACGCAACGCTGATCGTGGGCAAGGCGGACGAGTTCGGCAACGTGGAAATCTGCAATGGCGGCCATCCAGCACCGTTTCACGCGGGGCAGCACGGGGTGAAAGCCATTGAAGCGGCCACCGTCCCGGTAGGGTTGTTCTGTGACCAGAAGTTTTCCACCACATCCTTGCGCGCTGTTCCGGGGGACAGCCTGGTGATCTATACGGATGGAATTTCTGAAGCTGAAAGCCCTGACGGCGCAGAATATGGCGTGGCTGCATTGGAAAAGCTGCTGGCGGGCTGCCGTGAACTGGCGTCGCACGAACTGGTGGAGAAGTGCCTGAAGGAAGTCCTGGCGTTCCGCGCGGGATCGCCCCGGCTGGACGATCAGGCGTTGATGGTCCTGCAGTTCGTCCCAGAAGGAGTAGCGCAAAGCTGAATGATCATTGGCGTCTATCTACCTAAGCGCGGCTAAAAGGAAGGTTGGCCGCTGATTTTTAGCAATTCTGCGTTTGACAACTCGCCACCCGCATAGGCACACTTAAAGATTCTACCCAGAAGTGTGTTCGCCCAGGCCGCGTAAAAAACAAACACTTTAGTGAACCGCCCCATGACAAATCGGGTCTCTTACACGTTGGAATCAACCCTGGAAAGCGTCAATCAGGCTGAGCAAAAAGCGTCAGAGGTTGCTGCCCGCGCGGGACTGGCCGAAGACGAGCAGTACCAGGTGGCCATGGCAGTGCGCGAGGCGGCCGTGAACGCGGTACTGCACGGCAATGCTTATGATCCGGGAAAAAGATTTATGGTGGCGTATGAAACCACACGCGATGCCCTGGTCATCACTATCACAGATCAAGGCAAGGGACTGGACCCGGACTCCCTGCCTGATCCGCTGGCCCCGGAAAACCTGATGAAGGGCTCAGGGCGTGGGATTTTTCTGATTCGTGCTTTCATGGACGAAGTGAAGATCCGGAACACGAACCCGGGGACAGAAGTCACATTGATCAAGCATACCGGCCGCAACGCGGCAAATGCCAAGGAGGAGGAAGCACAGTGAGCATGAAAGCAAGCAATCGGCAAGTGGACGGCGTCACCGTTGTGGACATGAGCGGCCGCATCACCCTGGGAGAGGGCAGCGTGGTACTGCGTGACAGCATCCGCGACCTGGTGGGCAAAGGGCAGAAAAAGATCCTGCTGAACCTGGGCGATGTTACGTATATCGACAGCTCGGGCATTGGCGAATTGGTGAGCGCATTTACCGCCGTGCGGCGTGAAGGCGGCGAACTGAAACTGCTGAACCTTACCAAGAAAGTCCATGACCTGCTGCAGATCACCAAGCTCTATACCGTCTTTGACATCAAGGACGATGAAGCAGCAGCCATTCAATCATTCACCAAGTAAACAGCCAGACGGCAGGCGGGCTCCCGCTCGTCTGCCGACGGTATCCCATGCCCAGAATCTCACGCGTTGATCGAGCAGCGGCCCCGCCGGAAGTGGCTGAAGTTTATGACCACTTCATGAAAGTGCGCGGCAATATCCCCAACATGTTTCGCACGGTTGCGCACCGGCCCGAGATCATGCGGACCATGGTGGCGCATTTCCGCGCCGTGATGGAAACCGGGACGGTCCCGGCAAAGCTGAAAGAGCTGATCATCGTCCGCACCACGCAGATCAACCGTTGCGAGTATTGACTGGCGTCACACACCGTCTTGGCAAGACGGCATGGCTGGACGGACGATCAGATCAAGGACCTGGCCAACTTTGAGCAACGCGACGACTTCACGGAAAAAGAAAAAGCCGCGCTGCGGCTGGCCGAACGCGTTACCCGCGACGCGCATACCGTGGATGACCAGCTCTGGAGCGAGCTGCGGCGGCACTTTGACGAGGGCGAAGTTGTAGAGCTGCTGGCCGCGATTGGGCTGTTCAACTATTTCAACCGTTTCAATGATGCGTTACAGATGGAGCCGACGAAGTAGGGCTCCTCAACCGCAAAACTATTTCACCGCAATCCTGTCCTTGATGGCGTTGAACTCATCCGGCGAAACCACGCCCTTGGCGCCCAGTTCATCGCGCGTGTGATACGGGCGGCCCTTGATGATGCGATCGGCAGTTACCTCGTCCACACCCGGCAACGTCTGGAGCTGCACCCTGGAAGCCGAGTTCACATTCACAGGCTTGTCCGGCGTTTGCAGGCCCTGCTTCACGCCTTCCGCTATGGCCTTGGTCTGTTTCGCCGCTTCCTTGGCATCTTTCTTCAGCTCAACCGCGGCAACCTTGCTTCCTTCTTTGATCTGCTCGGTGGCCTTGGCTGCCTGCTGTTTGGTTTTTTCCGTGTCCTGCTGGGTGCAGCCTGATACCAGCACCCATGAGATCAAAAGAGCGGCGGGAGCGGTCATTTTCATAAATACCCCATTCATAAATACCCCAGCAAGAAGAGAATCAGAAGGATCACAAGAACCAGTCCCAGCCCGCCGCTTGGGCGATAACCCCAGTTACGGCTGTGCGGCCAGGCCGGCAGGACGCCAATCAACATCAGCACCAGAATAACAATCAGGATCGTAATCATAGGTCTCCAGGCATACTCTCAGTTGGAGTCTGAGAAGCTGGATGGAGTTGCTAGGGGGAGCAATCAGCCATTGGCTCAGCTAAAGTCTGTCGATGCGCCAATGGCTAAAGGCCAAAAGCCAACTGCAAAAGAAAAACAGCCGGAGAACTTGATGTCCCCGGCTGTGTTTCAGTTGACAGGAGAAAGAGAATCTTACGCGCTGCGGCGCGGGCGGATGCTCAGGTCGCGCACCTGGGCCATCAGACTGGAGCGCTGCATGGAATCCAGCTTGTCCAGGTACTGCACCACCTCGGCGATGAACTCATCATGCATCAGGTCGGCGA
The DNA here is from genome assembly GCA_020072585.1 of Terriglobia bacterium. Lineage (GTDB taxonomy): Bacteria > Acidobacteriota > Terriglobia > Terriglobales > Acidobacteriaceae > Angelobacter. The sequence continues at coordinate 206,013 of JAIQGL010000006.1, read as the reverse complement.
TATCATCTTCCAGGGTGCGGCTGGAGCCTTTCAGCAGGTCGGCCATGGAAACTTCCAGCGCCGTAGCCAGCCGCTGGAGGGAAGAAAGCGTGGGCATGGCTTTTTCATTTTCGATTTTTGAGACATAGGTGCGTGGCACCTGCATGCGCAGGGCAAGCTGGCGCTGGCTCAGTCCGGACTTTTGTCTTAGCATACGGATGGCTGAAGCAACCTGTAGATGGGAATGGTTGCCGTTCGCGGGGGCCTCCACTGGGACCTGGATTTCCAGGATCGGTTCGGGCTCATCCTCGTCCAGCGAGGTGCGGCATTTTCTGCAAAGATTGTTGGTGGTCCGGAATTGGACGAGATGACAATGGTCGCAACGTACCACTTCCCGGGAATCTACCGGAGCCAATGCTGTAGCCATGGATGATTTCGGAGTGCCAGAGCAGGCAGTTTCTCCAGAAACCTTACTGCAAGGAGCCCTCAACTCACCCTAGTTTCAATGATGAACTCTGGAATGTCAAGAATAAACTTAGGCAAAAACCGGAATCAATGATAGAAAATAGGGGAATAAATAGAGAAAACAGGTATAAAACATAGGGTAAAACCATGACAAATGGACTGAGACCATGATGGATCGAGACCAGGCCTGGAGCCTGCTTTGCGAATACACCCAATCAGAAAGCCTGCGCAAACACATGCTGGCCGTGGAAGCGTGCATGCGCGCCTATGCCCGGAAGTTCGGCGAGGACGAAAACAAATGGGGCATCACCGGACTGCTGCACGACTTCGATTATGAAAAATATCCGACGCCGGCGGAGCACCCGTTTGTGGGGAACAAGATTCTGGAAGAGCGGGGTTATCCGGAAGAGGTGCGCCGCGCCATCCTCTCCCACGCCGACTACAGCGGCGTGAAGCGCGAAAGCCAGATGGAAAAGACGCTCTACGCCTGCGACGAGATTGCCGGCTTCATCACCGCGTCCGCGCTGGTCAAGCCGAACAAGTCGCTGGCGGAGGTGGAAGCCAAGTCCGTGCGCAAGAAAATGAAGGACAAGGCCTTCGCCCGCAGCGTGAACCGCGACGATATTATCAACGGCGCCGCCGATCTGGGCGTTGATCTGGAAGAGCACATCGCGTTTTGCATTGAGGCGATGAAAGGGATTGCGGCGGAGTTGGGGCTGGCGGGGGCGATGCAAGCAAATTGAAAGGCGCAGCTTGAGAGGCTGCGCCCGCGATGGAGCTTACTTACTGGCTTACAAAAAATACATCATATGCCTTCTTCCCAACGTCGGATTCTCCGTGCTGCCTTTGATTTAGTCTTGCTTTGTAGCGGAAGACGTTGCCGAACTCGTCGGTCCGTCTAGAGAGCGAGTAATCCAGACTGATGGAAAAGACGCTCATCTCCGGAAGAGTATGCAGCTCCCCGGGTTGGGAAAAGCCGTCATGGTTGGCATCGACCCAGAGACGCAACTGAGAATAGATTGCGTCATGGGAGTCAATCACGCGGTCGCCGTTGCCTCCATTTTCCGGCTTGTCATATTCAGCGAGCGCCAGGAAGCCGTTGGGATGCGGTGAGGAAGGTTGCGACGTGAAGTTGCCAAATAACTCGGCGCCGCTGGTGATTGTGCCGCTGCCATCGCGGTCAAGCACCAGAAAAGCGTTGTTGGCGTTCGCGGTCCAGGCTATGCGCATTGGTATGCCGGTGGCGGCGATATCGAACGTCACTCCGTGCGCGGCATCGGTGAGTTCAAAGCCGTTGCCGGTCAGATCAATGATGATCGGGCTGCATCCAGTATCATCCGTGGGATCGTCGGTCTGGTTGGTTTTGAAGCCGAGGCCAGGCTTAGGTGGATTGATGCATGGCCCTGGTGGAGGCGGCGGTCCCACAGTACAAGCTATGCCGGTACACTGATGGAAATCCTGAAATTGGTTCCCAATGCCACAGCCCGTAGTGCTGCCAAGGCATCTTATGCCGTCACAGAGGAAATGATCAGTGGCATTGTTAAAGAACTGATTATTCCCTGTTGCCCCTGCCCCTGAAGCATCCGTGGCAGGATTGATTATCATTTTCATTTCCGGATCGCATCTTTTGTTATTGAGGCATCCATTCGATGCTGTACAGACGGAGCATTCCCCATGTCCAGTTACCGTTGACGCGTCTTTGAAATATTCCGTTCCATCATTGGTGTTTACGCAACTGAGAGAATAGTTGTCAGTGACTATGACTTGACCTATGCCACTCCCGCCGAAAGGGCCACTACAGCTAAACTTGTTTTCGCTTTGCTCTGAAACCAAAGCCGCCGTAGCCTTGCTGCATTGTTGAGCTATTAGATTGACCGGAATGGCGAGAAGCATGAGAATAAAGACCGCTATTCGCATTAGTTCGCCCTCCCTCCAATCTTGGTGTGGGACAATTTGACTACTGCGTCCTTATTTCGCTGGCGTGCGTAGCTTTTCAAATCAACATTCTGATCGCGCTCCAAGTCATGGATGATGGTCTGTAGTTCAATGGAAAATCCACCGGTGTCATCATTTCTCTTCTCTTGTTCGGACTGGAGTTGACGAAGTTGACGCAGGGCCATGCCTCTAGGATCCGGTGTAACCGTATCGGCTGCCGCCGTGCTGATGATTTCCGCAGCTTTAATATCCGCATCTACATGTCCCTTGCGCAGAGCAATAAGACGGCCTATGGCCTCCTGGTTCTGCCCTTCAGCGTTCAGATCCAGATAGACCACCATATCCACTTTAATATCGGCGCTTAGCACCAGGTTTTTGTCAGTGGGTGGAACAAGGTTAATTGTCACGTCCTCAATGTTTCCCGGTCGTAATGCTCCTTCACCGAGTGTGGGACTATCGTGCACAATTTGCTGAAAGACCATCTTGGGCAACAACTCCACGAGCCTTTCAAAATGTTTCGTTCGACCATTACGATAGCGGACATCAACCGAGATATCGAATCCTGTAATGTCCTTGCCCGATTGGTTGAGCACCCGGACGAGTGCCGTAGTCATTTCTTTATTAAATTGAACATTGTCAACTATCGCCCCAATGTTGGCGCTATCAGGTTGGGCATAACTCAGAGGGAGCCGCACCAACAGCAACAAGATAATCAAGTTCCATCGCATAGCCATCTTTCCTTTCGAATGCGACAAAGCCGTAGGTTCACACATTACGGGCCTTTCAAGGGGGTAGACGAGTATAGGCCTGATGATTCGCTCTTCAGACTAGATGGCTCAAGCTTTTCTGTTTTCCCAAAGTCCGATTCTGCAAATTTGCGGAATATGCCTGCCGGGTCCGAAGCTGCACGCTGCCAATTGGGAGCCTAAGGGGTTTCTTGTCAGTTCCATTTTCTTGTAGTTCAAATGACAATTCCCAAAAGGGACTGCTTTTATACGGCTAAGCGACGCATTTCCCGGTGAAAGGGGAAACAAGAAAGGGAGCGCCATTGCATCGGCACTCCCTTATTTAGCGATACGCGAGCGGGCCTACGGCGCGAGGAATTTCATTTTTCTTGGTCTTAACGGCACGACCAAGGTCGTGCATCGACACTTGTGTCGCGTTGGCAAATGTGAGAAGGATGCAGTATCGAATCCCACCCTTTCGCCAAAGCTGAAAAACCAAGAGCCAGCTTCTGCGAAAGGATGGGCACCCACGCTATGATGAGGGATAGAAAAGAACAGATCGAGGCTTCGGTTGCCGTAGCCATTGGCTCTAGTGTAGCAAGTGCCTGGTCGTGCAAGGCCAGAACCCACCACTGATTTTCACGGATGACACTGATCTGAGGAACAGCAACTGGCAATTGGCAACTAGCCGCTCAGCCTTTTCCCGATCATCGGATCACGTGAATCGGGGTCCCCAAGCCGCGGTAAGGATTCGTTTAAGGCGCGGTGCAAATGCCCTGATTATTGCCGTCGCCCAGAGACACATCACAAAAAGAACATACCCTTCCGCAGAATATGCGCGGATGGAGGCTACAACTGCTGCCGCAGACTGGGCTGGCCTTTGGTTTCAGGCTCAAGGCCTGAACGGAGATTACACCGCTTGCCAGTGTCGCACCGAAGAGCAATAGCGTGAGAGCACGTTTCATGTGCAGCTCCTTTCACGATACATGGGTACCCGAAAACTGAGCCATTGTAGGACGTGAGCCGAGATTTTCTATTCGGGTGGCGGTTTCGTTCTGTTCCTGGAATGAGAAAATTCTTAATTTCGGCTGTTTGTTGTGTCGGGATTTCAGAAAGAAGCTCTTCCGCTTCCTCCTTTGCTCACGACTGAAACCCGGGTCTATGCAACCGACTCCGGTACCCGCCGCCGCTCTACTACTGATCTAATTCGCTCTTGATTCGCCTGTGCGCGAGTGCTATTTTATGAGCCACGCCTTAGGGCGCGAGCAAGTATTTTGGTCATTGAAAATCAGCATTCAGCTAAACCAAGAGTAAACCAGCAAGAAAAAGACCTTCGACAGTCTTATGACTGCTTTATGACTGGCTTGTGACTGCCTTATCGAATTGGGGTTGGAGCTTTATTTTCAACAAAAATGCTTATCCTCGGGGTGGGCTGTTTGGATGTTGTACCCCTCTGCCGATTTGGGTTTGGGATTGCGTCACGCAAGCGTCACCCAAGGGTCACGCAAGGGCCACCCAAGCGTCTCCCAAGGGTCATGCAAGGGTCGAATCGTGAAAGCGCCTTTGTTTGCAATGAAAGTTGAAAATGCCGGGTGGGGTCTTGATTTGCAACTCTCTGCCGACGATTGTCGCACCCGAGCCTGGCTCGTTCGCGCTCTCCGGCGCTGGAGCGTGGATGGCGCAAACAGAACCCGGTTAACACTGAACGGATTAGCCGATGCACAAGAAAGCAGGCCCTCCGAAGAGGGCCTGCCTGGTTTCAAAAAGAATTGTTCAGGTGTATGAGCTCTACTGCATAGCTTGCGCAAGCGGAGCTGCGAAGAAATCAATGTGAACAGGGCAAGGATTATTGGGCAGTCCGTTGCGGAAGTCGGTAATGAATTCTTGAGCGCTGTCGGGACCGGTCTGGAAGACGGTACTAAACAGATCTCCCCACGCGGCGGTTGGGTTTCCACCAAAATTGTTTTTGGTGCCGGGAATCAGTCCGCCGCCGAACTGCCAGCGGCAGATGCCATCAGGGGCGCTTCCACTGGTGGTATAGAAAGGATAAAACGCCATTCCCTTCGCGGGCACGGTGCAGCCTGTGGGGCTAAAGATGTTGCAATTGGGATCGAACAGCGGCATGTCGGTTTCAAACGCGACCCGATCAAAATTCCGCAAGCTGCCGTCAGAAGCGATGAACAATGGGCTGGTGAAGCGGATAGGCTGCGGGTGAAGTTGCCGGTCTTTCCTGACGTTTGCCAGCGTGCCCGGCCAATCTCGGAGATAGGACAGCCCATCAAAATCAGTATCGTCATTCGCACAGCCGCCCACCTGGATGAAGGGAGGTCCAGGCAGGAATGGCCCGCCGGGAGAGAAGCAGAAGCCGTCGTCGGCGTCCAGACCGGTCATGCGGTCCTGTTTGCCCGGGACCAGGCAGTTCAAGGTGACGGGATCGGCAAGATCACAAAACTCAAAGTGGCCAAGCTCATCCGAGAAAGTGGTATTGTCCGTGCCCCCTGACCATGGCGTGCGTGTATGCAGGTTTGACGTGGAATACATTGGATGGAAATCATACGGAGCAACGTTGCAGGTGGGCGAGCTGGGCTGGAAGAGCACCTGGCCAAAACCGTTGCGGGCGCTGGCAACCATGGAGCCGATGTGATGGCTGGTCAGGTCGCTCAGAATAACCTCAAGGCCATGCGGCGTGTCATGCAGAATCACCAGGATCTGATCGCCCGGGGCCATGGAAAGCACGTTGTTCATGTCAAAGTTGTTGCGGCCAAAATTTACGCCCAGCGGATTGGGAGGAGTAAGAGGAACGCCGTTCTTTGTGATCACGGCAAAATTCCCACTCTCCACGCCCGTGTTGTTTACGCAATCCAGATTGTTGATTGCGCCGGTGGCGCCGGTTTGTTGCAGGCTGAAAATATTCAGCGCGGCAAAGTAATTCGTGGGATCAATCAATTGCGGGGAAAGGATCCAGCCCGGCGGATAAAACTGGAGTTCCATGAAAGCGGTGCCAGGATGTTTTCCGATAAAGCGAGGTGAATTGGGATCAGTGCTGTCGAAGATATTGTCGTCCGTGTCAGGATCGCACTTTTTGGTGAACTCCGGATAAGACTCGCTGTCACACAGGTTCATTCCAATCCAGAATGTCACATGAAGCTGAAAATTAAATGTGCCGCCGCCGTTCTGCACGGGAGGCGTTGGCGGGTCGAGTGGAAGCGTGAGCAGATAAATGGCGGAGTTGCCCGAGCCGGGAACGTTGGAATAGAAGTTAATGGCCGGCTCGTCATGCCCGATGTACTTCTCGTTGGGTTCGTTATGAAGGTTTACTTCACGGCAAAAGCCCAGATCAGATGCGCAGTTGAGTGCACGCAGCTTCAGCGGATTGGGCCGCACCGAGGGAGATTGCGCATTTCCAGTTGAGCACAAGATGACCACAAGAAACGCGAGGGTAGTGGAGACGTACAGAATCTTTCGCATAAAGTACTCCTTACCAAACCAAAGGACTTTCACAGCAGAAAATTTGAGGGGAAGAGCAAATTGTGATTGAGAGAGTGCCCATGCAGCAAGTGTCTTTGGTGTTGGCGAATAAAGGAGGAAAACCTGAGGGACGATGTGGGCTGGCAGCTCGATTTTACGTTTCGCTACCGGAAAGCAGTTGTAGCTGCATTACCGCATGGCGTGTTCCTTTATTGCTTTACTCAAGCTTACTCATACCGCAGAGCTACCATAGGATCCACCTTGGTGGCCGATCGTGCCGGAATGTAGTTGGCCGCCACCACACCAATGACCACGCCGGGCACAATCAGGGCAGGTAGTGCCGCGTCCACGAAGGTGAAGATCGTCACATTTGCGGCAATCATGGTCAAGCTCCTGTGGCAGTCGGAGGAACAAAATACGCACAGCCATCATCGAACACTGGCGGTCACGGAAAAGGTTCCCAGAAGTCGGTGTTTTAGACGGAGGCGCGCCGGATATGTTTCCCTGGAGCAGGGGAGCACGGCGAATTTGCCTTCCCGATGCGCATCTTTTTCTGGGCCAGTGAATCTGTTTGAAGTAGCTGTTTTACAGGAGAGCAGATGCCGCTGGTACGAATTTCTTTCCTTAGAGGTAAGCCAGAATCCTTTAAACATACAATCTCAGATGTAGTGCACCGCGCGATGGTTGAGACCATCCATGTTCCCGCCCTGGACCGGTTTCAGATCATTACCGAACATGGAAAAAACGATTTCATTTATGACGCCCAATATCTCAATATTGCTCGAACAGATGATCTGGTCATCATTCAAATCACAATGAACGCCGGTCGAACCACGGAGCTAAAAAAAGCACTGTACCATCGCATTGCCGAACTGCTGAACCAGGAAGCCGGCGTGCGAAAACAGGATGTCTTCATCAATCTGGTGGAAGTTTCGAAAGAGAATTGGTCATTCGGTAACGGCGAAGCCCAATACGCGACCTGATTCTGTTGGTGGCGTATCGCCGCGGAATGTGCATGACTGGGTCGCGTTCCGCCCGTCCTAATATTTTTTACCCGATGAACCCTTGGAAGCTGGCTTCGCAGGAGATCATATGCCACTAGTAAGGATTTCTTTGCTCGCAGGCAAATCTGAATCCCACAAACAAAAAGTTTCTGAAGCAATTCACCGCGCGCTGGTTGAAACCATCGCCATTCCTGCCCAGGACCGCTTTCACATCATTACCGAACACGCCCCGGCAGATTTTATTTACGATCCGCAATACCTGAACATCCAGCGTACGGGCGATCTGGTTATTATCCAGATCGCCCTGAGCGCCGGACGCACATTGGAGGTCAGGAAGGCGCTTTATCGCCGGGTTGCCGATCTGCTCCACCAGGAAGCGGGCTTGCGCAAGGAAGATGTGTTCATCAACCTGGTGGAGACGGCAAAGGAGAATTGGTCTTTCGGCACCGGCGAAGCGCAGTACGCAACGTAAGGCGTCTTCGCCCATCAGTCACGCAGAGGAGGCATCTCCGATGTGCTGCGACCAAAGGCGGCGTGTCTTCTCCACGTCTCCGCGTTGAAAAAACCCGTGGTTGCCCCGTCCCCTTACCGAATCAGCTCAAACAACTCTACCGGCTTTACTTTCAGCGCATGTGCGAAATCCACGATGAGATTGAGGGATGGACTATGTTCGCCTCGTTCCACCTGTCCCACATAGTTGCGATGAATGCCCGCCAAATCCGCCAGTTTTTCCTGGGAGATACCGCGTTTTTTGCGCACCATGCTGAGTTTCTTGCCAAACAACACTTGAGGTTTCATAGGGATATCCTGCCTTTCTTTTGTCTAAGTTGTACTGCATGTTTTTAGAGGTCCCAGAAGAGCCGCCGCAATGGCACATTCAGCCCCTGGGCCAGCGCTTCAATCGTCCCCAGGCAAGGCTCTTTCTCGCCGGCTTCAACGCGCGACAAGAAGGCCGCTGCCATTCCCACTCTCTCCGCCAGTTGCATTTGCGTCATGCCTTTCTTGACGCGTAGCTGCCGGATCTTCTTGCCGAAACGGCTGCGAATCTCTTTCGACATGGCTGTAATGTAACACGACTTGTCCTATAGGACAAGTTATTTTTGGATTTTTTATGAGTTAAGACAACGAGGCTTGGCGTCCGGCTCCGCGCTCTTCTCCGTATCTCGGTGATGAAAAATGTTCCCAAACAACAAACGGCCCGCGACTCTCTCGCAGGCCGTTGTTCCCTATACAGCAAAACTTAGAAGCCGAGCAATCAGAAACTAAGTTTCGCGCCGAACTGGAACTGGAATGGGTTATACGCGTCGCGCGGCGTGTTGAATCCCAGCACCGGGTTGGGAGGCAGGCTGAGATCTGTCTGTCCGTAAAGCGTGTTCAGGTCTTTGATGTTGGTGCGGTTGAGGGCGTTGAACATGTCGCCACTCAGCTCGGCGCGCAGGTGCTCCTTCAACTGGAAGGCGCGGCCAACGCGCATATCAAAGCTGGCGTAGCCGGGGCCCTTGAGCGTGTTGCGGCCCAGATTGCCCGGACGGTCAGAGAGCGGGTTGCCGTCACGGTTGGCGTCTGACCCGGCAAAAATGTTGTAAGGCTTGCCTGACTCAAGCGAGATGAGCGAGCTGAACTTGAAGTCGTGCAGTACGCGCACACTTTTGGGTATTTCACTGATGAAGCTCAGCGTGTAACGATGTGGCACGTTCTGGCGGCTGAGCGCGCGCTCCAGCGCCAGGCTGGTTTCCGGCACGTCAGCCAGGTTGGCGACCGAGTCACTGTTGGAGATGGTCTTGGAGAAGCTGTAACTGCTGTGCAGGCTAAAGCCGTGGGAGAAGCGCTTGGTCACCTCAAACGTCCCGCCGTGATAGATCGACATGCCCCCGCTTACCTTGACGAAGAAATCGCCCAGTTCGGGGAAGAGTCTGAGGCCCGCGCCACCGGGGGTGCCGTTCCCCATGACTGGTTTGCCCGGCTCGCCGGCGATGACCGCGCCCGGCGTGGGTATGGCGTCAAGGATTGGCGTATGCGCGCCCAGCTTGAGCCCATGCACGTATAGATAGCTGCCGGAGACCGCAAAGCCGCCGCCTAGCTCCTGCGAGATTTGCAGGCTGCCTTGCTCGGCATACGGCGTGCGCAGGTTGGTATCAAGATTGTCAGAGAATCCAACGGGGAAAGTTGCCAGCGCGGGAACCTGTCCAGTGGCAAGAAAGTTGTTGGTGGCTGTGGTTGCGCCCGGGCCGCCGACGGTCGGCTGGATGAAGCGGCCCCGCAGCGGAGAGACGGTGGGGAAAATCGTCCTGGCGTTGGGCTGGTCGCCCACGTTGAGCCACTCCGCTGTATCCAGAATCTGGCCAACGCTGGACACGCGACGGTCAGCGAATATGCCGAAGCCCGCGCGGACCACGCCTTTGCTGGAATACGCATAGGCCACGCCCAGGCGCGGTTGGAACTTGTTCAGGTCACTGGTAAGCCCAAAGCGCGAAGGATAGGTCTCAAAGTCATAGCGCAGACCGTAGGTAAGAGTGAGGCGCTGCGTGGCTTTCCACTCGTCCTGGGCAAAGAAGCCGTAAGCATTGTGTGCGTCACTGGTGAGCGTGGCGGACTGCCATGCCGTAGGCACATCCTGCGTGAACGGCAGGCTGAACCCCGGATGCGTCGTCTGCCCTTTGAGCATGGGGAACCAGAAAACCGCGGGCGTGTGGTTGAAGAACGCCGTCAGGTTGGGAAAGATGATGCGCGCGGGGAAGAAGAGGTCCCATTGCGAGTCGTCGTTGACGTGGTTAAAATCGGCGCCAAACTTCATCTGGTGGCGGCCCACGTTGATGCTGAGGCTGTCACCCACCTGTGAGCGGGTTTCTTCATAGAAGTCAGGATCAGAGGTGCTCTTGCCGGTGATCAGCAGGTTAGAAACCTCAAGGTCCGGCTGCTTGAGCACGGAGAAGAAATCAAAGCTGCGCCGCGCCCACTGAAACTTGGCTTCGTTGACGATGTTCGATCGCGGCATCGCCGTTTCCGTTACCAGGAATGACTGGTCAAAGGTCTTGTTGTTGCGCGCCGTGCTTGAGGCCGGTGATGCGCGTCCGCCGCCGCCTAGAAAGCCCAGCGTTTCAGAGTTGAGCAGGTTGTAGCGGAAGGCCAGATGATGTTTTTCGTTGAGCTTGTGGTCCAGCTTGAGCAGAAAGCCGTCATAGTCATTGCTGCGCAGTGAGTTGCTGGTTTCCTGCGCCAGTCCGTAGAACGCTTTTGTGGCATTGATGGCCGCAAGGTTGTTCAGGATGACCGAAGAGAACTTATTGGATTCAGCCCGCCGCTGGCCTTCGTAATTCGCGAACCAGAACGTGCGGTCTTTTTGGATTGGGCCGCTGAAGGTGGCGCCGTATTGGTTCTGCCGCAATACCGGATCAGGTCCGGTCAGCGCAGGCTGCGCGTTCAGCGCATTGTTCATCCCGTAGTAATAAATCGATCCGTGAGGAGCGTTGCTGCCGGACTTGGTGACGATGTTTACGAATCCGCCCAGCGCTCCCCCGTACTCTGACGCGAACGTGTTGTTCACGACGCGGAATTCCTGCGCGGCCTCCTGCGAAGGCGTAATGCGCGGCAGCCCGGTAAAGGTCTGCACGTTGTCCGCACCATCCACCAGGACCTTGGTGTTCAGCTCAGACTGCCCGCCAAACGTCAGCCGGGGCGCGGCAGCAGAGCCCACGCCGGCATCCGGCTCTTTGAATGCGCCTCCGCCGGTGTTTTCGCGCCCCGGGGCCACGCCGCTGGAAAGCTTCACAAAATCGACGAAGTTGCGTCCGATGTTAGGCAGAGACTGGATAGCCCGCTCGCTGATCACGCTGCTTACTTCGGCTTTTGAAGTTTCGATCAGCGGGGCTTCGTCAGTCACCGTAATGACCTCGCTTGCCGGGCCAATGCGCAGTGTTATGTCAGCCTGCAACGATCCGCCAACGGTCAATACCACGCCGCTCTTTAACTCCGTGCTGAAGCCGCTGCGTTCCGCGCGTAATTCATACGTTCCGGGCTCCACATTGCTCAGGTTGTAGCGGCCTTCTGTGTCGGTTGCGGTGGAGCGGGTTGTTCCTCTGGCGCTGTTCCTGAGCGTGATTTTCACCTGGGGCAGCACCGCGCCGGTAGGATCGTGCACCACGCCGGAGAGCGTGGCTGTGGTGGTCTGGGCGCCTGCCGCTATCCATGTTGCGGAAAGCAGAAGAAAAATCATCAGACCGGACATACAGCTTTTCCGCAAGGCCGTTTTCATTGGGGGAGCTCCTTTTGCAGCTTCTTTCTGTAGGTTGATATTTCATCACGAACGAACACTCGTTCGGCGCGCGCAGCAAAAAAATTATGCGGTTTTTTTGCGCGATGCAATTCTCCACCCAGGTCAGGAAATGTCAAGGCAAAGTTGCTGATTTTTCCACGCTGAACCGGGCTACGGCATTTCACAACCAGCATATGAAATGCAGTATGCGTTTCTTTCTTGAAGTTCCCGTTTTGGGAAGCGCTTGGCAGCGCTCGTTTCCTTCTTGTAGGATGAGTCCACGACCAGAACGACTTGAGGGCCGGATTTTTTTCCTGACGCATGTCTACTAAATATCGTGCGGAGCACATAGGTAGCTTTCTCCGGCCGGCTGAGTTGCTGGAAGCGCGGAGCAATCCCTCTTTTGATCCTCAACAGCTGCGTACCCTGGAAGACAAGCACATTCAGCGTGTCCTGACGCGCCAAAAAGAACTGGGCTTCCATATTTTTACTGACGGTGAACTGCGCCGCCGCAACTTCATGAGCGACTTTACTGACGTGGTTGAAGGCTTTGACATGGGCGAGGCCACGCCGCGGTCTTGGGCCGCCAGAGAAATGCCTACCGGAGAAACGCCCGCCAGAGAAACGCCTGTGAAGGAGAAAGAGGATTCCAGCGTGAGCCGTGTGGCCGGGATCGTGACGGCCAGGCTTCGCCAGGTGCGGAGGCTGACCGGGCATGAGCTTAGCTTTCTCCTTCAGCACAGCCCCGGCGCCATCAAGATGACCCTGCCCAGCGCCACGCAGTTTCCCGCCATTGCTTTCAAGCGGGGAGTGACCGACCGTGTGTACAAGGACCATTCCGCGCTGTTGTGGGACATTGTGGAGATCATGAAAGCGGATCTGGCGCAGCTCTCGCGTGAGGGCGTGAACTACATTCAGATTGATGCGCCGCGTTACAGTTATTACATTGATCCCAAATGGCGTGAGTGGATCCGCAAGGAAATGCGGGTTCAACCCAATGACTTGCTGGATGAATCCATCCGCGCGGACAATGCCTGTCTTGACGCTGCCCGCCGTGCCGGCGTGACGCTGGCCATACATCTATGCCGCGGCAACAATCGCAGCCATTGGTATGCCGAAGGCGGTTATGACGCGATTGCCGAGAAACTCTTCAGCGGCATCAAGGTTGACCGCTTCCTGCTGGAATACGATGACGACCGCTCGGGAACATTTGCGCCCCTGCGCTTCGTCCCCAGCGGTAAGACGGTTGTGCTCGGCCTCATCAGCACCAAACGGCCCCAGTTGGAGGATGGGGACGTCCTGATGCGCAGGATCCAGGATGCGGCAAGGTATGTTCCCCTGGAATACCTTGCGCTCAGCCCACAATGCGGCTTTGCTTCCACCATGGAAGGCAATCTGCTGACTGAAGATGAACAGTGGGCCAAGATGCGCCTGGTGGTAGAGACGGCGCACCGCGTGTGGGGTTAAAGACCTGATAGTGGAGAAAAGTTTAGACCGGCAAAAAAGCGCCCGCTTATCGAAACAGCTCTTGTATCTTTTCCTTGAACCACTCCCATCCCGTGAGCTGCCGGGGCGGTTGTGCAGTCCAGCTCCTGAGTGATGCCACAAGGCGAAAATCTTTGGGCACGTCAAACAAGGACAGCTCAAGCGGTCCCTCCTTGAGCTCTACAACTTCTGAACCCCACGTGGAAAAGAGCGTGCGCGAGCTTCCGTCGGGCTGGGCCACTTCGCTCTGCAACGTAGTGGTGATTTTGACGGGAAAGCCGGTTTCCACTCCGCTCCTATGGACGTCAATCTTGTCCATCTTGTTGAAGCATATGTCACTGGAACCAGCGGAGACTTCCGCCACCACCACGCCCAGGTTGTTCTTCTTCTGCTGATGCCATTGCGGCATCACGGAACCGTCAATGTACCAGCCGTCAGACTCACTCACAGACGATTTGGAGCATGCTCCGGGCCCGGCGACGCGCTTTTCGTGCGTAATAATGTGCCGGGCGATGTGTCCAAAAAGCTCTTTCCGCTCACCGGTATCAATGTTCTCAATCCATATCTGCAAAGTGCCGCCGGAATCCACCATGGGCCGGGGCTTGATGCCAACCGTGGTGCCGCGCGGATTCGTCTCATAGGTAATGTACTCACGGGCGGCCAGGTCGAGCATGAAGACGCGGTCCCGTTCGCCCCGCAGAATAATGGTGGCCATGGGCGGGCCGTTGCCGTCGCGCATTTGCGACTGCCACTCATTCCTGAACCGGTCCGCGGCAAGGTACTCTGTTCTGGTATCAGTAAAGCCGCTTGTGATCTGCCGGGTAACGATCTTCACGCCGTCCACGGAGGAGGCCGGAGGCGTAAAAGTATTTACGTACAGCAACAGAAGCATTGCTAGCGGCATATCGGTCCTTATCTCGTCCCCTGGGCTGGGGCGTTCTTTTGGGGAGTTATTGTACTGCGAATCGGCAACGGCGCAGCACATTTATGTTGTGAAGGCCGGTACGGGCAGGCCTGTTGCCTTAAGTGCAAATATATTAACCATCTTTAAAGTACTGTCTGGATTGCCATTTGCGGCACAAGATTTTGCTGTCCAGGTAGAGTAACTTCGGTTTTGCATGGTGCAAAATGCTCTGGCAGTCCAGGGCCTTGCCGGGACTCGATTTCGCGGTTAAGCCTTCAACTTTTTTAAAACCTGGGCCAGCGCGTCCATCGCCAGATGGGTTGCGTGAACAGAGGCGTTTGGCAACCCGCCCAGCGCTTCCAGCAGGTGTTCACGTTGGAGTGAGGACGCTTCGGCCAGAGACTTCCCCAGCATCATCTCCGTCAGGCACGAACCTGCGGCGATGGAGGCCACGCAGCCCCGTGTCCGGTAGCGCACCTGGTCAATGCGTCCGTCAGAAAGTTTCACTGCCAGGCTCATAATGTCGCCGCAGACAGGATGTTCAAGACGCACCTCGGCGTCCGGCGACGGAAGATCGCCTACGTTGCGCGGATGCTCGAAATGTTCAAGGACTTTCTCTGAGTAAGACATTAGTTTCTGTCACTTTGCTCCAAACTTGAGGCGTTCAGCAGGCGTTTAAGCCTGCTGCCGAAATCCTGAGCGCAGCGAAGGACCTGTTGCTTTATCAGCCCTGATGCTTTGGGCTCGGCGTGCAAGCCAGCCTCGCCGCCTCACTGTTTATATAATCCAATGATGCCAGAAAACCTCACTCCGCAGCGAGTGGTGTCGCTTCAGCCGAGCGTTACAGTAACGCTCCGCGACCTCGCGTTGCTTGAGCGCCTGGTAGCGTGCACCAAGTACTGCGTGGATGTTTGTCCCGAAGTACGGCAAATAGGCTGCATCATCGTGGAAGACTCCTGGTCGGCGAAGGCCGATCAGATCATGGCGGCGAAGCCTGACCTGGTAATTGCCTCTGTACCCTACCGTCTTGAGTCGGTGGCGGAGATCATGAAGTGTGGCGTACCTTTTCTTGGGCTCGCGCCAAAGACGCTAGATGACATTTACAAAGACATCATGATGATTACGGGTCTCCTTTGCCTTCCGCGCAGGGGTGAGGATCATCCAGGTGCGACACTCGTTGCGAAGATGGAAAAAGAAGTTCAAGCCATGTGGCAAAGGACAATGGGATTGGCGCGACCTCTGGTGTATTGCGAAGAGTGGGGCAAGCCGCTGATCCTTTCACAAACCTGGGTGGCGGAACTGGTAGAGGCAGCAGGTGGGCGCTTCTTCGGTCGGCCCGGCAAGCAGACGACAGAAGAAGAAATCATCGCCGCCGATCCTGACGTAATCGTTGCTGCATGGTGCGGCGCAGGCGATCGCGTGCCGCTGGAAAAGATCATCCCGAAGCGCGGCTGGGAACATACCAAAGCTGCAAAGAACGGCCGCGTCTATTGCATCAATGACGAGTTTCTGAATACGCCGGCCAGCACGCTGATCCAGGGGCTGCATGCGCTGGCGGCGGCGATCCATCCGGAAATATTTGCAAGGCCAGATGAATTAAGACAAATAAGATCAGAGCCTGTGCCACACAAATAAAATAAGGGCTTCGGCCGCCCCACGCGCCGAAGCCCGCTGCATTCAGCGCAGAAGAACGTGAGCGGGGGCCAGTAAATTCAAAGCGGTTTGGAGCGAAAGCGACAGGAATGATGAAACAAGTCGTGGCTGCAATCATAATTCGCGAAAACACGATCTTGATCTGCCAACGGGCGGAAGACCAGGCCATGCCGCTCAAGTGGGAGTTTCCCGGCGGCAAGGTTGAGCGCGGTGAAGACCTGAAAGATGCGCTACATCGCGAACTGGAAGAGGAACTGGGCATTGACGCCGTAATTGGGCGCAAGATCGTGGCCATCCGGCACACGTACGCCGGCGGAAATGGCATTGAACTTCACTTTTACCGTGTCGATCACTTTGAGCAGGAGATGCAAAACCGCATTTTCCGCGACATACGTTGGGTTGATCACAAAGAGCTTACAACCTACGACTTTCTGGAAGCGGACACCGGACTGGTGAAGGACCTAAGCGCGGGGAAACTGCTTTAGCTGCCGCCTGTGATCTGTGTCCAGATCAGAGCGACCGTCAGGCCGATCATGATGGCGCTGGTGCTCCAGGCAATGATGTTTCCGGCCAGTGAGTTTTTATAAGTTCCCATCAGTTCCGTCTTGTTGACCAGCTTCAGCATAAAGATGAGCACAAAAGGCAGAAGGACGCCGTTTGCCACCTGGGAGAAGAGAATCAGCTTGATCAGCGGCAGGTGCGGAATCAGGACGAACCCGGCGCCGCCGGCAATCAGGAAGGTATAGATCCAGTAAAACGTTGGCGCTTCAGAGAACTTTTTGTTCACGCCCGATTCCACTCCCAGCCCTTCACAGATGTTGTAGGCCGTGGCCAGCGGCAGAATGGCGGCCGAGAGCAGCGCGGCGTTTACCAAGCCAACGGCAAACAGCAGAAACGCCCATCTGCCGGCGAGCGGTTTCAAGGCAAGTGCGGCATCGGCGGCGTCGCTAATATTGTGGTTGCCGCTGGTGTAAAGCGTTGCCGCGCACGCTACCACGATGAAGAAGGCGATCACATCAGTGACAATGCAGCCCAGGACCACGTCCCAGCGGCAAAGCGCATACTGCCGCTTGCCGATCCCCTTTTCCACGATGGATGCCTGAAGGTAAAACTGCATCCAGGGTGTAATGGTTGTTCCCACCAGTCCTACCACCAGAACGATGTAATCGGCATGATTGCTGATCTGGGGAACAAACGTGTCCTTGAGCGCCTGATGCCAGTCAGGGTGCGCCAGCAGCGCGGAGACAGGATAGGTGAAGTAGATCAGCGAGAACAGGATCAGGATCCGCTCCACCGGCTTGTATGTCCCGCGGACCACGACAAACCAGACGATCGCCGCGCCGAGTGGCACCACAAGATATTTGCTGACACCAAAGATTCCCATGCCGGATGCCAGACCGGCAAACTCAGCCATGATGTTGCCGAAGTCGGCCACACCCAGCACAACCATCACAAAGAACGTGGCGCGCAGGCCAAACTCTTCACGGATCAGGTCAGCCAGCCCCTTGCCTGTAACCGCACCCATGCGGGCCGCCATCTCCTGCACGACGATCAGGGCGATCGTAGTAGGGATCAGCGTCCACAGCAGCGCGTAGCCGAATTTTGCGCCGGCCTGCGAATACGTGAGGATCCCACCGGGATCATTGTCAACATTCGCGGTAATGAAGCCGGGACCAAACACGGCAAGAAAAGCCAGCAGCCGGTATTTCAGGACGCCGAAGCCGGCGACCCGCCGAGGCAAACTCAGGTCTCTTTTGAATATTTTCAGCTTCATGATCTACGAATGATTTCTGCGAATGATTTTTTTGCGAATGCTCTCTTATGATTGTCCCAAAAAGCAACTCTGCGCCTGCGCGTGATGGTTACTGGAATACCAGAAGGATACTCAGCACGATCATCACGCCGGCTGTGCCCCACGCGACCCAGTTAAAGAATCTGGAGTTAACATGCTTGCCCATCAGTCTGCTCTTATTGATGAGAAGAAGCATGAAGATCAGGACAAAGGGAAGCAGAATGCCGTTGAACACCTGGGAGAGCACAGGCATCTTCAGGAGCGGGAATCGGGGCAACAGGATCACGGCCGCGCCCGCGCCCACCAGAGCGGTATAGAGCCAGTAAAAGACCGAGGCTTCGCTGAATTTTTTGTCGAGCCCGGACTCGAACCCCAGCCCTTCACATACGGTGTACGCGGTGGAAAGCGGCAGGATTGAAGCTGCGAACAGTGAGGCATTGAACAGCCCCGCTCCAAACAAGAGTGAGGCATATTTGCCGGCAAGCGGACCAAGCGCGCGCGCTGCATCGGCGGCGTCAGCAATGACCGGATGCCCGTACTTGTTGAGCGTGGCGGCGCAGGCAATGATGATGAATGCTGCTACCAGCACGGCGAATATGGAGCCAATCAGGATGTCAATCCTGGTGGTCTTGTAGTCGCGCTCGGTAACGCCTTTTTCCACCACAGAAGCCTGCAGATAAAACTGCATCCATGGAGCGATGGTAGCGCCCATGATTCCGATGATCATGTAGGTGTAGCCGGGGATCCGGAAAACTGACGCCTTTGTGGGCGGTTCCAGCGTGCTCAATGCCGCCACATTCCAGTTGGGCCGCGCCAGCACGCCCGCAATAATGTAAGCAATGTAGAAAAATGATGCGGTAAGAAAAACCTTCTCCACCGTCTTGTAATTTCCCTTCACCACGATCAGCCAGACCACCGCGGCCGCAATAGGCACACTCAAGTATTTTGAGACATGAAACAGCTCCATGGAGCTGGCCACGCCGGCGAACTCGGCCATCACGTTGGCGAAGTTCGTCGCCACCAGCAAAATCATCATTACAAAGGTAAGGCGCAGGCCAAACTCTTCGCGGATCAGGTCGCTCAGGCCCTTGCCGGTGATGGCGCCCATGCGGGCCGACATCTCCTGGATCACGATCAGCGCCAGGGTCATGGGAATGATGGTAAAGAGAGGTTTGTATCCAAACTGCGCTCCGGCGAACGAGTATGTGTAGATGCCACCGGCATCATTGTCAACGTTCGCGGTAATAAATCCCGGCCCGATCACTGCCAGCAGCAGCAGGGTCTGGGTCTTCCAGCGCTTGAGCCATTTCATTGGACACGGACATAAGGAAATGCACTTCTGTTCGCAGAATAAATGAGAGCAGAAGCAAAGAACAACATCGGAAGCAGATATTTGGATAAATATTTCATGAAACGGAGTTTTTGTACCGCTGGCGCGCTCCCGCGTGGTCGGTGCGTTGCGTCGCCTATTGACCTGCCGTATCCATCTCTTCTTTTGCGATCTGGAATGCAGTGTTGGCCGCAGGAACGCCGGCATAGACCGCCACCTGCAGCAGCGTTTCTTTTACATCGCACGCCTCAAGACCGTGGGCCACGGCGGCACGCAGGTGAAGACGAAATTCCTCCCACCGGCCCAGCGCGGCGGTCATGGCCAGGACCAGAAGGCGGCGCGTGCAATGGTCCAGACCGGGGCGCGTCCATACCGCACCCCAGGCATAGCGCGTAATCAGCTCCTGAAAGTCGCGGGTGAAATCCGTGGCTGCAGCCATAGAGCGCTCCACATGGGCATCTCCCAGCACCTGCCGCCGGACCTTCATTCCTGCTTCCATGGGGTCAGTGTTTGCCGCTCGCGCCACCAGAAAGTCCAGCACCGCTGCCGTGAATGCGCGCGGCTGCTCCAGGTTGGAGAGATGCGCGGTCTGTATCTTGGCGGCCTTTGCTCCTGGAATCTCGCTCGCGAGAATTGAGCTGTGACCTTCCCATGGGATCGAGGGGTCTCTGTCACTGCCAATAACCAAGGTGGGCACTGATATTTTGCTGATCGCAGGTCGCAAATCGGCGTCACGTAACGCGGCACAACACGCGGCGTATCCTCTGGGATCGGTCCCCATAACCACGGCGCGGGTTGACTGGGGCCAGCCGTCTTCTTGCCTGCCGGGAGAAAAGAAGCGTTGCATCGCCGCTTCAATCACCGCCTGCATGCCGCCTTCAAGCACAGCTTTGCGGCGGGCGTCCCACAGATCTGGCGTGCCGAGCTTGGCTGAGGTGTTTGCCAGCACCAGCCGGGTGATCCGCTGCGGCGCGTTGATGGCCAGCCACTGCCCCACTGCTCCTCCCATGGAGAGGCCGCAAAACGCGAATTTCTCGATGCCGAGTGCGTCCGCCAGCCCAAGCACGTCGTGCCCGAACTGATCGAGCGTGAGGTCTCCTGCTGGAACCTCGGATGCTCCGTGGCCGCGCGTGTCATACCGCAGTACCTGGAAGTGATCGAGCAGGTCCGGCATCTGCGGGGCCCACATGCTGTGGTCACATCCGAGCGAATGCGAAAGCACCAGCACAGGTAATCCACTCCGGCCTTCCAGCCGGTAAAAAAGGCGCGTGTTGTTGACCGTTGCAAAAGGCAAGCTCTACCTCTTCTTTTTATTCTTAGTTAGTGCTGGGCTTCTTCCGGCTCCTCTGGCGGGGGGAGCGTCCTGGCCGGGCCGATGCCAGCAACGCTCTGCGAAATTCTTCCGCCGCGCCCAGATAGTTTTCAGGTCTCTCCAGCTCGCGCAACGCCGCGCCATTCAAATGCTGTGCGATTTCCGGTGTTTCCGCCAGCACTTCGCTTAGTTTGCGTTTGCCGCCAGCCGCCTTATGGCTGGCTTCTTCCAGAAGTTTGTGCGCCTTGTCGCGGCCAATCTTTTTCCCCAGCAGGATAGACGCGCGCTCCGCAAAGATGACGCCATGCGTCGCTGCGATATTGGCCTTCATGCGCTCTGGATCAACCACCAACCCCTCTGTCACCTCAGCCATGCATGCGACCGCCAGCCCTGTATTCTGGATGACGCCGGAAACAATGGACCATTCCGCCTGCCATCCGCCCGCCGCGCGTTCGTGCTCCTGCACCATCGCCGACAAAAGGCTTGATACCAGCCCAGGCACTCTTTGCGTTGCGGCTAAAGCCAGGGCAGAGCCAACGGGGTTTTGTTTGTGCGGCATGGTGGAAGAGCCGCCGCGTCCGGCGCGGCCAGGCTCGGCCACCTCGGCAATTTCATTCTGCGCAAGCAGTGCGATGTCGCGTGCCATCTTGCCCAGTGAACCAGCCAGTACGCCGCATGCGCATACCAACGCCGCCAGACGGTCGCGTTGCGTATGCCATGGAGCTTCAGGACAGGCAAGCTCCAGTTCATCCGCCAGGGCCTGCGCGATGCGCGGACCATGGTTGCCCAGCGCGGCAAGCGTGCCAGTGGCGCCTCCAAATTGCAGCACCAGACAATCTTCCAATGCCGCTGTCAAACGCTGATGTCCACGATGCACGGCGCCGAACCAGCCCGCGGATTTCAGTCCAAAGGTGACCGGAGGCGCGGCCTGCAGCCACGTGCGCCCCAGCATTACCGTGCGCCGGTGCCGCTTAGACAAGCGCTGCAGCGCTCTTTCAAGCCGCTGCAGATCAGATTCAACAATCGATTGGGCTTTTTGCAACAGCAGGATGAGAGCTGTGTCGCAGAGGTCCTGGCTGGTGGCCCCCCAATGCACAAATCCTGCCGCCGCCGGATTCTGGGCGCGTATGTTCTGGGTGAAAGCGCGTAAGAAGGGGATTGCCGGCGTTCCGCTCGGCAGTGACTCGCTGGCGATGGCAGCGCCATCCAACCGCGCGGCGCGCGCGGCCTGCTGTATGGCTGTGGCCGCTGCACGCGGGATGATTCCCATCTTGCCTTCCACGCGGGCCAGGGCCGCTTCAAAGTCAAGCATCGCCCGGAGTACGGAATCGTCAGAGAAAAGCTCGGCAAGCGGCCCGGTTGTCGCCAGGCTTTCCATCAAGCGCACCGGCATGCCACCTCCCCGTTTGGCATTGACTGAAGTCAAGCAGCTAAGAATACGTGAGGACCGGTCACACATCCAAGGACAAGGGGCACGTTATTTCCGCATCGTCCCTGCGGGCCAATACACCTGCCAGTTTCTTTCCTGCGCAATTTTTTCCAGGTCCGGGTTGGGATTCACGGCAAAAGGGTGGAGGGCGATTTCCAGCATGGCCAGGTCATGGACCGAGTTGCCAAAGCAGATATCCACCTGCTTCCTGAGAACTTCATGGATCGCTGCTGCTTTGCCGGGGCCGCTGGGTACGCGAATGAGACGGTCCGTGGCGCGGCCGTCTTCAAGATGGACTGCGGCAGCCAGCACCCGCCCGCCGGGAATGCCAAAACGCTTTACGCCTTCGCGCACCACCCAGTCATTGGTGGAAGAGACAGCCCACACCTCGCATCCCGTTGCATTCAACTCGCGCGTGAGCCGCAGCATCTCCGGAAAGATGCGCTTCTCCACCATGGCGGGGAAGAACTCTTCGGCGGACTCCTCCAGCGCCTGCATCGCGGCGCCTGCATTGATGGTGACCATTTCACCGCACATGGTTTCTTCATCAACCTTGCCGGCTTTGTAGTCCTGGTAGCGCGCCGTGATCTGTTGCACGACGTCAGGAGCGATCATGCCGCGCTCCATTTCCCAATAAAAATAGTCAGCCCCGGAGTCGCCGCTCCACAGCGTGCCGTCGCAATCAAAAACGGCCACATGCGGGCGCAACGCCAGGATGGAGTCCGCGAATTTCTGGCTGGCAGAGGATGATCTGATGTCAGTGGTCAAGGCGTGGTTCCCGCGCGCAGTTGTTCAAAGTCATCCGGAGTATCCACATTGGCAATTACCAGAGGATCGTTCACCGGAACGTAACGGATGTGTTCCTGGTTCGCGTGCTCCACGTCACGGGCGGAGCTGTGAACGGGCGCGCGCAGAAACGCCTCAATCATCTCGCGCCCAATCACAAATGGATGGCCGTGTTTGTCGCCGTATTCGGGCACCACCGCCCAGACCCCTTCGTCACTCAAAAGAAATGACGCTTTCAGCATCTGGATGGTCTCCGCATCGGCCGGTGGACGGTCCACCAGGGTAACAATGACGGCATCACGCCCGCGATTGAGTACATCCTGCAATCCCACTTGCAGCGAACTGAACTGGCCTTGCTGCGGATCAGGATTCACCGCCAGAAACGCCGCATTGGCGTCAACGATGGGCTCCAGGTTCGGCGCATTGGGGCCGGCCACCACGATCACCAGCTCCGTTGCCGTTTGCAGGGCTCGTATGGCCGTGGAAAGAAATGTGCCGTCATGCCAGGGCAACAGCGCTTTGTCTCGTCCCATGCGCGACGAGGCCCCTGCGGAGAGAATGACGCCGGCAAACGATGGGGAAAGAGCCATGGTGTAAGTATAACTACAACTGCTTGAGAATCTCCGCTGCCTTGGCGCTCTTCATGTGGGGCAGCGCCGTTGGAGAGTTGCGGCGGATGGCGATCAACTCGGCCACAATTGACACGGCAATTTCCTCCGGCGTAATTGCGCCAATATCGATACCCACCGGCGCATAGACCCGCGCCAGCTTCTCCGCGGCGATGCCTTCTTTTTCCAGCTCCTTGTAGATGGCGATGGTCTTCCGCTGCGAGCCGATCATGCCGATGTAACGGGCCGGCGTCTCCGCTGCCCAGCGCAGCACGCGCATGTCATCGCGATGGCCCCGGGTCACAATCACGATGTAAGAAGCATCATTCGGTGCAAGCTGCTGGGTCACGCGCTCGTATTCGTCGGCGTATATGTCGCGGGCGTCAGGAAAACGTTCGCGATTGGCGTAGCTCTCGCGGTCGTCGGTGACCACCACGTCAAAGCCGGCCAGGCGCGCGACTTTATAGAGACTCCAGGCCACGTGGCCGGCGCCGAAAATATAGAGTGTAGAGACCGCCAGCACCGGCTCGACAAAAACTTCCAGCGTGCCGCCACAGACCAGCCCGGTATCGTATTTGGGATTGTTGTTCAGGTCGAAGTGCAGCGTCTGCGGCTTTTCAGTTTTCATAGCTTCGCGGGCGGCTTCCCATACCTCGGCTTCCACGCAGCCGCCGCCAATGGTGCCGACGATGGTGCCGTCATCGCGCACCAGCATCTTGGCTGACTCAAACGAGGGGATGGAGCCACGCACGTTGATGATGGTCGCCAGCGCTCCGCGACGGCCTTCCCGCCGCAGCCGGGTTATCTCTTCATAGATGTCCACAGGGATATTGTAACGTGGAGGGCAAGGTTAATTCGGTTGCTTGTTCTTTCAACTGCCAGATGCAGGTTTTGAAACAACAGGAATTTGAGACTTTATCAGTTCTCTAATCTCAGGCGCTGGGGTGTTGATTGGAACCTCAATCTTGTATCCGTCACCCTTTTCCGGGCGGAGGACGCAGATTAGGGAACTGCCCGTGTCCTGAAGGGAGACATCAGCCCCCAGTTCGACAGCCGGACGTATGACCTCCATCAATTCGGCATTGATTAACGAAATTCGGTTGCGCTTCTGTCGATCAGACATGGCTTCAGTTGATCTCGCATCAGATGACCGGTTTTGGTTACGAAGAAGTGCCAAGACTTCTTCGAGGAGCTCACGGTCTGACCGATGTGGCTTTGATTTCGATGTTTCCTGTGGAAGAGACTTTATTTGGCTCTCCAGTTTGGGCCACCATACCTCGAAGGCTTCCTCAATATGGGCATCGGGAAGTGCATTGTCTGCGAGGGCGGAATTTAGTGTCTTCAACAATCGCAACACGTCTTCTTTCGCGGCTCTTGTCGCCTGGAATTGTGCGAGTGGTCCTTGAACATCCGCTGGATCTAATCCGATCAATAACGGGCAGACAAATGTATTTTGTAGTGTCTTTGAAAGCGCGCCAGCTTCGAAAAGAATCCAGTCTGAATGGATATTGCTGGGTGTAAGGCAGATGATGCCGGCTTTCGCCACTTGCAATCGACTTGCAACATCAGCGCTCCATCTGGTCCCCTTGTCTATGTCAGCAGATGAAAGCCAAGGCTTTAACGCATTGATAATCTTCGGCAGCCAATCACGCAAAGCCTTTGCCGCCGCACCACTACGTTCGCCAGACCAGCTTATGAACACGTCCATTGTGCTCACGATTATGGCACAAGAGCTGCGTTTGCCCAGTTGACAAAAGCGAACAAAAAACGATAAACTCAGACAGAAAACAGGATTCATCCTGCCCAGGCCGGGATGTCAAACGGTCTTTGACAATTTAGCAATCAGCCGTCCGTATTCAGCAGTCAGATAGGCCCTGCTTGCGTTTGACCAGTGTTAATTAGTTGGTAATATTTCGCATTTGCGAGGTCAAAAAAATTGAACGCGATTGACAGGGCGAAATGAGGCCAAAAAGAATTTTGACAGGCCTTTGACAGTCCTTTCGAATTAGGGTTTGGCTTTTGTTTTCAACAAAAGTCTCTACGGGGGGTGGGGTAGGCGAAAAAGTTGATTGATGAGTAAACAAAACGAGGTGATTTTCCAGCGGGGATAAGCAAACGTTGCCGATGCTCTAGAGCGGTTCCTGAATAGATGTACCTCGAAAAGTGATCCCGGCTGGAAAACTCGAACCGGACGCTTATCCATGACTGAAAAAGTGAATAGGAGATCCTTCAGAGCAGCGGAGCCGATCCTTCGCCTTCGCACGGTAAGCATGGATTGGGCAAGAGTGTTGTGTGCGCGGCTCAGGATGGCACGTCGCGGGGGGGATTGAGCATGCTGAGCAGGATACGGTAACTCTGGAACTGCTTTAGAGCTTGAGTGCCGTCGGATGCTTGGGCTGGTACAGTCCCAGTCCGCCGCCGCCGGGCAGATGGATGGAAGTAATCGAACCCCAGCGGGCTTCCGTGACCGGGCCGCATTTCACGCCTTTGCTCTCCAGTTCTTTCATCGTGGCCTTCAGGTCATCACACATCAAATAAAGTTCGTGATGCGGCTTCTCGCCCTCCTCCACAGGATGGGCGGCAAGCTCGGCGGGCGGTGCGGCAAAGATCAGCCAGCCGTGGCCGGCGTCGACTGACTTCAGACCGAGCACATCGCGCAGAAAGGCCCGGACCCTCTCGGCGTCTGGCGAGTAAAGGATGGCGTGGAGACCCAGGATCATGTGTGCAACCCTCGAGCGAAGCGAGAGGTCCCTATCTTCGCAACTTGTCAGAACCAGATTCTAAAACCTGAATACCGAGCGAGCCGGACATTTTTCACGGCTCTGGAGAAGAAATTCACATCGTGAAATCCTTTGGCTGGGGTAGGGTTCCCTCGCTAGCGCTCGGGACAAGGCAGTGATAACCTCGCATGTTTGCCCATCGCATGAGGAGAGTCCCTGATGAAAGCTGTCCGTTTCCATGAATTTGGCGGTCCTGAGGTGATGAAGTATGAAGATGTGCCCGATCCCACCCTGCGCCACGACCAGGTACTGGTGCAGGTGAAGGCCTGTGCCTTGAATCATCTGGATTTGTTTATCCGCAAGGGCTTGCCGGGAATCAGACTGCCGCACATCTGCGGCAGTGACGTCTCCGGCGACATCATTGCCGTGGGCGACTACATCACCGATCTGGAGCCGGGACAGCGCGTGCTGCTGGCGCCCATGACGTTTTGCGGTGTCTGCCCAAAATGCACGGAAGGGCAGCAGAATTTCTGTCCGCAGTTCAGCGTGCTGGGATATTTGAATGATGGCGGCAACTGTGAGTACATCGCCGTGCCCCGCGTCAACGTTCTGCCCATTACCGAGGAACTCACTTACGATGAAGCCGCCTCGCTGCCGCTGGTCGCACTTACGGCCTGGCATATGCTGGTGAGCCGTTGCGGCATCAAGCCGGGAGACACGGTCCTGGTGCTGGGTGGCGGATCGGGCATTGGGACGATTGCCATTCAGATTTGCAAGATGTTTGGCGCGCTTTGCATCGCCACGGCCGGAGATGAAGCCAAGCTGGACCAGTGCAAAGACCTGGGTGCTGATCATGTAATCAACCACTACAAGCAGAAGATCGCAGACGAAGTGAAGAAGATTACCAACCGGCAGATGTGCGACATCGTTTTTGAACACGTGGGCAAAGCGACGTGGGCGGAGAGCATGAAGTCGCTCAAGCCCGGCGGCAAGCTGGTAACTTGCGGCGCCACCACCGGCCCGGAAGCCAGCTTTGATATCAGGTTTCTCTTTGCCCGCCAGCTTTCGTTCCTGGGGTCATTCATGGGGACGATGGGCGACTTTCATGAGGTCATGAAACACATCTTCGCCGGCAAAATTAAACCTGTGGTCGATAAAAGTTTCCCGCTGCGCGAAGCGGCGGCAGCGCATGAGCGCCTGGAAAAGAGCGAGCAGTTCGGGAAAGTGATCTTGAACCCTTGAACTTAGCCGCAGATGCGCGCAGATTGACGCAGATGAACCAATTCGGCCGTGAACGCTGCGAGTGGACGCGAATAGGGAGGCTCGCGTGACCGCTGCAACTACCGGCTCGGCCTTAGCTGATCAACCGCACAGCAGGTTCACCTCCGGGCCGGCCCTCGTCCTTTATATAGCCGCAGCCAAGCTGCTGCTGCACCTGCTGACGGTTACCCGTTACGGCATTTTTCGCGACGAGATGTATTACCTGGCCTGTTCGCGCCACATGGCATGGGGGTATGTCGACCATCCACCGCTAACGGTGTGGATCGCCTGGGTGTCACGGAATGTGCTGGGTGATTCGCCGCTGGGAGTGCGCTTGCTGCCGATCCTGGCAGGCGTAGCACTGGTGTGGCTTACCGGTAAACTGGCGCGTGAGATGGGTGGCGGCCGCTTTGCCCAGGCCATGGCTGCGCTTGCCGTGGTGATGGTCCCAATTTATCTGGTTGGGCATGAGTGGCTGACTGACAATGTTTTTGAGCATCTGATCTGGATGGGCTGCATATGGCTCGTGCTTCGGGCCATCAATAGCGGAGACGCGCGGTACTGGCTGTGGTTCGGCATTCTGGCTGGATTTGGTTTTGAAAATAAATATTCCATCGCTTTTCTGCTGCTCGGGCTATTGGTTGGTGTGGTGCTCACTCCGCATCGCCACTTCCTGAAGAGCCGCTATCTATGGCTGGGAGTGCTGGCCTGCGCGGTGATTGCTCTGCCAAATCTGCTGTGGCAGGTCCGAAACCACTTTCCATTTCTGGAGTTGATTCACAACATACGCATGACCAACCGCGACGTGGTGCGTGGGCCGGCGGCTTTCATCATGGACCAAGCCATGATCATGAATCCGATACTTTTTCCGCTGTGGAGCGGAGGCGTGGTCTGGCTCTTCATGGGTAGAGACGGTCGGCGTCATGAAGATCAGGCTGGTAGTGAACAGGCTGGCGGTGGAGCGCGTTTTCGTCCGTTGGGCTGGACTTATGTCGTATTGCTGACTGCTTTCATCGCGCTTAAAGCCAAGAACTACTATGTTGCCCCTATCTATCCCATGTTGTTCGCCGCGGGCGCGATTGGACTGGAACGTATTACTCAGGGGCGGCATATCGGAACGTGGGGCAGAAGTATTTACGTGGGACTGGTGATTGCCGTGGGCGCATTGCTGACGCCCTTTTCCTTGCCGATACTTTCGCCGGAGAGTTTTCTACGCTACGAAAAAGCGATCGGCTTCCAGCCGCCGGAGATTGAACACCAGCAAAACGGTCCTCTGCCGCAGTGGTTTGCTGACGAGTTTGGCTGGCAGGAGATGGTGGAGAAAGTTGCGCGTGTTTACAACAGCCTTCCCGCGGAAGAGCGCGCCCGCACGGCCATTTTTTCCAACAGCTGGGGCGAGGCAGCGGCGGTTGATTTTTATGGTCCGCGGTATGGACTGCCTCAAGCCATCAGCAGGCATAACAGTTACTGGATGTGGGGTCCGGGCAAATATGACGGAAGCACGATGATTATTCTGCGTAGCGGCGGCCGCGATGAGCCCCGGTTGTTCAGAAGCGTTGAATCCGTGGGGCATGTGGAACATCCGTATGCCCGCCGCGATGAAGTCTTTGACATTCTTCTTTGCCGCGGGCCAAAAGCCAGCTTGCAGGAAATCTGGCCCAGGCTGAAACAGTTTGATTAGCGGTACAGTGTTTACAACGCAGAACGCCGACGTTCTAATAGTCCGCAAGGATCGTTGATCCCGGCGTTCAAGCATTGGATCTGTTTATTCTGTTTGGAGAAGGATGGATGGAAAACCTTCTGCAAGATCTCCGCTACGCGCTGCGCCAACTCCGCAAGTCTCCCGGTTTTGCGATTGCCGCAGTCCTGACCCTGGCCCTTGGAATGGGTGCAAACACTGTGATGTTCAGCGTGCTGAACACAGTCCTGTTGCGTCCGCTTCCTTATCCTGAATCGAACCGGCTGGTCCAAATCTGGGAGACCGACTCGCGCCGTGGCGATACGCGGAGCGTTATCTCGCCCTATAACTTTGTAGACTGGCAAAACCAGAGCCAGAGTTTTGAACACATGGCCACCTATGAATACAACAGCCTGGTGCTCAGGGGGCAGAAAACGCCTGTTCGCCTGTATTCGCTTTCTGTTACTGACAGATTTTTTGATGTTCTCAAGGTCGCTCCGCTCAAAGGCCGGACCTTTTTACCTGGTGAGGATCAGCCGGGAAAACCACGCGTTGCAGTTCTGAGTTATGGCACATGGCTGCGTCATTTTGGGAGCGATCCGAATATTGTTGGCCGGTCCATCCTGCTGGATGACCAGGCTTATTCCGTGGTTGGCGTCATGCCATCTGACTTTGGCTTTCAGCAGGGCACAGATCTATGGTGCGTGCCGGGTTTTGATCTCAAGCAGACAAGCCGGTCGAGTCATTTCCTGCAGGCGATTGGGCGGTTGAAAGCGAACGTCACTCTTCAGCAAGCCGGCACGGAGATGAATGCGATTGCAGAACGACTGGGCGTTGCCTATAACCAGCAGCAAAGTGGTGTCCATCTGGTGTCTTTGCAGGATGAAATTGTTGGCGGCGCCAGGCGGAGTGTACTGGTGCTGTGGGCTGCGGTGATAGCGGTCTTATTGATTGCCTGTGCCAATGTGGCCGGACTGTTGCTTGCTCGCTCTGCGGCGCGACACAAGGAAGTCGCGATTCGCAGTGCGCTGGGTGGGAGCCGGTCACGCCTGATCCGGCAATTTCTTACTGAGAGTATTCTGCTTTCAATTTTCGGCGGGATTATGGGCATCATTCTGGCGTATTCCACCGGCCAATTTGTGATCTCCGCAAGCAATGGCTCGGTGCCACGCCTGCGCAACCTGCATATTGACCGCTGGGTGCTGGCATTTTCCGCTTTGGCCTGTCTTGCCACCGGCATTGCGTTTGGCATTGCGCCGGCTTTGAACGCACTACGCATTGATCTGAATCATTCACTGAAGGAAAGCGGTGCCGCTCAGGTATCCAGCCGTTTTGAGTTACGCAGCTTTTTTGTAGTGGCGGAAGTAGCACTGGCCATGGTGTTGCTGGTTGCCGGAGGGCTGCTCATGAAAACATTATGGAAACTTCAGCACGTGGATGCCGGGTTCAGGGCGGAAAACCTGCTTACTTTCAGGTTTTCCGTGCCGCCGGCAAAATATCCTGCTTCTGCGCAGAGAAGTGAGTTGTATGAGCGCATCGCCGAGCGGCTCAATGCATTACCGGGTGTGGAATCGATTGGAGCAACCAACGATTTGCCATTTGGCGGCTCAACCTCCAGATCTTCTTTTGAGATTGAAGGGCAGCCGCCTGATCCAAACGCCAATCTTCATGCCGGGTACCGTACGGTAAGCCCTGATTATTTTCTTGCGATGCGAATCAAACTTTTCAAAGGAAGGACCTTTTCATTGCACGATAACCGCGATGCGCCTTTTGTGGCGGTGGTGAATCAATCGTTCGCTAAAAAATTCTTTCCCAATGAAGATCCGTTGGGCCACAGGCTGAACAGCCATGACAAACTGTATGAGATCGTCGGCGTTGTTGGTGATGTAAAACATCAGGACCTGGGCGCGCCGGGCAGCCCGGAGCTTTATCTGTGCTATTTGCAGGCTGAGGTCCAGCCCTGGACCTTCTTTGCCGTGCGTAGCCGGACTGAAATAAAGTTGTTGGCTGCATCGGTGCGCAGTGCGGTGAAAGAGATTGCTCCTGACGATCCTGTGTATCGCATGAGCACCATGAGTGACACGCTTGATTATTCAATCACGCCGCAGAGGTTCAGCAGCCTGCTGTTGGCGATATTTGCGGGGTTGGCGCTGGTCCTTGCGGCCATTGGCATCTATGGTGTGATTGCGTATAGCGTGGTTCAGCGAACGCGCGAGATTGGTATCCGCATCGCGCTGGGTGCAGTCAGGACGGATGTGCTGTATCTGATTTTGCGCCAGGCCATCCGGATTGGAGTTTTGGGGCTGGCACTTGGAACAGCTGGCTCTTATCTGGCGACAAGCGCGCTGTCCAGCATGTTGTTCGGCGTTGAGGCGCATGATCCGCTGATTTTCTTTGGCGTATCGGCATCACTGCTGATGACTATGATGCTGGCAAGTTATATTCCCGCTCGTCGGGCCACGCGCGTGGATCCTCTTTTGGCTTTGAGGTATGAATGATCTTGTGTTGCGCTATTTTCTGCCTACCAGCACTGCCACAGGAAAACTGTAATAGATTTTTCCATTCTCCCGGCGCGTGTTGAGATCAAGCGCATCGTCCGCCAGTGAATCGGCAAAGATCTTGCGGAGACGCTCTGCGTTACCTTCATTAGGAAAGGAGCGGGCCAGCAACTCTTCCAGCTCGCCTTCCATGCGATAGCTGGTGACTTGCGGCGTGGTGAGGCCGGCTTGCTCAAACAGCTCCCGCAGTTCATGGACGGGCAAGGCGCGGACGTGGGAAGGGTCGCGCAGCAGTTCGGCGGCATTGAGCGCTGTGGCTTTTCCTGGGAGAGGAGACATGTCCGCCACCACGATCCTGCCGCCCGGCTTGCAGGCGCGCTTCATTTCCGTGAGTGCGGCGAGCGGGTCCTGTAGATGATGGAAAGCGAAGCGTGAACTCACAATGGAAAACTGTGACTGCGGAAAGGGCAGTGAATAAACATTGCCGGGCTGCCAGGTTACGTTGTTGAGGCCTTTTTCCTGCTGGAGCCTGCGCGCCTGCTCCAGCATGGCCGGCGTCAAGTCAACGCCGGTGGCGTGCCTGGCCACACGGGCAAAAGCACAAACCAGAAGACCGGGGCCGCAGGCCACATCCAAAACTGTGTCATCCGGGCCAGTCTCAGCCCATTGCACAATGCGGTTCAGCGCCTCTTCATCGCGAATGGCCTGTGCCTGAGAAAAAGGAACCGCCTGGCGGGTGAACTGGTCAAGGATGCGGGAGTCGTGAGAGGCCATGCAAAGATTTTAAGTTTGAAATTTAAAAATTTGAAATTGAAAATCGAAAAATTGTCACGCTGCCACTTCAGGATGCTTCCTGTGCCAGTCAGTTTGCTGCTCGTAGGCATGGGCCAGTCTAAGAACATTTGCTTCGGCCCACGGCGCCCCGCTGATCTGCATGCCGATCGACAGTCCCGTTTTCGTGAAGCCACAGGGAATGGAGATCGCAGGCAGCCCAAGAATATTGAAAGGCCGCGTATTGCGCAAAGACAGAATCTCTTTCGTGCGTAGATTGTCCATGTCAGCGAGAAGCTCGGAAATGGTGAACGGAGGTACCGGAGCAGTGGGAGTAATCAGGAGGTCCACCGTCTCAAACACTTTGCCGATGGCGCGCCGATATTGGTCCACCTGGCGTCTGGCCTGAATGTATGTTGCCGTGGTCACATCCTCGCCCGCGCGGATTCTTTTTAGCGTCTCAGGCTGATAAAGTTCCGGACTCTTTTTGGCGTTTTCAGCGTGATAAGCGTAGGCTTCTGCCCGCAAGATCGTAGTGTCATTGCTGGCCGGCATTTCAATGTCGCGCACGCTTGAGGCCAGCTTCCCGATCACTGTAAGCGCGGCGTTCATCGCGCTCTCAACGTCAGGGTGCAGCCCCTCGTAAAAATAGGCGCGAGGCACGCCGACGCGCAAGGAACCAGCTTGACGAAGTGCCGCAGCATAGTCAGGGACAGGCGCATCCGCGCTGTTGGTATCTTCTGGATCGTAGCCTGCCAGGACTTGCAGCATGGCTGCCGCATCGGCCACGCTGCGGGTCATCGGCCCAACATGATCATAGAGCCAGGAGAGAGGAATCACGCCCCTGGTGCTCACGCGTCCATACGTTGGTTTCAATCCAACGGTCCCGCAATACGCCGATGGCTGGCGAATGGAACCGCCTGTGTCCGAGCCAACCGAGCCATAGCAAAGCCCAGCAGCTAAGGCAACGGCCGAGCCTGAAGATGAACCTCCTGCCATGTGCTCAAGCGACCACGGATTTCTCACCGGGCCGAAATAGCTGATGACCGAGCTGCCGCCGTAAGCGAACTCATGCATGTTCAGCTTGCCCAGTAGCACGGCGCCTGCGCCTTTCAGCCGCCGGACGATTTCGCCGTCTTGCGTGGGAATTCTGTCTTTGAATAGACCACTGGCTGCTGTGGTGCGGACTCCGGCGGTATCAAACAGGTCTTTGAGCGCTATGGGAACACCATGCAGCGGTCCGCGCCATTGGCCGCGCTGGATTTCCGCTTCGGCTTCGCGCGCCTGCGCCAGAGCTGATTCAGCCGTGACGGTTATAAATGCATTGAGCTTTGGGTTGAGTCGTTCGATGCGCTTCAAACAGCCTTGAGTCAAGTCAACAGGAGAAATCTTCTTGTCCCGAACGAGACGGGAAGCCTCGCTGAGGCTGAGCCAGGTGGCATCTAATGCCGGCTCCATACCTGCGGCGTGGCTCTCCATGGGCCTCGCGTTGCCAATACCACTCATTAAAGTCACCGCAGTTGCGGACAGGCTTTTAACAAACGTTCTGCGGGAGCAACCAGACTCGTCTTTCTCTGACATGCGGGCGATTATACGGCAGTGACTCTGGGGTCGCGACTTTGGGTTCGCAAGTTCATGTAGCCCTGAAAAAAGGCCGTCCTTCCCAACCGGGGGCGCATCCATTTAAAATAGAGAAGTCATGAGCGATCACCTGGTAAATCCCGATGTCGAGCGCGAACTGCTGACCAAGCGCTATGAGAATACGGCCGGCAATCCCGACGATGCCCAGCATCTGAAAAATGTGCTGTTCGGCAATGAGCAGCCGCAGGGCGTGATTCTTACGTCGCTCGATAACGTGGTCAACTGGATGCGCAAGAGCTCCATCTGGCCCATGACGTTCGGCCTGGCCTGCTGTGCCATTGAGATGATGGCCATGGGCGCTTCGCGTTTCGATGTCGCGCGCTTCGGCGCCGAGGTGTTTCGTCCTTCGCCACGCCAGTCTGATCTGATGATTATTGCCGGACGCGTCTCACAAAAGATGGCGCCGGTAATCCGCCAGCTATGGGAGCAGATGCCCGAGCCCAAATGGGTAATCTCCATGGGAGCGTGCGCGACCTCCGGCGGCGTGTTCAACAATTATGCGCTGGTCCAGGGCGTGAACCAGGTCATCCCCGTCGATATCTATGTTCCCGGCTGCCCGCCGCGTCCTGAGCAGCTGATCTATGCCATTACGCTGCTGCAGGAAAAAATCCAGAAAGAGCGTGGAACGTTCAAGCGGGCATTGAATTTGGCGTAAATCGGCACTCAGCCATCAGCACTTAGCCATAGCCACATCAAAGCTGAGGCTCATTCCGCATACCTATGGTGTGTTGTAACCAGACATAAGCTGCTTTGTGCGATGATCGATCTCTCCATTCAACCAGCGCTGAAATCTGTTCTTCCCGATCTTGCGCTGGGCTATATCTCGGCCAATGTTGTCGTCACAAAGCACAACGAAGCCCTTTGGAACGAGATCAACCAGCACCTCGCCCATCTGACTTCCACCATCAAGCCCGATCAGATCAACTCGATTCCACAAATCGCCGCCATGCGCAGCGCTTACAAGACTCTTGGTAAAGATCCTTCGCGCTATCGCGGTTCCGCAGAGGCGCTGTTGCGGCGCGTACTCACCGGCAAAGAGCTTTACCGGATCAACAATATTGTGGACATCAACAATCTTGTATCTTTGGAATCATTCAGCCCGCTTGGTTCATACGATCTGGAGAAAGTCACGCCGCCGATTGAGCTTCGCATCGGCGCGGTCGGCGAAACTTACAAGGGGATCGGAAAAGACGAGATCAACATTGAAAACCTCCCGGTATTCGCCGACGTGCAAGGTCCTTTTGGCAGCCCTACCAGCGACTCCGAGCGGGCCATGGTCCGCCAGGAAACGCGGAAAATCCTTATGGTGGTGTTCTCATTCGCAGGGCGGGAGGGGCTTGAGCGCTGGATGGCCCGCGCGAGTGATCTGCTCAGCAAATACGGGGAAGGGCAGGGAATTGAATCCTCAGTGGTGATCTGATTTGAGCTGTCGAATGAGGACCTGTTGAAGTTGCTAAGTATAAAAATTTCGAATTGCGGCGCCTCTTTGCGCGATAATGGCCAAGTAAAGAGGTAAGAATGACCATGCGTACGCTCCAATTTATTACCGCTCTCTTTCTGGCACTTCCGCTTTGTGTTGCAGCCCAAACCGGCTCAAGCGATGACATCTTTACCATCTCAGTGGCAGCGCCGGTCTCGCCGAAAGACGTGCAGGTGCGCTATTTTCTGAATGGCGATCCGGTGGTGCAGCATTCTTCAAGCATGGCCAAGCCGGACAACGAAAAAATTGTGGTCAAAACCGGTGTGGAAGGTGTATCGGCAAAGGGCTTCCGCGCCATTGTTTTTGCGCCGGGCTGCCAGTTTGCAACCATCAAAGCCGACGATCTATCCAGCAGTACGCGGCAGGCGCCTTTCGAGTGCCAGAAGCTCTCCAGCACTGCGTTGCGCGGCAGGGCCGATGTTTCAAGGTTCTCCGGCAAGGACTTACAGGTGACGGCTGTTTATGTGTGTGGTTGGGCCGGGCAATTTTTTGGTGTCCCAGGAATAGCCATTTCGCCTTTTGCCGTGGGCAAAGCGAAAGTGGAAAACGACGGAACGTTTGCAGTTGAAATCCCCGATTTCAGCGGTGATCCCCTATGGAGCAGCCTCTCTCACAATGCCACGCTCATGTTTTTCCTGGTCGATGCCCAGACTGGCCAGCAGTTGGCGCGGCTCTCCGCTCCGCGTGATATCTCCCGCAGAGGTTCACTGAAGGTCGCATCCAGCTATCCAGCGGAAATCTCATTTACTGTACGCTAGACCGACCCTGTGAAAATCGTGCACATTTGGCCCGGGGAGTGCATGTTCCTGAAATCGGAAAAGTACCGTCTTGGTTGCGCTGATGGTCCGATTTGACTGTTTTTCATTTCATTAGGCTGGACGTCCCAGTTAACTCTCATTTTTAGAAATACAACGTGCAGCGATCGTCTTACGATAAAGCGCAGTACTAAATGTCTGAGCAGAATTTCTGCTTTCAGAAAACTCCATAAATTAACCTTCCTTTACAGTCCATTGTGGGACTATGGCACGACTTCTCTTCAGCTATCCGGGAGCTGGAAAGAAATCAGTGCGCTGTTCCTCGTTCATCGGCCCGGCGGGATCCTTTCTTATCAGGTAGCCTGGAGCGTTTTTCAGACAAACCAGGACCACATCAAGTGCCCCCACAGCTAGAAGCGCGGCTAGCAGTAGCAATCTTGTGCGTATACAGAAGCAATTCACATACGAGGAGAACGAGATGCCTGCATCAAACGGCCGAGCCCGGCTGGAAGGGGCCGGTGTGGAAAAAACCGCATCGGCTCAAGACGACCTCATAAAGTGTCCGGCCATGAGCCCGGTTTTGTTGATCCCAATGGTTCGTGAAAGGCGGCTGCGAAAAGTCCTGGAGAAGATTGAAGCGGGCCCACCCCAGTCAGTGAGTGAACTGGCGCGCGAGGTACGTCTGAGCCCCGCGCATCTTCAGCGGTTGTTCAAGCAAGAGACAGGTGTTCACATCAGCGGTCTGCTGGCTGAGAACAGGCTGCGCAATGCGGCCCAGCTGCTCTCCACCACTGACATGGAGATCAAGGAGATTGCCTACCTTGCCGGCTATCGCCACCATTCCAGTTTTGTCCGCGCGTTTCAGCGGCGCTTTCACCAGTCGCCGAAAGACTACCGGCGGCCACAGGAGGCATAAACGGCTAAGTAAAATCGCATTCCGCTAAGTGTTTGCTATTTCGCGGCAAACATTCAGGAGTATGTTGATTCACGCTGGTGCGCCCGATACCCTTGCGAGGCAGGGCAAACCAAATTTCGGGCTGGCGCCATTCAGGCTCCAGGACCGACCGTCAATGCATCATTTGCTTAGTTAACCAGAGAGCATCCTGGAGTCAAAAAGCCGAGGGAGATGTGTGCCTGCTGCACTCACGATACACACTCCACCTTCGCGAACCCCTGGATTGCTCGCTTTCCGAAAGGAGTTCTATGAAGATGCGGCGTGAACCTGCAGCAAAATCCAAAACGCGCAGGCAGAAGGACATTGAGTCCACAAACAGCGGCGGGCTAACCAGACGGACGGCGCTCAAAATGGGAGCGGCGGCCGGCGTAGTAACCATGCTGACCTCAAAAAAGAGTCTTGCAGTTCCGGCAATGTTTGACGATCCGGTGCCGCCGGAGCCAACCGTATGCGCAACCCGGCCGACGCATAGTCCTGCGACTACGCCATTTGTTCAGGCACTGCCCATACCGCAACCGGCGATACCAACCCTGTTCATGAATCCGGCCCCGACCAAGGCCGCCAACATCGCCGGCGGCGAGGCTCCACGCGCCGACCATCAACGCTGGGAGGAATTCCTTCCCGTCGTTAAGTATGACGTGCATCTGAAGCCGGCCCTCCATACCTATCACCCTGACATGTCTCCAACCTATGTCTGGGGCTATAACGGCCAGATACCGGGGCCAACATTTCTGAATTTATACCGCGTTCCGGTCCTGGTCCGTTTCCATAACGAACTGCCCGTTGACCACACCGGCTACGGAAGCAACACCCATACCACGCACCTGCACAATGGACACACCGCATCTGAAAGTGACGGGTTTGCCGGCGATTTCTGGGGGCCGGGATTCTTCAAGGATCACCACTATCCGAATATTTATGCCGGCTATGATGCGTTTGCCGGAGGCGGCGACCACGACCAGGATGACCGCGGCGATATTCGGGAAGCGATGCGCACTTTCTGGTATCACGATCACCGCCACAGCTTTACCGCTACCAATAATTTCAGAGGACTCAATGGCATGTACCTGATCTACGACAACGTGGATACGGGTATAGAAAACGACCCGCGTCCAACCGCCCTGCGCCTGCCGGGGCCCTATGGCGTGCATGACATCCCGTTGGTATTCACGGACAAACTCTTCTGTGCGGATGGACAGATGTTCGCCACGGCGCCAGACGCGGTTGCAGCTGGAGATAAATTCATCGTGAACGGCGCCATTCAACCGTTTTTCCAGGTGAGACGCCGCAAATACCGTTTCCGTCTGCAAAACACCGGCCCGGCGCGCATCTACACTTTCTCATTGAGTGACGGGCGGCCCTTCACGCTCATTGCTACCGACGGCAATCTGCTGGAGCACCCGATCCAGAAGACCAGCCTGGAACTGCATGTCTCCTCTCGCTATGACGTGATCATCGACTTTTCCGGCAACAACATTGGCGATGCGCTTTACCTCATGAACAATCAAGCGCAGTTCGTCAACAACGCTCCGGAACCGTTGCCTGATCCAAATGTGGATGTCAGGCTGGCGATGATGCGCTTTGACGTAATCGGGGACCCGTTGTTCCCGGACAACAGCCAGGTTCCAGACACACTCTGCCAGTATCCTGACCTCAATCTGAATGAAGTGGTAACAACCAGGATATGGAACTTCGATCTGATCGGCGGCCAGTTCAAGGTCAATGGCCTGATCTTTGATGCCGACCGTGCCGATGCAACCGTAAAACAAGGCACAGCGGAAACCTGGATCATTCGCAACAGACTGCCAGCTTCCGGGTGGGTCCATCCCGTGCATATTCACCTGGAGGAAGGAAGAATTCTCTCGCGTAACGGTGCGCCGCCTCCGCCGGAAGAAAGCGGCAGAAGGGACGTGTATCCTCTTCGCCCGGGCGAGGAAGTACATATTTTCCTGCGCTTCCGCGACTGGTTCGGCAAATACATGATTCACTGCCACAACCTGGGGCATGAAGACAACTTCATGCTTGTGCGCTGGGATGTTGGTACTGCCACGTCTCTGGTTACATCGCCGGTGGATTCACTCGGCAATCCGAACCCCTCGGCGCAGCCGAATCCGGATCCGCCCATCCTCTCCAACCTCTTTAACAAGAAAGGAGTCCTGGCATGATGAACAGACGAGATCTCCTGACCTGCCATGTGACTGACAAGTCGCGGCCGGCAGCATCCATGGGGCCGGAGTTTTACACCAACGCCGTGCTCCGCACCCATGAAAATAAAGAGGTCAGATTTTATGATGACCTGATCAAGGGTAAGTTGACGCTCATCAACTTTATCTACACCGGATGCACAAAGTCCTGTCCGCGGTCCACCGGCAATCTGGCCAAGGCGCAGGAGATTCTGGGAGACCGCATAGGCCGCGACGTCTTCATGTATTCGATCACGCTCAAGCCGGAAGAAGACGATCCCGCGGTTTTGCGCAGCTATGCCCGGTCACACGGAGCAAAGCCGGGTTGGCTCTTCCTGACCGGTAATGAGTACGATCTCACCACTCTTCGCTTCAAGCTGCTGCGCTGGGACCACCCCATGCTGGATTTCGATCCTGACCAGCATACCGGCATGGTGCGCATCATCAATGACACGCTCAACCACTGGACGATGTGTCCCACGCACGCCACACCACGGCAGATTGTGGAATGCGTCTCCTGGGTTGAGGCAACGAAACCATACGCGGTCAGGCTGCGCGAGAATTTTGCAAAGCAAGCGCGTCTTGATCTTGAGACCAAAGAGGCCAAAGCCCGCGGAGCATGGCGCGGGTAGCGGAAGTGAATACGAGCTGCCGTAAAGGCAGCTCGTATTTCTCAAGCAAGACAGCCAAGCCTGAATTCCACAGGGGGTCTTTGTGAAACAGTTTGTTTTTGCGATTTCATTCGTCCTTCTATTCCTGAGCGCATGCCCGATTGCTGCTGCCCAGGAAGAGCAGAAGAGTTGCGATTTCAATATTGTGGGGACATGGCAATCGACCACGGGCGGACACTCCAATCCAACGCTGCTGCGTTTCGCGCCCAACGGCATTGCTACCGTGCTTGAGCGTAATAGCTCCGGCGCGGGTCCGGAGTGGCAGGCCGGTGAAAAGTCCCGGTACAAGCTGGAAAATCCTAAAGCGCCCAAGGGGATCCGGCTCACTCCAATCAGGCCGGGCCGGAACGCGGAAGGCGAGGCCACCGCTTTAGAAATCACCAAGTATGACGATGGAGCGTTTACCACTGCCGTTACTGTTACGCCGGATGTGGAGCTTACACGCTGGATCAGAGTGGATCCCTACCGATATTTTGTGGTGCTGGTTGCGGGCCGAGGAACACCCGGCTATGGTGCCCCAGCCTTCGGCATGCTGATCAAGAGTGACGGCACACAGACCCAGACGGAAGCATTTGGTCTGTATCCCACCCAGGACCAGAATGTTCCCATCGTGGTGATGGGAGATATTTCCGGGGAAATCCGCAAACAATTTGAGAAAGAGCCTGGTGAGGAACTGGCGTCCATGCTGCGTCTGGAAGTTTCGGCTGGACCATATGAAAGGGCGTTGCACGTCCTGAAGACATGGCAGAGGCGGGAGCGCGAAAACACCTTGCTCTATAACATCCCTTATCTTGACAATGCGGTCTACCTCAACCAGTTGGCCAGCAGCCTGAATGATTGCGCTGAAACCATCAAGCTGGAAAAGCTGACGTGGCGCATTGACGATCCAATACTTAGCCAACAGAACCTGCCCCAGGTGCCTTACTTCTTTATCAGGAACCTCCGCAGGCTCAACAAGGAACTGCATATCAAGGATGCAGATTTTTATGACAGGCGGCAGGCGAACCTTCTACCACCACGCTAGGCGGCCATGATCTCGAATTGCCACGAGGGAGGGTGTTTTGCCGATTTTTGAGTTTGTCTGTAGAGAATGCAGGCATCGCTTTGAACGAGTTGTGCAAGGCGCGCAACGGCCAGCTTGTCCGAAATGTGACGGCAGAAGATTGGAGCGGCAGATATCCTCCTTTTCCAAAGGCAGAAAGAAGATGCCTGCTCCGAATGCTGCCGCGCTCCACTCGCTGCTTGCCGGGCGGCCACCTTCAACCTGAATGGAAGGCGCCGCCCAGAGCAGACGGGGCCTATGCGCAAGAGGTTTTGTGCGCGGCCATGGCCTTCTTGATGTACTGCCACGTTTCATCGCTGAAGGGTTTGTTGAAGGTTGAGGGCCAGTTGCCTTCGTCGGCGTAAAGCTTGTTCAGGCCCTGCTGGATACTGGCATCGCCGCCGGTGAAGCCTCGAACCAGTTCTGACCAGCGTTGCGCCAGGGCCCGCGCCTCTGGGCTGGCCGGGTCAACTTTGCCGGCGATTGCTGCCTCCACTTCGCCAAGCAAGGTCTTCCAGTCCTGTTCCACTTTCGCTTGCAACTCGGGCGTCCACGTGCGGGCGCGCCCGGCAATTTTGGCTTGTGCTTCTTCGCTGTAATATTTTTTTGCCCATTCCATACTGTTCTGCCTTTCCATTACCTCGATGATTTTTTTCAAGGCTGCCAGATCAGGTGCGGCGCCGGACGAGAGTGAACGTTCCGCTTCTTCAATGGCCCGGATGGCGGCTTCAACTTGCAAGCGCTTATCCAGAAGAAGCCGTCTCTGCATGCGGAGAGTCGACGTCAGGTCCAGGTCGCCCCGGTCCAGCAGGTCCTTGATTTGCTTGAGAGGCAAGCCGATGAACTTGAGCGTAACGATCTGTTGCAGTCGCGCGAAATCGCGGTCGCCATACAGGCGATATCCCGCGATGGTGCGGCCACTGGGCTTAAGCAGCCCCAGCCGGTCATAATGGTGCAGCGTTCGCACCGTAACACCCGCTTTTTCCGCAAATTCGCTGACTCGGTACACCGGATTTCCTCTCTCTTGCATCGTGAGGTATGACGTAACGTCAGGCACAAGAGATATTTTTTTAGGATATTTGCAAGTCTAGGGGCAATTAGCAAATGGCAATTTTAGCAATGGGGCCAAATCCTAAGCAGGAAGCGAATAAGGACTCGTTTTTGGCTAAGTGCCAATTGCTAGCAGCTAATTGCTTATCCAGGCAGCAGAAGACCAGCTACTTGCATCCCAATACCTTGATGGTCGGGTCCCTGTCCTTATGCGTAAACTCAAGTTTGGTCTTCTAATAACGTTGTTGAGCTGTTCCATGTTTGGGCTGGCGGCCAAGTTGCGCCAGGTGGCGCTGATTGATCTGCCGGGAAGCCCCGGCTTCAGCCAGGTAACCATGGCGAACGGTCAGGTTGTGATTACCCGTCCGGGGACCAACACGATTGAAATTTTCAGCCCGGTAAAGCGGCGCGTGATTGCGCGCATTTCGCAGATCAGCGATCCCCGCGGTATTGCCGTGGACAACGAATCCGGCACCATGTACGTTGCCTTGGCCGGCAACAGCAGCATAGCCGTGATTGACACGAGAAATTGGAAAGTGGAAAAGACAGTCCCGGTGCAGCATCGGCCGGAAAAGCTCTTGTGGGTCCCGCAGACCAAGACGCTCTATGCCACCAGCGTGATTGAGCGCAGCCTAAGCACCATTGATCTTCGTCTGGGCGTGGAATCCGCGGTGCTGGAGCTGAATGCCTTGCCGCAGGACATGTTGTATGACCCTTCGCGCCAGGCCGTATTGGTAAGTTTGCAGGATGTGGGACAGATTGCGGCGATCGATCACAACAATAGAATTATTGGCCGGTACAAAGTTGTGGCCTCTGAGCCAACCGGCCTGGCGCTGGATGAACAGCGACGCCGTTTGTATGTGGCGGTCCGTTATGCCGTGCTTGCCTTGAACGCCGATACGGGCGCTGAACTCTCCCGCATTCCGGCGCCGGGTGGAACGGATGCGCTGGTGCTGGATCCGGACAGCAATCTACTCTATGCCGCGGCGGGCGATGGTTCGGTGCTGGCGATTGATCTCAACCACAATACCGTAGACCACGAACTGCCTACGGACGTGAAGGGTTACAGCATCGCCTATGATCCGGCGCACAAAATGCTTTTCCTGCCCGGTGGACGGGAAGGCCGATCCAAGATGGTGATCCTGAGCCCTTCCGGGGTTGAATCAAACCGGATGCAAAACGCCGCCAGCCCGATGGAATCGCAACCCCAGGCTGCTCCCCAGACGGCGATGAAGAAGTAAGTTTTCTTCGTCTGCGGGCACAGATACACCCGGGATTTTTCCCTCTTCCGCCTTGATATAATTCGACCCGACCCGGTGCGGTTCCACGCAAAAGGCGGATTTATGAAAAAATCACTGGTTGTCTTTTGTTTCCTCATGAGCACATTCCTGAACGCTGAAGATAAATCCGCCAACGGCGCGACCACAGCCGCTCCGCCTTCGCCGCCTCCGGTGGCAAAGACCGACCACACGGAGAACCACATCAACGGTGGCAAGCTGGTGGATGACTATCATTGGCTGCGCAACAAGTCGAATCCGGAGGTTGCCCAGTATCTACAGGCGGAGAATGCTTACGCCGACGGCGTGATGAAACCTACCGCCACGCTCCAGCAGAAACTC
Organism: Terriglobia bacterium; assembly: GCA_020072585.1. Taxonomy (GTDB): domain Bacteria; phylum Acidobacteriota; class Terriglobia; order Terriglobales; family Acidobacteriaceae; genus Angelobacter. The sequence goes on along the minus strand of JAIQGL010000006.1, from coordinate 162,563 downwards.
TATGAAGAGATGGTGAGCCACATCAAAGAGACCGATGTGAATGTCCCTTACAAAGACGGTGGCTACTTTTATTATTCGCGCTGGGAAAAGGGTCAGCAGTATCCGATCAATGCGCGTAAAAAGGCAAGCCTGGAAGCCGCGGAAGAGATCACCATTGACGTCAATGAACTGGCCAAAGGCCAGCCTTTCATGTCGCTGGGGGCATACGATCCGAGCGATGACGGTAATCTGCTGGCTTACACCACGGACAACACCGGGTTCCGCCAGTACAAGCTCCGTGTCCGCGATTTGCGGACCGGAAAAGATTCAGACGTCATTGCCGATAAAGTGGGCTCCGTGGCCTGGGCCAATGACAACAAGACGCTCTTCTATACCGTGGAAGACGACAAGACCAAGCGGCAGTATCGGCTGTACCGGCACACGATTGGCGCCGGAACGGGCAAAGATGATCTGATCTACGAGGAAAAGGATGAGCGCTTTAACGTGGGCGCGGCGAAATCCCGCAGCGGGAAATACATTTTTCTCCAGATCAGCAGTCACACCACGTCTGAGGCGCGTCTGCTGGATGCCGACAGCCCCGGCAGCGAGTGGAAGCTGATTGCACCTCGTGAGCAGGGCGTGGAGTACTATCCCGATCATCACGGAGACCAGTTCTTTATTCGCACCAATGACAAGGGCCGCACCTTCCGCATGGTGTCAGCGCCGGTGAGCGCGCCTGGGAAGGAAAACTGGAAAGAGGTTGTGCCTGTTCGCCCGGACGTAATGTTGAATGACATTGAGGTTTTCGCGGATTTCTATGTTTTGGTGGAGCGCGAGAATGGATTGCCGGAGCTGACGATTGTCAATTTCGCGAACGGCGAGAAGAAGCGCATTACTTACTCAGAGCCGGTTTACACGGTCTTTGTCTCCACCAATCGTGAGTACAAGACGAACAAGCTGCGCTACGCCTACCAGTCACTGGTCACGCCGGCTTCAGTCTTTGACTATGACGTGGAGAAACATACCTCCACACTGCTGAAGCAGACTGAAGTTCCGGGCGGATATGACCCTTCAAAGTATCAATCTGAGCGTGTGTGGGCCACGGCAACAGACGGCGTGAAGGTGCCCATCTCTCTCATTTATCGCAAGGACCTCAAGAAAGCGGACGGCTCCAACCCGCTTTACGTTTACGCTTACGGGTCCTACGGAAACATTCTCTCCGCGACGTTTGGTTCCAGCCGCCTCTCTCTGCTGGACCGCGGCATGGTCATGGCATTCGCCCATATCCGGGGTGGTGGCGACATGGGTAAACCCTGGCACGATGCCGGCCGGATGATGAACAAGATGAACACCTTCACTGACTTTATCGCTTGCACGGAATACCTGGTGGCAAACAAATACGGCTCGCGCGATAAGATCGTGATTGAAGGCGGATCGGCCGGCGGTCTGCTGATGGGCGCGGTAACGAACCTGCGTCCGGACCTGTTCAAAGTTGTGATTTCACACGTGCCTTTTGTCGACGTGATGAACACAATGCTGGACGCGTCATTGCCGCTGACCGTACCGGAATACGAAGAGTGGGGCAATCCCAATGAGAAGGCGGCCTACGACTACATGCTCAAGTATTCGCCTTATGACAATCTGAAAAAAGGTGCGTATCCTGCTCTCCTGGTCAAGACATCCTTCAATGATAGCCAGGTGATGTATTGGGAGCCGGCCAAATACGTGGCCAAACTGCGCACGCTCAAAACAGATAAAAATGTCCTGCTGCTCAAGACCAATATGGCCGCAGGGCATGGAGGCGCGTCAGGCCGTTATGATCGCTACAAGGAAATCGCCTTTGACTATGCCTTTATGCTGATGCAGCTGGGCATCAACCACTAGCCCTTCGCAAATATACGGCTGCTTGGCTTTGCTTATTTGCAGTGAAGCAGTGCTGCTGATCCCTGGCCGGATCGGGTCTCCGGTGTGTGTTTTTGGGCCTTACTGGACCTCCGACTCGGGCGGAGGAATTTGAAATTTGCGCGATTCCTCCACGTGGGCAACGCCCTTAAGTTTTTTCACTGCTTGAATCTTTTCCTGATCTATGGCGCCGGTTACAACGCCAACCGACTCAAGTTCCTGATCGACTTCAAGCCCCAGCCCCTTGATGCGGGCCACCAGGTCCCTGAAGTGCGGGAGCTCCTGGTCTGCGATTGAAACGGTCAAATTTACTTTACCCATAATACATTCCCTTCATTTGCTCCCACGTGGAGTGCCAGCAGCACTCCACGCGGGATTCGTCAGCATACTGCCCAAGATTGGACTATGGAGCCTGGGTCAAACCCGTACCCACGTCGCGACTGGGGATAGAAAGATGCCTGGCGTGTTGAGTCACCAGGGCCCACAGTGCCAGTCCACGGGTGTTGGGACGAGCCTCCGCCAGCAGCGCGGCGATCCCGGCAACGTGCGGGGTGGCCATACTGGTGCCGCTGATGGTGTTGTACAGCGTTGGTCGCGGCCAACTGGAACGTACCGCGACGCCCGGCCCGGCAATGTCGACCTGTCCCCCGTTGGGATTCAGGCCGGCGTTGGAGAAGGACGCCACAAGCAGACGTTGGTCGAGGGCCGCTACCGCCATAATGGATGGGCAGTTGGCAGGATGGCTGACAGGATTGAGCTGTTGCGGACGATGGCTGTCATTGCCCGCGGCGGCTATGATCAGCGTGCCGGCAGCAAGAGACCGGCGCGCCACTTGCTCAAACACCTGGCTGAAGGGCTGTCCTGCGGTCGTCGGAGCTCCCAGTGACATGGAGATGACAGCAACTTTATTCTTGATGGCCCAATCGATCCCAGCCAGGATTTGCCCGTCCGTGCCTTGCCCCTGGTTGCTGAGCACCTTGCCGACGTAAATGTCAGCATTGAAGGCAATCCCGTAACGAGGAGCCTGCCCGGGCTGGCGCGTACCGCAAGAGGTCCCAATGCAGTGCGTTCCATGCCCATGCCCATCTTGCACGGGCTGTCCGGCAACGAAGGACTGGCTGGTGATTTTCCGCCCGGCAAAATCCGGATGACCCAAGTCCATGCCGGTATCCAGCACCGCCACCCGAACACCGCGTCCGCTGTAGCTGGAGAGATGCACGCGCGTGGCCTGCAACCCCCAGGTGAATTGCGTCTGGTTCCATACCCCGATTGTGGGTACGCCCAAGGCTGCTTCCGCCACTGCGTTGCGGTCAATCACCTGGGCAACAAGGTGGTCAACAGCATCGCGGTAGCCTTGCAGGTATTCAAATGGCGTGGCTGGCTGGGGCGCCGCCAGCTCCTGCATCCCTTCTTCGATCGGAGGAGGTGCGAGCACCGGGGCAGCCAGAGCATAGACAAACCGCTCAGGCTCGACCAGCAAAATCGGGCTGGCCTCAGTCCCGGCTTCCGCACTCAAGCCGTGGATTTCCTCAGGCAATGACTCCACCACCGCTACACCCAGCTCTTCAAAGAAAATGCCTTCTGGTTTCGTTTCCGCTTCAGCACCCATTAGGGTCAGCGCTTTTGTGGAACTGGTGAGTGTTCTTTTGGTGCTTTTTTGCACCATTGCTATGCCCTCATCCGTGGCACCTTCTCGCATCAATACGAGGAATCTGCCAGTTGTCCCTCCCTTGAATTCTGTGGGTGGAGTTTGGACTCCGAAGACCGCGGAGCCACCCTTGTCAATTGGTTTTATCTTAGGGTTGTCTCTCTCACTCGGATTTTTCGGCATGGTACAAGTACTTCCTTTCTTAGACCGTGCGCAATCCAGCAATCCGGCAGGTGAAGAGGAAGGAAATTACTTGATGAGGTTCGCTATCACTTCTACTTCAGGAGCGTGAATCGATTCAAAAGCATCACGGCCTGGAAGCATTTTAGCAAGTTTTCACACATGCCGGCTGTGATAGTGACTGACCGGGAAGGGTATGTGGGTGTGGACTTTGCGGCAACAAGTCCGGAGAAACGCGCTCGTCCATCGCCCGGTACCCCCCGCGCCGGAGGGACGGCCTCCCGGCTTTCCTATGGAGAACGGCATCTTGACCTGCTATGATTCCTCCGTCCTCGACTCTGATAGACACGTCGCCTCCTTTGTCGCCTGCCTATTTCTGCTGAGAACGCCAATCCTGAAACACGCAAAAAGGACCACCATGAAGAAGATCTTTGTAGGCAATTTTTCCTTCAGCCTTTCTGAAGGAGAGCTGCGGGCTATGTTTGAACCATTCGGAGCGGTTGATAGCGCCACGGTTGTAACCGACCGGGCCACAGGGCGTTCCCGTGGTTTTGGTTTTGTGGAAATGCCGAGCAACGAAGAAGCAGAAAAAGCCATTGCCGCCCTGAACGGCAAAGACTCCGGCGGACGTGCACTCACTGTGAACGAAGCACGGCCCAAAGTGGATCGCGGTGGATCACGTGGCGGCGGTGGCGGACGGGATGATTATTCCGGCCATGCCCGGCAGCCTCGCGAGCCCCGCTGGTAAGCAGCATATAAGCAGCATAAGTGATACGTACGCTGGAGCTGGACTTCTGGCTCCGTGTTTGGCAATTGACGCCTACTCTTCGCGCAGGGCCTCGGTTGGATGGATGCGGGCAGCACGAAAAGCCGGCAAGTAACTTGCTCCGGCCGCAACCATCGCCAGCGCCAAGGCGGCCAAAGCCAGCGTCAAAGGATCGCGCGGCTTCAGACCGAACAGCAGCGAGGCAGCAGCTCGCGTGGAGACAAGGGAGAGGGCCGTGCCAACGGCCAGCCCAATCGCCAGCAAAATGGCGGCTTCACGCATAATGAGCGCCAGAACACGCCCGCGGTCTGCGCCCAGGGCCATGCGTATGCCAATTTCATTGCGCCGGCGCGCCACCATGTAAGAAATCACTCCGTACAAACCTATTGTTGACAGCAGCCCTGCAAGCAGACCAAAGAAACCGGAGAGCGAAGCCATCAGGCGTTCGCGCTGCATGGTGTCACGAATCTGGTTTTGGAAAACGCTGAACTGGATTCCAATTGCGGGATTGACCTCCGCGACGGTACGTTCCACGGAAGAGATCAAAGATTCCACTGAGAGGTCAGAGCGCAGCACGACAGACGCAACTCCATCCGGTTTTTTGTCCTGAGACCGCGCTAGATAAGCGATGGGACTAAAGTCCTCACGCATATCGTAGTACTTGGTGTCTTTCACCATGCCAATAATCTGGTACGGAGTGCCAGGCTTTCCCGCGCCCTCCTCCACACGAAAAATCTTGCCCAGCGGTTCCGCGTCCTTGAGCACCTTGCGCACGAACGACTCATTGACAATGGCTACCGCGGGTGAATTGAGCGTGTTTTCCGGGCCAAAATCGCGTCCTCTGACCAGTGCGGTTTCCATGGTGCGGAAGAATCCGGGACCCACGCGATTGAAGTTCACAATCTCGTGCACATCCTGTCCGGCGTTGTCAAAATGAACATCTTCATTCCAGCCATTTCCGCTGAACGGCACCACTTGCACCGCAGCCGCGGACTCAACGCCCGGCAAAGCCTGTAAACGGTCTGCCAGGCCCTGTTTAAAGTTGTTGCGTTCGGCCAAGGGAATATTGATTTGGGTGAAATCAAAGTTAGAGACGAGGATGCCGGTTTGCCGAAGCCCTGCGTCGAGATTGACGAGGTTCTGGAAGCTGCGGACAAAAAGAAACGCGCCAACCAGCAAGACCATCGACATGGCCACTTGCACTACAACCAGAATGCGCCGTATTCCAAAACGTTCCCGTCCAGCCGTGAGGCCGCGGCTACCAGCCTTCATGGCGACGATCGGCGGTGTTGCGGTCGATTTGATGGCCGGCATCAATCCAAAGAACAGGCAAGTCATGATTGCCACCATGCCGGTAAAGCCCAGCACTCGCCAGTCCAGTGCCAGATTCAGACTCACACTGCCGAACTGCGTACCCAGAAATGAGACCAGTACGCGCGTGAGCACTTGCGCCAGCAGGATTCCCGCTATCGCGCCCACACCAGAGAGCAACAGGCTTTCCAACAGTAATTGCTGCATGAGCCGCATGCGTGAGGCGCCCAGGGCGAGGCGGACCGCAATCTCGCGTTCACGGGCATTGGCGCGCGCGAACATAAGGTTTGCCAGATTGGCACAAGCAATCAGCAGGACCGTTCCGGCGATCGCCAGCAAAATCCAGAGCGGGTCTTCATACGCTCTGCGCAGGTTGGAGAGGCCGGTTCCCGCGGGCTGAGCCGCCATCTTCCACGCAAGGAACTGTTTTGCCTGCCTGGGTTGATAACTGGCGGGAAGCGTTGCGCTAAAAACTGCCGGAGAGATTGCTTCCAGCTGTGCTGTCGCTTTGGCGATGGACCAGCCTGGTTTAAGGCGGCCAATCGTGGCCAGCCACCAGCCGTCCCGGCGGTCAAGGATGGAGTATTCACCATCCACCAGGGCTTCACTGCACAGAGGAACGGCTACGTCGTAGGATCGCCCCACTTCGAGCCCGTAAAAACCGGGCGGCGTTATACCGATAACTTCAACGGGATGACCTTCCACTGTAAGTTTGCTGCCAACGGCAGCTTCTTTGCCGCCAAACTCTTTCTGCCAAAACCCATAGCTGATGACGGCGCCCGGCAGCCCGCAGCCGCGGCGGTCGTCAGCGGACGAGAATACACGGCCCAGCAGCGGACGAACCCCCAGGGTATTGAAGAAGTCCCCATTCACAAAAAGTCCGCGCGCGCCGCGGACGCGTCCTCCGTTCGCCATGTTGAAACCACTGGAATTCCAGGTGGCCATTCCAGAAAATGCCTGCTGGTTGTCCCGTATCTGCTCCCAGATTGGGTTTGAAAACATGGGAGCATTGCCGGTCGACACTCCAGAACGGCCTTTGGCGTTAGGGACCCGGACCAGCATAAGTTCATCAGGATCTTTTACCGGCAGGCTGCGCAACGTTACCGCGTCAAGCAACTGGAAGATGGATGTATTGGCGCCAATGCCCAGAGCGAGAGAGAGAATGGCGATGGTCGAAAACCCCGGATTCAATCGCAGCACACGAAGAGCGTAGCGAAAGTCTCTGCTCAGGCGCGCGAGTATTCCACTGAGGCTGGGCGAGTCTGGCAGGGCCGGTTCAAGCGGCGTCTGTTGCTCCACGCGAAGCAAATCTTTTTCCAGTTGGCTGCCCTCGCTCAGTTCCCTGAGCATCGCTTCCCGCGCTGCGGCGGGAGTTGCGCCGGCGGTGATGAGATCGTCATAGCGCTGCTCCAGGTGCTGGGCCATCTCTTCCACAATGGCGGCCTCTCTTGTGGGTTCAAGATTCAGCCGAGCCAGGCGCAACCGGACCTCGGTTTTAAAATCAGGAGCTTTGGAATCAGGCATTTTCAATCCCCGCAATCTGGTTGATGGCCGCCACAAAGGCCTGCCAGTGAGAGCGTTGTGCGAGCAGTATCTTTTTGCCCGTAGCGGTAATACGGTAATAGCGGCGGCGGCGCTGACCGGCTTTATCTACCCAGCGTCCCTGGATCAAGCCGCGTTTTTCCAGGCGGTAGAGCATGGGGTAGAGCGAAGCCACGTTAAAGCGCAACGCGCCTTCAGAGCGGGATTCGATCAGCTTGCTGATCTCATATCCGTGGCGCTGGCGGTCCTGCACCAGGGAAAGAATCAGGAGTTCAGCGCTGCCTTTTTTGAGTTCACGATCAAGCGTTGGCTTAGGCATATATTGTTATGCAATATATTTCAGTAACATATATCGCACGGTCAAATCGTTTGACCGCAAGGCGGCGTTACGGTTAGCACGGGTGGCAAGAAAAAGTTAGGGTAGAGGCGATGTGAGTCTTTCAAGGGAGGGCGGAGCAAATAAAAAAGGCCGCACCCTTTTGGGGGATGCGGCCAGTCAGGAGCGAGCGAAGCTCTTCTGCTACCGGATGCGGCGGGCCACCAGTTGCCATGACGTTCCGTTCCAGAAGAGCAGACCGCGTACCTGGACGGTTCCGCCGTTCGCCACGGTCACGCGGCTATCGGTAGAGGACGTTTTGGTTACGTGGACCACCGTCTGACCGGAGATGGTTCTCAGGGCCGAATCGGTTGCTAGGTTGATGTCGAAGGTATTAGCTGCGGCGTTGGCCACGACACCGGAGACGCCCTGCTGCTGTAGGTTGATCTTGTCAGGAGAGATAGCGCCGTTGGCCGGAGGCACAGCCACGTCAGTATCAACTTCAATGCGCTGACCCTGGTGAATGGTGGTGGCGCTGAAGGTCAATCCAGCCGGGACCTGACCGCCAAATCCGTTACCGCCTTTTACGCGGAACTTGCTGGCGTTGAGTCCGGCGATGTTTACGCTGAAGCTCTCGCCGATCTTCGTGTCGTCAAATCCGTTGCCGATGCCGTCATTGGCGTTTACGGTCAGCGTGGTTCCGCTGATGGCGGTGATCAAACCTTCCACTTCTCCGCCAGTATTGCTTTCCAGGCCTTCCACTTCCTTGGCGAACAGGCTGCCATCGGACTTGGTGAAGCCTTGCACGGTCACAACCTGGTTCAACAGGGTGGCGACGCTGGTGACGCCATCTTTGAATTGCGTGGTGGCATCGGTGGTGAAGGTAAGCGACGAACCGGTCTGGCCAACCTTGAAGGTGAAGCTGGATCCGTTGACTGCCGTTACTGTTCCCTGAACGTCTTCAATTTCGCCATCATCGTCTTCCTGGTTTGCGGCTACGCCGGGCGCCTTGGAGGTGATATTGAACGAGGCCGGAGTAAACGCAATGCCGTTGACTATACCCGCAGCCGTGGTGATGGAAGCTCCCACATTTACATCAATATTCAGGACCAGCGGGCTCGAGCCGATGGTGAGGTTCGGGCTGAGAGGAACAGTGATGGAAGCGCTGGCCGGGCCGTTGATGTGGACCGCAGTCCCGGCGCTGCTCAGGAATGTGAGTTCAGAATTGACCAGCGTGAGGTTGGCGGCAGAGAATGTGCCCTGAGGCAGGTTACCGGCGACAAATGGTTCAAATTTTCCTGAAGCGTGGGTCAACTCAATGCGATTGGAGGCAGGGACGGCAACAGAAACCGGCGATCCGCCACCGGCCGGCGTGAGCGACAAGGACGATACGGAAACTTCAAATGCAATCACGCTGTCGGCCGGCGCATCACCGAAGCGGACTTGTGTGGATGTGGTCCCGGCAGCGGGAGTTGGGGTTGGACCAGCCGTGATGGATGATCCGCCGCCACCGCAGCCAACAGCCAGCGCGATTAACGCAATCAGCATGAAAGCGGAAAGAAACCTGGCCACCTGGTTGAAAGAGGGCTTGCAATTCTGTGTTTTCATTTGTATCTCTCCTGGAGGGGACCAAGCTGTTTAGAGAATTTTGAGCGTTTCTCAGTCCACCGTCGAAAGTCCTTAATTTCTGGCTCTGGGTTGTGAGACAGTTGGCACAGTCGCTCTGGAACAAGTTTCTTGGGCGCTCACCCTGCCAGATCCCCTGTAAAATCGCGATGAATCATTAGAAAATTTAATCTGAGCAGAACTGGAGTTGTATGGAGGGAGCGGAGTGGAAGCCCGGGAAGCGAGCGTCTGGCGTTTCACGATGATTAAAACGCCGCTTAATCTTATTTAAGTGGCGATGTGACCGTGAAAAAATACAGGATGAACCGCATAGGACGGGAGAAAAATCAAACGACTCATGCTATGGAAATTATGTTCCAGTTGCTTTACTGAGTAATACGTCGCGCGACCATATTGAACTGCGTTCCTGTCCAGAAAAGCGGCCCGCGCACACGGACAGCTTTCCCATTCGCGACGTTCCCGGCACGATTGTCAGTCATTGTTTGCTCGAAAACGTGGACCGTCGTTTGTCCGGAGAGCAACGTTACGTATGAATCGGCGGGAAGAAGCAGGTCAAAGCTTGAGGCGCCGCCCGGCAGAGCGGTGAAGCCTGAAACTGTTCCGCTGATCGCCTGCTGTTCAAGTCTTACCTGTGATGGGAGGATTGGTTGACCAGCCGTCACGCCGCTTTCAGTGATGACTTCAATCCGTTGCCCGGCTTTGAGGTGGGCCGAGTCGAAAGGAAAATTGATTGCCGGCGATACCAGCGCCGATTTGTCGCAATCGCCATAGTTGGTTGCAAAGGACGCGCTGGCAACGGAAGATATGTCGATCATGAAGTCTTGCCCGATCTGGGCGCTGGTAAAGCCTGTGCCCGTTCCATCCTGTACGGCAAAATCCATAAGCGTGGGAACATTGAAACTGCCGACGAGTGTAAGAGTGCCTTGCATCTGGGAAGCGTTCTGGCTACCGAGCATTTCAATTTGTTGTGCGTAGAGCGTGCCATCCGAGCGGGTGAAACCCTGAACCTGGATGATCCTGTTTTGAAGATCAGCCAGACGCAAGCCGCTGGGAAGCGTGGTGCCTCCATCCACAATGAAGGGCAGGCGCGAGCCGCTCTGTCCTGTCTGTAGAACAAAGCCGCTGCTGCTGACTTCAACAGCCTTTCCGGTCTCGGCTTCAAACTCGCCGTCATCATCCTGTTGCCGGCCTGCAACCCCTATCGGGTGAACACCAAAGGCGAATGAAGATTCGGTGAAGTGCGTTCCACTAATGTTTCCGGCATTGGCACTCACCAGCGCGCTGGCCAGGTTAATGTCAAGGTCCAGCACAACCGGATCATTGCCCACTACCAGCGGCGGATTGAAGTTCACCCGCACGGTCTGGTCCACGCCGTTGACGCGATCAATCAAGGTGACAGGAGCCGGCGTTAACATGGTCTTTGTATAAGTGATGGACGGGCCCTGGATTGTGATTTCTGCGGCGGCGTAGCTTCCTGGCTTTAGCGCCATCACGCCGAGAGGCTGCATCTTTCCTGCTGTACGGCTCAATTCCAGACGGTTGGGATTGACGGAGATCGCAGAGGCGCTTCCTCCACCCAGTGGAATAAGGTTGATGGGACTGGCAATGGTTAATTCAAAAGAGAAAACCTGGTCTGCCGGTGCATCCCCCACGCGCAGTTGAGTGACAGTGGTGCTCTGGGGATTTTGGGTCGGCGCCGGACTCTGATTATGCTGCAATGCGCCGGTGCCGCAACCGGCCAGCAATGTGCAAAACAGAAGGCTGTGCGCAATTGTTTGCAGCTTTTGTGGTAAACAAAGTTTCTTCATTCGGGTGCCCTGTCCGGTCTGCGCTCTAAAGTGTGTAAATTCAGCGGATTACCAGCCTGGTCTTTCCGTGCCTCAGGAGTTCCACTGAAGAACATGTCCTTAAGTGTGCAATTCAGATGCCCAAGGCGTGGCTTTCTTGGTAGCAGGTTGGGGAGGGGGACGAGATTTGACCTTGCGGCAGCCCGCAGGCGATAATAATGACTCGAACGAACGTTCGATAAATCTGCGAATGGCTACGACAAATCTTGAAACCCGGCTGCCTGGCGAACCCTACAGCGGACGTAAAGGGCGTCCCGTGCTTTCTGCGGAAAAAGGCGGTGAGGAAGTTGTGGATTCCCGCTTTGACCGCAGGCTGGCCAAGCTGCTGTACCATGCCGCGCGCATCTTCTGCGAAAAGGGCTATGAAGGCGCTTCCATGCGCGACCTTTCCCGCGCCGCTGGCATGTCTCTTGCCGGCTTGTACCATTATTTTGATTCCAAGGAAGACCTGCTTTACCTGATCCAGAAGCACACATTTGAGACGATCATCGAACGCCTGCAGGAGCGGCTCAAGGACGCGAAAGGCGCGGAGCAGCGCGTCCGCATCTTCATTGAAAACCATCTGGAGTATTTTCTGGCAAACAAGGAAGCCATGAAAGTGCTTACTCATGAAGACGACACGCTGAAGAATGGCCGCGGGGCAGAGATCAGGGCGATCAAGCGTGAATACTACCGCATTTGCCTGGAGCTGCTGGAAGATTTGCGGCGGGAAAAAGGACTACAATTTTCAGGACGGATGGCAGTGCTAGGCTTGTTCGGGATGATCAACTGGATTTACACCTGGCATAACCCGCGGGTGGACCTGAATGCCGGAGAACTTGCCGAGGAGATGAGCGATTTGTTCCTGCGCGGCGTATTGAACCCCGGAAGACCCAAACGCAAAAATTCCAAGGCGAACGCCTGACGGCGGCACGCAAAAGATTAGATTCCAGAAATTCATAAGGAGCTTTTGAACCATGGCTACAACCACAGCAACGGAAACCAAAACTCTGGTCAATTATCGCGTTGAAGACGGCATAGCCGTTATTGAACTGTGCGATCCGCCGGCGAACACTTATACCTACGAGATGAACCGACAGCTGGATGAGTGCATCCTGAAAGCGCGCATGGACAATGATGTGTATGTTCTGCTGCTGACCGGAGCGGGAGACAAGTTCTTTTCTGCCGGCGCCAACATCAAGATGCTCTCCAGCGTCGATCCGACTTTCAAATATTACTTCTGTCTGCATGCAAATGAGATGCTGCTGCGCCTGGAGCACACACCCAAGCTGGTGATCGCCGCGATCAACGGGCACTGCGTGGGCGGCGGACTGGAAATCGCCATGGCGGCCGACATCCGCATTGCCCGCCGCGATGCCGGCAAAATTGGATTGCCTGAGATCAATCTTGGCGTGCTGCCGGGCACGGGCGGCACACAGCGTTTGAGCCGCATGGTGGGCAAGAGCAAAGCCATTGAGCTGATGGTCACCGGCAACACCTTCACTTTTGAAGAAGCGAAGGAGATGGGCATCGTCAACGACATTTATGAGCGTGACAACTTCATGGAGAACATCATGGAGTACGCGCGCCAGTTCACTCCGCCAAACAAGGCCGCCAAGGCGGTAGGCAACATCAAGCGGTCCGTACAGACCGGCTGGGAGATTCCGATGGAGTCAGCCCTGGCGGTAGAGCGCGAACTGCAACAGCGGCTCTTTGCCAGCGATGATGCCAAGGAAGGTCTGGCAGCGTATGTGGACAAGAGGCCGGCAACATTTAAGGCGAAGTAGGGCTTTTTCTGAAATCCCGGACGGAGCGAGGGAGCCCTATGGCGAGGAAACTGTTTCAGAACTGTCATTCTGAGCGGAGCGCGTCTGGGAATGGTTGTTGAATAAATGACGATTGGCGCGAAGCCGAAGGATCCCAAGGTGAATTGGGCAACCAGGTCGCATCAAGGCGTTCTCACCCAGATTCTGGGAAGAACTCCCCGAATTGGCATGTTCAGGGATGAAGCATCGGGATCCTTCGACTCGCCTTCAGTCGCTACGTTCCTTCGGGGCAAGTGCTCAGGATGACAAGGGTTGATTGTTGTATTGACATAAGAGATTTGCCAATGGACAAGTGGTTGCAGGCAAGAGTGCCTGTGCCACATGGACAACCAGGAACTAAAAGCTAAGAGCCAAAGGCTGAAAAATCATGATCGCAGCAAGCAAAGCAAAAGTCGTACCCGGTAAATTACTCATCGACGGGAAATGGTCGGAGGGGTCGGGAAAGACGTTCGATACCTTCAATCCCGCAACCGGCGAGGTGCTCACGCAAGTCGCTGAAGGCGGCGCCACCGGCGTTGATCAGGCAGTGGCGGCGGCGCGCAAGGCGTTTGACGACGTCAACGGCCCGTGGCGCAAGATGTCCGCCAGTGAGCGTGGCAAAGTTTTGTGGCGCATCGCTGACCTGATCGACAAAAACATTGAAGAGCTGGCCGAGCTGGAGACATTGAACAACGGCAAGCCGATCTTTGAGTCGCGCTACGTGGACATGCCGATGGTGGCGGACGTATTCCGTTACTTCGCCGGATGGGCCACGAAGATCCACGGCGAGACCGTCAACAGCTTCAGCAACGCTTTTACCTATACTCTGCGCGAGCCTGTGGGCGTGGTGGGTGCGATTGTTGCGTGGAACTTTCCTCTTCTGCTGGCGAGCTGGAAGCTGGGGCCTGCGCTGGCCTGCGGCAACACTGTCATTTTGAAGCCCGCGGAGCAGACGCCTTTGAGCGCATTGCGCTTTGGCGAACTGGCTCTGGAAGCCGGACTGCCGGCCGGAGTGCTGAACATTGTTACCGGCGGACCGGAGACGGGCGCCGCGCTGGTGAAGCATCCGGGCGTGGACAAGATTGCGTTCACGGGCTCAACCTCAGTGGGTAAAGAGATCATGCGCAGCTCTGCCGAGACGCTCAAACGCGTGACTCTGGAGCTGGGCGGCAAATCGCCGAACATTGTTTTTGCCGATTCGCAAATGGATTCGGCCGTCAAGGGCGCGCTCAACGGCATCTTTTATGGCAAAGGCGAGGTGTGCTGTGCCGGTTCGCGCCTGTTCATCGAGAAAAAAGCGGAAGACGAGTTCGTAACCAAGCTGGTGGAGTCATCGAAAAAAATCAGGCTGGGCGACCCGCTTGATCCCAAGACCCGGCTGGGCGCCGTGGTAAGCGAAAAGCAGATGCAGACGGTGCTGGGATATATCGAGGCAGGGAAGAACGAAGGCGCAAAGCTGCTGGCCGGCGGCAAGCGCGCGCAGGTCAACGGCGATCATGGTTACTTCATTGAGCCGACGATTTTTGGCTGCGTGAACAACGATATGAAGATCGCCCAGGAAGAAATCTTTGGCCCGGTGCTGGCCACGCTCACGTTTGACGATATTGAGCAGGTGGCGGAACTTGCCAACAAAAATGTCTACGGCCTGGCCGCGGCGGTCTGGACCAATGACATCAAGAAAGCCCACCAGCTCTCGCGCCGGTTGAAGGCGGGAACGGTGTGGATCAATACGTACGGCGTAATGGACGCAGCGTTGCCCTTTGGCGGCTACAAACAGTCAGGCTTTGGACGCGAGCTGGGCATGCACGCGATTGAACATTACACAGAACTGAAGAGCGTTTGGATGAACTTGTAATGGCTACGAGCCGACTGGCAGTTGCAGAGAACGAAGAGCACTATCGCAAGCTGGAGCGGATGTACCTGGCTGCGCCGATCAATGAGTTCTTTAAGCCGGCGATCCAGATAGGCCGGGGAACGGCGGAGATCAAGGTCAGTGTGGACCGCCGCTTCTTCCATGCGGCGCAGGCCGCGCATGGGTCTGTCTATTTCAAGAGCCTGGATGATGCGGCTTTTTTTGCCGTCAGCTCTCTTGTGGAAGACAACTTTGTGTTGACCAGCACTTTCAACCTGTACCTGCTGGCCCCGGTGTCAGGAGGCATGGTCCGTTCCCTGGGAAAAGTTGTACGGGGCGGCGGATCATCGTTTCTGGCGGAGTCAGTTCTGTACAACGATCAAAACGAAGAGATCGCGCGCGGAAGCGGGATGTTTGTAAAGAGCAAGACCAAGCTCGTCCCAGAGATGGGATATCGCTGAGCGCGCCAGGTACCGAGACGTTAATCGAAGACATTAAGAGGAGCTACCAATGCCGGGGAAAATAATGAAGATCGGGTCGTTTAGTGATTGGGAAGGGCTGTTCAAGGGCTGGCGCGAGGAAATCGGCGTCAATCACGACGATATACGCAATTTTAAGTTCGATACGCTGTACGGCGCGATTGAGACGGATGAAATCTCCTTCGGCTATTACAAGGGGCGCAATAAGTGGGAGAATGTCCGCCAGATCCCCACGCAGAACATGCGCGATGCTTTGATGAATCTGATCGTCTACCAGGGCGATACTGAGTTCGCCAGCGTGGAGCAGCAGCGCTACCTGTTTGAGACCGCGCCCAGTGACTACGATCGCTCGTCGCTCACGCGGGTGATGATCGAGGAGATGCGCCACGGCTGGCAGATGTGCGCCCTGCTGATTGACCATTTCGGCACCACCGGAAAAGTGGAAGCGCAGAAGATGCTGGAGCGCAAGGCCTATGAGAACAAGCGGCTGCTGGGATCGTTCAATGAAGAGTGCGACAACTGGCTGGACTTTTTTGCCTTCACTGACTTTGTAGACCGCGACGGCAAGTTCCAGCTACAGATGCTGAAGTACTCGGCCTTTGCGCCGCTGGGCCGGTCGATGAGCTACATGCTGCGTGAAGAGGCCTTCCACATGGGCACGGGCAACACCGGACTGGCGCGCATCGCCGAAGCCGGCGTGGTCCCCGGCTGGCTGATGCAGAAGTATCTGAACAAGTGGATCTCGAGCGCCTATGATCTGTTTGGCACCGACCACTCGTCGTCTGCGCACTGGGCTTACACCTGGGGACTCAAGGGCCGCTACGACGAGTTGAAGAATGAAACAGCGCCGGACCTGGATAACTTAAACGATTACAACCGCCATCTTTATCGCGACGAGTGCGTGGGTTTGGTAAAGCGAATCAGCGCCGGGCAGCGCCCGGGCAGCACAGAGCTCTACTGTCCCAACATCCAGTTCAACCGCATGATTGGCCGCTGGAAAGGCCAGATGTTCCATCCGCAGACAGGCCAGCCGATGGAAGAAAAGGAATACAAGCAGCAGATTGAAAGCTGGCTGCCGACAGCCGCGGACAAGAAGCTGCTGATGGACATTATCGGGTCAGAAAAGAAATGGATCGCGCCCAAGACCGGCGCGAAAGATCCGCTGTTGACGATCGGCGAGGTGAGGAAGAGCGCGCTGAACGCGGTGCAGTAGGTTTTGTTACATCCCGAGCGTAGCGAGGGAACCCTATGGGCTTTAGTGCCTCTGAGGTTCCCTCAATCTTTTTGTAACTCTTGCTATGATTGGTTTCCCAAATGATTCTCGGGGGAATAGGGATCCCTCCCGTTCGCTTCGCTCAGGCTCGGGACTGCGGAAAAAGCTCGCGCGGGATTCGGGATTGCAGAAAAAGAACAAATGCAATACACACTCAACGAACTCATGGTGGTGGCTGCGGCGCGCGAGATCAAAGACGGCGAAGTCGTCTTTGTCGGCATGCGGCTGCCGCTGATTGCTTTTGTTGTTGCAAAGAAGACGCACGCGCCGAATGCAATCGGCCTGTTTGAAAATGGCGTGATCCGATCCACGCCCTCGCCGGAGCTTATCTACACAATGGCCGATCCGCCGAACATCAAAGGCGCGACGCAGTGCCTGGGCATGCTGGAGGTAATGAGCCTCCTGCAATCGGGGCGGGTGAGCCTGGGCTTTCTGGGCGCCGCCGAGGTAGACAAATACGGCAACCTGAATTCCACCAAGGTCCAGGGCAAAAATGGCATGGTGCGGCTGCCCGGCTCGGGCGGCGCATGCGATATTGCGTCCATGGCGCAGCGCTTTGTCTCGCTGCTGGAGCATGGCAAACACCGGCTGCCGGAAAAAGTGAGCTACATTACCAGTCCGGGAAACGGGGAAGGTGCGGGATGGAGGAAGCGCGTGGGGCTGCCGCGCGGAGGACCCTCGGCGGTGATTACCACCAAATGCGTGCTGCGCTTTGGGGAAGATGGCGAAGCTTTTCTGGCAACAGTGCATCCGGGCGTGATCGTCGACGATGTTCTGGCGAATACCGGGTGGAAGCTGAAAGTCGCCGACGAGGTAAAGCCGACACCGGAACCAAATGCGGCGGAGCTGAAGGCGATCCGGGAGTACGATACCAAGGGGTTCTGGACGAGTTGATCCTACAATGCCTGAACCATGAGTTCACCGTGGAGGCACGGCGAACTGTTTTTCCGAGAATCCCGGAGCGAAATTAAGGGGCGATAAAAAAGCGCGGAGGCGGGGGAAGCCTCGGCGTTTCTTTGGGTCGTTTACTCGGACAGCCCGCTACGACATCCTGGCCCGTTACATCTTCTGGACGCGAAAATTGAGCGTGCCACTGTAACCGTTGAGGGCGACATCAATGGACCAGAGCCCTGGTCCTACTCCCGCCGCCGACGTGAAGGTCCCGTTCGAGCTCAGATTGCCGGTATACACGGCTTTCCCGTTCGCATCAGAGATGGTGACGGTGGCTGTGCCCGCCGTAAGCGTCGACGCCTGGTTAATGCTGGCTGCCGTGCCGCTGGTCTGCCAGCCATAGTGCAGGTTCTGCGTGACGCCGGTTACACCAGTTGACTGGAACTGGAACGTATCCGGCACGTTGGCGACCTGCGGCTGAAACTGTGGATTCAAGGCGTTGTTGTTGCTGCTGCCGCAGCCGGCCAGGAAAAAAAGGAGCAAAAGCGCTCCCGTACATCTCAACGTCGCGGCAAAAATCTTGTTTCTCATCTACTGCTCCCGTGGGTAAAAAGTCGGCCTGACTGAAGAGACGTTATCGCGGTTTCTGCAGGAGCAACAAGGTTACGGAAGAGATAATACGCACATATGCGGCATGTGTGGCACAATAACACGCTGGCGTGTCAAACAGACGCTACCTCCCTTACGTTAGATGATTCAGGCGCGCCGGCCCTCGGGGACGACATTCTTCTCTTGATTTTACTTTATCGTTCGCGCATGCATAAACTAAGGCGTTCGCAGCGAACACAAATCATGGCGTTATCACCGGTCTCCGCCACATCGCCGAAGCGCATTGCCGTCGAAGCGCATGGCCCACTTGCCCGCATCACATTGACCAATCCACCTCTTAACGTCATCGACATCCAGATGATGGACGAGTTGCTGGCGGCGTTGCGCGAAGTGGAGCAGCGAAAAGAAATCTCTGTCGTGATTCTGTGTGGGGGCGAGCGCGGCTTTTCTGCCGGGGTAGATGTGGCGGTGCACACGCCGGACAAGATCCAGATCATGTTGCAGAAATTTCACGGCGTGATCGGCGCGCTGGTGAAGTTCCCTAAGATAACGATTGCCGAGGTCCATGGCGTTTGTTTGGGCGGCGGGGCGGAGCTGGCCATGATATGCGATATGGCGTACACCACCGAAAAAGCCAAGTGGGGATTTCCCGAAATCACGCTGGGATGTTATCCGCCGGTGGCGTGCACGGCCCTGGCCGCGCTGGTGGGGCAGAAACGGGCTGCCGAGTTGGTCTTTACCGGACGCACATTCAGCGGGGAAGAGGCTGCGGCATTGGGATTGGCGAATGAAGCGCATCCTGAAGGCGAGTTGCAGGAGGCGATTCAGCGGACAGTCGATCACCTGTTGAAGCTAAGCCCGGCGGCGCTGGCGGTGGCCAAGAAAGCGTTCTATGCGTGGGACTCAATGCATCTGGACAAGGGGCTGGCGCGCGCGGAAAAGATTTATCTGGAAGAGTTGATGCAGACGGAGGACGCGCAAGAGGGGATCGCGGCGTGGATGGAAAAGAGAAAGCCGGTGTGGAGGGGAAAATGAGTTTCTCTGAAATCCCGAACCGCTGATTTTGCGGTGAGGGAGCCCTACTGTTTTCCAGACTGTTGGCTATGACGATTTAGAAAATACTACCGTCTTCTAATAAGGCAACGCAAAGCCCTTCCAGCCTATTTCCCACCTAAATCGCGCCACGGCGGCAGGAGAGATCCTTCTGGCCGTAGGGTTCCCTCGCTCCGCTCGGGATGTTAGGGGAACACTTCCAGCAGCACCCGCACCACGTTTTCACCCATGATCTTGTGAATGTCCTGTTCGGAGAAGCCTTCTTTGAGCAATGCGTCAGTGAGCAGGGCCCAGCCGCTCGAGTCGAACGGAGCCGTGATGCCGCCGTCGAAGTCGGAGCCGAGCGCTACGTGATTAACACCAATGACGTTGACGGCATAGCGGATGGCGCGGGCCGTGGCGCGAGCGTCTGTGCCGCAGGTCGCGGTGTCCCAGAGACCAATGCCGACGACTCCGCCAGTGCTGGCGACCGCGCGCAACTCATCGTCTGAGAGGTTGCGCGGGTTGTTGCATGTGCCCTTCACGCCCGTGTGCGAGACGATCAGCGGACGCGTGGCCATTGCGGTGACGTCGCGCAGCGTAGCGGGAGAAGCGTGCGCCAGATCAATCAGCATGTGATGGTCCTCCATCGCATGCACCCAATCGCGGCCGAGCGCGGTAAGACCAGCCTTGCTCATGCCTGCCGCCGAGCCAGCGACTGCGGTGTCAGTGAAGTGGGTGGGGGCCATCATGCGGAAGCCGGCGGAGTAGAGTTCGTCGAGATTGGCCAGATTGCTTTCAAGAGGCTGTGCACCTTCGGAGCCCAGGAACCCGGCAACCTGGCCGGGCTGGCGGGTGGCCAGAAAATTCTCCAACTGCATGCTCGATTGGATTATGACCAGCATGCCTTTGGAATCAGCCGCGAATTTGTGGAGCCGCGCCGCCTGATATAGCGCGCGCTGCCTGGGGCTGCTCCATGTGGGTGGCGGCCAGCCTTCAAACATCGCGATATAGCGGATCAGGTCCGTCGAGTCAGAGTTCCGATAAATGTTGAGCTTGCGCGGTGCGGTAGTGACCACCGTAAATGCCTGGATGGAAACGTTGCCATCGGCGAGGCGAGGCAGGTCAACATGGCCACGGCTGGATTGCTTGAGCAGGTTGCGGCTCCAGAGCAGGCTGTCGGCATGGAGGTCGGCGACGATGAGCCTTTTGTGCAGCTCTTCTGCCCCAGCGGAAGGCTGGGAGTGTGGCGATTTCAGCACCTTGTTCACCCGGCTTTCAACAATGGACGGAACAAGGAAAAAGACCACAAGGAGGATCGCGGCGACAATCAGGAGAGCCAGGCGAAGACGTTTCATTTTGTTAGAAGCATATCATTCCGGTTGACTTTGCAAGCACTTTTTGCTACTATAAGTCGTTTCAATTCAATCGTTTATAGCTTTCTTTGGGCTGCTGTGGTGAATTCGATTCTGAATCAAGCAGCGCCCCGGATTTGTGGCACGACGCAGGGGATTGACCACTTAACCCCGGGGTTGATTCGTGTAAGTCCTATATTTTTCGGGGTTGAACGGGATGGGGGCAGGTGTCTAAGGTTCTGACAATGCGGCAGGCGGTCGCAGAGCACGTTTCTGACGGCTCGAGTGTTGCGCTTGGCCTGCAGATGGAGCAGATGATTCCGTTTGCCGCGGGGCATGAGATTATCCGCCAGAAAAAGAAAGAGCTGCGGCTGATTGGCCCGATCTCCGACATTCTGTTTGACCAGCTCATTGGCGCCGGATGCGTGAAAGACGTGGTAGCGGCGTGGGTAGGCAACGTGATGATGGGCTCGGCGTACAACTTTCGCCACGCCACCGAGGTTGAGAATCCAGGCACTCCGGGCGAGAAGCTGCGCGTCTTTGATATGACCAACTTTACGCTGGCGCTGGCGTTGCAGGCGGGCGCCATGGGCGTGACATTCCTGCCGACGCGGACCGCCATGGGCAGCGATGTACCCAAGGGAAATCATTTTTTCTACCAGATCATCTCTCCGTTTGAGCCAAAAGAGACGCTGCTGGCCGTGCGCGCGCTTGTGCCGGACGTGACCGTTGTTCATTTACAACGGGCGGACAAGCATGGCAATGCGCATTGCTGGGGAAACTTCGGCGTGATGCTGGAGGGAGTGCGCGCGGCGAAAAAAGTAATCGTGTGCGCGGAAGAGATTGTGGATGAAGATGTGATTGCGAGCGATCCGAACCGGACAGTGATTCCCGGTTTTCTGGTGACAGCGGTAGTGGAGTGCCCGCTGGGCGCGCATCCTTCACCGGTGCAAGGCTATAACAAGCGCGACGATGCCTTCTTCCAGCAGTACCACGCGGAAACCAAGACCCAGGGTGATTTCAATGCCTGGGTACAGCGCTGGGTGAACGGCGTGGCTGATCGCAATGAGTACGCGAAGCAGCTAGGCGTGGCGAGAGTGGAAGAGTTGGGCGTGAAACGGCATGCTTATGCGGAGAAGACGGACTTTGGGTACTGAAACGTTCACCGCAAAGGACGCGAAGTATGCAAAAGGCATGAAGATTGAACCGCAGAGGACGTCCGAGAGCGCAGAGCAAACCCTGAGTGGCAAGAACAAGGGGCGAGCGTGTATTCTTGTATCGGCATTAACGAACGTCCGTTCGAATATTGGGAACAGGCTGACGCCGAACAGTTTTTTGGTATCTGATGAAAAAAGAACTCATTGAACTCCGCGTGAACGGCCGCAGCCACGAGCTGGCGATTGAGCCAAGCGAACTGCTGCTGGACGTTCTGCGCCAGGAGCTGGACCTTACCGGATCAAAACGCGGGTGCGACGATTCCTCATGCGGGGCATGTACCGTGTTGGTGGATGGCGTTCCCACGCTGAGCTGCACCATGCTGGCCATGAGCTGCGCGGCTGACGAGCGGGGCACACAGGAAGTCACGACGGTTGAAGGTATAGCGGAGCACGGCGCGCTGGCTGCGATCCAAAAAGCTTACGGCGACTGGGGTGGCGCGCAGTGCGGCTACTGCACGCCGGGCTTTATGATCACGGTGAAAGCGCTGCTGGACCGCAATCCTGATCCGACGGAAGAAGACATTCGCCACGCATTGAGCGGAAACCTGTGCCGTTGCACCGGATATACGCAGATGTATCAGGCGATTAAGGCGGCGATTGAGGCCGAACAGAAGAATCGGGTGATCGGGTGATCGCGCGTGATCGGAAAACCGGTTCACCGCAAGGGCGCGAAGGACGCAAAGACGAAAGAGTTGAACCACAGAAGAGGCGGAGAGCACAGAGGGCTCAAGAAGCGCTGCGATCTAGTGGCTAGCAGCTTGGAAGGGAATAGGGATCCCTCACGCGCAAAAACCGCGCGTTCGGGACTTCGGAAAAATGTCTGAATTCTCTATCATCGGGAAACGCGTTGCCCTCGTTGACTCGGCGGGCAAGACTACCGGCCAGGGCAAGTATGCTGACGACTTGTCACTGCCGGGGATGCTGACAGGCAAAATCCTACATTCACCGTATCCGCATGCGCGGATCAAGAAGATTGATACCTCCAAGGCCGAAGCGATGGAGGGCGTGGTCTGCGTGGTGACCGGTCCGGACGCGCCGAACAAGTACGGCATTCTGCCTGTCGGGCATGACGAAACGGCGCTGGCAGTGGAGAAAGTCCGTTACGTGGGCGACAACGTTGCCTGCGTGGTGGCCACGTCAGAGTCGATTGCCGAGCGTGCGCTGGAGTTGATTGACGTTGAGTATGAGCAACTGCCGGCGTGGTTCGATCCGGAAGACTCGATGAAGGCGGAAAAAGACTGGATCCATCCGCAGCGGCCCAACAATATTGAGAAAGACTACCACCATGTTTTTGGAGATCCGGACAAAGGTTTTGCCGAAGCCGATGTGGTGATGGAGCATCGCTACATTGCCGGCGAGGTAACGCATGCGGCGATGGAGCCACACTGCACTCTGGCTTCATTTGAGATTGATTCGCAGAGCGGCCAGCCGGGGCGGCTGACGGTGTGGTCGTCCACCCAGGTGCCTTACTATCTGCAGCACAAGCTCTCCATTGTGCTGGAGATGCCGATGCAGCAGATACGCGTGATCAAGCCGCTGGTGGGCGGCGGGTTTGGCGGCAAGAGCGAAGTGATTCCGCTGGAGATTATTGCCGCGGTGGCGGCGCGCAAAGCCGAAGCGCCGGTGAAGATCACCTATACGCGGGAAGAAGTTTTCTGGGCGCATCGCGGGCGTCCGCGCACGATTATTGATATGAAGATCGGCGCGAAGAAAGACGGCCATCTGACTTCCGTTGCGGCGAAGGTGATTCAGGATGGCGGCGCATATTGTTCTTACGGCGTGGTGACGATCCTTTATTCTGGCGCGCTGCTGGGCGCGCTGTATGACATTCCGAATATTCGTTATGACGGCTATCGCGTGCTGACGAACAAGCCGGCGTGCGGCGCGATGCGCGGTCACGGCACGGTGAATGTGCGGTTTGCGTTTGAATCGCAACTGGATGAGATTGCGGCGAAACTGGACATTGATCCGGCAGAGATTCGGCGGATCAATCTGCTGAAGCCGCCGTGTATTACGGTGAACAACCTGCGGGTGCAGAGTTATGGCTTGCCGGAATGCATTGACCAAGTTGTGAGACGTTCAGGATGGCGCGAGCGACGCAGCAAGCTTCCGCCGGCGCGCGGCATGGGCATGGCGTGCAGTCATTATGTGAGCGGCGCGGCGAACAGCATTATTCGTTCAGACATGCCGCATTCCACAGTGAACATCAAGATTGACCGCGATGGTGGCGTGGTGGTGTATACCGGCGCGTCAGACATTGGCCAGGGATCGGACACGATGGTGGCGCAGATTGTGGCCGAGGTGCTAGGCATCACGATGGGGCGTATCCGGGTAATTGCCGCCGACACGGACCTGACCCCGATCGATATTGGCTCCTACTCCAGCCGCGTGACCTTTATGAACGGCAACGCGTCACTGCGCTCAGCGCAGGACGTGAAAAAGAAGATTGTTGCCGCGGCAGCGATCAAGATGAACTGTGCGCCGGAAGACGTGATGATGCGCGATGACAGCGTGTGGAAGCGGGGTACAGCATCGCCGGCAACCAACGGCGCGGGCGCGGAGCATGCGACAAAAGCCGATCCGCCAGGCGGCAACGTGAAAGAGGTCTCCGGACGGGTGGAAGGGCAGACGCTGCGTGGATCGTTGCAGCAGAAGCGCAAAGAAGAAGGCCCCAAGGACAGTATGAGCTTTGAAGAGGCGGTGGTCTCGGCGATCGACTTCACCGGCGCACTTACGGGAACGGGATCCTACGCACCACCCAAAGATGCGCGCGGCGGAGCGTTCAAAGGCGCGGGCGTGGGGCCGTCACCGGCGTATTCGTATTCGGCGCAGGTGGCAGAAGTCAGCGTCGACGAGGAGACCGGCGAGGTGAAAGTCCACAAAGTTTGGGCGGCGCACGATTGCGGGCGGGCGCTGAACCCGGTTTCCGTGGAAGGCCAGGTGATTGGCTCAGTGTGGATGGGGATGGGCCAGGCGCTGCAAGAAGAGATGGTGTGGAAAGACGGCTTGCTGATGAATCCGGGAATGCTGGAGTACAAATCGCCTTCGGCCACGGAGTCGCCAGAAGTGGAATGCATCATTGTTGAGTCGGTGGACCCGGAAGGGCCGTTCGGCGCGAAAGAGGCGAGTGAAGGCTCACTGGCGGCGACGATCCCGGCGATCGCTAACGCGATTTATGACGCAGTGGGAGTGCGGATGCGGGAATCTCCGTTTACGCCGGAGCGCGTGCTGGCGGCGCTCAAAGCGAAACATGGCGAAAAGAAATCGCTGGAGATGACGCGAGGCAGCGATCCTTCCGCGCCGACGACGTTCCGTGAGCACGGCGGGTCATTGTGGTTTAAGGGCAAGGGACCGCAGAGACATGCGGATGATCCATCGAGGCGGGCGACACAAAACGAAGGATGAATTCACCGCGGAGACGCGGAGTTTTCTGAAATCCCGAGCGGAGCGAGGGAACCCTATCGTCACGAGAAACTTTAGGGGTTGGAATGCGCGAATTTGGAAGCACTGGCAAAACTAGGGGACAATTTGAGAACCAATAAGGCATCGATAGGAATAGGGATCCCTCGCTACGCTTCGGGACTTCGGAACATATGAGTCTTCCTACATTCAAGTTCTTGCGTCCGCGCACACTGCGGCAGGCGGCGGACTACCTCGCCCGGCACGGCAGCGATCTGATGGTCCTGGCCGGCGGCACTGATCTTCTGCCTTCGATGAAGCAGAAGCTGTTTACGCCCGCGTACCTGATGGACATCCGCGGGATTGAAGAAATCCGCGGAATCCACGTACGTCCGGGCGCGGGCATGGAGATTGGCGCGCTCACGCCGCTTTCAGCGATTGAAGATTCGGAGTTCATACGGCGCAACTATCGCGTGTTGCATGAAGCGGCCATGACGGTGGCCTCGCCCATCCTGCGCAACATGGGGACGCTGGGCGGCAACATATGCCTGGATACGCGCTGTGTCTGGTACAACCAGTCATTGCAGTGGCGACGGTCGTGCGGTTTCTGCATCAAGAAAGACGGCGATCTCTGCCATGTGGCGCCGGGAGGCAAGTTCTGCTGGGCGGCTTTCTCCGGTGACACGCCGCCGGCGTTGCTTTGCCTGGGCGCAGAGGTTGAGATTGTGGGGCCGAGCGGGTTACGGCGCGTGGCGATGAAGGATTTTTATACCAACGTGGGCGATGTACGCATGAAGCTGGAGCCGAATGAAATGCTCACCCGGGTCTTTCTGCCGGAAGAATCCGCCGGCTGGAAGGGAAGCTACATGAAGCTGCGCATACGAGGATCGATTGATTACCCGCTGGCCGGCGTGGCGGTGGCGCTCAAGAAAAACGGCGGCCCGGTGGAAAACGCCCGCGTGGCGATTACGGCCGTGAATCCCGCGCCGCTGCTGGTTAAAGGCGCGGACAATGCGCTGGTGGGCAAGCAGATTGACGAGCATGTTGCGGCGGTGGTGGGCGAGCTGGCAGCCAAGATGGCGAAACCGCTGACGACCTCAGGGCTTACACCGGAGTATCGGCGGGAGATTGTGAAGGTGTACGCGAAGCGAGCGGTGCTGGCGTGTGTTTTATCCCGAGCGTAGCGAGGGGAGCCCTACCGCAATGAAGAATGTGTTAGCCGCAAACTAAGACATTTTGTCCGAGCATAAATAAATCCTCGTGACGCTTTTGAAAGCCAAGTAGCAATAGGGTTCCCTCACTTCGTTCGGGATAAAAAACAAATGCAAATTACTGACTGCCACATCCATATACAACCCGTCGACATGTTCAAGGCCGGACCGCTTGAGGTGATGAAGAAGGCGCGCGGCCATTATGAAGACATCCTGGAGTACTGCCGGTCGCCTAAGGCGCTGCTCAAGTATCTGGATTCCATCGGCGTGGAGCGCGCGGTCCTGATTAATTATGTCGCGCCGGAGACCATGGGGTTTACGCATGAGGTGAACCAGTGGGTGGCGGATTACTGCAAGGAAAACCCAAAGCGCCTGCTTTCCTGCGGCAGCGTGCATCCGCGGCATTCGCTCAACGTACAGGCGGAAATGGACAACCTGGTGCGCCTGGGCATACGGCTGATCAAGATCCATCCGCCACATCAGTTGCTTTACGCCAATGACTACCTGAACGGTGTGAAGGAGCTGGAAACGATTTATCGCGCGGCGGAAGCGAACGGGATTCCGGTGATGATCCATACGGGAACGTCGATCTTCCCCGCGGCGCGCAACAAGTTCGGCGATCCGATTTATCTGGACGACGTGGCGGTGGATTTTCCCAAGCTGAAGATCCTGATGGCACACGGTGGCCGGCCGATCTGGATGCACACCGCATTTTTTCTGCTGCGCCGGCACAAGAATGTGCACCTGGACATCAGCGGCATCCCGCCCAAAATCCTACTTAAGTATTTCCCGCGCGTGAAAGAGATCGCGCACAAGACGCTGTTTGGCACGGACTTCCCCAGCCCCGGCATCCCGACGATCGAGCAGAACCTGGAGCAGTTCAAGGCGCTGGAGTTGCCGGAACAGGTGAAAGAGCAGATTCTCAGCAAGACGGCGCTGGAGATGTGGCCGGGGTAAACGAGCGCTAGGTGTTTTTGTGCATCAGCGCGGAAGCAATCTGCTGAACGCGTTCGAGCGAAATTCCATCGCGCTGTTCAATAGCCAATGGGTGTCCGGGTTCGTCGATGAAGAAAAGTGGCCGCGCTCCTAGAGGCTGGATGCGGATGGTGCACTTAAGGTTGAGTGTGGACTGGGAATACTCGCGGAGTTCATTATTGAGGCGCCCCTTGTAGGGGCCAATAAGATTTTCCCTGCCGTTGGTTTGCCAATGTTCATTTATTTCGCCGTAAGCTTCCTTCCATATTGAAGCCCACAGGCCCCAAAGAAAGAATTCTTGAAATCCAATGATAGGCACCTCGACTAGCCCACGAATGAAGTACATCTCGTTATCGACGATGCATTGGTCGGAACCAATCAACGCACGTTGTTCACGCTCTTTTTCGTCAATCGAGGCATAGCTATCCGGGAAGTCCGCCGCATAACTGGTAGGAAGACCAGAATGAAATTGCTTGCAGGTGGCACAAA
Organism: Terriglobia bacterium; assembly: GCA_020072585.1. Classification (GTDB taxonomy): domain Bacteria; phylum Acidobacteriota; class Terriglobia; order Terriglobales; family Acidobacteriaceae; genus Angelobacter. The sequence continues at coordinate 134,880 of JAIQGL010000006.1, read as the reverse complement.
AATAGCCGTCAAGAGGTGACATAAAAGATATGAATGGCCAATAGGCCATCCATCGTAATACAAAGTTTCGAGCTGCGACAGTCGAGACTGCTCAAACAGTTGCACGTCTTCCGGTGGCCAGGTGCCAGATGATCGAGATCACGACAAATACCAGAAGAAGGTGAATCAGGCTGCCGGCGACGTGGAAAGGATTCCTATGCACCCTGGGCTGTTGTGGCTTGTGGTGATTTTAAAAACGGTTGCAAAGGGCAACCTTCGCACTTTGCCGTTTTGCGGCAATAGTGATTTCCCAACCGCACGATCAGCGCATGAAGTTCGTTGTAATGCTGGGCTAGTTCGCCGCGCGATGCGCTGCTCATGGGCGACGAGGCGTGCCGCGGGTCTGAGCCGGTCTTCCGCATGTTGAGAGAACCGGCTTCAGCACTGCTGACGGCATGTTCGATAAGCGAGCGGATTTCTTCATAACTGGTTTTCTCACTGATGATGCCGTGGCGGAGCAGCACGCGGCGGGTGTAGGCGTCCACGACGAAGACTGGGTGGTTGCCGGCATAGAGCAGGATGGAGTCCGCCGTTTCCGGGCCGACGCCGTTCAGCGCCAGCAACTCAGCGCGGAGTTTTTCCGTGGGTTGCGCGAACATGCGGTTGAGCGAGCCAGAGTACTGCTGGTCAAGAAATGCGATGAAGGTCTTGAGATTCCGTGCCTTCTGGCGAAAGTAGCCGGAAGGGCGCACCAGGATTTCCAGTTCGGCGAGCGGCACGTTGCGCATGGCGCTCACACTGAGCAGGCGGACGCGGCGCAGGTTGAGCAAGGCTTTTTCCACGTTGCTCCAGTTAGTGTTTTGGGTGAGGTAGGCGCCGACGATCACCTCAAAACGCGACCGCGCAGGCCACCAGTTTTGCGGGCCCCAACGGGACACCAGGGCTTTGTAGTAGCCGGTGATTTCGGCAGGGAGGCGCGGAGACGCGAGGTTGTTTGGTAATTGAGTAATTTGGTAATTGGGCAATTGAACCGCCATGCGTCCGCCCGGGAGATGCTCAATGACTAAATTACCAAATTACGCAATTACCAAATTGAGAATCGGGTGCGTGATCGCTGGATCAAGCATGACGGTTACCACTCTGTACTCTTGCCTCCTACCTGGGCTTGCAGGTCGCAGGCCTCGCGGCAGGGGCGGCAATAATAGATGCCGTCTTCACACAGGCGGACTTCAAACAGACTCTGGCATAGCGCGCAGTATTTGTTACAAGAGCAGCTTCTTTCCGGCTGGTCACAGATCATGCACATGTATTCCTTGGCCATAGCGGGAAGATTAGCGCGATTCAAGGTTTCCGGCAACGGGTCAATGGTCGATGGCCAAGCGGGGCGCGGTAAAGCCCGTGGCTCAACTTGAGCGGTGTTCAACATGACAGACTCAAGGCGGTTTTTGCTAAAACTGACCGACAACAACTCAAAAAGGGACATTTCTAATGAGTTAGTGATGGGGACATTTCTAACGAGCTTTGACACACGTGAGTGGCTTTATTGACCCCTGCAAAACGTGGATGTTAACCTTAGGGGTTCGTCACAGCCCGGCGGCGGGTCTGTCTCGTTGTATCCCAGGGATTTGAAAGGGAAAACACTTGTCCTCAACCGCAGAAGGCCAAACACTTAGAAAGACGGCGCTGAACGCGCTGCATCGCCGGCTCGGCGCCAAGATGGTGGATTTTGGCGGCTGGGACATGCCTGTCGAATATCCCGCAAGCGGCGGATTGGTAAAAGAGCACCTGGCGGTGCGCACCGGCGTGGGCATGTTTGATGTCTCGCATATGGGCGACATTCTGATCCGCGGGCCGCAGGCGCTGGATGCCGTGCAGTGGATCAGCATGAATGACGCCTCAAAGCTACAGGAAGGCCAGGCGCATTATTCCGCGCTGCTCTATCCGGAGGGAACGTTCGTGGACGATGTGATCGTCCACAAGATGGGCCCGAATGATTACCTGCTGGTGATCAACGCCGGCACGCGCGAGAAGGACCATAGCTGGGTACGCAAGAACGTGGGGCGATTCCGCTGCCACGCGGATGACGTGGGCGATTACTACACGCAGATTGCGATCCAGGGGCCCAAGGCTGAAGCCACGCTGCAAAAGCTGACCAATGTGGATCTCTCACAGATCAAGAATTACTGGTTCAAGCACGGGACCGTCTGCAACCTGCCCAACACGCTAATTGCGCGGACAGGCTACACGGCGGAAGACGGATTTGAGATTTACGTACCGTCAGACGTTCCTACCAGCGAGCGCGTCTGGAATGAAGTGACCGAGGCGGGCAAGGAGTTTGGGATTGTTCCTTGCGGACTCGGCGCGCGCAACACGCTGCGGCTGGAAGGCAAGATGGCGCTTTACGGCCATGAAATCTCAGACACCATCAATGTCTGGGAAGCAGCGCTGGACCGCTACTGCAAGATGGAGAAGGCGGATTTTGTGGGACGCGTGGCGCTTGAAAAAGCCAAAGCAGAAGGGCTGAAGCGCATCCTGGTTGGTCTGGAAGCGGTGGACCGGGGCATCCCGCGCGACGGTTATAAGGTATTTGATGCGGCAGGAAGCGAAATTGGTTATGTCACCAGCGGATCACCGGCGCCGTTTTTGAAAAAGAACATTGCTTTGGCGTACGTACCTCCGTCACATTCAGAGATCGGACACGAAGTTTTTGTCGAGATCCGCGGCCAGAAGGTCAAGTGCAAGGTTGTGCCGACCCCGTTTTACAAGCGACCTAAAAAGTTATAGCCCCGAAAATAGATAGCTCCAAAAATATAGCCCCAGAAACTCAGCTCTCAAGGGACAGGACAAAGCGATGGCATATCCGAAAGACTACAGATACACAAAAGAACACGAGTGGATCCAGGTAAAGGGCAACACGGCCACGGTTGGCATTACGGACCACGCGCAGGAATCACTGGGCGATATTGTTTTTGTTGAATTACCCAAAATAGGCGCGCAGGTGGAAGCCGGCAAGAGCTTTGGCACCGTGGAATCAGTTAAGGCCGTCTCAGAACTTTATGCGCCGGCTTCAGGGAAAGTCATTGGGATCAATGAGAGCCTCAATCAGTCGCCGGAAGCAGTGAATCAAGATGCGCACAGCGCCTGGATGATCAAGTTGGAACTGGCGGACGCGAAGCAGGCGGACGCGCTGATGTCAGCCGACGATTACGAGAAGTACGTCACGGAAGAGAAGTAATTCCTGGAATCCCGAGCGAAGCGAGGGAGCCCTGCACTCACGAAGAATTTTTGTGAAGGAGTAAGTTGAGGTCTCGACAGCAATGAAGGGAATAGCGATCCCTCACTGCGCTCGGGACTTCGGAGAACCATGCGCTATTTACCAAAATCTCCTGCTGATCGGGCGCAGATGTTGCGCGAGATTGGCTGCAAGTCCATTGATGATTTGTTCGCGCCGATTCCGGCGGAATACCGGCTGAACCGCGACTTGAAAGTTCCGCGGCAGATGGCGGAGTCAGAGATCATTGACTACTTCCACGAATGCGCGAACAAAAACGCGGCGGACTATGCCCTGTTCCTGGGCGCGGGAGCTTACCATCACTACCGTCCGGTGGTGATTGACGCCATGGTTTCACGCGGGGAGTTTCTTACCTCATACACGCCGTACCAGGCGGAGATCGCGCAGGGAACTTTGCAAGCCATCTTTGAATTCCAGACCATGGTCTGCGAGCTTACCGGCATGGAAGTGGCCAACGCGTCGATGTATGACGGATCAACCGGCGCGGCTGAGGCCATGCTGATGGCGGTCCGCATCACCGGCAGAACGGCGGCGGTGGTGGCGCGCAGTGTGCATCCGGAATACCGCGAGGTGATGCACACATACACGCAGCACCAGGGGTTGCCCATTGCAGAATGCGGGTATCTGGAAAACGGCCGCGTGGACATGGCCGATCTGGAAAAGAAGATCACCGCGGACACGGCGTGCGTGCTTATCCAGTCACCTAACTTTTTTGGCACGATTGAAGATGTTGCGGCCGTAGCTGACCTGGTGCACAAAAAGGGCGCGCTCCTGATTGTCTCGATCGCAGAAGCTCTGTCTCTGGGAATCGTAAAGCCACCGGTAGAAGCCGACATTGTCTCGATGGAGGCGCAGTCTTTTGGCGTGCCGCTGGGTTATGGCGGCCCCTACGCCGGAGTGATGGCCACCAAGGAAAAATTTGTGCGGCAAATTCCGGGCAGGCTGGTGGGCGAGACCAAGGATAAAGACGGTAAACGCGGGTTTGTGCTAACGCTTTCCACGCGCGAGCAGCACATCCGCCGCGAGAAAGCCACTTCAAACATCTGCACGAACCAGGCGCTGATTGCCACCATGGCCACAATCTATCTGACGATCTACGGTCGTGAGGGGTTGAAGGAACTTGCCGCGCAGAACCTGGCCAAAGCCGCGTACGCAGCCTCAGCCTTTGCGAAGGCGGGCAAAGTACTTTTTGCCGGCGCGCCGCGCTTCAATGAGTTCGTTGTACAAACCAAAGATGATCCGCACACGATCAACAAGCGTCTGCTGGAAAAAAAGATGATTGGCGGCTTTCCGCTGGGCTGGCACTATCCCGAACTCGGCAACGCGCAATTGTGGTGTTGTACTGAGCTCAACAGCAAAGAGCAGATCGATGCAGCAGTACAGGCGGTGGGCCAATGAGCAACAAAGACATCAAGAAGGCGACGCAACACGTTAACCAGAATGAAGGGCTGATCTTTGAACGCTCATCACCGGGCAAGAAAGGTTATCGGCTGGCTCCCCTGGATGTGCCTGAGGTCGACTACAAAAAAGCCCTTGGTGCTGCGGCGCGTCCCGATCTGGGCAATATGCCGGAAGTGAGCGAGATGGAGATCATCCGCCACTTCACCCGGCTTTCCACGTGGAATTACGCGATTGATCTGGGAATGTATCCGCTGGGCTCCTGCACCATGAAATACAACGCGCGTGTGAATGAAGTGGTGGCGCGCTTCCCCGGACTGGCCAACGCGCATCCGTACCAGCCTGCGGAGGTTTCACAGGGCGCGATGCGCGTGATGAAGACGCTCTCCGAGTGCCTGCTCGACATAACCGGCATGGATGCCATCACGCTGCAACCGGCGGCGGGCGCGCATGGTGAAATGACCGGCATCCTGCTAATACATGCTTGTCTCAAGTCGCGCGGCAATCCGCGCAAAAAAATCTTGATTCCTGATTCCGCGCACGGCACCAATCCGGCCACGGCAGCAATTTGCGGATACGCGGTGGAAAATCTGAAATCGAACTCACGCGGCATGGTGGACGTGAGCGCGTTGGCGGCGCAGATGAATGAAGATGTCGCCGGCCTGATGCTGACCAACCCCAACACGCTGGGCATCTTTGAGCAGGAGATCGATAAGATAGCCGCGATCCTTCATGAAAAAGGCGGCCTTTTGTATATGGATGGCGCCAACATGAATGCGCTGGTGGGCAAAACGCGTCCCGGCGACTTTGGCGTGGACGTGATGCACCTGAACCTGCACAAGACTTTTTCCACGCCGCATGGCGGAGGCGGTCCGGGGTCGGGCCCGGTGGCGTGCAAGAAGATGCTGGAGCCGTTTCTGCCCAAACCTGTGATCGTGGAGAGAGCCGACGGCACGCTGGCGTTTGACTATGATCGCCCACAGTCGGTGGGACGCGTTCGCATGTTTTATGGAAATTACGGCATGCACGTCCGCGCGCTGGCATATACGCTGGCCAACGGGCCAGACGGCCTGCGCCAGACGACGGAAGACGCGGTGCTCAACGCCAACTACATCCGCAAAAAACTGGAGGGCGACTACCATTTGCCATACCAGAGCCCGTCAATGCATGAAGTGGTCTTTAGTGACAGCATCCAGGAGCAGAAAGGCGTGAAGACCGGCGATATTGCCAAGCGGCTGATCGACTACGGCTTCCATCCTTATACTGTGTCGTTCCCGCTGGTGGTACATGGCGCCATTATGATTGAGCCAACAGAGAGCGAATCACTGGAAGAGCTGGACCTGCTGGTGGACGCGATGAAGGCGATTGCGCGCGAAGCGGAGGAAGATCCTGAGTTCGTGAAAAACGCGCCTCACAACACGCGCGTGAAACGCCTGGATGAGACGGCCGCGGCAAGAAAGCCGGTATTGCGGTGGAAGCCGGCAGCGGCGAAATCTGCCGGGGAATGACAGTATGAGTTCCACCGCGAAGGGCGCAAAGGTCGCGAAGGATGAAAATGAGTTAAGCAAAATCATTCTGGATGCAGCCTTTCGCGTCCATACGGCATGGGCCGGGTCTTCTTAAGAGCGCTTATGAAGCGTGCCTGGCATACGAGTTGCGCAATGTAGGACTCAATGTGCTTCACCTTCGTGATGGCATCCGGTGCGTCGTGAACGCCCTATTACTCTCCTTTGCGTTCTTAGCGTCCTTTGCGGTGAAAACTCAGGGGAAACCATTAAGAAGCGTAAACCCCGCCCAAGGTAACATTTCCGGTGTCTAAAGCTTGAGGTACACTCAGTGTTAGCCATGTCATCCGTGAAGTCCTTATTTCTCTCTCTTTTACTGGCTTTGTCCGCGCCGGCGTTGCTGGGGCAGACTGCCGCGGCAGATGCCAGTGACCCGGTATTGCTGCACACCCTTCAGCAGGAACTTGACCGCGCCATGAGTTCGCTGAGCAAGGCCGATCCTGCTCCGTATTTCATCAGCTATGCGGGGAATGAGGAGTTTGGCTCCGTCATTATGGCCAGCCAAGGCGCGCTGATGGCCAACATCAAGCGGCATGAACGGACCGTGGATGTTTCCGTCCGCGTGGGTGGCCGCGACCTGGACAACACGCACGGCGAGAACCGCTTCAACGCGGTAACCACGGCTTCTCTGCCGCTGGAAGACCGGCCTGATGCCATTGCGCGTGTGCTGTGGATCAACACGGACCGCATGTACAAGAAGGCCGCGCAGGGATTTATTGAAATAAAGACAAACACGAAGGTACGGGCTGACGAAGAAGATTCTTCTCCGGATTTCTCGACGGAAAAGCCGCAGGTTTATATCGGCAAGGAAAGCGTCCCGCCCAAGTTTGATCAGCGCGAATGGGAAGACAGGGTCCGCCGGCTGTCGGCGATCTTCACCAAATATCCTGATATTGAAAACTCTACCGTGGTGCTTCTGGTGCAGGATGCAACACGCTATTTCGTTTCCAGTGAAGGTTCACGCCTGGTGAGCTCACGGCCGCTGATCCGCGTGCTGGCGCTGGGAAGCACGCGCTCCGCGGACGGGATGGAGCTGGCGCGGTCAGAAACGTTTGACGCCTCTACGTTTGACAAGCTTGCACCGGAGCAGGCGATGGCGGCGAAGATCGAGAAAATTGCACAAGATCTGCAGAAGCTTAAGAAGGCCCCGGTGGTTGAGCCCTTCAACGGCCCGGCGCTGCTTTCAGGGCGCGCCGCCGCGGTGTTCTTCCATGAAGTTGTGGGCCATCGGCTGGAAGGCCAGCGCCAGCGCGGCGAAAATGAAGGCCAGACCTTTACCAAGATGGTGGGGCAGCCGGTGCTGCCGAAGTTTTTGAGCGTGGAAGACGATCCCACGCTGGCCACGCTGGATGGCGTGGAGCTGAGCGGCAATTACAGCTATGACGAAGAAGGCGAGAAGAGCCGGCGGGTGGAGCTGATTCAGAACGGCGTGCTGAAACAGTTTCTGATGTCGCGCATGCCGGTGAAGGGCTTCTTACAGTCCAACGGGCATGGCCGCGGACAGAGCGGATTGATGCCGGTGGGGCGTCAGGGGAACCTGATTGTCCGCTCCAACAAGACGGTGGCGGACGGGCAGCTACGCCAGGAGTTGATCAACGAGATCAAGAAACAGAAGAAGCCTTTTGGGCTCTATTTTGAAGATATAGCCGGCGGGTTCACCCTGACTATGCGCAACCTGCCGCAGGCGTTCCAGGTGATGCCGCTGATGGTGTGGAAGGTGTATCCAGACGGGCGTCCGGATGAACTGGTGCGTGGCGTAAACATCATTGGCACGCCGCTGAATGCGCTGAACAGGATCGTGGTGACAGGACAGAAGATGGACATTTTTAATGGCGAGTGCGGCGCGGAGTCAGGATCCATCCCCGTGGCCGCGGCCGCTCCAGCCATGCTGTTTTCCGAGATTGAAGTTGAGAAAGTGGCGCAGGGACATGAGCGACCGCCGGTGCTGCCGCCTCCGGGCCCAGACAAAGCCCAGGTCGCGAACCAGCAATACATCACCAAGCCGGAGGTCCGCTAATGCGCCGCCTGATTCCCGCAGTTCTTCTTTTGGTTGTTCTTTCCGCAGCCGCGCTGGCGGATGATAGTACGGCGGCCGCGCCGGCTGCTTCCGTTTCATCGAATGACCATGGCGACGCGGTATTGAAAGCGATGCTTGCGGAGCTTAAGCGCTCGCAGGAAAAATTGCAGCTCGGACAATTGCAGAGGCCGTACTACATCGACTACCAGGTCACGGAAATTCAGGACAATATTGCCGATGCGACGTTAGGCGCATTACGCACCAACCAGATCAACAGCGGCCGGCTGGTGCGGGTAGTGGTGCGCATTGGCGACTACAAACAGGACAGCTATTTCGGTGAAGGCATGGGCGCCGCGGAGGTAATGCCCACTGACAACGACGAACTGGCGATGCGCCGCCAGCTCTGGCTGGCCACGGACAAAGCATACAAATCCGCGCTGAGCGGCCTTACGGAAAAACAGGCCGCGCTCAAAAACGTGGAGACAGAAAATGACCTGGCGGATTTTTCTGAAGAGAAGCCCGCGCAGTCCGTCCGCGATCTGGCCAGGCTCGATGTTGATCTGGACAAATGGCAACAGACGCTTCGGACCACATCTGATCTTTTCCGTGCCGATCCAAGCCTGGAGATGAGCAGCGCGTTTCTGAACTTCCGCGTGTTGAACCGCTATTTTGTCAACACTGAGGGCACGGTAGCTCGGAATGGCAGAACGATTTATACGTTCCTTTTTTCCGGTTCTGACCAGGCGGATGACGGCATGCACCTGGAACGCAGCCACGGCTGGGTCGTGACCAAAGCTGATGAACTGCCCAAGGCGGACGAGATTGAGAAAGAAGCGAAACAGCTGATCGGAAGCTTCAAGGCCCTGAAGAAAGCGCCTCTGGTGGAAGATGATTATCGCGGGCCGGTGCTGTTCTCAGCGGACGCGGCGACTTCACTGTTTGAGCGGCTGATCGTGCCGAACATCCTTGGCGTGCGCCCTGATCTGGGAAATCCGGCACGTACGAACGGCGAGTTTGCGTCGTACTACAAAAGCCCGGTCCTTCCCGCGGCGTTCACCGTGGTGGATGATCCAAAGGCCAAGGAGACTGACCACCAGACACTGGCCGGCACCTATGACGTGGATGATGAAGGCGTGGAAGCGCAGAAAGTCACGGTGATTGAGAAAGGCGTACTGACAAACTATCTTCTGGGGCGCGAGCCTATCCGCGACTTTCCGCACTCCAACGGACACGGCAGGTCAGCGCTGGTGGCAGCGCCACGTCCGCAGATTTCCAACCTGATCTTTAAGGCCAGCAACAGCGTGCCGGTGGAAGAGTTAAAGAAGAAGCTGATCCAGATGTGCAAAGATCAGGGACGCCCATACGGCTACTACGTGGAAACCACGGGGCCGCAGCTCTCACCGCGCCTCTTGTGGCGCGTCTACGTGAGCGATGGCCACATGGAACTGGTGCGCGGCGCGGTGTTCAAGCAGCTCGATACGCGCGCCCTGCGCAATGACATTGTGGCCACAGGGAGCGACGCTTACGTCTACAATCGCGCAGAACCGTTGCCCAGCGCGATCATTGCTCCATCCCTTTTGTTCGGTGAACTGGAAATCCAGCGCGCCAACCGTACGCGGGAAAAACTGCCGCAGTATCCAGCGCCTGCGCTGAATACGGCCGCGAAGTAAGGTTTCTACCGCAGAGGGCACAAAGGGGCGGGAATCATCGCGTGCAGTCCGCCGCTGTTGAAATTGACGAAGCTTGTGGACTCGTATGGAAGATTGGCTCACCAAAGCGCGGGAGTCTTTTCCAGAACTACTGGACAAAACATCCCAGAATCGTGATTACAATTCACCCACCGATTTATGGATTGACCTGTTTGGTCTGCTTGCGAACTCGTACAAAGAACAGCCGATCAATGACGACTTGATCGGACGGATCTATGACTATGCCGCATGGTGTTTTGCGCAGCCTCAGACCGATGATGTCGAAACCGACTTATCCAGCGCTACCGCAGTGGGTCTGATCGAAGACATTCCACTCGACCCCAAGATTTCTGACGATCTGTATCGCTGGATGTCAGTGGAATCTTTTCTGGGGTTCGAGAATTTATTTCGCAATCACCTTGATACAGAAGACGCATACCGCAGCTTCCGTGATCAGTTCATGGAAAAGAAAAAGAGGTATGCGGGACCATCGCGTATTTAGTGTCACGATCCATGTCGTATTGTGAGAACACGCGCTCAGCATGGCAAGGCTTTAAGCGGCTCGCGGTACTGATACGGTTTTCGAGGGATTGAACCGACCGGTCGAGCGCAGAACCATTTACTATAGGGATTCCCCGCCTCATGGCCCGGCATGCTGGAAGAAAGCATCCTCGTGCCGGCCGGCGCTCGGAATGAAAACCCATGGGCCGCATCCACGTACTTTCAGAAAACGTTGCCAACAAGATCGCCGCAGGGGAGGTGGTGGAGCGTCCCGCTTCCGTGCTCAAGGAGTTGCTGGAGAACTCCCTGGATGCCGGGGCCACGCGTATCCGCGTGCAGGTGGAAGCGGGCGGCAAGAAGCTGATCCAGGTGACCGACAACGGCTGCGGCATGGTGCGGGATGATGCGCTGCTGGCCTTTGAACGGCACGCGACTTCCAAGATCAAGGATGCTGAAGACCTGCTGAACATACACACGCTGGGTTTTCGCGGTGAAGCGCTGCCCTCTATCGCCTCAGTGGCACGCGTGCTGCTGGAGACCCGCGATGCGGAGGAAGACGGAGGTACGGTGCTGGAGATTGCCGGCGGGAAGATCCTGCGCGTGGAGGAAGCAGGACTGCCGCACGGAACTTCGCTGGCGGTGCGCGACCTTTTCTTCAATACTCCGGCGCGCAAGAAGTTCCTGAAGGCGGAGTCAACGGAGCTTTCGCACATCGCTTCACTGGTGACGCATTATGCGCTGGCGCATCCAGAAAAGCATTTTGAGCTGCACTCGGCCACGGAAGCCATGCTGGTGGCCGCGCCGGTGGCCTCACACTCCGACCGCATTTACCAGATCTTTGGCCGTGAAACGCTGGACCAGCTTGTTCCCCTGGCCGCCGCCATGAAACTGGAGCGGGCAGGAATACCGGAACCTCCGCCATGGCGCAGAGGGGAAGACTATCAGCCGCCGGTCCCCGGCGACATACGTCTGCACGGATTCATTTCCAAGCCAGAGCTGCAGAAGCTGAACCGGAACTCCATTTTTGTTTTTGTAAATGGCCGGCTGATCCGGGACCGGATGGCCCAGCATGCAATTATCGAGGGCTATCGCAACATTCTGCCGCCGACGGTCTTTCCCGTGGTGCTGCTGTTCATCGAGCTGCCCAATGAAGAGGTTGACGCCAACGTTCATCCGTCAAAGACCGAAGTCAGGTTCCGGCAGAATGCGCTGGTGCACGATTTTGTGCGCGAGTCAGTCCGTTCAGCGTTGATCAAGGCGCGTCCGATGCCGGAATTTACGCGGGAGATTACGGCACAGCCAACGGCTTCGCCCGGTCTGAGCCCTGGGGCGCAGATGCTGGCCGGTGCGGGCAATGAATTTACACTGCGGCCGGAGACACTGCCGCTGATGAATGAACGCCTGCAGTTTGGCGGTACTCCCATTGCCGTGGATGCCAACATGGCTGTGAGCGGTTTTGGGCCTATTAGTGCGCCCTCCCTGACGCAGAGTGGCGTTGAAAGCGTCAACGGGCATGCCGATGCCTGTGGCAATGTGCTTCAGGATGAACCGCAAGCTGTGATCGACCAGCTGGCGCTGGCCAGCTTGAAGCCGCTGGGGCAGGTGCGGGATTCATTTATTTTGGCGGTCAATGCTGACGGGCTTTGGATCATCGACCAGCACGTGGCGCATGAGCGTGTGCTGTTTGAGAAGATCCTGCGGGAACGCGGGCAAACCGGCGCAGCGCAGGATGGCCAGAGGCTGTTGATGCCCCTGATTGTGGAGCTCACTCCGGGGCAGCAGGCGGTCTTTGCCGAGATTTCTGAAGAGCTGCGCCGCAATGGATTTGAGGTTGAGCTTTTTGGGACGCGAACTATCGCCATAAAGACCGCTCCGGGCGGCGTCCGCCCCGCCGACGTGGAGAAGATGCTGGTGGAGCTGCTGGACCAGTTCGAGCAGGAGAAACAGGTGCTGAACCTGGAGAAGATCAGGGCGAAGATCGCGGCCAGCATTGCCTGCCACGCGGCCATCAAGATCAATATGCCGCTGGAACAGAATAAAATGGAGTGGCTGCTGAAAGAGCTGGCAAAAACAGAGGCTCCAATGACGTGTCCGCATGGGCGTCCGGTGGTATTGCGGTATTCTGTCAAGGAGATACAGAAGGCGTTTAAGAGGATCTAGCACCCGTATTTGCTGCAAATGACACGGCCTGCGCTAAAATACCAACATGGAAGTCCGCTTTAGCCCTGAATTTGAAGTCGAGCTTAAACGCATTGCGTCAGAGAATGGACGCGGGGCGGAGCAGCTTGTTCAAGAGATTGTGCAAACCTACATCGACCATGACCAATGGTTCAGAGGCGAAGTCCACAAGGGACTTGAGCAGTTGGATGGCGGTGAATTCATCGATCACGATGACGTAGTTGCTCGTATTGAACGGATGTTTCATCCCTGATGGAGATTCACTGGTCTCCTGAAGCCGCTGCTGATTTCACAGCGATGATTCAGTACATCAGGCAAGACAACTCTCCTGCGGCTTTGCGTGTTGCACGCACTATTTACCAAGCTGTTGCGGAAGGTGTTTCCTAATCGTGGTCGCCCTGGCCGCGTGGAGTTACCTCTTTCGCCGCTTCCGTTTGTCGTGGTATATCGTGTAAGGGAAGACGCCGTTGAGATAGCAAGGTTATTGCATGGGGCACAAGCGCTGGCCTCCGATCGACGAATGAGAAGATTTCTAATTTCAAATGACCGAACAAGAACTTGAACAGCAGCGGGCCCGGCTCTGGCGCATTGACGGCAATGCCGTGCGCACGGTGGAAGACGCGCGCGCATTCCTGGATGCCGTTGGGTTTTGCGTTACCTATCCAGAGCGCTCAGCGCCGCTGATACCAAGTTTCATCGGCGCGCATATAGGTTCCACCGCGGGACTGCCGGACGCCAGGCATGCTTTTGCGGACCCGCGCGCGCAGCAGGCAACAGAGCTGATGGTGCGGCTGCTGCGAGAGCGCTCCGCGTTTGAAATGAAATTCTCCGGCGACTCGAACCTGATCATTTCCGCCGCATCGTTCCCTTTCTTTTATGCAATCGTCGGCGACCGCACGCCGAAAGCGCCGCCCAGGACAAAGGCGCAAGGCGCGGCGGTTTCCGAGCTTTCCGCCAGCGTATTTGCGGCGCTGCAAAAACACGGGCCGTTGAGCAAGACCCAGTTACAGGAGCATGTAGGGAGAGAAAGCAGCCAGGCGGCGCTAGACCGCGCGCTGGGCGAGCTGTGGTCGATCCTGAAGATCACTCGCGTCGATTACAGTCCGAGCGGAGGCGCTTCCTGGGACGTGCTCTATCGCTGGGCGCCTGAGGCGGTGAAGGAAGGCATCAACATCTCCCTGCCGGAAGCAATCTCCGCGCTGGTGAGCAAGTATCTTGAGACGGTGGTGGCCGCGGAACAGGAAGATGTTGAGCAGTTCCTGTCTCATCTGACTTCGCGCTCGAAGGTCCGCGATGCCGTGAATGCACTTTTGCAGGCGCGAGAACTGAGCTTTGTGACCATCGGGACAAAGACACTCATCCGTATGACGCCGCCACCAGACCAACAACGGAGCCGCCATCATGGGTGACCGCGTGCCGGTCGTGGAAGGTAAATCCAATCCTGGGGGCAAAAGACTTGTGATTGCCATTGACGGGCCTGCCGGGTCAGGCAAGAGCACTTTGGCCGCGCTGCTGGCGCGAAAATACAATTACATCAACATTGAAACCGGCGCCATGTATCGCGTGCTGGCGTTCAAGGCGATTGAGCACGGCATCCCGCTGGAGGATGGAGCGAAATTGGCGGCACTGGCCCAGCAGTCACGGATTGAACTGGTGCCACGACCAGAAGGCAACCGCGTGCTGCTGGACGGCGCAGACGTGACCGAACGTTTGCGCAGCCAGGAAGTGACGGATGCCGCCTCCAAAGTTTCCGTCCATCCGCTGGTACGGGAATGGATGGTGGACAGCCAGCGCAAAATGGGAGCCGGTGGCGGCATCGTGATGGAAGGACGCGATATCGGCACCAAAGTTTTTCCTGACGCCGAAGTGAAAATCTTTCTGGATGCGGCGCCGGAAATTCGCGGCACCCGGCGCTTTCTGGAGAACCCGGCTTCAGCCGCGCATGAAGCGTCTGTTGTGGCTGAGTTGCATGCGCGTGACCAGCGTGACCGTACTCGCGCCAACTCTCCGCTGGCGCCCGCGCCAGACGCGGTGCTGATTGACTCAACCTATCTCACGCTTGACCAGGTGCTGGCCCGCGCAGTGGAGCTGATTGACGCCAGGCTTTCACGTATCCAGCGGTCTGAAATGCAGGCATGAATGCCTGGGCTTCACTTTTGTGCGCGGATGCAGCAACTCAACTACTGTTTGCGGATCTGAATCGTACCGCGGTCCGCTCGCAGGCGGATATCGGGGCCACCCTTGCCGACTGAGCCGCGCGCCGTAGCGTCCTGGCTTCTGTTGTCCACGTTCACGCTGAAGTCGCTTACATCAATGTTGCCGTTTCTACTTTGTGCATCCAGCCGGAAGCTGGCTTTTTCAGGCAGATCGAGCTGTATGCCGCCGCGTTCATTGCTGACGTCAATATTTCCCATCGGCGCGATGGGACGAATCTCAACCAGGCCGTTGCGGTTCTCAACTTCAACCTGGCCGCTCACATCTTCAAAATGGACTTCATTCGATCGCGTGTTCAGCTTGACGGGGCCGGTAACGGAGCTTGCCCGGAGATCGCCGTGGCCCATGTTGATCTCTCCATCCAGCTTGGCCAGTTGCAGGTCTGTGCGGACTGACTTGAAATGGAGCCGCTGCCCGATATGCGAGAGCTGGACATTGCCGTTGTAGCCGGCATCGAAATCGAGCGTACCGGTCACGTCTGAAATAGTTCCATCCTCGACTTCGCCATCCACCTGCACGTTGCCGGTCACATCTTTTACGTTGACGGAGCCGTGGCGCACATGCAGCAACGCGCTTCCTTTTACGTTTTCAGCGCTAAGGTTGCCACGATCCGTGGTGAGATCTACATTGCCGTCTCTCTGTGAAACGCTAAGGCTGCCACGCCGCGTTGACATGGAGAGTGCAACCTTGCGCGGCACCTGCAGATCCAGATCAAAGCGCGCGTTTTCAAAGTCACCGCTGGTAAGGTCCAGCAGCCATACGCTTCCTTGCTGCGTGAACTTTGGACGAGTGGATTCGTTCAGGCGGTTGGCGCTCTCCTGTGAATCGCTGCGCAAGGCTTTATGCACCACTGCGTGAATCTGGTCGTCTTCACTCGCGGTCACGTTGATGTCGCCCTGGGCGGAGAGGATCTTCATTTCTGTTCCGGATTGCAGAGGCTGGGCAAAATTATCAGTAAACTCATAGCGGTTGGCGAACCAGTTTCCCCAGTCAGAGTCCACGCCGAGATCAGTGCGCATGCCGCTCCAGTTCCAACCACTGGTTTCCGTAGCGGCCATGCCGGCCATGATGAAGAAGACCAGGAAGACTATGCCGCCTGCACCTATTCGCGGCGTGGGTTCGCCACGATGCCTGGCCCACAAGTGCTCAAGCAGTTTGGCTCCGCCCCAAAAGATCAACAATAACGGCCAGTAGTGCACGAACCAGTTGTGGAAAGCACCGTAGGGAATGAGCCCGGTGGTGCGCAGCAGGAAAATAACTCCAATCGTGATCAGAACCAGCGGCCCGAAAATGGAGCGCGGGCGAGGACGATAGTACGGTATCGGCGTTGGAGCACTCATGGTTTCACCTGCGAATCATTTGGTCCGGATGACGAAGGCGCATTGCCTGCTCCGGGCGTAAATTGCTGGGGTGGTGGCGGAGGAACCACACCAGTCGTGTTATATGGCTGCGAAGGCTGCGCTGGTGTGACGGGACCCTGAATCCAGCCGCGTTCAATGTGCCCTTCCGTTGAGCCGGTGCGTGAGATCAGCAGCATGCAGCCAATCACCAGCAGAAGCACAGGGAAGCTGCGATCAAAGGAAACTACTCCATAGTTTTCCATCAGGAACAGCACGCCCAGGGTTATCAGTATGGCGGCGCCCATCAACCCCTGCGCACGGCAGCGGACGCACGGGCAGTTTCGGTTTCTGATATAGAGCGTCATCGAGAGCCTCCTACGCCGGGCTGGCTGGTGCGCTTGTACGCGATCCACAGTCCTATGCCGATCAGGAACAATGGCCACAAGTGGTGCATGCGGAAAATGCCCAGATTATCGAGAAGAAACAGAACCCCAAGCCCAATCAGTACGATGGCGCCGATAGGTGCATTGTCCCGCGGTGGTGGCGGCGGTTCAACCTGGAGCGGCTGCGCCGAAATTGGCGGATACGCAGCGGTGTTTGCCGCTACAGGACCAGAAGAGTGATGAGCCTGCGAGTCCTGCACGCCAAACATCTTGTCCAGGCCCAGAGGATCGGGCGCGGGGATGCCCATGCGCTTGGCTTCAGCAGTCTTATAAGCCTCAAATGCCATGTACAAGACAAAGAACGCAATCAACACACCTAAAAGATTAAACCTGTCCGTGGCAACGATCAGCAATACGAAAATCACAACGTGCGCAAAGGCCTTAGCAAATTGGCCGTTATACATTGCCCCGACGCCAGGAATAAACCCTAACAAGCCTGCGATTGTGGGGTTGGGCGCTCCAGGCATGGGCACGGGCGGCGGAGGTGCAACGGTTGCTCCGGGAGTTGGCTGGCCCTGCAGCCGTGCAGCGATGCACGGTTCGCAGTAGATGGCACCCATGACATCGCGCCTACAGTCTTCACAAAGGGCTTTCCCGCAGGTACGGCAGTATGCTACCGCCTGGGTTTGATTGTGTATGGCGCAGTTCATATTTGGGCTCCTTCGTGCCTCGTAAAAGTTTCGGCGATCACACTGCCATCGCGCTCGCGGCTGTAATTCTCATACTGCTTCGGACGTCCGCCATCCTCCGGCGCCGACTTCCGATTCTGCTGCCGGTTCTCATTGTTCGATCCCGGAGCAGGGGCCGTGTTCTTTTTCAGTTCCCGAACCTTGGCCTGTACCTGATAAACCAGTCGCATGTTCTCGTAGTAGCTGGTGACTTTGGCTTCCATGTGGGTAAAGCCCAGCACAAAGCTTTTTCTCAGCGCATTCGGATGCATATCAATGTTCTTGATATCAGAGATTCTCACTCCTGCCAGCGTGAGCGTAATGCTGAGTGAGAAGAACGCCATGGCGAATGACATGGCAAAGCGCGAGTGCATCAGCCAGGCCATCCGCGGACGTAAACTCCACCGCAGGCGCTCCAGCCATCCCGCCTTCTCCACCTCGCCCGATGCCTCAGTCTCGGCCAGTTTCCTGCTGGTCGCCACCAGTATGTTGTGCACCAGATTTTTGGGTGGCTCCAGCTCCGCCAGCCCCTGGATCATCAGCATGCCTTCCCGGGTTTCCGCAAACAGCGGTCCGCATACCGGGCAGGTACGGCCATGCTGATCGAACGCCTTGCGATTCTCAGCTGCCAGCGCGTCATCCAGCGCCTCAGCCAGCAGAGATTCAAACTCGCTGCATTCCATTCCGTTTTTGAAGTCTTTATTCATTGCTTGCCTGCTTTTTATTACGAGAAAGTAATCGCGCAAGTTCCATTCTTCCTCTGTTTATTCGCGACTTCACCGTTCCCTCCGGCACCCGTAACACCTGGGCAATCTCTTTGTAGTCCATATCCTGTAAGTCCCGTAGAATCACTGCTTCCCGCAGGTCCGGACTGATCCTCGCCAGCGCCAGCTGCACCATCTTCTGGGTCTCTTTGCTGGCCAGCCTGTCGTCCGGATTGGGCCGCGGATCCTCCAGCCGGTCACTTAATGAGAGTGAATCGTCCTCTTCCCTCAGCCCCGCATCAATCGAATCCGTCACCCGGTCCTGCTTTGACCGCCGGAAGTGGTCCACCAGCAGGTTCCTCGTCAGGGTGGTCAGCCACGTGGTAAATGCCCCTTTTTCAACGTGATAGCTGCCCATCGTCCGGTAAACCCTGATAAAAACCTCCTGTGTCAGGTCCTGCGCGTCATCCGGAGAGTTGGTAAACCGGTAACACAGGTTGTAAATACGCCGGTTATGTAGACGCACAATCTCCTCCCATGCTCCGGCATCGCCTGCCAGGCATCGGCGAACAAGGGCCCCTGTTTGTTGCTCTTCCAAGCAGTCTCCCCAACAAAGGATACGTACATGGTCTTGCTTTCGTTCAATAACCCCGGTCCACGCTCCAAAACGGGCTTGCAGGGGTTAAGTGACAAGGTTTACAGGAAATAGGGATGAGGTGCAAATGGGATCCGAATCGCTGGACCGCAGGCGCCCTCGCCTGCGATTCCCGCGCTCCCTTCGTGTTCCTTCGTGCCCTTTGCGGTAAAAGTGTTTTGCTTTTCCGATCACCAGATCACCCGATCATGCGCGATCCCCCGATCCCAATCCGTGTCATCAGCGTTGATCAGCGGTAAGGTTTTGGTTTTCCGCTCTTCTCCGCGTCTCTGCGTCTCCGCGGTGAGATTTCGCTTTTCCGATCCCCCGATCCCAATCCGTGTCATCAGCGTTGATCAGCGGTAAGGTTTTGGTTTTCCCGCTCTTCTCCGCGTCTCCGCGCCTCCGCGGTGAGATTTTGCTTTTCCGATCCCCCGATTACCCGATCACGTGCGATCACCCGATTTGCCCCACGATCTTGCTCAGCTCCACTACCTCCAGCGGGCACTCCGGCCAATTATGCTTCCAGCACACAATCAGGTCGCATCCATTCACGTCATGCAGATGTTTCAAAAAGTTTCTGCTTTCGTATTCAAATTCAATCCTCACCCGTTGCCACCGGTCTTCATCCACCAGCCGCATCGCCTCGCAATCCGGAAACTCGCCCTGGATCCGTGTCACTACAAAGCCCAGCTTTTCAGAGAGCGTGCCAAACAGGTAAATCACCCCGGCTTCGTTCATCGGCCCATGGATTAGCGGATACGGCCGTACCAGGGGTCCATACAGGGGACGGTCTTTCATAATCCTGGGTTTAATGATGCTGGGTTGAATAATCCTGGGTTTTGTAAGGCTGGGGTTTATAAGGCTGGGATCTTGCTGTGCACAATCCTGGGCCAGCCTCTCCAGCCCATCCCGGCCCTGTTCATACTCCCTTATCAGATCAACCACATCTGTCCATTCTTCCGTCCGGCCTTGCTCTTCCAGATGGAGCCTCGTGCCCCTCGGCACCTGGCTCCAGCGTCCAAAACGCTCCTTCAGCGGCGTCGGGCTGTGCTGCCCCAGATGCACGTATTCCGCTTTGCTGGGGATCTTCTTCAGCTCCCGCACCACCCGGCACCAGTCCCCCAGCAGTTTCTCCATTGGCAATCTCTGCCCGCCGCAATGCCGCTCCAGATTGCAGGCCCGCAGCGCCCGCGTGAATGTGCCAAAATGCCGCACAATCGCCCGGCTGCTGACCTTGGTTGTCCTCGTCAGCTCCACATAGCTCGGCACATGGCCCAGCTTTTCCGTGCACTCCATAATCGCCGCCATCACTTCTTCACGGCTCATCGGATGGTTAAAAGGTCTGCTCATGGTCTTCTTTCTCCAATAAAAAAACCGCCCATCAGGGCGGTCCTTTTGAATTTGATTTTGGGGGTTGTTCTTGATCTTGCTAAGGGCTAAGTGCTAATGGCTGGATTTTGACTTTGATTTTGTTTTTACTAA
Source organism: Terriglobia bacterium (assembly GCA_020072585.1). Classification (GTDB taxonomy): domain Bacteria; phylum Acidobacteriota; class Terriglobia; order Terriglobales; family Acidobacteriaceae; genus Angelobacter. Next base: position 114,774 of record JAIQGL010000006.1, on the reverse strand, counting down.
GAGCTAAAAGCTAACGGCTAAGAGCTAACGGCGGCTCCGCCGCCGTTCAGGCACACTTCCAGTGCGCTCTTTGAAGCCGTCTCCACTAGCGGGACTGTGCGCTAGCTGCCGCTTCCGGGTTGCAGGCCTTTCCGGGTTCCCCCCGCCGACGCCGCTCTCGGGTATTACCAGCCATACTATAGCGAAACTGGAGCGAATTGTCGAGCAAAAAGATGATTCCTGATAAAATAATCGCTCAATCGCTACGGGCCTTGATTTCTGCACGAAATGAAAAGTTCGATTGAAATCCGGTTCGTTTCTCGCAACTCCCACAAACTTGAAGAAGCTAAGGCTATTCTCGCTCCGCAGGGGGTGATAGTGTCTCCAGATCTCTACACTATCGAAGAACTCCAAACGGACGATACAAAGCGGCTAGTCAAAGACAAGGCATCAAAGGCCTTTCAGCGACTCGGTGAGCTCTTGTTCGTTGAGCATACCGGTCTATATCTAGACGAATTGAACGGTCTACCTGGCGGGCTAACTCAAATTTTTTGGGATAAGTTAGAAGCAGATTCACGACTGTTATGGGGATCGATCTTTTGCGCTATGATACGTCCCAGCTCGATCTTAATTCGGAAGCCCAAATGAATGAATTGTACAGAACCATACTTTCTGTGATTCAAGGCGAATAGAATTCAGCCATGCCAAAGGATTCTACATAGCCGGCTTCCCCCTGCGCTCTACCTGGCTGCCGAGTTATCTTGTCCGCACTTGCCATTGGAATCCAGTCCCGCGTCAGCGGGACGGCTCGTAGTAGCCCGCCGTTTCAACGGCGGGAAAGCTGGGAAGGAAGAACCAGTCCCCTTCAGGGGACGGCTGAAAACGGAGCGGGATTTCAATCGCGCGATCCAGAAAACGGCTGGATGCCATGGCGCTCCAGCATCTTTTCCAATTCCTCCGCGAAATTCATCTTTGCGTGGTGTCTTTCCTGGTTATCGATATAGCGGATTGTGTTCTGGAGCTGTGAAACTCCTATGCTGAAAGCTGCGTACCCATCCTGCCAGTCAAACGACCGGCGTGTAAGATGGTCGTTGATCCATTTTGAAGATCCGCCTTTGATCAACTGTACGGCTTTAGCGACGAGAATGGTTGGAGGCAGAGACAAAAGCACATGCGCATGGTCCTGCATGCCACCCACTGCCAGAGCTTTGAATTTATTCTGACGCGCGATCCCGGCCATGTAAGGCCAGATCCTCCCCTTCATATCGGCAGGGATTAACAGCCTGCGCTCTTTGGTGGAAAAAACACAATGAACAAGGATGCTGCAATAGTTATGAGACATGCACTGCGCATTGTAACGCGACAAAGCTTGGTCTTAAACCCTTCAGTCGTCCCCTGAAGGGGACTCGGCTTATTTTCCCAAGTTTCCCCGCCGTTGAAACGGCGGGCTACTGCCAACCGTCCCGCTATGCGGGACTGTGATAACGGTCTCCCAACAATATGCTCCGGGTTGGGTTAGCGCGTCTAGTGAGAAGGTGCCATCCCGAGGGCCGAACACATTTCACGCTGCTGCAATCGTTCATGGAGCATCCATGTAAGTCCGCGTTGCCATTGAAAAGCGACTCAAAAGTCCACTCCCCCAAACAACGACGAAAACATTAAATCCAGCCCCAAAAACAGACCCCGCCGAAAAAAGGCGGGGTTTGTTTCTCCCGGTGAGCAGCTTTGCTCACTCATCTCCCTGGGCCGGGCAACTTGGACGGAAGCATCCTACGGTACTATAACCGGTTGAATATCCGTATAGGGCTCAGCAACCTTGACCGGATATCGTATAGGCTGAACTCTAGGGTCTTGTGATGTCCAGACTTCAAGCTGGTAATCCCCTGGTGCTATGTTCGGCAGGTAGTACATACCCTGAGAGTCACTGCATGCCCTGGGCGACCTTCCTCCAGCAGGCTTGTAAACCGTAATGCAGATGCCGGCTGCCGGCGCGGCACTGGTTCCAGCACGGCGGTTTAGTTGCCCTCGCACCGTGGCGGCGCTGGCAAATCCCGTCATTAGAAGTAGAACCAGGAGCAGGATCGCGCCAAATCTCATTAGCCTGGCTCTGGCAAAATGCAACTTTTTCATCGTGGTGTTCCTTTCGTGGCAATCAGATCTTTCTCTGCATGTGCACCGGCGGAATATTCTGGAAGCCTCTTAAGGTGGATTGGAGGAATCCGGATTTGGTGCCTGGTTTCATCCCTTGCCAGTTGCAGATGGGCTGCCGCAACCTCAGAGGGATCAAGCGGGATTGTCGTTGTTTGAAAATTTGGAAATCCCACCATCACACGCGGAAAGGCTATGCCGCCGCCCTGCGTGGGCATGGTTGAGACTGTAAGAGTAAACGTACCGTCAGCATAGGTATTGAAGCTGTTTGGAATCACTCCTATGTCCTTGGGATCCAGCTGCTGAATCACGGTTCCGTCGTCGGCTACCACTGTCCCTGAGACCTCCCATACTTGTCCTGCGGGGGAGGGGTTCCATATATTGTGGGTGGCGAAAACAAGGATCAGCAGAGCAAAGTATCCGGCGAAGGCGCCACCCAGCTTAAGATCCAGGCCTTGCAGCGGGCCTGTAACGGACGCGGTTGACGGCAACGCCCGAAAAAGCACGAAGGCCGGGGCCATCGGTAAAAGTATTACTAACGCCAGATTCAAAAGCGCTCTAAGTTCATCCTGCGGTAGGTCCACAATAAACCTCTCTTTGTTCTTTCGTTGTGTTGTATTCGTTGCGCGCCATTCCTGGGACAACATCGGTTTCATAACGTCCCGCCGCCGGCGCGTCTGCCTGACAGCGGGACGCTCACATCACCTTTAGTTCAAAGCTACTTGCGGGCCTTGCGTAGCTCAGCCGTGAGCCTCGCATGTATCTCCGCGGGTGCTGTCACATGAAAGATGTCTTCAGCCACATCAATCAAATGCAATTGCTGCCCGGGTCCGGCGCGAAGGCCTGCTCTGCCGGTACTCCCAGATGAAGGCTCCTCCGCTTGTGTTGGTTGTGAATGGTGGCCATGTGCTGCCGCCACCAACTCGCCTTCCTTGTTTGTGATCACGGTTAGTTTCACCCTGCACCTCCTCCTTGCAGGTTGTGCCAGCAACCTGACGTTCCCACGTTTGTGATAGTTACGTAATATTGTGTGTAACCTGAATTGAACTTGGCCTTGCCCTGGTCGGTGGCGACATGGTGTGGTCCCGCGCTTGGGGTCTTTACATCAGCCCCCGCGATTTGAAATCCATAGTCCCCGCCTCCCCGGTCATACCACCAGAATGTGGACTGACCGGCTGCGAGAAATGTAAGTGGACCTAAGTTGTTGAATGCCATTTTGCGTAGCCTTTCTTCTAGAGTCTTGCTATGAAACATGAGCGATTGTCCGCCGTGCTTCGATCTAGAGAATCGCGCACTTTTCCAATAACCTCAATCCACCGCCGCTCCTTTGCAGATCACTTGTGTATCCCTTGCTAACTACAAAAAAAGAAAGGTGGTTGTCCGCACAAATCATCGATTTGACGGTTTTTCTTGAAGCTGCTCTAATCTGCTAAGTGAAAGTGAAATACTTGTGCAAGCCTCCTCTCCGTCCTATCGTGCTTTCCGGTTCGGGTCCTTCGAAATGGATCTGGAAGCCTTCGAACTGAGGAAGAACGGACGAAAACTTCGATTACTGGGCCAGCCTTTTCAGGTCCTCAGGGTTCTGTTGGAGCAAGCTGGCCGTGTAGTTACCAGACAGGACCTGCGCTCTAAGTTGTGGCCGGCTACAGAGGTGGAATTCGATCACGGCCTTAACAACGCAATCCTGAAGCTGCGGGAAGCCCTGGACGACTCCGCCACTGCACCGCGTTTTATCGAAACCATTCCACGTGTTGGATACCGGTTCCTGGCCCCGGTTGAAGTTATCGCGCAAACTCAGGATGGCCGGCATCCCCATACCTCCAGCCCTGTTGCAATCTCACCCGCGGGGGCGGTGGATTCGCCAACCCCTGAGGCGGGCGTTCCCGGAGTTTCATCTTCATCGTTGAGCCACCCGCCGGCAGCCGGAACAGAGGGCACCTCTATTGCCGTGCTGTCGTTTCGCAGCATCTCTGGCGGCGCAAAAAACAATCATCTGGCGGCAGGATTGGCTTCTGAAGTCATTCATGCCCTCACCGGAGTGCCCGGATTGCGGGTTGCTCCGCAACGAACGTCTTTTCAGTTGGGCAGCGAGGCAGTGGATCCTCTCATGGTCGCCCGGACGCTGAACACGCGCTACGTGGTGACTGGTGAGGTGCGCCACTCAGGCCGGCGTCTTCGCGTCGCCGTGCAACTGGTGGACGCAATCACGGAGCGCGTTACGTGGGCCCAGAAATATGACTGCCAGATGACTGAGATTTTTGAGATGCAGGATGACATCTCCAAAGCCATTGTTCGCTCCCTGGGCGGTCATCTCATCCGCGCTGTCACGGATAGCGCATACCGCGCTCCCACCGCCAGCCTTAATGCCTGGGGGCTGGTACAGAAGGCCCGCCACATCTATACCAACGAATTTAGTCCTGCTGGCGTACGCCAGGCCATTTCCTTACTCCGCAGGGCCCTGGAAATGGACCCGAACTATGGAGTGGCGTCCGCTTATCTCGGTATGAGTCTTATGCAGAGTGTGCTGCACGGGATATCCCAGGATGTACAGGGTGATTGCGCGGAAGCGCTTGCGGCGGCCGAACATGCCTACGGTCTGGCGCCTGACGAATCCGAAGTGCTGGCGTTTTGTTCTCTCGTCTGGCTGCCCAATGGCCGGTACGAAAGGGCGGTGCAATGTTTGCAACGCTGCGTAAAGATCGCCCCTTTCGGCCTGGCGGCATGGGGTTATCTGGGATTGGCACACGCAATAGCCGGCGGCGAAAAAGAAGTTCAGGCAGCCCACAAAATACTGAGCCAGTTGCTGGTAGACGCCCCTGATCATCCCGGAGTGCCCTATTGGCTGGGCTCTCTTGCAGTAGCCAATCTACGTTTGGGACGCCTTGAAGAAGCGCTTGACATCGCGCGCCGGGCAGTGGAGCTTCAGCCCGGATTTACCCTGTACCGGGTTTTTTATGCTGAAGCCCTTTGCCGATGCGGACAGAAGGAAGAATCGCTCAAAGTGCTGTCAGGCATTCAGGATTATAGCCCCGGCTTCACTCTTGCCCATTTCGAAAAGATCGCGATCGGTTTTGCGCGCTCTGCGGACATCGTGGAAAAACTGTGCGGCTGCGTGAAAGTTTTCCAAAATTCTGTCCCCTCAAAATGAACCCACCTTCATATCGTTAAGCGCCAACCCCACCCGACCCGCCTCGACCCCGCTTTCCACCTAACAATATTCAAAGTTGCTCTTGACTCTTCACTTTTCTGTTGCTCTTTTCTCCAAACCGTCTTATAAAAAGTGCGGGCTGCGCCGTGTGTCTAGCACGAACGCAGCCCTGACCAAATCTACCTTCTTAGGAGGCAAACTTGGCTGCTCTCAATTTTACCAGCGCGGAGCGGATGGACCTTTACCGCTCCATGTTCCTGCTCAATCGCTCATTCCACTTCGTGATTCAACGGCTCAACGAACTATCAGAAACCAGCATCTTCAACCGCAAAGACCTTGCAGAATTGCAGGGACTCACTCAGGAAGTTCAGGTCGAAATCAACACTGTCCTGCTCTCCCCGCTCCATACGGCTGAGCTGGACGATTGGGGCACCTTCGGCAAAGTCCGCGTCGCCATTGAAAAGCGGCTCAAAAGCCCGCTCCCCAAACAGCGACGAAAACACTAATTCTGCCCGACCCAGACCCGCCCGCAAGGCGGGTTGGGGCTTTGGGGGCGAGTTCCATTTTGGGAAAACTGTTACCTTTGTACCTGTGACAAATAGCAATAGGGTCGCATCCCACCCCGGGACGGTTATAGAGTGCCCTTGCAATGCCGCACAAATACCTCTTGAAAGAATTTGAGGATTTCGCTCGATCAGCTCCTGATGCGGAATCGCTGATGCAGCGCGTGTCACAACGAATCCACCTGCACATCCCGCGGTACAACTGGGTTGGCTTTTATCTGATTGATAAAAAGGACCCTTCCACGCTCACCCTCGGTCCCCATGTCGGCAGTTTCACCCCGAACCCGAAAATTTCCCTGAGTCAGGGCTTGTGCGGCTTTGCTGCTTCCACGCGCCGCACGATCGTGGCGGACAATGTTGCCGAAGAACCAAACTATATACAGGCCTCAGACCTGGTGAAGTCGCAAATCTCAGTGCCCCTGCTGGCCGGCGCTGCGGCAGTCGGCGTGTTCAATGTGGAAAGTTACTTCACGGCCACGTTCAGGCCGGCAGTAGAACGCGACTTTGTAGAAAACTGCGCCAGGCTCATTGGCAAGCGCTTCCCAAAAACGGTGGCCCCTGACTTGGTGAATGTCTAAAGCTGTCCCGCAGGACGCGGGGGCTGAAATCCTGGGTCATTCAAAGACCTTTGGATTCCTTGGTGCCCCTTTGCGGCAAATGGGTTCTCCGTGTCTCTGTATCTCAGTGGCGGATGTTCCTACTTGCTCCATGAGAGATCGTACTTCTCCGGCAAATGCCCGCCCTGGTAGTCAATGCGACTGTTGGCTTTCAGGCCGGGACGCTGCATGATCTGGCGCACCATCTCCGGAATCATCACCATGCCAACGTAGCGGCCCAGGCATTCGTGGCTGCCAAAGCCAAAGTGGAAGTAGTGGTACCAGTTGCGTCCGGGAATGAACTGGTCAGGGTCCTCAAACGCTTTGGTATCGAACATGGCCGACTGCGTCACGGCCAGCACGTAGCTCCCGGGCTGGACCGTGGTGGCGTGGTCCGTGCCTTTGGCGATGGTGTATTCGCTGGCCGTCTTGCGGAATATATAAGGAGAGATGGGCACAAAGCGCAGGGCCTCCCAGACGATGCCATCAAAGTCCGCGGTGTTGCTGGATTGCGCGGCGCTCTGGGCCTTGGCCAGCCATTGCGGATTGTCCAGCAGATACTGGACCACCTGCGAGACTGCCTGTGACGTGGTCTCAATGGCGCCGATCAGCAACCCGCCGGCGTTCACGCCCAGGCGCTTAATGTCAAAATCCACCGCACCCGGATACGCCGTGCGCACCATGCGCGTAACGATATTGTCTTCCAGCTTGCCGTCGCCTTTGCCCATGAGCTTGCGCACCAGCAAGCGCAGCCCGTACCAGGGCGCCAGCAGAAAGTGTTCGGCTTTTTCCGCTTTCACCGCCAGCCATCGGGTGAGAATCAATTCCGTCAGGTATTTTTCCAGATGCTTGGTGGCCTCGTCCTGCGCGGCCTGAATTGCTTTGCGCTTCTCATCTGAAATCAGGTCAAACGGCTGGTTGTAAAACGTATTGGCCTGGTTGCAGTAAGACCAATGAATCATGTCTTTGCGGTCAGCGCCGGTAAGTCCAAAGTATGACTGCACCAGCGTGACCGGAACCATGCGGCAGTAATCGTTGATTGCGTCCATGTGGCCGCCCGCGGCATCCAGCAGGTCTTTGGCGATCTTTGCCACCATGGCCCGGACCTGCGGCAGATCGTCGCGGTTCAGCATGGCCTGCATGATGGATTTTTCCCGCGTGTGCAGGGCGTCATCGTCATGCGCCATGAAATAGATTCCGCCGGCCATCTTGGGCAGATAGAGCGCCGCGGTAAATATCCTGGGCATGTTGAGCACTTCAATACAATCGTCAAACAACGCCACCAGAGTGCATACCGGCGTGACCAGGATGGGCCGCTTTTCCCGCAGCTCCTTGAAGAACTGAAGAGGCTCTGTGTCAATCCAGCGGCGGACCAGGGGAAACTTGTCCGCGGGGGCGGCCGCGTCAAACTGATCAAGATAATTGGGCCTTGGCGTTGGTACTGCACTCATGGGTCGTCTCCTTGAGGTCTTATACCGTTGTGCTCCGCGCGCCTGGAACGTTACAGGGTTTTCAGATACTCCAGCAGGTCCAACCTGTCTTCTTTGCTGAGCACCTTTGTGCCATATTCATGGCCGCCATTGCCATTGCCGGGCAGTCTTACGTTGAAGGAAAAGCCGTCATAGCCGCTGCTTTTCAGGCCCACTTTTTCAGGATCAAACTCCCGCGAGCCTACCATGAATTTGCACGGGCGGTAGTCTGGGTTGGGAACACACGGAGCAGCCTTGATGGGGTCCTTGGCATCTTCAGGGTTTTGCGGAAGCAGGAGGTCATACAGCGTGGGCACGGAGCCGTTGTGCAGATACGGGGCGGTGGCCCAGATTCCGTTCAGCGCACGCGCTTTGTAAGAAAGCAGAGACGCATAGGGCTCGGCCGTGGTATCTGGATCGTAGTTTCCGCGCTTGATGGAAGGCTTGATGTCATTGTCCAGGAACGAGGTGATCAGATCATCGGCCCAGTCCAGGCCGCGACGTATGAAATTTTTGTTGGGGCTGGGCGTGGCCACCACGCTGAGCGTGGCCTTGGTGAGCAGCGCCGCAACCGGCGCGCGCTGGTCAATCAATACGGGGCCGGCGCCGGAAGATGTGTACTGGTTCAAGAGAATGCCGCTCAGGCCATCATAAACGACGGAGTTCCTTGCCATCCGGGGATCTGTGCGGACGTTCTTGAGCGAAGTCATCTGCGCCACAACTCGCCGTTTCGGGCTGGTGGAATCAATATTGGTATGACATACGGCGCAGTGCTTGGAAAACAGAAGCTCGCCCTTGTGGACACGGCTTTGATCGATCGCGGGAAGTATGTCGCCGGGCCATTTGGGAGATTGCAGAGAGTTCAAATGATGCTCAATCCGGCGCAGATTGTGCACATTGATGGAAGACTTGTAATCAATGTGGGGCCCGGAAAAACCCTGGCCGCTGATCACTGAGGCCAGAGAGATTCCCGGCTGTTGCGACCAATCCAGCGTGGCGAAGACGCCAATCACCTCTCCGGCATTGCGGCCAATGGGCCCCAGACCGGCATTCGGCACGATCCCGTTCCACTGCACGTAGTCATGCTGCGGAACGTCCCATAAATATGGATAGCTGACTGGAGCATTTGGCTCGTTGAAGATTTTCTTCTTCAATTCAACCTGTGCCCGCAGCGGCAATAGCTGGGCAAGACGGAAAACCAGGTGATCACGCTGCTTACCGGTGAGGATGCTGGTTTTCTGGTCCTGCCGCAGAGCATCCAGTTCTTTTTGCGTGAACGCGCCGTCCTTTACCAGGTCTTCCATGGCTCCATTGAGCTGGTCCTGAGTAATAATGTGTTCCAGCACGCGGTTGTAAATGCGGCCAAACGCATCCAGACGGAAGTAGCCATAGCGCGTGGGGCTGCGGTTGATGAATTCATACGTCGTCAGGCGCTGGGAGAAGTTTTTCAGATCGTCGTCCACGGCCTTGGTGGAAGAATAATTGCCGCCGCGATCGATCACGCGCTTTTCAAATGCCTCGAGTGCAGCCTTGTCAGCCAGGGTGGACTGCATGACATCACTCAGCTTTTGCAGCATAGAATCCAGATCGCTGCCGGCCGGGCCGCCGTCAATCCGCATGGCCACGCCTTTGTAGTTTACCTGTGCGGTGTGGCATGCAGCACAGGTGAAGCCCAGATAGTCCTTGCCCATGTAAGTGTCTTTGGCAAAGCCCACCGGCAACGCGTCAGGATTGTGGCGTGTGGCTGTTTGCAGCAGATAACCGTAGGAATAAAGACTTTCTTCTGAGCGAAAGAGCTTGCCCGTTGCAGGGTCCTGCAACTCCATGAAGAAATCGTAGGGCAGCAGGTCAGAGCCCTGCGTGGTGGTGTAAAACCACAGGCTGTCCGCGGGGGACCATCCCTGCCAGAGATAGCGCACGGAAGAGTACTGGTCGCCAAACTGGTTCGGATGGTTGACGATGGCAGCGCCGCGCTGCAAGTTCCACTGATTGCCGCTGAAACGGGAAAACCACGAACCCGAACCGACGTCCCAGTAATCGTAGAGTCGCGACAGCGTCGAGTTAAGAATGACCAGGACGATGGCGAAAACAAGCAGGCGAATGATGGTCTTGTGCCATCTCCGTCTGCGCTTCCACCAGGACTTCTTTGGTGGTTCGTTGTTTGCGGATTGAACGCTTTTTACAGGCTCTGTCGACATGGCTGCTCCTTACGTGAAAGCGCCAAAGGGGTTGCTCATTATGTTCCGCGGAAAAATCAATTTCAAGTATGAAAGGAGAGTCTGGGGTTAAAGATTTTCTGTAACGTTTTGCGTGGATTTGACACTGCGGGCTGGGCGGTTCGTGGCAGAAGGCCACACGCACTCAAGGCTGTATTTTTGCCACAGGCATGCATCTGGAGCCAATACGTGCAAGCGAGTTATTTTGCCGGCTCTAGTTTCAAGACAATTTCCGCATTTGAGGTGATCTCTACTTCCTGGTTTGCCATGCGCCATTTTGCGATTTTAGTCTGGGCCTGCTTTGAAGGCATCCCCCAGGGAATGGTGCGAATAACATATTTACCGGGTGGAACATAGCCTACAGTGTATTTGCCGTCATCGCCGAGATGTTGGGCCAGGTGGTAAGCCAGAGCATCCCGATCATGGCTGTCAATCATGACGCCAAGATCGTCCAAAGGCAGACGGCTTCCATCCGTAGCCACAATTCGAAAAGAAACTGTGTACACGCGCTGCTTATGGACAGAAAAATTCAAGTCCCGCAGGGTTACTCCCGTGGCAATCTCGAAGATTTTCGCGTCCGCACGTTGAGTCACGCCAGGGTAATATCCCATCCAGCGCAAGCCGTGATCAAAGTCCACCGTGTCCGCAGTAAGCACATATCTGCCCGGCGAGATGCCACTTATGCAAAACGTGCCGTCTGGTTTGGAAAGATCAGGATCCGATGCAGTTTTGGGAGGAAAAGGCTCGTCGCGGACCTGTGTCATGTCGACAGAAATTTTCCCCGCTGGAGTGCCATCGTCCCAGGTCACTTTGCCGCATGCGGTCGCTGTGAATTGTGGCTGGACCTTCGCGTAGTAGCTCTGCGGAGCCAATAGATCATCGGCGGTTGGCGCGTCACCGCGTAATAGGCGCAACGCCGGGCCGGCTTCCTCCATTGATGACGTTCCGGTGCAGATACTGGTGAAGAACATCCCCGGACCAACCTCACTGGCATAGATGAGATACTGTTTGCCGGTTTCAAAATCAAAGCCGCAATCTCCCCCACTTAGCCCTGTCATCACCATCACAGTTCCGCTCGCTTGACCGCGATAGCTGCGCAAGACGCGAACGAAGGCCGCCCTATGCTCACCTGCCGTGGTCATCGACATAGCCGTAGACGGTGCTCCAATGGAACCAGTGACAAGCTCCTGCTTTTCAACCAATCCTTCAAAGATGACTTTGGAAGCGTTTTTGCCTTCACTGTAGAAAGCGGCGGCATCGCGCATCGTCTTTGCGTCACTTGCCCCGAAACACATGCATGCCAGGCAGTCCGCAGATGTGAGAAGCAGTACCGAAATAAGCCCAAGGAGGTACAAAAAACGCTTGACTGTCATATCTTCAATCCTTCCGCCAGAAAAACAAGGTTGCCATGCACATCGCTGGACCCTGTGCCCTTGCGATAAGTTGCGCTTTAAATCACCACGGTTTCCTGGTGCTCCCCAAACACCCGCCGCAGGGCATCAGAGATTTCGCCCACGGTGCAGTAGCTTTCCACCGCGTGAATGATGTGCGGCATCAGGTTCTGATTGCCCTTGGCTGCTTCTTCAACGGCGCGGATGGCCGACTTCCACTTCGCTTTGTCGCGGCGCTGGCGCAGGGCGCGAAGACGCTCCACCTGACGGGTTTCAAGAGCTTCGTCGATGCGCAATACTGGAACGGATTTTTCGCCTTCGGTCTGGAAGCGGTTCACGCCAACCACGACGTTCTCCAGCCGGTCCACGCCCTGCTGAAAATCGTATGCGGCGTTCTGGATCTCCTGCTGGATGTAACCCTGCTCAATGGCGCGGAGCGTCCCGCCGAGTGATTCAATCTTGTCAAGATAAAGCTGCGCGCGACGCTCAATCTCATTGGTGAGCGACTCAATGTAGTACGAACCCGCGAGCGGGTCGACAGTGTTGGCCGCGCCGGTCTCATAGCCTACGATCTGCTGCGTGCGCAGCGCGATGCGCGCGGCCTCTTCCGTGGGCAGCCCCAGAGCTTCATCAAAACCGTTGGTATGCAGTGACTGCGTTCCACCCAGCACCGCGGCCAGCGCCTGCAAGGCGGTGCGGACGATGTTGTTTTCCGGCTGTTGCGCGGTGAGCGTTGAGCCGGCGGTCTGCGTGTGGAAGCGCAGCATCAATGAGCGTGGATTCCTGGCGTCGAAATGGTCGCGCATGATGCGCGCCCACATGCGGCGCGCGGCGCGGAACTTGGCCACCTCTTCCAAAAAATTGTTATGCGCGTTAAAGAAGAAGGAGAGACGCGGGGCGAACTTATCCACGTCAAGCCCGGCATGCAAAGCGGCGTCAACGTACGCAATGGCGTTGGCCAGGGTGAAGGCCACTTCCTGCACGGCGGTGCAGCCCGCTTCGCGCATGTGATATCCGGAGATGGAGATCGGGTTCCACTCCGGCACATGCTCATTGGCGTAAGCGAACATGTCAGTAATGATGCGCAGGGCCTGCCGCGGCGGGTAAATATATGTGCCGCGAGCAATGTATTCCTTGAGGATGTCATTCTGCACGGTGCCGCTGAGCTTGCGTGTATCAGAGCCGGCGCGCCGGGCCACGGCAATGTACAGCGCCAGCAGAATCGCGGCGCTGGCGTTGATGGTCATGGAGGTGGAAATTTTTTCCAGGTTGATCCCGGAGAAGAGCCGCTCCATGTCCTCAATGGAGTCAATGGCCACGCCCACCTTGCCGACTTCGCCCATCGCCATCGGATGGTCAGAGTCCATGCCGATCTGTGTGGGGAGATCGAACGCGACGGAAAGGCCGGTAGTGCCGTGGGAGAGAAGATATTTGTAGCGCTTATTGGATTCTTCGGCGTCGCCCATGCCGGCGTACTGGCGCATGGTCCAGAGGCGTCCGCGATACATCGTTGCCTGCACGCCGCGCGTGAAAGGAAACTCTCCAGGATAGCCCGCGTCAGCATCGTAATCCCAGCCTTCAAGATTGGCGGGAGTATAGAGCGGCTGCGGATCGATATTTTTGAGCTGACCGGCGTCGGCTTTACGCTGGGCAGCGCGTTCGAGTTTGAGGTCCTCAGGCATTGAATCCGAGCAGGCTATTTTCGGTTTGCGGTGCGCCTGGCTTTCAGAAATGAGAGCAAAGTAAAGTAGGCGCAAATCAGGGTAAAAGCGCTTTCAATCAAGACGCGCTGGTGATCGGCGAACCCATCTTTCCGGTACTGGCGGACCAGAGAAGCGCCGCCGCCCACGGTAAAAAACAGGAAAATCAGGCCAGTGGTCTGCAACCAGAGTGCATAAAAGGTACGGCTGATGGAAACGATCAGCGATTTTCCGCCGGCAAACACGGCGTTAAGCAGCCGGTCTTTCTTTACAACGGTTTGCAGAGCGTTTTTGACAGTGGAAATTTCCGGCATTTTGCTTATTGTAGCCCGAAAATCGGCGTATCCTTAGATAAGAATAAAGGGATTAAGAATAAGCTGAAGAGTAAAACGCAGGTAACCTCACGGGCATCTAAGGATTAGGGGCCAGAGGAGTTTGCGGTGAACACACGCTTGAAACAACTGATGAAAGAACTGGGAGAAGCCATTAATGGCTCTCTTTCAGAATCCGAGCAGATCGCGCGCGTGATCTCAAAGATCAAAGAAGAAGGGTTTGACGTTTTTCTGGTGCTGGAAGCCACTGTGGGCTTCAATCGCCATGATGAAGAGGCGGTAGACGCGCCGCCGGAGCTGGTAGGCACACGCAAAAAGAACGGTGAACCTGAATTCAGCATTAATGCCCATGACGTGCGCTTCCTGAAATCACTGCGCATCAGCGTTGACGATGCCTCATAACCAGACCCTTCAGTCTCCGCAAAGAGCAGTGGTGCGCCGGGTTTTCTTTTTTCTGCTAGCATAAAAATTTCCTGGGGTCCGGGACTGTTCCCCGCCCGCTAAGACACATATGAAAGATACGCTTGGAGTACTGCTCGCTGGAGGGGCCGGGGAACGGCTCTACCCGCTTACGCGCGACCGCGCGAAGCCGGCCGTAACTTTCGGCGGCAACTATCGCATCATCGATATTACGCTCTCCAATTGCATCAACTCTGACTTGCGCAAGGTCTACATCCTTACCCAGTACAAAGCACTCTCATTGAACCGCCACATCCGCGAAGGCTGGAGTTCCATTGTGGCAAGCGAGCTGGGCGAATTCATTGAGATCATGCCGCCGATGAAACGGGTGAGCGACAACTGGTATCTGGGCACAGCGGACGCGGTCTACCAGAACATTTATTCCATCGGCAGCGAGCAGTCAAAGCATGTGCTGATCCTCTCCGGGGACCACATTTATAAAATGAATTACCAGCTTATGCTGGACCATCACAATTTCGCCGGGGCGGATGTGACACTGGCCACGATTCTTGTTTCGCCGGACGAGTGCGACCGCTTTGGCGTGGTGGACATTGACCGCAATGGACGCATCACGGGCTTTGAAGAGAAGCCCAAGGCGACAACGCTGCGCTCGCCCTATAACCCTGAGATGGTGTCAGGGTCCATGGGCGTTTACATTTTTAATACTGACGTACTGCTGCCCGTGCTGCTCAAGGACGCGGAAGACCCTAATTCGTCGCACGACTTTGGCAAGGACATCCTGCCGAAAATTCTTGAGCAATACAAACTGTATTCCTACAATTTTATCGATGAGAACATGAAGGAAGCGCAGTACTGGCGCGACGTGGGCACGATTGAAGCCTATTACGAAGCCAACATGGACCTGGTGTCAGTCTCGCCGGTGTTCAACCTGTATGACAAGCACTGGCCCATCCGCACGCACCAGCGGCAGTATCCGCCGGCCAAGTTTGTTTTTGGCGAGCCCGGCCGCACCGGCATGGCCATTGATTCCATCGTCTGCCCCGGGTCCATTCTTTCCGGAGGCTACGTGCGCAACTGCGTGCTCTCTTCTGACGTGCGCGTGAACTCCTACACTCAAGTGGATAACAGCATTATCTTTTCGCATGTGAATATCGGCCGCCATTGCCGCATCCGCAAGGCCATTATTGATCGCGATGTCCATATCCCGGAAGGAACGGTGATCGGATTTGATCCGGTTGAGGACGCGAAAAATTATGTTGTGACTGAAACCGGCATCACAGTGGTAACGCGCGACTATTCTCTGTTTGAAAGCCCGGTGGCGGTGGACTACTTCACGTCAGAATAAAAAACCCAAAACACAAAGGGTACGAGGGAACACGAAGGAGAGATCCCATCCTTTCGCAGAAGCAGCGAAAAGGGTTGGGTCGCCCGCAGGCAGAACAAAACCCCGCTTTTTCGGCGGGGTCTTGTTTTTGTGCGCCCGGCAGGGCGCACTCACTTGGAGGTGAAAGTCCTCTACACGCCCGGCAAGGGGAAGTGTTAGCTGAACGGCAAGGGTGTCCATCGCGAGGTGGAATCTGAAGGAAGCTGTAAGCAAAGCGCTGGCTCGACGAACAGGAAGCGGATAGAGGCGGCGCAGTGGGGTGAGCAGGCAAATCTCTGTGAAGCCCAGTTCTTGCACGGAACACTGCGACGTAAATCCGACGGGCATAAGCGTGACGGTGAGTGCGTCATACCCGGGGAGATCTGCATCGTGGCCATGAGCAACGAGCATCGGAAGATGCTTAAAAGGGCGATGCAGAAGTCAGCAGAGGCCGTAGTAGTCCTGGCCTGCCAGGATGAAGGGCCGAACATGAAGGACCGGAAGTAGGACACCAAGAACTCGATGCCAGCTAAGGAAGCAGAAGCGCGCGCAAGTGCGGCCCCCGGCGTAGGCGGCAGGCGGAACCTGCCAGAGACGGACAGGGGTGCGGAGGCCGGTACGACGGCTGGTGAGCAAACGAAACCGGAAGCACTGCGGTTGATGGAAGCCGTAGTGGAACGCAGCAACATGCTGTGCGCCTATAAGCGAGTGGTGAAGAACCAAGGTGCGCCGGGAGTCGATGGACTCACGACCACCGAGTTGAAGCCCTGGCTACAGGCGCACTGGGGAACAATCAGGGAGACACTGTTGGCGGGAAGGTACATGCCAGCGGCGGTGCGCAAGGTGGAAATACCGAAGCCGCAAGGCGGGGTACGGAGCCTGGGCATCCCGACGGTATTGGACCGACTCATCCAACAGGCATTACATCAGGTACTGCAACCGCTGTATGAGTCCGAGTTCTCTGAGTCCAGCTATGGCTTTCGCCCCGTACGCAAGGCACACCAAGCCGTGGAAGCGGCGCGGAGCTACGTTGCGGAAGGTAAGCGGTGGGTCGTAGATGTGGATTTAGAGAAGTTCTTCGACCGCGTCAACCACGACATTTTGATGGCGCGAGTGGCGCGGAAGGTGAAGGACCAGCGGGTGCTCAAGCTGATCCGGCGATACCTAACGGCGGGATTGATGGAAGGCCGGGTGGCCAGTGCACGAGGGGAGGGAACGCCACAAGGCGGACCGCTCTCGCCGTTGCTATCGAACATTCTGCTCACCGATCTAGACCGCGAACTGGAACGCCGGGGACATCACTTCTGTCGTTATGCCGACGACTGCAATATCTACGTAGGCAGTCGAGCGGCAGGGGAACGGGTGATGGTGGCGATCACGGAGTTTCTGGAGAAGAGACTGAAACTCAGGGTGAACGCCGACAAGAGCGCGGTAGCAAGGCCGTGGCAGCGGAAGTTTCTGGGCTACAGCATGACATGGCATCAGAAACCGAAGCTGAAAATCGCCGAGCCAAGTCGTCAGCGTTTCGCGGACAAGGTACGCAAGGCGCTGAAGGCTGGCCGCAGTCGAAGTCTGGAACGGGTGATTGAAGAACTCAATCCGTTGTTGCGGGGTTGGGTGGCATACTTCCGGCTCACTGAAGTCAAAGGTGTGCTGGAGAAACTCGACGGCTGGATCAGACATAAACTGCGGACGCTGCTGTGGCGGCAGTGGAAACGTGCTTATCGACGAGCACAAAACCTGATGCGAAGCGGGATCGACAAGGCGCGGGCGTGGCAATCGGCCATCAACGGACACGGTTCGTGGTGGAACGGAAGCGCGTCCCATATGCACCAAGCCTATCCCAAAACCCGGTTTGACCGGATGGGGCTAGTTTCGCTGTTGGAAACTCAGCAGCGCTTCCAGAGTATTTCATGAACCGCCGGATGCGGAACCGCACGTCCGGTGGTGTGGGAGGACGGCGGGGGTGACCCCGCCTCCTACCCGATTGTGGATTAATTATTTTTTTCGTCGCCGCTCTGGCAGTGGTGTTTTGAGCCGTTTTTCGAGCGCAGTTCGGACCTTGCCGAATTGCACCCAGTCTTTGTGTTCAATGGTGTCAAGCGAATTGAGGCGTTTGGCTTCCCCTTGCTGGTTTTTTCCTCTGCTTCCTCCATTTCCTTTGCGTTTCAGGGCTTTGGCTTTTCAATTTAGGGGAATCCCGCTATGTGGACCGTAGGAAGCGCCGATCCTGGGTGAATCGGGAAAAGGATTTCATCAGCAATTCGCCTTAGGAGTACTTCAGGTGGTTACTGAATTCCCGTAAGTGCATGAACCTTAGAGGGGAACGGGTAATTGACAATTTCTGTCACCCAGCCCACAATCGGCTTGCTCAAGTTTTTCCCAAGCCAGCGGCTGTCCCCCCGGCCACTTCAGACATGGTGCGCTTGAGTCAATTTCATTCCAGGACCTGCCAGGACTATGTCACAAAGGTTAGGCGATCTTCTTGTACGAGAGAAGATCATTACAGCGGATCAACTCGATAAGGCGCTGAAGGCGCAGCGCGACTCCGGCCCGAATTCGCGGTTGGGATCCACGCTGGTGCACCTGGGATTTGTGAGCGATGAGGAAGTCACGAATTTCCTCTCGCGCCAGTACGGTGTCCCGGCCATCAATCTGCAATATTTTGAAATAGATTCTTCCGTGGTCAAGCTGATTCCGGAAGAGACGGCCAAGCGGTACCAGATACTGCCGTTGAGCCGCGTTGGCGCGTCGCTGACCATTGCCATGGTGGACCCGACGAACGTCTTTGCCATGGACGACATCAAGTTTATGACCGGCTTCAATATTGAGCCGGTCGTAGCGTCTGAATCCGCCATTATGGACGCGATTGAAAAGGCCTATGGCGGATCGCAGCAGGATTCAGCCAACGTCGACGAGCTGCTGGCCTCGATGGGTGAAGAGGCCGATGTTGAACTCCAGGCTGACCAGGAGGACATAGACCTCAATGAGCTGGAGAAATCAGCTGAAGAAGCGCCCATCGTAAAGCTGGTGAACATCGTGATGACGGACGCGGTGAAGCGCGGCGCCAGCGACATCCATATTGAGCCTTACGAAAAAGAGTACCGAGTCCGCTTCCGCATTGACGGCGTGTTACAGCACATCATGTCACCGCCCATGAAGCTGAAAGACGCCATCACCTCGCGCATCAAGATCATGGCCAAGATGGACATCAGCGAAAAGCGTCTGCCGCAGGACGGACGCATCATGCTGAAAATGCAGATGGGCGGCAGGAAGAAGCAGCTCGATTTCCGCGTCAACTGCCTGCCCACGCTGTGGGGCGAAAAAGTTGTCATGCGGCTGCTGGATAAAGAAAATCTGCGGCTCGATATGACCAAGCTCGGCTTTGAACCAGAGTCGCTGGAAAAGTTCCAGCGCGCGGTGCTTAAGCCCTACGGCATGGTGCTGGTCACCGGCCCCACGGGTTCCGGCAAAACCAATACTCTTTATTCTTCTGTTTCTCTGCTCAATAAGCCGGATACCAACATCATGACGGCGGAAGATCCGGTTGAGTTCCAGTTGCACGGCGTGAACCAGGTGCAGATGAAGGAGTCGATCGGCCTGAACTTTGCCGCGTCGCTGCGCGCCTTTCTACGCCAGGACCCCAACGTGATCCTGGTAGGCGAGATCCGCGACTTTGAAACCGCGGAAATCGCCATTAAGGCCGCACTCACGGGCCACCTGGTGTTGTCGACGCTCCATACCAACGGCGCGCCGGAGACGATCAGCCGCATGATGAACATGGGTATTGAGCCGTTCCTGGTGGCGACGGCCGTCCACCTGATCTGCGCACAGCGGCTTATCCGCCGCATCTGCGTGGAATGCAGGGAAGAAGTCCCCATGCCTCCGCAGGCCAAGGTTGAGGCTGGGTTTACGCCGGAAGAGGCCAAAACGGTAAAGATTTTCAAAGGCAAGGGCTGTAGCACCTGCAATGGCACGGGGTACAAGGGCCGAGCGGGTCTGTATGAAGTGATGGAAGTTGACGATGAAATACGCGAGCTGATTCTTATTGGCGCCTCCGCCGTGGAGCTGAAAAAGAAAGCGATCGAACGAGGCATGATCACCTTGCGGCGCAGCGGTTTGGTCAAGGTAAAAGATGGCGTCACGACGTTGGAAGAAGTAGCGCGCGAAACGCTGCACTGATGAAAGCGCGCCGCACGGCAAGCTAAAGAGCGGAATACAGCAAGCCCCTCCAGGTCGCAAAAGCGGGTTGGAGCGAAGCGACAAAACAATAGAGGATAAAACGGCATTATGAATGTCACGCTCAGTGATCTGTTAAAAAAGATGTTGGATATGACAGGTAGCGATCTCCATATCACCACCAATTCACCGCCGCAGGTACGTGTACACGGCCACCTGCAACCGCTGGACATGCCGCCGTTGACTCCGTCAGAAACCAAGCAATTGGCGTATAGCGTACTCACTGATGCGCAAAAACACCGTTTTGAAGAGAACCTGGAACTGGACTTCTCCTTCGGATTAAAAGGGCTGGCCCGCTTCCGCGGTAACTGTTTCAACCAGCGCGGCGCGGTAGGCGCTGTTTATCGCGTGATTCCGTTTGAGATCAAGACATTCCAGCAATTGAACCTGCCGCAGGTCATTTCCCGGCTGTGCGACAAGCCGCGCGGCCTGATTCTGGTGACCGGTCCTACGGGCTCCGGCAAGTCCACCACGCTGGCCGCGATGCTCGATAAAATCAACACGGAACGCCACGATCACATCATTACTATTGAAGATCCAATTGAATTCGTGCACCAAAACAAAAGCTGCCTGGTGAACCAGCGTGAAGTCCATTCTGACACACAGTCATTTACCAACGCGCTCCGCGCGGCGTTGCGCGAAGACCCGGACGTGGTGCTGATCGGCGAAATGCGTGACCTGGAGACGATTGAATCGGCCCTGCGTATTGCGGAAACCGGCCACTTGACTTTCGGTACCTTGCATACCAATTCGGCCGCCTCCACAATCAACCGTATTATTGACGTTTTTCCATCGCACCAGCAGTCGCAGATTCGGGCGCAGCTGTCGCTGGTGTTGGAAGGGATCCTTTGCCAATCGCTGCTTCCGCGTGTCGGCGGGCAGGGACGAGCCATGGCGATGGAAATCCTGGTGCCCAATGCCGCGGTGAGAAATTTGATCCGCGAAGACAAGATTCATCAAATTTATTCGGCCATGCAGTCAGGACAAGACAAATTCGGCATGCAGACGTTCAACCAGGCCCTGGCGGGACTCTATTTCCAGAAAGCCATCACGCTTGAGACCGCGTTGGCGCGCTCTTCCATGCCAGACGAGTTGCAAGACATGATCAACCGTGGCGTACAAGCCACAAAAACTGCTGCGGCCGCTCCGCAGCGCAGATAAAAATTCCAACTCTCCCCTGGTTGGTAGGAAAAATCGGTAGGCAAATAGGACGAGAGGAGTGCACGGTATGCCGGTATTCACATTTACAGGGACTGATTCCCAGGGCAAAAGAATTGCCGGGGAACGGTTAGCCGATAGCAAGGCCGCGGTCACCATGCAGTTACGCCGCGAGCGCATTACGCCAGGGGCCATTAAGGAGAAAGGCAAAGAATTTGCCCTGCCCAAACTGGGCACCGGTACAGTTCCCATCAAAGATACCGCCGTGTTCTTCCGGCAGTTTTCCGTGATGATCGATGCCGGTCTTCCTCTGGTGCAGTGTCTGGAAATTCTGGCCGCAAACCAGGAAAACCAGGTCTTCCAGAAGTGCCTGACCGGAGTGCGCACCAGCGTGGAAGGCGGTTCAACGCTCTCCAACGCCATGCGCCAGTTCCCCAAGATTTTTGACGATCTCACCACCAACATGATTGAAGCGGGTGAGGCGGGCGGTATTCTGGATACCATTTTGCAGCGCCTGGCGCAGTACGTGGAAAAGGCCGTGAAGTTGAAATCGGCGGTGAAGTCCGCGTTGATCTACCCCGTGTCAGTCATCTCGATTGCCTGCCTGGTCGTGGGATGTCTGCTCAAGTTTGTGGTGCCCATCTTCGCCAACATGTTTAACAGCATGGGCGTAGATCTGCCCTTGCCCACCAAGATTGTGATCGGGCTCAGTAACTTCGTGGGCCGCTTCTGGTGGCTCATGTTCGCCATGGGCATATTTGCGTTTGTCGGCGTCAAGTACATCCGCAAAGATCCCAAAGGCCGTTACATGTTTGACAAGATGTTGTTGAACCTGCCCGTTCTGGGATCGGTGCTGCGCAAGATTGCCGTCGCGCGCTTTACCCGCACCCTGGGCACCTTAATCACGTCTGGCGTTCCGATTCTTGAAGGGTTATCGATCACCGCAAGAACGTCAGGAAACGCCGTTCTTGAAGATGCGCTCATGAAAGTTCGTAAAGCGGTTGAAGAAGGGCGCACCATCGTGGATCCCTTGAAGGAATGCGGCGTGTTTCCCAACATGGTCACGCAGATGATCGGCGTGGGTGAAGCCACGGGCGCCATGGATGCCATGCTCCAGAAGATCGCTGACTTCTATGAGGACGAAGTGGATGCGGCCACCAAGGACATGTTGACCCTGCTGGAGCCGATCATGATCGGCTTCCTGGGCATCGCCGTCGGCGGCATTGTGGTTTCTCTGTACATGCCGCTGTTCTCAATGATTTCAAAACTGGCCGGCTAACAAGCCGGACTTGCAAGTCCACATCGGGCCCGCCTGTATTGCAGGCGGGTCTCAAACCAAAGACCGGCATAAGAAACAGGCGGCAATGGGAGACATTCGATTTAACGAGCGGGCATGGCTGGCATGGCTTGTAAAAGTGCGTGTCATTATTATTTCGTTCTTGCTTGCCGTTGAATTGCTCATCGTCAACCTTACGCCGAACAATGTTCCCACCCGCCTTTTCATCACCATCGTTCTTGTCTGGTACACGATTTCCGTCTTCTTCATCGTTCTACATTCTCTCTGGCAGGAATACAGGCTCCAGGCGATCGTCCAGATTTTTACTGATCTGGCTTTCGCCACCGCCGTGGTCTACGTAACTGGCGGCATCGATACATTTTTCAACTTCCTGTATCCGCTGGTGATCATTGTGGCCAGCATCCTTCTGCCGCGTTACTGGGCTTATTTGACTGCGGCAGTCTCTTTCATTTGCTTTGGCGCCTTGCTGGAACTCAGTTATTTCGAGCGTATTCCCTCTTTCCAGTTTTCTCCGCGCGCCGATCTGAAATCGCTGCAGGTCGTGATCGTGGTGAACTTTTTCGCGTATCTGGCCGTGGCGCATCTTTCCAGCGCCCTGTCGGCCAAGCTGCGCCAGGCCGGCATGGAGCTGCATGACAAGAGCGGTGAACTGCTCAGCCTTCAGGCGCTGCATGAAAATGTGATTCATTCCATCCGCAGCGCTCTGATCACCACTGATCTTGAAGGCCGCATCACGCTGATGAATGTGCCCGGACAGAAATTGCTGGAGCGCACGGCCTCCTCGGTCTATGGGCGTCACATTGCTGATCTTTTTGTGGACCGGCTGCCGCACCTGGAATCGCTCTCCGCGCAGTGTGAAGTCCGGGGACTTACGCCTTCAGGCAAGGAAAAAACTTTTGATGTGAATGTGACCGCGCTGATTGTTCCCGAGCAGGGGACCATCGGCTACGTCTATACCTTTGAAGACCGCACCGAACTTCGCCGCCTGGAAGGTGAGGTCCGCATGCGGGACCGTCTGGCTGCCGTCGGACGCCTGGCTGCTGGCATTGCCCATGAAATCCGTAATCCTCTGGCTTCGATTGCCGGCTCCATCAATGTGCTTGCCGATGTGACTCCGTTTAACCAGGAGCAAAAGACCCTGGTGGATATCATCACTCGTGAATCCACCCGGCTGAATAACATCATCTCTGATTTTCTTGTGTATTCGCGGGAGAAGAGTTTTAAGTTCTCTCGTATGGACATAATTCCGTTGCTGGAAGATGCCCTGGTGCTTCTGGGGAACCGCTCGCACACCAAAGAGCTGGCCATTGTTCGCAACTACGCGATCCCTGAGGCATTTGCCGCCATTGATGCGGACCGCATCAAGCAGGTGTTCTGGAACCTGCTGGAAAACGCGGTGCGCGCGATGGATGGCAAGGGAACGATAACCGTCTCCGTGCGTGCTGTTGGAGACTATCTGCGCATCGGCATTCGCGATACCGGTCCGGGCATTCCACCGAATCTGGCGGAGAAAATTTTCGAGCCCTTTCAGTCGCAGTTTGAAGGCGGCACCGGGCTGGGGTTGGCCATTGTGTACCAGATCGTGCAGGCCCACGGCGCCAAGATTTTTGTGCAGTCGATCCTGGGAAAAGGCGCGGAATTTATTCTGGAAATTCTGCATGCCAGGGCCGCCGAAGTAGAAACAGAAGTTGCTCCTGTGAATGCTGAGGTGTCACATGGCTAGCATCCTTGTCTGTGACGATCAGCGTTCCATCTGCGAAATGCTCGACATTTCGCTGCGCAAGGATGGCCATCGGGTTGAAACCGTCAACGGTGGTGAAGCGGCAAAAAAGAAGCTTAGCTCCGCCAACTATGAGCTTCTGATTACTGACATCAAGATGCCCCAGACCGATGGCATTGAAGTGCTGCGCTATGCGCGCCAGTCTTCTCCGGAAACCTCGGTCATTCTGATTACGGCGGTTGAGGACTACGAGGCAGCCGTGCAGGCCGTGAAGGGCGGCGCCTTTGACTACATTCACAAGGGCCCCGGTCTGCTGGAAGAGCTGAAAATTGCCGTGGGGCGCGCCCTGGAAACTCTGGTGCTTCAGCGGGAAAACTTTGCGTTGAAGCGTGATGCCGCCACGCGCAACTCGCTTGAGAACATCATTGGTGATGGTCCGGTAATCGAAAAGCTAAAGAGCACCATCCGCACCGTCGCGCCCACCGTGAGCACCGTGTTGATCTATGGAGAGAGCGGCACCGGCAAGGAGCTTGTGGCGCGTGCTGTCCATTCCTGCTCGCCGCGCTCCAATGAACCCTTTGTCTCCATCAACTGCGGAGCGTTTCCGGAAACACTGCTGGAAAGCGAACTCTTTGGTTATGTGAAAGGCGCTTTCACCGGCGCCAGCCAGAACAAGCGCGGGCTTTTTGAAGTGGCCAGCGGAGGAACCATCTTCCTGGATGAAATCGGGGAAATGAGTGTTTCCATGCAGGTAAAGCTGCTGCGCGTCCTACAGGAGCGCACCATCCGCCCGGTGGGCGGCACCCAGGAGACCGCCGTGGATGTGCGGGTGATCGCCGCCACCAATCGCGACCTGCGCGAGATGGTGGCCAACAACACATTCCGTGAAGACCTTTATTATCGCGTGAGCGTGATCCCGATTCAGGTCCCGTCTTTGCGTGAACGCCGTGAAGATGTGGAATTGCTGGCCAACCATTTCCTTAAAAAATATGCCGCTGCCGCGCAAAAAAGCATCTTGCGGATCAAGCCGGAATCTCTGGAAGCGTTGCGGGCCTTTGAGTGGCCGGGCAATGTGCGCCAGTTGGAGAACACGATTGAACGGGCAGTCGCGATGGAAACCGGCGATGAATTGAAGGTCGATCTTGAGGCGGACCGTCCGCGCACTCGCCCCGCCGCAGCCTCAACCAACGGTGATAGCGCGCACGTCTCTGCGGATGGAATTGACTTTGAAAAGTATGTGGCCGGCATCGAGCGGTCACTGATTGAATCGGCGCTGGAACAATCCGGCGGTGTGCAGATCCGCGCGGCTGAGTTGTTGAAAGTGTCTTACCGGTCGTTCCGCCATCTGCTGAAGAAATACGATATCTAGCAATCAGCACTCAGCGCGAGAAGCAATTGGCAACGAAGCAACTGGCCAGTTGAGAATGCCTTCGGAGCACGTTTGGCCTAATAGCCATTGCCAATGACTGCCTGTCGTAATTTCAACCCTTCCAGAAACGCCATTACCTCCGCTGCTTCCTGCCCGCCCTTTTGCGCATGGACCATCAGAGGAATGCCATGCGGCCCTTTCGACTCTGCCAGATAAGGAAATGCCGTGAGCATCGGTTTGACCACGTCCAGCCGGCCGAGCATGGTGGCTACAAACAGGTCAAAGCGTCCGCCCTGGCCGATCAGGAACAGCGCGATGTCCCGGCGGCCCATGTGACCGGCGCCACCAATCGCCATTTCAAAATCTCCGCCACCCCAGTCCCACGTGGCATTCAGCAGGCTTGGTGTCTCGGCCAGCAGGCTTTTGGTCTTTTCCAGATCACCGTGCGCCGCTACAACAAATTCCTTTACCAGCTCCGGTTTCAGAGGGTCAGGCCGCGGTTTGCTCGTGCCTGCATTGGCTGACGGGGTTTGTGACGCTGTTGCCGGGCTTGTTGGGCTCGCGCTGGCAGCTTGGCCGAACAATAAAGTCTCTGGATAAAGGACCAGTCCTGCCGCTGCCGCCGAACTGATCAAAAAGCTCCTACGATTGGTGATGACCTTCGTGTCCTGCTTCATGGCGTCTCCAATTGTTCGACGCTGCTCAACGTAAAACGAAAGCATCAGCAGATAGCAATTGGCAGATAGCAATCGGAGAGAACGCATCCATTCTTGTCTTGCTGGTATTGGGAATACTATTCTTTTTTGGCTGTTTGCTCATTGCAGTTGCCAATTGCTTCTTCGCTCACGGGTTCTTCGGCTTCGGACGCGCGTAGTTGTCCATCTCAGCGGTCCACTTCAGAAAATGCCGCAGTTGTTTTCTTTCCCGAAACATGAACCCCCAGAATTCCAGAAAGCCGATCTGGTTCATTTTCAGCCCGGAGTAGGTTTCCATGCGCCAGCGCAGGTACGGGCTGCGCCACGGCGCTAGTCGATGACCGCGGGTTGCGTTCCAGAAAAAGAGTAAAAGTTGACGCATGTGTTATTGAGTATAACCAGCAGGTGCTCAGTCACCGCGTGCCGGACCTTCGGCGACACTGACGGCCACTTCGCTGCCTTTGTCCGCTCCCGCTATGCGTGAAGCCGAGCCTTTGTTCGTGGAAATCTCCAGAAAGCCGGAGCTGCCTAAAATAGCGAATAACTCTCCCGGTGCGCCCTCCGCGTAGTTGGAAAGCAGCCGGGTCACCTCAGCTTTGCCCACTGTGAGTTTGAATGCATTGGACGAGCCATCAAATATCTGTGGAATATCTTTTGCGGAAATGTTGGTCATGAGGTTGCCAAATTTGTCCGCCTTCAGAACGATGCCTTTCCACGTATTCGTCGCCGTGGCTTTTGGCTTGGGCGCAGCAAAGCGGACATAATCGGTGATCTCCTCGCCAAATTTGCTTGAATCTACGCCTTTGCTCAGGTAGGCGGCCACGGGAGCAAACACATCGCGGCCATGGAAT
Source organism: Terriglobia bacterium (assembly GCA_020072585.1). GTDB lineage: Bacteria > Acidobacteriota > Terriglobia > Terriglobales > Acidobacteriaceae > Angelobacter. The sequence continues at coordinate 88,120 of JAIQGL010000006.1, read as the reverse complement.
GTATTGCTGACCGGCTGACGGAAATAATACTCAGACGTGATGTGGCGCACCGTCACCCGCTCTTCGCGTTCATAAACCAGAGAAAGCACGCCATTGTCTGGCGCCACAAAAAAATATTGTCCAACACTGGCCACAATCGGTCTTCTCGTTCCCCCCACCCCGGGGTCTACCACCACCAAATGCACCGTGTCCTTTGGGAAATAGCTGTAGGCCTGAGCGATGGCGAGTGCACCGTCCAAAACGTCAAATGACTGTATGGCGTTGGTAATTTCCGCCACTTGGACCGCAGGGTTAATGCTGTAGATAACCCCTTTCATTGCACCAACATAATGCTCAGTCAATCCGAAATCGGTTGTGAGCGTAATCATTCGCTGAAAAGACAATGTTTTTTCTCCCATAGGTTCGTCGGTGCGTGTTGTGGCGAAGGTATCGCGTGGGTTCGGCTTAAGTCAAGCCAGCGTAGTCCTTGAGTAATCGCGTTCATAAGTAATCACTATGTCTACCTAAAGAGGCGATGGCCTGTTAAAACTGCATGACCTCTGTTCTGAAATTGGAAATTTTTAAGCCAAAAGGTAAAAAAGTATTGGCTCTCATGTAACTTGCGAACTGCAGTTAACTTTATAAAGCGAACACCGTTAGCGGCAGAGTCGCTAAGTCTTTTCTTATTTTGACGATAAATGATTCAGGGCAGTCTTGCTGAAACCATTTAGACCTTGGGCTTTCGCCGCTGTGACGGATGTTTAGAACCATTGGGACTTCAAACCTTGGATCAAGGTTAAAGCATGGCGTCCAGAATCGCAGAAAGGGAATCTATGTCGTCGATCGCAGTACGGGCCACATCGCAGGAAGAAGCTTCGCCTGCTGAGTCATTGTTTCTGCTTATTGTGGATGGAGAGCGCTGGGTTCGGGACTTGTGTAAGGAAGTTGCCGGTAGCATGGGCTTCAAGGTGTACACCGCCGAGGATACACGGTCGGCTTTGCGCCAAATGGAGATGCAGCCGGTAGACGTAGTCTTGTTAGACGTGCGCCAATCAACCCAGGACGGACTGGATCTCCTGGCTAAATTCAAGGAAATGCATCCGCAGACTGAAGTCATCATGGTCAGCGGCCAGGCCAGCATTGATTCTGTTGTGACTGCCATGAAGAGTGGTGCTTGTGATTTCATCCGCAAGCCATTCAAAGGCGAGGAACTCAAAGTGCTGCTTACCCGTGCCGCCGGACGACTGCGCAATTCATTGGAAGACCGTATTTCTCGTGAACACTTACAAACCAAGCCAGAGTACAAAGGTATGCTCGGACTTTCCCCTGAAATGCAAAAGCTCTATCGCATTATCGCCAAAGTGGCCACCAGCAAACATCCCGTCCTGGTACAGGGCGAGAGCGGTACAGGAAAGGAAACCGTGGCGCGTGCTATTCACGCGGACGGCCCATTCCGCGACCGTCCCTTCTTGCTGGTCGATTGCGCTTCTCCGGCCCCTGGCACGCTTGAAAACGAACTATTTGGCCCCATGAAGGCAGCCGTGGGCTTATCCAAAACCAAGGAAGCACCGTATGCGTTGGCCAGCGGTGGCACGGTCTTTTTTGATGAGATCGGAGAGATGCCGCTGGATATTCAGGGCAGGCTGTTGCGCGCTTTGCAGGAACGGGAGTTCCATCCGCAGGGAAGCGCCAAAGCCATCCCGGTGGAAGTGCGCATTATAGCGTCTACCAGCCGCGATCTGGAGATGGCGGTCCAGCAGGGAACGTTCCGCCGCGATCTCTTCTTCCGGCTCAATGTAGTGGGCCTTCGTTTGCCGCCACTGCGTGAGCGCAAGGAAGATATTCGCGCATTGGCGGAGCACTTCCTGGAGCGCATCGGGCAGACCAAGCAGGCGCAGTATTCCATTAACCCTGAGGCCATGAAGCTGTTGCAGCTTTATGATTGGCCCGGGAATGTCCGCGAACTGGAAAATTGTCTGGAACGGGCCGTGGCCATGAGCCCTGGACCTGTGCTTCAGTCAGCCGATTTTCCTCCTCATATAAGAACGGTTGCTTTGCGCACGATTCCGCCAGGGAAACAAGCGCGGATCCTTCCGCTGGCCGAAATGGAAAAGCAGGCCATTCTGGATGCGTTGCAGCAACTCAATGGCGATAAACTGATGACAGCGCGGGCGCTTGGCATCGGCAAGACCACCTTGTATCGCAAGCTGAAAGAATACGGAATAACCCACTGGGTATCGGCCGCGCCGCTGCCCGGTCCAAGCATGATGAAATGATCGAAAAAATAAAGTGATCGAATGTGCCGGCCGCATGGCCGGCATATTTTTGCGCGTCAATTCGGCCCCTGCGTCTCCGCCGTAATACTCCTGCTGAAATCCGTTGATTCAGGGACAACTCCGCTCTGAAAACCAGCTTCTCATGTTGGGTGGCAGTCGATAGAGTTTTCTGATTTTCAAGGGGTACTTATGCTTTGGACCATTTTCGCAATCCTCATCATTCTCTGGCTTTTGGGCTGGGGATTCCATGTAGCTGGCGGTTTGATCCATCTTTTGCTGGTAATCGCATTAGTTGTTGCGGTCATTAATCTGGTTACCGGGCGCAGAACCGTTTAGCGTGGCTGGACGCCAACAGGCCATGGCAGGCGGACCGTTCTGAAGTCTCACACACGAGAGGAGCTATAGGACCAGTAGCCCACTCCTCGATTTTTTCCCCAGCAACGGAAAGCAAACAGATTTACGCCAGGAATACGCCGGGGCATTGTTGTGTTTTACTAATCTGTTATTTGCCAATCTTTATCATTCTGCTTTCTCAGGCGTTTCTTTGCTCCATGGGCCCCACACACAGGGACATCCCAAGTTCCTCAAGCCGAGTCTAATCCAATGAAAGTAAGCATTTAGCGGACGGAGACGGTTGTACACGATGGCCACAATGGGAACGAACATCAGCCGGGAGGATGTAGCTCTGAATGGCCTCCAGGAAATCACACGCCGTATCTCAGAAATGGGTGAGTGGTTCCATAACATTAACCTGAAAGGCGTTTTTACGGCGCCGCATCATTTTCTGGGCGATTTTCCCAGCGTCAAGTGGAAGCATATCGCTCCCGCTCTGCCCGCCGATTTGTCAGGCGCCACTGTGCTCGATATCGGATGCAATGGCGGCTTCCATTCCATTGAACTCAAGAAAAGAGGCGCCAGCCGCGTTCTGGGCATTGACGTGGATGACCGGTATCTCGATCAGGCGCGTTTTGCCTCTCAGGTGCTGGGTTTGGAGATCGAGTTTGCCAAGTGTTCCGTCTATGATGTTGATTCTATTCCGGGCCAGTTCGATTACGTTCTGTTCATGGGGGTCTTTTACCATTTGCGCTACCCTCTTTTCGCGCTGGATAAAGTGATCAAGAAGGTTAAGGGCAGCCTGATTTTGCAAACCATGGTCCGTGGCTCGCTCACTAGTCCGGAACTGCATGAGGATTATCATTTTTGGAACACGGAAGTTTTCCATAATCCAGACTTCCCCTGCATGTACTTTATTGAGAAAAATTATTCGGGCGATCCAACGAACTGGTGGATCCCCAATCACGGCGCCATGGAAGGAATGCTGCGTAGCTCCGGCCTGAAAATCACGGCCCATCCAGAGCAGGAAACCTGGATCTGCGCTCCCTCTCATGTCACAAAAGACGATGGCAAGTACATTTTGGACCACGAATTAGCGGGCACCCTGTAAATCTCGCCCCAGCTCTCTTACGCAAAGGTGCGTGCATGGTTGAAGCAGTCATGTTGTGGAATGAGCCGAATAATCTTTCCCACTGGGATTTCAAACTGGATCCTGACTGGAAGATTTTTGCCGGTATGGTCATTGCCGCCAGCAAGGCCATTCGCAAGGAGAATCCGGAGCTGCCAATAGCGCTGGGCGGCATTTCGCCCATCGATCCGAATTTCATCGAACTGCTTGGTTCTTACGGCGTGCTGGATGCCGTGGATGTCGTCTCTGTACACGGCTTTCCACTGGATTGGAACCACTGGCAGATTCAGGACTGGCCAAAGAAGATCGAGGAAATCCGCGCCGTGACGAAAAAACCGATATGGGTGTCTGAGGCTGGTGTTTCATCCTTCGGTGCCGAGGAAGTACAGTTGTTTGGTCTTGAACGCACGGCAGAGCTGCTTTTGCCCATCGTGGACCGGGTGCACTGGTACAGCCTGCTGGACCTGCCTGCCACATGGTCTGCCACCACACGCCACAAAGAAGCCGAAGGCAGCGCCTATTATCGCCACTACTATATGGGGCTTCTGCGTGAGGATGGCTCGCCGAAGCTGGCAGCGGAATCGTTTCCCAGCGGCATGGGTATCTGCCAGTGGTTCCACTATGAAGATCCGCGGCTGGATCTCGCGGTCGAATGGATGCAGCGTCTTGGCGTTAAGTATTTGCGCACCGGCATCAGCTGGGCGGATTGGTTCCGCCCCAACGCTCAGGCCTGGTTTGATCGTCAGATGCAGGCGCTGGAGCCTTTCACCACTACGTTGACGCTATGCTTTACTCCTGAGCACATGGGGCTTGCGCCCCACTACACGAGTCCGCCGAGAAGAGTGGAAGACTTTGCGGAGTTCGCTGTTTGGGCCGTGCGTAAGTATGCATCGGCCAGAAAACCCAACGACATTTTGATAGGAGCCCGCTAGGAATGGCCAAAAACATACTCATCACCGGTGGAGCAGGCTTCGTAGGCTCGCATCTTGCGGACGCTTTGCTGGCTGCCGGACACAACGTGCGCATCTTTGACAACCTGACCGATCAGGTCCACCACCATGGAATTCCTGAGTATCTCCCCGAAGAAGCAGAGTTTGTGCACGGTGACGTGCGGGACAGCGGAGCGATCCGGCGTGCGCTGAATGGGATTGACGTTGTATTTCACATGGCCGCTGCGGTCGGCGTAGGCCAGTCCATGTATGAAATTGAACACTACATGGGCACGAACACGCAGGGCACCGCCGTGCTGTTGCAGCAATTTTTGCAACGCAAGAGCCGCGTGGAAAAGCTGGTGCTGGCTTCGTCCATGTCGATTTACGGGGAGGGGAAATATCTTTGCGCTCAATGCGGTGGTGTGGCGCCGCAACTTCGTTCCGTAATTCAACTCAGAACGAAACAGTGGGAGCCGAATTGTCCAGTATGCAGCGAAGCGCTCACGCCGGTTCCCACGGACGAATCCAAACCTTTGCAATGCAGCTCGATCTATGCGCTTTCCAAGCGAGACCAGGAAGACATGTGCCTGCTCTTCGGACGCACCTACGCGCTGCCGGTGGTTGCTCTGCGCTATTTCAATATCTACGGAACGCGCCAGGCGCTTTCAAACCCCTATACCGGCGTGGCTGCAATTTTCGCTTCACGGCTCATGAATGGTCACCAGCCCATGATCTTTGAAGATGGAAGGCAGCTGCGCGACTTTATTAGCGTGCGGGACGTGGTCCGCGCCAACCTGCTGGCAATGGAATCTTCACAGGCTGACGGCATAGCGGTGAACATCGGATCAGGCGAACCGATTTCTATTCACGAAGTGGCCGCGGAATTGGCCCATGCCATGGATGCGGAGCTCCCGGCTGAGCTTACGCAAAAATACCGCGCTGGCGACGTGCGCCACTGTTTTGCTGATATCACTGCCGCAAGGAAATTACTGGGCTATACACCCACCGTGCGCTTTGCTGATGGACTCAAGGATTTAGTGCAATGGCTGTGCTCACAGCAGCCGCAAGACCGCGCTGCCGAAGCAGTGGCGCATCTGAGTGAATTTGGCCTGACTGCCTAGGCGCACCGGTTCAAATGCGCGGATTTTGAAAGGGGGGAGCATGCGGAAGCAAGAAGCGCGCTCGGTGTTGATTTTTGGGGGAGCCGGCTTTATTGGGTCAAACATGGCCCACGTGCTGCTCACCCGCACCAACGCGAAGGTGCACATTTTTGATAACCTCTCGCGCGCGGGAGTGCACCATAACCTCGAATGGCTGAGAAAGGCCGCCGGCGCCTCCGCGCGGTTGCAGGTTACCGTGGGTGACGTGCGTGATGCGCGGCTGGTGGACAGAGCGGTGGCCCATGCGAATGAGATTTATCATTTCGCCGCGCAGGTAGCTGTTACTACTTCCGTTGCTGATCCGCGTCTGGATTTTGAGGTCAATCTCGCCGGCACCTTCAATGTTCTTGATGCTGCGCGCCGCAGCGGGAACCGGCCCTTCATTCTGTTTACTTCCACCAACAAAGTGTATGGGGATCTGGGACTTGGCCTGCCGGTCGTCAGCGGAGAACGTTACGTGATACCCGGGCACAAGGGCACCGCGGAATCACAGCCGCTCGATTTCCACTCTCCTTATGGATGCTCCAAGGGAGCCGCGGACCAGTATGTGCGCGATTTCGGGCGTATTTATGGTTTGCCTACAGTCGTTTTCCGCATGTCCTGCATTGCCGGGCCGCGGCAGTTTGGGACGGAAGACCAGGGATGGGTAGCGCACTTTGTTTATTCCGCCCTGCAAGGCCAGTCCGTGGTCCTTTATGGCGATGGCCGCCAGGTCCGCGACGTGCTTTGCGTTGAAGATCTCATTCGCGCGTTCGAGGCTGTACACCAGAATATTGAAACTACCCGGACTGAGGTTTACAACGTGGGCGGCGGGCCGCAGAATTCCGTTTCTCTGCTTGAGTTAATGGATGAAATTGAATTGCTTACCGGCCAACGTCTGGAATGCGTGATGGATGAACGCCGCCCAGGCGATCAGCTCGTCTACGTTACTGACAACAGTAAAATTCAGCATGATACCGGCTGGCAGCCGGAGATTGGGCTCAGGAAAACTGTGCGCCTTCTGTGCGAGTTCTGGGAGCAGAACCATAACGTGCTTACAACGCGTCGCCGCGCGGTTGCGCATGGCTTGTCACCATTTGCCCTTGCGGCTGAATTCTCCGGGAGGGTGGGATGAAGTTTGCCCTCCTCAATCCCAACTGGGACTTTAAGGGCTCAACCTACTTCGGCTGCCGGGACCCGCATACTCCGCTGGAGCTGCTGTTTGCTGCCGACCAGTTACTCACCGCTGGTCATGACGCACTGTTGGTTGACGCGCAAACGGATATTCTCTTGCTGGAAGAAGCCAGACGCCGCGTCAACGCATTCGCGCCGGATTTCCTGGTGGTTCCCACGGCGCCTTCCTATCTCTTTTGGCGCTGCCCGCCGCCGGAGCTGCGTGTACCCATGGAGTGGCTTGCGGGTTTACGGAGCAAAGCGGTCAAAGTCATGATCGGGCCGCACCCCTCTGCCACTCCAGCCACCACGATTCGCAAGACCGGATGCGACGTGGCCTTGCGTGGAGAACCCGATCAGACGTTAGCCGAGCTGGCGTCCAGGCCGTGGGAGGACATTGCTGGATGTTGCTTCAGGAAGGAAGACGGATTCCACATCAGCCCGGCTTCAGCTGTCACTGACATGAGCGTGCTGGGCCAGCTCGATTTCCGTAACTATAACGTTGAAGCTCACTGGCACCGTCATCATGTGTTTACCAATGACCATGGCCTTGGCGCGGAGCTGGAGTTTGCCCGCGGATGTCCCTGGGCCTGCACTTTCTGCAACAAGACGCTTTTCCGCAATCAATTTCGTGAGCGTAGCGTGGATGCGGTGCTTCAAGAAGTAGATATGCTGATTGCACGAGGTGTGGAGTACATCTATTTCATCGATGAGATTTTTGGCGTGGGCAAAAACGTACATCGTTTGTTGGAAGGAATTGCCGAACGTCCGTTAAAGATCGGCTTCCAGACCCGTATCGATCTTTGGACCGAGGAGACGCTGGACCTGCTCGGCCGGGCGCACTGCATCTCCATGGAGTGCGGGGTTGAATCCATCACCCATGAAGGGCGAGAAGATCTCCACAAGAATTGCCGTCTGGATACGGAGCGAATTGCCGAGTTGCTGGTCTTTGCCCGCGGGCGTATTCCCTGGGTGCAGGCCAACCTGATTCTCACGGAGAGAGATGATCGCGCGGAGATTCGCAAGTGGCAGGACCGCCTGAAATCGCAGGGCGTATGGGTGAGTGAGCCTGTGCCTATGTTCCCTTTTCCCGGAAGCCCGCTCTACACGCAGACGTTTGCCGCTGCTCCAGATGAATTGGCGTGGGAGCGCGCCCACCGGCATTACACCTCCAGGTTCGCCGGCAAAGGCTATAGCGATATTCAGGAACAGGCACCACTCGCACTTGAGGAACTTGAAGAATGCATATCTTAGTCACCGCGGATACGCTCGGCGGTGTTTGGACATATACACGAGAGTTGGTGACCGGCCTGGTGAGCGGCGGCGATCGTATTACGCTCGTCAGCTTTGGTGACATTCCCACCACAGGCCAAACAAGGTGGATGGAGGACCTGCCGAACCTTGATTATCGCCCTACCGCGTTCAAACTGGAGTGGATGCTGGACTCGGAAGCGGACATGGTGGCGTCGTCAGAGTATCTGGAAGCCGTCATCCAGGAAACCAAACCTGACCTGCTCCACTTCAGCCAGTTTTATTATGGAGCCCTGGAGTGCGATGTGCCACGCGTGGTTGTGGCGCATAGTGATGTGGTGAGCTGGTGGATGGCTGTTCACGGCAAGACTCCGCCGGAGACGGCGTGGCTGCGCTGGTATCGCCAGGCGGTTGTGCGCGGTCTGAGCGAAGCATCAGCCGTGGTTGCGCCTTCCCGCTGGATGCTGGAGCAAATCGGGCTTCACTATGGCAAGCTCCAGTCGACCTCAGTCATTCACAACGGACGGACCGCCGGATTGTTTAATCCGCACATGAGCAAGGAAGAAAATATCGTGAGCATGGGGCGGCTTTGGGACGGCGGCAAAAACGTTGCGCTTTTGCTGCGGCAGGATCTGCCTCTTCCAGTGCACATTATTGGCAGTGACCGCCATCCTGAGTTTGAGAGCCAGACCCTGGCCGCTGAGGTATTCGCGTCCAACGTCCACCTTGAGCCGGAGCAGGATGAACGGCAGATTGTCCAGACGCTGGCGCGGGCCGGCATTTATGCCGCTACTTCGCAATATGAGCCGTTCGGACTGGCGCCGGTGGAAGCCGCGCTGTCACGCTGCGCCATCATCGCCAGTGACATTCCTACATTCCGCGAATTGTGGGAGGGCACCGCGGTTTTCTTCCGCAACAATGACGCCATGAGCCTGTGCCACGCGGTTGAAAGTCTCCAGCGCGATCCTGCTCTGCGGCGGGCACAAGGCAATCTGGCATACCAGCATGCACGGCAGCATTTTTCTGCTGAGCGGATGGTGGCAGGCTACAGAAATCTCTATCAGGGCCTTCTTCCTGCCAGGGCGATCAGCGCATGAGCCAGAAGCTGAATATCGCGCTCTTTTCACACTCCATGGTCTCTGACTGGAACCACGGCAACGCTCATTTTCTGCGCGGGCTCATGCGTGAGCTGGTCCGCATGGGACATACTGTCCGCTGTTATGAAGAGCTGAATTCGTGGTCGCTCGCCAACATGATGAAGTCTGAAGGCGAACGGGCCATTGAGGCCATTGATGCCTTCCGCCGCGCTTATCCGGAGCTGGATATCCGCTTTTACAAGTCAGGCAACAGCGAATTCCAGCAGTTTCTTGAAGATGAGCTTCGAGAGACAAACCTGGTTTTGCTGCATGAGTGGAATGATCCGCAGGTGGTGAATCGTGTGCTGGCCCTCAAAGAGAAATATGGTTTCATTGCCTTGTTTCATGACAGCCATCACCGCGCTCATACCCGCGCCGGAGAGATCCTGAAGTTCAATCTGCATCTGGTGGATGGCGTCCTCGCCTTTGGCGAATCCATCCGCCGCATCTATGTGAATGGGTTTGGGGTGCGACGCGTATGGACCTTCCATGAAGCGGCCGATGTGCAGCAGTTCCACCCGTTGGACCGCAAAAAAGAGATCGACGTGATCTGGATCGGCAACTGGGGTGATGAAGAGCGGACCGCCGAGATGGAAGAGTTCCTGATCGGACCGGCAAGCAAGCTGCCCGATTTGCAAGTGGTGGCGCATGGCGTTCGCTATCCGGAAGTCGCTCTCCAAAAACTCGCCGCAGCCAATGTTGGCTATCGTGGCTATCTGCCGAATATTTTTTCTTCCCAGGCCTATGCCGAGAGCATGGTGACGGTGCACATTCCCCGCCGGCATTACGCCAATGGTCTTGCCGGCATTCCCACCATCCGCGTTTTTGAGGCGCTTGCCTGTGGGATTCCTCTGGTGTGCTCTCCGTGGAATGATGATGAAGGATTATTTCGTCCCGGCGAAGACTACCTGGTGGTTGATGACGGTGACCAGATGGCGGCCGAGTTGCAGCATCTTGTGCGTGACACGAGTGCGCGACGCCAGCTTGCTGAAAATGGATTGAAGACCATTCGCGAACGCCATACCTGCGCGCACCGGGCGCAAGAGCTGATCTCAATCTGCCAGGAGATCGCTTCATGAAGATATTTGCATTTGGCTCCAGCATTACATCGTCCTACTGGAATGGCGCGGCCACCTATTACCGCGGTATCTATAAGCAGCTGAGTGCTCTGGGCCATCATGTTACCTTTGCCGAGCCGGATGCCTATGGCCGTCAGCAGAACCGTGATGCCGGAGATTTCTCCTATGTGAGCAGTATTGTTTATGAAAACGTTGATGAGATACCCGCTCTGCTTCAGCGAGCGGCGCAATGCGATTTGGTCATCAAACACAGCGGCGTTGGCGTATTTGACGAACTGCTGGAAGAAAAAGTGCTCGAATGCCGCTCGGCAGGTACGAGCGTGGCCTTCTGGGATGTGGACGCGCCCGCTACCCTGGCCCGGGTCGAAGCGGACCCGGCGGACGCGTTTCGCGGACTCATCCCTGAATACGATTTCATCTTTACCTACGGTGGCGGCGTTCCTGTAATGGAGCACTATCGGCGTCTGGGCGCAATGAACTGTCATCCGATTTACAACGCGCTCGATCCGGAAACGCACCATCCCGTCCCGCCAGATCCAGCGTTCTCTTGCGATCTCTTGTTTGTGGGCCACCGCCTGCCGGACCGCGAGCGGCGCGTAGAAGAGTTTTTCTTTCGTGCCGCGGAGCTGGCTCCCAATTCTCAATTTGCTTTAGGCGGGGAAGGGTGGGGCGGCAAGCGCCTTCCAGCCAATGTGCGCTGGATTGGCCATGTTGGCACCGGGGACCACAATCGGATGAACTGTTCCGCGCGGATGGTGCTCAACATTAACCGGGATTCCATGGCTGGGGTTGGCTTCTCCCCGCCCACACGCGTCTTTGAGGCTGCCGGCGCTGGTGCATGCCTGATAACTGATCAATGGGCCGGGATTGAAACCTTCTTTGCGCCGGGCCGGGAAATCCTGGTGGCCGGCAGCGCAGAAGAAATCGTAACCTATTTGCGGAGCGTTACAAGTGCCAGGGCTAAAGAGATTGGCAACAACATGCGGCAACGGGCCCTTCACGACCATACGTATGCGTTGCGTGCGAAGGAATTTGACGGCATGACCGCCAGCATGTTGGCTAAGTCGTTATAAATCCCGGCTATCAAAGACCAAGGAGGGGCGGATCGATGTTGGGAGCAAGCAGGCAAGAGCCATTTGCTGGCTGCTCATTGCTAATTTATGAAACTGACTATCTTTGGGCTTTCGATCACCTCATCTTGGGGTAACGGGCACGCGACAACGTTTCGCGCGCTGTGCCAGGCGTTGCATCGCCGTGGGCACCGCATTACTTTTTTTGAGCACAATCTTGAGTGGTACCAGAACAATCGTGACCTACCCCACCCGCCTTATTGTGACGTAAAAGTCTTTGAAAACTGGAATGAAATTTTGCCCACGGTGCGAGCTGAGCTCCGCGACTCAGATATCACCCTGGTAGGGTCCTATTTTCCTGACGGTATTGCCGCGCTGGAGGAAGTATTGTCTTCCAGTGTTCCGGTGAAGGCTTTTTATGACATCGATACGCCGGTGACGGTAAGAAGCCTCAAAGAGCACGGGCGCGCGGACTATCTACTCAAACAGCATCTCCCTGAACTGGATATTTATTTCAGCTTTACCGGTGGCCCAATGTTGAAGCGGCTTGAAGAGGAATTGGGCGCGCCTTTTGCAGTACCGCTCTATTGCTCGGTTGATCCGGAAAAACACCGCGAACTTTCCCCGGATGCACGGTTCGCATGCGACCTGAGTTACATGGGCACATATGCGCCGGACCGCCAGTCCAAGATCGACGAACTACTCTGTTCCCCTGCTCGCAGGCTGCCTCGCAGCAAGTTTATTGTGGCCGGTCCACAGTATCCTGCGGGTGTTGAATGGCCCGCGAACGTAGAGCGCATCATCCACCTGGATCCGCGCCATCATGCCGCTCTCTATAGCTCTTCGCGCATCACGCTGAATGTCACGCGGCGCGAGATGGTGCTGGCCGGATACTCGCCCTCGGTACGTTTGTTTGAAGCTGCCGCCTGCGCCGCCGCCATGGTCTCTGATAATTGGCCAGGGTTGGAAACTTTTCTGGCTCCCGGACGGGAAATTCTTTTACCAATGGGAAGCGATGACGTTGTGCGTTATCTCCGGGATTACGACGTGGCCGAATTGAGGCGTATTGGCCGAGCGGCCCGCGAACGCGTACTGGCGAGTCACACGAGCGATGTGCGAGCGCGCGAATTTGAGCAAGCCGTGGAAATTGCCATGAGTTCAATTTCGGCCAAAGCGCTCTCAACGATGTAAGAAAAAATGCTGGCGTCTTCGCCTTAAAGTATTCCAAGTCATCAGAAAAAGTATTCCGAGCCACCATGGTCGGATTCCGCATCTTACTTATTGTCTGTAACACTCCCATGAGAATAGCGCTTATTGCACCTCCGTTCATCGCAGTACCTCCACTCAGATATGGAGGCACAGAGTTATTTATTGCCGAGCTGGCTCTCGGGCTTCAGGCCCAGAAGATTGATGTGACTGTATACACCCATGGCGAGTCCACCATCAACGTTCCCACGCGCTGGTTGTACCCCGCGGGTGAGTGGCCGTTGCGCCATGAGATGGAAGCTTCGCTGAAGGGATTAAATCACTTTGCCTGGGCCATTCAGGAGGCGGCGCAGGATGCCGATTTGATCCATATCAACAGCGCACCTGGCCTGAGCTATGCCAGGTTTACTGATGTTCCCATGGTTTATACCGTGCATCACGCGTATGACACCTCGTTGGTTGAGTTTTACCAGTCTTATCGAGAAATTTCTTACGTCACCATCAGTGACTTTCAGCGCGAAAAGTTGAACCTGCCGCATATGCGGACCATCCACCATGGAGTCAATCCATTGCTCTATCCGGTGCTGGAAGGGAAGCGCGAATACCTGAGCTTTCTGGGCAGGATTGCGCCGGCCAAGGGTACGCATCTGGCGATTGAGATCGCAAAAAAAGCCGGTATTCCTCTAAAGATTGCGGGTGAAATACAGCCGATCAACAAAGATTACTGGGAGACCATGGTAAAGCCGCACGTGGACGGCAAGTTCATTGAATACGTGGGTGAAGTGGGAATGGACGATAAAGCTGAGCTGCTGGGCCACTCCCTGGCCATGCTCTTTCCCGTGCAGTGGGATGAGCCCTTTGGTCTGGTGATGATTGAAGCCATGGCTTGCGGAGCCCCGGTATTGGCGATGCCCGGCGGGTCCGTGGGTGAAGTGGTAAAGGACGGAGTAAGCGGATACGTGCGCCAGAGCACCACTGAATTGGCCCAATGCGCGCGCGACCTGAAACTCCCGGCGCGGACCGTTCGCGGTTACATGGAGAAAAAATTTTCCGTTGCGCGTATGACGGCTGATTACATCAATCTCTATACTGAAATCCTGCGCGATGGAGTGGCCGAGCCGGAGCAGATCGTGGCATGAGCGCAAAACTAATGATCGCCCACTCTGAGCTGGTGGAGATCGCCGCGCCGTATCCGGAGCCGCGGCTGGTTTACCAGAACGCCGAACCGCGCAAAGTCAACAACCTTACACTGATCGATGGCAAGACCTTTCTCTCCACCACCATTGCTGGTGACATCATGCCACCGGGCGCGCCCGATGTGGGCTTTTTTCACGATGACACGCGCTTTCTTAGCCGGCTGGAACTTCGCGTGGATGGATATAGAACGGTGGTGCTTTCTTCCAGCACCGAACAGACGTTTACCTCACAGATAGAGCTTACAACCGGCAAGAGCACCATGCGGGAGACCTATGAGATTCCCGAGAATACGGTGCACATCCGCCGGGAACAGCTGCTGTCTTCCGATACGCTCTTTGATAATTTTTCTTTTGAGAATTTCAACTTCAAGGAACTTGAACTGGTCATTGAACTGGCTTACGAAGCCGATTTCATGGATGTCTTCCAGGTGCGTGGCGTGGCGCGGCAGGACCTTGGGCACTATTACCAGCCGATTGTGCGCGGCGATTCCATAGTTTTTCACTACTGCGGACTGGACCGCGTGGCGCGCGAAACCATCATCCATCTCTCGCCCGAGCCCGAGTCAGTGAATGGCACCACGGCGCGCTGGAAGCTGCGTTTGCCGCCGTTCAAACGTTTCCAGCTCCACACCACAATCGTCCCGCAGGTCGAGGGCAAGCGCTCCCGGTCGAGCCGCCCTGACTTTGCCCAGCAATTGCAGCTGCGCCGTGAGGCCCTGAAAGAGTGGGCGTCGCACTCCACCAGCTTTGGCTCCAGCAACAGCATCTTCAATGAGATGGTTAGTACCTGCAAAGCTGATTTTCACGCGCTGCAAATCCCAGAGGCCAAGGAGCGCGTGATCGCCGCCGGCATTCCATGGTTCGCCACCATGTTTGGGCGCGACTCCATCATTGCCGCTTACCAGTCGCTCATGTTGAACCCGCAGCTCGCCGTTGAGACGCTGCGTGTGCTGGCCCAGCTCCAGGGCAAGGAGAAGAACGATTGGCGCGATGAGGAGCCCGGCAAGATACTGCATGAGTATCGTGAAGGCGAGATGACCCGCGCCGGCGAGATGCCCTTTGGTCCTTACTATGGCTCCGTGGACGCGACGCCGCTCTGGCTTATCCTGCTCAGTGAGACCTTCAACTGGACCGCCGATGAGCAACTGGTAAAAGACATGCTCCCGCACGCTCATCGCGCGCTGGAATGGATTGACAAGTTTGGAGACTTGGATGGCGATGGCTTTGTGGAATATCAGCGCCGCTCCCCCAAAGGGCTGGCGAACCAGGGCTGGAAAGATTCGTGGGACGCCATCATGCATCGTGATGGCGAGATTGCGAAATCTCCGATTGCGCTGTGCGAGATTCAGGGCTATGTCTATGAAGCCAAGTACAGAATGGCTTCGCTCATGCGCTCCTTCGGAGACATCAAGACCGCGGACAGATTGAAAAAGGAATCCGCGGAAATGGCCAAGAGGTTTGAAAAAGCCTTCTGGATGCCGAAGCTTGGCTTTTACGCCATGGCGCTGGACCGTGACAAGCGCCAGACGCAGGTCATCTCCTCGAACCCCGGTCATCTGCTTTTCACCCGCATGCTGGCGCAGGACCGCGCCAAGACCATTACGCAGCGCTTCATGCGTGAAGACATGTTTTCCGGTTGGGGGTTGCGCACCATGTCGCGCGACGAGCGAGTGTTCAATCCGCTGAGCTATCATCGCGGTTCGGTCTGGCCGCATGATAATTCTCTGATCGTCCATGGCATGGCGCTCTATGAATTTCGCGAGCCTGCGAACCGGCTCTTCACCACGCTGTTTCAGGCGGCGCTCAATTTCCGCGGCTACCGGTTGCCTGAACTCTTCTGCGGCATTGAACGGCGCGAACATGATGAGCCAGTGCAGTATCCGGTCTCCTGTTCGCCGCAAGCGTGGGCGTCGGGCGCGGTCTTCCTGATCATGATGTCGGTGCTCGGCATTCGTCCCAGCGCGCCCAGAAAAGAAATGAACATCGTGGATCCGGCTCTGCCAGAATTTCTGGACCATTTAAGTATTCGCAACATACGTGTAGGCGATAGCCGTGTTGGGCTCGACTTTACCCGGCGCGGTGAGCGCACATTCTGCAACGTGGTGGATATTGAAGGCGACAAGCTGCTGGTGAATGTGGCGTTTAAGAAGCGATAAGCTTTTCTTGTCCCGAGCGCAGCGAGGGGGACTCTTTAACTGCGAGTTCAGAACGGGAGATCGAAAACCG
The DNA here is from genome assembly GCA_020072585.1 of Terriglobia bacterium. Classification (GTDB taxonomy): domain Bacteria; phylum Acidobacteriota; class Terriglobia; order Terriglobales; family Acidobacteriaceae; genus Angelobacter. Next base: position 71,995 of record JAIQGL010000006.1, on the reverse strand, counting down.
CAGCGCTCCCACAGGCAAGCAACAAGAGAGTCAGTTGCACCCTCCCCCAGTACCATTTAGATTGGTTCAGCGTAGAAATTGTTGGAGGGGAACTGCATGGCAATCAACATCGTGCCCAAGAAGAACGGGCCATATATCGTAACCGGCGATCTGAGTGAGCTCAATCTGGCAGATGCCGACGGCAACAAGTATGACATCAGCGGTAAACAGACGATCGCGCTGTGCCGCTGCGGCGCGTCAGTAAACAAGCCTTTCTGTGACGGGCAGCATTCCAAGATCGGCTTCCAGGCCGCTGAGGCCGCGGTAAAAACCGGCGGATAGCCGCATCCCACATGCAGGATTTTTTTTTTAGGAGCCGGCAGGCTCCTCATTCTGTTTCAAGCACTTACCTGCCTTTTTTCTTGCCGTTACCAAAGCCCCAAGACGTCTCGCATCTCGGGGAAACCCGCGTATCCCGGTAAGCTTGAGCTCCAATGCTCATGGTAATCATCGGTCGTGTGCCGTTTTCCACCTTGCTGGAATATATCCCCGTGGCCGCAACTATCGTTACCACGATCCTGAGCGTGGTGCTGGCGCGGGCCACGCTGCGCTATGCCAAGGCAGCCGACCGCGGGCTGGAGCTTTCACGCGAGCAGTTTGAACGCGAATGGGCGCCGGAACTGCATGTGCGCCTGGAACGCGCCTCCACCGCCGATGCCAAGATCGTGATTACCAATCTGGCGCGCTCTTCCGTGCTCCTGCAGCTGGTGCAACTGCGCACCATGACGCATGCCATGCCCTTTGAGCGCCAGTACCTCAACGATCCACTGGTTGGCGGCAATACGTGGACGCAGCACATCGGCGAACGCATTCTTGCCATCACGGGAAAAGATTTTGAGGGCACAATTGCCGCCTCTGTCAGCTTCTATGCCGCTGGGCGTCTCTACCGCAGTGACTGGTTCCGCTTTGACGTAGCAGTGGAACGAGGACGGTTTGAGAAGGTCGAGCCGGTCACGCTGCCGGCCCGCCGCGTCCGTGTGCTGGCCACCCGCCAGGCAGACAAGTTCCGCCGTCAGATGGTGAAAGATGTGGTCCATGAAACGGTGGGAAGCAAGAAGGCGGATGGGGATTTTGAATAAGAACCGACAGCGCAGCCCAGTTTCGGCGGGCGACGATCAGTGAATCGTCTTCATCTTCCGTGACATGTAATCCATCAGCAGATACTGGCCTAAATTTTGTGGAGTAGTGAAATACGCTTTGCCTTTGCACATGGCCGTGACCTTCTGCACAAACTGGACCAGACCGTAGTCGGAAGCCAGCATGAAGGTGTTGATCATGATGCCAGCGCGCTTGCAGCGAGAGACTTCTTCCAGCGTCTGGCTGACGACCAGCGGATCGAGCCCAAAAGCATTCTTGTAAATCCTGCCGTCTTCCAGCGTGAGCGCTGAGGGCTTGCCGTCAGTAATCATCACGATCTGTTTCATGTCTTTGCGCTGGCGTTGCAGAATGCGCTGGGCCAGCCGCAGCCCTTCACGTGTGTTGGTGTAATACGGCCCCACTTTTACGCGCGCCAGTTGCGAGATCGGCATCTCTTCAGCCGAATCGTGAAACAGAACCAATGAAAGCGAGTCGCCCGGATACTGTGTACGGATAAGGTGGGAAAGCGCCATGGCCACTTTCTTGGCCGGAGTAAAGCGGTCTTCACCATAGAGGATCATGCTGTGCGAGCAGTCCAGCATCACGACCGTGGCGCACGACGACTGATACTCACACTGGTGCACCTGAAGATCAGAGTATTCAATATTCAGCGGCAGATGCAGTCCCTCGCGCTGGATGGCCGAAGAGAGCGTCTCGGTGATGTCCAGATTCATCGTGTCGCCGAACTCATACGGCTTGGAGGCGCCGCTGGACTCGATGCCGGTAGCCAGGTCACGCGTGTCATGCCGCCCGAAGCTGGAGCGGCCCAGCGAGCCGAGAAGATCGCGCAAGGTTTTGAAGCCGAGGAAGTCCAGGCTCTTGTCAGTGATTTCAAACCGCGCTTCCGTCTGGGCTTCGCCAGTCTGGCCGGGAGTGGTCGAGGGGCGCGAGGGATCATGCGGCTGGTCCACGGAGATTAGTTCTTCCTGCTGCATACGCTCGATGAGCCGCTCGATCAATTCATCCATGGTGCCGTCGGCCTGCATTTGCTCCAGGCGTTCACGCATTTCTTCATCCAGGAAGTCGCCCATCTCCAGCGCCTGCTGAATGGCCTGGCGCAACGCGTCGAGCGAGTGCTCATCCAGTTGCTGAAAGTACATGGAATCGCTCTGAAACCCCGACTCAAGCATGTAGTCAGATAGGGCGCTGAGCAGATCTTCCATGCTCATCTCATCCGCGAGGTCGGCAACGTATTTGGAGTATTTGGTGTACTTCATTCGTTTTTTATCCCGAGCGTAGCGAGGGAACCCTATTTGTACGACTGGCTTAAATTACATCAACACGTCTTTGTAAGAACCCGACAGTTGTTTGCTCAAATCCTCCCAACGTGGATTCGAATTGGCGAATAGTGCTATCTTCTTTTCCCGCCATTTCTTAATCTGTAGCTCGCGATTCTCCGCAATTTTCGAATCGTGAAATGTCTCGTAGTACATTAAACGGTTCACGTGGTATTTCTTTGTGAAACTATCCACAAGGCCGAGCTTGTGTTCTTCTACCCGACGCCGCAAGTCATCGATTAATCCCACATATAGCGTGCCGCTTAGGCTTGCCAGGATGTAAACAAAAAACAATTGCGATTCCTTACGCGTCTATTTATTCAATAGGGATCCCTCACTTCGTTCGGGACCAGAAACTCAGTTATACGGCCGTCGATTCCTTAACGGGGGCGGCTCGTCGTCACCCCGTTCAAACGGACGTTCATGTTTTTTCGGTTGTTTTTCTGCACCGAAAACGCGTTCTTCTGTTCTTCCGATTCTGCGATGCGCGTGCAATCCTTCCAGCACGAACTCCGCAGCCGAAACCAGCACCTCAGGTGCCTCTTTCGATTTCACGCCCACGGGCGCCAGCTTTTCCGTGAGCCCTTGAATGTTCCTCAGGCCGTCCAGTACCTCCTGCGCGCTGGCCGTGTCAGAGAGCTTGATCTCGCCGCCAAGCTCAAACCACTGCACCACCTGTTGCATATTCAGGTCTTTGAAATAAGTGTCGTAGGTCTTGGCGACAGCCATACGGATCAACTCGCGGGCCACGGTATCGGCTCCGCGCATCTCGCCTTCATATTCCAGTTCGAGCTTGCCGGTGATTGAAGGCAGCGCGGCGTAAACGTCCCCAATGCGCGGCACGATCATCTTTTCTCCGCTGCGCACGGCACGCCGCTCAGCGTTTGAAATCACGTTTTCCAGCACGCTAATGGGCAAGCGCTGGCTCACGCCTGAGCGCTTGTCAATCTTCTTGTCCTCGCGGGCAAGGAAAGCGACACGCTCCACCACTTCGCGGACGTACTTTGGCACATGCAACTCCAGGCCATCGCGATGCAGCCATGCTTCCTGCTCCGTAATGTTGATCCCTTCTTCCAGTGTACCGGGATAGTGCGTGCGAATTTCCGAGCCAATGCGGTCTTTGAGCGGAGTAACGATCTTGCCGCGGGCCGTGTAATCTTCAGGGTTCGCCGTGAACACAAGCGCCACGTCCAGTGGCAGGCGCAGCGGATAACCTTTGATCTGGACATCGCCTTCCTGCATGATGTTGAAGAGGCCAACCTGAATTTTTCCCGCCAGGTCAGGCAGTTCGTTAATGGCAAAGAGGCCGCGGTTGGCGCGGGGCAGCAGGCCGTAATGCACGGTCATTTCGCTGGAAAGGTCATGCCCGCCGCGCGCGGCCTTGATGGGGTCCACGTCTCCGATCAGGTCAGCGATGGTCACATCCGGCGTGGCCAGTTTTTCCACGTAGCGATCATCCCGCGTGAGATAGGCAATGGGTGTGTTGTCGCCTTCACGTGCAAGCAACTCGCGGCAGCGCTTGCAGATCGGGTCATATGGATTGTCGCGGATCTCGCAGCCGGCGACATACGGTATTTGCGGATCAAGCAGGGTCGTAAGTGCGCGCAGAATCCGGCTCTTGGCCTGTCCGCGCAGGCCAAGCAGAATAAAGTTATGCCGTGAGAGCACGGCATTCACCAGTTGCGGAACAACCGTGTCTTCATAGCCAATAATGCCGGGAAAAATGGTTTCGCCGCCGCGCAGCCGGGTAATCAGATTTTCGCGGAGCTCGTCTTTGACCCTGCGGGTACGCAGCCTTTGCTCAGAGAAAGAACTTTTCTTGAGCTCGCCCAGAGTACGGGGAAGATTCATGAAGGGGGCCTCTGTACGGAATTATACGCCGTGCAAGTAAAGATCAATGCACATGTCCATTGCCGCTGGCGCGCTGGCGGGCGCGCATGGTCATTTCTATTTTGGGAATGGTGGCGCGATAGTACTCGGTGAGGGTTTCAATCCGCTCTGCTTCCGACTTCATTTCCAGCAAAGCCTGCTTGAAGTCCAGGTCCACGGGCAGCTCCTGCGCCAGGTGAAATGAGAGCGGCGAAATGTCGGGCTCAATCTCAACATGCTGGCCCAGGACTTCAAAGAGCTGCTGGTGTAACTGGACCACGGCATCCCTGGCGCCCTTGCCGGGTACGGAAGGCTCGTCTTCAAAGTACGTAACATCGCCCTGAAGGAAAGAGCGCTCCTGGTTGACTTGTTTGATCTCAAATCGCTGCGCGCCCTCAGCCGCAATATCAAGCCGTCCATCGTCATATTTTTTGATCACACTGACGATGCTTGCGGAACAGCCGATGACAGATAGCGCGTTCTCCTTCACCCGGACCATGCCAAACGGCCGGTTCTGCAAAAGACACTCGCCAATCATCTCTTTATAGCGAGGTTCAAAGATATGCAGAGGCAGCGGAGCGCCGGGGAAGAGCACGATTTCGAGCGGGAATAACGGAAGCAAGGGCACAGACTATTTTACAACCATAACATTGAAGATCGGTCGATCGCACGTGATCGAGCGATTCGGGTGATCGGAAAACAGACATGAAAGACGAGAGATATTTTTTTCGGGGAACTTGACTTAGCCGTGCTTAACAAACTACAAAGCTGCCATGAAGCTTGAAGGCAAAGTGGCTGTGATTACCGGCGCTTCCATGGGGATTGGGGAGGCAATTGCAAAATTGTTTTTACAGGAAGGCGCCAAAGTTGTGTTGTGCTCGCGCGATCTGGCGCGCACCCAGGCGGCCGAGCAACGCATTGGCGGCGGCGCAAAGACCCTGAGCGTCGCTTGTGACGTGAGCCGGCGCGACCAGGTGGACGCGCTGATGAAAGCTACGGTCGATAAGTTTGGACGTATCGATATTTTTGTAAACAATGCCGGCTTTGGGTTGAATGACGGCGTTGCCGATATGGACATGGCCGAGTTCCGGCGTATGTTTGACACGAATTTGTTCGGCGCCGTTGAGTGCATGCAGGCTGTGGTCCCGGTCATGCGGCAGCAGGGCGGCGGGGACATCGTGAACATTTCATCCGTCTCCGGGCATATCTCCACGCCTTATATGTCGGGCTATGCTGCCACCAAGCATGCCATGAACGCCATTGGCAAGGCTGCGCGCATGGAGCTGCTGCGGCACAACATTAATGTGCTGACGGTTTGCCCTGGCTATATTGCTACGGACTTTGTGAAGAACATGACCAAGGGCAAGAACCCGCAGCGCGTGGGGTCGTCAGTAAAATACGCGGTTACGCCGGACGTGGTGGCCGATGCCACGTTGCAGGGCCTGCTCAAGCGCAAGCGGGAAGTGATTGTGCCCAGGTTTTACAAATGGTTCATCAAGCTGTATCAGACTTCGCCATCGATGGTGGAACGAACCATCCGCAAGAGGTTGAAGCCGACCTCACAGGTAATGGCGGACGCGGCGAAAAAATAGCTTTTTTTTGAAATCCCGAACCCTGAGCTTCTCGAAGGGTGAGGGAGCTCTATAGCCAGCATGCTCTCAAAGTCAAGAATGAGAACTTAGTGACCGCAATCAATTTGTGGCTGAACTTGTAGCGGTTTTGTAGTGATAGGGTTTCTCGCTTCGCTCGAAATGTTAAGAAGAAAGTTCTTCCAACATCCCCGTCATCTCCGAGAGGGCGTGCTTGTTGCCGGTCCGGCGGGCTGCTTCCACGCCGCTCTCCAGCATTTTCTTTGCCTCAGGCGTGCGTCCGGAGCGTTCCAGGGCCTGCGCGGCCATGAAATAGCCGTTCGTATAGTCCGGATGAAGTTCGAGGAGCTTCTTGAACTCAGCCAGGGCCTGTTCCGTCTGTCCGGCGTTGGAATACTCCATGGCAAGTCCATAGCGGGCAAAGGCATCGCTCGGGTTCTGTTCCAGGAATTGGGTGAGCATTTCCAGCCGGCTGGGCTCAGGCATAAGAGAAATCTACCACAGGAAAAGGGTTGCACCTTGCCGGAACGCCTTTGTTGCCCAACCAATGCTGTTCCCCGGATTTCCACAGAATGCAGCGATGGATTGATCTTTACTCGCTGGGCTGGCCGCGCTACTATCGCCAAGTCGTGGCTTGCCCCTTCTTTTTCCCTACCGAAAGAATCTCCCTTGGCTGGGCGTTTCCTGCCCGCTTGCCGCTGGGCGCGGGATTTACGGGTACCTGCCGGGCCGGAGCCACTGAGGTCATTCCGTCAGAAGATGAATTGCGCAGTTTCTGCAACCTTGGCTATGCTACTGGGTGCTGCCGCATGCCGGCACAACGTGGCGCAGATGGTGTACGGTTTACGGTAGCCAGGGATGAGGAATCCCGGATCGTGCTGCACTACGTGAGCGAGCGCCATCACGAGCCGGTGGAGTACGGACGCCTGGAATACGATTGTGCACAACAGAGCTGGGCAGTGCCCTTGCGCGATGCGTGTCTTCGCCGCCAGGCTGAATGCTACGTGGCTGTATATCTTGAGCGGCGGCCACGAAAACCCGTATAGCAATGAGCGATGCGCGGCGTTCACCTGAGCGATGGCTTTCTCTGCCGTCTATTTTTGCTAAGCGCTCTTACCTTTCTTTTGAAAAACTTCCTCAACGTTTCTGATATGTTTTAAAGAGAGAGTCCTCCGCTTGACTCGTTCCATATTTGTTGCCACAAGGAATTTGTTATGAATTCGAATGATGGCCACGACACGCCGATCCATATTGTGCCGCCGCGGGCCGTAAGTGAATCACAATCACAGATGGCGGAGGTTGTTCTGCCCAATGATGCCAATCCCCTGGGCAACCTGCTTGGCGGAAGGCTGATGCACTTTATTGATATTGCTGGAGCGCTGGCGGCGCACAGGCACTCGCACAGTCATGTGGTCACGGCATCCATTGACCACATTGATTTTCGACGGCCGGTCCACATCGGAGACCTGCTGATTTTGAAATCTTCAGTCAACCGCGCGTTCAATACGTCCATGGAGATCGGCGTAAAGTGCTGGGTGGAAAACTATATTGCCGGGACCAAGCAGCATGTCGCTTCAGCGTATCTGACGTTCGTTGCCGTGGATACGCGCGGGAAGCACAAATCTGTACCCCAGGTGGCGACGGAAACGGATGAAGAAAAGAGACGCTATGAGGATGCAGGACGGCGCAGAGAGCTCAGGAAGTGGGAGCTGGGCCGGAAGAATGCGGTGAAGAGCTAAGTCTCTGTTCGGCACAGGATGATTCCACGTCTTCCCGTATAATCAAGAGTTAACCCCATCCAGAAAGGCTCATTGTGGCTCACGGACATCAGCACGGAGCCCAGCAGCAGGGACCATTCCCGCTGCCGGGTGTAAACAACATTATTGCAGTGGGTTCGGGCAAGGGCGGAGTGGGTAAGACCACCATCGCCGTGAATTTGGCGGTTGCCCTGGCCAATATGGGATACAAGACCGGCCTGCTTGACGCCGATGTTTATGGCCCCAACGTTCCGCTCATGATGCATACCAACCAGCAGCCGCGCGTGCTGAATGAGAACCTGATTGAGCCTCTGCAGAACTTTGGGGTGAAGATCATCTCCGTGGGATTTCTCAATCCCGGGGACAAGCCCATCGTATGGCGCGGGCCCATGCTGCACCAGATTATCCGCCAGTTCCTACAGCAGGTAGTCTGGGGAGAGCTGGATTATCTGGTGGTGGATCTCCCTCCGGGCACGGGCGATGTAGTGATTTCACTCTTTCAGACCGTGCCGCTCACCGGCGCGGTGGTGGTATCCACGCCGTCTGATGTCTCGCTGCAAGACGGGCGCAAGGCCATTGAGATGTTCCGCACCGCGCGCGTCGATGTGCTGGGCCTGGTGGAGAACATGAGTGTTTTTCTCTGCCCTCACTGCCACCAGGAAATTGATATCTTCTCCAAGGGCGGCGTGGAGCGCACGGCACAGCAGTTCGGCGTGCCGTTCCTGGGTTCGATTGCGCTTGATCCTGATATCCGCAAGGGCGGGGATTCAGGCAAGCCGCCTGCGCTGGCGGGCGAGAACGATCCCCATGCCAAGCCTCTTTATGATTTCGCCAAACAGGTGCTGATGCGCCTGGCGGAAGTAAAGAGCAGCAGTGCGCCAGGCGATGTGATTCAGGTGCAGTAGGACGGCCTGTGGCCGACTGGCTCTTGGCTTTTAGCTCTTAGCCTTTGGCTTTGTCTTCTGATTTACTGCAACGTACCAGCTCTCTCTGCGTTCTAAAATCGAAAACCAAATCATGGCGGAGCGGAAGAGAATATTCATAGGCGTAGCGGTGGCGATGGGTGTCTTGCTCGCGATGGCAATCGTGATACCAAATTTGCAGCGATCGCGAATGAGCGGACCTCCAACGCCAGGCGCTTCGACGGTTCGAACACTCAACACGAGCGAAATCATTTATGCCACGACATATCCACTCCAGGGATATGCTCCAAATCTCGCAGTCCTGGGGCCTGATGTGGCAGATTACTCCCAATGCCATCCAACCCAGACGCTCGCGTGCTTGGTCGACCCAAAGGTCGCTTGCCCCTCCGGTCTTGGGGCAGCCTGGTGCGCCGACCGTCTTTATCGCTACAACATTCAGAGTAGCTCAACCGAGCCTCCCTATAAGGATTACTGGATTACTGCGACTCCGGTTCATGCGAACCCGAAGGTCAGGAATTACTGTTCGCTTTCCGATGCTGTAATGAGGTCAGAACAGAATGTTCCACTGAGTCGACCCTACACGCTTGAGGAATGCCAAGCTATGTCCTATGACCCAGGTAGCTACCACCCCTGGTTAGCACTCTTCCTACCCTAGTGCTATCTTGACAATAACCCACTAACATCCTTAAAATCTAATCAGCAGGAGTTCGTTAAATTCCTGTCAAGTTGTTGTAAACAGGACTCTTGGTAAGTCTGTGGTATGCCAAATCCAGGACAAATCGGCCCTCGTGAGCGGGAAATCCTTACGGCCATTGTGGAAACCTACATCTCCACGGGTGAGCCCGTAGGTTCACGTACGCTTTCCCGCCACAATAAGGATGGACTTAGTCCGGCGACAATACGCAACGTAATGGCGGATCTATCTGACAGCGGATTCCTGGAGCAGCCTCATACCTCAGCCGGACGGGTTCCTACCTCACAGGCTTACCGGTATTATGTGGACCAGATTTCAGGCAAGGCGACTATCTCGGTAGCTGATCAGACATTGATTTCGGACACGTTGCAGGGCACGGTCGACGTGCAGGAGTTTCTGGAGCGGACCTCCCACGTGCTCTCTCTGGTTTCCAGTGGAGTCGGGGTGGCGATCGGAAACGCCGGGCCAAAGAATGCTCTGGAACACGTTTACTTCTCCCGTCAGGCGAACAACCGCGTGCTGGCCGTAGTGGTGACTAAGGCGGGCGTTGTCCATGACCGCATGATGCGGCTGGAGCGTGATCTGGACCAGAGTGATCTGAACACTGCCGCGAACTATATCAATGAAAATTTCCGGGGCTGGATCATCAGCAATGTAAAGACCGAGCTGCGCCGGCGTATTGACCACGAACGCAGCGAATATGACCGGCTGATGAAAAGCCTGGACGAACTCGATAAAAGCGGCGCTCTGGCAGCCGAAGAGCCTGCCAAGAACATCTTTGTAGAAGGCGTGGCCAATCTTGTGGGCAATGACCAGGACCGCGAGCGTTTGCGCGGCATGGTCAAGACCCTGGAAGAGAAAGAACGGGTGGCAGAATTGCTTGCCGCCTACCTGGACACGCGCCAGGAAGCGGTACGTGTTGTCATCGGACTGGAAGAGGCAGTGCCGGAGATGCGCAACTTTGTCTTAATCGGTGCGCCGGCCAGGGTCGGGGAAGAGATGCGCGGATCGCTGGCGGTGATTGGTCCAACCCGCATGGATTATCAGCACACCATCACGGCGGTCTCGTACATCGCGCAGCTTTTTGACAAGCTGCTGAATGAGAACACGTGAAAATTCCAATCAAGAGACCAGGTGCAGGAATGAGCAAGGGTAACGGAAGGGCTGATATCAGCCTTGACGAACAGTTGAAAGACGAGCCATTGAAAGACGAACAGCAGAAAGACGGGCCATTGAAAGACACGCAACAGAAGCAGGTTTTGGAGCATGAACTCCCCGTTGCGGACCCAGCGGACGGTTTTGAAGAGAAGAGCGCGTCTGTGGACGATCCCCAGGCTTCCGTAGCAATCGGCGCGGAGAGCGAGTTACAGAAGCTGCGAGCCGAGCGCTCTGATTTGTTTGACCGTCTGGCAAGGCTGCAAGCCGAATTTGATAATTATCGCAAGCGCGCGGCCAAAGAGAACGCCGATTTCCGCGACTTTGCAGTCTCTGATGCGGCCCGCACTCTGCTCCCGGTGATCGATAGTTTCACCCTGGCGCTCAAGAATTCGTCCGCCAAGCCTGAGGATCTGCGCAAAGGCGTGGAGTTGATCTTCAAACAGCTTCAGGACGTGTTGCAAAAGCTGAACGTGGAGCGCATACCCGCGCAAGGTGAACTGTTTGATCCGCGGGTGCATGAAGCCATTGAGATGGTTGAGAGCGATGCCGCGCCGGACCATCATGTTCTGGAAGAGTTGCAGCCCGGCTACCGGATTAAAGGGCGGCTGCTGCGGCCGGCGATGGTGAGAGTGGCTAAAGCGGTGGGCGGTAACAAGTGAGCGGCAATCCCCGGGGGATGAAAGCTGTAACTCCTTTGGAATCCTAGTTGAGGGGATGGGGGGTAGGGTACTCCGCGGGAAAGCGCTAAGTTAAATATTCGTGAGTCGGGCCCTGTTTTATCGAAGGAGCATTTAATGGCCAAGCTGCCCGACTACTACATGGACCTGGGAGTTGATCCCAAGGCGAGCCAGCAGGAAGTTGAGAAGGTTTACGGCAAACGCGTAGCCGAGTTGCGCGTGTCTACGGTAGAAGATGCGCCGGAAGAACTGGCAGAAGTGGAAGCTGCATATGCTGTTCTTCGCGATCCCCAGAAGCGTTCCAATTACGATGCGCGTCTTAAGGCGGAGGACGACGAAGAAGACAAGAAAGATGCGGAGCTGAATGCTTACCTGCAGAGCCATCACCACCGTCGTAACCGGAATAGGCGCTCGGGTAGCTGGATTGACGTGATTTTTGACCTTCTGCTGTTCAAATAAAGCATTCATCCAATAGACGATTGAGGTAATTTTGGCTACGCAAGCAAAACGTGATTACTACGAAATACTGAGCGTGACCCGCACGGCCACAGAGCAGGAGATCAAGAGCTCTTACCGCAAGCTGGCCATGCAGTACCATCCTGACCGCAATCCGGGAAACACCGAGGCGGAAGAAAAGTTTAAAGAGTGCACTGAGGCTTACAGCGTCCTGATGGACGCCGAGAAGCGCGCACGCTATGACCAGTATGGCCATGCCGCGGTGAATGGCGGAGGCGGTTTTGATCCTTCCAACTTTACCGATTTCAGTGACGTGTTCGGCGACATCTTCAGCGATTTTTTTGGCGTGAATGTTGGCGGCGGACGCGGTCGCAGCCGGGTGCAACGCGGCGGCGACGCCCGCGCCGACCTTACTCTTACTTTTGAAGAAGCTGCTTTCGGCAAGAAGACCCAGATTAAAGTCCGGCGCTATGAGACTTGCGAAAAATGCAAAGGCAGCGGATCAGAAGCCGGAAAGTCGCCTTCCACTTGTCCAACATGCGCGGGCCGTGGCCAGGTGCGGTATCAACAGGCAATGTTCAGCATCGCGCGCACATGCCCTTCCTGTCAGGGCGCAGGCCGGGTCATTTCCGATCCATGCAGCAAGTGCAAAGGTGAAAGCCGCGTGATGAAGGAACACGTCATTGACGTGAGCGTACCAGCGGGCGTGGAAGACGGCACGCGGATCCGTTATCAGGAGCAGGGTGACGCAGGCCCGAACGGTGGCCCTGCCGGCGATCTTTACGTTGTGCTTCAGGTCAAACCGCATCCGTTTTTTGAGCGCGAAGGCAAGGACCTGCACTGTTCCGTGCCAATTTCATTCAGCCAGGCTGCCATGGGAGCGGAAATTCATATCCCAACTCTGGATGGCGGCGAGCACAAGCTCAAGGTACCTGAGGGTACGCAGTCGGGAACCACGTTCCGCGTTCGCGGCAAAGGCGTGCCGGCACTGCAGAGTTCCGGCAAAGGCGATATGTACATCAAGGTAAGAGTGCAGACGCCGCATAAACTCACCAAACGCCAGCGTGAACTGCTGTCTGAACTGGGTGAGACGATTGAGAACAAGCCGGAACCGCGCAGCCTGTTTGAAAAGGTCAAAGACATCTTTGGGTAAATACTACATCTGGTTCGTAGTGATTGTGGCCGGCTTGGCCGGGGTGATCCGCCTTCTGCTGCCGCGCCGGTTTGCCGAGCTGCAACTGGAGCGCTTCAAGGCGACCAACGCCATTGCAAAAGCGAAGATGCGCAGCTTGCTCTTCCTTGTGGTGGGAGTGGTTTTTGGAGGCATCTACTTCGTTCCATGGGGGCATCAGAGCTGGATTATCATCGGCACCATTTTTTCCATCCTGAGCGCCGCTGAAGCTTATTTTCAGGCCCGGTTTCCCACGCTGGAATCGCTTGTCTTCCAGAGCCGTCTGCTGGGGATACTCTATCTGGGGCTGGCTGCCGGCTCTTACGTAATGCTTGCGCGCGTATGACCCGGAGACGCTGGATTGCTGATCGTGTGGAAGGCGATCGCGCCTGGCTGCTGGGACCGAACGCAAACCATCTCTTTCGCGTGCTTCGCGTAAAAATCGGACAAACTTTTGAAGTTGCGGCAAACGGTGTGCTCAGGTTAGCCACGGTCGCTGCTGCTTCGCATGAGCAGGTGGAATTTCACCTTGGCGCGGTGGTTGAGAGCGAGTCCCTTCCGCAAATCACAGTTTATCTTTCCATTTTCAAATTTGACCGCATGGAGTGGGCACTGGAGAAGCTGACTGAGCTGGGCGTAGCAGAAATTGTTCCGGTGATTGCCCAACGGACGGAGAAGCATCTGGCCAAGGCCGCTCTGGCGCGCGTGGAGCGCTGGCGTAAGATTGCGCGCGAGGCATCGCAGCAGGCGCGGCGGGTTGCACCCCCGCAGATCGCCGATCCTGCGGAACTAAAGAAAGCGCTTACAGCAGCAGGGGGCGGCAGAATTGTGCTTGCTGAAACCGAACAGCAGGTTTCCCTGAAGGCCGCACTGGCCGAATGTCACCCTCCACTGGCCCTGGCATTTGGTCCGGAAGGTGGATGGTCAGAGACCGAACTGGAGCTTTTCCACGCCAGCGGATGGAAGCCGGCCTCATTAGGCAACACAATTCTCCGGGCTGAGACTGCGGCGATTGCCGCCGTGGCAGTGGCTGCCGCAGAACTGTTCTGATAAACCATTTTTTCCGAAACGAATCGCCCTGGCAATGCACTCTAAGACTAGCCGTTCCAGCAAGCGATCAAGGAAGTTTGCGGTAACGTGTGTTTCAGTCGCCCTGCCGACGGTAAATTTGCTTCGGGAGAATTCAATGAAACATGACAATGCAAGCGGTCCAAGCCGCCGGCGTTTCCTGAGGGGCGCGGCAGCCCTTGCGGGAGGCTCAGTGTTTGCAGGTCCCAGCACGGTTTTCTCCAGTCTCAGGGCGTTTGCTCAGGACCCGCCCAGTGGCTGTCCGGCGCCGCCCACCGGAGGAACGCATTTCGTTCCCGGCAGTGATACGCGGCCGATTATTCTGCGCAAGTCGATTAATGCATTCAGCGCCGCAGAACTCACAAAGTTGCAGAATGCTTATGCGGCCCTGCGCGCGCTTCCCGCCACCGACAAACGGACCTGGGTACTGCAGGCGGACATGCATGCCCTGTTCTGCGATTCCTGCACCACTTCGCCCACTGATATTCATGGATCATGGAATTTCTTTCCCTGGCATCGCGCATACCTTTACTACTATGAGCGTATCCTGGGTTCGCTGGTTGGCGATCTCAACCATTTCCGTCTGCCTTACTGGGACTGGGAGAACATCCGAACTCTGCCCACGCCATATCGTTCGCCGGGGAGCGCCGCCAACCCGCTGTGGGATGGCATCCGCAACTCCGGATTGGCCGGCGGGGGAAATCTACCAGTGGCCGACGGAACCACGGCACGCATCAACACGCTCAACCTGCTCACTGACTTTGCATCGTTCGGCGGGAACGCTTTTTCCGCCGGCGCCATGGAAAACAACCCTCACGGCACCATTCACGTGGACGTGGGGCAGCCTGCGCCGCCGTTTCATGATATGGGTAGTCTGGGCTATGCGGCCCGCGATCCACTGTTCTTCGCCCATCATTGCAATATTGACAAGCTCTGGAGCGGCTGGAACGATCTTGCGGGAGGAGGAGGTCTTCCACCCAATGCTTACAAGAACCCGACCGATGCCGCGTTCCTGAACGCGCGCTGGTCGTTCTATGACGAGAACCAGCAAATTGTGTCCATGAGCGCCGCCGATGTTCTGGACCACAACTCGAACCTTCGCTACACGTATAAAGTCCCCATCTTCAGGGTTCCTCCGCTACAACTGATCTGGATCTGCAAGCTGATCTGCTGTCTGCCCGGTCCTGATCCAGGGCCGATCCTTGAAGTCAGCGAACGGATACGGGAAGAGGCCCTGAACGCCGTGCGACAGCAATCGACAATGCTGCTGGTGCTGCAAGGCGTGCCCGTACCGCCCAACGCCAGCGGGATATTTGAGATCCTCTCAGTGCGCGGCGAGCGCAGGCAGCATCTGGGTTCCTTCGCCATTGTGGAGCATGGAGAAGGCCGGCACACGAAGCAACATGGGCTGCAAACGGTGGTGCTGGATATTACCCAGGCTGCGGGAGACTTGCTGGCCAAGGAGAAACCGGCAACATTGCGCGTGGTGCGCAGGCCAACCGAGCAGAAACCTGGAATTGCAGGCGAAATCATGCGTCCCGGCCAAAAGCTTGAGTATGCGTTTGAGCTGAAAGCTGAGCGGGCGGAAATCAGGGCGCAGAAACGTTAGAGAAAACAAAGTTGCTGCTGGCCTTCAAGTGGGTGGGGGTCAGCAGCATTTTTTTTGGAATATACCCATGTTGCCTAGTTTTCCTCAACTTAATTTCATTTAGCCATTGCCCCCTTCGCCTTAGATTCGCATAATAAGGATAAGATCTTCTTACGGTGGCAACTTTTACTCCCAATCCGAGGCAAAAACAGGCCATTGAGCATGCGCTGGGGCCCATGCTGGTGCTCGCAGGCGCCGGAACGGGCAAGACCACGGTGCTGGTGGAGCGCATTGCCTGGTTGATCGAACAGGGCCACGCCAAGCCGGAAGAGATACTGGCCATAACGTTCACTGACAATGCAGCTGCGGAACTGAAGGCGCGGGTAGAGAAACGTTTGCGCCGCAAGACGGCAATATTCGCCGGAACGTTTCATGCGTATTGCCTGGGCGTGCTCAAGCGAGCGGGCCATGACTTTAACCTGTTGCTGCCAGAAGATGTGTATGTCTTTTTACGCCAGAGGATTGACCAGCTTGGACTGAAGCGCTTTATCAAGCCAGCCGACCTGGGCCAGTTTCTTGAAGATCTGAAGAATTTTTTTGATCGCTGCCATGAAGAGCTGGTAGGCCCGGAGCAGTTCCAGCAATATGTCGATTGCCTGCGTGCAGGCAGCGACATGCCGCGCAACTGCCGCTCCAAGGAAGTGGAAGAGATGGGCGGTCCGGAGATCATTGAACGCTGGCAGGAGATTGCGCGCGTCTATACCAACTCAATGCGGCTGCTGGAACGTGAGAACATGGGAACGTTCGGCATGATGATCCGGAATGCCGTGCGGCTGCTGGAGTCAGACGTGGCCCTGCTGGGGCGTGAGCAGCGGAAGGCGCGTTTCATCCTGATTGATGAATTTCAGGACTGCAACTCCAGCAATATCATCCTGGCGCAACTGCTGGCAGGGGAAGCGCAGAACATTTTTGCCGTGGGCGATCCGGACCAGGCCATCTACCGCTTTCGCGGGGCCTCCAGCGCGGCGTTTGAGGAGTTCCAGAAACGCTTCCCGCAGACTGAGGGCGTGGTACTGGATGAGAACCAGAGATCGCGCGGCAATATTCTGCGCGTCGCCTATGCGGCCATCAATGAAAATCCACCAGTGCAGTCGCTGGGCGAAAGAGTGAAGTTCCAGCGGGCACAGCTTGAATCCGGACGCGACCGCCGTGACCAGGAAGGCGGGCGCTTTGTTTTTGACGAGCCGGTGGAGATCGTGCTCAGTGATTCCCATGAAGGCGAAGCGGCTGTGATTGGGGAAGAGATTGCGCGGCTGCGCGGCAACCGCCCAGCGGATGAGTGCTCCCTGGCGGTCCTATACCGCCAGCATATGCAGCGCGAAGACCTGATGGCCGAGCTGGCGGCACGCGACATTCCGTTTATCGTGACTGGACTCAATGTGCTGGAGACGGCCATGGCACGCGACCTG
This sequence comes from Terriglobia bacterium, assembly GCA_020072585.1. GTDB lineage: Bacteria > Acidobacteriota > Terriglobia > Terriglobales > Acidobacteriaceae > Angelobacter. The sequence continues at coordinate 55,123 of JAIQGL010000006.1, read as the reverse complement.
CTAGCACTGGCGGGTGCCGTGGGCCATGACAACGATGTAGACAGCCTGTTCCGCGTGTGCGCGCTGCCAAAGTTCAATGTCTCCGCCGATGATCTGCGGAAAAAGCTGGGTGCTTCCGGTGGACCCAAAAGTTTCAGGGCCGTGCTGCAAACGGTGGAGTCGGCTGCTCCGATGCTGGCTGCCGTTAAACAAGCTCGGGAATTTATCGCGGAGCAGAAGCTGAGCGCGGAAGGGGCCATCACGTATCTTGTCCGGCAGTTTGGTTTGCCGGAACAGGATCCAGTGGTTCAGGCGATTCTGCGCTTCGCCGCCACATGGGAGAAGAAAGCCTTCGTCAGGGATGATTCATTGCCGGAGTTCCTGCAATACCTTGAATACTACCAGCAGGGCCGCGGAATCCTTCCGCTGTATACGGAAGAGCAAATGGCTGAGCTGGAGCGCCGCCATCCAGAGGCGGTACAACTGATGAGTGTGCACGCCGCCAAGGGACTGGAGTTCTCCCACGTATGGCTGCTGCGCGTTACTTCGGGGGCTTTTCCAACGTATTTCAAGGAAAGCCTGTTTGAATTTCCGCCGGCGTTGCGCAGCTCCATTGCGGTGGGCGAGGGCAAACTGGTACACGATCAGGAAGAGCGCAGGCTGTTCTACGTTGCCATCACGAGGGCACGCGACCGGATGAGCATTGGTTCGCGTCCGGGAAAAGGGAAAAAAGACCCAACACCGCCGGGCTTCCTGCGCCCGCTCATTGGCGATCGCAGGCTGAAGCCGGCGTTGACCACGAGAAACAGTGATGGCTTACGATCAGTCAAGCTCCCGCTGGAGCCCTCGGCGGTGGGAGCGTGGATGCTTCTGCCGCCAACTTTTGCCAAAGACGAGATGGCGCTGAGTGCGAACGCAGTGCAGAGCTACTCCACGTGCCCCATGAAATTCAAGCTGGAGCGTGACTGGCGAATTCCCGGCGAGGCCGCCGCTGCCATGCAATATGGCTTTGCCATCCACACGGTGTTGAAGAACTACTATGATCCGGCGGCGCACGCGAAGGAGCTGAGCATTGACGACGCCATTCAGGCGTTCAGGCACGAGTTTGCCAAAGGCTACATCGATGACCCGGTCCAGAGAAAGATGTATGAGGAGAGGGGCGAAGACCAACTGCGGACCCTTCTGAATGCGAGCCCGAGAGGTTCTGTGAATGTAATTGCCGCGGAGCACAAGTTCAGCTTCAAGCTGGGCGGACGTGAGATCAGAGGGCGTATTGACCGCATCGACCAGCTTGAGGACGGCGTGGTGCGCGTGATCGACTACAAGACCGGCGCACCGAAAGACCGGAAGTTCGCGGAAGAGAGCCTGCAATTATCCATATACGCGATGGCTGTGGCGCAGATGAATCTCTCTCCGCGCGAACTGGTTCTGGTCAATGTGCAGGACAATAGCCATGCCGTTGCCGGACGCACGGTAAAGCAACTGGATACCGCCCGCCAGGAGATAGAAGACGCCGCCGAAGGAATCAGCCGGGGCGAGTTCGATCCCAGCCCTGGATCGCATTGCCGCTGGTGTGATTACAAGAGCCTGTGCCCGGCGACGGAGCAGCGCGTTTTCCTGCCGGTGAAACCGCTGGAACGGGAGTCTGAGCAAAAAGCGGCTGGAGTGACTGGATGATTTTAATGACCAGATCGGCTGAGGGGCAGTTCTGATGGGAGTGGGTTCATGATGGGTGCAGCGAACGTTCTACTTGTAGTGGTGGGCGCGGTCCTTGGATTTGCGATCGCATGGCTGCTGGTGCGTCCGGATGCAGCGGTATTGAATGCGCGTTTGTCCGCCCTGCAGCAGGAACTGGCGAAGGTGCGTGGAGAAGCGGCGAAATTCAATGACCTGAATGCCCAATTGAATGCCGCCAAGGTGAAGCTGGAAACGACTGTAGCCCTGGAACGCAAGTCCAACGAAGAAAAGATCGCATTGCTGAATCAGATGACGGAAGAACTGCGCCAGAGCTTTCAGGCGCTCTCGGCAGATGCGCTAAAAAGCAATAATCAGGCTTTTCTGCACCTGGCACACTCGACCCTGGAAAAGTTCCAGAGCGAAGCCAAAGGCGATCTGGAGCTGCGGCAACAGGCGGTGGAGAACCTAGTTGCCCCTATCGGGGAATCTCTCAAAAAAGTGGATGAGCAGATCCGGCAGATGGAAAGTACACGGGACCGGGCGTATGGCGATCTCACGACCCAGGTCCGGTCATTGATTACCACCCAGGAAAAGCTGCAGAGCGAGACCGGCAATCTGGTGAAAGCACTCCGCAGTCCCACGGTGCGCGGTCGCTGGGGAGAAATTCAGCTCAAACGCGTGGTGGAGATTGCCGGCATGCTGCCGTATTGCGATTTTGTGGAACAGGAGACGGTCACGACCAACGCGGGCCGGTTTCGTCCTGATTTGATTGTGCGGCTGCCGGGAGGGAAGAACGTGGTGGTGGACGCCAAGACTCCGCTGCTCGCATACCTGGAAGCGGTGGAAGCCACGGACGATGAACACCGGCGTCAAAGGCTCCAGGACCATGCCAGCCAGGTCCGCACCCATATGTTGCAACTCAGCTCCAAGTTGTATCAGGAGCAGTTTGAGCCCACACCGGAGTTCGTTGTGATGTTTCTTCCGGGCGAGACATTTTTCAGCGCGGCCCTGGAACAGGACCCCGCGCTGATTGAGCGGGGAGTGTCGCAAAAGGTCATTCCGGCCTCTCCCACCACGTTGATCGCGCTGCTCAAAGCAGTTGCCTACGGATGGAACCAGGAGAAGCTGGCGCGCAACGCACAGGAGATCAGCGTTTTGGGCAAAGAGCTGCATGACCGGCTGCGGCTGCTGGGTACGCATATTGAAAATGTGGGCAAAGGGCTTGACCGGGCGGTTGAGTCATATAACAAGGCCGTGGGATCGCTGGAAAGCCGCGTGATGGTTTCAGCCCGGAAGTTTGTTGAACTGGGATCGCCGGTTACGGAAGAGATTGCCGAGCTGAGTCCTATCGAGACTACGACCAGAAATCTGACGCTTGAGTTCGATGATCCTGAAAATACGGAAGCCGAACCGGAAGCCCAGGGCGATCTTGGGTTGAACGGCAAAGCGTTGCCGGCGAGTAAAGCTTCGGATTAGCGCAGGGCGATTTAAATGGCCGGATTGAACGAAGCGTCGCTTGAATCCGGTTTTGGAAAGTACTCCCTGAAACCGCATGGAGCGAAATAACGCACCGGGGTCCTTCGACTCGCTCTCAGTCGCGTTGCTCCCTCGGGCTCGCTCAGGATGACAACTCAAAACTAAAGGGGACGCTTGCGCGTCCCCTTTAGTTTTTTGATGTGAAAGCCAGTTATTTCTTTTTGGCTTTCTTTTTTGCCTTTTTCTTGGTTGCCATGTTTCTATTCTCCCTTTCCATTTTTCATGGATGTGCGGTCCTAAGTGAAAAACCGCAATTGATGAATGTATAGAGTGGTTGAAAATCGAAGTCAAGAAAAAAATTGATGTCATCTTTGATTTCAGGACCGGGCAAAAGGGGCAAAAAGTGAAGAGGCAGGCAAAAACGTGTTTGCAATTTCAAAAACAAAAATTATGGAGCGAGTAAAAACCCCTTGATGTTAGCGGGGTTCGTGCATCTGCTGAACAATGATTTTGATCTTTGCGTGGTGAGATCAAGCAGAACAAATTCGGCAGAGCGTCGAGTTGCGGGTACCTTGGTAACCATTATTTTTTGCGCATGCCGCGATTCGTGACAGCGGAGATTGATGCCATGCGAAAAGCGATCAATGCCGGGTAACGAGTTTGAAAAGCCCGATACCGGCGATGGAATCCTGAAAGGCGTGTGCCATCATGCCTGGCCGCAGGCTCTTCCGGAGATGCGCCAGTATGCCGAAGAACACACCAAAGAAGCCGATTGCAACCATCATTCGCGCTCCCTGATATCGATGCGCCAGCCCAAAGATGATTCCCGAGGTGACGATGCCGATGATCGCATTCCGGCTAAGCGCGCCAAATTGGCGCTGTAGGTATCCGCGGAAAATGATTTCTTCGAACAGGCCTGCGCAGACGCTCAGCAGGACAAAAAGGCCGGCTTCAAGATAAGTGTGGGGAGCCATTGGACCCAGAAGGCGCACGGTATCGTCGACCGATTTCTGCATATTGCGGAGATCGATGGTACCCAGAGCAACGCGGATACCAAAAAGTAGTAGTAACGACGTAATCCAAAATCCGATCGCAAGCGCAACATCGAGCAGAAAAGCCTCTACAGTCTTCCACCGGCCGCCAATGACGTCGCGCATACGGACCCCGCGCAGCCGGATGCCAAACCAGATCATCAGGATCAACACCAACTGGGTGACGAATGTTCCACCATAAAGTAGGATGCGCGCAGTTGACCCATGGACAGCACCCAGCTTGGAGGAACCAGCAAACGAATTGATAAGGATCAGTCCGACGATAATCGCGGTGTGCCAAAGCGGCGCGATAAGGGCGGGCTTTTCCATTGTGGGAGCGGCGGACGGGCTAGGGATGGCTGAGGAGGCTTCGGAAGGCGGTTGCGGTTCGATGGACATAGTTTTTGGAAGCGCGCGGGCGCTGGACTTCATCTTATAATGAAGGGTTTGGATTTCCTAAGGAGACGTTTATGGAAGATGTGGTGATCATCAGCGGAGTGCGCACACCGATTGGTAAATTTCAGGGAGCGCTGGAGCCGTTTTCCGCGCCGCAGCTCGGCGCCATCGCGGTGCGCGAGGCGGTGAAGCGGGCCAACGTGGAGCCGGCACAGGTGGATGAGTGCATCATGGGCTTGGTGGTGGCTGCGGGACTGGGGCAGAACCCGGCGCGCCAGGCCGCGCTGGGTGGCGGACTCGCGAATACCGTGGGCGCCATGACCATCAATAAAGTTTGCGGCTCCGGATTAAAAGCAGTAGCACTGGCGACGCAGGCCATCCAGACAGGCAATGCGGAAATCGTGGTGGCGGGCGGCATGGAATCCATGACGAATGCGCCGTATCTGCTGCCGCAGGCACGCAAGGGCTACCGTCTGGGCAATTCGCAGATCATCGATTCCGTGGTGAATGACGGTCTCTGGGACATTTACAACAACTACCACATGGGCCTGACCGGCGAGAACGTGGCGCAGAAGTATGGCGTAACGCGCGAGCAGCAGGACGAATACGCGGTCAGCTCACACCAAAAGGCGGTGCAGGCGTGGAAGGAATGCCGCTTCAAGAGCCAGATCGTGCCGGTGGAGCTGCCGGCGAAGAAGAAAGGCGAAGCCCCGACTCTGTTTGAGAAAGATGAAGGCCCGCGCGAAGACTCGTCCGCGGCGGCGCTTGGAAACCTGAAGCCGGTCTTCAAGAAGGATGGCACCGTCACGGCCGGCAATGCGTCAACCATGAATGACGGCGGCGCTGCCGTGGTAGTGACCTCAGCTTCACGGGCAAGCCAACTGGGCGCATCACCGATGGTGCGCGTGGTGGCGCAAGCCACAAGCGGCACGGCCCCGGAGTGGGTGATGATGGCGCCAGTGGACGGCATAAGAAAAATCTGGGCCAAGACCGGGTGGAAGCCGGAAGACGTTGACCTGTACGAAATCAATGAGGCGTTTGCGGTGCAGTCCGTGGCGGTCATCAAGGAACTTGGCCTTGATCCGGCGCGGGTGAATGTGAATGGCGGAGCGGTGGCGTTGGGACATCCGATTGGAGCCAGCGGCACGCGCGTACTGGTGACGTTGATTTATGAACTCATGCGGCGCAATGGGAAGCGGGGCATTGCTGCCCTGTGCCTGGGCGGCGGTAACTCGGTGGCGCTGGCGGTGGAGCGGGTTTAACTTTTCTGAAATCCCGAACGTAGTGAGGGAGCCCTGTAGGCGCGAAAAGTGCTGGGCCGCGAATCACGCGAATGAACACGAATAAAAAATTCGGTTCACGTAGAATCGCGGTTTTTTTGTTTCTTACAGATTGTTGGGGAGCAACAGGGATCTCTCACTCCGTTCGAGATGTACTTTACTGGTCCTCAGGCGAGTCAATCACGATTTTTCTCAGACCGCGGTAAAGCGCCTGCACCACCTCATAAATATCTGATATTCCTTCCGTAAAGCGCGTGATGCTGCCGGAGTCAAGATCGGCGGTAACGTTGTGGGCCAGTTTGCGCAGCATGTGCATGCGTTCCGCTTCCAGTTGCGGCAGAACTTCAAAGGGATCGCCGCCTGTGGAATGCAACTCCACCCATTGCACCATGGACCACGCTGTCTGCCGGATATGCTCCACCGCGTCATGAAACTGGGCGATGATGCGGGGATCAACCTTATCCACCACCAGCCCCTGTTCAACCTGATTCAGCTCAGCGATCGTGCGCGTGACCTGGATCGACAGCTGACTGGTGCTTCCGCTTGAAGCCGGGCGGACGGTGTTTCCAGAGAGCGGCCGGACTGGCGGCAAAGGATCTTCATGCACAATGTTTCGCTGGCCTTCAGGACGCAGCTCCTGCGATCCGGCAATCGTGCCTACAAGAAACTCAAGCTTCTGCTGGTCTTCTTTGCTCAAGTGGAGAAAGACCAAACCGACGCCGACAGCGTGATGAGAAGTTTTAACCTGGGCGCGGCCTCGCACCACGGCATCATTGACGCGAAGCATGAAAAGCAATTCGGTGCCGACCGGGAGCGTGGAGACAGTTTCAACATAGCAACCGGTCGTGCTGATGTCACTCAAATTGCCAAAGACCGGCGGGGCGCCTTCATTACGGCGCAACTCAACGCCACCGGCTACGTGGAAACGCTGCTGGTTTCTCCGGGTTCCTGGCATATCCTGCATAGGTCTCCTTGCTTCAGAGGGTGGTAGCGCCGCTCCACTTCTTCCAGTGATGTCCGTCGTAAATCTGGCTGGGGGCGTAGCCTGCGCCCGCAGTTGCTGGCCGAAGAGGCTTTTGCCCGCTTCCAGGCAAAAAATTCCAATCTGCCTGGACCGGGCAGCGTCACGGCCTACCCATACCACCTTGCAGCGTGCTTTCTGTTCACCGTGCTGCAAAGAGATTACCTCGCCTTCACGGACACAGTCGATACCGATCAGCCGCGCACCGACCGATGTGGCATTTACCGTACGCGCATGCTGCACGAACGGCTTTCCATACAGATCCAGACCCCAAACCTTCACGTCAAGGCTGATAGCAACACGAGGCTCGATGCGCCGGACCATAAATACTGGAGAGGGTTGGCTAGATGGTACTGTCAAAAGGGTACAGGATTCAATGGAAACATGCACTTGGGTAACGTTTTAAAGAGCGGCGCTGGGGGAGAAGGTTGAGCCCTGTCGCTAAGGTAAATTCTGTAATTCATCCCTCTCTTGCTAGAATTCTCTTCCAGTCAGGAGAACGCCCGCAAGCATGCTCTTCAAAACCCAGAGCGCAGCAGTCTACGGCATTGACGCCAACATCATTGAAGTGGAAGTCGATGTCAGTCCGGCGCGAGACCCTAAAGAAAACTTCCAGACAGTCGGGCTGCCGGATGCCGCGGTGCGCGAGAGCCGGCAGAGAATCCGCGCGGCGCTGAGAAATTGCGGCTATGAGATACCGCTGAGCCAGATCACTATTAATCTGGCGCCAGCGGACATCAAGAAAGAAGGCTCCGGCTTTGACCTGCCCATGGCAATGGGAATCATGGGGGCCTACGGCGGCCTGGTAAAGAAAGAGCTGCCGGAGTTTGTGATGGTGGGAGAGCTCTCACTTGATGGCGGTATTCGCGGGGTGCGCGGCGCGCTGCCCATTGCCATCGCGGCCCGGGCAAGAAACATTGCCAACCTGATTGTGCCGGAAGTGAACGCGCGGGAAGCTGCTGTGGTGAGCGGCGTGAATGTGTATCCGGTGAGGTCTCTGATTGACGTGGTGAACCTGCTCAACAGCGGCAACGGGGTTTTGCCGCTGAAAGTGGATACCTCACAGATGCTGGGGGAGACGGAGCGCGGCGCGGCGGACTTTAAAGAGGTGCGTGGCCAATTCACGGCCAAACGGGCGCTGGAGATTGCCTGCGCCGGCGGGCACAATATCCTGATGATCGGGCCGCCTGGCTCGGGCAAGACCATGCTGGCCAAACGCGTCTCCGGCATACTGCCGCCGCTTACGTTTGAAGAAGCGCTGGAGACCACCAAGATCCATAGCGTGGCCGGAGTGTTGGACGCCGCGGCCGGTCTGGTGAGCACACGTCCTTTCCGTGCTCCGCACCACACGATTTCTGACGCGGGATTGATCGGCGGCGGAATCATTCCGCGCCCGGGGGAAGTTTCCCTTTCGCACAACGGCGTGCTCTTTCTTGATGAGCTGCCGGAGTTTCCGCGCAACGTGCTGGAGGTGATGCGGCAGCCGCTGGAAGACGGCAACGTGACGATTGCGCGGGCCTCGATGTCCCTGACTTTTCCTGCGCGATTCATGCTGGCAGCGGCCATGAACCCATGCCCGTGCGGCTATCACGGTTCAGGGCAGCGGCAGTGCCAGTGCACGGAACCGATGATCCAGCGTTATGTGTCGAAAATCTCCGGGCCGCTGATGGACCGAATCGATATTCACATCGACGTGCCGGCGGTGAATTACAAGGAGCTGCGCGGCAGTGACAGCAAAACGGAAAGCTCGGCGCAGATCAGGGAACGCGTGGTGCGCGCCCGTGAGGTGCAGCTCAACCGCTTTGCCGCTGCCGGGGAACGCAACTACTCCAATGCACAGATGAGTTCGCGCCAGATCAGGGCGTATTGCGATCTGGGAAGTGACAGCGAGCGCATGCTGGAGCGGGCCATGCAGCAGCAGGGCTTGAGCGCGCGGGCGCATGACCGGATCCTGAAGGTCGCTCGAACAGTGGCGGACATGGAAGGCAATCCGCAGATTGAGAGCCAACACATCGCGGAGGCGATCCAGTACAGGACGCTGGATAGAACGTACTGGGCTTAATCTATGTCGCTTCGTTCCAACCCGCTCAAGAGTTTTGACGTGGCTACTGTTGACAGGCTCCTGATGCAGGCGGCTCGGCGCGCAAGTCGGCCTCTCACCCCATCACGCAAACACCGTGCGTGCCGGGGACCCCGGCCTCGCCGCTCCATATTGTGGACGAATCAAATGTCGCTTCGCTCCAAACCGCATTCGCCTAGGAAAACTCGATGAAAGATCCTCGTTCAGGGTATGTAGCCAGTCTTCATGCGGCTTACCGAAAGGGCAAGCTCAATGTTTTTGTAGGCGCCGGCATTTCGCAGGGATCAGGGTTTCCAGGCTGGGAAGCGATGAACAAGGCGTTGCTGCAGGGATATCTTGCCTCGGCCATTGGCAGCGCCACGCCCGCCGCGCTGGTGGCCACACCCTACATTGGCTCCACTGTAGACGCCCTTTATTCAGTGCTGGGGAGAGATTCTGTTGCGGACTTTGTACGACACGCTGCTCCGCAAAATTTTGACGCACTGTTGGCCGCGGTGCTGTATCAGGGGCGTCAGATTGGTGACTTGCCCGTGGGGTCCGTGCACTATCAGATCAGCGCGCTGACGGAAAAAGCGCGGGTGTGGACGCTTAATTTTGATCCACTGCTGGAACTTGCCATGGCACGGCGTTTTCCGGGCAGCCAGTGGACTGATTTTCGCAGCCCCGGAAAAGTCGGCGGTACAAAAACAAAATTCGTGAAAAAGAAGATCGAGCATCTCCATGGCTGGATTGACCCCGATGGCAATGCCAACCAGCTGGTCCTGACTGAGTCACAGTATATTGAGCTAACGGCCCGCCCCAGTGCGGCGGCGAACAGCAAGCTGGTAAGAATGCTGGCCGGCGACAACGTTACGCTCATCATGGGCATGAGCCTGGCTGACCAGAATTTCCGGCGGGTGCTCTACTTTCTTAACAAGTACGGACTGAGTTCAACCAAAAACATTTTTGTAGTGACCGTGCGGCAGCAGCCGGTGGTGGACCACTATCTTGACATGCACTGGATGCAGCGCGGGTTGCGTTTGCTGTTTCTGAAAAACTACGAAGAAATACCAGGTCTGCTTCGTGACGTGCAATGGGGTGAACCCAGACCCGGCCGGCTGCCTGCGTGGGCGCACGCCTCCGCGAAGTGGCGCGAAAGAGAGGTCCCACAGCGGCTGATATTTAATGACAACTGGCAGACTCTGGTGCATCTGAGCCTGGACGCGCTGTGCCAGCAGATCAGGGAGATGTTCGCCGTTCCCCAGGAGGAGCACATCAATGCTTCGCTCTTCGTGCCGTTTTCTGATGGCTCTTCCGTGGATATACGCATGGTTGGCTACTCCGGCGGGCAGTCCACCGCGAATGAGGCAAAAAAGCAGGCGCGTCACCGGCGGCTGCAAATTAAAAAGGGAAGAGAGCAGGGCATTGCCGGAGTCAGTTTCGTGAGCGGTACCGTCAGGGCCGTCTCCTATGGAGAAGGAGACGTGGACATTAATTTCCCTGCCAGTATGAGAACGCAATGGGTGTCGCGTAAGGGCTACCGGGACTGGCGGTCGATTCTATCGATTCCAATTATCGACACGCCTTACTGGCTGCCGGTGGCTGTCCTGAACCTGACTTCCAGCATGGCGGACCCTTTCTGGTCGCGGTTCGGCAAGAAGCAAGACCTTCTTGAAGCTGAGCTGCACGCGATTATCCGCCGTACCGCGGCTTTCTGCCTTACAGGTTTTGCAGCGGTTTCGTCTTGAGCAGCATCAAAAGAGTGTGGATTCCAGATAGCAGGTGGAGTAAACTTACTTCAGATGGCCAGGAATAAACTCATTGACGTGATGGACTTTGGAGCATCTGTTCCGGAGTGGGGCGTATCCCGCGAAACCAGTTCGGCAGTGCCTCTGGTGATATCCGGATCACAGTTCAAGTCCACCAACAATCTTGGTCTGAAGATGGAAAACATTCTTCGGATCAAGACATCGCCCCATGTCAATTTCAAGGCGCTGGTCGATCTGAAGACCGCCCCCAAGAGCGCAAAAAAGAAAGTCGCCTTTAAAGCAAAGAAATCCAGATAAGGATTTCTTCTGCCTGTTTACTTTACGGAACCTATTTCGCGCCACACCTACCCGAAAGATCTTACAAGCTCGCAGAGAGCAAAGCCCGATTAATCAGAAGTTTCTCTTTAATCAGAAGTTTCACTACGGCACTTTTTGCAGCTTTTCGCGTCGCTCACTCATGCTTACAAGCATGGGCTGGCCAGTCCCTGATACCTACAGAGGCTCGAGCCAAAGCGCGTCAAGTGAGTCAATGATTAAAAATTGACAAACGGATAACATGGTTGCACGGATTTTTGAATGTCAAGGAGACAGACTGCATGAGCTCTCGCCGAACTTCAATTGTTGTGTTGATGAGTTGCCTGAGCGTGGCCGCGATGGGGCAGGGTGCGAGCCAGACTTCGGCTTCGGCTGCCAAGACGCAGGACGTTGCCGCCGCGGTTGCTCGTATGGCGCGCGTGGGCAGCGCAGTGGGGCCACGGTTTTCTCCCGATGGCAAATGGGTGAGCTTCATCTCCAACATAAGCGGCGCGCCGCAGGTGTGGATTGTGCCGGCGGAGGGCGGGTATCCGAGGATGGTCACCAACGGCGACGATCCGGTAACGGAGCAGGAGTGGTCGCCGGCGAGCGACTGGATCGCGGTGACGATCGCGCCGGGCGGAGGACTGAACACACAAGTTTATGTGGTCAAGCCGGACGGTACCGGCATGAGGCTGCTGACGCTGGGCGGCAAAGACAACAACGGTTTTGACGCCTGGACGGACGATGGCAAGCAGATCGCGATTGATTCCAGCCGGGATGATCCGGCGCGACGCGACAGCTTCATGATCGACGTGGCTTCGGGCGGGACCAGACTGGTGGCGAAGAACCCGGGTGTCGGAAGCATTGATGGAATTTCCAAGGACGGCAAGCGGGCGCTGCTGAGCCGTCTAAAGAGTCGCGGCGACAATAATCTGTACCTGCTGGACCTGGTCAGCGGCAAAGACACGCTGATCACCAAACATGATGGCGTGGCGTTGTTTTTCGGCGAGCTTATGCCGGACGGCGGAGCGGCATACATCGGCACGAACAAAGACCGCGATCTGATGGCGTTCGGGAGGATCAAGTTCGCGGCAGACGGCACGCCCAGCGACATCGAGATTCTCTCGTCCCTGGGCAACGGTGAACTGGATGGCTTGCGGCTGAACGAGCAGGGCACCATGGCAGCGCTGCTGTGGAACGTGAAAGGTAAGACCACGCTCTCGCTGTACGATCCGGCAAAGAATGCGCACACGTATGTGACGGACTTGCCGGGAGAGTTGGCGGGCGGCCTGGCTTTCTCCAAAGATGGTTCGAAGCTGGCCATGAATATTGGCGGCGCGGCGCAGACGACCGACATATGGATCATGGACGTGAAGACCCAGCGGTTCCGCCAGCTTACTTTTAGCCCACATCCGGGAGTGGACCTGACGGCGCTGGTGAAGCCGGAGCTGGTTACCTTCAAGTCGTTTGACGGGCTGGAGCTGAGCGGCTGGCTCTATCGCCCGAAAAATCAAACCGGGCCAGGCGCGTACGTAGTGAGTTTTCATGGCGGACCAGAAGGGCAGGAGCGCGCGCCCTTCCGCAGCGACTATCAGGCGCTGCTGGCCCAGGGGATCGGCGTATTTGCGCCCAACGTGCGCGGATCGTCGGGGTTTGGCAAGAGGTTTGTGAACCTGGATAACGGCGAACTGCGGGTCAACGGCGTGAGAGACATCAAGGCGTGCGTCGATTATTTGGTAAACAATCACATTGCCGATCCGAAGCGCATCGGCATCACGGGCGGCTCGTACGGCGGCTATATGACGATGGCAGGTATAACGGAGTATCCGGACCTGTTTGCCGCGGGCGTGGACCTGTTCGGGATCGTCAACTTTATGACCTTCTTTCAGCACACGCAGCCGTGGATGGCGGCGATTTCGACGATTGAATACGGCGATCCGGCGACGCAGAAAGACATGCTGGACCGCCTGTCACCCATTTACAAGCTGGACCGCATCAAGGCGGCAACCATGGTGCAACACGGCGCCAATGACACGAATGTGCCGGTCATCGAAGCGGAGCAGATTGTGAAGACGCTAAAAGACCGCGGTGTGCCGGTAGAGTACATCCTGTTTCCCGACGAAGGCCACGGCTGGCGCAAGGTCCCCAACCGGATACGGTCGACGGTGGAGATGGTGCGGTTCTTCCAGGAGCATTTGGGAGGATAGGGGAAGATCGCCAAGATCGCCAAAATTACCAAAATTTACGATTGAAGACCAATGAGCAACCACCTGCGGAGACGCGGAGAACCCAAGGAATCGTTACAGGAGAAGTGAATGAACAAATATTCGGCATTAAGCGCGGTTGCAATCGGGATGTTGTCAGTCTGCGGATTGGCTTTGCAGAGCCCGCCTCCGCGACCCACGCAACAGAAAGCTCCGGCAAAGGCCGCCGCACCGATCCAGACTTTTGTGGGCGTAATTTCCGATGGCCAGTGCGCGATCAAGGGGTCGCACAGCGAGATCAGGAAGAAAGCCAGCGTAAATAGTGACGCCAACTGCGTGAAAGGCTGCTCTCGAAAATTCGGATACGTTCTGTATGTTCCAACCACAAAGAAAATCTACAAGCTGAGTGACCAGGAACGTCCGGCCGAGCTGGCAGCGAAGAGAGTGAAGATCAAAGGTGCGCTGGATAAGTCCACGAATACGATTTATGTAAGCAGCATTGAGCAGGCTAACTGACCGGTAGAAGGCTTCTAAGCGGGGCCACGGGAGATGGATCGGACGATGCCATTCTCTACGGAAATGGCTGATTTACAAGGGGTTTTGGTGTAATTTGAGACGGTAAAAGGGCAGTTAGAGAAGTGAGATTGGGAACAATTCAAGGTATTGATGACCGAGGTTACCTTAGGACAATAGGGGCTGGCTTTTTGGTGGCGTCTTTCTACGTTGCCAGTAATATAGCCGTAACTGGCCGTAGGTTCTATAGTTTCCTGAAATCCAAAACGTGTCTGATGACATATGGCGCAACTCATTGCAAATGAGCGGGGGCGCAGAAGCTCTCGTGTTCTTGTTTCGCTAGCGTTGGCGGTTTCCGGCCAGAAAAGTGACGGGTCCCATGTGAGTGGGGCCGCTGAAACTATCCTGGTCAACCGGCATGGGGCGAAGATTCGTTCTACCGTACCGCTTGAGCCCAAAATGGAAGTTCGCGTGGCCATGCTGGCGCCATATAAATGGCGCGTTGGCCAGGTGGTCTGGGCAGATTCGGGCGAGAGTGAATACGGAATAGAACTGTTTCGTCCGGAGAATTTCTGGGGGATCTACTTTCCTCCGGAAGACTGGGAACTGGGCGTTCCCGCCGTGACCGTGGTCAGCAGCGAAGCGAACAGCGGAGCAACGCAGCCCCGTGTCATGATGCAATCGGAACCTTCTCCAACTTCCTCAGAGCCGGAACCATTGCATCTGCCCGAAGGCGGAACCATCGCTATCCTGAGAGGCATTGCCAGCAACGGTCTTCCGTTTCAGGAGCGTGACCTGATTCTTCCCGTAGGCGAAAGAGATGCCACCATGTTGATTGGTCCGCTGGTCAGCCTGGGGTCCAAGTTGCAGGTGATCTTCAGTAAGAACTGCGTGGAAGATGCCACGGTCACTGCAACATCCCATAGCCGCGAATATGACCGGTGGAGAATCTGGCTGAATTTTTCTCGAGTGCTTTTGGTTGCCAAACAGTAGTCCCGAAGCGCGCCGCTTCGTTGTTTGTTGTCGCTACGCTCCAACCCGCTTAAACAGCATGGCTCTTTTCTAAAATCATCCAGCCTTGAAAACAGGCGGCTCGGCGCGTGGTCGGCTTCCCACCCCGCCACGCGAAACCCGCGCGTGTCGAGGGCCCCGGCCTCCCACCCCGCCACGTGAAACCCGCGCGTGTCGGGGGCCCCGGCCTCGCCGCTTTGCATTCGTATATACTCTCCGTTAATTTTCCCCAAGGAGCTTGGATGAGACGCGCCGTTCTTTCCCTTTTGATCCTGTTGTCATTGGTTGTACCAGCGCTGGCACAGCAAACGCAGAAGCCTGGGCCAAAGACGGTCTATATTCGCGCTGGACGCTTGTTTGACGGTACCAGTGACAAGGTCCGCGAGAATATGGTGATCATGGTCGTGGGTGATCGCATTCAAAATGTGGGGCCGGCCAGCGCCATCTCAATTCCATCGGGCGCAGCGGTGCTGGACCTTTCTCACGCGACCGTGCTGCCTGGGTTGATTGATTGCCATACGCACCTGGGCGCGCGCGCTGACCGCTATGATGAGATTTACAATTTCAAGGACACGCCGTTTCAGCATGCGTTTGCAGCGGTAATCAATGCCCGCAAAACCCTGGAAGCAGGGTTTACCAGCGTGCGGGACGTCGGCTCAGAACCATTTCTTGCCGTGGATCTGCGCAACTCGATCAACGAGGGACTCATTCCCGGGCCACGCATTGTGGCCAGCGGGCCGGGCATCTCCATCACCGGCGGGCACGGCGATCTGAACAACTTTTCACCGCAGACGCGCGTCACCATGTTTCCCGAAGAGCGTGATTTCCAGATTGCCGATGGCGTTGACCAGATCCGCCATGTGGTGCGCGCGCAGGTGAAATATGGCGTGGACGTGATCAAGATCCTTGCGACCGGAGGCGTGCTCTCCAAGGGCGACAGCCCGGGCGCGCCGCAATTTACGCCAGAAGAACTAAAGGCCGCCGCGGAAGAAGCACACATGGCGGGACGCAAGATCGCCGCACATGCACACGGAACGCAGGGCATCAAGAATGCGATCCTTGCCGGAATCGACTCCATTGAGCATGCCAGCCTGATTGATGATGAAGGCATCCGCCTGGCAAAAGAGCGCGGCGTGTACCTGGTGATGGACATCTATAACGACGATTACATTCTCGGCAAGGCCATCGAATTCGGGCTGCCGAAAGAGAACGTTGAGAAAGAAAAGATGGTAGGACGCCTGCAACGGGAAAACTTTGAGCGCGCAGTCAAGGGCGGCGCAAAGATGGCGTTCGGCACTGACGCCGGCGTGTATCCGCACGGCGACAACGCGAAACAATTCTTCTATATGGTGAAGTTTGGGTTGACGCCGGCCCAGGCCATCCATGCGGCCACCAGCAACGCTGCTGACCTGATTGGACGCGCCAAAGACGTTGGCACTGTGGAAGCAGGCAAATTCGCTGACGTGATTGCCGTGACCGACGATCCTCTGCAAAACGTGCGTGCCCTGGAGAACGTTGGCTTTGTGATGAAAGGCGGCGCGGTGTTCAAAGACGCGATTACGGGGCAGGCAGCGCACTAGCAGAATTGCGGGCTCGTCCAGGGGACCAGCCTGAATCACGAAAAATTTGCTGAGTAACGTGTCTTCACGCTCGGGGTATACTTCTCATCGGCGTACAGGACGCCGCCCGTCCGCGGAGAGGACCGAGTCCACCTGAGCGGTTTGAAATAAAGTTCATTGCGAATCTCCTTTTCGCCCCAGACAGCGGACCACGGGCATGACCACCCAAGGAGGTCCGTCATGGCTGATCGCTACTTTGCAGATCGTCACTTTCCCGTCCGTCCTAACCTTGAACAACTCAAACACCAGGCCAAGGATTTGCTCCGCGACATCAAGAGGGGTGAGCCTTCCGCTCTGGCAGAGTTGCAGAAACATCATCCAAAGCCACCCAATCCAGACGCCGCCAAGCTGGCCGACGCGCAGCTTACGCTTGCCCACAGTTACGGGCTCCCGAGCTGGCCGCGGCTGGTGCTCGCCTGCCGGATGACAGATGCAATCTGGCGCGGCGATGTCGAGGCCGTCCGCGAACTGGTGTTACAGGACCCAAAGTTATTGCATGAAGACGCTCGAGGACTTCCCAGCAATTGGGGGCCGCCCATGTCTTATGCGGCAAATATCGGCCAGGGCAAGATTATCCAGATGCTTCGCGGACTTGGAGCAACGGACTTGCAGCATGCCTTTGATCGCGCTTGTCTCCAGGGAAGGCTTGAGAGTGCACGGCAGCTTTATGCAATGGGCGCTCGTCCGGAGGCCAATGCCGTGATGGGGCCATGCGAGACGCTCAACGTTGCCGGCCTCTCATTCCTGCTGGAGCTTGGCGCTCCGCTGAGCGACGAACATGGCAATCGATTGGCGCCGGTTGCGCTTTTGCTACAGACTTATTCGCGCTATCCGAAAGGGAAGCGCGAGTGTCTTGAGCTTGTTGCCAAGCATGGCATTGAGTTGCCGGACACGCCGCCGATGGCGCTGCATCGCGGACGGCTTGATCTGCTGGAAGAGCATTTAAAACGCGATCCGCAATTATTGAGCCGGACGTTTTCGCACAAAGAAATTTTCCCGCCTGAACTAGGGTGCCATGCCGACGAAACTCTTGCCCTGCATGGAACACCGCTGGCCGGGGCAACCCTGCTGCATATGTGCGTGGACTATGACGAAATCGAGATCGCTCGCTGGATGATTGAACACGGCGCGAATGTGGACGCAAAAGCGGAAATCGATCCGGATGGTTTTGGCGGTCACACGCCGTTGTTCGGATGCGTGGTGTCACAGTCTTACAGGTGCGGCAGACAGCAGGATGGGGACTTTACACGTTTGTTGTTGCACCATCGATCTGATCCGAATACTCGCGCGTCATTGCGGAAACGCTTGCGCTTTGTCAAAGACGAACAAATGAAGGAATATCGAGACGTAACGCCGCTGACATGGGGTGAGCGATTTCAGGAGCAGGAATGGGTCAATAGGAAGGCAATGCAGCTTATCGCTGAGAGTGGCGGGCATGTTTGATTCAAAATGGGAATGAGGGCTGACGGACAAGCTGAGAAACCTCGGCATCTCCATTGCCACCGCACGGGCGGCTGGTTACGATTACATTTGAAACTGTTTTTATCGTTCATTGTTTTATTGGGAGGCGAAAAGGCATGGCCTTGAAAAGAGCAATCGTACTTATGTTTTTTTGCGCCATTATTCCATTGAGTGCCATCCAGCAGTCGCCGAGTCCGGGAGCACAAGCCGCCGGCAGCCAGGCCAGCATGGCGAATTCCGCGGAAAATGCCCAGATCCGGCAGATGGCATCGGCGCGAGGCGATGAGATGCAAGCGCTGCGTGAAGACCTGAAGAAGATGCGCGCCCTGGTGCGCCAGATGGAGACCAATCTGGCGTTCGTGGATTCCACACAAACTCCGCTGAAGCACCAGTTTCAACTTGAAATCGATATGTGGCGGACGCTGATCGATCAGATGGAGCGGAGAACGCAGGGAAACTCACGCTGAGCGGCCTAAGCGTTTGCTTAAAGTTTTTTCAGCTGGTCCAGCGGCCAGCACAAGTACATTGTCCACTGTACCGTTGAAGTTTTTGAGTAAACTGCTGAATACTCAAGACAAGCAGACGACGGAAAAACAATTTCAAAATGGAACTCCCTATGCCCCAAGTTAACAGTGGCCCGGAGGACAGGCGTTGGATGCGCCACAAAATTGACGTGCGTCTGAAGGTCTCATTCCTGAACAACGGGAAAAACAACTCTGCCTACGGGCGCGCCAACAACCTGAGCAGGGGCGGTATCGGCGCGTATATTCCGTGCACCATTCCCGTGGGCACAACCGTGAGCCTGGAGCTTACGTTTCCCTACACGTCCACTGAAGCAAAGTTTGACGCGGTGATCCGCAGCTGCGAAGGGTTCCGTTATGGGCTGGAGTTTACGCGGGTCAGCGCTCAAGTGCAGGAAATGATCGTAAAAAACTGCAACAGCGCCGAACTGCTGCAATAATTCAAAAAGTTGCCGTTTGTGTACAATGCGATGCGGAGATCCCGCGCATGCACAAGCGATTGTCCGCTGCTCTGATACTCATGTTGCTCGCCGCCGCAGCGGGCCACACTCAGACTCCTCAGCCGACCCCGCCTTTGCTACCCAAGGTTCGCACAGTCACCGCATTTGTCCGGCTGGACCGCGCCAACTATCAAACCCAGGTAGCCGAGGCGCTCAAGATGTTACGCGCAGCTAAAACTGCGTTAACCAAGGCAGGTTATGAGGTTGAGACCATCCGCATTACCACGCAGCCGTTTCCTGAATTTACCAAAGGGTTGACCGCGGAGCAGGCTCTTGAATTCTTCCGCGCCTTTGACAAGCTGGCGCAGCAGGAGGAATTTACGCCGGACATTGGCCCGGCCATGAGCAAGGATTCGGATGATCCTAAACAGGCGGATTTGCTGGCGCGCATCCTGGCGGAAACGCAGACCATTAACGGTTTTGTGGCAGTGGCTGACGATGCGGGAATCCATTGGAACGGCGTTCGCGCCGCCGCGCGCGTGATCAAGTATCTGGAAGAGCACACCGAGCATAGCGAGGGCAACTTCCACTTTGCGGCAGGCGCGTTTCCTCCGCCGGTCGCGCCATTTTTTCCTGTTTCACATACATCCGACGCCGGACACGGCTTTGCCATTGGGCTGGAGTCCGCCAATCTCGTGCAGCAGGTGTTTGCCTCCGCCAAAGGCGATCTCAATTCGATTGGCGATCAGTTGACCGCGGCATTGGGCCAGGAGGCAAAAAAAGTCGAGGAGATCGCGCATCGCGTCGCGACGAGTACCGGCTGGCGGTATCAGGGCATCGATTTGACGCCGGTGCCGCTCAAGGATATCTCCATCGGCGCGGCGCTGGAGTCGCTTTTGCAGAGTCCGATTGGCTCGCCGGGAAGCCTGAGCGCTGCTTATACCATTACTACCGCAGTCAAGCGTGTGCCGGTGCAGCAGGCAGGGTATAGCGGGTTGATGTTGCCGGTGCTGGAAGATTCCGTGCTGGCAAAACGATGGGAATCAGGCGCGGTCAGCCGCGATTCGCTCATGTCGTACTCTTCCGTGTGCAGCACCGGGCTGGATGCAATTCCGCTGCCGGGCGACATCTCTCTCCACGACCTTGAAAATATTATTGGTGACATGGCCAGTCTGGCTGTGAAGTGGCACAAGCCGCTCTCCGCGCGATTGTTGCCGGTCGCTGGATGAACATCCATATTCGATAGAAAGGACGAAACCCATGGCACTACAGATGAAACCTGAATGCGAGAAATGCCATCAGCCATTGCCGGCCTCCGGCGTGGCGATGATCTGCTCTTATGAGTGCACCTTTTGCGAGAGCTGCGCGGGAGAGATGAAAAACGTCTGTCCGAATTGCAGTGGAGAGCTGTTGCGGCGTCCGAAAAGAAAGTAGTTTTTCCGCAATCGTGGAGAGGGGTAGTGATGGCGCGTTTATCTTTGGGTATAGTGTGTGGTCTGGTTTATGGAGTGCTCTCGGCGGCATCGATGATCCCGCTTTCCTTTCCTGACAAGCGTGCCGCCCTACTAGGCGCTTTTCTTAACCGGTTCAGTATTGGCTTCGTTCTTGGCGCCGTGAATCTGCCCTGGCCGGGATGGGTTTCAGGGGTGGTTATCGGCGTGCTTCTCAGCCTGGCGGACGCTGTGATTACCAAGGCTTACGCTCCGATTATTATCCTGGGTGCTATTGGCGGATCAGTCATAGGAATGATCGTTGATAAGTTTGGTAAATAGACGCGGTGGGCAAGTCCGGTAAAATTCACGAACGCAGCCATTGACAAGCCTTTTCGTAAGGTCTAAGGTGTTCGACTGCCCCTGTGCAACTCCCCCTGGAGGTACTCTACCGCCATGCATACGACCCTCACTGAAAAATATTCATTTGTTCGCCGCGCTATTGCTTTGCTGGCCGCGGCTGTCTTATTGACGCCCGCGCTAGCCGCTGCCGCCACGCATCCACTCTTTAACTTGCAATCGAATACGCAGTCTCCGTTCCCCAGTGACCGCTTTACCGTGCTGGATTCCCATCAGCTTACCGGTTTGCGCGTGAGCATGCCTTTACCGAACTGTGCCACAAACCCATCTGACTGCGCCGATCTTGCGCTGGTGAACCAGCTGGACGGCTTTAATCTACAGCCGCGCCTCTCCATTCCTTTTGACGGCGCGATTGACGTGAATACGGTCAACAGCAAGACCGTGTTTCTGATCAAGCTGCCGGGCCGCGGGTTGCGTGGAGAAGAAGAGTTTGAACATTTCCGGCCCCATGTCATTGGAATCAACCAGATTGTGTGGGACCCGGCCAGCCTGACGCTGTTTGCGGAGTCAAACGACCATCTGGACGAAGACTCCAACTATGCGCTGATCGTCACCACGGGCGTGCATGATGCGGCGGGGAACCCAATCGCTGCGTCCGATGACTTTGCCGATTTTCGTCGCGACGATAATTTCGGACAAACCAAAGACGCATTGCTCAAGGCCTATCGTCAAGCGCTGAAAAGGGTGTTGTCAGGAGACGTGCTTGAAGAGCTTGGCCTCTCGCGGAGAAATATCGCCGCAGCCAGCTTTTTCACCACGGAGAGCGCAACCGCCACGTTGCGGAGCATCCGCGAGCAGATCAAGGCCGCAGCTTCCCCGGCAGCGAACTTTAATCTTGGCAGCGGCGGCGAGAAGACGGTGTTCCCGCTGAATACCGTTACTGGACTGACCTGGAACGTGCAGGCGTTGACAGTGGGCCCGTTGGTCCCAACCAGCCTGAACGCGGCGCTTGGCGCCCTGCAGGTTTTCCCCGGATCAATTTCCACTCTGGCCTTTGGCAAGTTTACGGGGCAGCACTGGCAGAACGCCGGCGTCTTTATTCCCGCGGTTCCCACACGGCACAGCGTACCTTCGCAGGGAAGTGAAGAGATATTCTTCAATCTGTTCATCCCCTCCGGTCCGCGTCCGACGAATGGCTGGCCGGTGGCGATTTTTGGCCATGGATTTACTGACAGCAAGCAGGGCGCGCCGTTTGCCATAGCTTCCACGCTGGCGCACAACGGAATTGCCAGCATTGCCATTAACGTGGTTGGCCATGGCTTTGGCCCTAACAGCACTCTGACGGTACAGCAGGGCACCACGTCTGTCACGCTTCCTGAAGGCGGCCGCGGCTTTGATCAGGACGGCAATGGCCAAATCACCAGTGCAGAAGGCTCCTCTACATTTGTGCTGAGCCCGCAGGGCACCATCGGTTCGCGCGATGCGTTGCAGCAGACCGTGGCCGATCTGATGCAACTGGTCCGCGCCATTCAGGGCGGAATCGATGTCAACGGCGATGGACTTCAGGACCTGGATCCCAACCGCATCTATTATGCGGGCCAGTCCTTCGGCGGCATTTATGGCACTATTTTCCTTGGTATTGAGCCGGATGTCCGTGCCGGCGTGCCAAACGTGCCAGGCGGACCGATCATTGATATCGTCCGTTTGAGCCCGTCATTCCAGCTCTTGCTGACCCAGGCCCTCTCAGTGCGCGTACCGTCTCTGCTCAACGCCGGCCCACCGATCTTCTTCAATGACAACAGCCCGTTGCGCAACCTGCCTCCGGTCACCAACAACGTTCCGGGCGCCATTGCCATTCAGACGGTGGAAGATACCAGCCGCTGGCTGGCACAGGCCGGTGATCCCGTGGCCTGGGCCCCGTTCATCCGGAAATCCCCCCTTCCTGGCGACTTGGCGAAGTCCGTAATCGTACAGTTTGCCCGTGGCGACAAGACCGTGCCGAATCCTACGGCGACAGCCCTGATTCGTTCCGGCGACCTGGCGGACCGTACCACGTTCTATCGCAATGACATCGCTTTCCCGCTGGGTCTGGGACTGAACAATCCGCATACGTTCCTGACCTCGCTGCCAAGGCCGATTGCCGTTGAACCGCAGATTCAAATCGGCGTGTTTTTTGCCAGCGATGGAGCGATCACGATTGATCCGGACAGCGTGGGTTTGCTCCCAGCCAATGTGCCTCCGCTTTTTGAGACACCAATAGCAGCAGCATTGCCGGAGGACCTGGGGTATCTTCCGTAAACACAATTCGTAAATTAGTAAATTGGTAATTGGGTAATTTGAGAAGCAAATTTCTCAGATTACCCTTTTCCATTGCGCCGCCCCCCCAAGACACTAGCCGCGAATTTTCGCGAATGAACACGAATCCAGAATTAGATTCGCGTTTTTCGCGTTGATTCGCGGCGGAAGTTCGTGCCTGAATCCGGATGGCTTGTTGCCGTTTACCAAATTACAAAATTACGCATTTACCAAATTTTTCTCACCACTTCATCCGCTCCCGCAGACCTGTGATGTGCGCCAGGTGGTGGTTTCCATGCCAGCTATAAAGGCTGAGCAGCCAATCTACATCGTGTGGCCCCGAATCCGGATGGATGAATCTGCGCTGAAAGTCTTCTGCTGTCATGGACCGAAGAAGCACGGTCCAGCGTGCATGCAGCGATTCAATCAGGGAGACTGAAACTTCCGCGGGGGTGAGCTGGGAGTCTTTCAGCTTGGCCCATTCGCTCTCTTCATAGGCCTTGATGGTGGGCGCATCTTCGGTCATCGCCCATTTAAAGCGGATATAGGCATTCATGTGGCTGTCTGAAACGTGGTGGACGACCTGGCGGACAGTCCATCCCCCGTCCCGATAGGGGGTATCGATCTGGTCTGTTTTCAGTCCGGCAACGGCCTGGCGCATGCGAGCAGGCAGGCCGGCAATCTGGTCGATATGACGGTTGCGTGTCTCCGGAGTTGGATTAGGGTCAGGGGTATAACGGCCAATGGGATAGCGGGGATCAGTCATTCAGAAACCTCAAAAAATAGGGATAACTACAAGAAAGCGTTACCTAAGGGCTTATTCCTAAGGTAAATTATAAGAAAAATAAGGACTTAGTATTCAGGGTAGGCTGTAAAAAAATCTTGACGTTTAGCCAATTGCCGTTTACCGTATAACGTCTTAACGGATGGGTTCGTACCTGACTTTGTCCCGAGTCGCCACTTTCAGACAAAGTTAACAATTAGAGCAACTCAGACAGCCCTTCGTGCGTCTAATAATCGCATAAGGGTCTCTGGTAACTCCCATAACATCAGATGTATATTGCCTCATAAATGAGGCAAGAGAGATTTTGTGTTGCACTGTGCCCGGTGCTGATTGACCCGTAAAGATTTGAATTCATTCGTAATTAATGGAATCAAACATACTAGCGAACTAATAATAAGGAGAAAAGACAGTCATGAGATCTGACTTGATATATCACGCACTTGATACCGTGAAGAACCGTTATCTATTGTGCCAGTTGCTCTCCAAGGCAACGCGTAAGTTTCACAAGCCGAACACGCGAGTCCAGGAAACGATGAATGACGTGCTGGTGCGGGTCGGCAAGGCCGGCGAAGCGGAATCGGTCATTGAAATACACGCTGAAAAAGTTGCTCAAATGCAGCGTCGCGCTGCATAATAGACCTTTCCTGAAAAAAATCCCGCCGGGCAAGGCTGCCTGGCGGGCCCTCAGGTTTTCTGGGGGTGTAGTTCTCGCCTCTGATTCAAAGCAATCCTTCCTAATCAGTCGTAAAACTCCCGTAGGTGACAAATGACAATCGCAGAACTCAAAGAAAAAAATATCACCGAGCTTACCAAGATCGCGCGCACCCTTGACCTGCCTGGCGCCAGCGGTCTCCGCAAGCAGGACCTCATCTTCAAAATCCTGCAGGCTCAGAGTGAAAAAGAAGGCCACATCTTTGCGGAAGGTGTGCTGGAAATCCTGCCTGATGGCTATGGCTTCCTCCGCTCCCCCGATTACAACTATCTCCCCGGTCCGGACGACATTTATGTCTCGCCCTCGCAGATCCGCAAGTTCGACCTGAAAACTGGCGACACCATCAGCGGCCAGGTGCGCCCGCCGCACGAAGGCGAAAAATATTTTGCGCTGGTCAAGATTGAAGCTGTCAATTTTGAATCGCCGGAAGAAGCGCGCAACAAGATCCTGTTTGACAACCTTACGCCGCTGTATCCGCAGGAACGCCTGAAATTGGAGACGGCAAAGGAAAACGTAAGCGCCCGCGTAATGGACCTGCTTACTCCGCTGGGCAAGGGCCAGCGTGGCTTGATCGTTGCTCCGCCGCGCACCGGCAAGACCATGCTGTTGCAGAACATCGCGAATTCGATCACGACGAATCATCCTGAAGTAGTGCTGATTGTGTTGCTGATTGACGAGCGCCCGGAAGAAGTTACGGACATGCAGCGTTCGGTCAAAGGCGAAGTCATTTCCTCCACCTTTGACGAGCCGGCTGCCCGTCACGTTCAAGTCGCCGAGATGGTGATCGAAAAAGCGAAGCGGCTGGTGGAGCACAAACGCGATGTGGTGATCCTGCTGGATTCCATCACGCGTCTGGCGCGTGCGTACAACACGATTGTTCCGCCTTCAGGCAAAGTGCTCTCAGGCGGCGTGGACTCCAACGCCTTGCAGCGCCCGAAGCGCTTCTTTGGCGCGGCCCGCAACATTGAAGAAGGCGGATCGCTCACCATCGTCGCCACTGCACTGATTGATACCGGCTCGCGCATGGACGACGTGATCTTTGAAGAGTTCAAGGGCACCGGCAACTGCGAAATCATTCTTGACCGCAAGCTGGTGGATAAGCGTGTCTTCCCGGCGATCGATATTCAGCGTTCCGGCACGCGTAAGGAAGAGCTGCTGATTCCCAAGGAAGATCTGGCGAGAATCTGGGTGCTGCGCAAAGTGCTGAACCCGCTTTCACCGGTGGAAGCCATGGAGTTGCTGATTGACAAGCTGGGCAAGACCCCGTCAAACAGCCAGTTCCTGTCGAACATGAGTTCGATCTAGGCAGTCAGGTTTTCCAAAGTCTCGAGCGAAGCGAGAGATCCCTATCGTCATAACACTCGCGCTCCGTAAAGACCGATGTCCGCAGCTAAGAACTTGCCTGTCTATAGGTGAGGCACAGCTCATTGTCTTTGTGACGGGGCTCCATGGTTACTATAGGGGCCCCTCGCTACGCTCGGGGTTCAAGAAGAAGCTCCTAACAATGCACAATCTTCGCTGACGTGATTCCCTTCGTCGCATTGCGCGTGTCCACCACGAGCTTTGATTCAGCCACGATTTTTTTGTAGTCGTAATCCGTATGGTCGGTCACGATGAGCACGCAGTCGTGCTGGCCAAGTTTCTCCAGTGGAGCGCAGGTCATTTGCAGGTTGTATTTTCGTCCGCGACCGACTTTGGGGAAATAGGGGTCGTTATAAGAAACATCGGCGCCGCGGCGTTGCAGCTCTTCAATGATGGTCAATGCCGGCGACTCGCGCAGATCATCGATGTCACGTTTGTAAGCCACGCCCAGCACCAGGACTTTGGATCCGTTCAGCGCTTTTTTGTGCTGGTTGAGAGCGGCGGTTACGGCATCGACGACGTTATAGGGCATTGCGCTGTTGATTTCACCGGCCAGTTCGATGAAGCGCGTATGGAAGTCAAACTCCTTGGCCTTCCAGGAAAGATAAAACGGATCAACGGGGATGCAGTGCCCGCCGAGCCCGGGTCCGGGATAGAAGGGCTGGAAGCCGAAAGGCTTGGTGGATGCCGCGCCGATAACTTCCCAGATATTGATGCCCATGCGCAGGCAGAGCATCTTGAGTTCATTGACCAGAGCAATGTTCACGCAACGATAAATATTCTCCAGCAGTTTGGTCATCTCCGCCACCGCAGGACCGGAAACAGGAACAACGCGATTGAAAATTGAGTTGTAAACGGCGCCGGCAATCTCTGAAGCAGCCGGATTCATGCCGCCGATGACCTTAGGAATATCTTTGCGCGCCACCGTGTCATTGCCCGGATCTTCACGCTCGGGAGAAAAGGCCACCATAAAAGTTTTCGCCGGATCATCCTGCTCGCCACACGCGACTTTGAGGCCGGCTGTATTTCCCCCTTCGATGACCGGCACCAGAACTTCTTCTGTTGTTCCGGGATAGGTTGTACTTTCCAGAACAACCAACTGTCCTGAGTGCACATGAGGTGCGATGGCTTTGGCGGTGTCGCGAATATAGCTGAGATCGGGCTCGTGGTATTCATTCAGTGGTGTAGGAACACAGATGATGACAGCGTCCATGTCTTTGACGTGTGTGTATTCATCGGTGGCCCAGAAACCCTTGGCGGCGGCAGCGGCGATCTCGGTTTCTGGGATCCGGTAAATATACGACCGGCAATTATTCAGGGCCTTTACTTTTTCCGGGTCGATATCAAACCCGGTGACAGGAAAACCTGCTTCAGTGAAGAGCAGGGTCAAAGGCAGACCCACGTAGCCGAGCCCGATGATTCCGATCTTTGCGGTGCGCGCCTGAATGCGCGAGAGCAACTGTTCGTGAGTCTGAGAGCGGGGTCCAGTTGGAGATGGCATCATTTGATTTTGGGGCCTGAAGGCCATTCTGTGCAATCCGGTGGCGGGGCAGGGTAGAGGTCCATGACCTTGTGGTGGCTGCCAGAACCAACATGGCTACTGCCAGCGGAGGCGGTTTCTGCTTTAATTACTGATTTGACGGGGGTTTTGACCGAAATGGCAGAGTACTGGAGAACACCTTAGTCAGGGTATTGGGGACCCAAATCTAGAGGCCGCTGAGATTGTGATAATCTGTAGCCACTGGAAACTCCCCACAGTTCAAGGCAGTGGCGCAAAAGCGAAAATCCGCATTTCAGATTTCTTACGTCACCATCACCTATCGCAGTGTGCTCATGGGGATGTTTGGCGTACTTTTGCTTGCCGGCGTAGTGATGTATTTCGCATTTCCCGATACCGCGAACAGGGTGATTCTCTCCAGCCAGATTGGTCTGGGGAAAGTCCTGGCAAAGATGGGCGTTTCCAGCGGAACGGGGAACGGATCTACACCGGAAGCCGGGCCGCAGCAGGCCCATTTCACCAACATTGACGGCAATGTACGCGTTCGCAAGTCGAGCACCAATACATGGGTGGTTGCGGATTACTCCCTGGCGCTGGAGAGAGGCGATGTAGTGCAGACGTCTCCCGAAGGTCTGGCCAAGGTGGTATTTACCGATGGCACGAACTACACGGTAAAGCCGGGTTCGCTCATTACGATCCAGGAAAACTCGGTGAACTCAGCGCAGCAAACCAAGGTGGCTGTCCAGGTAACCACCGGTAAGGTTGATCTGGCTACCTCGGCGCTGAATAGCGGATCGAAATCGCAGGTAATTGTGGGCGACGCCACCGCCACCATCGCTGCGGAGAGCTCAGCGGAGGTGGTGAATGATATTCATGCTGACCAGCATGAGATCCTGGTAAAGAAGGGATCCGGTGAAGTAACGCGTGAAGGCCAGACGGTCCCACTGGAGAGTTACACCAAAGCTTCATTCCACAGCGACACCAAAGGAATGATCAAGACAAAGGAGTTACAGCCACCCACTTTGATTTCTCCTCCGCCCATGCAGAACGTGTTTGTGGACCAAAACACCAAAGGCGTGACCTTTTCCTGGGCGCCAGTGGACAATGTGCGGGAATACCACATCAAGATCAACCGGAACCCCTCCTTCGTCGGGCCGGGAGTGGATGACAGGAAATCGGCAACGCAGGTTCTGGTCACGAATCTTCAGGAAGGGCCCTATTACTGGGTGGTCCGGTCGATTGGGCAGGACGGCAAAGAGTCCATTGAAAGCGAAGTCTATAAGTTTACGGTTGTGCCCAAAGGCAACGGACTGCTGGCGCTGGAGGTGAGCGATTTTGTGCAGCTTGGCCACGTATTTGAAGTGAAGGGCCATACTGAGCCGAATGCGCGCGTGCTGGTGAACGGACAGGAGGCTGTGGTGGGGAGCGACGGCGCGTTCCACCATTTCACCAACCCACTGCCCACGGGTGACAATGTGATTACTGTTACGGCACAGAACAGCAAGGGCCAGTACAACATCGTGTCCAAGCCGGTGAATATCCAGTAAAATCACCTATTGCTTGATGTTGTTTTTTGTTTCACAGTGGTAGTTCCCCGGAACAGATTCAGCAAGAAAGCGTGAGACTTCAGGAATGGATTCGTCCGTTGCCTAAAGGTGGCCAGGTTTTTGCCGAAGTTAACAACGAAGTTAACAACAAAGACAGAAAGAATTTGGTATGTCGAAAAACGGTTTCAAGTCAGAGAATTCGCGCATTCATAATTTGCGCTCGCTCTTCAGCATGTTTTCCAGCGATCTCGCAATCGACCTGGGAACGGCCAACACGCTGGTCTACGCCAAGGGCAAGGGCATCGTGGTCAACGAGCCATCCATCGTTGCCATCAACAAAAATACCGGGGAAGTAGAGGCCGTGGGTAAGGAAGCGAAAGAGATGCTGGGCCGTACGCCGGGAAACATCGTGGCCATCAAGCCGATGAAGGACGGTGTGATCGCCGACTTCAAGGTCACGGAAAAAATGTTGAATTATTTTATTCAGAAGGCGCACAACCGCAAGATGCTGGTGCATCCGCGCATCGTGATCGGCGTGCCTTCAGAAATCACGCAGGTGGAAAAACGAGCCGTGATGGACTCAGCCTACCGAGCCAAGGCAAGCGAGGTCCATCTGGTGGAGCAGGCGATGGTGGCGGCCATCGGCGCCGGATTGCCCATCACTGAACCCAGCGGCAACATGGTGGTGGATATAGGCGGCGGCACCACGGACATCGCCGTGATTTCGCTGAGCGGTATCGTTTATTCACGCTCCGTGCGCATGGCCGGCAATCAGATGGATGAAGCCATCATGAATTACCTGAAGCGCAAATACAATCTGCTCATCGGCGAGCGCACCGCGGAAACCATCAAGATTGAGATAGGCTCGGCGTATCCGCTGGACAAGCCGCTGACCATGGAGATCAAAGGCCGCAACCTGATTGAAGGCGTGCCCAAGACCATCACCATCGATGACAGCGAGATCCGCGAGGCCCTGAGCGAGTGCATCAGCACCATTATGAACGCGATCCGCGTTGCCCTGGAACGTACGCCGCCGGAGTTGAGCGCGGACATCAGCGATCGCGGTATTGTTCTTACAGGCGGCGGCGCGCTGCTCAAGAACCTGGACAAGAGAATCCGTGAAGAAACCGGGTTGCCGGTTTCCATTGCCGACGATCCCCTGGCCAGCGTGGTGCTGGGCACGGGAAAAATGCTCAGCGATTTCAAACTCCTGAGAAAGATTTCGATTGAGTAAAGGCTTTGATCAGATAGAAGGCCTTGATTCAGTGAATCTTTAATTCAGAAAACCGGGGACGGACCTGGTAAATCCGCCTCTTCTGGCCCTCCTTTAGCGCAGGTCATGGAAAATTTCTTTGCCCGTTACAAGAACCCGCTCGTGCTGATGTTGGTTCTTTTCATACAGGTTATTGCCCTGGCCACGCAGGTGAAGCGTCCGGAAGGCGCAAAGGCCGGGAATACAGGGAGCGGGACGCGATTGATTCGCGTGTGGACCATCACCGCTTTCACTCCTGTTGAGAAGATGTTTGTCTCCACCGGACATTTCTTCCGTGATGGCTGGCACAATTACGCTGATTTGCGCGGTGTCCGCAGGAAGAACCGTGAGCTGCAGGATGAGGTGGCGCGTTTGCAGATGGAGCAGGTGCGGCTCAAACAGGATGCCGACCAGGCCAGACGCTTGCAGGCCTTGCTGGACTTCAAGGAAAAATTCATCTCCAAGACCGTTGCAGCGCAGGTGATTGGCACCAGCGGGACCGAGCAATCCCGCGTCATCATTATTGATAAGGGCGCACATGACGGAATCAAGCAGGACATGGCGGTGATAACCCCTGACGGAATTGTCGGCAAGGTCAAAGACGTTTTCCCGCTGAGTTCACAGGTTTTGCTGATCAATGACCATGACAGCGGTGCCGGCGTGATTCTGGAGCACTCCCGTTTGCAGGGCATTATAAGAGGCACCAGCCTGGGAGAATTGCAGATCACCGACATCATGTCAGACGAGCAGATTGAAGCCGGTGACCATGTGATTACCAGCGGCGGCGACCGCATTTATCCCAAGGGCTTTTCGGTAGGCACCGTGGTCAGCGCCACGCCTGACCGGGACAACGATCCTTTCCTGGCGATCAAGATCAAGCCGTCCGCCGACCTCAGACGGTTGGAAGAGGTCCTGGTGGTGACGAAGACGGTGGAAGAGATTTCTCCGGTTGCAGGAGGCTCGGCGCCGATGCGGGCCGCGGATATTCTGGCGCAAAGACTGCCCAGTATTCCCAAGCAGGATGCGAATGCGGCAAAGACTTCGGGTGGCACCTCACTTGGTTCAACCCCGACTGGCACAACCCCAACTGGCACAATGCCAACGGGTGCGCCTAAGGCATCCCCCTTGCCCACGCCTGCTAAACCGAACCAACCTTCAAACGGCGCGGTGGAGCAGAAGCCTGCTGGCACGGGGGCTTCAGCCAAACAGCCTGCCGCGGCTGGCGGAACCGCAACTCCAACGGCCCCGATGAAAGCGGACCCGGCAGCCAGCAAGCCCGCAAGTTCCGGACAAACCACAGGACAATCTACGGTTCCATCGGGAGCTAACGGAGCTGCTACCGCTACCCCTACACCGGCCAAACCAAAGAAGCCCAAGGCCCCATCTGCCACTCCCACAGAACCGACGGCGCCGAAAGCGTCTAACCAGCCTGCATCCGAGCCGCCGGGTGCAACGCCAACGCCCACCCCGGAGAGGCCATAGCGATGCATTCCAGCGTCTCATTGACCTCTCGCGAAGAGATTGAGGTACATCGGTTTAGCTGGCCGGTTTCAATCGGCATTCCTGTGGCGGCCATCTTTCTCCAGGTGTTTCTGCGCATACGGTTCCTGACCGTCCTGGATTTGCCGCTGCTGGTAACGATCTTTTTTGCCGTCGCGCGGCGCCGCCCGGTTCCCGGCATGATCACAGGCGCGCTGATTGGCAGCCTGCAAGACGCCTGGACTGGACACCCCATCGGGCTTTTTGGCATTGCCAAGACGATTGTGGGCTATCTGGGATCGTCCTTGGGCGTGAAAGTGGACGTGGACAACCCTGGATCGCGCTTCCTGATGACCTTTGCTTTTGTCCTGATCCATCGTTTTGTCTATATGGCGATCAGCCTGCAACTGGTAGGCGGGAGCGAGGCCTGGATCTGGGGCCACACGCTGCTTTCAGCATTTGTCAATGGACTGGCCGCGGTTGTGCTGTTTGCGCTACTGGATAAGCTGAAGTTACGAAATTAACTATTCTGTCGCTGCGCTCCAAACCGCCAGAGTGCATGGCTCCAAGCCTTCAGTCTTCCGCTCGTGATACTTGCGGTTCGGCGCCAAACGGGCCTCACCGCTTTTCTGCTGACTCTGTCGCTGGGCTCCAAACCGCCCGTTACCGCAAGGAAACATGATTACTCCTTCAGTAACTATTATTCAGGTCTTTGTCCTACGCCATCAGGGGTAAAACTGCGGTACTCTAATAGGGTCCCAAACAAAGGAAGTGGGTCCGGTCGATTGCGCAAGCAATGGGCCGTAACAGGTATGCCCGGTCGCGACGAAAAAATCCCGCAAACAAAATTCTCAGTCGTCCAGTACGTCATTCTGGCAGTGTTCATTGTGCTGGCTTACGGATTGTGGACCCTCCAGGTCCGCAAGAGTGACGAGTATGCGACACGCTCAGAACAGAACCGCATTCGCCAGGTGCCAATTCTTGCGCCACGCGGGAAGATCTATGATCGCGATGGGCAGCTGATCGTCGACAACTATCCGTCATTCTCCGCGCTGCTGCTGCGCGACCAGATGCGCGACCTGAATGCCGATGCGGAGAAGATCGCGGACGGCCTGCACATTTCGAGAGAAGAAGTGGTCGAAAAGATCCGCCGCTATCAACTCGCGCACAAGCCGGCGTTCGAACCCATCATCATCAAGGACGACATCACCCCAGACGAGCGGGCCTTCATTGAATCGCATCGTGACGATTTTCCCGAGCTGGAAACGCTGATGATCCATCGCCGCCTGTATCCCAGAGACGGATTCATGGCGCACCTGATCGGCTACGTGGGTGAAGTCAGTGAAGACATGCTTAACTCGCCGAAGTTTGAGCTCTATGAGCGCGGCGACATTGTGGGCCAGTCCGGTGTGGAACTGCAATACAACGATCTGCTGATGGGCAAGGACGGATCGCGCCGCGTGCTGGTCAACAGCAAAGGCAAGGAAGTGGGGCGGCCCCCGAATGCGAACATCCCCGCTGTGCCTGGACAAAAACTCAAGCTCACGGTCGACATCGATATTCAAAAAGCCGCCGAGCAGGCGATGGAAGGCAAGAACGGCGCGGTGGTGGCCATGGACCCGCGCAATGGCGAGATTCTGGCCATGGTGAGCCGTCCCACGTTTGATCCAAACGATTTTGCCGTGCGCATCTCAGCGAAAGAGTGGACGCGGCTGGTGGAAGATCCCGACCATCCGCTTTTTAACAAAGCAATCCAGGCGCAGCTGGCGCCGGGCTCAGTGTTCAAGATCATAATGTCCGTGGCGGGTCTACAGGAAGGCGTGGCGCAGAACCTGCACGTGAACTGCGCCGGTGGAGGCGTTTTTTACGGCCGCTATTTCAATTGCTGGGTAAAAGGCGAGCATCGCGTTCATGGTCCCGTGGATATCAGCAAAGGAATTTACCAGTCCTGCGATGTTTTCTTCTATACCCTGGCCGAGCGCCTGGGTATTGAGAAGATCGCTAAATGGGCGACGGCGATGGGATTGAGCAAGAAAACCGGCATCGACCTGCCGAACGAAGTCAGCGGGGTGATGCCCTCAGAAGAATGGAAGATGAAGACGTTCCGGCAGAAGTGGTATGCCGGCGAGGTCATTTCAGTGGGCATCGGACAGGGCGCGGTAACGGTAAGCCCAATTCAGTTGGCGCGGACCATCGGCGGAATCACCATGGGTGGAACTTTTTATCGCCCGCACGTGGTGAACCCTGAGCAGATGCCGCCACAGTTCAAGAACGTGGCTACTCCCACTTCCACCATGCCAGATGTCGTGCATGTGCCCATCGATCCGCAGAACTGGATCACCATCACCAACGCCATGGCGGGCGTGGTGAATCCTCCATCCCCAGACATGCCTACGGGAGGAACGGCGCCCAGCGCGCACATTCAGGGAGTGGATTTTGCCGGCAAGACGGGCAGCGCCCAGGTCGTAAGCAATGCGTTCCGCAAGAGCAAAGGCGGAGCGGCCAAACAATTCAATGACAATAGCTGGTTCGTGGGCGTCACTCCGCGTCGCAACCCTGAGATCGTGGTTGCCGTGCTGTTTGAAGGTGGTGAGCATGGCAAGCTGGCTGCGCGGCTGACAGCGCAGATTGTAAAGGCCTACGTGGAGAAGCAGCGGCGGCTCCGCAATAACCCCATGCTGTTCAGTGACAAGGCTGATCCCGGCTCAGTGCCCATTGCCGGCGTGTGGAACCAGCCTGGCTCCATCGGATCCAATGCCGCCGAAGCGGCAGACGTCCATGCCGGTTCCAGCCAGGAAGCGGAGCAAAGTGAAAACCAACTGCACGGTGGCACCGTCCTGGTCCACCTGGGCAGGACCCGGGCTGGCAGATCTCAGACAGGGAAGCCCGTCCTCCGACCGCAGGTAGCAGGGCTGGCGGGAGGAGACTGATGCGGCGGCTTATCTCTTTCCGTGATTTTGACTGGGTGCTGCTCACTTTTGTGCTGATCATCTGCTCGCTTGGCGTCCTGGAGATTTACTCGACCACCTACGGAACCAAGTTTGCCGGCGCGCATATGCGCCAGGTCTATTGGATCATGGCGGGCCTGGCCGTGATGCTGACTGTAAGCCTCATCAACTATCAGATTCTCCTGGAAAATGCCCATTGGTTTTACATTGCTTCGCTGGTTGCGCTGCTGGCGGTGACCTTTTTTGGCAAAAAATATCTGGGAGCACGGCGATGGATTCAGCTTCCTGGCGGACAGCACTTCCAGCCCTCTGAATGGGTCAAACTGGTGCTGATTCTAATGCTGGCAAAGTATTTCAGCGGAGAAGGTGACCGTGAGGCTTCGCTCTCTGACGTCGTTAAGGCAGGATTGATTGCGGGAGTGCCAATGCTGCTGGTCCTGAAGCAGCCTGATCTGGGGACAGCGCTCACCTACGTTCCAGTGGCGCTGATGGGCCTGTTCCTGGGAGGCATACAACTCCGCCACGCGGCTGTGATCCTTGTGATTGCCGGGGTGCTGATGCCGACAGTCTGGCATTACGGGCTCAAGCCATATCAAAAAGACCGTTTGACGAGTTTTCTGCATCCTGAGGCCGATTCGCAGAAGACGGGGTATCAACTTGAGCAATCCAAGATTGCAGTGGGATCAGGGGGCATCTGGGGTAAAGGTGTGAGGAAAGGCACGCAAACACAGGGTTCTTTTCTGCCTGAGCCGCATACTGACTTCATTTTTGCGGCATGGTCAGAAGAGCATGGCTTTGTGGGCGCAGTGGCCTTACTGCTGCTATACTTCATGGTATTGATGCGTTTGATCCATAACGCGCAGACCGCGCCGGATAGCGCGGGCGGCTTTGTGGTGATGGGTGTGGTGGCAGTCCTGCTATTTCATATCCTGGTAAACGCTGGAATGGTGGTTGGGTTTATGCCCGTCACCGGTATTCCTTTGCCGCTGATGAGCTATGGTGGGTCGTCAGTGTTGTTCATGTTTTTGGCGCTGGGTATTGTGATGAATATTCGGATGCGCCGTTTCGTGAACTGATGAAGGAATCGAAACCCGCGTCAAGAGACGCGATAGCAACAAGATTTTTCAAGATTGAAACGTTACGCCCTGACGTTAAATGAGGGCGCCGGCAGACCTGAGGGGGAGCCGGAGAGTTTCAGAAAGCATTGCCGGGCAGGGAACGGCCCCGCGGAAACTACCCAAGCAAGCGCAAAACGGCGCTGGTTTGGGGACCCGCAGTGTGGCCACAAACCCGGAGTGCAAAGGTGCACAGATTTTTCAAACAAGTCATAGGCAGATTGCAGAGGTTGGCCGGAGAGGTTTACTCGCCGCAGCCGATTTGTATTTCCTGCATAAGATCAGATTGAATTTCCGAGCACTCACAGCCAGTCTTCCAGCGTCGCAAACGCCGGTGTCCTGACCTTTTTCTGAACCCTCCCACGCCTTCTCGCCGCCGGTAGAAACCGGAGAAGATCCATGGCGAAAGAACTATTTGTCTCTTCCACACCGCATGAAACCAAGGTGGCGGTGGTGGAAGAAGACCAACTATCAGAAATTTATTTTGAGCGGGAAAACGAATACACGCTGGCCGGCTCCATCTATAAAGGACGGGTCACGCGCGTGCTGCCAGGCATGCAGTCAGCTTTTGTGAGCATCGGGCTGGAGCGCGACGCATTTCTTTATGTTTCCGATTTTCTACTGGAAGAAGATGAAGACGCCGATGCCATTGGCGAGGTAGTTGCCCGGTCGCGCAATGAAGCGCCGATCATCGAGATCCGCAGCACGGAAGCAAATCAGAGACCGCTTGAGGCGCAGGAAATCATGCCGGTCATTGAGGAAGCAGGGGAAGGCGATGATGTGGCGCAAGAAATTTCCAGGGAAAGCGCGTCAGCGGAAAACGGCGCCCCCCAGGAGCAGGAACGGGAAGGCGCACGCAAATGGCGCGGACGCCGCCGCCGGGGAAGAGGCGGGCGTGACCGTTTTGCCGATCGCGGCCAAAACGATCAGAGTGCCGCAGGTGACAGGGGCGAACGTGATAAGCCGGTTGAGGCTGCGACGGAAGTAAGCGGTGAAGCGGGAATAGACGAGCCGATAGCAGAAGACCGGCACGAACCGAGGCATGAAGGCCGGCACGAGGAACGTCACGAGCGCAGGCCCGAGCAGCGCTATGACCGGCATGAGCCGCGCCATGACAATCGGCGCGATTCCCGTCACGAGAACAGGTCTGAACAGGGGTTCGACCAGCAGCGGCCAGAGCCCATTCTGTTGCCCGGTGAATCGATTTCAAAATATCAGCCGCAGTCGGCTCCTTCGGCTGCCGCGGCGCCGCAGGCCCCGGTAAAAACGGAGTCGTCGCCCCGGCCCAGGCCCTCCACGGAGTACCGGCTGGATCCATCGGCATTTTCCGCCGGTTCCATGGTGCTTCCGGGTGAATCGCTGGCCAAGTACGGCAAGCAGACACAGCCTGCGCGCAGCGCTACAGAAAGCGCAGCGCCCAAGCCGGCCATTGCGGAACCACAGGAGCGCGGATTCCTGCAGGACGCTGAATCCACTGGGCCCATCCCGCGCCAGTTTGAACAACACTTCGAACCGCAGGAAGAAGCGCAAGCACGCGTGGAAGCGCCAACGGTTTTCCATCGCAGAGAGCCGGCGCCAGCCGCGCCCGAAATCATAGCGCCACCGATCGTCACACTTGAGGACACGGAGCCGCCAGCTTCAGAGCCGCCCGAGCATCGCTTTGAAAGCATGAACGTGGCCAGCGTCTTTGGTCCTGACGCGGTTGAAGTGGAAGAAACATCCGCGTTCGAGGAAACGGAACTCGAAGACGAAGACCAGGCCGAAGCGGCCACGCATCTGGATTCGTCGCTTGAAACGCCGGCGCAAGACCAGCAAACGCGGCCTCCGGCAGCCGGTTCCACGCAGAGTTACGCGCCGCAAGCGCGCGGTGTGATGGAAGAAGAAGAGATTGAAGAAGAGGAAAGCGACATCCCAGGCTTTGAAGAAGATTCTGACATAGGCGAATTTGAAGAGCTGGAAGAAGAAGTTCTGGGCCAGTCCGGCGAACCGATGGTCCCCATGGGCAGCGAGCTGATGGAAGCGGTGCGTGACGCGCACGTGAACGAACGTGCTACTGGAAAGTACGAAGCCGAGGGACTTGAACCGGAAGAGCTGGAGCAGGTGGAAGAAGCCTTTGGTCTGGAGGAAGAAGAAGCGGAGGACGGCGAAGTAGAAGAAGCTACGGCAGAAGATCTGGAAAGCGCCAGCGCGGAGCAGCGCGCACCGGCGACAGCAGGTTACCAGCAGCGCACGGAGCGCAGACCGCAGGACCGGCGTGGTGGACGCCGCGGCGGCCCTCCGGGACGGCGCATGCGCGGACGCCCGCAGCGCCATCAGTCGTCACGGACTCTGCCGGCGATCAGCGACCTGTTGAAGGAAGGCCAGGAAATCCTGGTACAGATCGCCAAAGAGCCGATAGCGAAGAAAGGCGCCCGCATTACCAGCCACATCGCGCTGCCAGGCCGCTACCTGGTTTATATGCCTACGGTGCACCACACCGGGGTTTCGCGGAAAATTGCATCCGAAGAGGAACGTCATCGCCTGAAGCGGATCGCTCTGAGCGAGCGCGGCGACGCACAGGGCGGCTTTATTGTTCGCACGGCTGCTGCTGGCGCAGAGGAGCAGGACCTGCGCAACGATATCCGTTTCCTGATCAATTTGTGGAATGAGATACGGGGACGCGCAGATACTTCGAAGGCGCCGGCGCTTATCTATCACGACCTGAATCTGGTGGAGCGCATTCTACGCGACCAGGTCAGCGGCAGTTTTTCCGCCATCTGGGCCGATACCGAGCAGGAATATGAACGCATTCTGCGCTTTGTAAGCCGTTTTCAGCCTTCGCTGGTCAAGCGCGTAAAGCTCTACAGCAAAGACACGCCGCTGTTCGAGCAATTCAACATCACGGACGAAATCAATAAAGCCCTCAAGTCGAAGGTCTGGCTGCGCAGCGGTGGTTACATCGTGATCAACCAGACGGAAGCGCTGGTGGCGATCGATATCAACACCGGCAAGTACGTGGGCAAGACGGCCCGGCTGGAAGACACCATCGTGAAGACGAATATTGACGCCATCAAGGAAATCGTGCGGCAGATACGCCTGCGCGATCTGGGCGGCATTATCGTAATCGATTTCATTGACATGGACGAGCGCCGCAACCGGGCAAAAGTAATGCAGGCTCTGGAAGAGGCATTGAAAGCCGATCGCGCGCCATCCAAAGTTCTTCAGTTCAATGATTTTGGCCTGGTGGCGATCACGCGCAAGCGCGTGAAGCAGTCCCTGGAGCGTACTCTGGGACAGCCGTGCCCCACGTGCCAGGCCACGGGCATGATCAAGTCCGTGACTACCGTCTGCAATGAGATTTACGTGGAGCTGCGCAAGATGGCGCGGCACTTTGAGCGCGAGGTCATGATCCGCGTGAACCCGGAAGTGGGCAAGGCGCTTAAGGGCAACAATGCGCGCTGGCTCCTGGAGATGGAAGAACTGGTCAAACAGACGGTGCTGGTGAAGTCTGATCCGTTATTGCATCCGGAGCAGTTCGATATTCAGTAAGAAAGATCCGCGGCAAAAGACGCAAAGACGCAAAAGGAAAAGTGATGAAGGTTTCTTCGCGATCATTGCGTCTTTTGTTTGTGCCGTCGCATTTTTGCGGCAAGTCCCTGGTTGTTGTACCCGATAAAACAAATGCCCAAGAAGTTCAAAGGAACGCCTGCGCAGGAGCGCGCGCTCAGCACCTACGTGAAGCTGGAACGCGCGGCCAGCGCCGCGTTCGCGTATGCGCGTGTGGGACTGGAAGAAGAAGGGCTTACGCTCAGCCAGTTCGCGGTACTGGAGGCGCTGTTTCACGTGGGACCTCAGTGCCTGGGAGACTTGGCGCGGCGCATTCTTACCAGCAGCGGGAACCTGACCCTGGTGGTCGATAACCTACAAAAACGCGGCCTGGTCAGGAGAGAACAGCAGGGCAAGGACAAGCGCTTTGTCCTGGCAAGCATCACGCCCGCGGGGGAAAAGCTGATTGCCAGGATTTTTCCTGAACACGCCCGCCGCATCACGGAAGTGATGAGCCGCCTCAAAACCGAGGAGCAGGAGAAGCTCGGCGATCTCTGCCGCAAACTGGGGAAGGGCGAATAGGAAGAGATTGCCAGAATCGCCGGAATTGCCAAAGATTGCCAAAATTGAGAACCGGGCCTTTTGAAATGCGCCCAGAATCAAGGAAGTGCAGGGAAGAAGCAGGCTCAGCGTAACCGACGCTCCATTTTTGATCATCACATTGCCGGATCGTGCGATTTTTTCCATGCTTCAGTGCTTCGTGGGCAGGGTTGCTTTTGAAATTTCCGGCGATTTTTGGCAATCTTGGCACTTCTGGCAGTTTTTCGTCTCCGTGTTATCTTAGTTCGCTCATGCGCCAACGTGCCATTCTCTATGCTGCCGCCATCTTTCTCAGCAGCTCACTGCTGTTTCTAGTTGAACCCATGGCGGGGAAGCGCCTGCTTCCGCTGCTGGGTGGTTCATCGGCTGTGTGGATCACCTGCCTGGTCTTCTTTCAGACTACGTTGC
The DNA here is from genome assembly GCA_020072585.1 of Terriglobia bacterium. Lineage (GTDB taxonomy): Bacteria > Acidobacteriota > Terriglobia > Terriglobales > Acidobacteriaceae > Angelobacter. The sequence continues at coordinate 15,054 of JAIQGL010000006.1, read as the reverse complement.
TTCTGGGATATCTCTGCGCGCACTGGATCGCCACCAAGCTGCCGCATGCAATGCAGCCGATGGTGTACGGCCTTCTGCTGATCGCCAGCCTGGTGCAGGTGGCCCTGAATCTTAACCCCCATCCACAGGCGTCCACGCTACGGCCTGTCTGGAGCGTGCTGTCAATGTTGACAGCTCTCATCGGTCTTCCGTTCCTTGTGCTCTCGGCAACCAATTCGTTGCTTCAGGCATGGTTTTCGCGCGCCGTCAAAGACGTGGCAGGAAGCACAAACGCAACTGCCCCGACTCCACCTTACCGGTTGTTTGCGCTTTCGAATCTCGGATCGTTACTGGCCCTGGTCGCCTACCCGGCGGTGGTGGAACCGTACTTCAGTCTGCGGGTGCAGACCGTTGCGTGGTCCATGGGATTTCTGGTTTTTGTCGTAGTCTGCGGAGCAATCAGCCTTAGCGGCACAGGGAAGGACCAGCCTGTACAAGACAACCCGGCAACTCCCGCAACACCGGAGACGCCGGAGCCCGCACCTGCCGACCGTGCTCTGTGGCTTCTGGCGGCCGCCTGCGGATCGCTGTTGCTCTCGGCCGTTACCAGCCACTTGAGCCTGAACATCGCCGCAATTCCGCTTTTGTGGATCATTCCCCTGACCATCTACCTGTTGACCTTCGTGATCGCCTTTGGCGGAGAAAAGTTCTATCCACGATGGCTGGTGGTGCGGCTGCTGCCTGTTGCTCTGGGCAGCGTGGGCTACCTGATCGCAAATCCCGATGAGGACGTGGCCATCAAGATTGCCGTGCCGCTTTTCTGTGCCACGTTATTTATTGCCTGCCTGTTTTGCCATGGGGAGCTTTACCGGCGACGGCCTTCACCGCGCTACACAACGCAATACTATTTGCTGATTGCAGCGGGTGGCGCACTAGGCTCGATGTTCGTAGGGATATGGGCGCCGCTGATTTTTCGCGGCAGTTACGAACTTGCGTGGAGTCTGGTATACACGGCCGCGCTGGCGGCGGTATTGATGTGGAAGGACCATTTTGGCTGGCGGCTGTTCTGGCCGGCGGCCGCCATCGGGTTACTGGTCGTGGTGGTGTTGCAGGTCCGCGTCTACGGTGAAAACACCATCGTGCAGGTGCGGAGCTTTTACGGCACGTTGCGAGTCACGGAAGATTCTACCGACGATGCCGGTATGTTTCGCACACTTGTCCATGGAAACATCCAGCACGGCACACAGTTTTTTGGGAGCGACGAATTCCGTGCTGACCCGACCACCTACTACACGCATAATTCCGGAATCGGCCTGGCCCTGGACAACTGCTGCAATGGCAGAACGCGGCGCGTGGGCGCGGTTGGGCTGGGCGCGGGAACGCTGGCGGCTTACGGAAAGCCGGGCGACGTGTTTCGTTTTTATGAAATCAACCCCCGGGTAGAGATCATCGCCAACAATGTTTTTACCTATCTGCGGGAATCGAAGGCCACCATTGAAATCGCGCATGGTGATGCGCGGCTCTCCATGGAGGCCGAGCCGCCGGAGCATTACGATGTGATCGCGGTGGACGCATTTTCAGGCGACGCGATCCCCGTCCATCTCATCACTGCGGAAGCCATCCAACTGTACCAGCGCCATCTGCGGCCGGGCGGGATTATCGCGTTTCACATCTCCAACCAATACCTTGATCTTGCTCCCGTGGTGCAGGCCCAGGCAGACCACGCCGGGCTGCATGCCGTAATTATCGCCAGCCCGGAAGACGAAGAAACCGGGGCCTTTGCGTCAGACTGGGTGCTGGTGACGGCAGACGAGAAGTTTCTTGCTCTGCCCAGCGTGTCTGAGGCCAGCGCTGAGATCACTCCAAGGCGCGACCTGCGCTTGTGGACGGACGATTACAGCAGCCTGCTGCCCATCCTCAACTTCAACGGTGCGGCCAAGAGCGAAAAACACTAGGCGGCACCCACTTAGACAGGTCGCAGGCCCCTGAATCTATTTTGATATCAAAGCATCTAACGCAAGGGAACAAAATAGGCCTGCGGGACAACCCATCTCATTGCTTCTGGGGTATTCCGGCGGCGCAACAGCAAGAGCGGATGATCAATTTTTCAAAAAAATGTGGCGATCATGGGCGGGCTGCTGGTGCTTGCTTACGCCAGCCCGGAAGAAATGTCAGCCAGACCATAAAGCGGGCAATCGGGAGGACAAGATGATCCAGATAAGACGAGCGAAAGAACGCGGCCATGCCGACCACGGCTGGCTCAATACGTATCACACATTTTCATTCAGCGATTATTACGATCCAAAGTTCATGGGGTTCCGAAGCCTCCGCGTGATCAATGAAGACTGGGTCCAGCCAGGCTACGGCTTTCCCACGCATCCGCATCGTGACATGGAGATCGTCACGGTGGTGCTTGAAGGATCGCTGGAGCACAAAGACAGCATGGGTACAGGATCGGTGATTCGTCCCGGGGAGGTGCAGAAGATGAGCGCGGGGACTGGAGTGCGGCACAGCGAGTTCAACCACTCCAAGACGGAGCCGGTCCATCTTTACCAGATATGGATTCTGCCGGAGAAAGAAGGCATCAAGCCAAATTATGAACAGAAAACCATTTCAGCGGACGAGAAGCAGGGCAAACTGAGGCTGGTGGCTTCACCCAGCGGCGGCAACGGCAGCAATGCGGTGAAACTCTACCAAGACGCGGAACTGTACACCGCAGCTTTGGGCAAGGCGGAGTCCGTGGAGCATTCGTTGAGAGACGGGCGCTATGCGTGGGTCCAGATAGCACGTGGATCAGTGAACGTCAACGGCCAGACGCTCAAGGCAGGGGATGGCGCGGCGGTATCGCAGGAATCGAAATTACAGATTGCCGGTGCGGAAGACGGAAGTGAAGTGCTGTTGTTCGATCTGGCGTGAGTGAAGAGTTGGCCGCGAATTTCGCGAATGAACACGAATCGGAAATGATTCGCGTAGTTCGCGTTGATTCGCGGCTAATTTTTGCGATTCTGCGCAGACAAGAATGAACCTACAGGGCTCTGAGAACTGAATCGCACTGTGATCTGGCATGTTTTCATCCGCCGAACTCAGACATTTCCCTGTTTTTTAGCCGCGAAAGTGCAGATTACTTTCGGGGTAATCCCTTAGCACTGCACTGCTCCCTTCGTAACATTTGAGACAAAAGAGCGAACCGTGTGCATCAATACCACAATAACTTGTGGTGCCATGACCTTTGTGTCGCAGGATTTTGATGTCCTTGCAGATAAAAGATGGTACTAGTCCCAAAGATACCCCCCAAACACCAGAGAAAACCGGAAGTTACCTATTGACCTTCCCTTGTTAACCCGGATATAACTCGCTTCGACCTGAAGTTTTCCCCCCCGAGAAGACAAAGGATTTCTCCACAGGCCTTAAGTGAGGCCATCAACTCACTGTGGAAAGGCTACACATTTATGGCGGCAGATTCGCGTGAGGTAATGAACATCAGACAGGCCTCGCAGTACCTGGGGGTCAGTCCGGACACGCTGTACAAATATGTGACCGAAGAAAAAATCCCTGCCTTCAAGCTCGGGAACCGCTGGAAATTCAAGAAGACGATTCTGGACCAATGGATGGAACAGAAGAGCACGATGAATATGAGCGGAGCCAAGAAAAAGCCAAAACCGGCGAAGGCGGCTTCAGCACGGTAAGTCCGGGAAACCGGGGAAGCAACTAGGAACCAAGAGAAGGCGGACGGCATGTTTGGATTAGGGTCAGGAAAATCGATTGTGGGTCTGGACATAGGCTCCAGCTGCATCAAGGCGATCGAACTGAAGCGCTCCAAGGGCGAGATTGTGGTTTCGCACATTGGAGTGGAACCGCTGGCCAGCGACATTGTGGTGGATTCCATGATCGTCGATTCGGGCAGCGTCTCCAGCGCGATCAGCAAAATTTTTGGCGAACACGGGATCAAGACAAAATCCGTGGCAACTTCAGTGAGCGGCCACTCGGTGATTGTGAAGAAGATCAGCGTGCAGCCGATGAGCGAGAGCGAACTGGCGGAGAGCATCACCACGGAAGCGGCCCAGCACATTCCTTTCGATATCGCTGACGTGAACGTGGACTTCGACATTCTGAATCCTGACGACACCGGCCCGCAGATGGACGTGCTGCTGGTGGCGGTGAAGAAAGACAAGATCCTGAATTACACCAACGTGCTCTCTCTGGCGGGCAAGACGCCGGCCGTGGTGGATATTGACGCTTTCGCGCTGCAGAATTGCTACGAGTACAACTACCAGCCGCATCATGGTTCCACGGTGGCCCTGCTGAACCTTGGGGCCAGCGTAATGAACATCAATATTGTCAAGGGCTCCACGCCGCTGTTTACCCGCGACGTGAGCGTCGGCGGCAACCAGTACACAGACTCGCTGCAGAAAGAGCTGGACCTGAGCTTTGACGATGCTGAGTCACTCAAGCTGGGCCGCAAAGTAGGAACGGTGAGCGAGGACGCCAAGCTGCCGATCTTGCAGCAGGTGACTGAAATTATCGTGCTCGAGATACAAAAGACGTTTGATTTCTTCCGGGCCACGGCGTCCGGCGAGCACATTGAGCGCATTTACCTGGCGGGCGGATCGTCACGGGTGCCTGGCCTGGTGGAGGCGCTGCGGCAGGAGTTTTCATTGCCGGTGGAAGTGCTGAACCCGTTCCAGCGCATCATTCCACCCGCCGATTCAATCGAGCACGACATACTGGAACAGAACCCGGGACAGCTCGCGGTTGCGGTGGGTTTGGCCCTGAGGAGCTTTGAAGACCTATGATTCGCATCAACCTGCTAGGAGTTCCAAAGAAAACGTCACGCGGCGGCCGGCGCGCAAGCACGGTGGCTTCCGTTGGCGGAGGCGGTGAGGGTTCCAGCACCGTGGTCCTGGGTCTGATTTTTATCGGCGCACTTGTGGTGTTGATTGGTCTGGCGCAGGTATGGGTCGGGCGCGAGCATGACCGCCTGGAAAAGGACCTGCAAAAAGCCATTCTGGATAACCAGCGTCTGGCGGACGTGAAGGCAAAATACGAGGCCAGCAAGAGAAAGGCCGACCTATACGAGCGCCGGGTGCGCGTAATTGACGAGCTCAAGGCCGCGCAGTCAGGCCCCGTGAACCTGCTGAACCTGGTGGCAGACACCATCAACAGCACGGATGCGGTGTGGCTTGAAACCATGACCAATGACGGTAAGACGCTGAATTTTACCGGCATGGCGCTCAGTCCTAACTCGGTGGCTGACCTGATGGCGAACTTGAGGAAGACCGGAGCCTTCAAGACGGTAGAGATCAAAGAAACAGCCCAGGATTCCGCAGTGAAGGAAGTTCAGGCTTTCAAATTTGAATTGGTTTGTGAAATGGCCCCTGGAGTGATCGGGAAGGCCCAGAAGTCGTAACGCAGCAGTTTATCCGCCGGGGACGGTTTGTATATGGCTAAATTCGGTGAAATGTCGTTGGCAGCGCGAGCGGGAATACTGTTCCTGGCCGCGGCCATGGTGGGCGCAGCCTACTATTACATCTATTTCAATCCCATGTATCAGGCCAATCAAGAGCTGGCCACCAAGATCAAGGACAAGAAGGACGAGAATGAACGGCTCAAGACCTTTGAGCCAAAGCTGGCAGAGGTGAACCGGAACATGGCCATCCTGCAGCAGCAGCTGGAAATCCAGAAGAAGATCGTTCCCGATGACAAGGACGCGGACCAGTTCATCAAGCTGCTGCATGACACGGCGGCGACGTCCGGCATTGAGATCCGGCGGTATACGGCCATGCCGGTCAGTAATAAAGAGTTTTATAGCGAAGTGCCGTTTGCCATCGATATCGACGGCCCCTATTACTCAGTGTTGAATTTCTTTCAGCGTGTGGCTGAGCTGGAGAGGATCGTCAACGTTGGCAACATGCAGATGGGCAACACCAAGAGCGGCAGCGCGGCCAAGGTAAAAACCGCGTATGCCTATGCTCCCGGTGAAACCGTGCTGGCAAGCTGCACAGCGACAACTTTCTTTAGTCATGAACCGGACACCGAGCCGACGCCAGGGCCAGCCAAGCCAGGACAACCGGCAGCGCCAGCAGCACCGGCAAAGTAGATGAAGACTTTTTGTATGAAGAGTGCACAAAAGGGAATTGAGATGAAGCTGATACAAATTCTTGCGCTCACAATTGCCATGGCGACGATGGCCACGGCGCAGAATTCCAGCGCCAACAGCCAGACCAAGGCCTCACCAACGCCGACTCCTGCTGCGGCCGGCAAGCCAGCCAGCACCACGCAGCCGGCGAAAAATGCGGCCGGTACCAGCCAGCCAGCTACCAAAGCAGGCGCTACGACTGCTGCCAGCAAGACTGCCGCAAAGGGCGGAGCTGCGTCAGATAAGCCAAAAGTCACTACTACCACCATGCCGGTGAAGGGGCAGGCTGCGGCGGGAACTCCAGCCAAGGGCACACCGACGCCAGTGGTGTCAGCAAAGCCAGCGGACACCAAAAAGCCCGAAGTGAAGGCCGATATTAAAAAGGCCGACACGAAGCAAGCCGATACCAAAAAGATCGACGCGAAAAAGACCGACGCGAAGAAAACCGATGCGGCAAAGGCCCCAGCGGTGATCGCAGTGAAGCCGGCGGCACAGGGAGCGAAAAAAGCCGGACCAGCACCCACCAAGGCAGCCGCACAACCACCGGCAAAGCCGCCTGCACCCAAGGTGGCGCAAGTTGCTCCTGCGGCTAAGCCGGCGGAAAAGCCCAAGCCTCCAGCCAGGAGCTTTGGACAACATGGACGCCGCGATCCATTCGTGAGCCCGATTGTTGCCAAGGGAGGAATTGACAGACCGCAGCCCAATTGCACCAGCGGCAAACGGTGTCTTGTGATTCCGGAGCTTGTGCTGCAAGGCACGGTCAAGGACACTTCAGGCAAGATGATGGCGGTGGTGGCCAACAGCACCAAGCGCACTTATTTCTTGCGCGAGAACGACCAGGTATTCCAGGGAAGCGTGGAGAAGATCACCAGTGACTCCATCATTTTCCGTGAATATGTAAAAGATCCGTTAGGACGCGAGACCGCACGCGAGGTAGTGAAGAAGCTGGTACCGGCGTCGTGAGAGGGCCGGAAGAGTTTAGACAGCAGTTGAAAAGCGCAAGAGCAGTAGGTAGGGGCCGAACCAGGGAAGCAAGGCCGTTGTTCGTCATTGCTTTAGTCAAGGGACTAATTTTCCGGGCAGCTGGAGCGTGTTCGAGGGGCGTCCAGCGATGCCGCGTATGACCGGTGAGCAACTCCAGCGCCGGGATGGGGAGACAAGAAGATGAGGATTAGGCAACTGCTAGGAATCGTTCTGCTGGCCAGCGCAAGCGCCATGGCGGCAGCTACCGTTTCGCAACTGGGAGAGGTTCTGGTCAAGAGCCAGGACAGCGCTGCGGTAATCACCATCCTGGCGAGCGGGACTTTTACTCACACCGAGTATCGTCCAACCGACAACCTGATGCTGGTCGACATGGCAGGGGTTTCGATCGCACATCCGGATGCGAAGGTGCATGAGGTCTCCGCGCCGGGAGTGAAATCGTACCGCGTTGCCGGCTACCGCTCTTCCGGCGGCGCTGAGGTGGCGCGTCTGGAGCTTACACTTGCGCCGGGCGCCAAGGTGAACGTGAGCGAGGTGGAAGGCGGGCTGGAGTTGCATGTTTCCAGTTCTCCAGCCGCCGCTCAGGCCACCGCCCCGGCCATACAGAGAACCGGTACGGCCAGCCGCATCCGTGAAGTTTCTGTTGCCCGCAGCAGCGATGCGCTGAACATCGAGATCAGCGGCAGCGGCCCCATGACGGCGAAGACCATGAAGCTGACGCATCCGGACCGGGTGGTTGTGGACATTCCAAACTCGGTGTTGCAGGGACGCGCGCGTGAAATCGCGGTCAATAGCAATGACGTGAAGTCAGTTCGCGTTGGGCGTTTCCAGGAAGGCACAACCCGCGTGGTTGTTGATATGGCGCAAATGCGCGACTTCCAGATCGTGCCCGAAGGAAACAAACTGGTGGTGAGCCTGCGCGAGAGCTCCGCGGCCAGGCCGGTGCCGCTTCCACAGCTGAAACAACAGGTTGTGACGGCGGACGCTGCACAGCAACCGCAGACCGCTCCTCAAATGCCGAGCGCGCCCGCGAAGAGCACAGTTGCCGCCAAGCCTGAAGAGAAGACCGTGGAAGCCACGCGGTCACGGGCCGAAGTTGCAGCTTCGCATTTTGCCGGGGAACCTCCGGCGCTGGCCAGCATCAACCAGCCACCTTTTGCCGCGCATGCCAGCCTGGCGGCACAGCCCGCAATGATCAATGCCGCGTTGCAACAGCAGCAACAGCAGTCGGCACAGACCACGCCGGCAGGCACCACGGTTGCCGTTACCGCGCCCTCCACTACAAATTGCACCACGGGCCGCTATACCGGCGAACCGTTTGGCATGAATTTCAAGGACCTTGATCTCAAGGACTTCTTCCGACTGATTCACGAGATCAGCGGCCTGAACGTTGTGCTGGACCCTTCAGTCAAAGGCTCGGTGACGATTGTTCTGGATGACGTGCCGTGGGACCAGGCGCTGGCCATTGTGCTGGACAACAACGGCCTGGCCTGCACACTGCAGGGCAACGTGCTTCGCATCGCCACGCTGGATACGATGAAAGTTGAAGCGGAATCGCGGCGCGCGCAGCAGGAAGCGCAAGCGCTGGCCGTCCCCAAGCAAACCATCACGCGTTATCTGAGCTATGGTCACGCCAAGGATGCAATGCCGGTGATCAAGAAATTCCTTTCCGCCCGCGGTGACGTGGTGGCGGACGATCGCAGCAACGCTCTGATCGTGGAAGACATACCCAGCGTGCTGCCGAAAGTTGAAGATCTGATCCGCATGCTGGATCGCAAGACTCCTGAAGTTGAAATTGAAGCGCGCGTGGTGGCTTCCACCAGAACATTTGCCCGCGACATAGGCACACAGCTGGGCGCCGGATTTGGCAGCGGCAACAATGCTGTAGGCGGCGCGACCGCGAACAGCCCGGTGAAAGTTACATTGCCCGGCGGACAGGTGCCAAGGTTCATTACGGGAGTCGGCGATGCAACATCCATTCCGCTGTTCTCCAACCTGGGCGCAACCGGGCCAACCAGCGGCATTGAGTTTACCAATGCGACTGCCGGTTTCCGGCTTGACTTCATTCTTACCATGGCGGAAAGCCGCGGTCTGTTGAAGATCCTGTCGCGTCCGCACATCACCACGCAGAACAACATTTCCGCGCTGATCCGCCAGGGTTCACGTATTCCAGTGGTCACGCAGGCGCAGTTGGGTGGCCCGCCCACGGTAACTTATGTGGACGCCTTCCTGCGTTTGACCGTAACCCCGCAGATCACGGCGGAAAACACCATCTTCCTGAATATCGACGTGGAAAATACCGTGCCGGATTTCAGCCGTGTAAGCGGTTCACAATTGAATCCCACGCTCAACACGCAACAGGCGACCACGCAGGTGCTAATCACCGATGGCGGTACGGTCGTTATCGGCGGCGTAATTCAGACGCAGAACAGCGTAGCTATTTCCCAGGTCCCGCTGCTCGGCAGCATTCCATTCCTTGGCAATCTGTTCAAACACACCAACGTAAACACATCAACGGCGGAGCTGATCTTCTTTATCACTCCCAAGATCATTCAAACTTAGTGTCGCGCATTTGATTCCCCGGGGACTCATCATCCCCGGGTTTTTTTGTCTTTAGATTCTGTCGCTGCGCTCCAAACCGCTAAAAGAGCATGCAACCTGTTTAGATTGTTCAGCACCTGTGTCAGGCGGTTCGGCACGCAAGTCGGCCTCACCGCCAGTGCAAAAAAGCGAAGATGTCGCTGCGCTCCAAACCGCTAAAAGAGCATGCAACCTGTTTGGATTGTTCAGCACCTGTGTCAGGCGGTTCGGCACGCAAGTCGGCGCAAGTCGGCCTCACCGCCAGTGCAAAAAAGCGAAGATGTCGCTGCGCTCCAAACCGCTAAAAGAGCATGCAACCTGTTTGGATTGTTCAGCACCTGTGTCAGGCGGTTCGGCACGCAAGTCGGCCTCACCGCCAGTGAGAAAGGGAGAATACGTCGTTGCGCCTCCAAGCCGCTAAAGAGCATGTAACCTTGTTGGGGTGTTCAGCATCTATCGCAGGCGGTTTGGCGCGCAAGCTGATTCAAAAGAAGAGACATTGCTGCTAACTTAAGATCAATGAACTACCTTGCTCGACAGAAGAAACTTGCGGCGGCATTGCGCCAGGGCGGCTGTGATGCGCTACTGGTCACGCATTTACCCAATGTCCTTTACTTATGTGGTTTTACCGGGTCAGCCGGCGTGCTGCTCCTGCACGTTAGCGAACGCTCACACAAGCTGACCTTTTACACTGATGGCCGCTATACCCAGCAGGCGCATGAAGAAGTGCAGAGCGCCCGGGTTGTTGTGGGCAAGCGGGCAGCATTTATTGAAGGATGCGAAGGCGCCCAGAAAGCCAGAGTGAAGACGCTTGGTTTTGAGGCAGACCAGCTTTCTTACAGCGCTTATAAACAACTGGGGCAGATTGTGCGCGGCAAGACCAAATTGAAACCCACGTCAAGCCTGGTGGAGCAGCTGCGCCTGATTAAAGATGCAGATGAAATCAGCCAGATTCGCGCTTCAGTGTTGCTGGCGGCCAGCTTGTTCCAAACGGCGCTTTCGGTCATCAAGCCGGGAGTTGCGGAAACGCAGGTGGCGGGTGAGTTGGAGTTGCAGGCGCGCAGGGCCGGGGCGGAAAAGATGTCCTTTGACACAATTGTGGCCGCAGGGCCGCGTTCGGCTTTGCCGCATGGGCGTGCATCGGCGCAAGCCATTCCTAATCAAGGATTTATAATACTGGATTACGGTGTTATACTTGCGAGTTACTGTTCTGACATGACCCGCACTGTGCATGCAGGCGCTGTTTCCCGGACGCATCGCCGCATGTATGAAGCAGTTCGGGAAGCGCAGCTCGCCTCGATTGGAGCGGTTAAACCAGGCGTGGCAACAGGTGAAGTGGACCGAGCGGGGCGGGAAGTATTGAAAAAAGCTGGTTTCGAGGCTTTTTTTACCCACTCCACCGGCCATGGAGTGGGAATCGAGGTGCATGAGTCGCCTCGGCTGGCCAGAGGCCAGACCCAGAAGCTTGCGCCGGGAATGGTCGTAACAATTGAACCAGGCATCTACATTCCTGATGAGGGTGGAGTCCGAATTGAAGATATGGTCCTGGTCACCGAGACAGGGCATGAAGTCCTGACGCCTACCACCAAGGACCTGATCACGCTGTAACTCCGTTGGGGAACCCAACATGCGCAACAATTGCGATGGATGGGAAGGGAGAGCCGAATACATTCATGAATCAGAAAGAGCTGAAAGAGCTTATCGAGTTCCTGATAGAAAAGGACATCTCCGAGTTTGAGCTTGAGCGCGGAGACGTTAAGGTCCGCGTCAAGCGTGGCGTTGATGCTGCGACGGTCATCACACACGCTATGCCGGCAGCGCCCATGCCGATGGCGGCCTCACCGGTTCAGCCTTCGTCTCCGGCCCCTGCTCCTGTTCACGCCGCGACTCCCGTTCCATCTGCACCGTCGGCGGCCGCAGAGGAAGAGCTGCATACGGTGAAATCGCCGATCGTGGGGACATATTATGAGTCGCCTGCGCCTGGCTCTTTGCCATTTGTTAAAAAAGGCGATCAGGTGGCAGCCGGCCAGGTGATATGCATCATTGAGGCCATGAAGCTCATGAATGAGATTGAGTCCGATGCTTCCGGCGAAATTGTAAAAATTCTGGTCAACAACGGGCAGCCCGTGGAATACGGCCAGCCGCTGTTCGCGATACGGCCAAGAAAATAATTTGAGATACAAAGGGTGAGGCCAACACGCGGGCCGAGCCCGCAGCAATAGGCGCAGACATGCCAGCCATAAGAATGGACTTTTGGCGGTGTGGAGCGAAGCGACATTTTAATATTTTGAAATTACAAAAGGGCGAGGCCGACTAGCGTGCCGAGCCCGCAGCAACAGGCGCAGACATGCCAGCCATAAGGATGGACTTTTGGCGGTGTGGAGCGAAACGACATTTTAATATTTTGAAATTACAAAAGGGCGAGGCCGACTAGCGTGCCGAGCCCGCAGCAACAAGCGCAGACCATGGCAGCCATAAGGATGGACTTTTGGCGGTGTGGAGCGAAGCGACATTTTAATATTTTGAAATTACAAAAGGGCGAGGCCGACTAGCGTGCCGAGCCCGCAGCAACAAGCGCAGACCATGCCAGCCATAAGGATGGACTTTTGGCGGTGTGGAGCGAAGCGACATAAATAAATGTTCAAGAAGATCCTGATAGCCAACCGTGGTGAAATTGCACTGCGCGTGATCTGCGCCTGTAAAGAACTGGGCGTAAAGACCGTTGCCGTTTATAGCGACGCTGATCGCAATTCCCTGCACGTCCGGTTTGCCGACGAAGCCATCTGCATTGGGCCGCCGCGTTCGTCAGAAAGTTACCTGAATATTCCCGCGGTGATCAGCGCGGCGGAAATCACCAATGTTGACGCGATTCATCCCGGCTATGGATTGCTGAGTGAGAACGCCAACTTCGCCGAAGTATGCGAAAGTTCCCATATCAAGTTCATTGGACCGCCGCCTGAAGTGATCCGCCTGATGGGTGAAAAAGAAAAAGCGCGCCAGGCGATGAAAATTGCGAAGGTGCCGATTCTCCCGGGGTCTGACGGGGTGATTGGTACCGCTGAAGAAGCGCGTGAATGGGCAACGCAGATTGGCTACCCGGTGATCGTGAAAGCTTCAGCCGGCGGCGGTGGACGCGGCATGCGCGTGATCCGCAGCGAGTCAGAACTGGAAGGCTCGTTCAATGCCGCGCAATCCGAGGCCGCGGCCGCTTTTGGCAACGGCAATCTCTACATGGAGAAATTTATCGAGCGCCCGCGCCACATTGAGTTCCAGGTGCTGGGCGATTCGCATGGGCGCGTAATCAGCCTGGGAGAGCGCGAATGCAGTATCCAGCGACGGCACCAGAAGCTGCTGGAAGAATCGCCTTCCACGCGCGTGACGCAGGAGATGCGCACGGAGATAGGTAAAAAACTGGAAGAGTCGCTTTCCGAAATCGGCTACGTGAATGCCGGCACGGTCGAGTTTCTGATGGACGAAGACGGCAGCCTCCACTTCATTGAAATGAACACGCGCATCCAGGTTGAGCATCCGGTCACGGAGATGGTCACGAGCCTTGATCTGGTCAAGTCGCAGATATTGCTGGCGACCGGGGCAAAAATCACCGAGATCGTCCCCAAGATTGACCGCAAAGGCCAGCGCGGACACGCCATTGAATGCCGCATCAATGCCGAGCATCCGGAAAAATTCACGCCGTCCGCGGGCAAGATCAAAACTTTTCACGTGCCCGGCGGCCTGGGCGTTCGCGTGGACACCGCGGCCTATGCCGAAGGCGTGATCCCGCCCTATTACGATTCCCTTATCGCCAAGCTTATCAGCTTTGGCAAGGACCGCCCTGAAGCCATCATGCGCATGCAGCGCGCGCTGGAGATGTTTATCGTGGAGGGTATCTATACCACGATCCCACTGCACCGCCGTATCCTGGCCGATGCTGAGTTCCGTGCAGGCGACATCGACACCAAATATGTTGAGCGTCTGCTGGCGCGGATGAACGAAGAACGCGCGGAAGAAGCCGCGTTGACCGCATAGAGTTTTGTTTTCCGCAGAAATATTTTTTTTGTGCGAAGCAAAGCGATTTTTTTTGCCGATGCGCACAGATTCCTGAACCCTGCCTTAGTTCCCGATCATCTATTCAATGTACTCAAATCAAAAAAACCCTCAGGAGGCGGGAATGACGATCAAGTTTGCGGACGGCACGCACATTGAAATTGCAGCAACAGCTTATGATGACTTCGTCAAACACGACCTTAAGTGGGCGGAGTTTGTGCATGGCCGCGCATCCGTAAAGAAACTTGCCTGCAAAGACGATTCCCCCAAGTGGGTCCCTGCCGCCGGAAATCGCAGCCAGAACGTGCACCCCTGTCCTGCCGGCCGCTGCTAAAAAGCTCACCACGGTTAGAAAAAATCAAAAACTTACCACTGATGAACACAGATAACACTGATCTGCACAGAGCAGGCAAATGTTTTGGCTCTTTGCTCTTATCCGTCGGCGGGTTCGACGCCTGATAATACTCATGGCGTGCAGCATCGTATCATTTCGTGCCTTCTTTTTAGGCTTCAAACGCCTTTTCAAGTCTCCTGTAATTGCTTTGGAAGCACCTCAGGCGGGTTTATGGTTAAGAGCGTGAGTGCGCTATGGCCACTTGACCATGGAAATTGGGCTGTAAATTGGTCGCCATTGTTTGATTGATTTCCAGTTCCCCTTTTTCCTGTCTGACAACTGGGGAAACACGACATGACTGGAATCAATGTCGAAGCCGAGAACGGTGTTGTCCTCAAACATGATGAGGATTGCCTGGGCGTTGTGGTCAACTTCGACCAGTGAAACGACCTTCCCTTTGACCTCTGGGAAGCGGTGGTAACTTGAAGGTTGTTTGCTGGAACGTTTAGTCTTACGGGCCATATTTCGCCTTTCGATGGAAGATGATTTGTGGTCAGGGACGTGTCAGCGTTAGCGCGCTGGCTCGCTTCCTCCGTATCCTCTGTGGTAAAAATTGGCTTTCCTGCTTCCGCCTGTTCATCCACAGCATCAGCCCCAGTCCCACAGTCCAGACAACAATCAAGACAACCAGCAGAAACCGCTGTTCCCCGGCATTGCGTGGCATGGGCGCGGATAGAAACGGAGGATGAGAGCTGACGTGTTCTTGCCGATAGTGCATGCGCAAGACGCACTGTACGATGCATCTGCTCTTTTCACCACGGTACATTTACACCGTGGCGGAATTCATCCCGTTCGATACGCCATCCCGTCTATGACGACAACGGCCAGTGTCAAGGGTAAAAAAGACAGACGGGGGCATCGCGCTGGAAACGCAGTCAAGGGCGCCTGCGGTTGGGCGTTTATCTCGACCCTTGACGGCGTTCCAGCGCCCTGACAATCG
>JAIQGL010000038.1 GCA_020072585.1 Terriglobia bacterium | reverse complement strand
CGGCCTCTGATTCCTTCAGAATGCCGATGATCTGTTCTTCGTTGAATCGACTCTTTCTCACTTCTCCTCCTCCGCCCTGGCGGGCCATCTTAATGGAGAAGTCTCATTCAGTCTGGACTATTTCTGGGGGAGCAGGTCATGACCGTAACTCGATTAGCCTGGAGAATTTGTCGGATGCGCTCATCGGTCACCCCACACAGTTTCCCAATTACCCCCATGCTCAATCCCTGTTTTCGAAGCTTGAGAATTTCACCGCGACGGCGGTCTGCCTGCTTTTTTATTTGCCGGCGCGTCATCTGAGTTCTTCGCGGCGGCTTTGGTTTACATGTATCACACAGTTCTCGTCATCCGGCCTTGGGATAGAAAAACTTGCCACGGCATTTACGGCAGGTGAGCGGCCGTAAGTTGCCTTGGAGAGTGATGCGGCCTCGTTTGAAAAGCGACCAGTGTCTCCTGCACAATCTCAGATCAAATGATTGTTGTCCGCATTCAGCGATGTGACAGCCGCCACGGTGTTTTGAATATTTCCGTACCAACATCTCTCCAAATCTACGCGAGCACCTATTGTCAAACTAGTTAATTGTAAGGCTCTCGATGGATAGTGTATAAAACAAGGCAATCAACACCCCCAGGGAAATTCCTCTGATTTCCTAAGGAAGCTCGCGCTCATTTGTGACGAGCACATGGCGTATTGTGCCCTGTCGTGTAGCAAGAAAATCAGACTGCGTTGATTGGCATTCGCAGAATGGATGCGTTTAGGAAAGGGCTGATGAGATTTGCTAGGCTGGCGATGTTGACTCTTGGCGTTACGAGGATACGCACTCTCCTGCAGGCGCTGATGCCTCCAATTCTAAAAAAACGGTTTCAAAGATTGGGATGAATTCCATGTTTGCTAGATCAGCCGCAGTCTTGTCGCTGCTCCTGTTTGTGCTTCTAAGCCCTCGTTTCGTTTGGTCTCAAACTCCGCAAATTACCCAGATATCGCCCGCCCCAGGCTCAGCTGGAACGCTTGTGACGATCACTGTCTCGTCATTCGGCACTAGTCAACGAACCGGCTCGGTTTCGATTGGCGGCGCCGCAGCTACGGTAGGTACGTGGAGTGACATCCGGATCACCGCCACTGTGGATTCGGGTGCGCCGACGGGCAACGGCAACGTGGTAGTGACAACTGGAGGCAGTGCGCAAAGCAACGCTTTTGCTTTTACAGTTCTGCCTCCGAACGTGTTTGCTGGACCTGTAACGTATAGCTACGACGAACTCGGGCGGCTCGTGGGCGCAGTCGCGGCTACTGGCGACTCGGTAAAGTATTCGTACGACGCAGTAGGAAATATCCTCGCAATTACAAGGTACTCAGCGAGTCAGTTTGCATTCTTCACATTGAGTCCAAAGTCAGGGCCGGTTGGGACGAGCGTCACGATCTCTGGATCAAATTTTAGCTCCAACACAGCACAGGATGCCGTGGCGTTTAACGGGACAAGCGCGACGATTAGCTCCGCATCAGCTACCCAGTTGGTTGTCTCAGTTCCCTCAGGTGCAACGACCAATGGGGTTCCACTGATGTTTGATGTGATCCCCGCGGTGGAACACTTGATGGAAGCACAACTGGAAAGGGTTGGGGATCTCTGTAGAAGTCCCTGTGAGTCTCAAACGGAAGGCACGCGATTTGAAAGCACGAGATTTTGATATTCTTATTCGTCGAGCGCACCTTGGTCAATTACCCGCTGGTCTTCGATCGACGCAAGCCCGCCCAGTACGTGCGATATATCGCTTGGGCCTCATTGACTGTCATGGCTTCACCCCGCCCACGCGGGTCAGCGGTGGCACCGGGACTATCGAAATTGCACGCTCCAATATAGTGGCTGCTATCTCCTTGGCTTCGGGTATATATTGTTCGAGAAGTATTAGATCAAAATCTTAATATAGAAACAATTTTTTACTTGTTCCAAATGCTACTTAGGCTCTAAGCGATCTCGAAAACACCTTGGAAAATTGCATTCCTGAAGAGGGGGCAACTATTGTGTTCCGCGCGAAAACGATTAGCGGGCAATTATCGTGGCTGTTAATGCTTACAGTGCCTGTATGTGTGATTGCCAAGCAGGATGAAGGCCGAGAATCTAAAGCACAAGCAGTTTTAAACCGAGCTATTGCGGGAATGGGCACGAAAGCGCCTGACGATTCGCGGGCGGATGGAAGTGTCTTGTTGGTCGAAGGGGCACGGCAGCGCAAGGGACGTATATGGATCGTGACGAGGGGAACAGAGCAATGCGCCCAGTATTTACGGTTTGAGGGCGAAACCAGCTCAAAAATCTTCTCGAAAGGCGAAATGAATGAGATATCTCGAGGTAAAACAAAAATTGCGTCAATAGAAGCTGCCGCAAGTGGTCAGTGTGTGGAGTTCCCCCTGGCGTGGTTAGAATCTTTAAACAAAGAACCAGATATAGCTTCCGAATATATCGGCGACGAAGTCTTGTCCGGCACCGCTGTTCAGCATATTCGACTCTGGAATACGTTTAAGTCTAAACCTGGTTTAGAAGAACTAAAGCCACTTACAGTGAAAGAATTGTGGTGTGACGCGGTTACCGGACTGCCTATACAGGCGGCCTATGAGAGAAGAGACGGACGTGGCGCCGCCGCGGCGGTGAAATTATTGATTACATTTTCATCTTGGCGGCAGCAAAGCGGTATAAAGTACCCAGGTCATATTGAGGAAAGCTTTAACGGCATTCCTTGGATTTCAATCACAATCGACAACATTGCTCTGGGCGTCGGCCTGACAGATGCTGATTTTAGTGTAGAGCGGAGGGCAAAGTGAGGCGAAAGCTTTTGATATGTGCGACGCTTTTTGGGGGCATACTCGCCTTTGGACAAAATAGCGGCACCGGAATTCCTCCATTTGGGTCCTTTACCCGAGGGACATCGTATGATCTGGTTAACAATCAAAATTTAAATGTACACTTAGCTATTCCTATTTCTTCGTTGTCCGGCCGGGGAAGCAGCTTCTTTTTTTCAGAAATCAACGATTCCCAGATGTGGAAACCGACCAGTTCAGGCAATACGACAGCCTGGATGCCGGTGGTGGATATTAATGGCAATCCGACATGGGGCTGGCAGGCCCCCAGTCCAACAGGCAACACTTCTTTTTTTTATCCGACGATCGGGACGTGTCTCGTTACACTCTCATTCGGGATTCAAGTAAACATACCTCTACTGCATATGTACGGCTTCGCATTCTCGGATGTCCAGGGCTCTGTACATCCATTTCCCAATGTGGATCTTACTGACAGCTGTGTAAATAGTCAGGTTGTCAGGCAGCCAACGCAGCCGGGAAATAGCTTCACTTCCTATGCTCCGGATTCCAGCGGCTATTTCATTAGTATGAATACCGATTCCAACGGACGCACCGGGGTGGTGACTGGGCCTGACGGTACGCAATATATCAGCGGGTCTCTGGAGGATAGGAATGGCAATCTCATCAGCCAGAACACGCCAAGCTCAACAGTGAGTACATGGACAGACAGTACGGGTCAACCGGCTATTACTGTCACGAAAAGCGCTTCAGCTATCAGTTACACTGATGCAAACGGCAGTATAATCGCTACAGTCAATCTGCAGTCTATTCCCGTGCGTACAAATTTCGGCTGCCCTGGGATTGTCGAATATTCAGGCACGGCGACTGTGCCCGCATCTATCGCTCTTCCCGATGGAACCAGCTTCTCATTCATCTATGAAGATACGCCCGGCAATCCTGGCTTCTTTACTGGACGACTAAAGACAATCACCCTGCTAGACGGTGGTTCATACCAATACGGCTATATTGGCCCGAACGACGGCATCAGTTGTTCCGATGGAAGCACTATCGGTCTTACACGCTTGGTCAATGATGGGACAAGTTCACAAGTGTGGACATTTAGTCGCGCGGGCAATCAGAGCACAGCCACATTTCCCAAACTCTCGTATGATACATCGGGTAATAGCATTGTTTACGCCTTTGATGCCAATGGGCACGAGACCACCCGAAAAGTGTATCAAGGGACTGCTTCCGGAGCATTGCTGCGAACCGTTAATACAACGTGGGCGGCCAATGGTACTCCGGCAACCGTCGTAAACATTTTGGAAGACGGTTCGACCCGTGCGGAAACCGATACAACATACGATTCCAACGGAATTCTGCAAAACATCAGTTACTATGACTTTGGGGTTGGCGGCCACGGACCTCTCATCAAATCGATTGTCTACAGCTACCTCAACAGCAGCAATTACATCACCCGTAATCTTATTGCCTTGCCATCCGAGATTCAGGTAAAGGACGGGGGCGGAAACGTGCGAAATCGCGTTGACTTTAATTATGACGAAAATGGCTCCCTCACATCCTGTCCGACCGGAATATCCCAGCACGACGATAACCTTTACGGCTGTGGTTTTGTATATCGTGGCAATCTCACGTCAATGCTCACGTACAAAGATCCCGCAACGCCGGCCAACCCTGTCACGCGTGGCATGACCTATGATGTGTTTGGAAATGTGCTTCTAACGAAACTTAACGGAATTCAGGAGACCAGCAATACTTTTTCAAGTGCAACGAATTATTCATTTCCAGACACTATCACCAGCGGACCGCCGGGATGGCCGCAACTCAGCAACAGCTATGTCTATGATGGCGCTTTTAGGCCGATCTCAACTACAGACATAACCGGACAGACCACTCAGTATTCCTACGATGATCTGGGCCGGATCAGCACAATCACTCGTCCCGATCTCGCACAAATTTCTTATAATTACGACTCGGTGAACCGGACCACAACCGTCACAACCCCCATTGACGCCACACATGCCGTGCAACAGGTAACAGCCGTGGATACGCTAGGTCGAGTTACTACGAGCACTCTTCTGGATGGCAATGGGAATGCGGTTACAACGAGCCAAAATCGATATGATGAATTGGGGCGGCTTTCCGGCCGGAGCAATCCCTATGTGGGATCGCCCGATTTTTTTACCACGAGCCAGTTTGACGCGTTAGGACGCGTCAAAAAGACGATCTTACCCGATGGGCAACTCTCGACCTACGACTATTCCTTACAAACGGCAATATTCACCGACCCCACCGGTAAACAGATCAAAGATAAATCGGACGCTCTTGGCCGTCTTATCGAAGTTGACCAACCGGATACTACAGCGACAGGCGGGACCAGCGCGAGTGCCAGCGTCCTGATTAATGGGGTTCTCAATGTTGCAAATACTAGCGCCGGAATTTCTGCTACGGCAAAAACTGGGAGCCCGCTGACCAGTGTGGTTAGCCTGCCGGATGGTTCAAGCCATGTTTTTTATATTGATACCAACCAACATATCTCACATTTGTCGTGGACCAGCACAAATTCGTGGCAGGTTCAGGATATCAGCTACATCACCGGAAGTACCGCAGTCGCAACAAACAGCTCTCTGACTAGCGTTGCGCTGTCAGACGGCAGTATCCATATCTTCTTTGAAGGACCAGACCAGCACATTTATCAACTGTTTTCCGTCCCCACGTGGGGCGTCCAGGACATTACCGCGATTACCGGCAACACGTTGGCGGCAGCGGGGAGCGCCTTGGCCAGTGATTCAGGGGCAGCCGGAGAGCCCGTTCATCTTTATTACGTCGGCACGAACCAGCATGTTTATTGCCTCTTCATCAGCAATTCCACTTCGACGTGGCAAAACCAGGACCTGACGGCTGCCACTGGCAATACTTTGGCCGCCTCCAGCACCAAACTCAGCGTTGCTTTGATGCCGGATGGGACTACACGGCTGTTTTATTTAGGAACGAATCAACATGTTTACCAATTGCTAAGAAACAATGGGGGGAGTTTTGGCGCGCCGTTCCTTGCGACCTCCGATTTCGCAGACGCGCAATCATGGAACCTGGCTGGCTATTATCCCTCGATTCGGCTTGGAGATGTGAACGGGGATGGGAAGGCCGACGTCTGCGGACGCAGTTCTTTTGGCGTGATCTGCGGCCTCAACAATGGAAGCGGCACGTTTAGTGCCGTGACGCAGTGGGAATCCAACATGACAGATGCATTTAGTTGGAACCTAGCACAGTACACAACCACCTTGTTGCTGGGCGATGTCAACGGGGGCGGCAAGGCTGATCTCTGTGGCCGCGGGAGTGGCGATGTACTATGTGAGCCTTCCTCGGGGACGAATTTTGGTGCCTATATAGCCAGTCCAATTTTCACCGATGCCCAGGGATGGGGCGCCGCTGACTATTACTACGGCTCATTGAGGCTGGGAGACGTGAATGGTGACGGCAGCCTTGATCTTTGCGGACGGGGAAGTGCGGGGATCTCGTGCGCGCTAAACACGGGCAATGGATCGTTTAGCGCACCAGTCTTGTGGGGCAATAGCAGTTTTACTGATGCGCAAAGCTGGAATCAGTCTCAATATGGAACAACTATTATGCTCGCTGACATTAACGGTGATGGCAAAGCCGATGTCTGTGGTAGGGCTTCCACCGGTATCGTGTGCGCCTTATCTACGGGCAGTGGCTTTGGCCAGGCATATCTGGCTACATCGGATTTTTCTGATCTGCAAGGGTGGAATGCCGGTTCTTACTACTACGGCTCGATAAGACTGGCGGACGTAAATGGAGATGGTAAACCTGACATCTGCGGTCGCTCCTCGGGCGGCGTGATTTGTGGCCTCAATAACGGCAACGGGTCGTTTGGTCCAGTACGTCAATGGGAAGGAAGTTTTACGGATGCCGCTGGCTGGAATCAACCGCAATATGGATCCACGATGATGTTTGCTGATATCAATGGCGACGGGCGGCCTGACGTCTGCGGCCGCGGTGGCGCCGGGATCATTTGCGAGCTTTCAGTTGGCAATGCCACATGGCAGAACCAGGATCTTACTGCCATCACCGGCAATACGCTTGCGGCCGCCGGTACAACAATCTCTCTTGATCCGGGAGCTCCTGCCGGAAGTCCCGGAGCTTCGGGCGGAGGCATGCACGCCTACTATCTTGGCTCGAACCAGCATATCTACGCTCTCACCTGGAATACCACAAGTTTGAGCTGGCAAAATCTTGATCTGACCGCAATCACAATCAATGGCACTACTACGACATCGCACCAACCGGCCGCTGTAACGCCCTTAACCGGGTTGGTCAGCAATGACGGATATGTGCGCCTTTATTTCCTGGATGCCAGCCAGCACATTCACGAAACGTTCTGCTGCAACAGCGGATCGTGGATAGACAATGACATGATGAATGTCCTCGGAGTTCCCGCGACAGCGGTTGGCACGGTTTTGACCAGCACAGGTTTATCGGCAGGCAATAGCGTTCATCTGTATTACCAGGGCAGTACGCAGCACATCAACCATATGTATTACAACAGCACAATAAGCTGGGCAAATCAGGATCTGTCCAATATCGCGACCACTCTTGTACCAGATTCCGGGACTGTGTCGTTGACAGTGGGAGGATTTACAGGAACCGCATGTTTTGGGCCTAGCGCAAGCTCTGGATGCGCCACGCAGCAACAAAACATTTCATCTGCTGAGGTGGCCACAGCCCTCGTTCAGGCGTTGAATGTATCGGCATCGCCGGTTACGGCCACAGCCAATGGCAACACCATTGCTTTGACTTGGAAAACGGTCGGGCCGACGAATGCGGTAGTGCATTCGCTCGCGACCAGTCATGACAACTCCAACCTGTTTGGAACACCTTCATTTACCAGCCCGGCAACCAACTTCGCCGGCGGCTCCAGCACATCGTTCAACACAGCCCTTGTTACGACCTATGCGTACAATACCATGGATCAGGTCACGAGCATAGTGCAAGGTTCGCAAGTGCGTTCCGCCAGCTATGATGCACTGGGCCGCATGACCAGCCACGTAACGCCGGAGTCCGGTACGGTTAGCATGCAGTATAACGACGTGAATCAGGTTACGCAGAAAACGGATGCCCGAAATGTGGTAACCCAATATACCTATGATGGACTCCATCGTTTGACAGGCAAGAGTTACACGGTCCCGAATGGAAGCGGCGTAGTAGCCATGCAGAATGTCTGTGACCCTGCAGGTGGCCCGACCCCCACTGCGAATACCTGTTTCTTTTATGATCAGGGAGGCACTGCGGCATTTGCAATGGGACAGATTACGAAGGAAGTTGATTCGTCCGGGTCTGAAACGTACTCCTATGACCAACTTGGCCAGATGACCCAGCGGAGTAAGATTGTTAACGGCACTAACAATGGAAATCCCTTCACGATACAATATCAATACAATCTCTCAGGAGAGATCACGCAGATTCAATATCCTTCCGGGCGGCAGGTACGTCCTGCGTATGATGCAATTGGACGGCTCGCAGGCATTTCTGATGGCGCGGCGACTTACGCCAGCAGTTTCACTTACGGTACGGCGCAGCAGTTGACCGGCTTTACCTACGGTAACGGAACCACAGCCGGATATGGATTTTCAACAGACGGTCTGCTTCAGTTGAAGTCAATCCAATATGCCCGCAATTCGCAGCCTATCTTCAGCTTGAGCTATGGTTACATTCAAAATGGCGCCAACAACGGTCAAATTACAAGCATTTCTGATAATGTCGAGCCCGGGCGTAGCGCTACGTATCTCTATGATGTTCTTGGGCGCTTAAAACAGGCTTACACGGCAGGCTCAACGAGTTATCCAAAGTGGGACTTGGCCTTCGGGTATGATCCCTATGGCAATCGGACCAATGAAACGCCGCAATCCGATACTTCTCCCAACGCGTTGGTGCCATCCAATCAAATAGCGATGATTCCCGGAACGAATTGGGCTACAGGGCTGTCTTACGATGCCAGCGGCAACACGACCAATGATGGCCTGAACGCCCTTGTTTACGACGGTGAAAGCCACGTGATTTCAAGCGCCTCTGCCGGTGTTACTACAAACTATGTATCAGATGCCGGCGGCGTGCGCGTTCGAAAATGTCAACCCAATTGCACAACTCCCACTTCTTCCACGGTTTATATCTTCTCCGGTAACGAACCTATTGCGGAATACGATAACGGTGCACCCGCGAATGCTCCTTCGCGCGAGTTTGTCTACTCGCCGGCCGGCTTGCTGGCCTCACTCGACGCGAGCGGCACCAAATACCACCTGCGCGACCATCTTTCTCCAAGAATGATTACAGATTCTGCCGGCAACACCGCCGGTCAGCAGGGGCACTTCCCATTCGGCGAGTTATGGTACTCGTCGAACACCACGACCAAGCGTCGCTTTACAAACTATGAGAATGATCCGGAGTCGGGCAATGATTATGCAATGGCCCGCTTCTATATCAACAGGCTGTGCCGATTCAATTCCCCGGATGCTCTCGGGGGAACGATCGCGGACCCCCGATCGTTGAATCGCTATGCATACGCGAGCAATGACCCCATCAACATAACCGATCCTTTGGGGCTGGCTCCATGCAACATGAATGCTCTGGTCAAGGGCGGTCAGCTTTCCGCCGGTCAATTGAAGTCGCTGACCAAGGAACTGAATCGAATTTTCGGAACCGGGGGAGCCGATATTCACGTGAACATTACGACGAGCGGGCCTGGAGATTTTACACTGGATATCGATCCCCAGAATCCAGCGGTAACGGGTCAGTTCACCTTCGGCAACACTGCTCCAGGGACTGGCCTTTTTGCTCGCACAGTATCTGAAATCTACCAGAGCAGGATAAACACGGTTGGTGCTTCAACGGATGGCTACCATACCGGCTGGAGTGGCTTTTCAAGCCCGGCAGTCGGACAAGGTGTTGTTTACGGCCGAATCATCGCACACGAAATGGCTGGTCACGGCATGCTCGGTTTTAGCCACGCTGATCCTCAGGATTCGGGTAGGGGATTTCTGGGCCAAGGCAGCCAATCGAGCGCGGATCTCTTTCACTCTGGTTCTGGACCTAATAGTACCTTCAGTTTTTCAGCGCAGCAGGGGCTCGCCCTGCATGTCTGGTGCATCCTCCGGACACAGAAGTTTGATCCTTTGCCAGTGGACGTCGACCACATCGATCTGGTTGATGATCTGCGCGGCCCACTCTTATTCCAGGACTTGCTATGGTCACTCGTTGGGTCGGGCGGAGGCGGCCAAACGTCCACTTGAATGACCAGCTTTGCCGGGGGTCCCTGGCATCCTTGCTGATCGGAACAAGAGCACCGGAAGATATACTGTATGGTTTTTTTGTGCTGTACCGAAAGTTAACTTAGTCCCGCCTTGATTCGGAGGCTGCGGTCCGAAGTCAGAGAAATCGCAGCCGGTGTGGAAACAGTTTCGCTTTCATTGTATGCGCGCTTGCGGAGACTAAATATATTCCGTACGAGAAATGGAGATACAAACTACTTCGGTGTGTCCTTATGTTCACCTCCGCGGGTTACAGTAAACCCCGGCGGAGGTGCTGTCTGTGTGGCAGCTTGCGCTACAAGCTCGCCCCAGCCTGCGCGGCTGCCGTGATACTGAATATATTTGTATTCGCCATACGGATAAGCATCGCCGGCAGCATCGACGCCATACTGGATTCGAACAAGTGTTTCCTCTTTTGCGGCATACCAGAAACCCGTGACGTCAATAGGGTCCGTTTCCAGGTCGGCCATTGCCAGATAACCCATATTGGCGATATTATTTGGATCAACTTTCAGTGATTGCAAAAGATGGGATCGGGCTTCCATATGCTTCCCCGTTTGAAATGCGCAAAAGCCAGCCATTCCATAAAAAATACCTTCCGCCTTGTTACGCAATCGCAGGTATTGATCTGCAGAAATACCGGTTGGCTTCGGCCATTGGGAGAGGGAACGGATTGCCACATCGGCTCGCTGACAAGCGGCCTTCCATTGTGGATCGGCGGGCGGCATGGCGGCGACCATTCTCCGATCTAAGAATACTGCGACAACAAGGGAGGGAAGATTGAGTTCGTTTATTGGGGATGGGCGTCGTCTTTCCGCTTCACTGAGTTGTTCCCTGTTTAAGCTGCGGTAAGCTACCAGCGTCTGCTCCATAGCATCTGGCACAAGGGCGCTATCAGGATGCTGGACCAGAAAGCGTTCCAGCAAAATGGATTTATTGACGGCGTCAGGTTCCTGGAGCGCGGACGCATATGCATCGGCGGCCGACTGCCCTAGAGCCACCATCGTTCTTGGCGAAGAGATCCATTCCGAGCCAAAGTGACCTACCCCTGCATGTAATGATGATTGCAGTCCGACCAGAAGACACCTGGTTCCAATTCCATAGATCAGGCAAAACACGATAACGTTCATATCTATCTCCTATTATCCGTGAAATTATCCTAAGTCACAATCAGAGAATACTATTGCCGAAAACCGCAAAGGGGGTTGTCCCTATCGAAAACTCCATCCGGGCCGATTTGGCTATGAGACGCCCAAAATTGGAACACAAGTTTAATCCGAGTTTGAGTGATTCGCGCGCCACAATGAAACATGATCGCTCTGCGGATGCTCGGAGCCGAACGAGTGCGGGATCGTATCCCGGTTGCGGCCATTGATCAGGGCTTCTTACGCAGCCCGTCGCTCGTAGCGATGGTGTAAGCCCCCGACCTGCGGTATTTCGATCACTCTTCCAAGCGAAGGCAGTTGGACGGTGCGAGGGATGGGAGCATCCTTTTCCAAGCCCAGGTGAGTTCGTGATCTCTCGTAATAATCAAAGTAAGATTTCAGAATGCGCCGGAGACCGCGCTCATCGAAGACGAGCACATGATCGAGACAATCGCGACGGATAGAACCAATCAATCTCTCGATGTAGGCATTCTGCCAAGGCGAGCGCGGAGCCGTGAGGACTTCTTGAATCTCCATCGCTCTAGTCGTTTGTTCAAACGCTCTTCCATAGCTTCCGTCTCGGTCACGAAGCAAATACTGAGGCGTGGTGTCCCAAGGGAAAGCGTCAATGAGTTGTTGCGCTGTCCACTCAGCGGTTGGGTGAGCTGTCACGGCAAAATGCAAGACTCGCCGGCGCTCATGCGAGAGCACAATAAAAACGAACAGCAGCCGGAATGTTGCTGTTGGAACAACGAAGAAGTCTGTTGAGACCAAGTCCTGCATGTGGTTGTTCAGAAAATGTCTTCCATGTTTGCGAGGACGGCCTACGGGGACGGACCATATACTTGGCCACCGTGGTTTCGCCGATGTCAATGCCGAGCTTAAGCAGTTCACCATGAATTCTCGGTGCGCCCCAGCGAGGATTGGCCAGGCTCATCTTTCGGATCAGAGTGCATACGTCGCGAGTGATCGGTGGGCGGCCATTCCGTGCTCGACTCTTCCAAGTCCAGTACAGTCGGAATCCTTTGCGATTCCAAGCAATGACGGTCTCTGGCCTTATGATCCTCAGAGGCAGCCGCCAGTTCTTCCATAGATGAGATAACCAGACCCAAAACACTCGATCTGCCACTTTGAAGCGAAGACGACGGCCGCGTGTGGCGCGCTGCAGAACAAGAGCCTGATGGCGCAGCGCCAGGATCTCAGCTTGCAAGGCCGCACGGGTACTCAGACAGCTTCGCAGAGACGAAAGCAAGAGGAAGAAAATGTCGAACATGGGAAGAAGGAAGATTACAAGCGACCGTCATTAAATTCAACTGATTCAATCAGAACGGCGTTTTCACTAGGGACAGGGTCAAAATGAGCTTGTCTTCGATCCTCTCAATTTTGCGGCTGAATCTGGATACGAGTTGCGGACGGTCAGAGAAGGTGATCAAAAAGAACTCATCTTGAGGATTAGCGATCTTCAGGAATTCAGTGACTGCTTGGCGGGCTTGAAGGACCTTGTCATTCATGCTCCCGCTAATGTCAAAAATGATTCCGACTGACACCGGGCTATCTTCACTCCAGAGAGCCTGGACGCTCTCCTTCGCCTTGTCCTGATAGATCGCAAAGTTATCTTTATCCAGGCCGGTAACCAGCCGATCCATTGAATCGGTCACCGTTGCAGGCACCAAGATTAGATCGACGTCCTCGCGAAAAGGCTTGAAGTGATTGCCTGACCCTTGGGCTGACGGATTCCTGTTCGCTTGCGTGTCGCGTGGAGAGATATGCACGTTAACATCTTGGCAAACAGCTCGACCCGTTGAGGTCAGCATCGCTCCAAGGGCGATTATGATCAAAGAAATAGGACGACGAGCAGCCCTGATCGACAATCGCATATCGTGGCGCCTCCCGGCAATCAACCCAAACAAGCGCTTCTTTGCCTATTACCTCTTACCCTGATGAACGGTCTTACTCAGCGGGTTGCTCTTGGTTATTTCTCCATCTCTCGTCTGCTTGAGCAGTGTGTTTGCGGCAGTAACAACGGTGAATGCTCGGTCGACATGTGGGTTACCGGAACGAGTCGAGACCGCACACAGACATACTAAGAAACAGCTTCATTTGCCCATTGCCGGGTTTACTTACTCCTCGGTGTGGTTCTCATCCCGTTTGACGCCCTTCTGTTGTCCTGATTTGACTCTTAGCAATGGAAATCGGCGCACTCGGATGAGAACGGCGCGTGTGACTCAGACCTTTTCATTGCGAGCCTTTCCTATGCGGCACCAAGGGTAGCGGGTCTCGCCGGACAAAGCGAAACCCTGCCGCCGTTGGAAAGGAGATCACTCGACGATCGGAGATATTGTCATACAATTGGACCGCATCGGAAAATACAGCCTTAACAGTACAAGTGACAAAAAATCTCTGCAGCATGCTTCAAAGGCTCTCTTGCACCCGGTCTCGATTCTTCTACGCCTCATATCCTTGTAGAAGGTTGGGGGGCGCGCCTCAGCTAATGAAGATGGGTGGATCTCAAGCCTGTGGCTGGTTCTGTTACGGCAGAGGCGCGCGTTCAGAGTCACCATCCCGGTATAGAGCAATCGGTCTGCAAATTATCGTGGTCTTCGATGGAGCATGGGCAAAAGTTGCTGTTGGGGGGCTGTGACAATGAGGCAGACGCCTGGAACGGCAGAGTGTGGCCGCTGGGTTATTGCAGCTGTCCGGCTTGCATGAATCCCCGGGGTTGCCCACTGTAAGAGCTTATTGATCGCAAATATCCATACCATCCATACCGTAAACCAGGTCACGATGGCGAATCAGAGTTGAATTTGTGGCTCGTGTTACAGATGTGATAAAAGATAAATGTCGGTCAGGACTACGGTTAATGGTTGTCTGTTGATAATGCTGGCCTTAGAATGTGCAGCTTTAGAGAATCCCACTCTCTCCGCCAGAATTTTTCTCTTTTGATTCACAGGGTTACGAGCGCACCCTTTGCTGGTTTTTCAGGAGATCAGATCGTAAGTTGCTTGCTTTCTGCTGCTCAGGAAAAGTTCGAAAACTCACTGCAAACGGCACTAGGGCGAATAACTTCCGAGTCACTGACGGTACGGGAGTTGATAGTGATAAGGGCGTTTACGCGGGACCTATGCTGTTGTCCCTTTGCAAACCCTCGATCAGCGCAGAGGCGGGCGACTGAATTGTGGGTAGGGGAAGCCCGAGCGCAGTTGTGTCGAGCCGCTCCGTTTGCTAGTTTGGCGTAGATGCTGCCGCCTGTGCCCGAACAACTCCGCAGGACCATTGAGGCTCTTTACCGATCGGAATCGGGCCGGGTCCTGGCGACGCTCGTGCGCCTCCTCGGAGATCTGGATCTGGCTGAAGAGGCCATGCATGAGGCATTCGCCGCTGCTCTGGAGTCCTGGCCCCAGACTGGTATTCCGGACAAGCCGCGCCCCTGGCTGATTTCAACGGCACGCTTCAAGGCCATCGATGGGATGCGCCGGCGCGCGCAGTTCGACGCAACACAGAGAGATCTTGCGCTCTACACCGAAGCGCACATGAATGAAGCGCGCATCAACGAAGTTTCCCCCGGTGTCGAGGAGATCGAAGACGAGGAGATCGAAGACGATCGCCTCCGTCTGATCTTTACGTGCTGCCATCCCGCGCTGCCTCCGGAAGGACAGGTTGCGCTCACCCTGCGCGAAGTCTGCGGCCTGACCACGGAGGAGATTGCCCGGGCATTTCTGGTTACGCCGGCAACGCTCGCCCAACGCATCGTGCGCGCGAAGGCTGTCATCCGCGATAAGGCAATTCCTTACCAGGTGCCAGCGTCGCAGGAATTACCGGCCCGGTTGGGAGCTGTCCTCCAGGTCGTGTATCTGATCTTCAACGAAGGGTATTCGGCCGAAACAACGGGCGCCGAACTCAGCCGCGAGGCAATCCGCCTGAGCAGGCTTCTGCTCGATTTACTTAATAAAGACCTGCTCCAGCTTGGCCGGATTCAGGAACCTGAGGTGATGGGCCTGCTGGGGCTTATGCTGCTGCAGGAGTCGCGCCGGGCCGCCAGAATCTCACCCGAGGGAGATTTGATCCTGCTGGAGCAGCAGGACCGCTCCTTATGGAACAAAGACCAGATCGCCGAAGGCCTCGCGCTTACTGAAGCCTCTCTTCAATCGCGCCGTTTCGGCGCCTACACTCTGCAGGCGGCCATTGCGGCCGTTCACGCCGGGAGTTCCTCCGTGGCATCCACGGACTGGCGCGAGATTATGCTGCTTTATGACCGATTGCTTCGCATTCTGCCATCCCCGGTTGTGGAACTGAATCGCGCCGTGGCCATTGCCGAGTGCGAAGGTCCGGAGCAGGGGCTTCGTCTCATCGATGACTTGCTGGCGCGCGAGCAGCTTTCCCACTATCACCTCGCGCACTCTGCCCGTGCGGAACTGTGCCGCAGATTAGGGCGGCTTCCGGAGGCCCGTGCTTCGTACGAGAAGGCGCTGGCCCTGGCGCCCCAGGCATCGGACCGCCGTTTTCTGGCTAGGCGCCTCGAGGAATTGAAATAAAAAGTTCGCCTCGGCTGTCGATTTTTTCTCTCCGCGACGACTATAGGATGAACGACCCAGGAAAACCGGGGACAGGTCCCCGATTTTCCCCTGCAGCACTCGAGCGTTCGCCATTCGCGGCCAGGGTGGTAGCATACTTTTTTGGATGGAGGTCTAACCGAACATGGCATTCGTTCGCGATCTCAAAGTTGCGGTTTATTCGTTGTTTCGGACTCCCGGCCTGGCCGTTGCCGTGGTCCTTACCTTGGCGCTGGCCATCGGCGCCAATGCTGCGATCTTCTCGTTGGTGCGCGGCATTCTGCTCAAACCTCTGGTGAACCGGGACGAAGCCAGGCTGATCTATGTCCGCCAGAGCGCGCCGGGAATTGACACCGACAACACCACGTTTTCCGTGCCCGAAATCGAAGACCTGAAGTCCAGCGTCAAAAGCGTAGGTGCGTTCGGCGACTTCTCCGCGATGGGTTTCACCATGGTAGGCCTGGGCGAACCGCGCACCATTCGGGGTGGCATCGTCAACGGAACGTTTTTCGACGTGATGGGCCTTCATCCCGTGCTGGGACGCCTGATTGGACCGCAAGATGATGGTCCGAACGCCGCCGGCGTCGTGGTCCTCACGTATCGTTACTGGAACAGCGCCCTCAATCGCGATCGCAGCGTCATCGGGAAACAAATCCGCCTGGGCAGCATTGGCGACCGGACGGCGACCATCATCGGCGTGCTTGAACCCTGTGTGCCGTATCCGCAGGATACGGAGATCATCGGCAACGTGGTGATCAGCCCGCATCATCTTTCCGCAACCATGGTGACGGGACGCGTGCATCGCATGACCGAAATGTTCGGGCGGCTGGGCCCCGGAGCCACGATCGAACAGGCCCGGGCGGAATTGCGCACGGCCTACTCGGCCATGACCCAGAAGTATCCCGAAGCCTATTCGAAACAGGCGAACTTCCAGATTGCGGTCACCCCATTTCGCGATGAAGTCACGTCCGGCGCCCGCACCATTCTGTTGGTGCTGCTGGCGGCGTCGGGGTTGCTGTTCATCATCGCCTGTAGCAATGTCGCCAACCTGATTCTGGCGCGGACCGTCCGCCGGCAAAACGAACTTGCGATCCGCACCGCGCTGGGCGCAAGCCGGGGCGCATTGCGCCGGATGCTGCTGGCCGAAGGCCTGATCGTCTGCGGAATTGGAGCCGCGCTGGGCGTGATCAGCGCGCAACCGCTGGTCGCAATTCTGGCGCGCTACGCCTCTCGCTTCTCGGTGCGCGCCCTGGACCTGACCGTGGATACCAGCATGTTGTGGGTCGGAGCGGGACTGGCCATCATCGCCTCCGTGGTTCTGGCATTCGTCCCGCATCTGCCCTCAGGGGACAGCGCTCAGGGGCTGAGCCTGGCCACCGGTGGCTCACGCATGACCGGCAGCACATCCCGCCGCCAGCGCATCTTCGCGGTGACGCAGATCGCTCTGTCTTTCGTGCTGCTCACCGGAGCCAGCAGCCTGATTACGACGCTCATGGCCCTGCGCCGCGCGCAGACCGGCCTGGACACGGAGCATGTTCTCTCCATCAGTGTCCCCGCGATGTCCTATGGAAAAACGCCGGAACAGGTCATTGAGTTCTACAAGGAATCCATGCGGCGCATCAACGCCCTTCCCGGCGTCAACTCGACCGCCTTCGCCAACGTCATTCCCTGGCGCGACGGCCAGAGTTTCAGCCTGCAGTTCGCTGGGGACGGCCATCCCCATCAGGCTGGCAAAGACGATCCCCGCGCCCGTTGGCGCACCATCTCTCCGGGGTTCTTCGCCGCCCTGGGCGTTCCCATTCTTGCGGGACGCGATTTCGATGCCCGTGATACGAAAAGCTCAGAGCCGGTCGTCATGGTGAGCCAGTCGCTCGCCCAAAGCATGTATCCCAAAGGCGATGCCATGGGCCACCATATCTACTGGTCGGACCCGGTGCTGGAGTTTCTTCCTGGAAGCGATGTGGAAAAGATCCGGATCAAGGGGCCGCACCGGATTATTGGAGTGGTTGCGGATATTGACGACGAGCACATCATTCCCCGGCCTACAGTCACCGTCTATAACACGTTTGAAGACGGCCCCATGTTTGGCGCCGACCTTTTCATCCACACAAGCCAGGACCCCTACGCTCTGGTTTCTCCCGCCACGCGCATCATCCGCGAGCTCTCCACTGATCAGCCGGTCGAGAACCCATCAACGCTGAAGGATGTCCGCACCGAAGTGCTGACTCCGGATCGCCTGAACTCCGTGGTGTTTGGCGTATTCGCCGCAGTGGCTCTGGCGATCGCTGTGATCGGCGTCGCCGGCGTTCTGGCATTCTCGGTCAGCGCGCGCACACGGGAGTTCGGCATCCGGCTGGCGCTGGGATCGCAGCCGCAGCAAATCCTGCAGGATGTGATCGCCCAAGGCGCGCTCATGGCCATCCTCGGCGTCTTCGCCGGAGCGGCGCTGGGGTTCGCCCTGGCGCGGATAGGAGCCGGATACTTTGGAGATCTCAAGATGCCCGGCGCTTTGCCGGTTGTGGCCTCGGCCCTGGTCTTGATGATCGTTGCCATCGTCGCCTCCATGCTGCCGGCGGTGCGCGCATCACGCGTAGATGTGACGCAGGCGCTGCGGTCGGAGTGAGATCGCCGCGGCCCGGGGTCCCCTCGCGCACTCTGCACGTGCGGACCTATGCCGCAGATTAGGGCGGATTCCGGAGGCCCGTGCTTCCTATGAGAAGGCGCTCGCCCTGGTTTTAACTGGCAAAGATCGGCAGGAACCGGAGCGCCGTTTTCTCGCGCGGCTCGAGGAATTGAAAGAAAACTCGGGGAATTGAAATAAAAAAGTTTGCCTCGGCTGTCGATTTTTTCCCTGGGCGACGACTATAGGTGAACGGTCGATATGAAAGACCCAGCGCACAAGGCTGTGCTGCTGACTCGAAGACCTTTACAGGAGAAGACATGCCGCAATATTTGGTTGCTGGTTACATCCCCGACGACTTCGACCCGTCCCAAGTGGACGAAGCAACGGGCCGCAAGATCCACGCGTTCAACAAAGAGATGGAGGCCGCCGGTGTCCTGAAAATGGCTTGCGGCCTTGGGGCCGCAAAGTCGCTGCGGGCGAAGACCGATGGCAAAGCCGTCATCACAGATGGGCCGTACCTTGAGACCAAGGAACACATCGGCGGTCTTTATATATTGGAATGCGCTGACATGGACGAGGCGGTGGCATGGGCGCGCAAAGGCGTCGACGCCACCCGGGGGCAGGTCGAGGTGCGAGAAATCTTTTTCATGCCAAGCGACTAGCAACTCCAGCGGCGGACTTGAACGAACAGAGGAGAAGACATGCCGCAATATCTGGTAGCAATTCAACACCCCGACAACTACGACCCGTCTCTGGAAGGCGAAGCGATGATTCGCGATATTGGCGCGCTCAACCAAGAGATGGATGCCGCCGGCGCCAGGTTCTTTGCTGGCGGCCTGGAACCGGCAGCCAAGGCGAAATCATTGCGGAAGCAGCCTGGTGGAGAGGTGATCATCACCGACGGGCCGTACCTTGAGACCAAGGAGCACGTGGGCGGCTTCTGGATACTCGAAGCCGCTGACATGGATGAGGCGCTCGCGTGGGCACGCAAAGCCGTCGTCGCCTGCCGGGTTCCTGTCGAGGTGCGAGCGTTCTTGAGAATCCGGCCGAAATAAAATCACCTAGCCACGGAGACTCGCAATGAGAAAGCTGATCTTCGCAATCAACATTACGCTGGATGGCTGTGTCGACCACACCAAACAATTTGTCGATGAAGAACAACTTGAATATTTTACTAACCTCACGCGAGAGGCTGACCTGCAGGTCTTTGGGCGTAAAACCTATCAATTGATGGTTCCCTATTGGCCTGAAGTCCTCAAAAACCAGTCTGAGACAAAAGCAGAAACCGAATTTGCTAAAGCATTTGTCGCCCTCAACAAAATTGTTTTCTCGCGATCCTTGAACAGCGCTGAAGACAAGAGCACGAGAATCGTTCGTTCGAATATGCGCGACGAAATACTCAAATTGAAACAGGAACAAGGTAAAAATATTTTAGTCGGTGGTGTTGATATTCCTTCACAACTCATAGAGCTTGGCCTGGTAGATGAATATCGTTTTGTGGTTGGGCCAATCATTGCAGGGGAAGGGAGACGGTTGCTGGAGGGTGTCAGCCTGCCGGAGAAATTGCAATTAAAACTTGTTGAGTCAAAGACTTTTAAATCAGGATCTGTTGCGCTTCGTTACCTGAAACAGTGACAGAACAATCTGCGACCGCTGTGCTGTTGGCTCCCACACAAGGCAGAAAAAAGAGGAGAAGAACAATGAAATACATCTGTTTGGGATACTACGACAAAGGCAAACATGAAGCCATGACCGAGGACGAGCAACGCGCCATGTTCGACACATGCTTTGAGTATGATGACCATCTTCGCGCCAACGGGCATTGGGCTGGTGGAGAAGCGCTTCAGCCTCCGGAAACCGCCTTGACCCTGTACTGGAAGAACGGCAAGGTCGCAACGACGGACGGTCCCTTTGCGGAGACCAAGGAACAACTCGGCGGCATTCTCGTCCTTGAGGCGCGGGACATGAAT
The DNA here is from genome assembly GCA_020072585.1 of Terriglobia bacterium. Lineage (GTDB taxonomy): Bacteria > Acidobacteriota > Terriglobia > Terriglobales > Acidobacteriaceae > Angelobacter. Next base: position 34,317 of record JAIQGL010000038.1, on the reverse strand, counting down.
CATGCTCAGCAGCTCATGGCGCAGCACCCGGCCCTGAAGTACGGCAGCATTTTCGAGATACGGCCAGCGGCGGACATGAGCGAAATCATGAAAGCAAGTGAGCAGCGACGGCGACAGAACACTGCACGCTGAAGACTCCCCTGACAGAAAAAGGATCGGTTTCGTGGCCTTGCTAGCTTGGCGGCAATCATGCATTAGATGCTTGCAATGCACGACTCTGGATTACGGCTACACGGAAGCTATCGGCGCAGAAGGCTGGTCCGATTCTGAAATGCAGGAAGCCGTCGGATACGACAGTTCACATGCTCGCTAAAATGCCCTCCGTTGGATTTGAAGGACTTAGCAATGCAAAAGTTCTGAAATCGTCCGCTACTCTCCGCCATCGTTTTTCTTCTGATCTTGTTACCTTCGTTTCCCAGGGCAAACTCTATTTTTTGTTGTTTCAGAGGCCCAAAGCGGTAGTACTATCTGGAAATCGCTCCTGACAAATTTTATGAAGATAGAAGCGCCATAGTTTTTGGGCCCTTCTATTTGTTTAGTGCGTAGAACGCTTTAGCTTAAGACTGCAAGTTGATAGCCCGCGTTTTATGTACGTTTCCCGCCAAGGTAGGCGCAAGCAGCTAAATCTATTTTTCGCAGGGCCACGCATCGTTATCTAAAAAAACCTGAGATTCTTGCAACGCCATGGAGGACCTTATGGGATTTGATGTGATCGTCATCGGCAGCGGCTTTGGCGGCGCAATTACTGGGTGCCGCCTGGCGGAAGCAGGGATGAAGGTACTCATTTCTGGAGCGTGGCAGGCGCTGGGAGCCCAAGGCCGGCCCCGGCGTCACGGCTTATCCGCAGCGCGTTACCGACCCCTGGATCTGGGACCAGAATTGTCCTGAGCTTTTCAACGGATGGACCGATGTCAGGAACTTCGGCACCATGACCATTGTTGCGGGAGCGGGCGTGGGCGGCGGCTCATTGATCTATGCCAGCATATTCCGTGAAGCTCCAGCCAGTATTTTTACTGCCCCGTGGCCACAGGAGATCACCAAAGCCGAGTTGCAGCCTTACTACAACAAGGTCGCGGACATGCTGGAACTTCAGGTACTGCCGCCCGGCCAGTGGAACCCACGCGTCCGCCTGATCAAAGAGGGAGCGGAAAAAATCGGAGCGGGAGACCGTTTTGCCACGGTGCCGCAGGCGATTGCTTTCCGCAAAGACCTGAAACTTGATCCTGCGAACCCTCCCACGGAAGCAGATTCCGTTGAGCATGTGAACAAGTATGGCGCCAGACAAGGCACATGTATTCACGCCGGAATATGCGATTTTGGCTGCCCGGTCAAGGCCAAGAATACTCTGGACGTGAACTACCTTTTCATTGCGCAGAAAAAAGGTGCGGAATTGCGTCCGCTCCACATCGTGAACCGGATTGAGAGCCAGGGTGCCGGCTACCGCGTTTACTTTGACAGGCTTGAGAATGGCCGGCGCATTGGCGGCAGTGAAGACGCAAGCCGCGTGATTCTGGCCGCGGGCTCTATGGGTTCCACCGAGTTGCTGTTGCGCTGCCGTGACCAGTACAAGACCCTGCCCAATGTCAGCAGGTTCCTGGGAAAAAACTGGAGTAGCAACGGAGACCTTCTGACCACTGCTTTTTACAAAGACAGAATGCTTTATCCATACGTGGGCCCGAACATCAACAGCGCTATTGATTTTGGTGACCGCAGCCGTGATGGGCAGGCGTTCGGGATTGAAGATGGTGGAATGCCCAATCTCCTTTTCAAACATCTGGAGTCGGCAAAAGCCGTGAATGCGCCTGCTGCCAGCCATCATCCTTTTCAGCGTCTGATTGCATGGCTGCAAAAAGAGGTCCAGAAGGAAAATCCCCTGCCGCACCTTATGCCCTGGTTCGCCAATGGAATCGATGCCGGCAATGGTGAATACCAGCTAAAACGTCCCTGGTATTTCTTCGGGCGCAAGCGGTTGCATCTGCATTGGGACATTACCAAGTCCCTGCCGGTTTTTGAGGCGCAGATCAAAACCCATGTAGAACTCTCAGAGAAGACCGGCGGCCGCGCCCTGGTATTTCCGTGGTGGAAAGACACCTTGGTCTCGCCGCATTCGCTTGGCGGATGCAATATGGGCAATAACGCGCAGACAGGTGTGGTGGACCACAGAGGGCAGGTATTTGGCTACGAGAACCTGTACGTGATCGATGGGTCCACGGTAGCGACGCCGATCGGACTGAATCCGGTGCACACAATTGCCGCCATGGCGGAACGCGCTGCGGCGATCATGATTGCCAAGCCTCCAGCAGGGAGTGCCTGAGCGGGAGCGAACTAAAACGGCCACAGGCCGGAACCAGGAACTCAACAACGTTATCCAGTAGGAAGACTGTATGAGCTTTGATGTGATCGTAATTGGCAGTGGTTTTGGTGGCGCAATTACAGCTTGCCGCCTGGCGCAAGTCGGCGCAAAGGTCCTGATTCTTGAGCGAGGTCGCAGATGGGACAACAAGTCAGGTCCCGGCGTTACCAAATATCCTGAAGACTTGCTGGATCCGTGGATCTGGGACCAGGAGCGTCCGGAGTTGTTGAATGGATGGACTGATCTGCGCATGTTCAAGGGCATGTCAGTGGTTGTGGGCGCCGGAGTAGGTGGAGGTTCGCTGATCTATGCCAATGTGTCGATCATCCCTCCGGACGATGTTTTCAAAGATCCTTGGCCCGCGGAAATCTCCGGGAAGGTATTGCGCCCTTATTTCCAGCTCGCAGGGGACGTTCTTGATCTGCAGTATCTTCCGACAAACCAGGAGAACCCTCGCGTTCAATTACTCAATGAGGCAGCAGCAAAGATCGGGGCTGCTGGCCAGCCGCTTCCCATCGCTGTCAGCTTTCGCCAGGACCTAGACTTAGATCCGGCCCATCCCCCCACGGAAGCTGATTCCTATGAGCACGTGAATAAGCATGGGGCGAAGCAGGGCACATGTGTACACCTTGGCAGGTGTGATTTTGGCTGTCCGGTCAAGGCAAAGAACACTCTGGATGTGAACTATCTGTTTCTGGCGGAACAAACAGGGCTGGCGGAAATACGCCCGCTGCACATGGTCACCAGGATAGAACCCCAGGGTACAGGCTATCGTGTCTCTTTTGACCGTCTGGGAAACGGGCTGCGCATGCCCGGCAGCGAAGACGCCGGGCGGGTGATTATTGCGGCCGGATCCATGGGATCCACGGAACTTCTGTTGCGCTGCCGTGACCAGTTCAAGACCCTGCCCAACGTCAGCAGGTTCCTGGGAAAGAACTGGAGCAGCAACGGCGATTTTCTAACGCCTGCTTTCTACCCGCAGAGGAATATTTATCCTCGCGTGGGTCCAACGATCAGCAGCGGCATCAATTTTCTGGACCGCAGCCGCGGAGGCCAGTCATTCATCATAGAGAACGGTGGTATTCCCAATGTGCTGGACATGCACATGCAGGCCTCACTGGCGGCGGGGATCAAGAACCATCCATTCCAGCAGCTGATTGCATGGCTTCAATCCCAGCTGCAGGGGAAAGATGATGCTATTACTCACCTCATGCCCTGGTTCGCCAACGGTGTTGACGCCGGCAACGGCGAATGCAGGCTCAAGCGTCCCTTGTGGATCTTTGGCAACCTGCGCCTTGACCTGAAGTGGGAAGTAATAAAATCCATCCCGGCTTTCCAGACAGAGATCAACACTCAGGTGGAGCTTTCCAATAAAACCGGAGGAGTCGCACTGCCCGCGCCGTGGTGGAAAAATGCGCTCATCACTCCACATCCGCTGGGCGGTTGCAACATGGGAACCACCAGCCAGAATGGCGTGGTGGACCACGCCGGAGAGGTCTTTGCTTACAAGGGCCTTTATGTAATGGATGGGGCCATTATTCCAACACCGCTTGGGGTGAATCCTTCGCGCACTATCTGTGCGCTGGCGGAGCGCGCGGCGGAAATCATGGTGAAGTCAGCATAGCCTTGGCAAAAAACCAGGGCGCAACCTGCTGGCAAGGCTGCGCATGCAGGCCACAAATTCATGTTTCCTCCGGTTGAGCGGCAAGCGCAGAAGCAATGGCTTCGGCAAGCCGGTTCCACCCCTTCACTTCCTCGCGCAGACGCTTGCGACCCGCGGAGGTAAGTTCGTAAAACTTGGCGCGACGATTGTTCTCTGACGTGCCCCAGCTTGCTTTCAGAAATCCCTGCCGCACCAGGCGGAACAATGCGGGATAGAGCGCTCCCTGTTCGATCAACAGCATCTGCCCGGAGATCTGCCCTATGCGCAGAAGAACCCCATAGCCATGGAGCGGACCGAGAGAAACTGCCTTCAGAATAAGAAGATCGAGAGTACCGGGAAGAATCTGCGCTTGGTCGGTCATCCATCCCCCTAAATTACTTAGGAGATTAACGTGGCTCTCCTAAGTTGTCAAGGCGGTGACTTTGTTAACCCCCGGTTTGCGCCGTAAATTCGCACGGCATCATCCCCTGCATTTCTCTCCTTGACATCTTAGGAGAGTAATTGTATATTCCTAAGTATTTTAGGAGAGACGTAAAGAAGGCACATTAAGGAGTTAACTCAAACCGAGCCGTAACACCAGCATACAAATCACCGTACAAGATGGAGGAGAACGATGCCGTGTAAATTCGGAACAGGACTTGTCCTGCTGTTTGCCTTGACCTTAGCAGGCGCCCAAAGCTGGGCCCCTCTCAATAATCAACCTCCTTTCCCCGCAGGAACCGCGCTGTTGCTGACCGACAGCACGGTCATGGTGCAACAGATGACCACGAATGGTTTTGGCACTGGAAACTGGTGGCGGCTCGCGCCTGACAGTTTTGGCAGCTACCGAAACGGAACGTGGTCCCAGTTGGCCAGCATGCCTGCGGGATATGCGCCGCTCTATTATGCTTCTGCCGTGCTGCGGGATGGACGAGTGATAATCGAAGGCGGAGAATATAACGGCAATTCCGGAATCGTAGAGTCTACACTGGGTGCGCTTTATGACCCGGTCTCCAATTCGTGGAGCTCAGTTCCGCCGCCGCCCCGGGTAACGCAGATCGGCGATGCTTCAAGTGTCGTTCTGGCCGATGGAACCTTCATGCTGGGGCCATGTTGCTCCGGTACCGCTTTTCTCTTCAATCCGTCCACATTGACATGGACCTTCACAGGCGCCAACAAGAACGATAGCAACGTGGAAGAAGGCTGGACGCTACTGGCCAACGGCAAGGTGCTTACCATTGACGTGACAAGCAGTGGTCACGCAGAGATTTACGATCCAGCTTTTGGCAGCTGGTTTCCCGCATTGAATACTCCGGTCTCTCTGGTCAACAGCGGCGAGATCGGACCAGCTGTGCTGTTGCCCGATGGCGAGGTGCTGGCTCTCGGCGGAAATTCCAATACGGCGCTTTATAATCCTGACCCGCAAGGCTGGGCCGTCGGGCCAAGCCTCCCCAGCGGGTATGACGTTGCCGATGGTCCCGCGGCCCTGATCCCCAACGGGCATGTGCTCATCAATGCCTCTCCTGGAGTATTTCAGCCGGGTACGCAATTCTTCGAATTCAACGGCAGAGGAATCGTTGCGGTACCCAATCCACCCGGAGCCAGCGCTTACCCGTCCTTTGTCGGACGATTGCTGGTGCTACCCACAGGTGAAATCCTATTCACGAACCAGACTAACCAAGTGCAGCTCTACACATCCAGTGGAACATACTTCCCGCAATGGCAGCCCGTGATTACCTCCATGTCTGATACCGCTCTTCACCTCGGAATGGTCAATTACAGTGTGTCGGGAATGCAGTTTAACGGACTCTCGCAGGGAGCGATGTACGGAGACGATGCCCAGGCGGCAACCAACTATCCTCTAGTGCGAATTACGATGAATGCCACCGGTCACGTCTTCTATATGAGAACCCACGACCACAGCACCATGGGGGTGGCTACCGGTACGACTCCCGTTTCTACATTGTTTGATGTACCGCTCAACGCTGAAACAGGCGATGGCACCTTGCAAGTGGTGGCAAACGGTATCCCTTCCAATCCTGTACCAGTCACAATGTTGCCTCCCGGTCGTTAAACCGAACAAACATCCCGCGCGTGAGCGCGGGATGTCATCGGAGGAACAAGGACTCATATCCGGTGGTTGCCCGCCGCGCGCCACCTTTACGCTCAAGCAACTTGCGGTCTACTACAAATTCCGCGGCGCTGGCGTAATAGTATTTCTCCACCGTCCCGCGCTTTGCGACGCGTGTCCACCAAAAGCACGAGCCCGGCTCCTTCCAGCAACTCCATGTGGTGATAGAGCCTGGTTGGGGGCTCGTCCAAGAGAATGGCCACCTGGTAGTCATGGGTTGGGAACCCCCAGGCTGCTTGCGGGAACTTGCGCCCCTCAGCATCTATAATCTGACTTCACAATGAACTCAACCGCGGTCAAGACGATTTTAGGAGTTGTCCTGGGCGACGTTATCTTTGCCGGCGGCTCGGTCCTGATGTTTTATCTGGCAAAGGTTGATCCGCATGGACCAGCGCCACTGAATTTCATTGTGATCAGTGTTGTTGCTGGCATTGTGTTGGCTTTTGCCGGCGGCTTTGCTGGCAGCGCTCTTGGCGCCCGTTCTGACATGATCTGCGGCATGCTTCTGACGGTAATTATCGCTGTGGCAGCAATCGTATCCATGGCCGGCCGCCCGGGTCAGGGTGCATTGTGGTCGCAAACTGGGGCGCTGATAAGCGCTCCTGCCGCGTTGATCGGTGACTGGCTGAGGATGAAAAAGCAAGGCCTTGTTTCCCGTGGCTGAAGACAAAACCAAAGGGCGGCAAAACGGACGCCAAACGGTGGAGAGAATCGCTCACTACAAGTTCGATGATGATTTTCCAGAGAAGACAGTCTCCCTCTGCATGGCCCAGACACTGGAGGAACTGCCCACTCTGATCACGCCTTCGGGGCCTCATTTCGTACTCCTCATTGCAATGGATGCGACGGAGATACGTAATCACTCAATCTGCGCTGTCGCGGAGCGGCTGCTTGATCGAGGGGCCATCTATGTTTGTGCGTGGGGGCCGGAATGTAGAAAAGTTGAGGACGCCTTCGACGAGGCAATAGTTCAACGCAATCCAGATGAGACAGACCGGAATGTTGTATTCACAACTGCACACTCGCAAGAGTCAATCGAGGAGGCAGTCTGGTTTTTTCTCAACTGCGCTTGGCCAGCAGAAGACTATGTGTACACATGCTCAGATTGGATTGCGGCCGTCATCAAAAACCCGGCATTGGAAGCCGAGGTCAGAAAGAAGCTACTGGCTGAAAAGGAAGAAGGCGAGACCTCTTGATCCGTGTTAGACTGCGCTCAATTTCCTTCTGAGGTTTCCACCGGTGTTGCTGGAGCTGCGCGTTGAAAATTATGCCGTGATTGACAGTCTGGCGGTAGAGTTCGCCTCCGGACTGAACCTTCTCACGGGCGAGACAGGCGCAGGCAAGTCCATCCTGATTGACGCGCTTTCATTGCTTTTAGGTGACAAAGCTTCCACGGAGATGATCCGTCACGGCGCGGAAAAGTCCGTGGTGAGCGGCGTGTTTGAGGTTGAGGAAAAACGGCTGGCACGAATCCTTGAAGAAAACGGCATAGAGCCGGAAGGCAATCAGATCATCGTGAAGCGTGAGATTGCGGTAGGTGGCAAGGGGCGGGTATTCGTCAATAATCAGCCAGCCACGGTGGCATTGCTCCGGGCGCTGGCGCCGGCGCTGGCGTCAATCCACGCACAGAACGAAACGATCCTGGCCTTTGATGAAACGGCGCGCCTGGGATTGCTGGATACATATGCGGGGCACGATCTTGGCGATCTGGCGGAAAAATATGCCACATGGACTGGAGTTCGCGAGCGGCTGGCGCAGCTTGATCGCGATGAGCAAGACCGGCTGCGCATGGCTGACCTGTGGAGCTTCCAGAAGAAAGAGATTGAAGCTGCCAGGCTCAAGCCGGGAGAAGACCAGAAACTGGAGACGGAGAAGCGCGTCCTGGCCAACTCCGAAAAGCTCCTTGGAGCAGCAACGGCAGCCTACCAGGTCTTATATGAAGATGATTCGTCGGCGCTGACGAACCTCTCTGCCGCGCGGAAGCAATTAGAGGAACTGGCACGCTTTGACGCGAAGTTTCTGGAAGCGCTGGCGTCGCTGGAATCCGCCAGGGCTGCGATTGAGGACGTGAGCGCTACCGCCCGCGATTATGCCGATGGCATTGATGCATCTCCTGAACGCCTGGCCGAGGTGGAAGACCGGTTGGCCCTTCTGGACAGACTCAAGCGCAAGTATGGCGGCACCGTGGATGAGGTGATTGCCTATGGTGAAGACGTTGCGCGCAAGCTTGACGAACTGGAAAATCGCGAAGACGTTGTGCGTGATCTGAAGAAGCAGCTCGCGACTGCGGCGGCCGCCTATCTGGCTGCGGCGCAGGTGGTTTCCAAGCGGCGCTATAGCGCGGCGCGCGAGTTGCAAAAGTTGGTCGAGACAGAAATCAACCAGCTGGCCATGAAAGCGCAATTCAGGATTGAGGTTTCGGGTTCGGACGAGCCGGCGAACTGGACGGCCTCCGGCTTCGACAGCGTGGCTTACCTTATTTCTCCCAATCCGGGCGAGCCGCTCAAGCCGGTGGAGCAGATTGCTTCAGGCGGAGAGCTTTCCCGTGTGATGCTGGCATTGAAAGCGACCATCGATGCAGGCAAGAAGACCAAGGGCGGAACACAGCGGACGCTGGTGTTTGACGAGATCGATACCGGCATTGGCGGCCGGGCGGCGGAGGCGGTGGGAAAGAAGCTGAAGTCGCTGGCGCGGGCGAACCAGGTACTTTGCATCACGCATCTGCCGCAGATCGCATCCTTTGCTGACCATCATTATTTAATTGAGAAGCGCGAGGCGGCCGGGCGAACGCGAACCATTGTTCGCGCACTTACGCCACCTGAGCAAACGGAAGAGATTGCGCGAATGTTGAGCGGCGCAACTCTGACAGAGACTTCGCGCCAGCACGCGGAGCAGTTGTTGAAGGCGAATGGATAAATCTTTACCGCGGATTTGCGCGGGATGAACCCGGATAAAAACCCGGATAAATCTGATAGATATTTTTTGGCAACGATTGTTCAGTTCGCGCGTCTATCAGTCTTTAGCCAAGAGAACCATCAAAAAGAGAACCCCAAACGGAGCCTCCACATGCCTTCAGCCTCCCCAACTTCATCCAATGCCTTCCTTGCCATCTTCTGGGGAGGGCTGGCGTGCGGCGTATTCGACATTACACAAGCATGCATAGCGTGGGGCATCCAGAACCATCTGGCGCCGCCGAGGATTTTTCAGTCAGTAGCGGCAGGGTTGCTGGGCCCGAAGGCCTTTCAGGGCGGAGCCAAGACCGCCGCGTTGGGGTTGGCGCTCCACTTCTTTATCGCGTTCAGCTGGGCCGCAGGTTTCTATGTTGCGAGCAGGCAGATTTCATTTCTGACCGAAAATCCGGTAATCGCGGGTTTGTTGTACGGTGAATTCGTCTGGGCGGTGATGACCCTGGCGGTGCTGCCGCTTTCCGCGGTCCATCGCTGGCCGCCAAGATTCGATGCAGCTTCCATTCTCACCGGGCCGATCGGCCATACGGTGCTTGTGGGCTTGCCAATAGCCCTGGCGGTCCGCCGATGGGCTCCTCTGAAGTAAAAAGGGCCTCTCGGCGGCCATGCCAGCTGGTGCCAAACTGGCTCCCCATCGGTGGCAAAAACCATGCCCCATTCACCCCCTGATACTGCCTAATTACTGCTAAATATCGATCTTTCAATGGGTTGGCATATTCCTGAGGGTTCTCACTTGGGTACCTTAGGGGTAGGGAAAAGTGCATAAAAGGTATAATCAACAGACCACAATGACACCAGAAGCCAAGACTTTGCTATTGCTGAAGCCCCGGGGTTTTTGCGCCGGAGTGGTGCGAGCCATCGATATTGTCCGTATTGCGCTGGATGCGTTTGGGCCTCCGATTTATGTGCGCAAAGAGATTGTCCACAACCGTTACGTCGTGGAAGAGCTGAAAGCCAAAGGCGCAATCTTTGTTGACGAAGTTTATGAAGTGCCGGATGGCCAGCGCCTTATTTACAGCGCTCATGGCGTTTCGCCCAGCGTGCGCGAAGCCAGTAAACTGCGCGACCTGCGTGTGATTGACGCCACCTGTCCACTGGTGACCAAGGTCCACGTTGAGGCAGTGAAGTACGCCAAAGGCGGCTACAGCATTATCCTGATTGGGCACCACGATCATGATGAGGTGATCGGTACTCTGGGCGAAGCCCCTGAGGTCACTCAGGTGGTGGGTAGCGCCAGTGAAGTGGATGCGCTGGAAGTGCCTGATCCTACGCGTATTGCGTATATCACTCAGACCACGCTCAGCCTGGACGAGACCAAAGACGTAATCGATGCCTTGCGGAAAAAGTTCCCATTGATTGAAGGGCCGCACGCGCAGGATATCTGCTACGCCACGCAGAACCGCCAGACCGCCGTAAAAGACGTGGCCCACCAGGCCGACCTGCTGTTGGTGGTCGGTTCTGAGAACAGCTCCAATTCCAACCGGTTGGTGGAGGTTTCCACCAATCTGGGGACTCCTTCTTACCTGATTGACACGGCCGATGACATCAAGTCGGAGTGGCTCACCGGGATCAAAACCCTGGCACTCACGGCGGGTGCCTCGGCGCCCGAGATCCTTGTGGAGCAGGCCATCGACTTTTTGAAAGCAAAAGGCTTTAACACAATTCGCGAAGTGGAAGTCATGCCGGAGAATGTTCGCTTTGGCCTGCCGCCGGAAATCGTGGAGGCCATTGCAGCAGCTCCGGCTGCGGAGTAAGCCCATGAGTAAGATGTTTGACCGGCATCCTGCGCAGATGCTCTTTGGGAAAATTGACGACATGCTGGGCCGTGTGGGCCACGGCATTGAAAAAGCGCGGACCTACCTGTTTGCCCAGCAGCACGAAGATGGATACTGGTGCGGCGAACTGGAAGCCGACACCACGCTTGAGTCTGACTATATCGCCATTCATACCCTGCTTGGAACAGGCAATCGCAGCCGCATGGAGCGCGCGGTGCCTGAAATCATCCGGCACCAGAATGCCGATGGCGGCTGGCCGATTTACACTGGTGGACCGTCCAACATTAGCGCGTCTGTGAAGGCCTATTTTGCCCTGAAGCTGATGGGGTATAAGCCAGACCATCCTGTTCTGGAGTGCGCCCGCAAGAAAATTCTGGAACTGGGGGGCGCCACCGAATGCAACACCTTTACCAAGATTTACCTGTGCTTCCTGGGACAGTATGACTGGGAAGCTGTGCCGGCCATTCCACCGGAGATCGTACTCTTCCCCAACTGGTTCTGGTTCAATCTGTATGAAATCTCGTCATGGTCGCGTGCGATCCTGGTCCCGCTCTCGATTGCTTTCGCCAAAAAGCCCTTCAAGAAGGTCGCGGCGGAGATGGGCATTGACGAGCTATTCGTCGGCGGCAGGCACGGCAACCATCTGCACCTGAAGTGGACGGCGAACAAGATTTCATGGCGCAACTTCTTTCTGGTGTTGAACCGCGTGGTCCATTTCTGCGAGCGCTTCCATATCCGTCCGCTGCGCTATCTGGCCATCAAGAAGGCGGAGCGCTGGATGCTGGAGCGGTTTGAGAAGTCAGACGGCCTGGGCGCTATTTATCCCGGCATTCTGAACTCGATCGTCGCGCTGCGCTGCCTGGGCTATTCAACGGACGATCCGCAGGTGATCCGCGCGCTGAGCGAGTTTGAGAAGCTTGGCATTGACGAGGCCGGTATTGCTGATCACTCAGAGCTAACTTTCCGCATGCAGCCGTGCATGTCTCCCGTGTGGGACACCGCGTACGCAATGTTTGCGCTGGGCGAAAGCGGAGTGCCGAAAGACGATCCGCGGATGCTGAAGGCGGCGGACTGGATTTTGAGCAAGGAAGTTCGCACCAAGGGTGATTGGGCGGTGAAGGTGCCGAACGTCCAGCCGGGCGGCTGGTACTTTGAGTTCAACAATGAGTTTTATCCTGACGTGGATGACTCAGCCATGGTGCTGCTGGGCCTGGATAAAGTTGAGAACCCGCGTGAGCGCTACCAGCACGATGTCTGCAATCGGGCCATTGACTGGATTTTTGCCATGCAGTGCAGGAATGGCGGTTGGGCGTCCTTTGATAAGGACAACACGCGCATGGTCTTCCAGAATATTCCTTTTGCTGACCACAATGCCATGCTCGATCCGCCCACTGTAGACATCACCGGCCGAGTGCTGGAAATGCTGGCCGCCTATGGCGTTACCAAGGACGATAAGCGGGTCAAAAAGGCAATCAAATTCATCCTGAGCGAGCAGGAGCCGGATGGATCGTGGTTCGGACGCTGGGGCGTGAATTATATCTATGGGACCATGCTGGTGCTGCGCGGTTTGCAGACGATCGGCGTGGACCATCACGAGCCGTACGTGCAACAGGGCGCGGAGTGGCTGCGCATGGTGCAGAACTCTGATGGCGGCTGGGGCGAGACCTGCGGCTCCTATGATGACCCCACTACGCGCGGCATTGGCCCAAGTACGCCGTCACAAACAGCATGGGCCATCATGGGATTGCTGGCGGCGGGCGATACACGGAGCGATTCAGTGCAGCGCGGTATTCTTTACCTGCTGGAAACACAGCGCGCGGATGGACACTGGGATGAAGACCAGTACACGGGAACAGGCTTCCCGCGCGTGTTTTATCTGGCGTATCACCTGTACCGGGATTACTTCCCGCTGATTGCACTATCGACATACTCACGCGAGTTTTCCGCACTGTATGAAGAGGGAAGCGTGGGATACGCAAGAGGATAACGTGTGCAGGCGAGGACGCCTGCGGTTCGTTGAGAGTTGGAGCATGAATTTGGAGCACGGCCGCCCTCGGCCGTGAAAAGAAGAAACACAAGAAGAAAACAGGGGAGACACGATTTGCCGGTACCAATTTCACAGATGTGGACAGTCGCGAGCTACGTAGTGAAGCAGAAGCTCGCAGGACGCAAGCGTTATCCGCTGGTGCTGATGCTGGAGCCGCTGTTTCGCTGCAACCTGGCATGCGCGGGCTGCGGCAAGATCCAGTATCCGGCGCACATCCTGAAGAAAGAGCTCACGCCGGAGCAGTGCTTCCGCGCTGTGGATGAGTGCGGCGCCCCCATGGTTTCAATTCCCGGCGGCGAACCGCTGATGCACTCGCAGATCGGCAAGATCGTGGAAGGCCTGGTGGCGCGGCAGAAATATATCTATCTCTGCACCAACGCGCTACTGCTGAAAGAGAAGCTCGACCTGTTCAAGCCGAGCAAGTACCTGACATTCTCTGTCCACGTGGATGGAGAGAAGGAGCACCACGATTTCTCCGTCTGCCGCGAAGGCGGGTACGATATGGCGATTGCAGGCATGAGGGAGGCCCTGAAGCGTGGTTTCCGCGTCACCACAAATACCACGTTGTTTGACGGCGCCGACCCCAACAGCGTGCGCGAGCATTTTGACCAGATGATGGAGCTCGGCGTTGAGGGCATGATGCTCTCGCCCGGGTACTCCTACGATAAAGCGCCTGACCAGAAACATTTTCTCGGTCGCGCGCGTACGCGGAAACTCTTCCGCGCGATTCTCTCCAACCGCAAAAAGTCCTGGCAGTTCAACCAGTCGCCGCTATTTCTGGAATTCCTGATGGGCGAGCGGCAATACGCCTGCACGCCGTGGGGCATGCCGACGTACAACATCTTCGGCTGGCAGAAGCCCTGCTATCTGCTGCAGGATGGGTATGTCGACACCTTCCAGGAGTTGATGGAGAGCACGGCGTGGGAAGAGTATGGTACGGAGTCCGGCAATCCCAAATGCGCGAACTGCATGGTGCATAGCGGCTATGAGGCAACAGCCGTTAACGACACTTTCAGTTCGCTGCGCGGCCTTCTCTCCACCGCGCGGGCCACAATCTTTACCCGGCACAAGGACGAACATGCCTTGAAACTGTTGAATGAAACTGTGCGCCCTGTGCACAGTTATGACCCGCTGGTGCAGATCAAGGAAGCATCCAGCCAGCTAGAGGAGACCAGCGCATGACCGGTCCGGCAGACGGCAAGAAAATTCACGACGCCGATTCGCTGGAAGTTGCGCCCGGATTTGCCCACGAAAAACTCGAAGGCTGGGTGCCGGAACTGGCGGGCGAAGAGGAGATCCGTCAGGCGCTGGAGAAGGCTTTCGACTATCGCGGTGACGTGACGATTACCCGCAAAGACGGCAGTAAGGTTGAAGGCTACATCTTTGACCGGCGGCCAGGCAAGACCCTGGCCGATTCGGCCGTCCGGCTTTTCCCCAAAGACTCAGACCAGAAAATCTCGGTTCCATATTCAGATATTGCGGCGCTTGCCTTCAGCGGACGCGACACCGCAGCGGGCAAGAGTTTTGACGCCTGGGTAAGGAAATACTGGGAGAAAAAAGCCGCAGGGGAAAAGAATATTGGAATCCAGGCAGAAGCGCTGGATTGATTTTTCTGTAATCCCGAGCAGAGCGAGGGAACCCTGTCATCACAAAGCTGCTTGGGTTGAGAAAAAAGAATCTTTCGTTGACATTTGCAATGGGGGCGAGGAACTTATTTTCCGTCGATGTGGTTAATAAAGGTCCCTCGCTACGCTCGGGATAAAGAAAGAGAATGAAAGCATTCATCACAGGAGCAACGGGATTTGTTGGCAGCCATGTGGCGCGCGCATTGGCCGTGCGGGGTGCTGAGTTGCGTTTGCTTGTGCGCTCGACCAGCCGTACTGACAACATCGCTGACCTGCGGGCTGAAGTCGCCACAGGGGATCTGCGTGATCCGGAGTCATTGAAGAAGGCCATGGCAGGCTGTGATTTTGTGTTTCATGTGGCCGCCGACTACCGCTTGTGGGTACGTGATCCGGAACAGATGTATCGCTCCAATGTCGAAGGCACGCGTGCGATTATTCGCGCGGCGCAAGAGACCGGCGTGCGGCGCGTGATCTACACCAGTTCTGTAGCGACGATGGGATTTACCCGGGACGGCCATATTGCCCGTGAGGATTCACCGGTTTCAATCAGGGACATGGTAGGGCACTACAAGCGGTCAAAATTCATGGCCGAACAAATTGCGCTGGAAGCCGGACAAAATGGCGCAAATGTCGTGGTGGTGAATCCCACTACGCCTATCGGCGAATATGACATCAAGCCGACGCCGACCGGAAGAATTGTGGTGGATTTTCTCAAGCGCAAGTTTCCTGCCTATGTGGACACGGGGCTCAACCTGGCTGATGTGAAGGAAGTGGCGCGCGGCCACCTGCTGGCAATGGAAAAAGCGCGTCCGGGCGAGCGGTACATTCTGGGCGGCCAGAACCTTACGTTGAAACAGATATTGGATAAGCTGGCTGGTCTTACGGGACTGCCTTCGCCAACCATGAAAGTTCCTCACGCCGTGGCCATGGGGTTTGCGGTGTTCGACCAGTTTTTTACCGGGACGATCATGGGCAAGGAGCCCCGGGCCACCATTGACGCTGTGAAAATGGGACGCAAGAAGATGTTTGCGTCTTCAGCTAAGGCCGAGCACGAGCTGGGATATAAGGTTCTCCCGGTAGAAAATGCTTTGCGCCGCGCAATCGATTGGTTCCAGACGCACGGATACATTGAAGCCGAAGGGCAAGTTGCCATGGTGAACGCATGAGCAAGATCGTAATCATTGCCGCCATGGAGCGGGAACTGGCGCCGCTGGTACGCGGGTGGAAGAAAAGCGTAGTAGCCGCAAACGAGAAAAAGTTCACTGTGTTTGAGAGAGAAGGCGTGCTCGCTGTTGTTTCCGGGATCGGGTGCCAGAATGCGGCGCTGGCGGCGCAAGCGACAGTGGAGCAGTTTCATCCGTCAGTCCTGATGTCCGTGGGGTTGGCCGGCGCTCTGATTCGCAGTCTGAAGGTTGGCAGCGTTTTTACCCCGAGCGTAGTAGTGGATGCAAGCGACGGCGAAGAATATCGTTGCGCCGCAGACGGCACTCATGTGAGCGGTGGAGTATTGGTTACGTCTGGCGAAGTTGCTGGCGTGGAAGCGAAGCAGAATCTGGTCCATCGCTTTCATGGTCTGGTAGTCGATATGGAAGCAGCGGGCATCGCCAGGTTAGCGCAGCAGGTGCACATTGATTTCCGCTGCGTAAAAGCCATCTCCGATGAGGCCGATTTCGTAATGCCGCCAATGGGAAAGTTCATGGACGCTGCTGGAAATTTTGCAACCAGCAAATTTGCGCTATGGGCGGCGTTACGGCCATGGCAATGGACAAGAGTTGCCGCCCTGGCCCGGAACAGCCGGCGGGCCACGCGCGCACTGTGTGGCTGGCTGGCAAAAGACCTGGCTAGGAATTTACCGAGTGGAGAAGTTGTTACACTCAATAGAGCAGAGTTCTCGGAAGCAAAGCGTTAATTTTTATGCACACGGCTACTAAATCAGAATCGGCTGCTGGACGTCTGCTGATACCCCAGACGATGCAGGCAGCGGTCTATCACGGCAAGGATGATGTTCGTCTGGAGACTGTTCCTGTCCCAAAGATTGGCCCTGGCGAACTGCTGGTGCGCATACACACCTGCGGTATCTGCGGCACGGACCTCAAGAAGGTTTTGACCGGGTCCCATTCAGCGCCCAGAATTTTTGGTCACGAGATGGCGGGGCAGGTGGCAGCGATGGGGGCAGGCGTCAGCGATTTCGCCATTGGTGACCGCGTGATGGTGTTCCATCATATCCCCTGCGGCACGTGCTATTACTGCCGGCATAAAGTTTTCGCGCAGTGTCCGGTGTACAAAAAAGTAGGGGCAACCGCCGGTTTTGAGCCCAGCGGCGGCGGCTTTGCAGGGTACATCCGCGTGATGGATTGGATCGTACGCAAAGGGGTAGTGAGGATTCCCGACCAGGTGTCTTACGAACAGGCTTCATTTATCGAGCCCGTAAATACCTGCATGAAAGCCATTGAATCGCTGCAACTGCAACCTGACGAAACAGTGCTGGTCATTGGGCAGGGGCCGATCGGGATCATCTTGGCAGCATTGGCCAAACGAACGGGTGCGACCGTAGTAACTTCCGATTTATATCCCCAACGCCTTAAAATAAGTGAGAGCTACGGATTACAGGACAATGTGAATGCCGGGGTCGCCGACCCGATGGCGCGAGTGCGCGAGCTTACGGACGGACGGGGCGCGGATGCGGTAATACTGGCTACGGCGGGCAACAGTTTGATAAGGCCTGCGATTGACGCAGCCCGGCCTGGCGGAAAAGTTATGTTGTTTGCGCAGACACAGAGAAGTGAGGTGGCCATTGACCCGGCTGCAGTCTGCGTGGATGAAAAGACGTTGCTGGGGTCGTACAGCGCGTCAGTGGATTTGCAGGAGGAAAACGTGGACCTTGTGTTCAGCGGGGAGATCGATTTTGCCCGTCTGATTTCGCATCGTTTTCCGCTGGCACAGGCAGTGGAAGCGCTGCGGCTGGCCTCGCGTCCCGGCCCCGATTCAATGAAAGTGGTCATTCAACCCGGAATAGAGTGGGAGAAGAATAGTTGAAAGGACAAATGACAGCTGCGGTCCTCTATGGCAAAGAGGACATCAAGATTGAAAAGGTACCCATTCCAACGCTGGAGACCGGCGAAGTGCTGGTCAAGGTGAATGTGGCGCTTACGTGCGGAACCGATCTTAAGGTCTATCAGCGCGGTTATCACGCGCGCATGATTGTGCCGCCGGCACTGTTCGGGCATGAGCTTTCCGGCGTAATTGAGGAAGTTGGCCCCGGCGTGCGTGATTTCCGCCGCGGCATGAAGGTTGTTGCCCTGAACTCTGCTCCTTGTGGGTCGTGCTTTTATTGCCTGAAGCACCAGGAAAACATCTGCGAAGATCTTTTGTTCAACAACGGCGCATATGCCGAATACATCAAGATCCCCCGCCGCATTGTTGAGACCAATATGCTGGCGCTGCCGGACGACGTGAGTTTTGAAGCCGCGGCCATGACTGAGCCGCTGGCCTGCGCGTTGCGCGGATTGCAGGAAACAGGCGCGGACATCGGAGATACCGTCACCATTATCGGAGCAGGACCGCTGGGTCTCATGCTGGTACAGGTAGCCAAACTGACGGGATGCAAGGTGATCGCCGTGGTCAAGCGGGGCGAGCAGGTAACTGCGGCGAAAAGATTTGGCGCGGACGAGGTTGTGCAGGTCGGGAAAACGAATGATCCGATCGATAGAGTCATCGGCGTGACAGAGGGCCGCGGGTCCGATATTGTGATTGAAGCCGTGGGCCGGCCACAAACGTGGCAATGGGCCGTGGAAATGGTGCGTCGCGGCGGCGTAGTCAATTTCTTTGGAGGATGCGCCAGCGGCACCAAGGTTGAACTGGATACCAACCGGCTGCACTATTCTGAAATCACCCTGAAAGCAACGTTCCACCACACGCCACAGACCGTGCGTAAGGCGTTCTCCTTGATCGCGGAAAAGAACGTCAAGAGCACTGACTATGTTACGGGTGAGGCGCCGCTCTCCAAACTGAAGCAGGTCCTGCAACAGATGCTGGACCGCGGGAGCCAGATTAAAACGGCCATCATACCCGGCCACTGATCATGTCAGTATCGCGTACAAGCACTTCGTCCATGCCGCTGGGATGGAACGCGCTGCCGGAGTCGTACCGCATTCCGGCCACGGCCCCGTCCCTGGATGAGGCGCGTGCTTATTGTGAGCGGCTGGCAAAAACACATTACGAAAATTTTTCCGTGGCAACGTGGTTTCTGCCCAAGCGACTGCGCCAGCATTTCTATAATGTTTATGCTTATTGCCGGATCTCCGATGATCTGGGTGATGAAGTAGGAAACCCGCAGCAATCGCTGGAACTGCTGGATCAGTGGGAGACGGAACTGGATGCCTGTTACGCGGGGTCGCCGAAGCATCCGGTATTTGTCGCGCTGGCTGAAACCGTGGCCCAGTGCGGCATTCCCAGGCATGAATTTTCTGACCTGCTGATTGCTTTCCGCCAGGACCAGACCGTCACACGTTTTGAAACTTTCAATGACGTGCTTGGCTATTGCCGCTACTCGGCGAACCCCGTGGGGCATCTGGTACTCTATCTCTGCGGCTATGCTGATGCCGAGCGGCAGCAACTTTCTGACTACACCTGCACCGCCTTGCAACTGGCAAATTTCTGGCAAGACGTTTTTGTCGACTACGGTAAGGGCCGCATCTACCTGCCTCTGGAAGACCTGCGCCGCTTTGGCGTTACCGGGGAAGACATTGCGCAGCGCCGGGCGACACAGCCGTTTCTCGCCATGATGAAATTTGAAGTTGAGCGCGCGCGCGAATGGTTTGAGCGCGGTCTGCCGCTGATAAAGCTGGTCAATCGCGAACTGGCCATTGACCTTGAGCTGTTCAGCCGGGGCGGACAGGAGATCCTGCGGGCCATTGAACGCAAGCATTTTGATGTCCTCAGCTCACGCCCTGTGATTACAAAACCCCGCAAGCTCCTGCTGTTGGCGCGCGCCGTGGCGGGTAAGCTTCTGTGAACCAGCTCAGTCATGCGTATGCGGTTTGCCGGGGTATTTCACGTCGCGCGGCCAAGAACTTTTATTACGGTTTCATGGTATTGCCGTCAGAAAAGCGCAATGCGTTGAGCGCGGTGTATGCGTTTATGCGCCATGCCGACGATATTTCCGACGAGCCCGGTGGTGATCCGCAGCAGAAGAGACAGAAAATGGGCGAATGGCTGGATGCCGCTAAGGCCGTCTTTGCCGGCAAATCGACCGATGACCCTGTGCTGATGGCTCTGGGCGATGCGCAGCAAAAATTCAAAATTCCGCCTGAACTTTTTGAAAAGCTGGTGTACGGCACCAGCCTGGACCTGGAGATTCCTTCCGTGCCGGACCAGCCCGCGCTGGTCTGCCGGACCTTTGAGGACCTTAAGCACTACTGCTACTACGTTGCCTCTGTGGTTGGCCTGGTTTGCATCCGTATTTTTGGATATGAAGACAGCAAGGCGGAATTTTTGGCGGAAGACTGCGGACTGGCGTTCCAGCTGACTAACATCATTCGCGACATAAAAGAAGATGCGTCCATGGGCCGCATTTATATACCCGAAGAAGATCTGGCGCGGTCCAATCTTTCCGCTGCCGATTTTTCTCCGGCGTTGCTTACAAATCCGGCGCAGGCGCAGCAGTTGCGGCCCGCACTGGAGTTTGAGGCGGAACGTGCGCGGAAATATTATGAGTCGGCCAAATGGCTGATGGAACTGATTGAAGAAGACAGCCGCGCGGCATTATGGGTCCTGGTGGAAATCTACAGCCAGCTGCTCCAGAAAATTACCGGCCGCAATTATGATGTACTCACCGAGCGCGTCCGTTTAACCACCTGGGAAAAACTCAAAATCCTTTCTCGCGGGTTCCTGCGCCGCATCGTATGAGTGTTGATACACAAAAAAAAGCCGTCGCAATTGTCGGCGGCGGGCTTGCCGGCCTGGCCGCAGGCTGTGCGCTCGCTGATGCGGGCCTGCGTGTCACCCTTTTCGAGCGGCGGCCGTACGTGGGTGGCAGAGCGTCCTCTTACGAGCACCCGGGGACAGGCGAGGTGGTGGACAACTGTCAACACGTATTGCTTGGTTGCTGCACCAACCTCATTCACTTCTATGAATGCCTGGGAGTGAGCGAAAAAATCCGCTGGTTTGACGAGCTTACGTTCATTGAACCGGGTGGAGCCGCAAGCCGGATGGCGCCTTCCTTTCTGCCCGCACCGATGCACAATGTCCCGGCATTTTTGAGCGCGAAAATGCTCAACATGAAGGACAAGCTGGCCATTGCACGGGCCATGGCAGAGATGAGCCGCGGCCTGCCCGGCGACTCTGACGAAGATTTTCTCTCCTGGCTCCGTAGAAACAAGCAGACAAAACAGGCGATAGAACGGTTCTGGAAAACCGTCCTGGTGAGCGCGCTCAATGAAGATCTGGACCGCATTTCCGTGCGTTACGCCGCGCAGGTCTTTCGTGAGTCGTTCATGAAATCCGCAGCGGCGGGAAGAATGGGGCTGCCAAGCATTCCGCTGTCCGATTTATATGGAAGCGCGGTTGAGTATATTCGCGCGCGCGGCGGCCAGGTACAGTTGCGGTCGGCAGTGACAGCGATTGGACTGAAGGAAAACAGCGTGGGTGTGATGGGCCCTGCGGGTGAGCAGCAGTTTGATTATGTTGTTGTTGCAGCGCCGTTTCAGACTGCCGGCGGTATTCTGCCCGCGGATGCCGCCGCGGAGCCGATCAAGCAGCAGCTGGCGCACTTTGAAAGTTCGCCGATTACAGGAATCCATCTGTGGTTTGACCGTGAGATTACGGCGCTGCCGCACGCGGTGCTGCTGGACCGAACGATCCAGTGGATGTTCCACAAATCAAAGTTCCATGAGATCAGAGAAAATACCGGCTCCGGCAGCTACGTTGAGCTGGTCGTGAGTGCGTCAAAGTCATTGGTGCAAAGGTCGCGTGAAGAAATTCTGGAACTGGCTACGCGCGAGCTGGCCGAGTTCTTTCCCCTGGTCAAAGAAGCTAAAGTCGTCAAAGCCGCTGTGATCAAAGAGATCTATGCGACGTATGCGATTCTTCCCGGCCTTGACAAATATCGTCCGCAGACAAGGACGCAATGGCCGCGTGTTTTTCTGGCCGGCGACTGGACCGCAACCGGGTGGCCGGCGACGATGGAAGGCGCTGTGCGCAGCGGATACCTGGCCGCAGAGGCATTAACGGAAAGCCTGGGCCAGCGGCGCAGATTTGTTGTGCCAGACCTGCCCGCAACCGGCCTGGCAAAACTTTTTGGCACCAGTAAAGGCTGATAAGTAAATTTCAGCCTAGGTCACCAGCGGCAGCGTCTTTGTATCAGTATCGCCGGAAGTATCTTTCACTACGATCTTGACCGAGCTTGTAGCTGATGCTCCGGTCGGAGTTCCACTGATAATGCCGGTTTTTGAATCCACGGTTAGACCGGCTGGAAGTCCGGTAACCGTCCATGTGTACGGCGTGCTGCCGTCCGTTGCCTCAAGTTGCAGGTTGTAAACGCTGCCCACCTTGCCGTCGGGTAGCGAGCTTGTTTTAATCGATACCTTTTTCAGCTTGTCCTTACTGGCCTCGTCTGCCTTCGACTGGAATAGTGTGCCGAAGACGTCAGCCAGTTTATTCGACGCTTTTTCGGTGAACATGCCGACCAACGCGCCGATCGCCAGGACGCCGAACGGACTTACCACTTTGGCATCGGCTGGCGAGCCCGCCAGGAAGCCGCCCCGCAACACGGCATAGAAGATGAGCGCCAGTGCCATTCCCAGCAAAGGCCTGGTGATATACCACCAGAACCAACTGGTAACCGCAGCGCGGTTTCCAATGAAAACCGTGATAGACCTCAGGGCGTGGACCATGCAGCCTAAAGCGCCCGCCAGTAAGACAATGAGCAGTAACTGGGTTTCCCGCGTGATGGAAGGACGCCAGTAGCCCAGGTTGAGAGGAGCTATCGGTTTCTCAATAGGTACGATGATGCTGTTGGATATCTGGCCCTCGACAGTCCCCACGTCATCAGGTTTCGCGCGGTGGGAAATCACATCAACGGTGATGGTTCCTCTCCCCACAATGTCCGCTGTTTCAGGCTGGGCCTCCAGGAGGGTGGAGCTAATGTGCAGCGTATTCCGCTCACGCCCATTGAATCGGATTGTCGTACTTCCCAGGTTGCTGCCGAAAACCGCGAAATAAGTCGTAGGCGCATTTCCCGCTGTAGTCCGAGGGATAACCTGAAGAACCACCGGAGTGCCGGATGCTTTTCCTGCCGAGTCATTTGCGGCGGCGGGGGCGGCGGAACCAGAGGCCGGAGCTTGCGCTTTACTTTGGGCTGATGGGGCGGCTTCAGGCGACTTTGCCGTAGAGGTATCAGATTTGGCGTTGGCGGCTGCTGCCGGGTTTAATGCTACCGGCGGCGGTGTGATGTCTACGGAGACTGCGGTCTCCGGAAAATCCACCATGTTAAGGTCGATAAGAAGTCCGATCAGAAGAGCTCCAAGAACCAGGAAGTAAGCGATCAGAATTCTGCGGAGCGGCAGAGGCATATCCTCGGCGTCATGCGAGGGAGCGTCCGGGCTCGCTTTAACGAAGTAACCGATGCAAAACAAAACTAGAAGAGCCAACAAGGTGGCGCTAGCCACCACAAAATATCCCATTCCAGCCTCCTTACCTGCTATCCGCCACGCGCCTGCCATCATCGCGTAAAACAGCGCTCCAGCGGTAGTTCGTCCAAACCAGATACATGCTTTGTCCCACATTTGTTGTTGAGCCTAAGCCAGGCCATTTACAAAATGAGTACCAATAAGAATGAGGGGTGTAAGTATAAACGAGATATTGCGTAAAAGCCCTTTTGACAATGGGATAAGCGGTTCATCTGAAAAGCCCAGCGAATTAGAGACTTTAATCCCCCTTTAATTTTTTCCAGAGCCGGGAGCGCGCATTATCGCACTGGTAGCCGATTTTCCGTCACTTGGAGCGTAGGTTTTCAAGTGTTGCCAGTCGGTTTAGCCTCTCCACAATCTGCGGCACGGTCAGTAGATTGTGGGTCCTCCCCCATCCAAATTTTGGGATGAAAGGACAAGACGAGATGAGCGAAATACAACAGTTCAAAGATTTTCGCATCTGGGCGGCACTCGCGACGGCACTGCTTTATGTGTTTTTAGCGGCCACCGGTAATGCCTGATAGCCGGATTACTTTCCTGCAACAAGTTTGGAAGCGCACCGACCCCTCCTTGCGCTTCGCAAAAGATCAGCACAGTCGAATCTGGCGTGCTGATCTTTTTTGCTCCGGTTAGTAGCCCTGCCTGATCAGATCGTCCACCGCAAGTTTGCGGGAAAGATTTCCGCACGCGAGTTTCTCGGCATATTTTGCCAGGACATCCACTTCAATGTTGACGGGGTCGCCCGGCCGCAGCGCGCGCAGGTTGGTGGACTGCCAGGTATGCGGGATGATGGCAATCTCCAGTCGGCTGCCTTCGATGGCGGCAACCGTCAGGCTAATGCCTTCCACCGTGATGGATCCCTGGGGAACAACATACCGGGCGATCTCTGAGGGTAGTTCGATGAGCAGACGCCAGTCATCGCGATATTTGATCTTTTGCAGGCTGACGATGGAGCCCACGCCATCCACATGGCCTTGCACTACGTGTCCGCCCATGCGGTCTTGAGCACGCGTTGGCAGCTCCAGGTTCACCAGCAATCCTGCTTTCAGCCGCTGCAAAGATGTGCGCCGCAGGGTTTCCTCCGCCAGATCAGCAGAAAATTGCTGCTCACGGATATCAAGCGCGGTCAGGCAAACGCCATTTACAGCGATGCTGTCACCGGTCTTTAATTCAGAAAGGACATTCTGCGCCTTAACGGTGATGCGGGTGACCGATCCACCGTTCTGGCCGGTCATCCATTCAATGCCGGCGATCTCGCCCGTTTCCTGAATGAGCCCCGTAAACATCAGATGTGCGCCTCCAGGGGCGCGTAAGGATCACGCAAATACCCCTCAACCGCGAAATCTTCACCAAAGCGATGCAGGACGATGTTCTTTACCTGTGCCGCCTCGCTCAGCCGGCGAAACCCTTCGCCGCCGGCAAAGGGAACCGAGCCGGCGCCGGCAAGAATTTTGGGTGCGTAATACAGAAAAACCTTGTCCACTATGCCCGCGGCAAGCGCTGCCCAGTTTACCAGCGCTCCGCCTTCAATGAGCAGGCCGGTGATTTCCAGTTCACCCAGGCGCACGGCGATCCGGGTGAGGTCAGGACGGCCATTGCTGGAGCCGAGCGGGACCTGCTCCACACGGATGCCGCGCTCCTCGAGCATGCGGCGTTTGTTCTCTTCCGCAAACGAGCAGAAGATCAGCACGTCATCCTTGGCGGTTTTGACCAGGCGCGATTCCAGCGGGCAGCGCAGGCGGGAATCAAGCACTACGCGCAGCAGAGGCCGGCGGCGCGGAAGCCCGGTGCGGTCCGTAAGCAGCGGATCATCGGCAATGATGGTGCCGACACCGACCATGATGGCGTCGGACTCATGCCGCAGTTCCTGCACGTGGGCGCGCGCCTCCACGCTGGTGATCCAGCCGCCCGTGGCGCTGGTTGCGCCCAGCGCTGAAGGGTTCAAAGAGTCCCCTGGAGGAGGAGCGATTTTGCCGTCCAGGGTCATACCGGATTTTACCGTGACCAGCGGCAGCCCCGTGAGTATGTACCGGGCGAACGCTTCGTTGATGCGGCGCGCCTCGGTTTCAAACAACCCGGTTTCAACCGTGATTCCCGCTGCCCGCAGCTGGGCAAAACCTTTGCCTGCAACTTTGGGATTGGGGTCTGCCATGGCTGCGACTACCCGCTTGATGCCGGCAGCAATGATCGCATCCGTACATGGCGGAGTGCGACCCTGGTGGCAGTGAGGCTCAAGGTTGAGATAGATCGTGCTGCCATTCGCGCGTGAGCCTGCCTGGTCCAGCGCCAATATTTCTGCGTGCTTGATGCCGTCAAACGTGTAGGAACCCGTGCCTGCGATATTGCCTGAGCTATCCACGACAACGGCCCCCACACGCGCGCCTGGTGAAGTAAGCCCGGTGCCACGGCGCGCAAGGTCCAGGGCTTGGCGCATGAAGAGTTCGTCTTGTGGTGAAAATACCATGGTTCAACAACAGAGTGCGTCCGGGTTAGGATGCGGAGAACAAGGAATCGGCAAAATTCTCAGCGTTAAACGGCAGCAGGTCACCCGCTTTTTCACCCACGCCGACGTAGCGCACCGGAAGCCCGAGCTCACGCGAGATTGCTATCACCACTCCGCCTTTTGCAGTGCCATCGAGTTTGGTAAGCACAATCCCAGTCACGCCGGCTGATTCCGTGAATAGCCGCGCCTGCTGCAGTCCATTCTGGCCGGTAGTTGCATCCATTACCAACAAGACCTCATGCGGCGCACCAGGAATAATTCGCTGTGCCGTGCGCTTCATCTTTTCCAGCTCCGCCATCAGGCTGGTCTTGGTGTGGAGGCGTCCAGCGGTATCAACAATCACGCTGTCAGTGTGGCGCGCCTTGGCGGCGCTGAGCGCGTCATATAAGACCGCGGAGGGATCGCCACCTGGCTTGGTCTTGATGACCTCCACGCCGGTGCGCGAGCCCCAGATTTCAAGCTGCTCAATGGCGGCAGCGCGGAAGGTGTCCGCGGCACAGAGCAGGACAGTCTTGCCTTCGCCGCGCAACGCATGCGCCAGTTTGCCGATTGTAGTGGTCTTGCCGGTGCCGTTCACTCCAACCACCATCACAACTTCCGGTTCGCCTTTTGCGGGTTTGCCGACGCGCGAGGGCGTGGCATTCAGGATGGCAAGCACTTGTTCCTTGATAATTCGCTTTAATTCGGCAACATCCTTGATCTGTTTGCGGTCGGCCTTTTCCCGCAGCTTGCCAAGAATTTCCTGCGTGGTTTTTGTCCCCAGGTCTGCGCCGATCAGAATGGCTTCCAGATCGTCCAGTGTGCCGCGGTCGATCTCCTTGGTTAAGGCCATCACTTCGTCAATGCGCTCGCTCAAGTTCTCGCGCGTGCGCGTGACCGCCTGTTTCATCTTGTCAAGAAACGAGGGTTCCTGTTTTCCGAATAGGGTTTGAATCATTGCGTTATGAAGTCCGGTTGAACCTTTGATTATAGCGGTAATACAAAGGTGGATTCACTGCGGAAGCGCAAAGGCGCGGAGAAACCCCGTCTGTTGGTTAAAAACGGAGGAATGAAGTGCTGGTTATGAAGTTTGAAAATTTGCGCAGCTAAGGATGTAAAAGCTTATTTCAAAAGGGCTCAAAAGCCTGCATCAGGCTTCTGTCGGAGTGCTAACAGCGGCAGCCGCAGCTTCTTCGCCACTCACTGTGGCAGCGCGGTGGATGCGCAGCTTGCCAGTCTCAAAAACCTTGGTCATCGCCGCTACAACTGTGGGATCGAACTTGGTTGCGGCCAGAGAATTGATAATGCGGATCACATACTCCGGGTCCATGGCCGCCTGATAGGGACGGTTTGTGGTCATGGCGTCAAAGGTGTCCGCCACCATGATAATGCGCGGCATCAAGGGAATCTGCTCGCCTTTCAGGCCATAAGGATAGCCGCGTCCATCCAGAGATTCATGGTGCAGTTCAATGCCCGGCAGCATGTCTCGCAGCGCGTCCACCGGACGCAGAATTGCCGCGCCTTTGGTGGTGTGCGTTTTCATGATTTCAAATTCTTCCGGCGTGAGCGCGCCCGGCTTTTTCAGGATGCGATCTTCAATGCCGATCTTACCCACGTCATGCAACTGGGCGGAGATGCGGATCTTGTCCACTTCTTCGTCCTTCAGGCCCATTTCGGTGGCGATCAGGACGGAATAGCGGGTCACGCGGTCAGAATGGCCTCGTGTATAGGGGTCTTTTTCGTCGACGGCTCCGGCCAGCATCTGAATCGAGTTCAGGAACAGCGTTCGGTTTTCCTGCGCCGCGTTCTTCAGGTCACCGACAAACTGTTCCAGATCGTCCGTCATGGTATTGAACGTCTGGGCAAGTTCGCCGAATTCTGTTCGGCTCTTCAGTCGAACGCGGTGGGTAAAGTCTCCGCCGGCGATAGTACGGCTGGATTCAGTGAGCACGTGTAGCGGGATAGTAAGCCGTCGCGCGGCCCAGATACCGACGAAGATGCTGAAAGCGATGGCAATCAACGCTGCGCGTATGGCATCGCGGCGCATGTCAGTAATATCGATGTAGGCTTCTTCCTGGGTCTTTTGCGCCACCACGGCCCAGCCCAGCCCGGCCACAGGGAAGTACGTGCCCAGCATGGGAATGTGGTTCTTGCCTTCCTGGACCGTGTAATCCATGGTCACAGCAAGCGGCACAATACGTTTTTGTTCGACGAAATTTCTTACCAGATCATTCGAATTCATGTCCTGGCCGGTGGCGTAGCGCGAACTGGGTGAGGCCACCAGACGGCCGGAGCGGTCGACAACAAAAGTATCAAGGTTCTGCTGGTCCTTGGCTTCCTGGAGTTGTTTCACCAGGTATTGCAAATCAATCACCAGTTCCAGCGATCCCAGATAAGCGTGCTGGTCATTCAGTACCGGCTTACCCACCACCATGACCGTGCGGGCCTGTTTGCCGGAGCCAATGGCCAGCGGTTCTCCGCTGTATTCGCGTCCGGCATGCGCAGCAGCAAGACCGCGCTCGAGCTCTTTTTCCAGGAAGGTATCAGGATCAAGCGTGCCCACGGCCATCATGAACTGGTTTTCCGTGTTGATCAGCCGGGCGTAAGGAACAATGGAGTCCGGATCACCAATGTAATTCTGCAGGAGCGCTTTAACGTCAGCAGATTCAACGTTCTTGCCACTCAGATTGCCGCCGCTGGTTACCCTTATGGAGTAGGTAAGACTGGAGAGCGTGGAACTGATGTCCCTCTCGCGCTGCGCAATGGACTGTGCCAGCGTGGTGGTCACATTGTTCTGCAACAGCTTCTCATTGCTCCCCAGCGTTTCGCGGTTTCGCTCCACCATCTTGGTAGCGTAGAAATAAAGCGGAACCACGCCCACCGCGATTAACACGATGAGAATCAGGTACAGAATCGGTATACGGGACGGTAGCGGCAGTTTCATAAAGCCAGAGACGTAATTCTCAAATTGTATGCTGGATTCACCGTAAATCTAACCAAAAAAGCAGCTTGCCAGACGATTACGGAAGTACTCCAACCCCGCGGGAGTATTGGTTCAGTTAAGACAATCCGACGGCAAAAACAGAGAAAATGGGCCAGTTTTGAGGAAAAAGTCCCGTAGCAAGCCGCCATGGAACAAAAAGCTACTAGGAATATAGTGGCGACCTAATGGTTGATTTGATATAGAGCCGGGAGAAAAAATTCTGGGCGATTTTGGCTTAGAACGTGTCTTCCACTTTGCCCGGGCGCGTCATCAGTTCGCGAATGGCATCATGCGCGGATTTGCCGTCATGCAGGATGGCGTACATCTGCTCAGTGATAGGCATTTCAACTTTGTATTTCCTCGCCAGACCGAGAGCGGCATTTGTGGTAAGAACGCCTTCGGCCACCATGCCATGCATGCCGGCGATGATCTGTTGCAGCGGCTGGCCCTTGCCCAGCGCCTCGCCCACACTGCGGTTTCTGGAGAGACCTCCGGTGCAGGTAAGCACCAGGTCGCCCATACCGGCCAGTCCAAACATGGTTTGTGGCTTGGCGCCACACGCCACGGCCAGGCGAGTGATTTCCGCCAATCCCCGGGTAATTAGCGCCGCCACTGAATTGTGCCCCAGCCCCAGGCCGCTGCACACGCCGGCCGCAATCGCGATCACGTTCTTGAGAGCGCCGCCCAGTTCCACGCCCGTCAAATCATCATTCATGTAGATGCGAAAGCTGGGATCGCTGAAGTCTTTTTGCACCCGCGCGGCCAAAGCGCTATCAGAGGAAGCCACCGTCACCACCGTGGGGTGGCGTTCCGCAACTTCCCGGGCAAAGGAGGGACCGCTGATCGCTCCGATTTTCGGCGCAAACCCGCACAAGCGTGACACCACTTCCTGAATCACCTCTGTCATGCGCAGCAGCGTGTCATTTTCAATGCCCTTGGTGGCGCTCACAAAGAGCATGTGCGGCTGAAGCCATTGTGCCATGTGCTCGAAGGTCCGCCGGCAGTGGTGTGACGGCATTACGCTGACGATGATTTCCACCCCGGAAAGCGCCTGCCTGAAATCGTTGGTGGCTGTAATGGTAGGTGGCAGTGGGAAGCCGGGAAGAAACAAATCATTGGTACGCGAACCGGCAATGCTTTGCAGCACTTCTTTTTCGAGCGCCCAGAGGCGAACTTCATGATCGCCGCGGCGGCCGACAACCATGGCCAGCGCCGTGCCCCAGGCTCCCGCACCGATGACTGCAATGCGGCTCAAAGCTGTTTCTCCGCTACGGGCGCTTTGCCGCCGCCAAATCGGTGTTCCGTTCCAGCGAGCAATCTGCTGATGTTCTCATGGTGCTTGAGAATCACGATCAGTGAAACCGAGGATGCCAGCAGCAATGACAGCCAGTCCGATTGTTGAAGAAAATAAGCGGCCACGGGAAATGCAATTGCCCCCAGGATCGAACCCAGGGAAACATAGCGCGTGACGGCCACCACGATAATAAAGATTGCCAGCGCCAGCAAAATGGCTTTTGGAAACAGGATGCAGAACACGCCCAGTGCAGTCGCTACTCCTTTGCCGCCTTTGAAGCGTAGCCAGATAGGGAAGACGTGGCCGAGTACCGCCGCTAATGCCGCCGTCGCCATCAGACGAAGCACTTGAGTGCAAAGCTCTTCATTGCTGCACAGATGGTTCTTGCGAGCCAGAACATACGCGAACAAAACTGTTGCTGCGCCTTTCAGCGCATCGAGCACCAGAGTGGCGATACCCAATCCTTTGGCGCCGGTGCGTGCCACGTTGGTTGCGCCGATATTACCGCTGCCGGTCAGGCGGACGTCTTCGCCGCGAAAAATGCGCACCAGCAGATAGCCAAATGGAATCGACCCCAGCAGGTAGGCGACCGTAGCGACAATGAGGTAAAGGACGACCATGAATTTACAGCGTGTCTATTCCAGCCTGAACCGTTCCAGTTTCGTGTATTTCGATCCGCCTTTTTGCGGTTGGCTCTGGTACAGGAAGAATTCGCGCGCAGTCATTGTACCGAACCCCTGTGTACCGAACTGCGGCTGCGGGTCCGTAAGCAAAGACTGCAACTCCCGCAGCGGACGCGAACTAGCTCGCGCCAGCGTCAAATGTGGATGGTAAGGCTTCTCTTCACGGGCAATGCCCAGGCCCTCAAGCGCCGCATCGATCGCCAAAGCCAGACAGGGCAGTTGCTCACCGCCATCTACCGCCGCCCAGAAGACGCGCGCTGCTTTAGGGTTCGGAAAAAATCCCACGCCTTTGAACTTCACTTCAAACCGGGCAGCTTTTACCGCCGTGAGCGCAGCCTTCATTTCCTCAAGACGGGCATCGCTGAATGTGCCCACAAACTTCAGGGTTACGTGCAGCCCTTCCACGCGAGCCCAGCGCGCGTCCGGCGCCAGCTTACGCGCACGTTCCATATATTCAGTCAGGCGGGCGCGAATCTTTGCGGGAATGTCCAATGCAATAAATAGTCGCATGTCACATCAGTTTGCGGCGGACCATATCCAGGGCTTGCTGCGTGGCCCAATGGCGTATTCGGTCCCGGTCACCAGGGAACGTACGCTCCACCACTTCTGTATCCTTGCCGTCCGCCAGGGCGTGGAAGACCAGACCCACCGGTTTTTCCTGTGATCCACCGCCCGGGCCGGCTATTCCCGTAATGCCGATCCCAAAAGTGGATTTGCATTGTGCGCGGATTCCCTCAGCCAGCGCCGCGGCAACCTGTTTGCTGACCGCGCCATGCTCCGCGATCAACAACGGCGGCACGCCAGCCAGCGTTATCTTCACTGAATTGTCATAGACCACCGCGCCGCCAAGGAAATAACGGGAACTCCCTGGAATGGAGGTGATGGTTTCCGCCAGCAATCCCCCGGTACACGACTCAGCCACAGCCAGGGTTGCTTCGCGCATACCCAGGTAATAGCCGACGATCTGCGCCAGGCTCTCACCCTTGCTGGAGAAAACCGCGTCCTCAAACTCGTCTTCCAGTAGCGAAGCAAGCGCATCCACTCTCTTCTGTGCTTCTTCCATGGAGTCAGCCTGCGCGCGCAAATGGAGCTGCACCTCTCCCGGACTACCGGCAAGGATGGTGGTCTCGATTCCCTGAGCGGCCTTGTAAATGGGCGCCGCACGCTTATCGACCATCGATTCGCCGAGCATGCCGATTTTCAGCTCGCGTATGGCAATGTATTTTGCCGGGAGCAGTCTTTGCAGCCGCTCCACGCAGTTTTCTTCAAACATGGCAGTGAGTTCATGTGGCGGTCCGGGCAGCAGGATAATGATCGCATTGCCGTTCTCATCGTCAATATGCAGGAATTGCCCAGGGGCAGAGCCGCGTTTATTGTCCAGTATCTCGGCGCCGGCGATCACGTCACCCTGGCGTTCATTGTTCTCCGCCATCTTCCAGCCACGGGCGGCAAAACGCGCGCGCAGGTCTTCCACGATGCGGGCATGCCGCTGTAACGGCCGGCCCAGTACCTCTGCCACGCATTCGCGCGTAAGGTCGTCTTCGGTCGGCCCCAGACCACCCATGAAGATGACCACATCAGCCCGCGAAAGCGCCGTGCGGGCCACGCGCACCAGGTCAGAGAGGCGGTCGCCCACAATGGTTTTGAAACTTACCTCCACGCCAAGCCGGTTGAGCTGCGCGGTGAGAAAGAGCGAGTTCGTGTCCTGGCGGAAGGGTGTCAGCAACTCCGAGCCAATGGCAATAATCTCAGCGTTCACTAGAGCAGTTTAAATGAGAGGAAGGCCCTGTACGCCCCAGGTGAGATGGAAAACTGAGCTTCTGGTGACCAGGACCACGCCACCAGTGCGTGTAAAGGCCAAGCCAACCAGGTCCTGTCCGGCGATGACCAGGCTCGCGCTCTTTTCGGGTGTGATCTTCACAATGCCGCGTTTGCCACCCAGAGAAGCGGCAACATAGAGGTTCCCTTCAACATCAAAGGCAAGGCCCTGCGGCCGCCCCAGGCCGCGATAAAAGACCGAGACGGTCCCATGAGGGTCAACGGAGTAGACAGCATCAAAGCTCGATGTGGTGGGGCCGGTAACGTAGAGTGTTCCATTCGGAGCAAAAGCCAGATGATAGGCAGCGATGCTCGGCTCCAGGGTGGCAAAAACAAAGATCTGCCGGTCTGGGGCAATCCGCCAGATGGTTCCGCTGCGATCGCCCACATAGAGATTGCCCGCTTTATCAAAAGCGATGCCGGTGGCCACTCCCATGCCCTCGGCATACGTGCTGAGGGTGCCATTCGGGGCCACGCGATACACCGTGCCGTCATAGCGCGATGAAACATAGAGAAGCCCCTGCGGATCAAAGGCCAGGCCGGTAGCGTTCATCAGGTCAGCCAGGAACGGTTTTGGAGGGTTGTAATTGGTGTCAATTTTATAGATTGCTACCGGCGCTTTCTGGCCCCGTCCACCGGAATAGGTAACGTAGATGTTGCCCTCGCGGTCGATTGCAGGATTGGCCACCGGGTGCAGGCTCTCGGCAATCGGCAGAGCGATCTTGAGTTCGCGGCCATTGCTGGTATGCCCATTGCTCTGGACGGTGACCTGGCCAGAATGGGCGCCAAAAGGCACCCGGGCGATCAGAAAATCCTCAGAGCTTACAACCAGGGAGCCACGCATGCCGTTGAACGATACCTCCGGCCGCGCCAGTTGCGGCGGTTTCAGGGCGCGCCCTATGATTCTGACCTCTCCTCCGGGCAACGATGCAGCCGGGTCAATGGCGTCTATGTAGGGATTGCCATCCACGTTCTTTTTTCCCAGCAAGCTTTCCGTAATACCCATGGAAGTGTGGCCTAACGCGCTATAAAGTGTAGCCAGATCTGCAACAGGACAAGCGCGTACAGCCCTGCTCCAACGTCGTCCATCATAATTCCGGTCCCTCCCGGCAGCGACTCCAGACGGCGAAGAGGGAACGGCTTCACAATGTCAAAGCTACGAAAGAGTATAAAACCCGCCACCAGGTATTTCCAATGCACTGGAACCCCGATCAACGCAATCATCTGACCGGCAACCTCATCAATCACTACAAACCCCGGGTCTTTGATGCCGCTTTTACGCGCCACCGCTGTAGATGGTGGAATACCGATTAGCGTAATTGCCACTGAAGCCAGCAGGGCCACAGGAATTTCCCAGCCGGCCGGCAGCCAACGGCTCGCGGCCCACCAGAGCAAAATGGTGACGGCGGAAGCCCACGTGCCCGAGCCAGGCTGCAAATGCCCAATACCAAAGAAGGTGGCGATCAGCCAGGAGACGCGGGATTTGGAAGCGGTGGCTGGAGGCGTCATGTGTTGAATAACCTCTTTAGTTTACCTGTCTTTTTGTTTCATAACGTATTTGCGGAATAAGGTGCTATTTCGCCCTTGCGATGCGAGTGATGCGGTGATGAGGCCTTTCAGAATTTCCGTAACCCATGAGCAGACCCCAGGGGCTGAAGCCGGGCAATTTACAGCAGAGTACCGCAGGCATGAATGTGTAAAGTTCCACGACATCCCTTACAAAGCGTTCCGAGACATCCTTTACACTTGGGTCATATTTTTGCAGCCCTCGATTGTGCACCGCAGAGGTTCGAGCGTGGCTGGGTGGGATCGATTTCTGCGATGAGCGTTC
>JAIQGL010000037.1 GCA_020072585.1 Terriglobia bacterium | reverse complement strand
CCACTCCGGCCTCTGATTCCTTCAGAATGCCGATGATCTGTTCTTCGTTGAATCGACTCTTTCTCACTTCTCCTCCTCCGCCCTGGCGGGCCATCTTAATGGAGAAGTCTCATTCAGTCTGGACTATTTCTGGGGGAGCGGGTCACCGCCGACTCACTCCCCTCTCCCGCATGCCTCCGCGGTGTCAAGTGCGATGCTGAATCTCTCAATGCTTTCTTCGATTCTCATATAGATTCGAGTAATTCGGTTTCAGGCCAGCAGCCACATCGCTGTCTCGTTTGCGACACTACGTCCATCGAATCATGTCACTGTTGCGGCCAGGATTTTTGCCGCACTCACCTTTACCCCTGCATCGACTGCGGTATTCGGTTCTGCGGCGCTTGTCTTGAAGATCACCATGCTGACGGCCACTGGAGTGATTCAGATACCTCTGCTGAACTAGTCCGATCGCAATCCATCGGAATCAGCAACAGCCATACTGCGCGCAGTAGTCACGTATCAGGTCTTGCCGGTGCTCACATCAATGCTTTCTCTTTACTGACAACACTTTCAATCGCATTCACGTCGCTGCTCGCATTTGTGTTTTCAAAACACCTGGCGGTTCTTCATGAGGTGTACCTGTGACCAGTGTGCGCAATCCGCATTTAGTGACCACTGTGAAGTGCGCGGCTCCCGGCTGCACAAATGTCCGCCGTGAAGCCAACCATTGGTTTGTGATCGCGGTCGTGCAGGATCGATTTACATGCCGTCACTATCGGCCCACGTCCGTCTTGCGCGCGACGGACGAGCCCGCATGTGGCCAGGCATGCGCGCAAAAACTCTTAGAACGATATCTGGCGAAGCAAATCGATTGACGACGCATCCCAGCCAAAACGAAACATACTCGACCGGAAAAGCGGAGACCCAAATGCCTCTCGAATCTGAACTTCTTTCAAGCGCCGGCAATTGCGGATCGCAACGGCAGTCAAGTTCTGCCGGTTCACTTCAATCCGGCAATCACTCTGAGGCCGCCGGAAGCTCACCAGGCCTCCTGGAAAGCGCACTCGTTCCCTGTGTGTACATTGCGTTGCGCTGTTCGCTTTGTGGTGAGCTAAGGCAAGCGCTCACCAACCTGCCCGCGTCCACCAATGTGCTCTGCCCTGAATGTGGCAGAAGTTGTTGCTTCGTAACGCTCGGCCGGGGACTTACAAAA
Source organism: Terriglobia bacterium (assembly GCA_020072585.1). Classification (GTDB taxonomy): domain Bacteria; phylum Acidobacteriota; class Terriglobia; order Terriglobales; family Acidobacteriaceae; genus Angelobacter. The sequence continues at coordinate 55,931 of JAIQGL010000037.1, read as the reverse complement.
AGCCAGCTTCCATTTTATGAAATACACACCAGAGAAAAACCGCGCCTCAATTTTCAGGGAGCAGACGAAAACTCTAGTCCCTGAACAGCTAGCACCGCAGCGACTCTCACTGTGAGCTCTCTCTAAAGTCCTGCGTTAAATGCATTTCAGCCGGGAGCGGCGCCGGCTTCACACCAACGGCCAGCAACCTGTTTCACTTTGTGAGGATACGTGTGTCTCAGCCACTGATACCGGTTTATCGAATGCATCAGCCAACCCTGGTTTCTCCCTGCATCATGGGGGAACCGTGTCGCGTCTGCGCTCTTCACGTGCATTGCTACTCTGGCCACCCTTGCAAAGGTTGTCGTAAGGGCAAGGCCTATGAATGTGAGCGTGCTTATCCCACGCAACCCGCATTCGTTGTGAAAATTACCGCTGCCGTCCAGCTTGTAAGAGATGGTGTGGCCAATTTCATCCATCGCAATACCGCCTTACAGTTAAACTTTGCCCAACTCACTCATCTGCGTGACTTGAGTTGCAACGTCAACGGACAAGTGGTCTGGCAATACGTCATCGGTGTGCGTCGCGTTAAGATAGCCGTCAATCTCGGATGGGGTATGCGCCCCGCGACTGTCACAATTTCCGCGGTGGAAACGGAACATACTTCGCCCGCCGACAGCCGCCAGGTTTATCAAGCACCAATCGTGAGCTGCTCTGCTTAAAGCCATGAAAATTTCTTTGAAGAAAAAGTCGGAATGGCCGTCCGCCAGCGCTCGCAAAAAGTCGCATGACAAACCTCTCATCGTTCAACAAGCTTCCCATTCTCTAGCGCCGGCGGACGACCCGGCAGATCAGAACGCTAACTCTCCTGGGAATCAAGAGCAACAGCCTCAGGCTTACGCCCCTGCACTGCGGGAGTTTGTTAAGGAAGCATGGCAAATCTTGGAGCCCGTCAGCCCCCTGGTGTGGAACTGGCACCTCGATCTCATTTGTGACTACCTGACATTGATCAGAGATAACAATTTTAAAAAGAAGTGCGGGGAAGAACTGGAAGGCATCATCTTCAACGTTCCACCGCGCACCATGAAGAGCCTTTTGATCTCCGTGTTCTTTCCCATCTGGGTATGGACTACCGATCCTTCGCGCCGCTTCATGTTTGTCTCGTATTCTGAAAAGCTCAGTACGCAGCATAGTGTTTACCGTCGCAACGTGATTGAGTCAGGCTGGTACCAGCGGCATTGGGGCAGCGTCTTTTCTCTCTCGCGTGACCAGAACGTCAAAAGCCACTATGAGAATTCCCGCCGCGGCACCATGTTTTCCACCGGCATGCAGGCCACGGCTACCGGCATGGGTGGTGACGTCCTCATATTTGATGATCCGCTGAATCCTGAGCAGGCCATCAGTCAGGTGGAAAGGGAAGCGGTCAATCTGCGTTTTGATACAACATTTCGCAGCCGTATCAATGATCCGGTCACCGGGGTCAAAATCATCATCATGCAACGCCTGCATGAGCAGGATCTCACCGGCCACGTGCTTGCCCGTGATAGCAATCGATGGAAACATGTAAGCCTTTCCGCCATCGCGGAAAAAGACGAGTCCCTGAAATTTCCAGTTTCTAAAAAGCGCCGGCGTCGGCGCGCTGGTGAGTTACTCTGGCCTAAGCGGCTGCCGCAATCGTTTCTTTCGAGTCAGCGCATCGGCATGGGAAGCTGGGCCTTCAGCGGACAATACCAGCAGAGCCCTGCGCCTCTTGATGGCGGCATCATCAGGCGGCAATGGATGCGCTTTTACCGTCAGCTTCCGGAATCATTTGAGTTCATGGTGCAATCCTGGACTGCACCTTCTCGGGCGGGAGTGACAATGATTTTGTTGCCGGCCAGGTTTGGGCGCGCTCTGGCGGAAAGTATTACATGCTCCCTTACCGGACGTATGACCGGCTCGATTTTGGCCCCACCATGGCCGCCATCAAGGCGTGTCATGGAAAATTCCCCCGGGCTCACGCCATCTTGATTGAAGACAAGGCCAACGGTCCTGCCATCATCAGTGAGCTACAGAAAGAAATCGCCGGAGTGGTTGCCGTGAATCCTGAAGGCGGCAAAATCGCCCGGGCCCAGGCCACTGCTCCTCTCTGGGAAGCAGGCAGCATTGAGCTCCCAGACCCTCTGGTCTTTGGCGCAAATTGGATAGAAGACTATGTCCATAACATATGCGCATTTCCCAAAGCCGCGCATGACGATGACATGGACGCAACTTCTCAGGCTCTCATCTATATGCGCAGCCGCCTCGGCGGCGGGATCGTCGACTTCTATCGCCAGCAGGCCACCGGTGAAATTAGACCATCCCAGTCTCGTGGTGCGTCTGCTCGTCGTTCGCCCGCGGCGCAAGACCAGATCTCAGAAACGGCTCTCTCGCGCAATGTGGTCGAAGCTGTCACGCAGGGAAGCCAGATCCAATGCAACATCAAACAGTATCCTGAGGTTCGCGCAGCTTTGCATCGTGCCATGGAAATGCAGACGGACGCGCAGCACGAGAACCGCTCATTGCTCGCTGCAAATGAAATTCAGAGGCTCGATAGGCTGCACGGCTGGAGTGGTGCCGTTGAATAGTGTTAGCTTGTCAATCTTCAATTGCGCAAAATGCAAATGGGTAGGCGTGTAACAATTTCGAGTTAGTTTGGGTCTGGACGATCGCCGAAGACTTGTTATCCTGAGCGGAGCGTTGCAATGATGATTGACACAAGAAACTGAAAGGCGCGGAGCCGAAGGATTCCGAGAACGATTGAATTGCCCATGCTGCATCAAGGCGTTCTCACTATGTGCCATGCGCAACGGTGTCGCACATTTGGCATTCAAGAATTGCATGATTGACTGGTATGTTTTCATTTGGTGCGAGAACCCCAGCCCCCATCGTAGATGGTGCAAAAATGATTGAGTCAGGCGCGGTAGCGCTGGGTAGGCTGGTTCGCTTTCGGACGAACTGCAAACAAAGAACATCCAGCCTGTGCTTCAAAGAGAATCAGCGCCGTAGGCGCGAACTGAGTTGGCCCAGACCGGAAGGTCTGGGTAAGCATTCTGAAATTTTACGTTTGCGAAGAGCTTGCTGACGATGTTCGGCTGAACATCTCCACCTGTTTCACTGGATACATACACAGCTCCTTCACCGGACAGACATAACACTGTGGCGATTTATCGCGGCATGTTTCTTTGCCGTGCTGACGCAACAACATGTGCGCTTGCGCAATCGCCTCTGCTTTACGTGGAAGCTCTGGTCTCAAGGCCTCCTGCACGGATCGATACATGGCTCCATAATTCTTTTGCCACCGGCCGTAGCCCACCCGTGTAAGTACACGGAGCCCGTTCCATTCCAGGGGCAACCCTGGGGAAGCGCCACAATACATCAGTATCTTCTCTGCGCCCGGATCGCCGATGTTAGGGAACTGCTTCAGGGCTTTCTTGGCTTGGGCGTAGGGCAGCTTGAGGATCTGCTCCAGATCGCCGTCAAACTGGCTGAGCGTGATTCGCGCGATCTCCTGCCAGCGGAAGACTCGTACTTTGGGACGCATGCCTCCCATTGTGGCCAGTGCCAGCAGAAGATCCGGATCTGCTTTGAGAATTGCTTTCGCATTCAAGCCTACTTGTTTGCGCAGGCCTTGGAAAACGGCGGCGCGCCGCTCGTCCGGCAACAGATAGCACGCGTTCTCCCACATTACCAGCTTGAACGGCCCTTTTGCTGGAGGCGCCGTGGGGCTGCCGTAATGGCTCTTGAGCTTCGCAATCAGCTTCTTGAGTTCTGGCATTTGGGTGCCAGAAAGCATAACTCAAACTTGCATCCCTCAAAAACCGCTTTGGGGGAAAGAAGGCTGCCTGCTGGATGTCTTTTGGCTTTAGACTCTGCCGGTATCAGGGCATGGATTTCTCCGTGCCCTAAGCATTCCAATTTAAATTGGGCTTTAGCCCTTGCAGGCTCGAAACTTCGAATCATCCGTCTTCTCTATCTCGCCAGCCTCCGCCATGCGGCGAAGCACTGTATGAATAGAGGACAACAAATTTACCTGGCCCACACCGATTGACATCTTAAGCAGGTCATGGCGAATCTCGATCGGACTTAGCGCCGTCTGGTGTATGCGGAACAGCCGTCGGATAGCGTCAGTAAATCCAGGCTTGGCATCAATGGCAAAGCCCTCGATCAGTAGCAGCTTGTCGATCTCTTCCGGGTCAGCACCACACATTTCCCCCAGCGCCTTGACGGTCTGTTTCAGTTTGCGGATCTGCTGGTCCAGTTCGTCTCGTTTCTGCAGTTTTTTCAGCAGCTCGAGCTTCGCTGTCGCGTAAGCCTGCTTATATGTATCGCGCGCCATAAGTGTATTTAGTCTAAAATATGTCTAAATTATTGTCAACATTGGATGTTCGCAAAAACCAATCTAATGCAAAATTAAACAGGGGAAAATAGATTTTTTTGTTGACATCGCCGCGTATGATGTCGTATAAGATGTCTATGCAAAACGGAAGTTGTTTTGCATAGCCGGGAGCGGCGCCGGCTTCACCCCAACGGCCTGCAACCTTTCCGATGCCGGCGCATCGTTTGCGTCTGCTGAGGGAACCTCATTCTGGGCCCCATGTGTGCGTTTCATTCACTGCTTCGGCAGGTGTGGCGTTCGCATCGGAGCAGAGCCAACGGATGCCCGCGGTCCGTCCTCCATCGCAGAATGACTGGGTTCCCAAAAACCGTCTACTCAACAAAATGTTGCCGTCCTGAGTTCTGGTCCAACCGGTTCGCTTGCCTGCGTCCGGAAGCAAAAGAATCGTCAAGAGGTATATACCCATGGCACACGATCATAATGGCCGTGTCGGGCCGCCTCGCTGTGAAGAGTGCAATGCGCCCCTCAATTCGGATGAACGCCGGCTGGATTCAGCTTCCACTCGCTCTCTTTGTCTGGAATGCCAGTTCGCGTACGATCCTTTTCCGCGGGTTAAACGGAAGCGCCGCGTACTGAAACGCAGACGTCATCCGCTCGCGCCAATTCTCGCAAACGCCGGGCATCATGTGTTTTGTTCGTTCTAGCTGCTGTTGCTTGTCGGCTTTAGCCTCTGTCGGACCGGGGCCCCCAGATCTGGGCTTTAGCTCCTGAAACAACATTCCAAATTTAGGAGACAACTGTGAATAAGAAGAATCTGCTGTTAGGAAGTTTCGCTCTGTTACTCGTTGCTACTCTCGTGGTCTTTTCTCAAACATCCAGCCAGTTTCCTGAGCTGGATAAAAATGGCAAGCCGCTATTGCCCCGCCCAATGCCGCACCTGGTTTATTCTCCCGCTGATCTGGCCCACAACGGCGTGGTTTTGCCGGCCACAGCTGGTTCTGTGACTCCCAACACCGCCATTATTCGTGTAGGGGATGCCACTAAGATGACCGTTTTCGTTTCGTGCACCCAGAACTTTGATCTGGTCATGAACGTTTACACCGCTGACGATCAGAACCAATCCAACCCCAATTTCACGCTCTACAACAGCTATAACATCGCCACCAACATGTCATCCGGCGCACAACAGGCATACCTGGCTACAGAGCTTGCTCCTACGGTAACCAGTGGAGGGCTTGGCATACCGCTCAGGCTTCCCCAGCTCGCGGTTTCATTTTTTGAGAGGAATGCCGCAGCCCCGGCCGGCTCTTGCACAGACCGTGTGATCGTGGGGTACTAGAGCGGAGCGCCTAAAAAACCCCGGGAAAGAGAGAGCCTATGAATTGGATCGGTGAATACATCATTGATGACTCGGGCCAATGTCGCTGGCATGAGAGCCTTCGCATTCAGGATGAACAGATGAAATCCGCTTACCGAAAGAACCTTCTCGTTGAATTCATCATTGAAACATCCGCCATCATGGGCGTGAAAGTGGGGATTGCCTAAAATGCCTGAGATACTGAATGGCGGAAAGATCACTGCGCTGGAGCCAGGGTTAGTGGAGTCCGGATTCGTCGCCCGCGTAGGACGCAAATTGCGCAACACCCTTGACGTCTGGTTTGGGCCGGATCTGCCTATGTCTCCCAGCGCTCCGGCAGGCACTCCACTGCGGACTCTCGACTATCCGGTAGGGTACAACATCAATATTCAACCCAGGAACCTCGAGCCCATTTCGTTTGACCAGATGCGCTCCCTGGCTGACTCTTTTGATCTTGTGCGTCTCTGCATTGAGACGCGCAAAGATCAGGTGAGCCGGATGCCCTGGGCCTTTCGCACCAAGGCTCAACCGGGTCGGCCCAGGCGCGCGATGAACGGCGGCAACAATGCTTTTAGCGGTGAGGACAACGAACAGAATGATCCTCGACTGACCCAGTTGACTGCGTTTTTTTCTTGTCCTGACCGCGAACATACATGGCAGCAGTGGATACGCTTGCTGCTTGAAGATCTGCTCGTCCTGGATGCTCCGGTCATTGTGCCTGTCATTTCGCAGGAAGGTGATCTGTGGTCTGCGGGTAAAGAGCTTTACGCTCTGGAAGTCATAGACGGTTCCACGATTACCCGCAAAATTGATGCCATGGGACGCACCCCGGCGCCCCCGGCCGTCGCTTACCAGCAGATACTCAAGGGCTTGCCGGCGGTCGATTTCACCGCCGATCAGCTCATCTATCGTCCACGCAACCTGCGCGCACACAAGTTCTTCGGGTACTCGCCGGTCGAGCAAATCATTCTTACCATCAACATCGGCTTGCGCCGGCAGATTCATCTTCTGAACTACTATACGGAAGGCAATGTGCCGGAAGCCGTGGCGCAAGTTCCGAAAGAGTGGTCGGCTGATCAGATCAGTGAATTTCAGGAATGGTTGACAGCGCGCTGGCCGGCAATTCCGCTCGGCGTCGTCGCATCACATTTGTTCCCGAGTGCGGCAATCTCCAGTTCACCCGCGACCCCATGCTCAAGGACGCGCTCGATGAATGGATTACACGCATCGTGTGCTACGCCTTCGGTCTGTCGCCGCAGCAGTTTGTCAGCGTCATGAACCGTGCTACGGCTGAGACCAGTGTGGAACAGGCAGCGGCGGAAGGGCTGGTGCCTATCCTCGGGTATCTGGCTGACACCATCAACTTCATCATCAATCGCCATTTCGGCTACAGCGACATAGAGTTTGTCTGGGAGCAGGACCGCACTCTGAATCCGCTCGATCAGGCAAAAATCGATGATATCTATGTCCGTGCTGGAGTGCTCTCCATTGACGAAGTGCGCGAAGAACTTGGCAAACATCCCATCGGCGTAGCGAATGCTGTCATAACTACAACCGGCGTGTTTCCGCTTCAAGCCAATGCCGCAGGACGAGACGATCAGGCACATCTTGATACTCAATCCGTCATCCCGAACCCCGTCCAGTGACGGCGCGCTGTTACCAGCGCCGGAGTAGGGGTGAGGGACCTTGTGGTTTGGTTCCGGCATGCCAGACTTCTAACCTGTCATCCTGAGCGGCATCGAGCCCCGCTAGGCGTGAGGTAAGTCGAAGGATCCCGAGAATGCTCATCGTAACCACTCGTATCGTGAAGTTCTCACTAGACAGATTTTGACTATGATCCCGCGTTGGACAACAATGGCAGCCAGAGCCAGCTAACATGCCAAAGTTGACGTTGAAATACCAGTCCGGTGAAGAGATAAAAAAAGGCGACCGCGTGATGTTTCACGGTCTTTTAGGTGAGATTGAACTCGTTGCCTCTGATCCGGACGATCCCGAAACCTCATGGCACATGGAGGAATTCGGCGGTGGCGTCAGAATTAAAGAACCGGTTTCAGGACTTACTTTTATTCCGGCGGATCAAATCGACGAATGCGAAGATCTCGAATTCGTATCACGAGCTAACTAGCTAGTAAATACAGTACCACCACCAACAGGCGGCCATCAGCCGCCTGTTTCATTTGGAGCCAACATGAAATCTGTCCATCTCTTCGCCCAGATAGCCAAAATTGACGAGTCAAAGCACGAAGTGTGGGGCGTTGCCACCGCTGAAGTCGTCGACAAAGAAGGCGAAATTTTCGACTACGAGTCCTCCAAACCATATTTCAAGAGTTGGAGTGATGAAATCGCCAAGGCCACGGACGGCAAGAGCCTTGGCAACGTGCGTGAAATGCATGAACCCAGCGCTGTAGGCAAGCTCGTCGCCATTGATTTTGACGATGATCTCAAACAAGTTCGTGTCGGTGCTCGCATTGTGGACAGTGTCGCCTGGCAAAAGTGCATGTTGGGTGTCTATACGGGGTTCAGTATCGGCGGCGCATACGTGAAAGCATGGAAGGACGGCGAATTTGTCCGCTTCACCGCCAGCCCGGTGGAAATCAGCGTCGTCGACAACCCTTGCGTCCCCGGCGCGCATTTTACCGCCGTCAAATCGGATGGCACTTTTGAAGTTCGCAAGTTCAATCCCGCCCCGGTCAGCGCCCATCGAGCATTCAAGATCGGTGCTCGTCACTCCAAAGACACGCTGGCCCATCTTGATGCGATCAAAACTTGTATGGAGAAAATGGCGCAAAGCCATCAGGAGGCAGCCACGCACGTCGATGCGCTGCTGGATAAGGACGATACCGGCAGTGCCGCCATGTTGGCAGCGGCAGGAATGAAAAAAATTCCGGGAGATAAACGTTCCGGAGTAAGGACAGGAGAGCAAAACACAATGCTGGAAGCAAATGACAAAGCGCAACTGGAAAAGGCCCAGGCCAATTCCGCATCTGCGCTCGCCAAGCTGGCTGAGGTGGAGCAGGAAGTGGCCGGCTTGCGTAGCGAAATGGAGAGCAACAACCAGGAGATCCAGCGGTCGCTGAGCAATCTCCTGTCACTGATGGAAAAATTTGTCGCACCACAGGAACCCGGAAGCCGGGTAGCGCGCACTGGTTTGGCAACGCATACCGTAACTAAGGAAGACGACGCGCGGCCGGCCTTGACTAAGTCGTCCGGCGAGACCAGTGTCCATGAGCTGCTCAAGCGGACCTTGCAGAAACCGCAACCGGCCTCTATCTATCTGCGATAAGAGTTCCTGAAAACGGGCTTTTACGCATTGCATTCACACAAAACCGCAAATCTCCGGGCGGAGAAAAGGAACCAGAAAATGTTTGGCGATCTGAGTCAGCAGACGTTTGATCTGCTCAATAAGGCGGACCTGTCCGCATTGAATAAAACCACTATCGGCCAGTCGCTGATCAGCGGCGTGGCCGGCAACCTGAATGCGTTTGACCTTCGCGGACCAGCGCTTCAGCTGTATCCGGTCATAACCCCATTGCGCAACCGCCTGCCCCGGCAGGTGAGTGACCGTGGTGATCTGGCCACGCGCTGGAAAGCCATCACCGGTGTCAACACACAGAATTTCGAGCTCGGTGTGGCCCCGGGTCGTCGCTCGGCAGAAATGAGCGTGACGGAGCAGGATTATGTTGCGTCCTATGCCGGGATTGGACTGGAAGGCTCCGTTGACTGGGAAGCTGTCTGGGCTGGTGGCAAGGAGTTCGATAACAAGGCCACTCTCGTTCAGGCACTGCTCCGCGCCGTCATGGTGGGTGAAGAAAACATCATCCTCAACGGCAATGCTTCCATGCCTCTCGGGACTCCTCCAGTTCCTACCGTTGCTTTGGCTAACGGCGGAACACTTGGTTCCGGTCTGAGCCTGGTTGTCTTTGTTACCGCTCTCACGGCTCGAGCATTGGCTAACGCTACCGTCTCTCTCGCTGGCGTGCCTTATGGTCAGGTCACCAGGGTCAACATCGATGGAACGTCTACTCAGTACGGCGCAGGCGCCAGTGCCATCAGCGCTGCATCGAGTGTTGCTGCCACTACTGCGGGTCAGCAGACTGTGGTGGCCACGGTCCCCGCGGTGAAAGGGGCCGCCGGATACGCATGGTACATCGGTACCAATGCTGGCACGGCAACCCTGAACACAATTACTACCGTGAACAAGGTAACCATCAGTGCTCCGGTTGCGGGCACGCAGTTGGCGAATGCTGCAAACTCCAACTTGGATGGCTCCGCGAACTCGCTCGTGTTTGACGGCTTCCTCACCCAGGCATTGAAATCCAACGCAGGCTATTTCGCCTCGCTCGACGGCAACACTCTGACCGCTGACCAGGCGAATGGCATTCTGGAAATTGATACGGCCCTGCAGTGGTTCTGGGACAATAAGCGTCTCAGTCCCACGGAAATCTGGGTCAACTCTCAGGAAGCTCGCAACATCAACAAAAAGATTGTCGCCTCTGGTGGCGTGCCGCTCTTCCGGTTCACCTTGCCGGGCGGAACGGGATCGGAAGATGACAAGCCGGCTCTGTTGGGCGGCGCCAGTATTGCCAAGTACTGGAACAAGTTCACCCAGCAGTTCCTGGACATTCGCATCCATCCCAATCTGTCTCCGGGTACTATTTTCTTCAACAGTTCGGAGATCCCGTACCCACTCTCCGGTGTGGACAACGTGACCTTTGTCCGCTGCCGGCGTGACTATTACCAGATTGAATGGCCCGTGGTGTCGCGCCAGTATGTCTATGGCGTGTATGCCGATGAGGTTCTGGTTTGCCGCGCGCCGTTTTCACTTGGCGTCATTGCGAACGTGGCCAACGGATAAGCGTTTTCATCAGCAGCTTTGACTTGCCGCGGTCGCTGCTGATGCCTCCCCGCCTGACAACAGACAAGCGAGGGAGAACAGAAGGCAGTCTGAGGTTCCGCAACCCAGACTGCCTTTTCCTGCAGAAGGCTCTTTTTGTCTAGCCGCTCTTTTCAAAAGAGCATAAATCTCACGTCATCCCGACGGCCGTTAAGCGAGCGCGTTGTCAGGGCCCCATTAACGCGCCGCACTTGCGCGTGAATGGGCAGATCAGCGCGCGAGTAGGGCGGAGGGACCTTGTGTTGACCATATTTGGAGGGCTTCACGAATGGCCACCGCACCTGATGATCTTTGCACCGTTGCAGAAATTAAGGCGTGGTTGCCCAACCAGGGCAACAATGATGATGTCACTCTGCAGAGTCTGATTTCGAACGCAAGTTTGCAGGTCTTGCAGTACATTGACCGCCCGCACATTCTGGCGTCGGTATTGGGCCCTTTAACGGAAATCTACGATGGGAATGATTCAGACCGGATTCTTCCTCGCCAGTTTCCCGTCATCGCAGTCACTGCGGTTAGCGTCGACAACGTTCCCATACAGCAGGCAAGCAGTCCCGTTGCTGCCGGCTTTCTCTGGGACGCACGCCGTATTCTTCTGCGCGGCTTTCGCTTCAGCCGAGGCGTGCAGAATGTCCAGCTTTCATACACGGCGGGTTATTCAAGTGTTCCGCTTGATCTGAAGCAGGCAGCGATTGAGGCGTTTGCGTTGACGTATCGTCAGCGCGTTCGTATCGGCGAAAAATCCAACAGCATGAGCGGCCAGATAACCATCGCTTTTGATATGAGCGATGTGCCGCCGCGTTCCATGTCCGTGTTCAACCAGTACAGGAGGCTGGCGTTGTGATTACCGTACAGATTGACGATTCGGCCATACAGCAGCTTCAACAGCGGCTTGCGGGATTTGCGCCTCGGTTGGTGGTTGAGGTCCACAAAGCACTCAAGCCGCTTATCTATCAATCATTGCGTAACGCGGTTCCCAGGTATTTCGCCGGATCTGGGGTCAAGGGCGACTCAAATGGAACGCTGCTCAGCTCCCGCAGTGGAAATCTGCTGAACTCCGTTTTGCAGTCGATTGATGCCAGATCAGACGGTCAGACTCTCTCCATCAGTATTGGGTCAAGCCTGCCGTATGCGGCGATTCATGAATATGGAGGCTACGCCGGCCGGCGTGGTCCGTTTAAGAAAAAGGAAGGGCGGCGCCCATATCTGCGTCCGCGTCCTTACCTGCGTCCCGCCATCAATGATCTTCAACAGGAACTGCCTGCGCTTCTTGAACAGGCAATTCAGCAGGTGCAGGCGTCCCAATGATTTTTCCTCGTGAACAAATTTACTCGGCGCTTTTTGCCACGTTACAGGGCGCTCTGCTCACGCCGGTTGGTCCGTTCAAAACGGTCAGCCGGCGCTGGCAGGATCCATCTCAGGTCTCGCCGGCAGATCGTCCGTCACTCTATCAGGTGCAAAAGGATGAACTCACCGGCACCGCGGTGAACGGCCTGCCCGTCCACGCCAAAATGACGGTCGATCTCGTTCTTTATACCGCGGGGGACGCAGAACCTAATTCGGTTCCTTCAACCGAACTCAACTCGCTTCTGGACGCGGTTGAAGTTGCCATTCGCAATGTGACACCAGGAATCGCTCAGTCTCTGGGCGGTAAAGTTTCGCACTGCCGCATTGAAGGCAAGATTGAAATCGTTGAGAACGTCCAGGGCTCCATGGCCCTGGCTGTTGTTCCAGTAGAGATTCTCACCACTGCTTAGGAACCCTTGCTTACATGAGCGGCTCTGGCCGCCTTCAATTTTATGGGAGTGCAGGGCGGGCTCCCCAAAAAGGAGAAAGAAGAAATGTTTGAATTTGGTGCAGGCACCCTGTGGGGTTTTCCAGTCATTACCACGGCTGCGAACCCCACTCCCATGAAATTCGGAACGCTGCAGGACGTCTCGCTGGATATCTCCGGCGACGTAAAGCAGCTTTACGGTCAAAAGCAATTTCCTGAAGCCGTGGCTCGTGGAAAATGCAAAATCACCGGCAAATCAAAGTTCGCGTCCATCAACGGCAAAATGCTCAACGATCTCTTCTTTGGGCAGACGCTTTCAACCGGTATGACGCAAACCGCGCTCGATGAAGTCAAGACTATTGCCGCTGGTTCGGCCACTGTCACAAATTCCGCCCAGTTCGTGCAGGACTGGGGTGTTCGCTATACTGCCACAGGTCTGCCATTGACTCGCGTCTCATCGGCGCCCACCGTGGGCCAGTATTCCGTTTCGGCAGGCGTATACACCTTTAACGTTGGCGACAACGGAACCAACGTGGTGGCAATTTCTTACACCTTCACAGCAGCCGCCAGCGGAACATCCATGAAGATTTCCAACCAACTCATGGGTTTTGCGCCAACAATCCAGGTCCTGCTGGAAACTGTCTATAACAACAATCAATTCAACGTGCTGCTGTATTCCGTGGTGGCTTCGAAGCTTTCGTTCACCACCAAGCAGGAAGACTTCATCATTCCCGAATTCGATTTTGAGGCCTTCGCGAATGCAGCGGGCCAGGTGATCGATATCTATTCCAACGAGTAACTCTCCAATCAGCAGACCCGGCCTGGTCCGGGCCTGCTCGATTCGTGGAAAGCCCGATCTTGATTCAGGAGGAACTGATGCTCAAACAGCAAACCATACCTACATCGTTAGGACAGCTCACGGTCTCATCGCTCACTCTGGGAGAACTGCGGCAACTGGATTCTTTGTTAGCGGATTCATCGGACTCGTCCAGCGGTCTGGCGTCCGTGATGCGTTATCTCCCTGTGATTTCTAACTCACTCCGCAAGGTGCACCAGGATGTCTCACTTGAGCAACTTGAAAATGGACTGACCCTGGAGGACTTTACTGTGCTTTTTGGCGCGGTTTTGGAGGTTTCGGGTCTTAAAAAATCTGCCTCGGGGGAACCCACACCGGTACCGGTCTAGCCGACTGGCCATTTGTCTATGGTCACATAGCAACCGCTACCGGCTGGACTCTTGGGGAGATCGACCGGCTCTCTCTTTGGGAAGTCAATGAGCTTTTCAACTACTGGCAGGAGCACCCGCCGGTACACGTGATGGTGGCCGCTTATCTGTTGGGCGACAAAACACGCTCTCCCGGCAACCGCTCGTTCCGTGAAAATGCAACTTTTCTGGAGCTTGCGCAAACCGTCCAAAGCACAGGTGGGTCTGTGAACCGTAAGCTTCCGCAAATATATGCCAAAGTCAAATCTTAGTTTGCTCGTCGACGTTGATAAGAGCCACTTCACCTCTCACATGGAGGAGGTCATCTCAGTCACGCGCGAGACCACCTCTCGAATCGGCAAGCATTTCAAAGAGACGCATGAGGTGGTCACCCAGAGCGTGCGTGTCATGGCGATGGATGCAGCGGAAAGCTACCGCACTACCGGTGCCGCGGCCCTCGAGTCGGCAGGTTGCATTCAGGAGCATGGTCGCAAGACTCGCGAGTCCGCTGGCGAAGCGGCCAGGAAAGTCAAGGATCTTGGCGATGACATGGAAAAAACCGCCAGGAAGGCTGAAGACCACGGCCAGAAAATTGACAAGGCGGCGAAATCAACTGCTGAACTCAGCAAGAAAGCCGATGACAGCGGAAAGGAAGTGGAAAAGACTTCTGCCAAACACGGCAAGTTTACCGAGACCGTGAAAAAATTCGGAGAAGCCGGGGAGGAGGCTTACAAGAAGCTGAAGGAAGCCGGTACAGGCGCCAATGGCGTTTCAGAGGCGATCGGAGTCGCTGCCGGCAAACTCACGGGACTACCCATTGGAGAAGCGATTGAATTTATTAATAAAGCCAAAGATGGGTTTCTTGAGCTTGACCGTGTAGCCAAGAGCACCGGTTTGGGCGCGGACAAGATCACTGAGTTTGAAGACGTGATTCAGCACGCCGGTGTTTCAGTCAAAGAGTTTCCGGGCGAACTGCAAAATCTTTCTGATTCCATGTACAAGGCGCGCGATGGGTCTGAAGCCAACATCAAATCTTTCAACGAACTTGGCATCAGCACTAAGGGCTGGAAGGATCATCTGCCCCCGCTGGACCAGATTTTTCTTCAGGTTGCGGACCATGTCAAAAACAGTACGAATCCGGAGAAAGACCTGGCCGCGGCCACAGCGCTTCTGGGCGACAAGGGTAAAGAACTAATCCCAGTTCTCAGGCAAGGCTCGGAAGCGATCCGAAAGCAGATGAAGGACTATGAAGGCCACGGGCAAGCGACTCTGTCGGCCATCGACAGCGCCAAGCAGTTGCAGCAAGCAGAGAGCAGGCTTGCCGACGAACTACAAAAGATCCTGCTGCCGGCATTTGACGCCATTGTGCTGGTTCTGCGCATGTTTATCGCCGGACTGTATAAGGTCTGGGCTGGCCTCAAGATTCTTGTTGCCATTCTTGTATCCGGCGCAAAAACGGCCTGGGAGTTCGCGAAAGCTGTCTATGACGCCTTCCAGGCGATGAATCACGGAGACATTTCAGGCGCCGTCGGGCGGATGAAGCAGTTTCTGAGCACCATGCGCCAGGAATCCGAAAGCACCATGAAGTACATAAGTGACACATGGGCTGAAGGAAACCGCCGGGCCGACGAAGTGCTGGCGGACAATGCGGCAAACGTTGCCGCGGGACAAGACCACATAAACAAAGTAGTGAAAGATGGAGTCACCCATAGGGCCAAAACCCAACGTGATGGCGATACCGCAAATGTAAATTCCAGCAAGCAAAGTGATCAACAGATGGTGCAGAACCATGAAGCCCAGCTTGGTGTGATGATTACCGATACTGCGCATGCAATGCAGGTCATAGGAAAACTCTTGGGTGGGATTGGTTCAGCGCCGCCTCCTCGGCTTGCGAATGACCAGGGTGTCCAGGCCACGCGCAATGCAGAAAAGCAGAAAGATGCGATCGTCAAAAAAGGAGTTGATTACCGCCAGGACCTGGAGAAATCGCTTTCTAAAAACATTCAGTCATTCTTTTCCTCCAGCATCATGGGAATGATTCAGGGAACGGAGTCGCTGGGACAGGCTGTGGCCAAGCTGGGTCAGCAGATGCTCCAGAATTTTGTGGATACCCTCAGCAAAATGGTGACTGAATGGATTGAGCAACATATTGTCATGAAGATTTTTGGCATTAAGACCAGTGCTGAGACTGCCCAGGCGGATATTCAAAGTTCAGCTGCTTCGGGAGCCGCCTCGGCGGGTGCCTCCGCGGCCAAGCTTCCATTCGGATGGGCCTTGATAGCTCCCATTACCATGGCTGTATTTGGCATGCTGTCAGCCTTTAAGGGCCGTGTCAATTCCGCGGCTGGCGGCTTTTATGAGGTAGATAGTGACCAACTGGCGCTAATCCATAAGAATGAGATGGTATTGCCTGCAGGCATAGCCGACCGCCTGCGTAACACCGTCTCATCCGGCGGCTCGGGCGCAGGGGTGAATGTAAACGTCTATCACAATGTAAACGCTATCGATGCTGCTTCTTTCAAAGACACAATCAAGCAACATGGCAACATGATCGGGAACGAGGTGGCAAAAGTGCTTAAGAAAAGAAGGTCTAACACGAACTTTGGGTAAAAAATGCCATAAAAAGTAATTGCTTTCGGCTATTCTTCGCTGCTAAGATCAAGCGCTTTTTAAAAATGCAGGGAGGACTCCGGAGATGGCGTTTTGTTCGAAGTGTGGCAAAGAAATGAATGGCCCATTTTGTGCCTCGTGCGGCGCTGCCGCGGGAGGGGCAGGCGGTGCTGTTCAGCAGGGGCAGCCGGCGAAAAAGGGCCGCAAAAAAATGCTTTGGATCATGCTGATAATAGTCGGGGGTTTGGTCGTGGTAATCGGCACAGCAATCAGCAATTCAGGTGGCGTGCACCCAACCGCAGTTGGCGGAAAAGAATGCTCTGACAATGCCACGATCTATCTTGAAATGTTGAAACGGGGAGATGCTGATGCGCCGCGCTATTGGAAATCAGGGGTTCGACCGGTCACGCTGTTCACTGTTCGAGACTACAAAAAAATTGTCCAGGGCGATTTCATGCAGGCTGATGGCAAACCCTATCCTCTGGCGCGTGTTTATTACCGCTATGAGGTTGAATCAAGTACTCAGGGTGGAATCCCGATCCGTAAGCGGTGGGACATTGTGCTGGAACCGTCAACTCCTAACTTGAACGGAACACCATGTGCAATTGTCGCGTTGAATGAAGCGCAATAAGGCGCCACGTCGTCATTGGGCACCGATGTCCAGTGTCTCTAGCCCGTCTCAGTGAGCTGAATCCAGCGGGTCATGAAGAGCAGCCTCCGGGCTGCTCTTTCTTTTGTTCAAAACGGAAATCTGACTATGAGCAATGTATTGTTTCCCAAAATCCGTGGTCTGGCCTGGAATATCACCAAGACACCAACATTTTCCACCGAGATTCAGGAGTCTCTGGCCGGGCGTGAGGTCCGCATTCAGAATTTTCAGAACCCGATCTGGGAATTTTCTCTCACTTACGAATATCTCCTCAATGACCCAAAATCCCGCGATGAAAACGAACAAACTCCCCTGGAAACTTTGGTCGGTTTCTTTCTGGCCCGGGGTGGGCGATTTGATGATTTTCTTCTCAATGAATCGGACATAACTGGCCGTCTTGAAGATTCTGCCTATACCGGCCAGCCAATTGGGACCGGTGACGGCGCCACCAAATCATTTCAGCTCGTGCGCAACATCGGCGGCTTTCTTGAGGCTGTGCAGAACCCGATGAATCAGACAGCCACCGTGTACTTGGATGGCAGCAGTGTGGTGCAAGGGACGGATTATTCAGTTGCCAATGGCGTAGTCACCTTTGTTGTGGCGCCGCTGGCGGGGAAAAAAATTACCGCCGATTTCATCATGCTGCATCGGGTCCGTTTTCACACGGGTAGTTCTCTCAGCGGCAAAGAGGGAATCGAATTCAGCAATTTCTATTTCAACCTTTACGAGTGCAAGGAAGTCCAGTTGATTTCGGTGCGCAAATAAAGCGCACAGGTCGCTGGCACTTAGCTATTGGTCTTTAGCTCTGCTAAAGCAAATGCGACGCGAGCCCGTCCACGCGGCGAGTGGCGCTGCATCAGGAGCATTGGTAATTTCTGGCAACATAGATAACGCTAGGCGGTTTGCGAAAAAATGAAGACCCCCACAAACATTGGCGGCAATGACCTGGCACTCTGGCTTCAGACTGCAACTGAAATCCGCATGGCGGATCTGTACACGATCACTCTGAAGAACGGCACGGCCCTGCGCTACACCACATGGGACACAAACCTAGTCGTGCTGGGCAATAAATTCCTGACCGGCCCGCCGAACATCGCGCGGTCAGCCATAGAAGAGAAGCTGGGAATGGATGTTGCGACGCTTGAGGTCACAATCGAAGCCAGCTTGACCGATACAGTCAACGGAGTCCCGATTTTACAAGCCATCGGCCAGGGGCTTTGGGACGGCGCATCTTTCCGCATCGACCGCCTGTTCATGGACTCCAACTCGAACCAGATTGGTACGGTTGTGAGGTTCTCGGGTTTTATCGGCCCTGTTGACGAACTAACACGCACCTCAGCAAAGTTGACGGTCAATGCCGGTACCGCTTATCTGAACATGCAACTTCCGGCGATCATTCTTCAGCCGGGTTGCACCAACACGCTCTTTGACGCGCGTTGTGGCTTGTTTAAGGCCAGCTTTGCCAACAATCTTGTTGCTCAGTCAGGCTGTACGCGCAACAAGATCATCACAACCTCCACCCAGCCTGACGCATACTTTGATAATGGCCAGCTCATTTTTACCGGCGGTCCGAATGCTGGCCTTGTGAAAGCGATCCGGCTATATAAGGCCGGAGTCATGCTTTTTAATTCACCACTGCCCTTTGTACCGAACGCCGGCGATACCTTTACGGCCTATCCCGGATGCGACAAGACCCAGAACACATGCGCAACAAAGTTCAATAACCTGCCGAACTTTGAAGGCTTCCCATATGTGCCCGTGCCGGAAACAGCCATATAGCGGGCGCATGTATGTTGGTTGGGTGATGACGTTTCTGGTTGAAAAAATCTGTGACGAAGAGAAATAAGCGGTCCTTATGAAGCGACTCACGGCTGAACAGCGAACCGAAATTGTTCGCACAGCCAAAGAGTGGATTGGCACTCCATACCATCACCATGCGCGAGTCAAACATGCTGGAGCCGACTGTGCCATGTTTCCTTTAGCGGTCTATCAGCAGTGCGGCGTGTTGCCTCTGGATTACCAACCACCTCAATATTCCGTGCAATGGCACTTGCACAGATCAGAGGAACTCTACCTCAAAGAAATCGAAAGGTTTGTTGAAGAAATCCATGGACCACCGCAACCGGCGGATTTCATTGTGTTTCGATTCGGAAGAACGTATTCCCACGGCGCGATTGTGGTGGATTGGCCGATCGTGATTCATTCATACATCCCTTACGGCGTGTTGCTGAGCGATGCGCTGCGCGATGGAGAACTGTTGGGCCGGGCACACAAATACTTTGAAATAGCGATCAGCAATCAATTCAGCCGCGAGGCTGACTCTTGCACCGAGCGGGGTGCGCCCGGCGCAAAAAAATCTTAGAGCAAGTAAATCTCTACGGCGGTTTGGAGCAAAGCAACATGGGCTTAATGGCAGGTGGAAAAGGCGGAGGCAAGAACGCGCTCGCGGCAAAACCTAATTTGCTGAACGCGCTGCGCGTGCAAACCAGTTCCTATGGCCAGGTGATTCCAATTGTCTATGGCCAGAACCGCATCTCTGGACGTTTGCTGTGGAGCGGCGATTTCGCCGCAATTCCGCACACGTCGACTCAAAAGGTCGGGGGGAAGGGATTAGGTTCCGGCGGCGGTAATGCCATCACCAACACAACGTATACGTATCAGAGCGCAGTTGCTACAGCTCTTTGCCTTGGCCCGATTCAGAATATTCACAATGTCTGGGACACCAAGGGGCGGCTGACTCTATTGAACACATCGGAACAATTTACCGTGCCCATGGGTGGAGGATCATACATGCCTCCGTCTGACGGGCGCATCTTTCACTCTGGTCGCGGCGTATCACGTGGGGATTCGTACAACCTGTTGGTGAATGATTTCGGCTCTGATGGAATCAGCTCTCTGATTGGAGTTCAGCAGACCCCGATGACATTGGTGGGCAGCTCGCCCGGATCAGGCCAATACACGCTTGATCCGCTCACGGGGCAGCATACATTCTCGGCATCGGACGCCACAAAGGTGATGACCATCACCTACGTCTACTCGGTTCCCGATTCAAATTCCAATGGACAACCGCAGCAGAAGTTGAACTTGACGCTGTTTCCCGGGACGCGTCCGCAGACGCCATGGAGCTACCTGACTTCGCGACATTCGGGTCAGAACCTGGGCTACAGTGGCGTGGCATATGTCGCATCTTCGGCGATGGACCTGGGAGAGAGCGGAACCCTGCCCAACTTGTCTTTTGAGGTGCTGGGAATGCTCCCCTTCAGTTCGGGTATTACCGACTGCAATCCCAAAGACGTGATCATGGACCTGCTCTGCAATCCATATTACGGAATGGGCATGGGATCTTATCGGATTCAAAGCAGCGGAGGCAGCACTTTTTATAAGTACTACCTGGATTTCGGCCTGGACACTGCGGGCGTGCAGTACCAGGTAAATATCACCGTGACAAACGCAGGCGCGACGCCAATCAACGTGAGCACCAACCATACCGGCGCCGCAACCATTCAGCCTGGCGTTACGCAGAGTCTGTCTCTGCCCTTTACGGGGACAGGCGCAGCTAATCTCCAGATTGTTTTCAATACGGTTAATTCCGTGTCTGATGCCATCAATGTTGTGGCACGCGATCCAGCGCTGTTCAAAACTTCCGATGGAATCAATCTAGCGACGGTCACACAAAGAACGTTTGCCGGCTGGAACCTCGGCCCGGGAGCGACCGTTACAGTCCAGCCTGAGTCACAGGTGCCGCTGGGAGATCTGACCCAATATTCAAACTATTGCGTGGCCAACGGCATTTTTCTCTCGCCCGTGCTCGACGCCCAAAAATCAGCTTCAGACTGGATCCAGGAAATTCTTGATGTGACAAATTCAGCCGCGGTGTGGAGTGAAGGGATGTTGAAAATCATTCCCTATGGCGATACATCCGCGGTGGGCAACGGCGCGGTCTTTTTGCCGAACACGCAGCCGATTTACGACCTGAGCAGCAACGATCTGCTGGCGCCAATCACGGTGAAGAGGCCGTCGATTGCGGACGTGATGAACTCCGTTTCAGTGGAATTCCTGAACCGGGCCAATGACTACAACGTTGAGATTGCTGAAGACAAGGATGACGCGATGATCGCGGTGTATGGTCTTCGCAAGGCCTCACCCAGGCAGGCCCACGCTATTACCACAACGCTGGTGGCCCAGCAGGTGGCAAACTTTCTGCGCCGGCGCGAAGTAGAGATCCGCGCAACGTACACTTTAACGCTCGGCTGGCAATTCAATCTCCTTGAGCCCATGGACCTGGTGAGACTGACTGTTCCTGAGTTGGGATACAACAGCAAACCAGTCCGAATTACCGCGATCCGCGAAGACGATAATGGGCAACTTGAGATTGATGCGGAGGATTTCCCGTTTGGTACGGCCTCGCCAACACTCTATCCGCAGCAATTGCCAGGCGGATTTGTCCCACAAGCCAACGCAGATCCAGGCAACATCAATACTCCAATCGTATTTGAAGCGCCGTTCCTGATGTCACAGAGCGGCCAACACGAAATTTGGATGGCAGTTTCCGGTTCAAGCGCAAACTGGGGTGGCTGTCATGTCTGGGTCAGCCAGGACAATAGCGAATATCAGCAGGTTGGACAGATATTTGGTCCCGCACGCATGGGCACTTTGTTTGGAACAGCCAGTTCACGCACCAATCTGCTTACCTTTTCTGAGCAGTTTGATAATGCCGCCTGGACTAAAGATGGGGGCAGCACGATTAACGCCGACGTTGCGACCGCGCCCAATAACACCGCCACGGCAGATGTGTTCGTAAAGGGCGGCGGTTCATTTACTGACTGGGCCCACCTGGAGCAGCATGTCACTGGAAATATGAGCGGCCAGTCGTGGACCTTTTCCATCTGGATGCGTGTCTCCAGCGGCTCTCTGCCCGGCGTGGCGCTGGGTCTTTGTGACTTTACGCTGCTTTCAAAGTTCTCCGCGTCTCAAACAGTTACATCAACATGGCAAAGGTTTTCCTTCAGCGCCAGTGGATTCAACAATACGGGATTTATTGCGGGCGGCATTTTGGTGCCGGGGGCGGCCGGCACACAGGTGCAGGTTTGGGGAGCGCAGCTTGAGCAATCACCCGCGATGACGCCATACATACCCACAACGACGGGCATAGCAACTGTTACGGCCCTTGTGAACTCGGGGCCGGACCCTGACGTGACAAATTATCTTCCCGTGGATATGACACAGAGCTTCGGCAGTCTGCAGTCTGGGACACAAACCGATGCAGATAGCTACCGCACCCTCTGTTACATAGGCGGGGAGTTCATTGCGTATCAGGGCGTGAACTTGACGGCAGCCAATAAATACAACATAGGGCAGGATGGCGCAGGAAATGTGTATTTGCGGCGCGGATTGTTTGGAAGCAACGTTACTTCGCATGCGCCGGGGGAGGGCGTGGCCCGGCTCGATCACGCAATTTTCACCTACGTCTACGACCCGTCATTCACCGGAAAGACAATCTACCTTAAATTTACGTCATTCAACACGAGTGGTCTGATGGAGCAAAGCATCGCCAATGCCACGGCGTACCAGTTCATTGTGACAGGAAAATTTTTGCAGATGGAAAGGGTCTCAAAAAATCTGCTGGGCAACCCGGGATTCGAATACAACGTGGCTGGAACACCGGTCTCAACCTATCCCAACATTATCGCAATCCAAAGCGGACAACGCTTTGGTGACAATTGGAATGCATGGAATGGCACGCCATTCTTCTCAGCGGGCGACCCGTATATGACCGTGGACCTGGAGTCCAGTACAGCAAGGACTGGCGGGAGATCCGCCATGGTGGTGAACAAGCCGGGGGCTGTTCTGCCCAACGACAGCCATTTCTACGTGCAGGGCGTAATCAGTGACAAAGTTGCTGTGACGCCTGGGGAAAATTACTGCTTTGGAGGCTGGACGCGCCTTGTCGTTGATGGCTCGCTGCCAGCCGGTGTAAGTCTGGGGGGTGTGATACGGGTGATTCTGTATGACGCGGCTGGAGCAATTATCAGCCAGATCACTTATGCCGGCTGGCAGGGCGGAGCAGGTTTGGGCAATGGCAATCAAGACGCTAACTTCCTGGGACCGGCAGCAAGCGGGACTTACAACGGAGGTTACTATCTGCAGTCAACCTACTTCACGGTTCCAATGGCTTTTGCGGGAGCAGCTAACCAGAACAAACCTGCGTTCGCCGCTGTATGGTGCTCTGCCATCCTGCAGAACACCGGTGGCTCGCCATGGACCATGACCGGACTGCAGTTTGATGCGCGTTTTGACGACTGCTTCCTGTTTCCGCAATGGACCGCCGCCGGCGACGAGATAGGAAAGCAGGGCTCAATGTCAAACACATATACAGGTGGGCTGACCTATACCAGCAATACCAGCTCCGTCACCTGGAGCTGGAACATTAATGCGAGCCGGACAGATACGGCGTTGACCGTGAACAATTATTCAGGTTCAAGGGCGGTTACGGGGCTTTCATCTGGCACCAGCTACAACTTTTATCCATTCATTGACGAGGTGAATCAGGTCGTGAGCATGGTTGCCAGCGGCGGTGTTGGTTCGCCTACGTGGGCACACTCCGGGACATCCGTAGCATGGACCCAGGAGCAGGCACGTGGCGACCATTTCCCGCTCTCCTCAGCTCCGCTGGTTGCTTCCACCACAACCACTGGAAGCGGAGGAGGATCAGGCGGAGGAATTGGTGGATCATGCCTGCGCGATGACGTTTTGGTACGAGAGAAAACCAGAGGTGTAATCAAGGTGCGTGATCTGATTGTGGGCGACTGGATCAGTTGCCCAAAAGACAAGGACACACCTGATGGTTGGGCGGAAGTATCTGAGGTTGTGAAGAATTACGTCAGCCGGGAGTGGGTGCACACGTCTTTCAATGCAGGTGATTGGCTGGCCACAACTCCCGGCCATCCTTTCACCCTGGAAGACGGTTCCATGAAGCGCGCCGCACAGCTCTGTCTTGAAGACGCAGTCCCATGCAAGACCGGGATTACATATCCTGTGGGCCATACATTGGAAGCATATTGCGCTACTAAAGTGTCAGTGACCATTCGCAGTGCCCGCCATGTTTTCTATGCGGGCATGAATTCCCCCTGCATTCTGCAGCACAATTTCCAACCTTTAAGTTAAGCATGGCTAAAAAGGCGGCGATTACTGAATGCGTATTTCTTGCAGTTCGCACTGCCCATTTGGAGACAATTTATGAGAAGACTATATATCTTGCCGAAAGAGGTATGGAGCGGCACGGTGCAGACTGGGACGCACTCACTCCCTAACGGCTCAGCGGAGCCAGTTTTGGTGCCAATGGCGCAACTCTTCCACCCAACCATCGGTTCTCACTACATCGATCTCCCGAATGGCATGGTTCTGATGATGACCAGCTTCGACCACGACGAGCGATGTGAAGACCTGTTTCACAGCCATCTGGCGGTGGCAATTCTTCCGCATCCAACGCTCGAAGGAAGGAAGCCCCTAAAAAGCCACGTTGGCGTTTCAGGGTATCGATTTGAGCAGAACCATCTTGATGCGCTCAAGGAGCATCGCGATCTTGGAATTACCGACGCGGATACCGTGCTGGATGTAGCACGCAAAGCGTCAGCTATTCATCCCGAAGTTAGATTCCGGAACGCACTCTGACCCGAGAGCACCCAAACGAATATCGAGAACATCTTTTTAAACCTTTGGCTGATTCTGCTCACTCTGCGCGAGCATACCCGGTTTTCAGGGGCACCATTTTTCAGGAGCACCATGAAGAAATCAGTTTTTGTATTGCTTATGCTGACGTGTGCCGTTGCCTCGGCACAGAACTGGACTACGATTAGCGCCGCAAATATCACTGATCTGAACCAGCAAAAACTGGCAGTCGGGCAGCTGTGCTTTCTAGGCACCGATCAGAATGACACGCCCATCAGCTTTAATACGGGCGGCGGGGGACAGGTGCTCAAACGTGCATTCTGTGCGGCTGTCAGCAATGGCGCGGTGGCGTCGTTTACCGTCCCGAATCCGGCGAATACCACCCCGGCAGGAATCTATTACCGCGTGACGGTACGAGACGTTAACTCGGGACAAGAGGTTCTCCGTTACAACCAAGTCAGATTCACGGGAACAACCTTCAATTTTGACAACTACGCTCCCTTGAATCTCGGACTATTTTCTCCGCTCACGGGAACAGCCGTCAGCGGCAACCTTAGCGTGAATGGAAATTTGTCAGTTACTGGCTCCTTCAGCGGCGCCGGCTTTGGGTTACTCGGTGTCAATGGTCTGGGCATAAATGGCGCTACGCCTAACCTGAATGCCGTGAATGGCCCCTCCGGCTGGAATCTGCAGGCGGGTGGTACGGCAATTGGGACTATAAGCTCGGGGGGCGCGTCGTTCTCCAATATTACAGCCAGCGCGCTTAATAACACCACGGCGCGGGCTTCGCATTTGACAGTGACGGGCGATTGGGGGAACGATCTTTTCTTTGGCCATGGTAACCCGGACTATCTCTCGACTCTAGGCCATGAGAGTAACTCAGGGGCCGTAACACTGTGCTTTTTTTGTTATCACTCCACGGCCATCAACACCTGGAGGCTGTCTGGCGCGACAAATGCAGCCAGCAGGATACAGGCCGGCCCATCGACTGCCTTAATCCATTTCGATTTCGCTCCAGCAGGCACAGCCAACACCGATATCGCAACGTGGACCACCGGAGCAACGATCTCAGGAACTGGCCTTACGGCGGCGCAACTCACGGCAAGCAGCAATGTCAGTTCCGGTAGTGCGGTTGTGATCGGTTCTTTACCCGCGACCACTGGAGCGGTTCGTCTTACCAATAACACGTCAGTTGCCTGGCGTAACGCGGGGAACAGCGCTGATCTTGCTGGCCTGACCGGGACTTCCGCCAATACTCTGCAGGTCGGGTTTAACCAGGAGATCACGACCAACGGTGGCATCGTCTTCAATAGTGGGGCAGCCAACCGGTTTGCGCTGATTGCCTCAACCTCGAAGTTTGTCGGCCGGAGTGATGCGGTGCTGGGTTTCAATTCCTCCGCAACGGACCCCACGCTGGCGCCGGATGCGGGAATATCCCGAAGCACAAGCGGAACCGTCGCGATTGGAAATGGTACTGCGGGAGATACGAGCGGGAGTCTCGCTGTTGGTGGTACTCAGCAGCTCCAGCAGGACACAGGGCGATTCGGGCTTGGCGCTCTGCGGCTGCAGTCGTTGGGCACAAATACGCCAGCTGTTTTTACCTTGATGCCAAGCGGAACAAGCACGGAGAGCGACATCCGTTTCTACAACAAATCTGATCCGGCGAACACGGGTCTGATTGATTTAGATCTGCTAGGCACGACGCTTCAGATTGGATCATTTGCTTTTGGGACTGGAACCGCTCCAACCTCTGTCAAGCTTTCCGGTTTGCAGTTGGATATGAACGGCAATAGCATCAAGAACACTGGAACACTGACGCTGCCAACTTCAACGGATACTCTGGTAGGCAGAGCCACGACAGACACGCTTACTAATAAAACAATTGACGCTGAAGCTTCAGGCAACTTAATCACGCTGCCGTTCTATGTGCAGGTTCCTGCAGCGGGCTGCAACAACGCAACGGCGAGCGCGAACTGGGACCTGCCTACAACAAACGCCGCAACACCGAATTGCCTGACCGGAACTAACTCACAGCAGGGGACAGCAGACTTTGACGACACAGCAGCCCGAACCATGCAGACTTCCTTCGCATTGCCGCCCGGGTGGACAGGCAACATGGATGTGGATATCGACTGGCTGGTGACAGCCGGAGGCGGCACAAACACAGTGAAGTTTACGGTTGCAACGGCATGCACGGCTGCCGGCGCAACTTTTGATCCTGCGTTCAATGCGACAAACACGATCACGTCTGGAACTGTCGGATCCAACAACACATTGAATGTGACTTCGCAAACTGCGATCACAATGACGGGGTGTTCGGCGGGGAACATTCTTCACGTCAAGTTCGGGCGCGACAACACGGACACATCCACTGCCACTGTGAGAGTGCTTGACGTTGCGTTCACGATCCGGAGGGCGATGTGAGAAAGAAAAGGTATGTGGCTGCGTTGATGCTCGTGGCCATAACGCTCGCTTTTGCTACTACGACCGGTCCTAACGGTGCTGGCACCGGCACAAATGATGCTTCGACAGGCACAGGTGCGTGGTCGGGGCCTGGAAACATCACTACGGAAAACGGAGTAGGGGCCAATGCCAGCGTTTCCAGCCTTCAAACACCCACACAAAACCTGCAAGCAACCAATTTCGGTTTTTCCGTTCCGGCCGGCTCTGTAATCCAGGGTATTTTCGTTGAAATAAAACGCGGCAGCTCAAATGCCTTCGTAAAGGACAACAGCATCAAGATCATGAAGGGCGGCGTCGCGGTGGGGACAGAGCATGCGGATACCGCCACGTTTTGGGCGCTTGGTTTTACTTTTGCAGGATATGGTTCATCGTCAGACCTGTGGGGAACAATATGGACAAGTTCTGATGTGAATGCATCAAATTTTGGTGTTCAGATTTCGGCCCAGTGCAATCAGGTCATCAGCGATACCGCTTTTGTGGATTTCGTAAGAATCACGGTGACGTTTACTCCGGCGGCAGGCGGCGGGCAAAGGCGCATCATTCAAACCAGGGTGTCGCCATCCAGTGCTCAAGCATTGTCGTAGTGTGTTTCATTCATGCCCACAGCAGACACGTTGTATACGCAGCCAGGTAAGAGGCTGCCTCTCACCGTGCTGCCCCACAACGCTGTAAAAATATGGAGCAAATCATGAAGAAGCTCTTCATTCTCGAATTCATTTGTTTTTGTCTGTTGCAAATAGTATTGCCCATCAACGCCCAGGCGCAGAACTGGACCACGGTTTCAGCGACGAACATTACCGATCTCAACCAGCAGAAGCTGGGGGCAGGACAGTTATGTTTTTTGGCCACCGATCAGAATGACGATACAATCAGCATCGGTGTTGGCGGCGGGGGGCAGGCCTTGAGGAGGCAGTTCTGCTCGCCGGTCACGGTGGGCGGCGTGACGCCTTTCACCGTTCCAAATCCCACCAACACTCTGCCACCGGGCGTTTACTACCGCGTGACGGTGAAGGACACTTCAACCGGGCAAGAGGTGCTCCGATACACACAGGTCAGCTTCGCCGGAACCAGCTTCAACTTTGATAACTATGCGCCGTTGAATCTGGGTGCGCCGGCGCCCATCATCGGCAATTCGGTCACGGGAAATCTGAGTGTGACGGGCAACGTCTCCGCCACGGGCACCCTGACCGGCTCCAACCTTCCGGCGAATATTCTCCAGCGTCCTATTGGCCCCTTAACTTCATTGAAAACAGGATTGAAGTGGGCGCATATCTGGCGATTGCTGCTGTTTTCATCTTCATCGCTGCTTACTCGCGCTATCTAGGGCTGTACTGGTCGCGGCTGTTGGCTGGAATAACAGCGACTCTCGGGCTGCTGTACCTGGTGGAAGGCGCGACCAGAGCGATGGTTGCCCACTACCCTCCCGCCCTGGTGGCGCACGTGCGCGAGATCAGCCAGATCGCCAATATCCTGGCAGTCGTCTCATGGATCGTGGTCATCCTCTCGCCATGGGGAGAGCAGGAGATGACCGAGGAGGACCTGAGGAAAATAGAAGATGCTTTCGCCAGGATAGAAGCGAGCCTCGGCGTGGGAGGGGACTGAGACAAATGACAGCCCTAACGATTGCCCGCCGCGCGATGCCGCTTGACGATCTGGTAGTCAGGGTTTACCACCTGGAATTGAAAGAATGCCGGGATTGGGCAGAATTCAAGGAGGGTGTCCGGTTACTGCTGCGCAACCTGGATGAAGTTCTGGACACACTCTGCTGGTATCGACCGGCGGACGGGAGAGTTCGCAGAGCGGTTGATCGCGTGAAAATGAAGGCCATATCCTTGCGGAAATTTTGCGCCGCCATTCCAGACAGCTTTGACGACCCGGAAAGATGGCAAGACGTTGCTACACACATCATCGCCAACTATGAGCAATTCCGCATTGAGGCCGGGCTGCTATACCAACTCGCAGTCCCAGGTTCCAACTTTGGCGTACTTCGAGCCGCCTTGTGAGAGGAAATGGTTAGAGAAAGACAGAAAGTGCAAGAAGTTAGTTTCAGCAGCGGAAATGGTCCGTTTGCGTCCAACGTTGGGGCAGTGCTGCTCGATCTTCGCAATGCCCTCCAGCAAGCCGAGCGCTGCCGATTGGCCCTCATTAGCCTGGGTTATTCGCAGACGCGATGGCAGGAGATTGTGAAAGACGTTGATCCGGAACTGCGGTTCGTCCTACGTCCGCAGATTCTGGACGCGATCATCACACACCTGCAAAGCATTGGCCAACCGATCGACAGGCAAGAGCTGGTCCGCGACATGAACGCACAGGGCGCGGGCATCCCGCAGCGAATCAAGCAGTCCATCACCCATGGTCTGAGGTCGGAACACCTCACGCTCTACCTGGGAAGCAAAGTCGGCTTGCC
The DNA here is from genome assembly GCA_020072585.1 of Terriglobia bacterium. Taxonomy (GTDB): domain Bacteria; phylum Acidobacteriota; class Terriglobia; order Terriglobales; family Acidobacteriaceae; genus Angelobacter. Next base: position 26,573 of record JAIQGL010000037.1, on the reverse strand, counting down.
GGAGTGGAAAGGTAGGGAACAAGGCCAGGAAAGCCAATTTGAAGTAGAACAGCAAGGCGAGGGTTAAACCACGACCATACAATTTCACTCCGCCAGAGCTGTGCGGCACGGCTGCGGCATCAAGATTGGGTTTAGTTCATCCAATGAAGGCGCGCGGACCAATGCCGGAGCCTGTGTAGGCGAATCCTTTCAAGCCAGCCAGATTAGAGATTTTAATCTACCCCCAATAGGCCTCTAATGCTTGAAGCCTAGATTCTAAGACGCCTTTGGTATTTTTCCGCCTTTTTTGCGTCGTGGCCTGCTCTTCCGGTTTTTTGCAGGTCGCGGGCCGCTCAAATGGAGAGGGCCAGAGTGGTACGTCGAGAATCGGCGTCTTACAGGGTTATTTGCAGAAGTAACGGATGATGCCTTGCCAATTTAGGAGAAAAAGATCCTGAGTCTATGAACTCAGGACGGGAAGGCACACACAATGAGACCCTCAACCGCTGCCCAGCGTTCATGCTGCGGGAGCCAGAGTACTTCTGCACGCACTTGGCTCTGCTTAGTGATTCTACTTGCACTTGGCGCACTGCCGGCCAGCGCCCAGATAGCCGTCAATCCCACCACCAACACGATCTTGTTCTCCGGCCAGGATGCCAACAGCGTCAACACCGGCCCTATGGGTGGAATCGTGATTCAAGGCACGGCCATCAGCCAGTTTACCGGCCAGCCGGTTCGTCATTTGTGGGTGGCGGATACCTTCTCCAGCATCTGCCGCATGGATCCGGAGCTGGATGCTCCCGGACCATGGGACATCGCCGGCTCCACCTGTACATATTCCATCACCAGGGCGGGGGCGGCAGTCCCTATCGGTGGCCAGTTTGTGTATGATTCCGCGCGAAGGTTTCTCTATTTCGTCGACAACAATAGCGCCAGCCAGGGCGTAATTCGAATTGGCTTCGATCCCTCCGGTGACAACGGTCACGGCGCCCTGGACTTGAGCAGCGCCTTTACTCTGGGCGGTGGCGCCAACGCAAGAAAAGGAGCCTTCCTTGGCGGCAGTGGCTGCGCCTTTCCCTCGGCCGGTACAACTCCCAACGGATTGGCCATGAGCCCTTTGGGTGATCTGTTTGTAGGATTCCTGGACAGCGGCGACATTCTTCGTTTCAACAGCCCGGCCACCGCCACCGAGTTCGGCTTCAGCACCTGCGCCCAGTTCGTGCAGTTGGTGGCCACAAGCCCGGACGGCGCATCCAGCAATGGTCTGGCTTTCATTGGCCACGACTTGTGGTCTGGTGACGGCACTTCTCCATTCGTGATCCCCAATGCGGACACCACCTGCCTGGTGCCTCCGAACCCGGCGTGCTCCACGGCGAGCGGCACGGTCATTCCCACGTTGGCGGCAGTGGGCGCCACAGTCAGTCTCTCCGGTGACCAGTTCTACCCCGCGACCAACGGCAACAACCTTTACTATGGCGTGGGCAGCCAGGTGGCATGGGTAGGGAACGTTGGGGGAGGACCTGCGAGTCAGACCCTCACCGTAACGTACATGAACGAAGCTGGGATCAATCCGGCGCCCAACCCACCGCTTGCGGCCATGAACGCCCTGGTGGTGGACCCCACCGATCCTGCCAATCTAGTGGTTTATACGGCTGAAGATCCGGTCGCGGCCTTGGTCTTTGGCCAGGCCCGCTGGTGGCAGACCACGCAAACGAACGCCGGACCAGCGGCCCCGGGAACCCCGCTCCATGTGGTAGCAGTGGCCGGTGATTCGCAGGCATCCGTAGGTTGGAGTCCAGCGCAGGACGCTCAGCCGGTGACAAGCTATACCGTACGTAACAGCTTCATCTCGGTCGGCGCGCCTTTGGCCGATATTACTGTCAACCCCGCGCCCGGCGGGATCTACCCGCCAACTTCGCTCGTGATTCCCGGTCTGACCAATGGCGTTTCCTATGCGTTTGAAGTTTCCGCTACCAACGCCAATGGCACGAGCGCGTTTTCTGCGCAGAGCAATACCATCACGCCGCCGGGCATAGGCGTTCCCAGCGCTCCCACAGGAGCGACGGCCATCGCTGGTGACACCCAGGCGATCGTGACCTGGACGGTTTCTGCCAGCAATGGCGGATCGCCTATTACCAGTTACACAGTGAACGTGTTGGACAACGGTGTGGGCACCGCAATCTCGGTGACAGTTCCCCCGCCGGCCTTCGGCTCCAATACGGACAGTGCATTGGTCGGCGGTCTGACCAACGGCCATACTTATACCTTCACGGTGCAAGCAACTAACATCGCGGGATTCGGCCCTGCGTCGAATCTGTCGAATGCGGTCATTCCTTCGGCGGCGAACCTGCCGACGGTGTCCATCGCAATGAGCGGGCTGTCTTCCGTTCCTTCTACACCGGCCCAACTGACATACACCACCACCATCACCAATACATCAGCGTTTCCGGTTGCGAATATTGTCGTGGCTGACACGCTGAGCACGGTGCCGGCAAACATTCTGTCGGTTTCGCGTACTGCCAATGTTGTGACCGTCACTACCACTGCACCGAGCTTCTTCGGCTTTGGCCAGACGGTGACCATTGCGGGTGTAGCCGATCCCTCCTTTAACGGCACGTTTGCCCTTACGAATGGGCCGACTGCTACGACCTTCACCTATGCGCAAGCCGGTCCGGATGCCGTCAGCGGCTTAGGCACGGTCACACTCCTGCCGATAGCGAACATTCTGACGGTGCAGACCGGTCAGGGCACGTGCACGTCCGGCGGAGTTGGCGTCGTCAGCTTCTCCTGCAACGTTGGCAGCATGGATCCGGGAGCAGTGGTTCGGATCACCGTCATCGTGCAGATGCAGAACCAGTCGATTACTAACTCAGCCACTGTCAGCGGAACCGATGTTGCCGGTACTGCTTTAGTGAGCAGCAGCGCCAGCAAGACCACCACGACCTCGTCCGCGGGTGGCGGTGGGTCTGCCGCGATTTCACTGGCCGTTACCGCCCAGAATCCGCGACCGAACGTCGGGCAGGCTGGGAACATCACCTGGACCATCAGCGACACAACCACAACAGTGGCGCAGAACGTCGTGTTCACCAATGTGGTGCCGGTTGGCTTGGTCATTAATTCTGTCACCGCTACCGTAAACAACGGTGGTGTGGCAGTGTGCGGCGGGCCGGCGCTTCCCGCTAACGGCGGCACCGTCACCTGCACTACCGCCAGTCTGGGTGGCTCAACCAAGAATGGCGCGAAACCGCCACAAACCATGATCGTCACCGTCAATGTAACGCCGGCGGCCGGCACATCAGGGCAAACGTTCTTGCCAACAGGTACCATAACGTTTGGGCCTGGTGGTACGGATACCTTGCCTAACTCCGCCACAGTGACCATCAGAGTGAGATAGCAGGTTCTGGACTGCCGCGGTGCAATTGCATCTCGGCAGTCCAGTTCAACTCATTGTTTACGGATACTCACTGAAATTTCTGTATGGTGCGGGCACAAGGAACGGGAATTGTCGCCAGGGTTCCAGCGCCGTCGCTCCAGGCTGCCATCAATACACCAGGTCTAGTTAGGGTGCACTGCTCCCGGAGGCAGCATGCGGGCGGGAATCCTGGGAGCCTGCGGCGCGCCTGTGGAACGAGGATTAAAATACTGCTCGTTGAGGTCAGAATGCACGCCGCTGGTCGCGGCTTTCAGGGCCGCATCAATGTTCTTCTGTGAAATCTCGCGGACAATCTGGGCCTTGGCTTGTTCCAGCGGAATGACATTTCTGCTGCGCAGCTTATAGATATTGAATCCGGACGGCTCAAACTCCACCTTGGTGACCCCACCTGGCTTGAGGGCATTGATGTCCTGTTCCACAAGGGCCTGAAAAGTGGGTTTGGGGTTAATAGACATCTCCGTTTGCGGAGGCTGGGAGTTGAGGCTAAGCGAGTTATAGGCTTCTATCTGGAGCGAGGTCATGTCTTCGCCCTTGGCCGCCCGCTCGCGGAGTTCTTCGGCGAGTTGGCGGGCCTTTTTTTCAAACTCCGGCCGTCTCTCCTGGGGGCGCTTAGGATTGACCTTGGGAATCTGAATCCGCTCGATCCTCATCTGCTCAAACTTGCTCAAGTTCTGCTTGTAATACGCTTCGATCTCCTCCGCAGGCGGGTTGCCGTATTTTTCCTGCAAAAATCTACGATAAGAGTCCGCGAGCGCACGCGTGCGCGCGATCGCCATCAGCTCCTGGAACCGGGGATCCTTGTCTACGCCCTCGTGTTCACCCGCCTCTGCTAGAGCCAAAATGGTGGCGTACCCTGTGGCAAATCCGCGCAGGGCCTGTGGCGCATAGGGTTGATTCGTAATGTTGATGGAGGAGACCAGGGCTTCAAATTGCGTCCGTGTGAGGACCAAAGTGCATGAATCTGATTTCTCAGTCCGTACCGTTTGGCCGGCAGGGCAGATGCCATGCACGGTGACCACGGGAGCATCAGCCGCGACCGGCTCGGCTGGCACGATCGGCTGTGGTCTGGTTCCTCCAGGAACAACAGCGGGTGGTTGTGTGCTTTGAGAGGGCGCTGCCTGGTGTTCTTGGGCCCATAGCGGCGCGACGATTAAGATGCATATAAATAGAAGATTACGGATCATTGTGGGCACACACTTCCTCCTGCTTTGACAGAAGAATGACTCCTGAAAATCGGGGGATGACGCCAATAGTAGCATACGTTTCCGTGGACAGGTCGTATCTTTCAGTACCCGTGACTCCGAGACATGAACGAACGCCGATGACTAGGAAAAAAGACTAGGGCAAAAACCCGATACAACGCCGGCTGCAAACCGCCCATATATTCCTGAAACAGAGCAACAGCCGGCCAAGTGCGGTGCGAGGGATGCTCTGAGTTTTTCTGTAAAGACCCTCCTAAAAAATGTTACAAAGACTAGAGCAGCATGGAGGCGTTGCAAAGCAGATGAGATTCCTTACACGTGTAATTTTTCCGATGTTATTGCTGTCCCAACTGGCAATGGCGCAACAGGAAACACGCACGATTTTTCTGGTTCGCAACGCTGAAACTGCTTCAGCCGCGCCGGATGCGGCTCTGAGCCCAGCGGGTGAGAAGAGGGCTGGGTGCCTGGCGACGATGCTGAAAGAGGCAGGCGTCAAACAGATCTATGTCACCGATGCCAGGCCCACGCAGCAAACGGCAGCGCCATTGGCTGCTGCGCTAAAGCTCACGCCCAAGGTTATTGCGGCGAAAGATCCCAACACGCTCATCCGTGATCTGCTCTATTCCGGCGGCGGCAACATCCTTGTGGTCGGCCACAATGACACGCTGCCCTTTGTGCTGGCACGCATCAAGGCCGGATCGGTTCCGCCCATCGGCGTAAGCGAATACGACCGCATGTTTGTTACAACGATCATTGAAGGCGGAGCCACGCAGGCGAGCACTCTGCGATATTGCGAGGGCGGACCAGCTGCGGCGGGTGCAGCCACCCCGGCGCCATCCAGCCGGAGCGGGAAAAAAGGAGCAGCGCCGAAGAAGAAACCTTGATCCCGGTCTGCACCGGCAGGATAGCGAAGGTCGGCTTGCGCCCCTTCGCCCTGGGGAACTACTGCAAAGCGAACTGGAACGTGATGGATGTTCCATCGTTGAGGTTGATGCGATAGGCGTACGTGTTGCCGGCGCCAGGTTGAACTGCCAACCAGGTTGAACTGCCAAACCAGTGCCAATCGCTCCGACAGGAGAACGAGCCAGCATGCAGACAGAGACAATGCATTTTCCAGCCACTCCCATTGCTCTCAAGATGGCGGTTGCAGTCGGTATCGGCATGCTGGTTGGCCTGGAACGCGAATGGTCCAACAAAGATGTGGGTATTCGCACATTTGCGATCGTCGCTCTATTGGGCATGCTTGCTGCAATCATGGGCCCAAGCGTCATCGTCACTTCATTGATCGGTGTCTTCTTGTTAGTGGCGGCAATGAATGCCCGCAGCATGCTCACGGACCGTTCCCTTGAAATCACCACCTCCGCGGCTTTGATCGCTACCTACTTGCTGGGCTCTCTGGTAGGCCTTGGCCATATCTTCACTCCTGTAGCCGGGGCAATCGTGATGACCATGCTGCTCGCGTGGAAGACCGAACTGAGTCGCTTTGCCGGCGGATTGCAGCCGTCGGAAATTCGAAGCGCGGTTTTGCTCGGGTTAATCGGTTTCGTCATATACCCCGTGCTACCCGATCGGTACATCGATCCCTGGCGGCTGTTCAATCCCAGCGACGCGTGGATAAGCGTGATTGCGATTGCCGGGATCGGGTTTGCCAACTATGTTCTGCTGCGCGTGTACAGTACGCGAGGCCTTTACCTCAGTGCAGTTTTTGGTGGCCTGGTGAACAGTACTGCCACGGTTGCTGAATTGAGTTCCAGGCTGGAGCAAACCGGAATGGTGGCGAAAACAACAAGCCTGTGCCTGGTAGCTACGATTGCCATGTTCGCTCGGAACCTGGTTTTGGCGGCTCTGTTCTCGCCTCGATCATTGAGTGCTACGTTGGTGCCGCTCCTTGCCATGACGCTGGTCGCAGTGTTTTGGGTATGGAGAGATCATCAGGTCACGGAGCACCCCGGGCTTCCCGGCCCAGTGGCTCTCACGTCGCCACTCGCTTTAAGCAAGGTTTTACGGTTTGGGATCGTGTTCATTATTATCCAGATCGGCGGAACATTACTGGCAAGATTCTTTGGCGCCTCCGGAATGTTTGCGGTCAGTATCCTGGGCGGATTGGTCAGCAGCGCAAGCACCACGGCAGCCGCGGCCACCATGGCAATGCACGGTCAAATCAGCCCTTCTCTCGCTGGAAGCGCAGCTGTTCTTGCCTCACTGGCGAGCTCGGCCGTCAACCTGCCAATCATTTGGCGGACCACGAAGAACATGAAAGTCCTGAGAAAGCTAACGTTTGAAATAATGACCGTAATTGGGGCGGGGATTGTTGCGGTTGTAGTAGACAGGGTTTTCCAATTGTCCGAGTTGCTGGTGCGTAAGTAGCGCTATCCCAGTTTCTTGTCTTCAAGCGAGAGCGGGCCGGAGTTCCTGGAATTCGAGTTCTTTGTCCGGCAGAGAGCGTCAGCTGTGCTGATCTCGCTTCAGACCTATTCTTGCTGTTTTGAGTCGTAGACGACACGCAAGAACTATCAGTTGCTTCTGGTCCATTCTTTGCTTCGAGGAGCTTTTCACGTGGGCCGGCGATCTTCTGCCGGCCCGCATGACAACAGAGCTGGTCTCACTGCACTGTCAACGTGCCATTTCCCAGCGTAACCGTGTAATTTGCCAGCGCCGGGCTTGGGTCTGCGGTGGGGATAATTGGATACGTTCCCGCCGGGCTCGTCTGGTCAGCCGTAGTGCTGTATGAGGCGGTGACGACATCAGTGTTTTTCAAGCCAATAATCGTTCCGGTGAAAACCGGGTTCGGATCGCCCACCAGCCTTGTGGCATCCGCCGCCTGAATCACCAACGGCGCGGGGCTGACGGTGAGAACGCCATTGGTTGAAGTGACCACATAGTTCGCCAGCTTGCTGGCCGGATCAAGCAGTGTGGGCACGATGGGATAAGTCCCTACCGGGCTTGTGGGATCAGCGGCACTGGCAAACGTGGCCGTGATGTTGTCACCGTTCCTGACGCCGGTAAGGGTCCCGGTGAAAGCCGGATTGGGATCACCGAAGAGCCGGGCGGCGCTGTCGGCCGTCACGCTCAGCGGTGCGGGATTGACGACAAGCAAGCCATTGTTGAGAGTGACTGCGTAATTGCCGACCTGGTTATTCGGATCGACCAGTGTCGGGATGATAGCGTAGGTCCCGACGGGGCTGGTTGGGTCAGCGGCAGCCGAGAATATCGCGCTAATGTTGTTGCCATTCTTCAGCCCGGTGATGGTTCCGGTGAAGGCCGGGTTGGGATCGCCGTATAGCCTGCTCGCGCTGGCTGCGGTCACGGTCAATGGAGCCGGACTAATGGTGAGCGTTCCGTTGTTGATTACGACCGTATAGTTCACGGCCTGGTTATTGGGATCCACCAGCGTCGCAACAATCGCATACGTTCCCACGGGGCTGGCTGAAGTCGCCGCGGTGGTGTAGGTCGCGGAGATGGTGTCACCGTTCCTTAATCCGGTAATGGTGCCGGTCAGGGCGGGAACCGGATCACCAAAAATCATGCTGGCGTTGGCCGCGGTAACCGTCAGCACAGCTTGCGTGATGGTTAGCGTGCCATTGTTGATGGTCACCGTGTAATTGCTCAGCTTGCCGGCTGGATCAATCAGAGCAGGTACGATTGGATACGTTCCGCTCGGGCTGGTGGCCGTGGCCGTGGTGCTGTAGGTCGCGGTGATGTTATCTCCGTTCTTGATCCCGGCGATTGTGCCGGTGAAGACCGGGTTAGGATCGCCAAAGGCGCGCGTCGTGTTGGCGGCGGTCACGCTCAAGGGCGCGGGAGTAATCGTCAACGTTCCATTATTCAAGGTGACCGTGTAGTTGCCCAGCTTGCCGGTCGGATCCACCGGAGCGGGCACGATTGGATACGTTCCCACCGCGGCCGTCGCATCGACACTGGAGTAAGTTGCCGTGATGTTGTCACCGTTCAGCAATCCAGTGATCGTTCCGGTGAAAGCCGGGTTGGGATCACCATAGACGCGGCTGGCATTCGCGGCAGTCACACTCAGCGGAGCCGGAGTGATCGTAAGCGTGCCGTTCGACAGAGTAACCGCGTAGTTGCTCAGCTTGTTGGCGGGATCACTCAGAACCGGCGTGATGGGATAGGTCCCCACATTGCTCGTTGGATCGGCGATGCTGGTGTAAGTGGCAGTGATGTTGTCACCATTCTTGATGCCGGTGATGGTGCCGGTGAAAGCTGGATTCGCAGCGCCATAAAGGCGGCTGGCATTGGCTGCGGACACGGTCAGCGGAGCTGCCTGGACCGTGAGAGTGCCGTTGTTAATGACGATTGTGTAATTTGCCAGCGCGCCCGTGCCGCCGTCAGACAGCGTGGGAACGATGATAAACGTCCCAGGTGCGCTCGTCGCGGTAGCCGTGCTCGCATAGGTTGCGGTAATGGTGTCGCCGTTTTTGACTCCGGTGATGGTGCCGGTGAAGACCGGGTCAGGATCGCCATAGAACCGGCTTGCGTTGGCCGCAGTTACAACCAGCGCCGCAGAAGTTACAGTCAGCGTTCCGTTGTTCGCGGTGACAGTGTAGTTTCCGAGCTTACCGGTCGGATCAACCAGCACCGGGATAATCGGATAAGTTCCCGCCGGACTGGTGGCTGTGGCCGGGCTGGAGAATGTTGCCGTAATGTTGTCGCCGTTCTTGATGCCGACGATGGCGCCGGTAAAGGCCGGGTTGGGATCGCCAAACGCACGAGTTGCATTCGCGGCGGTCACAACCAGGGGAGCCGGAGTGATAGTCAGCGTGCCATTGTTGGAGGTAACCGTGTAGTTACCCAGCTTGCTGGTTGGGTCAACCAACGTGGGCACGATCGGGTAGGTTCCCACGGAACTGGCCGGCGTAGCAACGCTGGCATAAGTCGCCGTGATGTTGTCACCGTTCAGCAATCCGGTGATGGTCCCGGTGAAGATCGGGTTGGGATCGCCATAAACGCGGCTTGCGTTGGCTGCCGTGACAGTCAGCGGAGCCGTGGTTACAGTCAGCGTGCCGTTGTTGGAAGTTACGGTGTAGTTGCCGAGCTTGCTGGTCGGATCCACAAGCGTGGGTATGATCGGGTAAGTGCCAACATTGCTGGCAGGAGTGGCGACGCTGGCATAAGTCGCCGTGATGTTGTCACCATTCTTGATGCCCGTGATGGTGCCGGTGAAAGCCGGATTGGCAGCGCCATAGAGGCGGCTGGCATTCGCGGCAGTCACCGTCAGTGGCGCCGGGTTTACGGTCAGCGTTCCGTTGGCGAATGCGAATACATAGTTCGCCGCGGCAATCGTGCCCGCAGTGCAGGTGATGGGATACGTTCCTACCGGGCTGTCTGGGGTGGCCGTGGTTGTACAAGCAGCCGTGCCGCTCACCACTGCCAGAGTATCGCCATTCACGAAGCCGGCAATGGTGTAGGTTAGCGGCGGGTTGGGATCGCCGTACAAGCGGCTCGCATTGTCCGCAGTCACCGTCAATACAGCGGCGGTGATTGTCAGGGTACCGTTGTTTACGGTCACGGTGTAGTTGCCCAGTTTCCCGGTTGGATCAACCAGGGTCGGGATGATCGGATAAGTTCCCGGTGCGCTGGTTGCAGTAGCGGGGCTTGCATAAGTTGCCGTGATGTTGTCACCGTTCTTGATGCCCACGATGGCACCGGTGAAGACCGGGTTGGGCGCGCCGACTGCGCGAGTTGCATTGGCCGCAGTCACGACCAAAGGCGCCGGGCTTACCACCAGGTTTCCATTGTTGAGTGTGACGGCATAGTTGCCGAGTTTGTTCGTTGGATCGCTCAAGGCCGGCACGATGGGGTAATTGCCCACCGGGCTCGCCGGAGTGGCGACGGAAGTGAAGGTGGCAGTGATGTTGTCGCCATTTACCAGTCCGGCAATCGTTCCCGCGAATGCGGGGTTCGGATCGCCGTACAAGCGCGCCGCATTATTGGCGGTAACAACCAGCGCCGCCGCCGTGATTGTCAGAGTGCCAGGAGTATTGGTGACGGTATAGTTCCCGAGCACGTTGCCGGGATCCACCAGAGTCGCAGTGATGGGATACGTTCCCACCGGGCTCGTGGCCGTGGCTGTGGTGCTATAAGTCGCGGTGATCACGTCACCGTTCTTTATGCCGGTGATGGTCCCGGTAAAGGCCGGGTTAGCGGCGCCATAGGCGCGGCTGGCATTCGCCACGGTTACCGTCAGTGGCGCAGGGTTCACTGTCAGCGTGCCGTCAACGAACACGAACACATAGTTTGCCGCGGCAAGCGTGCCCGCCGTGCAGGTGGTGGGATACGTTCCCGCCGGGCTGGCAGGAGTGGCCGTGGTTGTGCAATTTGCCGTGCCGCTCACCACCGCTAGAGTATCGCCGTTCACGAAGCCTGTGATGGTGTAGGTCAGAGGCGGATTGGCATCGCCATAGAGTCTGGATTGGTTGTCCGCCGTGACGGTCAGTTGTGCCTTGGTTACAACCAGGGTCCCGACCGCGTTGCTGGCCAGGAAGCTGGAATCGCCGCCAAAGCTGACGGTGAAGGCAGATGGATGCGTTCCGACTGAAATGGTCCCTATCGGCAAGGTGTTCACCGTCGCCGTTCCGGTGGCATCGGTCAAAGCGCTCGCCAGATTGCCGCCTAGTTGGAAAGTAAGGACCTTGCCCGCGATAGGAGCGTTGGTGACGCTGTTTTTCAGGACGGCTGAAAGCGTGGCCAATCCACCGTAAGGTCCGGTGCCATCTGGAACAGTAAGTGCGGTGACAACAGGTGTGCCAACCGTCACCGCTGCCGTGGCGGAGTTGTTCGCCGGGACCGCATCAACCGCGGACTTGTTGCCGATGGTTGCTGTGTTGCTGATCACCGTGCCATTGGTGACGGATGTGGGAGTGGTGGTGGTAAGGATGGCCGTTTGCGTTTCTCCGTTGGCAAGAGAGTTGAAAGCCACGGTTAAAGTCTGACCGGTGACCGCACTTCCGCCGCCGCTCGTCGCGTCCACACCGGCCTTGCTATACGTAAAGGTAGTGGGAGTCGGGACAGAAACGATCGGGAATGTTCCGTTGAAAGTGGTGTTCGCTACACCTGTGATGGTGACCGTTTGACCAGCCAGCAGCACGTGCGGCGCAGTGGTCGTAATCGTTACCACGCCGCTAACGCGCTTTGCTCCAGTGGAAGCCACAATGGGTATGGAGCGCGCAGTTGCCGGGGCGCCGCCGCAAACGCCCGTGCCTCCCGCAGGGACCTGGCAATTCGGCGTAGTAGCGCTGCCGCCGCCGCTGGTGGCATCCGTTCCCGCCTCGCTGTAAGTGAAAGAAGAGCCGTCGGGGACAGACGCGATTGTAAATGTTCCATTGAAGCTGGCGTCTCCAACTCCGGTAATGACGACCGTTTCTCCAACAAAGGCCGCATGTGGCGCCGTTGTGTGGATGGTAACAACCCCGCTGGTGCGCTGTGCACCAGTGGCGGCAACGATTTTCAGGTTTCCGCCGGGCGTTGTGCCGGCCGGCATGGTATCTGAAACCACGGCCGATGCCGCAGATGGGCCGTTGTTGGTGATGGTGATCGTATAGACAATTGGGCTCCCGGCCACCACGGTAGGCGAAGCCGACTTGGTAATGGAAAGATCGGCGCTGGCGCAGGAGCGCGGAGGATAGGCCGCCAGGTCCTGAATCTCGCCCGGCCGGGTGATGCCGGTATCACTCAAAGGCGTAAGGATGCCGCCCGCGTTGATTCTGAAAACGGCCACGCCGAAATTGTCGTCCGCGATGTAGAGAAACCTTCCGCCTGCGTCCGTAGCCATGCCTGTAGGCACATGGACCGCGGTGGTGCTGCCGAATTTTCCCACGTTGCTTAGGCTGCCGTCGCTAAGGATGTTGGACGCATTCACGCTATTGCTGAGCTGGTTGCTTTCGAACAGCAGCGTGTTGTCAGGACTGAGATGAACGTCGTTGGAATTGGTGCCGGTGGTATGGAACGGGCTGCCGGGCACGGGTGTCAGCGCGCCGCTGGCATTCACGGTCCAGGCGTCAGTAATCGTGGTGGTGCTTGTGGCCTCGCCGCCATAGAGCCGGTCGCCCGCGCAACTGAAATCCAGTCCGGAAATAAATCCTGTGCCGGTCTTGGGGAAGGGCGAGCCCAGCACCGGTGTCAGCACGCCAGCAGCGATGGTATAGACAGACACACTGTTCTCATTCGAGACAGCCAGGAAGTTGCCGTTGGCGGAAATCACCATGCCGGCCATGGGCGTGCAGCAATTTGCGGTGGAGGCAAACGGCGCCAGCGCTCCACTGGCGGCAACACTGAACGTATTGATCTGGCCGTTGCTGGAAGCCATCAGGAATGCGCCGTCGGGCGTGACCGCCAGTGACATACCCTGGCAGGCATCAAGAGTGAGCCCGCTGGCAAAAGGCGATCCAGCCACCAGCGTCAAAGCGCCGCTGGCGGGATTGATCTGGAAGACGCTGATGGTCTGGTCTCCGGTATTGGCGACAAACATTAGATTGGTGGCGCTGCTGATCGTGATCCGGCTCAGGCCATAACATGTGACAGGCAAGCCAACACCGCCGGTGGAATAGGGCGAGCCTGCTAATGGCGTGAGGGCGCCCGTCGACGACACGGAGTAAGCGTTGATGGAGTTTGCCACCGTCTGGTCATTCACGTAAACGTAGTTGCCCTGGGCCTGAGCGCCCGCAGGGACCAGCAATGCAATCGCCAGCAATAGCGCTGTCAGGAGCCAGAGTGTTCCGGCCCGTTGCTTGGTCGCCTTTGCCTGCTGAGATGTTGTGGTCCCGCTTAATTTATATGTAGCTGCCCGCATGGCTTGCCTCCAATGAACTCTGTCTGAAACTCGTTTCGATAAAACTGTGTGAACGCCCGGTCCGGATTCGACTTGGCGCCAGCGAAGCTGGTGCTTGGGATGGGTGAATTACTTTTTTGCCAGGAGTCATCGAGTCCCTGCGGGACCGTGGATGAATCGCTCACGTGAACGCCGCACGCCGATAGCGAGTAGTTAAGGCGGTGGCCGCGCGTAACTCGCGCTGCCTTGAGTTCGTGCAGGGCAAAGGCGGCATTCCCCGGATCAGAGGCAGCGCTTCGTGTAAGGTGCGGAAAAATTGTGATCTGAAGATCTGCGCCGGCAATGGGAATGCCGGGGTCGCATGGGCCGGTGAAGGCCCTTGCCGTGGCTCCATCCCAGTTAAGGGTAAGGGTGGCAAGGAGCACACAACCAAGCGGCAACGCCGAGGGCGAGGGAGTCATGAGCTTCTCCTAAAATCTCCAAAAAACAACAGTGGTGCAAAAATGCTTATGGACAAACCCGGAAGGAGTGTTGCCCTGCCCATTCAATCGTGGTGCGATATACTCTGCCCACGTTAAGAATTCATGTGTTAGAAAAGCGTGAGAGCTGTATTCAGCTGCTTGATGCTTCTCTAAACGAACAATTGATCAGCATGCTTGAGTAAAATTCCCGGAAGGGGAGCCCGCTTAAAGCAGGACTAAATCTTGATGAGCAGGCGAATAACCGGAAGATGATCTCGCCGTTGTTCTAAAGCCAGGGCTATTCTCTCTGCTTGCCATTAGCGAGAGATTAAGACGGGATTAAAGTTTCAAAGACTTCGAATATGCCTGGGCTACCGGGAGCAGAAGGGTGTTGTGCGTACGCTATTGGGGGATGGGCAGGGCCGCATTGGCTTTAGGGAAGACTACTCGGCGAAGGCTGCTCATTGCTGGTAGCCTGCACTCGATTCAGTAGGAGCGTTGCGGCGAATCCAGCGGTGACGGAACCCGCGGCAGCACCAGGAGCGCCATGGCTTGCAGCACTTATCGGCTTACATCCAAGGCAACTCCGGAATTTAGTCCAGTGGCACTCAACGTGGTTGCTGCGCCACCGATAGTCCGTGTTGGCGCAAGATTGCCGTTCGCGCTGATGAAACCGGTAAAGACCAAGATTTTTCCGCTCCCTGGGTCGGCCACGTAAAGGGTATCGCGAGCTGTTGTATCGAACGCGATCTGGTTTGGGCTGACCAAGCCGGTATTGATTCCGCTGACCGTGGCTAGGGGGGAAGTATTTCCGTTCGCTGAAGCTGCATTATAGACGGTGATGCTGGGTGGAGATGTGTTGCATACAACCAGCCTGCCGGAGCCATCAATCTGCAAGCCGCTTGGGCTCCCTAATCCGGTCGCGGCGCCAGTAATTTGCCGTGTAGGTGTCACGGTTCCGTTGAGTGTGCTGGCGTTATCGTACTCGTTCACGGCATCTCCCGAAGGATCTGTCACGAATAGACGGTCATTGGCTGCATCGACAAAAATTGCTCCCACGGAAAAACCCGGTTGGATGTCCCGGGCAGAAGCCACATTACCGTTTGCGGTGGACGCGGAAGTAAAGACCAATATGCTAATGTCATCGGAAACGTAAAGCAGGTCCCGGCTTTTGTCCAAAAAAGGCTGGATGGGCACAAACAGATTGGTGGCCACGCCAGAAATCGCCCGGGTGGGCGCGACATTACCAGTTTTTGTGCTGATCTGGTCAAAAATCAGGATTGAAGCGCTGGTCTTACTGGCGACAAACAATCGATCCGCGGCCGAATCCAGGGCAAGGTAGATCGGCGTTGCCAGAGTTGTACCTGCGCCGCTGATTGTGGCTGCTGGCGCCGCATTGCCATTGACAGTAAAGGCGTTGTCAAAACGGACAATGGAGTTCTGGGTCCCGCTTGTTACATACAATTGGCCGGTCGCCGGAGGTCCGGGTGTTGGTGTGGGGCTAGGTGTTGGAGTAGAAGTGGGAGTTGGACTTGGAGTTGGAGTGGGGCTGCCGCCCAACGTCCGGCGTGGCGAGATCACGCAGCCGCTTAGCATTAGAATAAGGAGGAGCAAGATTAATGAAAAAAGGCTGATTTTTCGCGGCACTGGGCCCACCTCTACTGGAAAACTCTTACAACGAATGTTGTGCATGGCATCTCACTTCCACGAGGGTTCTTGAGAGTACCAGGTTATAAAAACTCACCTCTGCTGGCGGAGCTTTGGCCGCTGTCTTAGCTGCCTGTAAGCGTCCACCTTGAATTGCGCTTTGCTGAAAAAGGCCGGCGACTTACTTGCCGCCGGCCGTTAGTTGAACGTTGTTCTTTGTTACGGGACGATATAAACGTGTCCTTGTCCGGTTGATCCCGTGCCCGGAGGTCCGTTCTTGCGAATCACGCCTCTCTGTCGGGTCTGAGTTGGAATGGTCACCGACGGATCATCGCCGATAGCCATGATTGCGTTAGCTTCGTTGCCGCTGAATCCGACTGCGGTAACCGAGCCAATCGGTGTGTTGGTGGTCAGAAGCGGATCAAGGGCTCCGTCCGTTACCCAGACCTGCTGGACATTGCAGACAAAGTCGTACTGGTCCACTTCCGGCAGTTCAGCCAGTCCGCCGGTTACGCCTCCGTCCGGCGAGACGGTACCCGCAGGTAGTCCAAGAGTTCCGATGTAGAACGCTGGAATAGTTGCCGGATCGTCGGGAATGCCCGCCGAGAGTTTCACACCTGGAGGCGGCAGACAGGCTGGCCTTATCGTGGAAGGTCCCACAGCAAATCCACCAGGATTCTCTACGATGATCTGAGGAGCCTGGAGACGTGCAATCGCGCGCTTTACCGGGGTAGCTCCTCCCTGGGAGGCGCTAGGTGACGCCTTCAAGAGTACGGTAACCACACCCTTCTTGATGAATTGACCGGCAATGGGTGGCGGCCCCAGTTCGGATAAATAGAGGTCGTTGCCATTGAAGGCCATGCTGATCACACCGATGCCATTGAAGAGCCTGGCGATCTGTACAGGCGCGGCAGGGGCGGTTGCAGGGTTAGTGATTTTCTCAAGGAAGCCGCTGTCAGAGTAGCCCAGATATAACGACCCATCATTGAAAGGACCGGTGGGTAAGGCCACGGTCTGAACCGTGGTGCCTTTGCGGCTACCCGTGCCGTCTAGAATTCCGTTGAGACTTAGAGTTCCACCAGTGCCATCCGGAGTAAAGATGAACCGGTAGATACTAGATGAGATGCCAGACGCATCCGGCACATAAACAATCTGTTTGCCGGTGCCGTCAGGCGGGGCTGCGGCAGGTTGTCCGGGGAAGAATGTAGCATTGGGCTGGAAGCAATGGCTGAGTGAGCCAGCGCCAGTGATCGGGTTCTGATCGATGCGGCAGAAACCCAGAGCTTCGTCAGAGACCCACCAGTTGCTCCTGAGCCACAGAACGCCTCTTGGATGGGTAACGCCTGAAGCCAACAGAATGGCTCTCTTGGCAGCGAGCGGGTTCGGGTTAGGTTCCTGTCCGGGCGATCCGACCGAACTGATGGCGCATCCCGGAGGATTCTGTACCGTTGCAGTGGTAGCTCTGCCGTCGCAAACCGCTTCCGGTGTCAGCGCCGGAGAGGCGGCCAGTAGCCATGTCCGGCCGGCATTGTTTCGCGGCGGAATAAGCGTGGCTGGCGGAAAAAGAGCATTAACAAACGGGTCATTTACCACCGTCATGTCTTCAACACGGCTGCCATCCGGCAGCAGGGTCGGGGTAAGGGTTTGAATGAAATTTATGCCCAGAATGAGTGTGTAGTGCTGGAGAACGTTGGTCGGGGGCACTGTGCCGGCCTGGTTCCACACCTGCATAAGACCTGCGGTGGTAGTGTCATAACGCACCACACGGCTGCCATTGCCGAAGTAAAGGTAACGGCCGTTAGGAATCGACGAGATGAATTGGTCAGAAGCCATGCCTGCATGACCAAAAAGATTCCGGAACTGGATAACTCCCTGGCACTTGGGGAAAGTGTAGTAGCACTGGTCTGCGTTCTGGATGCGATTGATGAAATCAACGTCCAACATCCACAGGTCATGGCCAATCCAGGCCATGCTCGTTGGGCGGCCGCCCGTGCCTTCAGTCGTGCCGACTCTCTCGATCTTGTTGCCCGCCGGGGTGAAGGTAGGAGATAGCGGATTCAATACACGCCAGATGTCAATGTTGCCGACGAAGCCAACGTACAGTTTACCGTCGGGGCCCAGGTTAGCGGTGGAAGGCAGGTTCCTGCCACTGATAGCCACATTGTTGGTGAAGAGTGATCCGGCTCCTGCCAGAATCACCGTGTTTGCGGTATCGATGACTGTTTTCGCGGGATTCGTTGGATCAGGAATGAAGCTGATTCGTCTTACACCATCGATACTGGATACGAAGACATAACCGTTGGATCCATTGATCCCGTTGGTCTCTGCCTGGTAGTCAGTTACTTCAAAGGTGCCGTTGATATCGCAGGTGCCAACGTTCAATCTGCCGTTGTCAAGACGGCAGAATCCCGCGATGCTGTCCGTCACCCAATAGTCTTGGAGCGGTGCGCCGCCAATCACCGGGTTGGGCACGTTGGTGCGAATCATGCCGCGGGGCTGGTTTATGCCTTGGTTGCCGACCTGCGTACTGTTATTTGCATACGCACTGACCACTGACAGCAGAGTTATTAGCGCTACAGCCATGGCCCGTGTCCAGGAGCGAGTTAGCAAGGAATTCTCGTCGAAGTGCCGAGCCTTGCTGGGGGCCCGCATAGGTTTGGAGTTCATGTTCGGTTCCTCTCTTGTTTGTTCTTCTTCTGCTGATTCCTTGCCAACCTGCTCACTTGACGATTTGCAGGGTTGGAAGCTTTTGTCGGGGGCGGCTGGGCCCAAGCCCAGCCGTCCTCGGTTTTGGCGCATTACCTCAGAACCGTAATGCCACTGGTTGTGACTCCTCCGCCGCTGGAGGTGATGGTGATCAAGTTCGGCGGTGGCACGTTCGCGATGATTACGTCGAACAGGCCCGGACCACCCGGAATTGCAGGACCCATTACAGCCGTGTACGGCAAGCCGGTTGCCTGGTTGATGATGTCCAGAGTGACAGTCAGCGTCACGCCGGGAGTGAAATCGGTAGCTGTTACGTCGAGGCGGGCTTTCTTGACCCGGTATGCTGCGCCCGTGATCAAGACAATGTCCGTCTGTGGATTCACAACCACAACTACATTTGCCGTTCCGGCAGCTCCGCTTACACTGCTCGTCGCGGTGACGGTGAAGGTGAAGGACTGCGGTGCGGTCAGTTCAGGCACGATAGGTGCAGTGAACGTTTGCACCGAGCCATCAGCTGCGGCCGGCGTCAGGATGATTCCAGCCGGCGCTACCCATGTGAAGGTCAGCGTGCCGCCTGCTGGATCAACTCCAGTGGCAGTGAGCGTCACGGGCGAACCGCTGGCAACGGGGTTCGCTGGAGCCGAGCTGGCGGTAACGGCCGGTGGCGTGCCTGCCGGCGGAACTATGATCGGCACGATGACGGTGGCAGGAGCTGAAGCTGGAGTAAATCCATCTCCGCCCACAATCAACTGGAAGGTCAGGTTCTGCGAGCCGGCAACTGTCGGCGCGAGGAACGTAGCCTTGACGCTGTTCGCATTGTTGATCGTTACGACTGGATCGCCAGGATTGATAATCTGTGACCAGGCGAACGGACCCGCTGCTGGAGTGCTGGCGCTGCCATCAAGCGTAACGGTTACACCTGCAAACGGCGGATTCGGGGTCGATGAGAAAGTCGGCCTGGCAACTGAGGTGAAGGTGCCCGGCGTGCATGTCATCGGCGGTATCGTGTCATACGGGAACGGAGTGAGCTGGCCGCTGTTCTGGTTCGGATAGAAAGGCACAGGCGCCAGACCCAACTGGATCTGAGTGCTGTCAAAAACACTGCCTTGCAATGGCAGCGGACCGGAGCCGTTGACCAGATAAGTGAAGTCAATGAAGTTGAATGGTGGCGGAGGGTTGCCGGGTGTCAGGAGTTCAGGGTAAATGAACTCGCCGGTAGGCAACTGGTATTCGTTAAAGTCCAGTCCGCTCTTGTTTTTGCCCAATACACCGCCGCTGGTGCGCGCACCGATGTTCTGCGTAGGCGGCATGAAAATTCCGCCTTGTGGGAAGCGCACGCGCCACCGGCCTCGTTTGCCGATGCCTGGAGGCCCGGGTTCAACTGGGAAATTCGATACCCAGGATGGTTCGCGGAAGGTGATGTTGCCATTGCAATCGTAATCAATGGCAGAAACGTCTATCGGGCGCACCGGATCTGTAGTCATACCCTCCACCCTGGTTCTGACTCCGGCTTCCTGGGGGAAGTTCGGATCAGGCGCGGCGGCCGTACCCATGAGCGTAACTTCCACCACAAGGTATGCGGGGTCCACGCCCGGAGCGGTGAAGGCCCCAATGTTGCCTACAACTTCTGTCGCGGTCATATAGGGACCAAGATCGTCGACTTCCTGCGTAGCGATTACATCCACCCAGTCGCCAACTTCATACGGCATTTCCGCGTACGGATCCTGCGGAAACGGGTTTTCAGGTGACGGACCCTCGCCGGGCGCATTCATCGTGAAAATGGTCAGCGGTCCCAGGCCTTGTATATCGCGTGGCCGGTTGATCTCTGGACACTGCGGATCGTCCATTCCGGTATAAGTGAATCCCGCAGGAGCAGTTAAGACATACGGATCAGGAACGCCAGGAATTCCAAGTTCGTTGTTGTACGTTCCCGGAGGAACTACCGGTATGCACATGGGATATCCCATGCCCGAGCGAATCGTGGGATTGCCCTGGTCTACAGCCATACGCGGATCGGGTGATTGCCCAGCACTGTAGCGGCCCTTGGTGATGATCACTCCGGTTGGGGATCCGTCTGGGTTAGGGATGTTGATGGTTATTTTCGGATCATTGATCTGGACCCTTTGCCCGTTGACCTGCAACACGCCGTTGGCATAATCGATCTTCTCGATGAAGCCCGAAAGAGCGTTGGCCGGATCCTGAGCAATACGAACTATGCCGGCTATTTGCTGTCCATTGACGATGTTCAAGTCGATGGTAGCTTCATAGGTTCCGGGGAACCTCGTTGCGTCAGCCATGGCCAGGCCGCTTTGGAAAGGAACGTCAGTTTGATGCGTGTTCGGGTTGAGTTCGAAGACCTCTTCCCAGGTAAGGAAAGTATTGGGGAAAACCACAATAGTTCCCGCTGGAATGCGGATCATCTCGTTGTTGACTTCGATCCAGCCACCCGTGGTTTTGCACTGGGCAGGCAGCGGCGGATTGTCCGGCGTCGGGGCCGGGTTGTCGTCCTTATTGCATAAGCCAGGCGTCGCATCTAATGATGCATACTGGATCTGGCCGGCGAGAAGAACGCCCGCTGGTCTGGTTTGATAAGCCGGCAGCTGAATCGGAGGCGGAGGAACCGCTGCTGGCGTTGGCCAGGGAACAGGATTCAGGCTCTGCGCGGGCATGCTCGCGCCCATCGCCACTATCAGCACCAGAAGAATACCCGCTACCCTTAGTATGTTTCTTGTTTGCTCGAAACCCGTCATTTTGAAGCTCCTTCCGTCATCCTTCAATTTCGTTGTCCTGCTCTGGCTTGCTGATAGGGGGATATCGTCTAGCTCTGGTCGAACCATGTTTTTGCGAAAACTAGTTGGAGCCATTTTTCAACCCCAGAAGGTTCTGCAGGAACGTCGGCAATGGCTTGCCGCCGTTCTTCCCGACTGCGGGAACCTCCATTAACTGCGTCATTGCTTGCCCCGGATGCTGCGAGTCCGGTTGGACCGGATACCCATTGGGTCCTTGAGGATGACCGTTGGGAGTTAGCAGTTGAGGGTGATCAAAAGGCGCTGCCTGGCTTACCGTGCGCGGGTCAGTTAGACCGGTGCGCAGAAAATCTACAAGATCGGTCTGGTCCTGAAGCGTCAGACCCAGAATGTCGATGTCAGAATCCATGTATTGGTGCTCTTCACCAAACGTATTGAAGTCAGCACCGCGGTTGTAGAACTCGACTACCTGTTCCAATGTCAACTGGCTTCCATTGTGGAAGTACGGGGCAGTTAGGGCGACGTTGCGCAACTGTGGCGCTTTGAAGAAGCCACCGCGCGCAGTTTGGTCGCCGCAGTTCAGTGGCGCCATAGAAATCCCATCGCCTGGGCGCCCCGGGATCATGATTGTCTCGGAGGGGTCGTTGCAAACCCGCTCCCGCAGATACTCCGACTGCGATAGAGACTTGCCCGCAACCGGATCGGTTCCTGCCAGTCCGCCATCTTCCGCAGTGGGCCGGACGCCAATGTGGTAATAGCCGGTGTCATAGACTCGGACCTGCATGTCAGCCATGATCATGCGTTCCGCCGGACCAACACTGCTCACCGTGCCTACGGATGCATTGGAAAGCTCCGGACCACCATGACAGTTGACGCAACGGCCTTTGGTCTGGAATATGAGCAAACCGCGAAGCTGGCCTGTAGTTAAAGGCGTCGCACCTACGGAGTAGCTGATCTTGATGGGGAAAGTAGAGAGTGGCGGCATCCCGAACAGCAGCGTCAGCTTGCCCGTGGCGTAATCGATGGAGCCGTTGTCGAGACCCACGCCCATTACACGCCCATCGCCGTAATCAAAGGCATACGCCATGTCCTGGTCACTAAAATCCGCCAGCGGATCAAGCGCGATCACAGATAGTGAATAGGGTTGAATTCCGGGTTCCAGCTGGATGGTGTAGCTCTGGTTATGATTGTCGCCAAGCAGCGTGTACGTCTTCTGCTGCTCCATGTACTTGTCGAAAGGCGTCTGATCAGCGATCATAGTGCTCTCGTACATCTGTATAGCCACTCCCCAGAACAGAGAGAAGTTATATTCCATCTGGCTATAGCCGGTACTACCGGAAGGGCACGCGTCAAATTGAGCAGGATTTGCCTTAGCAACGAGGCTGCCATCGGCAGACAGGCAAAGCTGCGATTGGAATTGCCACCATTCCGGCAGGAATGCTTTTTTAATGAGCGCGGAGTAGCTGGTCTTGAGCCCCTTGCCTGGAGAGTTGGAAAAGACGCCCAGAACGCTATCAGTAGGATCAACTAACTGTTTGGCCAACGGGGTGCGCAACAGCAGTTTTTTCCCAACTTGACGGAAGTTGCGATCATCGGCCGACATTTCAGTGCTGCTGAGGATCGGTCCCAGCGATTGCGAACAGAGTGCGGAATTCGCCATCCCTACATGAGCAGGACCCAGATTTCCATCGCCATCTACAACCAGCAGGTGTGAAGAGTTATCCCGGGCGCCAAATGGGTTCGCACCATTGCAAACATTCTGCGCACGCCCATCCCAGAAATTGCGGAAGTTGAATACCGCATCTACCGCGCTAGGCGTGTTGCGCCCTGTGGTCTTGCGCGTGTTGATCCGCTTTGTACTGTCAGTTGGGTCAGGATAGGAGAACACCGGGTCGACGATGCTGGTGCTCATTTCCACGCTGTTGCCGGTTGTCGCTCCTTCCGCGCCATTCCCGCCAGCGTTCTGGCCTCCATTACCATTACTATTCGTGGAGCCGGAGCCAGTATTGCTGCTACGGCCCCGACGGTTCGGATTTGAGACGCCTTGTGGGGAACGGATGAGGCCTGCATCACCCGATCCGTCGTCGTCTGTATCGATGCCAGACCCGCCGTTTTTTCCGCCTCGGTTCCCATTGTTGCCGCCTGGCTCAGCGGGATTTGTTACAACGATAGCGTCATGGGTGGTTGCAAATACGCCCTGCGACCCGGTTACATCATTTACATCTGAAAGAACACTGAAGCGGTCCGCCGGATTGGCAACTTTGTGGAAGGGATAATCGCCATCGTGATAGCCTCCGAAGCCTGCTCCGGAAGTTCCTGCACTCAGGTGATAGTTGGGCCCGCTGCCCATCTCGAACTTGTTGTCACCGCCCGCCTGGCCCGGGTTGATTTCGTTGATGGCGCGGCTGTCTGCTCCTGCATTGAAATGGCAGCTTGCGCAAGCCTGGATGTCATCGCTCCCCGCCTGCATGTCCCAGAACAAAGCCTTGCCTAATTCGATGGCCGCAGTTTTATCGGCAAGAATTCCTTCCATGCCGAATACCGGAGGAACTGGGACAGTCGAAAGGGGCGCCAGCGGGCGCAGAGGAATGACCATGCCCTGTTCTGGCAATCCCCCGCTCTGGGCGCGAACATGGCTGTAGTAGCCTATGGCGGCAACGAGGGCAACTACCGAAGTGATAATGCGTGAGACCGTACGAATCCCGGAAGCCGGTTTCATCGTTTTTTCTCCTAAATCGTCCCGAGGTCGATATCCCGCGCAGCAATGAGCCCGCTTCTGGTACCGAGCACAAGCATTCTGAGTGGGGCGGATTAGATCATCATTAGGCGAGTGTTAAACCTTTTAATCTGGCTGCTGGAGACACTCTTCAACTGGCAACACATTAAAAACAAATGGATAACTGCCATTCAGAGGTGAACCCTTGGTCGCTTGGAGAGGATAGTGAACAGACTCCAAAGGGGCTATTTGTTGCATGTTCTAATTCTTGGAGTGGGTTGTACTTAAGTACCGCAGGCTATAGCTGGTTGCCAGCCGCCAAGAATTCCAGCGTGGGAGGAACCTACTAGTTTTTTAGAAACCTCGAAAGGAGGAGCACCAGTCTGATGGGTTGGCTTGACCGCTTGAGAACAGCACTTGATGCGCACTTGTCGGTAGACGGACCCGGGTTGCCGCAGATGTTGGCCCGTTTCTTTGTTGCTGTCCAAGAAAGTATAGTTAGAAAGAGTTCTGGGTGAGACAGGGGACCAGGGCAGACACTAAAGGATGAAAGTATTCGCATACTTTATCCTGGTGAGGAAAGACAAGCGCGCCGCTAAAGTGAACATTCCGCACCTCGCTGTCGCCGATAAGTAGCGTATGACGAGCGGGTCTGTTGTGGGCTCATTGTTTGTTGCTGACGCTTCGTTTCGTTTTGAGAAAAGTAAAAAGGCGGCCCGTTCGAACCGCCTTGACATACCAATCTCTTCGTGGATTATCCGGCGACTTCTTCGAGTTGTTTCTGGTCAACGTCAAAGTTCGAATACACGTTTTGCACGTCGTCGGCGTCTTCCAGTGTTTCCAGCAGACGGATCATCTGGTTGGCAGCAGCGCCTTCCAACTTCACATACGTTTGCGGAATCATTCCCACTTCGGAATGTGCTACCTCGGCTCCCGATTTTTTTACCGCTTCCAGAACAGCGTCGAATGCGTTTGGTGGTGTGGTAATTTCCCAGTTTTCGCCATCATCATTTAAGTCTTCGCCGCCCTGTTCCAGAACAATATTCATCAGATCATCTTCCTTGGATTTGGCCTTGGAGACTACGATGGAACCCTTCTTCTGGAACATCCAGGACACGGAGCCTGCTTCACCCATGTTTCCGCCGCCCTTGGTAAAAGCATGGCGGATTTCGCTCACGGTGCGATTGCGATTATCGGTAGTGACTTCCACCAGCAGGGCCACGCCGCCAGGGCCGTAACCTTCAAAAGTGATTTCCTCGTAGTTTACGCCTTCAAGTTCGCCGGTACCGCGCTGGATCGCGCGCTTGATGTTGTCCGCCGGCATGTTCTCAGCCTTGGCGGCTGCCACAGCGGTGCGGAGACGCGGATTGCCCTCAACGTCGCCACCGCCACTTTTAGCGGCCATGGTGATTTCCTTGATCAGACGGGTAAAAATCTTGCCGCGCTTGGCGTCCAGCGCGCCCTTCTTGTGCTTGATTGTGGCCCATTTTGAGTGGCCAGACATGTGGGTAACCTCAAAGAATCAAAGATTTACGCAGCCAACAGGAGAGGCGGCATGCGCTAACAAGCGCGGAAAAACAAGCTAGATTATAGCATGACAAGCGTTCTATATTATTCCGGCATGAGCTTGCAGCAATGGGAGCGGGACGTACTCAACCGCCAACGCAATATAGTATTTCCCGACACGAATCTGAACGAAGGCCGATTCTATCGGAATATTGCTTCTGGAAAGGCCATTTTCACCCTGGGGCAGCGGCTCTGTCTCCTGACCATAGTGGTCTTCGTGCTTGTGGTTACCTCGTTTGGCCTTGCCCAGATGATTGGCTATGTACTTTCAGAACGCGATTCCCGGTTCATACTCACGGAACTCTGGAGCTGTGTTTATCTGCTGGCGATTTTGCTGTTCTGGATATTTTTGGCGGTAAAGGGCCTCCTGCCGCCTGTTCCGATGCGCAAGCATCGCAGAGGTTACCGCCAATCAACGCATCCCTATTCGCGCAAGCGCCATGACTGAGAACACGGTGCGATTGCGCTTGCCGTGAGAGTGATTCTGGTGTCGGCGGAGCTTGCTGGCTCTTTGGGTTCGTGATTCTGGCAATGATTGTCTTTTCAGGCGATCTCAATGATGAGGGCAGACGCGTTTGAGTTCTTTTCTCTCGCGTCTCTCGCCGCACAGTTGATTTCTCATCGTGTGTGCCGCTGGCGTGCTTTTTACCGACTTTCAATCCTGGTTCGCACAAGTCTGGTTCGCGTCGGCCATCACGTAAGAAATAGTTTCATCCCTGCGGCTGGTCCTCGGCCGACGCCTTTCGTCGAAACGCATAGATCACCGCCAGCACCGGCGGCGCCAGTAGCACTCCCCAAAACGGAATGACAATGCCAAGGACAATCGGCGCAAACAGCGCTACCCAGAACGGCACTTTGGCCGTGCGCTTCATCAGATATGGCTGCAGGAAGAGGCCGTCAGTCACCATGATCACGGCAAACAAGATGAGCACATAGACGAAGCGCATGTGGTCATGGCTGAATGCGCCAACAAGCGCCGGTCCGATCAATGAGATCATGACTCCGAAGTTCGGGATGAACTGAAGGACTCCTGCCAGAACGGCCCACAGCGGCGCCCAGGGAATGCCGATGATCAGCAACCCGGCGAGCCACAACAGCGCGACAGCCAGAGAGTCGTAACACTGGGCAACAAACCAGTTCTTGAGCGCCGTGCCGGTTGTGCGCGCATGATCTCTCCAGTCCATCCCCTTAGTTTAACCACAGAGATGGCATGAATAAGGAGCAAGTTCTGAGGCGATATGCTCCGGAACAGGAATCTGGAGCAGACAGGTTGCAGGCTGGGCTCGTGCAGTGAGGCAGTAGGACCTCGACACGGAGATTAGTCAGACCTGCGA
>JAIQGL010000061.1 GCA_020072585.1 Terriglobia bacterium | reverse complement strand
CTTCTGCGGGCTGCAACTCTTCATCCGATCCACAGCTCGTCGCTTGTCTTCCCAACTCCACCGTCGGTATCTCTTCCCACGTTCCATTCGCTGCTCCATGGGGAGTTTCTCTTCTGTCTCATTTTAGGGGTTCACTCCAGTACGGAACGCTAACTCGGGATCCTTCGACTTTACCTCTCTCCTGCGTCGCTCCGTGTCGCTCAGGATGACAGGGGTTGAGAGATCGGGTGATCGGGTGATCGGGTAATCGGGTAATCGAAAAGGCAAGCTCACCGCGGAGGCGCGGAGGCGCGGAGAAGAGCAACTGCAAAATCTCACCACGGAGGCACGGAGACACGGAGGGAAAAGATCGGGACATCGGGAGATCGCGCGTGATCGGGTGATCGGAGAAAACCTTTCTGCGTTCTTCTCCACGCCTTCGCGTCTCCGTGATGCGCTTGCCTTTCCGATCACCCGATTTCCCGAGCACAAGATCTCCCGATCTCTTCATAGCGCTTCCTCCGCATATTGAGTTGCCACAAACGGCGCTTCCTGCGTTGCCGCCTGCCTGCGGCCGGAGATCACACTCATCCACTGCACGGCCGACTCAATCACGATCACGCTGACCAGAGCGACCAGGAGCCCGCAGACCGCGGCATCCAGTTGGCAGTTGAAAATCCTTCGCTGCAGCCCTTGGACGCTGGGGCCCGAAGCCAGTTGATGCGCCTGGGCCAGAAGTCCAATGAGCGGGTTGGGATTAAAAACTTTGTGCCATGACGCAGAAAACGTCACCGAGACGAGCCAGCAGAGCGGCCCGAGCGTGACCCACATATAACGCGCGCGCCCCAGCTTGACGATGATGGTTGTCGCCACGCAGAGGGCCACGGCAGCCAGCAGCTGATTGCAGATGCCAAAGAGCGGCCAGAGAGAGTTGATTCCGCCCAGCGGATCGCGAATGCCCTGCCAGAGAAAATATCCCCAGGCGCCAACCATCAGTGTGCTGGTGGCGATGATGCTGGGGTACCAGCTGGTCCGGCCCAGCGGCTTCCAGATGTGGCCGAGGGCGTCCTGCAACATGAAGCGTCCAACGCGCGTGCCTGCATCGAGCACCGTCAATATAAAGAGCGCCTCGAACATAATGGCGAAGTGATACCAGATGGCCATCACAGCAGTGCCGCCCAGGCTGTCAGAAAAAATCTTGGCCATGCCCAGCGCAAAAGCCGGTGCGCCGCCGGTGCGGAAGAAGAGCGTTTTTTCGCCCACGTTGTGCGCCAGCGTGGCCATCTGATCCGGCGTTACAGGAAAGCCCCAGTTGGTGATAGTGGCAGTGGCCGCAATGGGCGAGCCTCCAACCATTCCAGCGCCGCTGTTCACGGCGAAGTAGGTCCCCGGTTGCAACGTGCACGCGGCAATGATGGCCATAATTCCCACGAACGACTCCGCCATCATGGCGCCATAGCCAACCATCCGCGTCTGCGGCTCACGGGCGATCATCTTGGGCGTGGTGCCGCTTGAAATCAGGGAGTGAAAGCCGCTGATGGCGCCGCACGCGATGGTAATGAATGCGAAAGGGAAAAGCGTACCGGCAAAGACCGGGCCGCTGCCGTCAATAAAGCGCGTGAGCGCGGGCATCTGCAAGCTGGGACGCACCAGCACGATTCCCAGCGCCAGAATGGCGATGGTGCCGAGCTTCACAAATGTGCTCAGGTAGTCGCGAGGAGCAAGCAAGAGCCACACGGGAAGGGCAGAAGCAGCGAAGCCATACACTATGATGAGGACCGCCAGGGTTGTGCCTGCGAACGTAAATGCACCGGCATGCGTGGATTGCGAAACCCACTGCCCGCCAAAAATCGCCATCACCACCAGCAGAAACCCAAGGACGGAGGCTTCCAGCACCCGGCCCGGACGCAAATAACGCAGGTAAACGCCCATGAGCAGCGCGATGGGAATCGTCATCCCGATCGTAAAGGCGCCCCAGGGACTGTCTTTGAGGGCGTTCACGATAATCAGCGCAACCACCGCCAGCAAGATCACCAGAATGGTTATCACAGAAATGAAGGCCACGGTCCCGGCAGTTTTTCCGATTTCGTCGCGGGCCATCTGCCCCAGGGATTTGCCGTCGCGACGGACCGAGAACAGAAGGATGACAAAATCCTGTACGCATCCAGCAAAGACCGCACCGACGAGGATCCAGAGCGTGCCGGGAAGATAGCCGAATTGGGCGGCCAGCACCGGACCAACCAGGGGCCCGGGACCGGCGATGGCGGCAAAGTGATGTCCAAAGACCACCCACTTGTTGGTGCGGACAAAGTCGCGGCCGTTCTCCAGCCGCTCCGCCGGGGTAGCGCGCATGGCATCCAGAGCCAGGACTTTGGCGGCAACAAACTTTGAATAAAACCTGTATCCCAGAGCGTAACTACAGACCGCCGCCACCACCAGCCACATGGCGCTGATGGACTCCTGGCGATGGAACGCGATGGTCGCCAGGGCAACAGCCCCCACTACTGCTACCGCAAGCCAGACCAGGACTTTGCCAATTTTCATTTGTGTGCTCCGCCGGGCTATTCTGCCTAAGAGAACGCATATAGCGCAAATCCAGAGTTAACATGGCCTTATCATTGATGAATACTGAAAATGATGAATGCTGAAAACACTGACCTGAGGCGGTGCTGTGTTTAGAATTTGCTTATTGCTTCTGCGGAAACGATCCAGATGACTTTCCTTCTTTCGCTCCTACGAATGTTTCACACCTTGCTGGGCATCACTCCGCCGAAACCGGAACATGAGCTCCGCTATCTGCTGTTGTGGACTTTGGCTTTGATCGCGGTCATTCTGATTGCTCTAGGGTCCATTGCGCTGCTGGTACCGCGAATCATGCACTAAGCCAGGCGTTAGGGGGCCTAAGGGCACAGTCCAACACCAAATATCCATCCAGAACACCCCTTTTCCGCAAACAGCCATCTAATGGAGCGGACAAAGGAGAAACTCCGATGAACACAATCCTTACCGCGCTGATTCTGGGACTGGCTATGGGAAGCGGACCACCGGGGCACATGGCGCCGGTCGTCCAGCAGGCGGCAATGCAAGCTTCCCTTCCGTCACCTTCCATTCAATCACCTAGGGTGCAGCAATTGCCTCTTCCGCCCATTGGGGTGGGAACCCGCGGGGTTGAAATCACGCAGGGCCCGGTGGTGGAGCATGTGACGGACACGACCGCGGAGATCGCATGGTCCACCAATGTGAATTCCGGAACCGCGCTGCACTACGGCACCGGTCCCACTCATCTGGACCAGACCGTGAGCATGCCATGGGGCGGGTTAACGCACAGAGTTCTCATCAAGAACCTGAAGCCGAATACCACGTATTACTTCAAGGCAGAGTCAGGGCAGGCACAGGGAACGGGAACCATAGCGGAAACGGCACAAGCGTCATTTCAAACCAAGCCCGCCGGCGCGTTGAGCGAAAACAAGTAAGCGCTTACGCTGAACGGCGGTCCGCTTGCGATGTTCCAACCTGCATGCGGGCCTTGAGCCGTCCTGTGACCATGAGCCCGAGCATTCTGAAATCGCTGACAAATGACCACACCGGATGCCCAAAGGTTGCCGGCTTGTTGCCTTCAATAAGGAAGTGTCCCGTCCAGGCAAAGCTATAGGCCACCACCGGCCACAGCAGCGCATACCAGGGATGGCCGATCACAGAAGGCACAATCAGTGTGCACAGACCAAGAACAGTGCCCGCTGCATGCATGGCGCGATTGCGCGCATCACTGTGCTTATGCAGATAGAAGGTGAAGAACTCATCGTAACCGGAGAATTCTTTTTGCGGCATGCAGCGGATTTTACTAGATTCGAGGGCAAACCGCTTCATCGCAAGTGGAAAGTCATGATCCAGAGAGGCAGAGAACACTACCGTTCACATTTGTCTCGGGATATAGCAGGCGCACGGTTGCAGAAAGTTTAAAATTAGACGAAGTGGCGACTAAAAAGGCGTACGGACCACAAGCTACCTGGCTAGATCGCACTCCGCATGGCAACGGCGCGACGAACATCAGGATATCTAGCACAAGCTTCAGTAAAGTGAGCGCCGCACAATCCAACCTCCCGTTGTCCGCTGTGAGATTTCACATACAGTACGCGAAAAGCAATTTGTGGGCACTGGGAGCAGCTTTTAAGACTGTGATCAGCTTCCAGGGGACCAGCTGAATCGACCACAGTTTCATCTATCTTGAGTTCGAACATAGTATTCACTCTTTAATTCTGAGGAATTGTGATCCGGAGTCGTTACAAGAAGTGTAACTCAAGTTGTGGGAAATGGAGCTGTTGCTAAGTTAACTTCTTTCTTGTTAGCAAGTTGCTTCAAGGGTCCTCTTATCTGGAAACGAATGGAAAAATATATTCACATTTTTTCCTGGGATAAGCTGTCATGCTCCGAGCCGCCCGGTTCTTGCACATTAGATTTTTATGACCTAAATTCTTTCTTAGACATACAATCTTCACAGACCCAAATTGGAATTCAATGTACTCTGTAAGACACCGAAATAAATTGAATTCTGAGGCGGCTTGTATGGTTGGTTATCCGGAATGTTTCGTGACCGGTGAGTCAGTCCCTGCCAGTGGCATTTACGCTGTGGAACACCTTGTTCACCGTCTTTTTACTGAGGTCGCTTTATTCAAGGGAGAAACTTTCCCTAAATGTGCGCGCTGTTCTGACGTGGTGAACTTCCAGATGGTCCGCGAGTTTCTTGGATTGGATGCTGCCGGCACGCCCTCCTATCGCACTCCCCTGTACGAACTGGCAGTGCTTGATGCGGACGCCAATCCAGTAAGCGCCTGACCGCCACTTTGCCCGAATCTTCGATTGCCATTGCACAGAGTATCGCGCTGCGATATTGCAATTTATTTCAACATGGCTGCGATGGTAAGCGTCGTGGGCTTCGCTTAATGAATGGTATCCAAGGCGTCCCTTCTCTCCCCCTCGCTTGGGGAATGCGCCCGGAATGTGAGCCGGACCGAACGTTTTGGGCGAAATTGAACACTACCACAAAGAATCGCCGGCATCGCCCGCAATCGCGACGCCTTCGGTGCGTGGTCTGAGCCTGTGTGTGGACTCGCGGCACGGCGTACACTAAAATCCGAAGGATCGCGAGTTCAGAAACCTCTCCGGAGACCTCATCATCATGGCGCTCATACAATTCACCCGGAACCACACCGACCATTCCACCGACAAGGGCTTTCAGTTTGAGTTTTTCTGTGACCGCTGCGGCAACGGTTTTATGAGCGAGTTCAAGGCCTCAGTTACGGGGATGGCGGCCAGCGCTTTGCATGCGGCGGGAAACCTGTTCGGCGGCATTCTGGGGCAGGCGAGCTCGTCAACGTATGATATTGAACGCGCGGTGCAGGGGCCGGCGCATGACAAGGCGTTCCGCGAAGCAATTGAGGAAGCCAAGCCGAACTTCAAGCAGTGCCCCAAGTGCGCCAAATGGGTCTGCCTGGCCACCTGCTGGAACACCAAACGCTCACTTTGTTATGAATGCGCTCCAGACATTGAGACGGAGCTGGCGTCCGCGCAGGTGCAGACCACCGTGGACCAGATGAAGCAGAAGCTCCAGCAACAGGACCTGACCAAGGGCATGGATTTGACCACGGAAGCGGTGGCGCTCTGTCCGGGATGCGGAGCGCATACGCAGGGAGCAAAATTCTGTCCGGAGTGCGGCAAAGCGCTGCACTCTAAAAACGAATGCAGCAAGTGTGGCACAAAGTTTGAGGCGGGAACAAAGTTCTGTCCGGAATGCGGGAACAAGTTGGTTTGAGAACAGCCCCGGCAACCACCTGGAACCTGGGAACCCCGGCTGTTGGCTGGATCGTGGGATCTGGGTGTAGAGTTTCACTGTAACGCTGTTCGGGTTCACACACTCATTGAGTGCTCAAGGAGAAAACAGCTTTGAAAAAATTTATTCTCGGTCTGATCGTTGGCTTGCTGCTGCCGGTGATTGGCGGCTACTTGTACATCAAGATGGGCATGATGCCCGTGGCAACAGCTTCAGCGCCGCTGCCGATGGAGGAGAAGATCGCGCATATGGCGCTGAACGCGCGCATGGCAAAGGAGCCACTGAAGGAATCTCCTGTACCCGCGGATGAAACCAACATGACTCAGGGCGCGCATGTCTATGTTGAGCATTGCGCGTTCTGCCACGGCTTTGCCGGAGAGAAAGCAAGCTTCGCCGCCAAGGGCATGTTTCCACTGCCACCGCAGCTGCTTTCAGAGGACATGGTCACGGATGATCCGGCGGGCGAGACATACTGGAAAGTTTCGAATGGAATACGCCTGACCGGCATGCCGGGATTCAATGAAATGCTTACCCCCACGCAGATGTGGCAGGTATCGCAACTGCTGGCGCATGCGAACAAGCTGCCGGACCAGACCAAAGCGGCGTTAGCCAAGCCTGCCGCCATTCCCGTTGTGGCCCCGCCGGCAACCACAACGCCGCAGAAGCCCAAGAAGTAAAAAGATAAGGACGATCCATGCTCTACGCGCTACCGTTCGCCGGCGGAATAGCCATCGCGCTGGCGAACATCGCCCTTACGTGGCGGCTGCCGGCCAGGAAAGCCGCCGAGTTTTACACCCTCTTCATGGCAGCCACAGCCGCCGTTTACATAGGAAGCGCGCTGGCAACGGGCAACACAAATACTCTGGTGCTGGAGACTGCGCTTTCAGCCGTGCTCTTTTCCCTGGCGCTGGCGGGGCAGTGGAGCTCACTCAGGTTCACCGCGGCCGCGTATCTGGCGCACGGCTCGTGGGACCTGCTGCATGTCACGATGGGAATGGGAGCAAACGCCGGCACGATCTTTCCGGTGGTGTGCGTTGCCTATGACTGGTTGATTGCCGGCTATCTGTGGTGGCTGGCTCCGCGGGCGAGGGGAAACTGAGGCCGCCACTTCACCGTTTAAGCGTTCAAGCGGCAGCCTTGTGGAAGCAGTTAGAGTTTCTCGTGGAATTCACAGCCGGAGCAGGAAATGAAGATGCCACCGGGAACGTTGCGCTCACGGTCCTTCACACGCTTCACGATCCGGGTGGGTTTGCCGCACTTGGGGCAATCGGTGCTCTTGGTAGTGTCCATTATTTTCTTGCGGTCCGCCGTTTTGGCGATCTTAGCCATGGTTCAATCGTCTCCTGAAAATGTCGGGTTTCCGCGGCCTCTTGGTCGCCAGCGGTAAATGTGGTGGCGGAAATTTGGGGACGGCACGACAAGAGCAGTGCGTCCATGACCGCAACAATATGATTTTACACTGAAAGGGCGGGTTTCGTCCCGAACAGGGCCAGCGGGTGCCAAAAGCGGAAGTAAAAAACGCAAAGTAAAAAAATCGCACTTTACATGTAACCCGCTGGTCATTTATCAATCAATACTGCTATCAAACAAAGAAATTAAGAGGAGCTCATGAAGAAACTAACGCTGGTAATGCTGGCAGCCATGGCGATCACTGCATTTGCCGCCGACACCAAAGTGCAAGGTTATCTGGTAGACATTGCGTGCGCGGATGAAGACGGTCAAAAGGCCGGGTTTGGCGCCAAGCACACCAAGGATTGCCTGCTCATGCCGGAATGCGTGAAGAGCGGGTATGGCTTGCTTACGGATGACAAGAAAGTCTTTAAGTTTGATAAAGCCGGCAATGAGAAAGCCAAACAGTTCATCGCCGGCCTAAAAAAAGATAAAGACATCAAGGTCGACGTGACTGGCACAATCAACGGCGAAAACATTACCGTTACCAAGATTGACTTGCAGTAGGCAGTTCAGAAACCAAAAACAAAACCTTTGAAACACAGAGGAAAAGAGTAAGCGGAGGAGTGAGATGAGGAGTTGTGCAGAAGCTCCAAAATCTCCGACCCCTCCGTTCCTCTACGTTTCGTGGGTTTTTTCAGTTTGCCCGAAACCGGGCGATTACAGTTTTCGGCTCAATACGTTGTTACCTGATATGTGAGTTCATCGCTTGGCGCGATGAACATCTGCTATTCGCTGCGCTCACCCAGGACGTAAAGGCCTGGCTGGGGCCCGCGATTCGCAAGCGAATCGCCAGACGCTGATACCTGTGGTGGGTCAGATTTTCAAACTGACCCATTACTGGTGCGCCTGCGCTGAATTACAGCACCTTTTTCCCTCTTCCTGCACAACCCTGCGCGTCTGGCCCAGCGCACGATTCAGTGATTGCCGGGGAATCGCGGTGACCAAGGGCTTGAGCAGCCAGCCCAGGCCTATAGGCATGTCACGCGTGAGAGAAAGGGCTTCACACTGCAGGTAAACGCCGCCATCTTTTTCTTCGAAGCGCCAGTAGGTATTGAGCCGCCAGAGATAGCCATGACCTGAGCCCACGGGCAGCTCTGGCCCATCAGGTTTTTCAGGATCTTTTACTTCGGCAATGCGGGTGCTGATGGAGTTGGAAAATACCTTGGTGGGATCGACCTGCCCCCAGTGAACATCATAGGTGGTATTGAAGTCGACGGTGGTAAATCTTTTCTGGTGGAGACGAAGAAACATTTTGAAATCGTCACCGTTGTGCGCGATTGTGTGCGAAGCACTCACGTCCGGCTTATAGAGTTCGGCGCGGCGGTCATAGTCCTTGACCAGGGGAAGCGTGCTTGCCAGAGTAGCGCCGGGGATAAAGACAAGCCCAACCCAATGATGGACCATGCCATCAGGGACATCTGAGCTGGCGCCGGGGGCCTTGGTTTCCAGTTTTTCCACAAGGATCTCGCCCTGCTTAAGCTGCTCATAGGCCTTGGCTTTTGCGTCAGTCTTCAGGCCATCGACATAAAGGAAGTTCCCGCCCGGGCGCAGCTCATTGGCGAAGCGGGCCTCCGTGGCGGCGACATAGCGGTCAAAGGCGATGGTGGTCTTCTGCTTGAGCTCCGCAGCAGAGGCCGCCTCACATCCGGCAAGGACGCATAACAAGAGAAGCAGAGAAATCTGGCGATAATTTTGTGTCAAATTTTGTGTCATAGGATATGGCACTCGTCTCTAATAAGATGCACGGTTCGAGCACCCACATCAAGTCCAGTTATCCAAGTTATCTATAAATGATGCAGTTGACATGAAATTTACCTTCGCGGGCAGGAGATTTGTGGATGAAGACCATCGGGATGATCGGCGGTATTGGGCCGGAGTCGACGATTGACTACTATAAGCGACTTCTGGATGGGACACGGAAGCGCAACCCGGGCGGCCCTGCGCCCTCGATCATCATTAACAGTATCGACCTGCAAAAGGGACTGGCCCTTCTTGGAGCCACCCAGCTGAGCGAGTTGACCGAATACATTGTGCCCGAGGTCATGCGCCTGAAGGGCGCCGGCGCTGATTTCGGCTTTCTGGCGGCCAACTCACCGCATATTGTTTTTGACGAGATCGCACGGCGCTCTCCCATTCCGCTGATCAGCATTGTGGAAGCCACCTGCGCGGAAGCCCGGGCGCGCGGCTTCAAGAAGCTGGGATTGCTGGGGACGCGCTTTACCATGCAAGGCCGCTTTTATCCTGAGGTGTTTGCGCGCGGAGGCATTGCGCTGGCCGTTCCCAGAACGGAAGAGCAAGATTATATTCATGACAAATATTTGAACGAGCTGATCCCGGGAAAGTTTCTGCCACAAACACGCGATGGCCTGGTGAAGATTGCCAGACGGCTGCGAGATGAAGAAGCCATTGAAGCATTGATCCTGGGCGGCACGGAGTTGCCGTTGATCCTGACAGACAGCGGAGTTCTTGGGATTCCGTTTCTGGATACGACGCAGATTCATGTGGAGGCTATTCTGGAGTACGCGGGAATGCTTACCACTGATCAACACTGATGGCACTGATCGGAAACAACCGAAAACCTTACCGCTGATGAACGCGGATTAGGAAGATTGCCAAAATCGCCGGAATTGCCATGATCGCGAAATTGGAAGTGATCCGTGAATTAGTAGTGAGTGCATGCGAACGGGAAACCTTACCACTGATCAACACTGATGACACTGATCGGAAACAACCGAAAACCTTACCGCTGATGAACGCGGATTAGGAAGATTGCCAAAATCGCCGGAATTGCCATGATCGCGAAATTGGAAGTGATCCGTGAATTAGTGGTAAGTGC
>JAIQGL010000036.1 GCA_020072585.1 Terriglobia bacterium | reverse complement strand
GAAAGTAGGTCCAGAGCAGAACTCGTGCAAATCCGGGGACTCTTTCGCGAGTTTGGGGGCAGCAAAAATCGAAAGTGCAAGAGAGCGCACAGGCCCAGGGACGATCAGTTGAGACGAGAGAGAAATTGCGGAAAACATCACATACCGCTCCTCGGGTTGAGTTTTACGGTATGGATGGCACTTAAGTCTATGAAAGCAAAAGGACTGGCGGAGAGAGTGGGATTCGAACCCACGTTAGAGTTTCCCCTAAACACGCTTTCCAAGCGTGCGCCTTCAGCCACTCGGCCATCTCTCCGGCGCAGGTCGGGACTTCAAGTCATTATACAGGCATCAGCGGAATTGGCTGGAGCGCGGGGAAGCAGATGGCATTCGGCGCACTTGCGGCAGATCAAGAACTCCCAGAGAAGCGCCAAAAATGGAAAAGCGGCCACATGGCAGTAAGAATCGGCGCTCCTCAGGCACGCGTCTTCACCGTCAACTGCCTGCTAACAGCTTGTGGCCAGGCTATTGCAAAGGATCCGCTCAAAGCAGTATTCATCAATCACCGCCGCCACCGCTTTGTTGCCTTTTTCGTCCAGTGAGCGCACCACGCGTCCGGTGCAATTTACCTGGACGTCAGTATCAGTCCCCAGCACGGAAGCGGGCAGCACGATGCGAAACCGGATGACGGTACCCACGTCCAGCGCGCTTTTGGTATGAAAAAGCACGCCGCCCGCGGAAATATCAGCGGTTTCAGCAAAGTATTCATGCGCATCCGCTGTACGTACGGTAATGGGCAGTCTGAGCGGAAAACGTACTGAACTTCTTGTGTCCGCCGGTCCTGAGCCTGCAACGGGAGTCTTTACTTCGTTCACTCCTGCACCTCTAGCGGAGAGGTTACACCGGTAGTGGAAACACCCCAAGATTACTTTGGTATTCGCTGAACACCAAAGGACATGCGCCAGGGTAGATGTCCGAATACCCGCTCAAAACTTGGTTACTTCAGTGAAGTTGAATCCGCGAATTTTCATGGCCGGCACCACCATGTCAAAGGCCTCTTCACCGCTGGAGCGCACGGCTTTCCCCATGGTTTCAACATTGTTCAGCATTTCAATCAGGCTCTGGTTGAAACGAAAGTTCAGCAGTCCCTGCTTCACTTTGCCGCCTTCCACCAGGAATGTGCCGTCACGCGTCATGCCGGTAAGGATCTTTTCATAAGGGTCCACTTCGCGGATATACCACAGCCGCGTGATGAGAATGCCCCGCTCCGTGCCGGCAATCATCTGGTCAACCGTCTGTTCGCCGCCTGGAGTGACAAAAACAATGTTGGTAGGCGCTTCGCCCATCTCATTGGGAAGCGGGAAACCGTGTCCGGTGACCCGAATCTCCCCAACTTTATCTTTGTACTCAGATTTGCGCATCTTCTCCGCCGTGCCACGCGCATAAACCAGGTTGCGAACCACACCCTTTTCGACGAGGTTCACGCGGCTGCGAGCAATGCCCTCACCATCAAAAGGAGCGTTCGACTGCAATGGATGCGTGACATCATCCATAATGGTGACGTTCTCGCCAAAGAGCTTTGTTCCGATGCGATTGTTGAGAAAAGACCGCTGGTCCAGAACCGTAAGCCCGCCGAAGTCCCCGAACATAAATCCAACCAAATCCAGGACCGCAGCTGGTTCCAGAATGACCGTGTATTTTCCCGGCGGGATTTCTTGTGGCTGGGCTGAGTCTCGGGCCTTCTGCGCGGCGATCTCCGCCAGCCGCACTGGATCCACATTCCTGACGTCCGGCGAGTTGGCCTTCTGCCATCCCGAGGATTTGTCCGCCAGCATGGTAATGGAAACTTCCGCCGAAGTCTGGCGGTGAAACGCGCTCAAGCCATTCGAATTGACAACAGCCTCCACGCTCTGCGAACTGGAATAGATGCCGGCAGTAACCAGCTTGTTCTTTTTTGCAATCGCGACGATCTTGCCCACTTCGTCCGCGCGGTGGGACGGAGTAATGGCCGACGTCTGGTCAAACCATCGCGATGGTGCGTCTGGGCCTTTGCTCGCGTCCGCGGTCGCCATCGGCAAAAGGTCCTGGTCAGGCTCCTGCACCCTGGCGATACTTTCGGCTGATTGCACCGCGCGCTTGAGACCCTCATCGTCAAACCGGTTCGTGGTGGCGCGCGCCGTCTTGCCGTCAAACGCCACACGGATAGACGCAACCTCATTTACCTCAGCAACGTTCTGGTGAATGGTGTTGTTGGCAAAGCGGGTGAGGGAGAAATCTGTGGAGGCAAAGAGTATTTCCACGTTAGGGACAGAGGAATACTTCTTCACACGTTCAAAAATCTTCTCCGCTTTTGACTGGTCCAGCATTGGCTTTCTCCGTGCCTCCGTGTCTCCGTGGTGAAAATTCCTAATTCCCCTTGTACGCCGTCCCTATCTTCACACCACGGAACCGCGCCGGCGACGCGCCGTGCCCCGTGCCCATCGTCTGCATGGGCTGGCCTTTGCCGCAGTTCGGCGTACCCCAGAGCGTCCACTGATCACGCGAGCAGATGGCATCCATGGAATTCCAGAACTCTGTTGTGATTCCTGAATATGACGGGTTCTTGAACATGCGGCCCAGCTTGCCGCCTTTGATCTCCCAGCCAATCTCACACCCGAACTGGAAGTTATAGCGCTTGTCGTCAATCGACCACGACCGATTGGTCTGCATGTAGATGCCGTCGTCAGTGCCGGAAATGAGCTGGTCAAACGTAAGCGGTTTTTCTCCAGGCAGAATGCTGATGTTGGTCATGCGGACGAGCGGAATGCGGTTCCAGCCTTCCGCGCGCATGGTGCCGTTGGAGCGGGTCTCACCGATGGTGTGCGCCGTCTCCCGCGAAGAGATGTATCCGGTGAAAAGTCCTTTGGTGATGATCGGCGTGCATTGCGCTTGTACGCCTTCATCGTCATAGGCAAATGTGCCCAGGCCGGGACCATGTTGCTCGGTGGCATCGGCGACCACGTTCACAATGTCGCTGCCGTAACGCAGTGTGCGCAACTTTTCCAGCGTGAGGAATGACGTACCGGCAAAGTTGGCCTCCATGCCCAATACACGGTCAAGCTCAATTGGGTGCCCCACGGACTCGTGAATCTGCAAGCCAAGCTGCGATGAATCCAGCACCAGGTTCATCTTTCCTTCCGGACAGCGCTCCGCTTTGTGCAACGCCACTGCCTCCTCACCAATGCGCCGCGCGTTCTCCAGCAGTTTCAATCCGTCAATCAGCTCATAGCCTATGTTCTGATGTTGACCGCCAAAAGAATTGGGATACGAGCGCTTCATGATCTCCGTGCCCTGGAAAGCCAGCGCACAGAAACCGGCGCCGGTGATCACGCGCGTCTGGTGAATGTCTGAACCATCCGTGTTGTAGAACCACTGCTCATAGCGGCCCAGTTGCATACTGCTTTCCGCCAGGGTCACGCCCTTCACGGCAAGCAACTCGGCGTCAATGCGCGTCAGCAGATCAAAGTTCTGCTCAATGGAAGTTGTGAAGGGATCGATTTTGTACGGTGAAGACCATTCAATCTTCACGGCCGGCTCAGGCGCCAGCCGCACTGGCTCTTCTTTCACGCGCGCTGAAGCCTTGGCTATCTCCAGCGCCTGGGCGGCGGTTTTTTCCACGGCTTCGCGGCTGAGATCGTCCGTGGAGGCAAACCCCCAGGCATCATTTACCAGCACACGGATTCCAATGCCCAGCGTTTCCCCGCTGCCGGCATGGCCGACTTTACCGTTTTTCGTGGCCAGGGAGCGCTGGCGATGGTCCACGATCCGCACATCCGCGTAGCCGGCGCCACGCTGCGTGACTACATTCAGGGCCCAATCAGCAATCTGTTTCA
The DNA here is from genome assembly GCA_020072585.1 of Terriglobia bacterium. Taxonomy (GTDB): domain Bacteria; phylum Acidobacteriota; class Terriglobia; order Terriglobales; family Acidobacteriaceae; genus Angelobacter. The sequence continues at coordinate 54,002 of JAIQGL010000036.1, read as the reverse complement.
TGCTCATAGCAATTTCTGATGATAAATGATTTTCGCGTGTATAGCTTTGACCTAAACTAGGCCCATGTCGCGAAAGCCTGCGCCCATCAAAATCATCGATCTGGAAGAAGGCATGCCCAAGGTGGAAGAGGCGCGGCTACGTATGCAACGCCAGCTTCAGGTTGCACGGCAGCAGGGATACGCGGCAGTCAAGCTGATCCACGGGTACGGCTCCAGCGGCGCCGGCGGCTCACTGCGAACCGAGTTGCAAAAAGAACTTCAACGGCAGATGGGGACCGCGGGAATCAGGTGCTTTATCGCGGGCGAAAACTGGCGGATTTCCGACGAACAAACCTGGGAGCTTCTCAAACGCTATCCAGAATGGAAACAGGATTCAGACCTGGGCAGAAACAATAAAGGAATCAGTATTGTGCTGCTTTGACACAAAAATTTGTTCTAGCCTCCCTTGTAGTGGTCTTATTCGACAAGGCCGATTTGTCAACGATCCCTCAAAGGGGAGCGCGGCACAGCCCCTTATTCGTGCAGAGATACTTCAAGCGTTCTTATAAGCGTTCTTACTATTTTTTGCGGCGTCATTTTGGCGCCGGTGTCGCTTGCGGTACAGCCGGCTTGTTCACGGCTGCCGGAGCTTTCACGCTATGCGACGATTGCGCCCGGTGCGCGCTGGTACCAGACACAGGCGCCTTTCCCGGTACTGGCAGCGGGCGCGGCGCAGGCGGCGGCGCAAAATACTGATCATTGAACTCCGCTTTCACAGATTCCAGCACGCCTTTGATTGAGGCCTCCATTTTTTTCTGATAAATATCGCGGACGATTTCTCCCTTGACCTGCTCAACTGTGTACGTCGGCTTATCGATCATGCGGTACACCACAAATCCGCCTGATTCATTCCCGATTTTGCTGACCTCGCCGGGCTTCAGGGCAAAAATGTCCTTCTCTATTTCCGGAGCAAAGCTCCCGCGCCGCCGAATGCCGGGTTCAGGGAGGATCGACGGAGGATTGATGCCCAGCTTGAGGAAAGCGTCATTTTGCAGGCGGTCCAAAGGCTCGCCTTTGGCCGCGCGTTCACGGATTTCAGCGGCAACCACGGCCGCTTTTTTCTGGAACTCACCGCTCTCATCTTTGGGCGACCGGGGATTGAATTTCGGAATCATCAGGCGCTCTGCGCGCACAGCTTCAAACCTGGTGATGTTGTCACGGTAATATTTCTCAATCTCCTCAGGCGGCGGCGTTCGGTATTTTTCCTCCAGAATGCGGCGATAGGCGTCTGCCAAAGTACGCAAGCGCACAAGGCGCAACAGTTCCTGGATCCTGGGATCTTTATCCACGCCGTTTTTCAGCGCGGCATCCGCCAGGACCATATTCTGCACGTAATTGTCAGCCACATTGCGGATGGCGCCGGGAGAAAAAGCCTGTCCTCCCAGACTTACGGCGGAAAGCACATCGTCAAACTGGTCCTTGGTCACAGTGGTAGCACAGGTTTTGGGATCAGACGCCTTATCGTCCGGACACAAACCGTGCAGCGTGATCACGGGGACACCACCGCCGAGTTCGACGGACGCGGACGGGGCATTGGAAGCGGCGGGTGGCGTGGCTGCGGGCGCCGCGGCATGTTGTGAGGCCCGGGGCTGTCGAGGGTCCTGTGCCGCGGGCATCTCGCCCCTTTTTTGCGCCCAGGCCAGGCCGAACAGAGCCAACAGAACGATCGTAAGAATTCGGTGCATCCGTGAAATCACCTTTCTCGTTAAACGAGATTTTGCTTTGACAACAACATGTTTTGCGGGGAGGCTAACGAAATCGTAGCATAAAGATTGCCGCAGGAAACCAAGGCAAATCCGCCTTTGGGCCTAAGCTCTGGCTAGAACCGGAGGGTCTCACGCAAAAAACTCCTTGCGTTGCGTCCCTCATGGGCGCTTCGCAAGGAGTCAAGGAGCTTCTCTGAGCAACGCTACTACCTAATACCTGCGTTATGGTTCTTCGATGGCAATACTCTCTTCCGGCAACGTACCAGGAAATTTATTCCGAACCCCTGCGGACGCAAGCGGACGGTAGACGCATGCCGGATCTTCGCGGAACATGTCTGCATTCATCGCATAGGCCCGCGCACGCGACCCCCCACAGACCTGCTTAAATTCGCACTCGGCACATTTACCTGTGAGATTGCGCGCGTCCCTGAGCAAGGTAAAGACCTGCGAACTGCGATAGATTTCCATCAGCCTCTGTACGCGAACGTTGCCGGCCGAAACCGGCAGTAAGGCGCTGGGGCAAACTTCACCTGTGTGCGAAATGAACATTGTGCCGCGGTCTTCCTGGACGGGGAAAATTCCCGGAATGCCCTCAGAAAATTGTGGCTGCTCTACCCCCGCGGCCCGGGCCATGGCCCGTTGTTGAATAACGAATCTGCGGTAGTGTGGCGCTTCTGAGGTTTTGATCTTGAATGGGACTTTTTGCGCCAACACGTAGAGGCGGGCAAAGGCCGCTTCAAATTGCTCTGCGGAAGGCATCTCTTCAAGTTGGGCAGCACTCAAGGGCACCGGAAAGATGACGTTCCATTGCGGTATCCGCATGGTTTTCAGAAGTGAGGCCAGGTTCTCCAGATCATGCAGATTGCGTTGGCTATAATGAGTGGTGATCTGATAAGGCAGATCCCATTGGCCAACCCACTGCACGGCATCCATGGCCCGGGTAAAGGAGCCGTTCACGCCACAGATCAAATCATGCAGTTCTGCACTTGAACCATCCAGGTTCAGCACCAGGCGGGACAACCCTGCTTGCTTCAGGTCGGCAACGGCGTCCCGGTTTAGCCGGGGAGTGGCTGGAAGCGCCAGAATAGGACGCAGGTGGCGCAAGGATGCATAGCGCACCAGGTCATAAATATCGTCGCGTTTGAGGGGATCGGCGCCCGTCATCATGAAGATCGGCGGCTGCATCTCGGCCACTTCATCGATCATTCGTTCAGCTTCCTGTGTGCTCAGTTCCAGAAGATCGGGGTCGGGTCGGACCCAGTCTCCATAGTCCAAACACGCTATGTCGCAAGCCTGGGTTGTTTCCCAGACGACGATCAAGGGGGATTTGTTCAGGTCAAACGTATTCTTCATGATGACTCCTGGCCTTTTTCTTTCCTGAACGCATACTAGGTTCGTCAAAAACTTTGGAATGTGACGTACATCACATCCCGGTCCGGCCACCAAGTGTTATGCACGCATAAAACCTTGTAAATCATTGACTTAGATGGAATAGAGCTTTTGCTAACCGTCTTCTGAATTCATTGGCAACCGCGCATGCCGCATTAGAGAACCTAATAATTCGTTTGGTCCGGCGACAGCGGGTTGTGTGCGCAAATCATTCTTGCGAACTAAGGCGGCACAACCCGCGAGGCTGAAATTGGATCAGAAGGATAGGTAAGGCTGGTACATGTTTCAGGATTTTGTTTATTTCAAAGCCCTTGACCGCAGCGCCTTCAGGGCAAGCCATAACTCTAATCCGAACTGAATGTTCGAATTAAAAACGTGACCTCACGTTCAGGAGGGAGTCTTGTGTTTTGGGCAATTTTCACGGTAGCCATTCTCTTGTGGATGATCGGTCTGGCTGCGGCTTTCGGACCAGGCATAATGCCGCTGTTACTTGTTCTGGTCACGATTTTGGTTTTGATGAACCTGGCTTTCCGGCGCACATCTTTGAACTGACAGCCATAGCGGAAGAATTCTGAATGATGAAGAACAGCACGGCAATCAGTCACGACATTCATCCAGCCTGGATACCACGGCGGTTTGAAAAGTTTCCATTCACAAGCAACTTGAGCACGAACAAGGACCAAGGAGGTCTATGAAAAAATTTGTAGCATTTTTGTCAGTCATTAGCCTGGCGAGTTTTGCCTGGGCAGGAACCGCAAAAGAAGATTCAATCGAACGTCTGCAAAAGTCTTCTGAAGTATTGAACCAAATGGTGGCTGCGCCCGACAAGGGCATTCCTGAAGAAGTACTCAGCCACGCCAAGTGCATCGCTATTGTGCCGCACCTGGTCAAGGGCGGCTTTGTTTTCGGCGGCAAGCACGGCCGGGGCGTCGCTACATGCCGCACGGCTGATGGCTGGAGCGCTCCGGCATTTATCTCCGTCGGCGGCGGAAGCTGGGGACTTCAGATCGGCGTGGAAGGTGTTGACCTGATCATGCTGGTGATGAACGATAAAGGAATGCAACAGTTGCTCTCCAGCAAATTCCAGGTAAGCGGTGAAGGATCTGCCGCGGCCGGACCGGTTGGACGCCACGCATCCGCGGGCACCGATTGGAAACTCGACACCCAGATGCTGACTTATTCGCGTTCCAAGGGCGCCTTTGCCGGCCTGACCCTGGAAGGCGCAGTGATCCAGCAGGACGATGATTCCACCAATGCAATTTACGGCAAGGACACTCCCTTCAAGTCAGTCTTGTTGGGCAAAGTTCCGACGCCGGAATTGGCCAGGCCGTTCGTGCAGTCAGTAGACCGGGCCGCACACAAGGCCGATGTAAAAGAAGCTACCGACGAGAAAAAGTAACTTCGATTTCGACCCACAGAATCAGGGCACGCAACCATCACTCCAAATGATGGCTGCGTGCTTTTTCTGTGAAATCTCCGCCCTCAAGCAGCAGAACTGGGCTGCTGGGCCGCATCTAAATATCAAGGCAGACAAGTCAATTCTCAAAAGTCCACCGAAAGGGGGACCATGCAAAACCTTATTCGCATAACGCTAGCATCTTTGCTGGTTGTCTGCGGTCTCTCGCAGGTATGCAACGGATACTCTATATTGACGCACGAAGAAATTGTCGACCTGCTGTGGGCCGACTCCATCAAGCCAATGCTCCAGCAGAAGTTTCCCGGAGCGACGGACGAAGACCTGCGCAAAGCCCATGCGCATGCCTATGGCGGATGCCTCATTCAGGACATGGGATACTACCCATTCGGCAACAAGCTGTTCAGTGATCTGGTCCACTATGTCCGCAGCGGCGATTTTGTAGAAGCGCTTTTGGATGAAGCCACGGACATCAATGAATATGCCTTTGCACTGGGCGCACTCGCACATTACGCTTCCGATATCGTTGGCCATCCCGCCGTGAATTCCGCCGTTTCAATGGAATTTCCCAAGTTGCGCGCCAAATACGGCCCTTCCGTGACTTATGCTCAAGACACCAAGGCGCACATCCGCACTGAATTCGGGTTTGACGTGGTGCAGGTGGCCAAGCAGCGTTATACGTCTGACGCCTATCATGATTTCATCGGATTTGAGGTTGCCAAGCCGGCCCTGGCACGCGCTTTCCTCAAGACGTATGGCGTTAAGCTGGACGACATTTTCAAGAACCTCGATCTTGCCATTGGGACATTTCGCTGGTCAGTGAGCCGGGCGATCCCGGAAATGACACGCGTAGCGCTGCTCACCAAGAAGGACGAGATGGTGAAAGAGAACCCCAGCTTCGCCAAACAGAAATTTCTCTTCAATCTGAAGCGCGCTGAGTATGAAAAGGAGTGGGGCAAGACGTATCAAAAGCCCGGAATCGGCGCCAGAATCCTGGCCGTGGTTTTCAAGATTATTCCCAAAGTAGGTCCGTTTAAGGCAATTGCGTTCAAGATGCCCAACCCCAATACTGAGACCCTTTATCTCAAGAGCGTAAACACAACGCTGGACCAATACCGCGTCTACATGAAGGATTTAAAGGGCGGCGCCCTGAATCTTGAAAACAAGGATTTTGATACCGGCAAGCTCACGCAGCCGGGAGAATACAATCTCACTGACGAAGCTTACGCGAAGCTGCTGGACAAATTGACCAATGCCAAGTTCGCCGGCGCGCTGCCCGGACTACGCAAGAATATTCTGGCGTTCTATCAAGACCCATCCGCGCCCAACTTCATCAAGAAGAAACGGGAGAAATGGAACAAAACAATGCAGGAGCTTGAGCAGTTGAAGACCACGGGTGCAACGCAGGCCCTGGCACAGTAGAAACCTGACTTCTTATTGCGGGATAACCGGTGCGACGGTGCCGGCATTTTTGTCGCCCAGCATACCCAGCGCCTGAACAGCAGGTCCTGAGGTAACTGTCATCCTGACCTTGACCGAGCCTGCCGGAGGCGATGGGAACCAGTCCGCTACGACATCACGGGTGATCTTTTTGCCGACGTTTCCGCCGCTGAGACCAGGCAGGATAAAAGTGGTATTCGCCAGCGAAGCGTTACTCGCATCCAGCAATTCCACCTTGATTCCGGAATCCAAAGCATTCGTATTTTGCAAGGATAAGCCGGTGAACTGCGTGGAACTGGTCACCAGGGGAATGGTGGCGGAGAGATATGTCTGACGGGAATACATTGGATGCACCAAGCCCACCAGGGCCGTGTTGCTGGTACCCGTTACGTCATCGGCGCGCAAATAAGTGTAGTACTCGATCGTGAAGTTGGTATTTGTATCCTTGACCCTAACGCGCTCGCCATCCAGCTGGAAGCTGCCGCCGTTGTTAGGACAAACCGTGGCGGTGTCAGCAACGGTGCCGTTGCAGATCTTTACATCGATCTCGCCAGAGTTCACAACAGTCTGGTCCACCGGCACAATGGTTGTGCCTTCAATTGAAACCTTTGTATTCGCATTAAATGCCGCGCCAAAAATCTTGATTGTGGAACGGTCAGCCAGCAGCCCTCCCGCGGGCGCCACATCGCGAACATAGGGACTGCCGACAGGGGCAATCGTCAACGTGCCCGGGGCAAATTCTATAGTGGTGTAGTTCTTGGTGGCATCAGCGAACAACGTATTGGCCGTGTCAATGCTGATAGGGAAAGTCTGCCCCGCCGTGAGGCTATTGCTCAGGGGCATAGACATGGTTACGACCGGATAAGCGATAGTGGTTCCCAGCAGCGCATCAGGCGAACTGAGCTGGATTGCAATATTCGCCCCATTCACCACGGCGATTCCCGCCGACAGCCCGGAAGGATCATTGACCGCAACTCCGCGCACGGGCCCTGAAGGAACCTGGGGGCGCGTGCTTCCGTGACCAATAGGTTTAGGTTCGGTGTTGGAAAGTTGCCATTGAAAAACCCCTCCCGGAGGTACGCTGGTATCCAAAACCTTCAGACCAATCGTCCCAGGGGGCAAAGGCGGCGGTGGAGGGGTGGGTGTTGGAATTGGGGTGGGCGTGGGTGTAGGCCCGCCGGCATTCACGCTGGAACCGCCGCATCCCCAAGAGCCGGCGATGGATAGAGCCAGCAAGGCCACCCAAATCTTCCCTGTCAGGATAGACCGCTGATTCCTTAACGTATTCATCGACAACTCCCATGGCAGCGGATTGGCTTCAGCAAAGACTCTTAGGCGCTAAAAAGCGGCGCCTTTGGGCACACGGTGCCAGTATCCACTGTATTTCAGGGACGTTAAGCCCCTATTAGAGAACAATTAAAAATACTAAACAAAATCAGGGCACAATGCGACCCTGCAAGATTATTCTCTACTCACTTAGTGCCCGTCACCATCCAAAAAAATTGGGTGAAATCATAAGGAAAAGGGGCCACGGCTTCCGGGTCCCATGACCCCTCTTTTAGCAGAGTCGACGGATGAGCCTGCTATTGGGTAAGACACAGAAAGAAGCTGGGCGGAACAAGAAAAAAAGAAAATCTGCTTTCAGCGCCCGGGGTGGGCACGTGGACTCTCCCGGCGGAATTTTGGGGTCCGCCGGACATCCAATCACCGCAGACCGGCTAAGGCTTTTTGCCGTCGCCCGGTTCCGGTGAAAATTCAGGGTACATCTTGTTACCGTCCCACATTTGCCCGCAAACTGCGTGCATATGTTCCAATGTAGAACCCTTAATGGACGCCTGGCAATTCTTGACGTCGTCATTGATCCGCCATAAATCATGCAGGATCCGGTCACGCTGGGCTTTCATGTTGGGGATGGAATATTTGAAGTGCTCAATGGCTTTCTTATTGGCGGCCATATCCTGGTCCAGCTTGGTCCGGGCGATGAAGAAGCGGTCCTTACGCGTGGTCCAATCCTTACGGATGTTCTTGAGCACTTTCTGTTCGTCGTCGAGTTTGCCCTTCCATGTGTCGCAGCGTTGCGCCAGGCCCGTATCCGTAGTGCTCTTGGGACATTCGTCGATCTGCTTCTTCACTTCAATTCCGTAGGCTTTGTCCCGCACCATCATGTCATGGCCATCGGCAGCTAACTGCTTCCCTTCCGTCGTAAGAGTAGTTGCCGTCGCCTGCAAGTCCAGACTGGATTTCTCTTCTTTTGCCAGATCAGATTCAAACTCGGCGATCTGCGCGTCAGCATTTTTCAGGTCCTGCGACGCGCGAGCAACCTGCTCATTCCGCTGACGCGCAATTTCGCTTGGATCCTCGGCGCGCACAAGAGGAAGCAGGGCAAACAGGGTCGCGATGGTAACCAGAGTAACCTTCATATTGTCCTTATAGATCGCCACTCTTATTTGTTGGCTGTCACTCCACCGGTCCTGGGTTTCCCGGCAAGAGGCGCTCCGCATGGGGTGTCATATGCGGAAGCGGAAAGGCCCGTGTTGGCGCCATCAAACTGGATGTTGCCGCACCGCGCCTTGATGGCCTCACAACTCGCGCCCCGCTGGTTCAGCACTTTGGCGCAGGAATCGATGCCTTTCTTCAGGCCGTCAAGCCTGGCCGTCAGCCGCTTCTTTGCTGCTTCCATCTCCGCTTTTTGCGCGTTCAATGCGTCACGTTGGGCGTTGTTGGCCTTTTCCTTCGCCGCGTTGGAGAGCGTTGTGGCAGATACCGCATTGCGCAGGCTCTCATACTGCGCGCCCTGCTTCATGGCGGAGTCTGCATCTGCCAGGATCCTGGCCCGCTCTGCCATGAGCGCATCCGTCTCCGCGTTGCAGCGGTTTGCCTGGTCCACAGGCATGCGGCCGCCTTCCGCGGGACATCCGCTATTGATATGGTTCTGGCGCTTCACGTCCCAGGCATTGCCTCTCGCCTGAATCGCCGACAGGGTTTCATTCCTGAGCCGGTTGAGCTGTACCTGCACCATCTGGCTGGTATCGCTCTGGGCCTGATCGGATTTCTTCAACTCAGCGTCCGACTTGTCCAGTGCTGTTAATTGCGCGGAGACATCGGACTCCTTGGCCACAGTGGCATTCAGCTCCGCAACTACGGCATCAATGTCTTTCTGGTCCGCGGCAGCAACCGGTTGCGCCGGCCTTGATTGTGCCGGCCTTGTATGGGATACCTGTCCTGCCATTGTCAGCGACAGGCACAGCAGCAAACTGCAAAACATTGTCGTTCTCATTTGGTTTTTTTCCGCCGTTCATCGTTCACTTTGTCACGCGCAGAGTTTGACAGTGACTTCTACAGACGGACAAGGGTACGGACGTAACCCAGACGAGTATTCCTGACATGGCAGGCATGGACGCAGTTCCGGCATAGCGCAATGGGACAACCCTGAGTTCAGCAAGGGGCGAGCTTCCAGATGGCCGGACGAATACTTATTGTTGAGTGCCTTGTGGGTCAGCCACCCAATAACTGCGGCGGGTAATCACCGTTTTTTCTCTCTGTTCCCGTAAACGAACGACAACATGATGAAGACCTGGCCGTGGATTCTTTGGCTCAAAGCGCAGCAAATATCGGTTGTGCAGATGGTTGGCGAACTCGGTCATAAACTTTTCAAAATTCTTGCGCGAGGTAAACAGTTCGTATTCGCCACCGGTCAGAGAGGATGTCTCTTTGGATACATTCTTTCGCATGGCCTGGCGGGCCATCTTGAGCAAGCGCAGAATATCAAGGTTCCAGCCAGCTGGATCAGTACGGGAATCCCATTCGCCCCGCAGAGTGTCCAGGGCCGTTGAGGTGGTTGGGGAGAACGCCAGAGTGTAGACCACAGTGTTGCTTTCACTGATTGCGGCCACTACATCATCGATTGTTACGGCATGGCTGCCGTGGTCGCGCGTTTCACTGATCAAAAGAAGAACACGGCGGCTGTCGTCCGGTTGCTTGCCCAGCAGTTTTACGGAGTAGTGCACCGCATCAAGAATCGCCGCTCCACGGCGGTCTCCGTCAGGCATATTTCGACGAGGCCCTTCCATCATGGACTTGAGAAATGTCTCAGTGGATGCGGAGTCAAAACTGAAATCCTGGGCCAGATTCACGTCGCTATCGAATACCACGATGGCGGTTTGCACCTGTGGCTGGCCGACAATCTGGTCAAGCATGGCACTCATGCCTTTCATGCGCTGAAACTCGGCCAGAGCGCTGCGCCCGCTCTGAATCGCGATCACCAGCGACACCGCCTCCTGCGGCTCCGCTTCGTCCATACTGACCTGCTGTTCCACGCCATCGTCTTCAATCACAAAGTCTTTTGCCTGAAGGCCGAAGACGAGCTTGCCAGCCTTGTCCTTCACCAGAGCAGGCGCAAGAACAACGTTTGCCTGTGTGCGCAGAGTGGGAACGTTCTGACCGGGTACGCTCTGTGCCGTGCAAATTTGTACGCTGCAAAAGATCAGGGTCGTTACAGCCAAAAAGAGTTCCGGTCGCTGAAGCGCGCGGCCCCAGCTTATGCAACCCGCTCCTGAACCAGCGAACATATTGTGATCCTCCGCAGTTCTAACGTCATCCAATAGATGCCATGAAAACAGCCGATCCATTACGCCAACACCTGATCAATCTGCTCACCAAGGCAGAAGCCCACGTTGACCTGGAAAATTCACTCACAGACTTCCCCCGTGAACTGCGCGGCGTGAAGCCGGAAGGCGCGCCGCATACGCCCTGGCAGCTGCTGGAACATATTCGCATTGCACAGTGGGACATCCTTGAGTTCAGCAAAAGCGGCAAGCACAAGTCTCCTAAATGGCCGGACGAATACTGGCCCAAAACCGAAGCGCCGCCCACGGACAAGTCCTGGGACAAAAGCGTGAAGCAGGTGCTCGCCGACCTGGATGCGATGTGCGAGCTGGTACGCGACCCCAAGCACGATCTGACCGCCAAGCTTCCCCATGGCGACGGCCAGACTCTGCTGCGTGAAGCTCTGCTGGTAGCCGACCACAATGCTTACCATCTGGGACAACTGGTGATGGTGCGACGTATATTGGAACGGGAGTGAGGGGTGGTTCTTGCATAATAAGCAATTTCTTAGGATTGGCGGGAGCGGTGTAGCCTCTTGCGTTTCAAATACCTTTCTAAAAACCGGTTAGACCCGTATAAACTCCCAGCACCCCCTGTAAACCTCTAGTGAAAGGGCGTCCGCATGCCGCCAGAACAGAAGAAATTCAAATGGGGTCCAACCACGACCTGGGCTACTGCTGCGATAGTTTCTCTCATTTGGTGGCCAATATCAGCACAGGGCAGCTTTCAGCGATTCGTTCTAACCATTTGGCTGAGTTTTGCTTCTGTCATGATTGGTGCTCTTGTCGGCTTTCTGTTTTCGAGCTATGGGGAGGAAAATAACACTCTTGGCAAAATTCGTGATTGGTTAGTAGGCGCCATAACAGCGCTGACCGTCGCGAACGCATCTTCAATAAAACAGCTCCTGCTTCTATTCGCGGCAGGGCCCGGCCCAATAGAATTCGCCTATACGGTTGGAGCATCTGTTTTTTATGCAGGCCTCGGGTTCTTTTTCATGTTTTTCCAGCGCGAATTGATTCTCAATGTTTTATTGGCGAAGAGCAGGGCGGAACGGGGAAAACTTGAAGGCAGCCATGAAGCTGGTCAAGTAATTCAGCGTTTTCTCATTCGGTTGCCGGCAAGCATATTGACTGGGGTTAATGACATCGGAGAGATCCCAGACGTAAACCAAAAAGAAGAACAGCAACTGAAAGAACTCCTTTATTCAGCCGATGTAGAAAAGTTTCTCACTCAAGCCGATGAAGCTGCGGCACAAGGGACCCTGGATTGGGACATCGCATCAAAAAGCGCATACATTCGATACTATCGAACGTATTTTGAAAGGGAGCACGCTGGAATCGACAAAGCCATGGAATGGGTTGCTCGGGCACTCAACATGAACCCGCTTCACGTTGATCTCACAATGAAGTATGCAGATTTGCTTGGGTTGAATGACGATCACCTCAGTGCGTCATCAATTTTAGAAAAATTAGTTCTTCGCGAGGAAGCTCCCATTCTTGTTCGACAATGGCTTGGTTATCACTTGAGGTTCTTGCCAGAAAGGGCTGACGATGCAATTGCTTACTCCAAACAATACCTCAGCTTCTTTCCAGATGACACTGACCCGCTCTTCAATATTGCATATGCTTACGCATCTAAATATTGTCGCGACTCGAAGTATGATGACCAGCGCGATGCCCGGCAAAAGGAGAATCTAAAGCTTACCTTGTCGACCCTGAAAGAAGCGCTGCGTGACCAGCCTGCTATGGCTGACAGAGTACGAAACAAGTGGACGGAGCCAGGTGGAGCCTTTGAATGTTTGTCAAATGACCCTGATTTTATGAAATTAGTTTCTCCGGTGAAAGCTGGCACGACAACGACGCCTACCCAATAGCCTGAAGGCCGCCTGCGTGATTCCAAGCTGACAAGTTACGCTGAGAGCGCCTTTTTGCCGGCAATCATCATTCCCGCACCGGCTGCGATTAAGACCGCGCTGATGATGGGAGATACCTTTTCATCATGCCGGGTCTCAATGCCGATCGACGCTCCACCGACTTTCACGCCATTATGCTCAGTGTGAGGAATCGGCACTACCAACGAAGCGATTCCCAATACCACAAATACCACGCCAAGCCAGAACAAACCTTTCATGTGCTTCTCCTTGTAGATTGGAAGTGCGCTCTGGACTTGGGATGCAAGCGATTCGGCGGACTCCAGCTACTCACAGTAAGATGCAGATAAGCCACGCCGGGAAGGCAGAAAAGCAAAACGGCGACTTCTGGGAAGTCGCCGCCTGGTTATTTGTGCAGAGTCCCTTAAGTTCCTTCACTCCAACTCGCCAGATACTCTTCCTGTTCCGGACTGAGCTTGTCAATCTTGATGCCCATGGCTTCAAGTTTCAGACGCGCCACTTTCTTATCCAGATCTTCCGGAACCGGATAAACCTTCTTCTCCAGGGACTTGTGGTTCTTTACCAGATACTCGGCGGCAAGCGCCTGGTTGGCAAAGCTCATATCCATCACGGAAGCGGGATGGCCTTCGGCGGCGGCCAGGTTGATGAGGCGACCTTCGCCCAGCAGATAGATCTTGCGGCCGTCTTTCATTGCATACTCGTCAACAAAGTCGCGGGTCTGGCGCTTGGAAGAGGCCATTTTCTCCAGCGCGGGAATATCGATTTCCACGTTGAAGTGGCCGGAGTTTGCCACTACGGCGCCGTTCTTCATCAGGTCAAAGTGCTCGCGGCCAATCACATTCTTGTTGCCGGTAACGGTAACAAAGAAGTCGCCGATCTTCGCCGCTTCCGCCATCGACATGACGCGGTAGCCATCCATTACGGCTTCAATCGCTTTGGTGGGATCGATCTCCGTAACGATCACGTCCGCGCCCATGCCGCGCGCGCGCGAAGCCAGGCCGCGTCCGCACCAACCGTAACCGGCAACCACGAACTTGGAACCGGCAATCAGCGAGTTGGTGCAGCGGATCACGCCGTCCATGGTGGACTGGCCGGTGCCGTAGCGATTGTCAAACATATGTTTGGTCAGAGCATCATTCACGGCAATGATGGGATAGCGCAACTGGCCGTCCTTGGCCATGGCGCGCAGACGGATCACACCGGTGGTGGTCTCTTCCGTGCCGGCAATGATTCCTTCCAGCACGTCCTGCCGCTTGGTCAGCGCGATGGAAACCAGATCGGCGCCATCATCCATAGTCATATGCGGCTTGTGGTCCAGCGCGGAAAGAATGTGCTTGTAATACGTTTCATTGTCCTCGCCCTTAATGGCATGGACAGAGATGTTATAGTCGCGCACCAGCGATGCAGCCACGTCATCCTGCGTGGAAAGCGGATTGGAAGCGCACAGCACCACCTCAGCGCCGCCATCGCGCAGGGTGATGGCAAGGTTGGCGGTCTCAGTGGTTACGTGCAGACAGGCGGAGACGCGAATCCCCTTGAGCGGCTGGTTCTTGATGAATTCTTTGCGGATGCTCTGAAGCACGGGCATGGACTGGTTGGCCCATTCAATACGGCGCTTGCCCAGATCAGCCAGATCGAGATTCTTCACATCAAACGAAGTTTGCGTTACAGCGGATGTTGACATTTTTTTCCTGTTCGAGTGCCTTAGTAGGCATGAATTTTTACTAATCCGTGAACTACCCAACCCGACACACGGGTGGGGCAGGCCTTCAGGTGTGGCTTTAGCCACCGAGGTAACACCTCAGCGGCTAAAGCCGATGTAATATCTTGCCTATCGCAGGGCTGAAGCCCTGCTCCACCCACTTGATTTTACCGGGCAGCACTTACATTGGCTTTGGACTCGGCTTTGCCCTGTCCCTGCTCACGCAGCTTGGCCGCTTTGTCAGTGGCTTCCCAGGTAAAGTCAGGGTCTTTGCGGCCAAAGTGCCCGTAAGCCGCGGTTTTTTTATAAATAGGACGGCGCAGCTTGAGCGACTCGATGATCCCTTTCGGGGTGAGCTGGAAGTTTTCGCGGACGAGCTGTTCCAGCTTCTCTTCGCTGAGTTTGCCGGTGCCGAAGGTATCCACCAGCACGCTGACCGGTTCAGCAACGCCAATGGCGTAAGCCAGCTGGACTTCGCAGCGGTCAGCCAGGCCGGCGGCCACGATATTTTTCGCGATATAGCGCGCCATGTAACAGGCCGAGCGGTCCACCTTGGTCGGATCTTTGCCACTGAAAGCGCCACCGCCATGACGACCCATGCCGCCATAGGTATCCACAATAATCTTGCGGCCGGTCAGACCGGTATCGCCCATGGGGCCGCCCGTTACGAAGCGGCCGGTGGGATTAATGTGGTATTTGGTATCGGCGTCCAGCAGGTTGGCGGGAACAGCAGCCTGAATCACATGCTTCATGATGTCGGCACGCAACGTTTCATTGTCCACCGACTCAGCATGCTGGGTGGAGATGACTACCGCATCCACGCGCCTGGGCTTGTGGTTGGCATCATATTCAACTGTAACCTGGGATTTGCCATCAGGCCGGAGGTAAGGAAGCATCCCGTTCTTGCGGACTTCAGTAAGACGAAGAGTAAGTTTGTGGGCCAGGTCGATGGGGGTGGGCATGTAGCTTTCATTTTCATTGGTGGCGTAGCCGAACATCATGCCCTGGTCGCCGGCGCCGCCTGTATCCACACCCATGGCGATATCGCCGGATTGTTTGTTAATGCTGGAGATCACGGCGCAGGTATTGGAGTCAAAGCCGTACAGCGCATTGTCATAGCCAATGGATTGAACTACGCCACGCACCACTTTCTGGAAATCGACATAGGTCTTGGTAGTAATCTCGCCGGCAATCACCACCAGGCCAGTGGCTGTCAGCGTCTCACAGGCGACCCGGCTGTGCGGATCTTCTGCAAGGCACGCATCCAGAATCGCGTCGGAAATCTGGTCTGCAATTTTATCCGGGTGGCCTTCCGTGACCGACTCAGACGTGAACAAAAATTTTTCGCGTGAAGCCAATGGACTTCCCTCCTGAAAATTTCTTACCCTGCCAGCGGGAAATATCCCTTAGGTTAGGATACCGTCTGGCAGATTACCTAAAGAGTCCAATCGAAAACAACGTTTTGGCGTTACAACCGGCGGAAACGCGGCCGAATGGAGTGTTTTTCACTGTGAAATGGTCTTATGACCTTATCATCGGCTTATTTTGATTTGACTCCAGATTATTGTACAAGCCCATTGGCCTTAAAGGTGAGGGTGCGGGGCTCATTTTCATTACCGATGGCGCCCAGAGACCTGCCGTTGAAACTTACTTCAATTCCCCCAGCATTTCCCGTTCTGAGAACCAGAACTTTGCCCGCTTTGACATTCTTGTGCTTGTCAGCGCCCAGCACACGTTGCATCACTGATTTTCCATCGGCAACTATGGAAACCCATGAATCTTCTTTTGCCTTCACTGATACGAAAAAGGCTTTTTCTTTCTCAGATGGCTTTGTCACTACCGCCGCAGCAGCAGTGTCTGGTGGCTGGGGTTTCACTGGCGGCCCGACCGCAGCACG
The DNA here is from genome assembly GCA_020072585.1 of Terriglobia bacterium. Taxonomy (GTDB): domain Bacteria; phylum Acidobacteriota; class Terriglobia; order Terriglobales; family Acidobacteriaceae; genus Angelobacter. The sequence continues at coordinate 37,919 of JAIQGL010000036.1, read as the reverse complement.
CTTCACCGGGGGCGTTTTTGCTGGGGCCACCGGCACTGAGGGAGCAGCAATTGGACTTGCCTGAGTTGCCGGCTTAGCCGGCGATTCACTCGCTGGCGGAAGTGACGCCTGTGGAGAAGGTTGGGACGGTGTTGCTGCCGCATTCGTGCCGTGTGGTTTGGATCTGACCCAGAATGCGTAACCCACCAGGACACCGACCAACGCCGCAATGGCAAAGGCCAGCGGCAGATAGGAGCGCCGAGGGTTCAGATCAGGATCAGGCTCGTCATGTATCTCCAGCGGAAACTTATCTTCGGGTTCAGGTTGCTCATGGCTGGCCGCAGCATAGTCAGTTACCGCCTGGTCTTCATCAATGCCAAGAAAATGCGCATAAGCACGGACAAATCCCTTGTTGAAGACGCCGCCGGGCAGTTGGTCAAAATGCTCGCCTTCCAGCGCTTCCAGGTGGCGGCGGGAAATCTTGGTTGATTCCGTAATTTCGTCCAGGGTGATGCCCCGCATCTCCCGTTCGCGCCTCAGCCGATCACCAAAAGCACCCATGGCAGTCCCATCGCCCTTAGCCGGTAAATCAGTTAATTGCCCATGATTAGGAAAATCCAACCTCAACAGTTAACAAAATACCCCGTAACTGTTGATTCGACAACTACTTTCAGGGTACGTAAGGGCTATTACCCGAAGGTTTCAGGTCTATTGTCCGGTTGCCGATTTCGTAAAATCAAGCGATAATACGCAAAAAGTTCGAGTATTTTTTCTCAGTCACAGCTAGAAGGATCAACCCCCTAAATGAACGAGCCAGCAGGATCAGGACCTGAACGCAGGACAAAGAGGCAGCTACAGGAAGTCGCCATATTTAATGACGTGGCGAAGGCCCTGACCTCGTCGCTGAATCTCGATTCAATTCTGCAAACCATCATGGACAAGATGGCGGAATTCTTCCGTCCGGACACCTGGTCCCTGCTGATGGTCGATGAACAAAAGGACGAGCTCTATTTCGCCATTGCCGTGGGTGATGCTGCCGAAACGCTCAAGACCGTTCGGCTTAAGGTCGGCGAAGGAATTGCGGGCTGGGTGGCCCGGCACGGCGAGTCTTTGATCGTCCCTGATGTTTACAACGATCCCCGCTTTGCCAAACGCATTGACGAAATGACCAAGTGGAAGACCCGCTCGATCATCTGCGTGCCGTTGCAATCGAAACACCGCGTGCTGGGAGTGATCCAGCTCATCAACTGCGCCATGGAGAGTTTTGGCGAGCAGGAAATGTTTTTCCTGCATGCACTCTGCGATTACGCCGCCATTGCCATTGATAATGCCCGCGCGGTGGAGAAGATCCAGGAACTCACCATCACTGACGATTGCACGGGCCTCTATAACGCCCGGCATCTTTATAAAACGCTTGAAGCCGAGGTCTACCGCTCCGCACGCTTTGGCTATGAGTTCAGCGTGATCTTTCTTGACCTGGACCACTTTAAGCACGTCAATGACACGTACGGCCATCTGGTGGGCAGCAAGCTGCTGCAGGAAATTGGATTCAAGATCAAGTCACAACTGCGCCTGATTGACTACGCCTTCCGCTACGGCGGCGACGAATTCGTGATCCTGTTGCCGCAGACGGACAAGCACTCCGCGCTGGTGGTGGCCAAGCGTATCCAGGACATGATGCGCAAGACTGTCTTCTTATCGGAAGACGGATTGAACCTGAACGTCCGCTGTAGCATGGGGCTGGCTACCTATCCTGAAGACGCCAAGAGCTCACACGAAATCATCCGCCAGGCCGACGAAATGATGTACATGGTGAAAAACTCCACCCGTGACAATATCGCCGTGGCCCAGCAGGGGATACTGAAGTAGCTTTTTCTGTAATCCCGAGCGGAGCGAGGGAACCCTACCCTGACAAGAATCTTCAAGCGAATACCCCCGAAGAAAACGAACCCATAAAGATTCGCGTCAATTCGTGGCTAAATTCTTTGTGCCGCTGATCGTAAACCTTCAATGACTTGCAGGATGATAGGGTTCCCTCACCCGCTGCGCGGGATTCGGGATTTCAGAAGAAACTACTTCGGCCTCTTCTCCAGCGCCGGTATCTGGTTGGTATTGCCCTGGTCTGCTGGTCGTGGCGCCCAGGCAGAAGCGTTCGCCGGTGCGGCAGGATCAATGCCAAAATCCCAGACGAACAGGTTGATCTGCTTTTTATCCAGCAACTCCACCACTGCATATTCGCCTGGGGGCAGCGGCTCTGCTGGAGTGAGCTTCATCCAGTCACCCAGAGGAGCGCTGGTCAGCGGTATCCAGGCTTCCTTCTGGCTGACCTTGCCGTACACAGCAACGTTCAGCTTGCCCACGATGCGCATGTCCTTCTTGCTCTCCACACGAACAATGCCGTAATGGTTGGGCTGCTGGTCTTTATCAGAAGGCTTTTGCGTGAATGCCGGCTGAGAATTGTCAGCGGTATCCACATTCAGATAGATGACCGGTTGCGCCACGTGCGCTTGCACGCGGGCATGCTCGCCCTTGAGTTCAAGGGTCTGTGTGGAAGAAAGCGCAATCGGGTTGATGGCGGACCGCAAGATGTTTCGGCCGGTGTGCTTGTTGAGTTCGCTTCCGTTCTGGACCAGTTCCACCAGCTGCGGCTGTCCCTTGAACGTATCCAGCAGAAAGACACCGCCAGTATTCGGCAGACGCAGACCGGGGACAATCAGCGGCGCTTCGCGCTCGTCGGCTTCATCGGCCTTGGCAATTTCCTTGATGGTCTCGTCGCGCCGGCCAATGAGGTCCGCGTTGTATTTTTCCGTGGCCGGCCAATCCACCAGGTCCTTGGGAAGTTCCTCCCAGTCATAGCGCTCAGCACTGTAATAACGCACCCGTTCCCCGTTGATCTCCCACCTGGTGGCCGCCTGATACGAGCCATCTTTCATGATGAGCCGTTTGGGATTTTGCTGCGCGCCGGCAGGCACACAGAACAACATGAGAGCCAGCATGACCAGAAAGGGGATGATCCGGAAGAATCGAGACACAATCATGGATGCACTTAAGGAATACACTCCTATTTTATAACCCTGGGGTGAAATGTGAGTTGCTTTGGTTCGTCTCAATGTAATAGGACCCTTTGCTTCGCCCAGGATTTTAGAAAAAAGCCGTTTTCTGCTATCTTGCCCGGTTCCGTACAATCTTTGAGGGAGGCTGCTTCCATGAAGCTGCTCGGTTCTCTTGTTCTGCTCGTGCTTTGCCTTAACGTGATGCCGCAGAGAGTGACCGCGCAGGCCCCTCCTGCTGCTCCCGCTTCCGTGGCTGTCCAAAGTGCGCCCGCGTCCCAGACCTCGCAGTACACGCTTCCGCCTGACAAGTTGGCCAAAGCCAAGGCCCTGTACGACCTGCGCGGCAAGCTGCGGGTTATCGATACCGCATATTCATTGATCGTGCTGCTGGCAATTCTGTCTCTGGGAGTGGCAGCCAAATATCGCGACTGGGCGGAGAAAGCGGCAAAAAACCGCTTTGTGCAGGCGCTGATTTTTGTTCCTCTTCTCATGCTGACTCTCACCGTGCTCGGCCTGCCGCTGGATGCCTACCAGCAAAGCATTAGCCGTCAATATGCTCTTTCCGTGCAGGGCTGGGGATCGTGGTTCCGTGATGTCCTCGTCGGACAAGCAGTTGCCCTGGTCATTTTCACGCTGGCGATCTGGGGCATTACGAATCTCATTCGCAAAAGTCCCCGCCGGTGGTGGTTTTACACCTGGTTGATGGCCGTCCCGTTTATCATCTTTTTGATTTTCATCGCGCCCATCGTGATCGATCCGCTGTTCAACAAGTTTGAGCCGCTGGACCAAAGCAATCCGCAACTGGTGGATGCGATCCAAAAAGTCACCCAGCGTGGCGGCCTGGAAATCCCCCGTGACCGCATGTTCCTGATGAAGGCCAGCGAGAAAGTCACCACGCTCAATGCATATGTGACCGGCTTTGGCCCTTCCAAGCGCGTGGTGGTCTGGGACACAACCATCAAAAATGCCAGCACACCGGAAACGCTGTTCGTCTTCGGCCATGAAATGGGTCACTACGTCCTGAACCACATTGTGATTGGAATCATTGCTACCGCTGTGGGACTGTTTATCGGCTTTTACCTGCTGTATCTGATTGCAAATTGGGCTTTCGCCCGCTTCCAGCCGCGCTGGCACATGCGCGAACTAGGCGACTGGGCCGCGGTGCCCATGCTGTTGCTGATCTTCTCCATCATGAGCATAATTTCACAGCCTATTGGCAGTACTTTCAGCCGCCAGCTTGAGCACAATGCCGACGTCTATGGTCTGGAGGTCACGCACGGCATCAATGCAAACTCGCAGGAATCGGCGGCCCACGCCTTTCAGGTGCTGGGCGAATTGTCACTGTCTTATCCATATCCCAATGACTTTCTCGTCTTCTGGTACGCCGACCATCCGCCCATTCGTGACCGCGTGCTCTTCGCGCATAACTACGATCCATGGAGCAAAGGCGAGCAGCCGAAATACGTGAAGTAAAGACCGGCCGCGAATCAACACGAAGATCACGGACCTGCTTGGGCTCGTTTTCTTCGTGTGAATCGCGAGCTGGTTCTGGCAGCTTGTTGCCGCCTCACTTCGTCTTGTAGCTGAACGTCACCTTCGTTTCCTCATCGAGCACCAGGGCGCGCGCAAAGCGGTATGAGTTCCCGGCCCGGGGCACATCCACGCGCACCGGCAATACGCCTGCCACTCGTTTTTGCAAATTGAGCACGTTGGAAGACGCTCCGTTCTGTGCAAATCCCTCAAGCTTCTTTTCATCGCGCTCTTTGTCGCGGTCTTTCTTCTTTCCGCGAACTGTGGTCATTGAAGTTTCGACCGTCGGCGCCTCGGCCGTGACCTCAATCGTTGTTGTAGCTTCTCCGACGCTAAGGCGCGCGTCATACCTTGATGGACGACCGGCATCGTAACGAACGTTGCCGTTCCAGGTCTTAAAACCTTGTGCGATCACCTCGATCTTGACCCGTCCCGAGGGTATTCCCGCAACAACAACCCAGCGGCCAGAGCCATCCGTCGTGGTAGATGTAGAGGCCCCATTCTCCAGACTGGTAATTTTCACCTGCGCCCCAGGAATGACTGCGCCTTGTGGGTCGACTACAACACCGCCGATCTGCCCCGCCTGAAGCGGACCAGAAGCAACACCTGGAGCAAGTTGCGCCAATTGATCCATTCCCTCGTTCTCCCGTACACCGAAACTGCCGTTCGTGTTAGTGAAAGCACCGGCAATGTAGCTGCGTGGATTCTCCACCATTGCCGCTGGCAGAAGATTAGCTGCGATTGCGTCGCCACCAAAATCTTTCACCTTGTATTGCTCCGGCAAAAAGAGCTCCCACTCCAGCAGGCTGATCGGTACATCCATGCTGGGCAGAGCGAGTTCAGAGCCGCCTTTCCTGGCGAATGGAGTGCCGGAGAGCATGAACACAAAGGACACTTCGTAAGGGCCGTTAGGACGGAAGCCGGGACGCAGCAGCGGCACGCGATTGCCGTCCGGGCCTTGCACGGGCTTAACTTTTTCTCCGGCAACGTCGGCAGAGACAATGGTAGCGCCGGCGGGCAGAGCCACTTTCAGGAACGGCTGCGCCTGATTTTTTACTGTAAGCTTTACTTCAGTCAACGTGCGGCCTTCCACCGTCACCAGGGTTGTAACAACAGCATGCTCAGCCACGGCGGCAAGAACATTGCTGTCTGGAAAGCGCGTCCACTCCAAAGCGAGCGTTGGAATCTCAGCGGGCTGGCGGTGATAGCGGAATGCCGCCTGTAGCGGGAAACGCGCCAGCGAGCGCAAATATGGATTGATCTCTTTCAGGTCCATGCGCTTGAGGCCACCGCCTTCTGTTGCCGTCAGTTCCATGGCGCCGGCGCCTTCCACCAGCACTTCGCCGGTTTCACGCTGTGTGTCTTTAAAGCCGAGGAAAGGCGCATCAGCTTTTGTGCCGGTGAGAGGCCGCTCCATGGAGATAAGGAACTCATGGTTGCGCGGCGTGGAGGAGTTAAGCCGCAGGACCAGCTTGCCGTTCTCCACTTCACTTGAATCCACGGTGGCGCCGGAAGCTCCGGTAATTTCATATCCGGCAGGCACGTCCACCACGAACTGCGTTGGATCGCCCTGCACCACCGCAATATCGGCCAGCGCGGCGATGCGCAGTTCTTCGTCGTTTACCGTGACCAGCGTCTTCACGTCAGAAAGGAAACGCACTTCATGCTTCACCACTGGAACCTGGACCTCTCCCGTCGCCCACCAGATGGTGGCGGGCTGTCCCGGTACAAGCGTGGCTTCGAGCGTGGTCTGCCCTTTTTCCGATGTGCGCGAAGTGATCAGGCCGGGGCTGATGCGCACGACGCTGTGATCGCCGGGAATCACCAGCGAAAGACGGACGCTTCCGGCTGCCGGCACCGGCAGGCTGAATGAAGCGCGTCCGGCTTCAATGGCGAGCTGCATACCAGTTTCCAGCGCGACGGAAAACTCCGCGGCTCCAGGCAGGATGGCGGTTGAGGTCGCACCTTCCTGCTCCAACGGCAGGCTCTTCCCTTCCTGGCGGGCATTGAGGATGGTGAGGCCGCTGGTCAGAGGCACTTTGGCCGCGCCCTTGCTGAAAACTTCGCCGTCCAGTTGCACCGTGCCCAGCACGGTCTGGTTGGCCACGTGCAACTTCATTTCCGCGCGCTTGATGGCATACGGCATCGGCGGTGTTTCGTGCTTCTTCCCCGACTTTGCGGCCAATTCGACGAGCCGGTTGTACTCAGCCAGCGTCAGCGTTACATTGCCGGTTGTGGGCAATGGAAGAGCAGTATTTTCAGCGCCCATTGCATAGACAGAAAACATCATGAGGATTGCCAAGAGCTTTTTCATTTGCCACCATCCTTCTTGTCGCGCTGATAGTTGAATTCCAGTGCTGGTGCGTGATTTTCCGCCGTCAATTCAGAGACGAGAAATATCGAGGGACCGAATGCCGGGAACGACGGCCGGATAGGCAGCACCTTGGCGCCGCGTCCGCCGAGAGATTTGGTCTTGAAGTTATCCACCAGAGCTTGCGTGGCGGATTGGGGAGCGTTGTCACCGCTGTTCTGGCCGTCTATTTGCTTGTCATTGTTGCGTCCGCGCAGGCCGTTGGCGGAGAACGGAGTGGCGGCGGCAAGAGCAATCCCGGAACCAGTTCCTACATCGAAGGCGCGGAAGGCGTCAGCCGAGGGAGCTTCATACGTTTCTACGCGAAAAGCGCCTGGCTCCGCAACCAGTTTGAACAGCGGCGGATGGTAGAGCAGCAATCCGGTGCGCGATACCGGCAGATCGAGTGCAGGCAGCGCAAGCGTGGCCTTGCCCTTGTCTGACCAGGCAGTCAGCCGGACCAGGTAAAAGATCTCCAGCACAAACGCCGGTGATTCTTCTCCAGCGCGTGATTTTTCCAGCGGCAGAAGCAGACTTCCATCCGGCGCCTGGCCGGGACGTACCGGCTTGCCAGCCAGAGAGGCGCTCCAGATGGCCGCACCCGCAGGCAGTGTGATCTTCAAAAAATTTCTCTGGTTGTTGCGGATGGCGTATTGCGCCTGTACCAGGCTCTTGCCTTCCTTGCTCAGCAGCACGCGATAGCGCGCCTCTTCAATGTTGGCCATGAGCACGGCCTGTTGCGCATAACGCGCCACGTCTACGGCCAGTGCGCGCGAGGCTTTGGCGTCACCGGAACGAAAGCGAAAAGCAACCATGGAGGGCGACTGCCGGCTGGCCACGTAATCTCCCAGTTCGGTGGCATCGGCGTTCTCCAGCCCTTGCGTCTTCAGGTCTTTGATTTCGCCAGCGCCCAGCACCTCCACGGCGACTCCGCCGGCATCGCGCTCAGTGTTGAGCAGGCGCAGCAGTGCGATTTCAACGTGGCCATCACGCGCCGTCTTGGTTTCACCCGTGATGACAAACCGCGCCGACTGCTCCACCGGCTCAAGAAACGTTACAACGAGCTCACCGGCCTTGACCTCCCAGTCCGCCACCATGGCTCCGGAAACCTGATTGATGGTGATATTTTCCGGGAGCTGGATCCTTGCTTCGCGCGCCGCGCCCTGCGTGACCTCAAGATTGACTTCAGCATAAAGCGATGTTGCATCTTCACCCAGACTGGTGAGTTGCGTGAGCGATCCCCGCTGGCGCAGCGGCAGCGTGATGTGATGGTCCTCTATCTTTCTGTGCCAGGTAAAGGTCAGCGGCTCATTGCCGCGGGCATAAGCCAGCCATCTGCTCTCTGCACCGGCCTCTGTCTTTTCCGCCAGAAGCCCGCCGCTCAACTTGACATCAACACCCAGGCGGGGCAGTTGCACTGAGGCGCGCGTAACGCCGGACGAAGTGGAGGGCAACGAGATGCGCTCTTCACCCGCGGAAGCATTCACCGGCAACGCGATGTCGAGCAGAAGCACGGCGCGGCCGGCATGGGCCAGCACCGCGGACAGCTGGCCCGCGCCCTTCCCCGGACCTCCGGAAACAAGCGAAACAAGTTTGCCATCGAGCCGGGCTTCGCGAACCAACAGGCCGGAGGGAACCGGCACGCGCACCCATCCATCTTTCAGCACGTCAACGGTGAGGCTGGCGCGGCCCGTCGCCAGTTCACCGGCAATGCGCAGGTCATAATCGACGCGGGTAAGTGTGGCGTCCACGGGCGGCGGCTCAGGATCACGCTCCGTGGGAAACGCGCGAGTGCGCAAGTTTTGATACTCATCAACAGAGATGACGACCCAGCCGGGGGAGTGCGACAGATCGGCAGAAAGCTGGGGCGCTGGAGTTTGTGCGGCCGCGGGTAACAGCAAACATGCCGCCAAAACCAAACCTACCACGGAGGCACGGAGACACGGAGAACAACTACTTGCCTTTCTCTCCGCGCTCGGCCGTGTGTTTAAAAATTGTGTGCATAAATGTGGTCTCGAAGACCATACGATGGAAAACAGGTTTGACCTTCTCATGGAGAATGCCTCTCATTCAGACGAATCTATGGGGATACGAATTTGCGCAGCCGGTGGGGGACGGCTGTTCGGTGGGGACACAACTGCTCCGGCCGCGAACAGAAGTCAGAAAGCATGTTTCAGTACCTGGTCAAAAGTGCTTTCCGGCCTTCGGCCCACTGGTGGTCGCTAGAGTAAGAACGAAGTAGCTGGATTTCTTGCAGGGAAAATTGGCAATTGGCCACGTTCCCAATTGCCTTAAGCCGTCAGCGCCGATTTCTGCCATTCTTTCCACAGGCCTCTTCTTGTATAATTGATCGTGCACCCCAATAGGTTCCACGGCCACTGGCAAAAGCCACTTCCGAGCCGGGGACTAGAACCCCCAAAAATCAGCAAGACCCCACAAAAGATTCACCAATCCATTCGTGCGAGGAGTTCATGGCAGCGAAATATGTTTTCGTGACCGGCGGTGTTGTGTCTTCACTGGGCAAGGGACTGGCGGCAGCTTCCATCGGCTGTCTACTGGAGAGCCGCGGGCTCAAGGTCAACCTGATGAAGTTTGACCCTTATCTCAACGTCGACCCTGGCACCATGTCTCCGTTCCAGCATGGCGAGGTGTTTGTGACTGACGACGGCGCTGAAACCGACCTGGACCTGGGCCATTACGAACGCTTTACTCACGCCAAACTCTCGCGCGACAACAACTGGACCACCGGCCGCATTTACGAACAGATCATCACGAAAGAACGTCGCGGCGACTATCTGGGGAAGACCGTGCAGGTCATTCCGCATGTGACCAATGAGATCAAAGCCGCGATGAAGAAGGTGGCGCAAGACGTGGACGTTTGCCTGGTGGAGATTGGCGGCACCGTGGGCGACATTGAATCGTTGCCGTTTCTGGAAGCCATCCGCCAGATGCGCCAGGAACTAGGACGCGACAATACGCTCTTTATTCATGTCACTCTTGTCCCATGGATCGGCGCGGCGGGCGAACTCAAGACCAAGCCGACACAGCACTCAGTGAAAGAGCTGCTGAGCATCGGAATTCAGCCGGACATCCTGCTTTGCCGCACCGACCGTTTTCTTTCCAAGGAGCTCAAGTCGAAGATCGCGCTGTTCTGCAACGTGGAAGACGAGGCCGTGATCACCGCGAAAGACGTGGCCTCCATCTACGAAGTGCCGCTGGTGTTTGCGCGCGAAGGCGTGGACGCGCTGGTGCTGCGCTATTTGCGCATCGACGCAAAACAGCCGGAGCTGGCACGCTGGGAAGAGCTGATGCACCGCATCTACAATCCGAAAGACGAAGTGCATATCGGGATTGTGGGCAAGTATGTGGAGTATGAAGATTCCTACAAATCCCTGAAAGAAGCGCTGGTGCACGGCGCGGTGGCGCACAACCTGAAGCTGAACCTGACCTGGGTGGAAGCCGAGGGGCTGGAGAGCAAAAACGGCAATCGCGATTACGAGACGCAGCTGGAAGGGTTTGACGGAATCCTGGTGCCGGGCGGCTTTGGCAAGCGCGGCATTGAGGGCATGCTGAACGGCATCCGTTATGCGCGCGAAAACAAGGTGCCGTACTTTGGCATCTGCCTGGGCATGCAGACCGCGTGCATTGAGTTTGCGCGCAATGTCTGCGGACTGGACGAAGCGAACTCCAGCGAGTTTGATCCGGCAACGCCGCACCGCATCATTTACAAACTGCGCGAGCTGACGGGCATTGACGAATTGGGCGGAACCATGCGCCTAGGTGCATGGACATGCAAGCTGGAACCAAACAGCCAGGCGGCCAAAGCGTACGGCGCAACCGAGATCAGCGAGCGCCATCGCCACCGCTATGAATTCAATCGCGAATATGAAGCGCTGTTGACCGGAGGCGGATTGCGCATCACCGGCGCCACGCCCGACGGCACGTACGTAGAGATCGTGGAGCTTCCCGATCATCCTTACTTCCTGGGATGCCAGTTCCATCCTGAGTTCAAATCAAAGCCGCTGGAGCCGCATCCGCTGTTCAGCAGCTTTGTGAAAGCAAGCTATGAGAATGGCCGCAAGAAGCGCGACGCCAAGAACACGGAAGACGTGGAGATGTTCTTAAGGCCGGAGAGAATTGTGAGAAGATAATTGTCCGCATGAACCTGAAAGAGGCAGTCGATCAAATCACCGGCGATCCGTCACGGTTTCCTGCGACGTGGCTAGAAAAAGAGTCCATCGTTCCCACGGTCTTCGCAAGAAAAATAGAGGGGCATTTTCATCCAGAGTCGGAAGCAACGATTGTGGACATGAACATTGATGAGGGAGGCAAACAGTACACCAGCCAAGGATGGGACTATTTCCTGGAAGTCTTTCTTGTCCGTGAGTTATTGGAGGAGTGGCAAGAATCTTCGAAGTCTCACAAGGGGCAGATGACTCCATTGGAAGCTCTCATCTACTATGCGGAGATGGATGCTTTCCCCTTTGAAGCATGATCGAATAGCGGGTGGATAGGGTATGGTCACAAGCTTTCAACTGAATGGCGTTTTATTGGGGCCTTCTGCAGGCAGTTTCTTCCTCATCGCTGGCCCCTGTGTCATCGAGAGCGAAGCCCACGCTTTGAGGATGGCGGAAGAGATCAGCGCCATAGCGCGCAAACTGCAAATTCCTTATATTTTCAAGGCTTCCTATGACAAAGCGAATCGAACGTCGCTCCAAAGCTTTCGCGGCCCCGGACTGGAAGAAGGCCTGCGTATCCTGCAAAAGGTAAAGGAAGAGACTGGCGTTCCTGTTCTTACTGACGTCCATGCAGCGGTGGATGTGCCGGCTGTGGCCGATGCGGTGGACATTTTGCAAATCCCGGCGTTCCTTTGCCGCCAGACTGATTTGCTGGTGGCTGCGGCCAAACATGCGAAGGCCGTCAACATCAAGAAAGGACAGTTTGTTTCTCCGTGGGACATGCGCCACGCGGTGGAGAAGGTCCGCGCATCAGGGAACAACAACATTTTTCTCACCGAGCGCGGGAGCTCTTTCGGCTACAACAACCTCGTCGTCGATATGCGCTCGCTGGCCATCATGCGGCAGTTTGCGCCAGTAGTATTTGATGCGACGCATTCAGTGCAGCTGCCATCGTCAGGCACCGGCGGAAAAGCAGTATCAGGCGGACAGCCGGAGTTCATTCCGCTATTGGCGCGCGCGGCGGTGGCGGCTGGCGTGGACGGCGTATTCATGGAAGTGCATGACAACCCTGCTGAAGCCAAATCCGATGGCGCCAATGCCCTGCCGCTGAGTGGCCTGGAAGCGGTCTTGAAGGAGTTGCTGGCGATTCGCGGCGCCCTGAATCCCACGACGGGGTCTTAAAGCCCAAAAGCAGCAGGCGGCCCCGTAGCCGCCTGCATAATACGCCCGACTGCAAGAGGGACTTGCCCATGTCCCCCAAAATCGGCCGAGCGCAGCCCATTGAACATCTTTTGCAGCGATGGCCTACAGCCACCACACATCATCCACCGGCATTAGCGCATTGGCTGGCCGGATTCAGTTTTAACCGCAGAGCTTTTTGTTGTCTCTGATGTTTCTTTGTCATGCGCGGCGCTCTGGCGCTCAAGGAAGCTCATCAACTCATTCACATCCTCGTTGGTCAGGCGCGTATTGGGCATGTTGACTTCGTTGTACTTCCTGAACAATGCCGTGGCAATGGGATCTTTTTCCGCCAGAAGCTTGTCTGGTGACGCAATGAAGCGGACAAGCCACGTGTGATCACGAACATTGGTCACACCCAGCAGGTCCGGACCAATTTTGTCTCCGTGGCCAATAGTGTGGCATGCAGCGCATTGGCTGGCGAAGGCATACCGGCCTTTGTCGCTTATGTCGATCCTGGGCGCCTGTTCGTAACTCGCCTTAGTTGCCGCGGCTTGTGCATTTTGCGCATTTTTTGCGCTTTGCTCGGACTTCCAGTTATCGAGCCAGCCAACAATCATGTTGGCCAGAAAGCGTGGGTTGTCAGTGGCGGAGTTGCGTATCCATTGGCCGCCCGGCTCGTCGCCGATCAGAACGCTCGGCGTATGGCCATCGCGATCGCTCGGATCAGGCTCGCTGTAAAGGCCAAGCTTTTTGGCCACACGATCAATGTCTTCCTTCTTGCCGGTCAGAAACGTCCAGCCCGGACCAGCATGATATTTCGCCGCATACTCCCTTAGCACTTTGGGCGTGTCATGCGTGGGATCAATGCTGATGGAATAGAAGAAAATGTTTTTGCCTACGCGGTCACCCAGCATTTTTTGCACCTGGACAAGCCGTGCGGTTTCCAGCGGGCATGCATCCACGCAGTGCGTGTAAATCATATCGATGACGACGATTTTGCCCTTAAGCAAATCGTCATAAAAATGGACCTGCTTGCCATCCTGCGTGGTCAGGGTAACGTTGGGAAAGTAATTCGCACCCCACGGGTTGCCGGCCACCGCCGGGATGGAACCTGCCGTCATAAAGAAAATAGCGGTAAGAAAAATGGCGCCTGCCGCAAAACCAAAGTGCTTCCGTCGCATGGTGTTCACTCCTTGCTGCCCCAAACTGTTTTCCGGAGATTCAGATCAGGTTAGGCGGCCCGCATCTTGCGTTACGGACCGCCAGCCTGGTTAGTTTGTTACTCCCACCGATTTAGAACGCGGTTGGAGCGATGTCATCCGGAGCGATGAAGGTAACGCCCTGCGCTTTGCAGACCGGCGTCGGAAGCGGAGACAGGAACGGTGTTCCTCCGCCGTTGATCTCCCAACGTACCAGCATGGCGTTGTCCTCATGGACAGTGTTGTGGCAATGCTCCATGAACATGCCGCCCCAATCGCGGAACTGCATGGTGATGGTGACGCTTCCACCTGGCCGCAGACGATAAACGTCTTTGCGACCCTGTTCCCACGCCGGAACGGGCACTGCATTACCAGCACCATCGGCGCGAGAAAGGATCTGGCCTTCCTCAAAGTGGATGTGGATCGGATGATCCCAGCCACCACCTGCGTTCTTCAGAGTCCAGATCTCGCGGGTGCCGAATTTCGGCGCCGCGGAGATTCGGCCGAAACTGGCATTCAGCGTTGGTCCGCCATCCGTCCTCACGCCCCACTGGCCAGGCTGGTTGCCTGCGCCTGTGATGAATGAGGTATCAGCGTTGGTCAGCGGCTGTGAAGCGCCAGCGCCGAACTCAAATACGCGCTCGCGTGCCACAGGAATGCTGGACAGATCGGGGTTCGGAATCATCGTATTGGGCACCTGGCTCTGGTCGGGCTGGGCCGGGTTGCGCACGATGCGGAATTCCAGGAACTTACCAACGCACGGATCAGCAGACTTGCCGCCCAGTGCGTCAGCCAGTGTGCGGTCCTTGGAAGGCTTCTTGCCGTCCTGGTGTTCACACACGTTCACCATCCAGACTTTGTCACCGATGTTGTAGCGGGAGAAGTCAATGACCCAGTCATAGCGCTCAGCGATGCCCTGCTCATCCGACATGGTTTGCACAACCGGATGCGGCAGCAGGTTACCGTCGTTCGCGATCTGGATCATTGGCGAGCCGTCAGAGAGCCCGTATTTGAAGAAGCGGGAGACGCTGGCGTTCAGGATGCGGAAGCGATACTTGCGGCGCTCCACTTCAAAATACGGCCTGTAGGTCAGGTTGCAGCAAATCCTGTCGCCCACGAAACCGTCAAACTGGAAAATGTCAAAATAGAGCTGGCCGTTTGCGTCCCAGGCCTTCTCATTCAACATAATGTTGACGTCATAATCCAGGTTGCCCCAGTCTTTGGAGCTGCCTGAAGGCAGGCGCAGGTTCACGCCGTCATTGATGGCTTCATTACCACGATCGAGCGAGCTGTAAATGTTAAACATTGCAGCGTTGCCCTTGTACACGTTCTGCGAGGTGAAGCTGAACATGTGATCGTGGAACCAGTGCGTGCTCATGGTCTCATGCCAGTCGCCAGGCAGCTTGGTGATGCCGCCGCTGCCGTCTGGAGAGCCCGCGCGGGGATCGGTAGCATCAGTATTCACGCTAAAGATGCCCGCATGCACGATTGGCCAGTGATAATCGTAGAACTGGTTCGGGAAGAAGAAAGCGCCGGTAAAGCCGTCATTCTCCGCACCGTGGTGGCCGTTGTGCTCGTGAGTGGAAATGGTGTTGCGTCCGAAGCCGTTGTTCTGCGTCACGTCAACCGGTAAGCGGTTGTGGTGACGGAGCAAAATCGGCTCACCATAACGGCCCTGCACCAGGTACGGGGGAATGGTTCCATTGAAGGTCCAAACCGAGTTCGGATCCTGTGTAGGAAGACCGGGATGGAACTTCAGAGGAATCGGTTGCGTCGGATCAATCCCGGAGTTCAGGCTGGACGGAACCTGCGGATTGTATGTGTGATTGGTCTGTGCTTGTGCCTGCGAAGTCTCAAAACCAACCTGAGGCGCAAACTGGTTGAACCGCTGGTGCGCCCACACTGGTCCCGGAGGACGGCCTTCAATCGGACCAAAACCACCGCCCAACGCTGGATCAACAGCCTGGAGCGTCTGGTTGGCTTCCGCCTGCGGAACCGGAGTCAAACCGCCGGTCAAGGGATTCGGGATGCGGGGCGCCACGTCAAAACGGGGCATGGGAGTGGAGAAATCTTTCACGCCAAACAGCGGACTGGCCGGTGCGCCGGTTGGTACGCCGCCACCGCCGCTTGCATAGGCGCTGTTAACGAAAGGATTCAGGCCGTGGATGGGGGCCAGAAGGCCACCAGCCGTGATCAGGCCCATTTTTACCAGGTCGCGCCGGGAGACTTTGCCTTGGGAGTGGGCTTTAATGATCTCAGCCCGATTTTTCCGTGCATTCTCGGCTTCACGCTGGCGTGCCTTAGAGGCTTTTTCAGACACAAAAAAGCCATCATCATCTTTGTAGCTCATAGCTGCGCTCCTTAATTTGTTGCAAGACTTCAGATCAGACGAATTAAAAGCATCTCCGCGTGAAGGCACGCTTTGCGAAGGGAAGCCCGGAAGTATCGTAGAAAGTGGCTCCGTCTTAGCAGAACCTATCAATTACGATAATGGCCTGTGCGTAGAGTACTCAACGAGCTATTAGCAATTGATTAGAGCAAGATTAGAAATTCTAAGAAATGGGGGTTTTGCGGAAAAAATGACACGCGTTTTCAGCCACTTGCACAATCAATGAGTAGCTTTACCACTCTTAACAATCAGAGAATGCTTGCCCGCTCTCCGGCCTGAGAGAGCTGATGATGGCTGGAACTCGCGCGGTCAAAAATACGTCGAGACCATCTTCAAGGACTTAAGTCCGGAAGAGCTTAAGTCCGGCAAATTTTTTGCTCCGCCTCAATATATTAAAGCTGTCCTATTTTTGACTGCACCATGTCCGGCGACTCCTCTTGCAAGAACAGGCAAAGGCCATCCCAGCCTGGCGCAGATAAAGCTGCCACCTCAACCGCTTCAGCACTCACGGGCTGCGCTTCTTCGCGCGGCATCGGATGATTGTGATGGCCGCGGCCTAAACCGGCTTCCTGGATAAAGTCGCCAAGTTTTTTCGCGTCCACTTTCACCTGCAGCACCACGGCTTCATTCGCCTCAAGATTTACAACCAATAGTTTCAGGTCCTTGCCCAGATCTTGTGCGTAGATGTAAGTCCGCTCGCCGCTATGGCGGTCCCAGCTCTGGACCATGGGCTGCCAGCCGGAATTCATGGCGGCGCGCACAATCTCGTCAAATCTTGTGTCAGAAGCGGCATTTACGAATTGCTGGTTTTCAAAGATTGCGCCCTTCAGGCTCTTTACGCCGGCAAAATGCCAGAACTTGACCGTGAATCCGGCGAGCCCCATCACCCAACGGTGCTGGCGATGGACGTGATAGTTGGTTTCAATATGCTGGATGATCTTGCCGAAATCATCTTTAGCAAAGGCCCGGCTTGGCGCGGCAAAAAGAGATGTGGCGATCATGCAAGCAACTGCCAGCGAAAAAGATGTTTTATTCATCGTCATGGCTCCGCTCCTTGTTTGGTTTGTGTTTGCCGCCGTGGCTGCGTTCCGGAACAAAATGCTCTTCCAGTGCCATCACTTTTTCGAGAGGCACATCGCCTACGATGTTGACCACGGTCAGCTCTTTGGCTTCCGCCACCAGAACAACAATGCCGCCCACACGTCCGCCGTCCTTCAGGATATAGACCTCATCGTGCTCGTGGTTGCGCTTATCAATGCTCTGGACAATTTTTGACCAGCGCGGCGAGGTGAGCTGCGCGCGAACCGCTTCCACATCCGCCTGACTGTACTGGCTGGCATCGTCAAATTCGAAGCTCTTTACGTAGATCCCCTTGAGGCTCCGGATGATGTCCTTGAGCTGATCGGCTTCCGGGTCCTTGTCCAACTCAATGATTTTCACCGCCAGTTCCAGCAGTGTTCCATCCAGCGTCACGTCGGTGACCCGGGCCGCTTTGTCACTCAGCTTGTCCAGGTTCGCAAGCTGTAGCCTGGCGGCGGACTGTCCGTAGCCAAGCGCCGTGGAGCAGCACAGGACCACCCCCACAAAAATTTGTAGTAACCATTTGCCTGTACGGTTCATAGACGTTGTCTCCTGATCTTGTCATTGCCATCTGCGGGAAGCTGCGTCTGCTGCAACACGTGGTTCAGTTTGGAACGGGCAATCTGCAAAGCCAGAATTGCCTGGTCTCTCGCCCTTTCCGCTTCCTGCAATTCTTTTTCGTGGATTGCCGCGGTAATCGCTGCTTGCTTCTGGTGCCGGTACTCCGCGTACTGGTAGCCCGCCCAGCCGAATCCAAGGAGCAGGACCGCAGTTACAGCCACGATCCAAGCCGGACGCAGCTGCCACCACGCAAAAAAGCCGTTGCTCTTCTTTGCCGACGGCGCTGGCTTTCCTTTCATTGCCGCCGCGTCTTCCGTTTTGGCCTGCTCCATCCGCGCCATCACGCGCTGGGTGAAGCCACTGCCAGGATCTTTGCGCTTGAGCGCCTGGCGAAGATCGTCTTCAGAAAAATGCATATCGTACCTCTCTAATCTTGCGCGTGAGCCCCTTGCGCAGGTCGGCCAGTGAGCGATGTAGCGTGCTTTTTACGGTGTTCACCGGCATTTCCAGCACGTCAGCAATCTCGGCCGGACCCAAACCTTCCTGAAAGCGCAGGATCAACATCAGCCGTTGCTTTTCAGGCAAAACGGCCAGGCTCTGCTGCAATCGCTCCAGAAGCAGTGGATCAGCCGGCTGCGAAGGCGCGGTTGGCTCTGGCGCATCTTCCAGCGCCAACTCACGCCGACGTAGCTTTCTACGTCCCTGATCAATGCAGCGGTTGGCCGTGACCCGCCGCAACCAATACGTAAGGTGCGCGGGAGACTCTATGCGGTCCAGCCCCTGATGCAGCTCCAGGAAAACCTCTTGCGCCAGGTCTTCCGCCAGGGCGCGGTCACGCAGGAAGTGATAGGCGATGCTGAAAACCATGCCCTGGTGCTCCTGCACCAGTTCAGCAAAGGCCAGCGAATCACCCTGGGCTGAACGGGTCAGCGCCAGTTTGAGCCTATCGTCTTCAACTCCCGCAACGTGTTCCAAATGGCCTCTCTTGAACAGTTATACGTACCAGGAATATTTTTGGGTGCAAATTTGTTGTTATGCTAGGCAAATAAGGAGCTTTCGATCATGGCCGACGATGGCGGCTTTGCCGCTACCTATTATGAGGAGGTCCGCCGCAGCTTTCGCGGCTATAAACGCATGGCCGACGGCGCCATGGCCCAGCTCAACGATCAGGAATTCTTCCATACGCCTGACGCCGAGTCCAACAGCACGGCCGTGGTGGTGAAACACATCGCCGGGAACCTGCGCTCGCGCTGGAAAGACTTTCTGACCACCGACGGCGAAAAGCCGGACCGCGACCGCGACCAGGAGTTTCTACTCACAGTGGCGGACACGCGCCAAGACTTGATGCGCCGATGGGAAGAGGGGTTCCAGATCCTGTTCGATACCATCGCCTCCCTCACGCCGGAAGATTTTGGCCGCGCCGTGACCATCCGCAACGCGCCGCACACCATCCTTCAGGCGATGAACCGCAGCCTGATGCACACGGCCTATCACGTGGGGCAAATTCTCTATCTGGGCAAGCACCTGCGCGGAGCGGAGTGGCAAACGCTGAGCATCCCCAGGGGCAAGTCCGCGGAGTTCAATGCCATGAAACCGGAAGACCGCAAGGTCATAGCCCCCAATCGGCCCTGAGTGCTTGCCGCCTCGTTCGTGACCCTCCGGATGCCGTTCTATTTTGGAGCATCACGCAGTTTGCTGAGGCCGGAAATTTTCAGCAGCACAGGATTCGTCATCTCATAAGCGCTACAATGCCCTTGTCCTATCGATTTCCGGGGCTGCTGGCTGTTGTCCTCCCCTCTCGCTCACCTCTCATCAGGATGACGGTGTGCCCGGACTTTCACTGACTGAATGTCTGAAGAAGGAGTTGTGTTATGGCCCAGTCCAGGGTCCAGGCTTACTACAATAATTCTGAAGTGGTCGGTCACTATCAACGTGCGTCAACTCTGTATCCGGTCGAGACCCTGCTGCTCTCACGGCTGAGAGATGAGATCAAGGACAGCCCCATCTTGGACGTGGGAGTGGGCGGCAGGCGCACAACGCCTCACCTGCTGCAAATCAGCAGGTCCTACGTGGGCATTGATTTTTCCGTGGAGATGATCACCGCGGCCCGGCAGAAATTTCCTGGCGTCGATTTGCGCGTTTGCGATGCCAGAGACATGTCCATGTTTCAGGATGGCCAGTTTGCCGCAGTCTTCTTTTTGGGTGGAGGTATTGATGATGTGAGCCCCGCCGACAGACTGCGGATTTTGAAAGAAATCTGCCGCGTGCTGGGAGGCGGCACTTTCATCATGCCGGGACATAATTTTGCCGTTCATACGCTCCGGTATCTGCAATGCGGATTACGTCTCTCCCGGCATCCGGCGGTTCTCTTTCAAGACAACCTTCTGCGCCTGAAGGCTTATGTATCTCATTGCGGCAACCGGTTGTGGAGCACTCTCAGCGGGAAAGGATATGCAGTCTATCTGGACTACGACGAGTGCTTCAGCGATGCTCCAATCCCGGGAGTCGTATTGCCGACTTACTATATGCGCAGGCAGGCCCAGGTAAAACAATTGCTGGAGTTTGGTTTTTCACAAGTGCAAGCAGTCGATCAGAAGGGCACCGTGCTGGACGACGATCGCGAGGCGAAAGACCAGTTCCTTCACTATGTCGCGCGAAAGCACACTCGCCTTTGAAAGTTTCACGCGGACCGTCGGCTCCCGTCGTCTAAATGTTCCATGGTCTAGGAGTCCGGAGGCGTCATCAGGTTTTCGCTGATTTTGCTGTCCTGCTTCACAATCTCAATTAACGGTTTGCGGATCGGCTCTAGTGTTCCATCAGCGTAGAATGCCGCGCCGCCTCCGGTGGCAATGCCAATGGCCCGCGTGTCTGCCTGCGAAAGGTTCACCAGCGCCCGCAGGTCCCACCAGTCATTTTTTTCGTCGTGGGCGCCAATGTAGAAAGGAGCAAAACGGAATGTTGGAAGTTGTTTTGGCTGGGCTGAATTGGTCAAGGCGCCTAATCCGAGCTGTACCGCTCCCGCTGAAACCCCGATCAGGAGGGCGCCATCATACCTCCTGCGCGAAATCAGGTCTTTGAATCCATTCTGCTCAAATACCTTCCAGCCCCGTTCCACGTCACCACCTGCCAGCAGGATCAGGTCGGCTTTTTCGAGAAACGCGATATCTTCGCGTGAGGGCTTGGAAGGAACCAGCCTACAGTCGGATACCTCCATCATCTCCATGGCAGCGAGGAACAGACTGTAGAATTCCGGCTGATCGCCATTCGATGCTCCAAGATACGCAGCTCTGGGACTACTGCTGTCCAGGTCCGCACGAATCCTCCTGGCCAGCGACCCGCTGTCGTCCTTCCAGAAAAATATTTGGCTGTCAGCCAGCAGGTATAGAGGCTTAATCATCATGAGACCCGGACAAACGCTTGACTAGATGGCCAGAAACGAGATTATATCTAAGCACAATGATGCGCGGTCTTCCTATTGCCAAGAGACGCTAAACTCGTCCGCGGACTTTCACTTTCCGATTCCATCCTGTTGCTTGCGGGCGGGATCATTGGGTCAGGCATCTTTCTTACAGCCAAAGACGTGGCCGTCAACACGCGTCATCCGTGGCTTTTTCTTTCGGTATGGATCGTCGGCATGGGCATGGCGCTGCTGGCCTGCTTCGCCTTTGCCGAACTGGGCGGCATGTTTCCCCACGCAGGGGGCCAGTACGTCTACATGCGCGAGGCCTATGGCGACACCGCCAGCTTTCTCTATGGCTGGATGTATTTCACCGTCAGCGCCACAGGGACGGTGGCCGCCTTGGGCGTGGGATTCGCGACCTATCTGGGCCAGACCTTTCCCGCGCTGCATGCGGAGCAGGTAGTTCTTCCGCTGCGGTTCGTCGACATAACGCGCGGGCACCTGATCGCGCTGGCCGCCATCGCGCTGCAAACACTGATCAATATTTTTGGCGTAAAGAAAGGCGCGGTGCTGCAGAACATCGCCACATGGGCAAAGTTTGGGGCCATTGCGATTTTCGTGATCGGCGGTCTGCTTCTGGGGCGCGGATCATGGGATCATTTTCGCCATTCGCTGGCACCTTCCGGCAATGAGCACATCTCGATTGTCACCGGGGTAGGCATCGCCTTGATCGCGGTTTTCTGGGCCTATGATGGCTGGGTTTACATAACGTTTGTCGGGGGCGAAGTAAAAGACCCGCAGCGCAACGTGCCCCGCGCGTTGATCTGGGGTCTGCTGCTGGTAGGCGTGGTCTACATCTCCATTAATGCGGTTTATGTGTATGCGCTGCCCATGAATGAGATTGCCGCGCAGGAAGCCGTGGCGCAGGCTGCGGCGGTGTCGATGTTTTCCGGCAGGGTGGCGCCGTGGCTTTCCATGATGGTGGCGCTCTCATGCTTTGGCGCAATGGCTCCGTGCCTGATGAGCGGCGCGCGCGTTTATTACGCCATGGCTGAAGACGGCGTCTTTTTTCGCGCGTTGGCAAAGGTGCATCCGCGCTGGCATACGCCGGTGATGAGCCTGGTGCTGCAAGGGATCTGGTCCGCGATTCTGGCGCTCAGCGGCCGTTATGACCAGCTCTTTACCTACGTGATGTTCATGATGGTGCTGAGCTACGTGCTGACCGTGGCCGGGCTCTTCGTGCTTCGGCGCGAACAGCCGGATACGCCCCGCCCCTACCGCTGCACAGGATATCCCTGGCTGCCTGCGATTTACGTGGTCCTGGGCAGTCTCTGGGCCCTGAATGCCGCCATGGAAAAGACAAAGGAAACGCTGGTGGGAACCGCAATCGTTGTGCTGGGAGTACCATTTTATTTTTACTGGAAGCGGCAGAGGAAAATCGAGGCCGAGCAAAGTTCTACAGCGCCGTAAAATAAAAATTCAGGACTTCTTTATGAAATTTCAAAATCGGCAGTTTCAAAATTTCGATCTGGAATATTTTCAATCGCAATTTGAGCGCACGGTCGAGATCAACCTGGCTGACAGCTCAGTGAAATGCGCCAACGTGAGCGACCTGCTTGCGGGTGAAGACCCACGGCCGCTTCTGGAGCTGCCGCTTTACTATCCTGAGGTAAATGGAACCGGTTTGCTGCGCGAACGGATTGCAGCGCTTTATCCCAATGCGTCCGCCGCGAACGTGCTGGTCACGGTAGGCGCGGCGCAGGCCAATTGGATGGTTTGCAGTACACTGCTGGAGCAAGGCGACGAAGTGATTGTGGTCTCACCCGGCTACCGGCAGGTTTGGGGACTGGCAAAAAATCTGGGCTGCCATGTGAAAGAAGCGCAGCTTCGCCCGGAAAACAACTGGCGGCTGGATGTGAATGAACTGGAATCGCTGGCCAGCCCCCGGACCAAGCTGATTTCCATTGTGAATCCCAACAATCCCACGGGCAGCATTCTGTCACGCGAAGAGATGGCGCGGATCGTCAACCTCTGCCGGAAAACCGGAGCGTGGCTGCACGCCGACGAGGTTTACCGTGGTACCGAACTCAACGGTAATGAGACACCCAGCTTCTGGGGAATGTACGACCGTGCAATCTGCGTCAACAGCATGTCCAAAGCTTACGGGCTTGCGGGGTTGCGTATCGGCTGGGCGGTGGCTGCGCCGGAGATGATTGAGGAGCTATGGCGTCGGCATGAGTACGCAGTGATTGCCGCCTCCGGGCCGAGCATGGTGCTGGCGGAGTTTGCCCTGCAACCGGCGAAACGGCAGGCGTTGCTGGATCGCCAGAAAAAATTTTCGCGTGAAGGCCATACGGTGCTGGAAAACTGGGTGCGGGCGCAGGAAGGCAGATTCTCAGTCAGCCCTGCGGTCGCGACCTCGATTGCATTCGTGCAATACCATTTTGATATGCCGTCCACGGAGCTGGCAGACCACATCCGCAGAAAGGTTTCAGTACTGGTAGCGCCGGGCTCCGCTCTGGGGACAGAACACCATCTCCGCGTGGCCGTGGGATACGAACCGCAGAAAATCAAGACGGCGCTGGTGAGAATCGGCGGGGTGGCGGCAGAGCTGGCGGGCGCGGCGGCGGTGCGCTAAAAAACTTTATTACAGAGGGCCACAGAGAAAAAACAAGACTACCGCGGATCGTCGCGGATAAACGCGGATTGTGAAGAAAGCACATGTCTACACATAACTCAGTCCTCACCGCTCGTGACGGCGAAGTCTTTACCGTTACTATCAACCGTCCGCAGGTCCGCAATGCCGTTGACTCATCAACCGCCAGCGCGCTGGCCAATGCGTTCCAGAACTTTGAGGCCGACGACACGCTGCATGTGGCCGTGCTTACCGGCGCGGAAGGAACATTCTGTGCAGGCGCCGATCTGCACGAGGTCGCCGATGGCCGTCGTACAGCCATTGAAGAAAATGGTCCTGGACCGATGGGCCCGACATGGCTGCAAATGTCCAAGCCGGTGCTCGCCGCCGTAGAGGGCCACGCTGTTGCAGGAGGGCTGGAGCTGGCGCTGTGGTGCGATCTACGCATCGCCGCGCGGGACGCGGTGTTCGGCGTGTTCAACCGCCGCTTCGGCGTCCCCCTGATCGACCTGGGGACCGTGCGTTTGCCGCGAATGATTGGCCAGGGGCGCGCGCTCGACCTGATTCTTACCGGCCGCGGCGTCTCCGGTGAAGAAGCTTTGCAGATGGGACTGGTCAACCGGCTGGTTGAGCCGGGCAAGGCGCTTGAGACCGCGGTTGAACTGGCGCAAATTCTTGCCCGGTTCCCGCAACACGGCTTGCGCGCAGACCGCATGTCCGTCTACGAGCAGTGGCCACTCTCATGGAAGGAAGCGCGGCACAACGAACTCAAGCACGGATTACAAGTGCTGGCCTCAGGCGAATCGAGAGCAGGCGCGCAGCGGTTTGCGTCCGGCGAAGGGAAACATGGCAGCTTCAAAAACGGACCAGGAGATTGAGAACATGAATCCAGTGGAAGCGGGAGCCGATGAGGTCCGGAATATTTTCTATCGCGCAAACTTTATTCGCGATCTCGATATTCGTCTGGATAAATTCGCCGAGGGCCTGTGCGAAACCAGCCTGGTAGTGCAGGAGAGGCTGCGGCAGCAGCACGGTTTTGTTCATGGCGGCGTGATTGCCACGCTGGCCGATCACACGGCGGGCGGAGCGGCACGTTCCGTCTCCGGCACCAAAGATGTTTTGACCGTGGAATTCAAGATCAACTATCTCCGTCCGGCATCGGGCGACAGATTACGCTGTAGCGCAACCGTGCTACGCGCAGGCAAGACGGCCATTGTGGCGGAAGCGCTGGTCTATGCGAATAATGCCGGCGAGGAAGTGCTGGTGGCCAAGCTGACGGAAACACTGTTTGTGGCGGACGATCCGAAGGCACGCGCGGGATAAGAGACGTCCGGCCTTATGATCTTTTTTATGGCGCTCTGCTCCGCTGCGCGCCATCCTACGGCGTGCGAATTAGCCATCACTCCTGTCATCGGGCACGGGTAGGTTCCGCGGCGGTTTATGCTCTGCGGCGCTCTTCCAGTTCTTCAGGAGTGCGTGGCCAGTCCTGGCGCAGCAAGCGGCTGAGAGAGCGGTCCGCCAGAAGCTTCCCGCCGGTCTGGCAGTGCGGACAATAATTTGTCTCATTCGACGCATAACGAATGCGCTGGATTTTGGCGCCACAACGCGGACAGGGTTTGCCATAGCGGCCATGGACGGCCATCTCCGGGCGAAACGCAGTGACCTTCTCAGGAAACTTTGTGCCGGCATCGTTACGAAGAATGTCAGTCCATTGTGTCAGTGTTTGGCGCGTGGCTTCATAAAGACGGCGGATCTGCTCCGGGTCCATGCGCTGCGTCAGCAACACGGGCGAGAGCTGCGCGTGATACAGAATCTCATCTGAGTACGCATTGCCGATGCCGCTGAACAGCCGTGGATCTGTGAGAGCGCGCTTCAACGTATGGTTGGCGGAGGTCAGCATGGCGCTAAATTGCTCCAGCGAGGCGGCAAAAACATCGATGCCGCCGGGGTCGAGCGCAGCGAGCCCTTCTTCTCCCCGGACCAAATGCAATGATGCTCGCTTTCGAGTGCCCGCTTCAGTCAGGGTAAGCGTACCGGAATCGAAGTCGAAGGCTGCGAGCGTGCGTCTGCCGTCAGCGGTCTTTCGCTTCTGGCTCCAATGCAGGCGGCCAGCGATCATCAGATGGAAGACAAGCCAGAGATCGTTATCAAAACCGAAGGCGATGCGCTTGCCGATACGGCGAAGCGCGGTCACGGTATGGCCCTGAATTGAATAGATGGGAGGCTCGGCGGTGCGCAGAAGAGCGGGCCCGCGGACTTCAAAGTTCTCCAGCATGTGGCCCAGAACACGCTGCTCCAGCGCTTCCATGTAGACGACGATGTCTGGAAGTTCCGGCATCTTTGTTTTTTGTCGCTTCGCTCCAAACCGCTTACAGAGATTGGGAGTGGTTATGCCTGTCAGCCCTGCGTCAGCGGGTTCGCCACGCAAGTCGGGCTCACCCTTCTCATTATGCGTTTGTCGCTTCGCTCCAAACCGCTTACAGAGATTGGGAGTGGTTATGCCTGTCAGCCCTGCGTCAGCGGGTTCGCCACCGAAATCCTGAGCGTAGCAAAGGACCTGCCTTCAACTTGTCTGCCATATCGCTCGCTCAACGGGAGCTATTTTTTCGCCAGCTCGAGTTCAATTTTCTTTGCGGCGGGATCAAGCTTGCTGATCCTGAAGCTGCGAATTTGCCCAGCTGAAGAAGCATCGGGCTTGGCGGCGGTTGGTGAAGCTCCGCTCTTCCATCGCTGCTGCAACATGGAGCTGAGCGAACCCAGATCGGCAGCTTTCGCCACCGGCAATTTCTCTTCTTTCGCCGGCGCGTCTTCCACCATGCGGCACGCGGCAAATACGCCTTCACCCAGCTCCACGCGGGCAAGCCCGCCGGAAACCTGCACCACGCGGCCCGTGACTACATCGCCTTCTTTGTGTTCAACAATGTATTCGTCCAGGCTGGAGGGAACCATCTGCTTGATGCTGAGACGCACGTTCCGTTTTGCTCCATCCACGTCAAGCACCTGGGCTTTCACCGTTTGCCCGACCTTGAGCACGTCCTGGGGATGATTGATGCGCTTTTCCGCGCTGATCTCGCTCACGTGGATCATTCCTTCCACGCCTTCGGCGATCTGAACGAATGCGCCAAACTTGGTGATGCTGACCACAGGTCCTTCTATCACCGAGCCAATGCCCAGGTTCTTTGCCGCCTCAACCCATGGGTCGCCTAGCGCCTGCTTCAGTCCCAGCGAGATGCGCCGTTCAGCAACGTTCACACCCAGGATCACGGCTTCCACGGTCTCTCCCGGCTTTACGGCGTCACTGGGCTTGCGCACTTTTTTTGACCAGGACATTTCAGAAACATGGATCAGGCCTTCTACTCCGGGTTCAATTTCCACGAATGCGCCAAAATCCATGAGACGCGTTACGGTCCCGCGTACACGCTCGCCGGGCTTGTACTTTTCCGCGGCGGCGTCCCATGGATGCGGAAGAAGCTGCTTCATACCAAGCGAGATGCGGCGCTTGTCCGGATCGACTTTGAGCACGCGGACTTCAACTTCCTGTCCGACGGAAAGCAGGTCAGAGGGCTTATTGACGCGGCTCCAGGAGATTTCAGCCACGTGAAGCAATCCATCCACGCCGCCAATGTCGACGAACGCACCGTAGTCGGCCAGGCTGCGGACTGTACCGCGCACCGTCTCGCCTTCTGTGATCTCAGAGTAGCGGCGCTCTTTGCTGGCACGCTCTTCTTCCTCGGCGATCACGCGGCGGTCCACCACTACGTCTTCTTCAGTTACGTCGAGTTTGGTGATACGGCAGCGAATCTCCTGCCCAACGAGCTTTTCCATCTCGGCAGCTTCGCGCACGCCGCTGCGTGAGGCCGGCATAAAAGCGCGCACGCCTACGTCAACACTCAGGCCGCCTTTTACCGCGGCCATCACTGTGCCGACGATCGTGGTCTTCTCATTGAAAGCCTGCTCGAGCGATCCCCAGTCAGTGGGCCGCGCAATCTTGCCCAGAGCAACTTCATAGTAGCCCTCGGGATCACGGCCCTTGACGGTGACCAGCAGCTTATCGCCCGGCTTTACGGTTTCACCGGGACGAAGCGCGGTGAGAGGCAAAATGCCTTCGGTCTTGAAGCCGATATCGAGCAGGATGGAATCAGCCGTGAGGGTAACCACGGTGGCTTCAATCCTTTTGCTTCCCTCTTCAGGTTTGTGCGAATGGCTCTGCTCGTATTGGTTGAGAATGTCTTTAAAAGACTCGTTTGGGTCGGCGGCGGATTCGTTGTTAGGCTGGGCTTCTGGATCGGTTGGCATGAGAAATGGGTTCTCTGACGTGAAAATGCAATACACCGCAATTGCGGCGAGGCCGACTCGCGCCGAGCCGCACGCCAGAAGCGTTGAACGAACCAGCCTCCGGCGAACTTCACAAAACGGTTTGGAGCGAGGCGGCAAAAACTGATGGTGAGCGCGGCTGGATTCGAACCAGCGACCCACGCCTTAAAAGGGCGTTGCTCTACCAACTGAGCTACGCGCCCACACTCTTATTAATCTAACACATGCATGCCGGGTTGACCGGCGAGGCCGCGCATGAAAAAAGAGGCCATTCCTGCCGCCAAAAGGAGAAAAGCAGCCCATGGAGAGCTGCTTTCCTGTTTTGCCTATGAAACCCTTGGGGACCCTAGAAACGAATTTGCGGCCCAAACGTTGCACGGAAATTATTGCGAGTGCCACCATTCAGGAACATGATTTCATCGCCGGCTTCCGCCCGGAGGCCAAGCCAGCCTACATTGAACTCAATTCCGCCGCCCGGATAGAACGCACCGTTGGTGTCACCGTCAACAATCGTGCCAATCTGATTATTGATGGCTCCCGCGGTCACGGGGCCGCCCACGCCAAAGTTCACAAAGCCGCCCTTGAGCAGCCCGAAAACCCGGACTGCGCCCGTGGTTTGAATCTTGAGACCAAACAACCCATGCAACAGCCGCAGATTGGAGCGGACGGTGCTGGTGATCACGCCGGTGGTGATCGTCTGGGTCTTGTTGCGTTCAAAGTCATAGGCCATTTCGCCTTCCAGAACAACGTGTTTGCGCACGTTGACGCCCAACCGCGCGCCCACACCCAGCATATTCAGGTCGGCAGGTTGAAGGCGGGTAAAATCAGCATACACGCCAAGGTTTCCGTGATTTTTATCGTCACCATTGCTGTTGCTCTGGGCTGAAGCCGCAGGTGTAAATGCCGCGACACACAGCGCCAAGGCGCTTAAAATTGCGAAACGTTTCATGTCGTTCCTTCTCCCGATAGAAGTTTGCATTACTCCACCATGCACTCCAGAGGCCATGCTTTTGGGGAACGGAAAGGGCCAGCACGGTGGACTCTTTCATACGATGCCCCTCTCCTGCCGGAGGTGGGCTGGACTAAGCAGCCCTTTTCCTAAAGAGGGAAAACAACCTTTTTTCAATACGACCATAGTTTACACAGCCTTAATTCCGGCATTACACTCATGGCGTCACTATGCTATCACCCCGCTCTGCAGAGGAGGGCGCTCATGCCTAACGGAACGCTAGACCTGATGAAACTTGATGGTCAACCGGTAACCTACCAAATCATGTTTGAACAAAATGCCGGCGGCACGTTTGTGGCCCGCATTGACTCCGATGAACTCGTCCCTTTCCTGCATGAAGAGATGCGTGTGGAACTCCTCACCGCTGAGTCCGCGGCGCAACGTTTGGCGAAAGAAGACCGCGTCCGGCTGCAAAACATCTTTCTGGAGGAAAACAACCTCCATGCCGTGATGGACTACATGGAAGAAGACATTTAATTTTGTCGCTTCGCTCCAAACCGCTTTCACATTTTCTTAAGCGACAGCATTTTCAGCCTTACGCCAGAAGGCTCGGCGCGAGCCGGCCTCGCCTTTTTTGCCTTTACTTTTGTTGCTTCGCTCCAAACCGCTTTCAGGTCTTTCTGGAGTGCTAGTTTTTTCAGCCCTGCGTCAGAAGGCTCGGCACGCAAGTCGGCCTCGCCTTTTTTGCCTTTAATTTTGTCGCTTCGCTCCAAACCGCTTTCACATTTTCTTAAGCGATAGCATTTTTCAGCCTTACGCCAGAAGGCCCGGCACGCGAGCCGGCCCTCGCCTTTTTATCTTGCAGCGGCTGGATGTAATCTTTTCTGCAAATCTTCCGCGATCTGCTTCCCGTGAAAGCGGCCATTTTCGATGAAGATTTCGCTCGTCCGCGAACCCGCTACAACGCATCCGGCCACATAGATTCCCGGCACATTACTTTCAAACGTCTGCGGATCGCAGACCGGTTTCATCTCCGGTCGCGTCAACTCAATCCCCAAAGCCTGCAGGAACTCATAATCAGGATGGTATCCGGTGAGAGCAAACACAAAATCGTTCTTGAGCGTCTCTTCGCCTTCAGGTGTTTTAATGCGCACAGAATCCGGTTTGATCTCCAGCACGGAGGTGTTGAAGCGCGCTTTGACCTCGCCGTTCTTGATGCGATTTTCGATATCGGGCTTGATCCAGTACTTCACATTGCCGTGGATGGCCGGGCCGCGATGGACCATGGTCACACGCGCGCCGCGCCGCCAGAGCTCCAGCGCAGCAATGGCCGCTGAATTCTTCGCTCCTACGATCAGCACATCCATATCAAAATACGGATGTGGCTCTTTGTAATAGTGCATCACCTTGGGCAGGTCTTCGCCGGGAATTTCCATATAGTTCGGGCGGTCGTAGTATCCGGTGGCCACAACAATTTTTCTGGTCGCATATTCGTGGGCGTGGTTGTTGCGATCCTGAGTCTGTACTTTGAAGGCGCTGTCATAGCCGGTGACCGACACCACGCGCTGATACTGGCGGACATCAAGACGGTAGTGCTGGGCCACGTTGCGGTAATACTCCAGCGCCTCCGCGCGATTGGGCTTCTGGTTGGCTGAATTAAAAGGCAGATCGCCAATCTCCAGCAGCTCCGGCGTAGTAAAAAAAGTCATGTGCGCGGGATAGTGAAAGAGCGAGTTCACCAGGCAGCCCTTGTCAACGAGGACCGCGGAAAAACCGGCGCGTTGCGCTTCAATCGCACAAGCCATGCCTGTTGGGCCGGCGCCGATTACCAGCACGTCAAAGTGGTCGCCTTTATGGTCCATAGAAACTTTCATTCTACAGTGGCGGGTGTGGCGGCCAAACAAAACGAAGTTCAGAATCCATAAAAAGAAAACCATGTTGCACAACACGATCAGCCATGAACCTTGGTTTTGCCACTGGACAACTTTCCCAGCTGTTTAGGGTTTCAATGCGCAGGACGATCGACCTACAATTTCCCCTGGGCCGCCACCGGATGAGTGCGCGCTGCCAGCAGTGAATCACATCCGCATGAACCAAGCTGCACCTTGTACAACGAACAAGAAATATCAAGGAGAAGTCGTGATGTCTGAAAGACAGATTGTTACTCGCGCGCAACGAACCGCCAGATTAGCCATGATGGGTTTGGCCGCATTCATCCTGTGCTGCGCGCTGGCAGCGCCGGCAGTAGCACAGGGACCGCCGTTTTACCCGCCGGAACAGCTTGACCGGCTGGTTTCGCGCGTCGCGCTGTATCCTGACCCATTGCTCGCGCAAATTCTGGCAGCGGCAACTTTTCCTGACGAGGTTCCTGAAGCCGCCCGCTGGGCTGACCAGCACCACTATCTCAACGGCGATCGACTTGCCCAGGCCATTGAGGGCGACCAGTTGCCGTGGGACCCGTCCGTGCAAGCTCTGCTGCCGTTCCCATCTGTTCTGGACATGATGGCCTCTGACATGAACTGGACCAGCGATCTGGGCAACGCATTTCTGGCCCAGCAGCAGGACGTGATGTATGCGGTACAAAGAATGCGCCAGAGGGCCCGCGATTACGGATATCTGCGCAGCGGCCCCCAGTACATTGTGGGCGGCGGCCCATATATCACGATTCTGCCGGCGCGTCCTGATTACGTGGTAGTTCCCTATTACGATCCAGTCGTTGTCTATGCGCGGCCGCGGCCAGGATTTTTTGTCGGGGCCGGGATAGGGTTTCGTTTTGGCGTTGCTCTGGGAGTCGGTTTCCGGCCATGGGGCTGGGGCTATAACCGCATTGCCTGGGACCGCCGCGTTGTCGTCATCAACAATGCTCCATGGGGACGAAGCTGGGGCAATCGTCACGAATACGTTCATCCCTATACGATTCGACGCACCGTGGTTGTGCGAGGCCCGGACCACCATGAACTTTGGGAGCGCAGCGAACGGGAACGTGCGGCCCAGCACTACAGCCATGAACGCGTGGAAGAACACCGGCGTGAGGAGCGCCATGAAGACCACCGGCGTGAGGAACATGGCCGGGAGGGGCATGGGCGAGATGATCACGGGCGTGACGATCACGATCGCGGCCGCGGGCATGACGACCATGGCCACGACAGGCGCTAAAACACAAACCTAATTCATCTCAAAAACTTAAAGCGCGGCCCGCAAGCCGCGCTTTTTTCTTGTGATTGTGAGAGCTATTGCATGCATCCCTGGCATCACGAGCATGCCATTCGGAAAAAATGCCAGCGCTATTTTGGTTTTCCCCGTGAGCCATCGTCAGACTGCGAACGCGACGGAGGTGGCGGAGAAGATTGCCTCTGCGCCGGCGCTGCCGCAGGCGGAGCGGACTGGTGTATGGCCGGCGGTGGTGGTGGCGGCGCCGGGGCTTGTTGATGCACTTGCGGTGCAGGCTGCTGAGGCGGAGGCGTATATTGGCGCTCCGGCTGGCGGTTTGGTGGCGAATACGATTGCGGTGGCGGCGTATGCTGCCGCTCAGGCTGTGCAGGCGCGTCATTCGAACGCGTTACTGGCGCGCGCGGCTCACGGTCTCCTCCGAAACGTCCGGACTCGTGTCCACGAACGACGCCAGCGCCGCCTGCGGGCGGCTGCTCCACGATCTTTGGTTGGTGTTCGGGCTGATGATCGGGCTTGCGATCGGCTTCAACCGCTGGCTGTTGCGGCTGCGCCGGCACGTCAGTGCGCGGCACTTTTGCCTGCACATCGTCGTTCGTCAAGACGCGCTTGTTGCCTCTATTTCCATCCTGAGTGCGGACGTTGCGGTTATCGCCATCGCGATCACCGAATCTGCCGCCGCCCGTGCCTTGCTCTCGTGAACCCGGGCTTCTTCCGCCCGCTCCGCCATTGCCAACCCGATTACCAGGACGGACCTGC
The DNA here is from genome assembly GCA_020072585.1 of Terriglobia bacterium. Lineage (GTDB taxonomy): Bacteria > Acidobacteriota > Terriglobia > Terriglobales > Acidobacteriaceae > Angelobacter. The sequence goes on along the minus strand of JAIQGL010000036.1, from coordinate 5,193 downwards.
CCCGGCGCTCCGCCTACTACTCTGCGATCAGCGGGGGGACGAGGAGCGTGGAATCCCGGAGGCGCATTTGCCAGCCGCGGACGGCTATACCATCTGTTCCATCCGCCTGGAGCCCAGCACCAGCCACGTCCGTTGACAAACACCCAACGTCCGTAGCGGTAGGGCATCCAGCCCCAGGGATAGGACGAAACCCAGGTGTAGCCAAAGCCCGGCGAGTAGCTCCAATAGCCATTGCTGAACGGGTCCCAGCCAAGGCCCACGCCGTTGGGCTGCCATACGTTTCCATATTCGGGAACATCGTAATATTGCCCGTAATAGTTAAGATCGCTTGCGCCGTATTCATAGGGCGACTGCGTGTAGTTATGACCGGCTGCCGCGTAGGTGCTGAGATAATCGTCGCGCTGCTTGCTCCACTGGTCCAGACCGTCCGCTTCAGCGCCTTTATCCAGCGCATAGCGGGTCACGTCACTGGCATCAAGAGCAAACGTTTCATTCTTCTTTACGGCGACTTCTCCACCGCTCTCCGGATCGCGGACATCGACCTCACCCTTCCAGACCACAATCTCCATAGGATTGGAATTGGTGCTGGTCACGCGGAAGGAGCCGGACTGCGCCAGCGTGAGCGTTTTATTCTTTACCGTAACTTGAAAGTCGCTGTCATCGTGACGGGTGATTTTGAATTCAGCTTCACCCTGGTCAAGGTCGACCGTGGTGATGGTCCCGCCAGCAGATGATCGCCCGAGCTCAGTAAATCCGATGATCGTATCCGGGGCCAGCCGAATGAGGCTGCCGTCTTCCATCTGCACTTCAGCCCAGCCGTCAGAGCGGGTCTGCAGCCAGCTGTGTTCTGTCACGGGGACATTCATCGTCACGTTTTCATAGCCATGGCCCGTGTCCAGCCGGACTTCACCTTCAACATAGCTGATGCGGACAATCCGGGCATGTGAATCGTGGCCATCCTCGTCATCAGTCTCTTGCGTGTGGGCGAGCGGAGCCAGTAAAAAAGCCAGCATGAAAAGAATAGAGAGGAACAGCCCTGATCTGCGGATTCGATTTCCAGACAGGATCCAGCGACGCATTGAGTAGCGCGGCATAAACCCTCCTTTTGATGGTTGCGAGCCTATCCTATTAGATCCCACGGCAGAGACTTAGTTTCTTAATGTTAAGTGTTATTGACCTAACTTAACTATTTCATTCAGAACTAGCCTTGGCAAGCAGCCTTTGCGCCCTTTGGCGAGCAATATTCAGGATCGTAGAGTCTCCGGCGATGCTTTCCAGCATAGGTGCAATAATTTGCAGTTCCGCCAGATTATGCCCTTCAGCGGCAGATTCCATGCCTTTTAACTCAGCCTCAAGACCCAGTTTGTCAAAACGGCGGAGGAATTTGAGCTTGCGTCCATGCTCCACGGTGTTGGAGATTCCCTGAAAGATATTGGTTATCTCCTGGATAGCTTTGTTCTCAGAGTAATCATAGGTTGTGTTGAAGTGCCGCGATGAATCGACATAGGTCAATATCTTCTTGCCAGTGCTGGCAACAGCATGCTTTTTAAAAGTGAAGTCGCCATCAAAATAGTTTGCCTCTTTGGCGTAGCGAAAAAGCTTATCGCGCCGTGCCGGAGAGATGGCGAATTCCGTCTGGTAGTCGTCGTCTTCATCCGGCGGCTTGGCGGAGCTGTGGGAAATGTATTTCGTGTTACCGTTCGCGGAAACGGTGATCGTGACTTTCTGTGGCGTAAATTCATCCCACACGCGATCAAAAGTGATGGAAGACGCGGCAGCGCCATGGTCAGCATTCTGTCCGCGAAGCATCTTGCCCGGAAGCAGTAACATTGACACTACTGCCAGCGTAATAAGAATGAGGCGGGTGCGTTTCATTTTGCGGCCGCCTGGTAACGCGTATTGGTGGTAGCAGTGTGAATGTGGCAGATGGCGATGGCAAGCGCGTCAGAAGCGTCCGTGGGCTCCGGCGGCGCGGCAAGATTCAGTAACATCGTGACCATCTGCTGCACCTGGTGCTTGTCCGCCCGGCCGTATCCAACCACGGCGGACTTGATCGACAAAGGCGAGTACTCCGCAACCTGCAATCCCGCAGATGCCGCCGCCAGCATGGCTACGCCGCGTACCTGGCCCAGTTTGAGCGCGGTCTTTACGTTCACTGCATAGAAAACATCTTCAATGGCGACGATCTCCGGCTGGTGCTTAGCAATGATGGCCGTAAGGTCAGCAAATATTTTTTGCAGCTTGACGGCCATGGGTGTCCCGGATTTCAGTTTGATGGCGCCGTTGGTATGGCAGACCAGCTTACGGTCAGCCATCTCCTCTACCACGCCGAAACCGGTGTACTCACTGCCGCAGTCAATTCCCAGGACACGCATTGAGGAGAGTTTAACCTAATTTCTGTGTCGCTTCGCTCCAAACCGCTTTTAGATTTTTCTGGAGCGACAGCATTTTCAGCCTTTATGCCAGAAGGCTCGGCACGCAAGTCGGCCTCGCCTTTTTTGCCTTTAATTTTGTAGCTTCGCTCCAAACCGCTGGTCAGCCTTCTCGCAGGCAGATATTCGGTGCTCCTTGAAGCAGCGGGGCTCGGCGTGGGGTGGCCTCGCCACGCTAACCAAGCCTTAGCGTCGCTTCCGCTCCAAACCGCTGGTCAGCGCTTCTTCATGCAAAATTTTCGGGCTCCTGAGGTAGCGGCAGCGCGCGCTACCGACCGTGGTGCTTCCCATAAAATCTGGCCGCTTTGGCACGGTTGCCGCAGCTTTGCATGGAGCACCAGTGGCGGGTCCGGCTGCGCGTGGTGTCATAGACATAGAGGACGCAGGTGGGGTTGGCGCATTTCCGCACGCGGCTGTGATCGCCTTCCGCCAGCAGGCGAGCCGCGGCCTCAGCTACGGGTGCAAGCAAAGCTTCGCCGTCAGCGTTCTGGGGACGCCACTGAAGCGCATAGCCACCTTTTTGACGCATGATTTCCAGCACTCTGGGCGATTGCCGCAGAACAGCGTTGATGGCCGCCAAAATCTGGGCGCTAACAGGACGTCCACCGGAAATGGCTTCCGCCATGTGACGCAGCGCGGAGCGAAGCGAGCGAGCCTGTTGCAGCAGGAGCCCACTTGCCGCCTTGTCGCGCAGAAAAGCCTTTTCCGCGGCCTTCATGTCAGAGGGCGCAACCGCCCCAGACTGGCGCAGCCACTCCAGCAGAGCCGCCGGAGAATCCAGCAGGTCAACGGGCACGCCTTCCGCCACCTGCTCCGTATTTACCAGGTCCAGGGCCAGGTGCCCGGCATTAAAAATAAAATCCGGCAAAAACTGAATCCTTTCCGCAGGCCAGGGCTCTAATCGCGTATAACCTTCTATTTAATTATTAGATGGTTATACACTCACAAACGATTCGCAGGAGAAATCATTATGGGTCATCTCGCATTTGAAACTGGCCACATCGGCCTGAACGTTACTGACCTGGAGCGCTCGCGGAAATTCTACACTGAGATTTTTGGATTTGAGATTTTGCGCGAGTCCTCCACGGGCGAAAAACAATTTGCTTTCCTCGGCCATGAAGGGAAACCGGTGCTCACGCTGTGGAAGCAAAGCCAGGGCACATTTCCCAGACAGAGCCCTGGCCTGCATCATCTTTCATTTCAGGCGGATTCCATTGAGCAGGTAAAAGAGGCGGAGATACGCCTGCGCCGCTGGAAGACGAACTTCCAGTATGACGGCGTTGTGCCGCACGCGGAAGGAGCACAGAGCGGCGGGCTGTTCTTTGAAGACCCGGACGGCATCCGGCTGGAAATCTTTGCCGCCGAGGGTGCGGGCTGCAATCCAGCGCCTGTTCATGACGGGCCAACCTGTGGATTCTTCTGAGGCGAACAGGAAATACAGAGCACAATGGCGAGGCGCGGGCGCGAGGAGACAGCGATGAAAGCACGGCAAAAAGACGGCACCGTTTGGCATGAAGGCGAACTGGAAGTACAACGGCGCGCCGGCGTGCTGGAAGATGCCAGAAAAATGCAGGGTGGGATTTTCTCCTCCATGCCGGCGCCGGCGATAAAGTTTTTGAGCGAGCAGCAATTTGCGGCGTTCTCCAGCCGGGACCGGCAACGGCGCGTGTGGGCCACACTGCGCTTTGGGCCCAGGGGGTTCATCACCGTGGTGGATCCCTTTACGGTGCGGCTGGCCGCCATCGCTGCACCTGATTTGCTGGCGCAGAACATTGACGCCAACCCGGACGCAGGCATGGTTGCGATCGATCTGGCGCACCGGCGGCGCATACGTCTGAATGGTGAAGCCTTTCATAATGCCGATGGTTCTCTCACCATCTACGCCAAACAGATTTACTCCAACTGTCCGCGCTATATACAGGAGCGGGAAACACCGGAATTGCGGACAGCCGCAGCGTCTCAGACCGGGCAGCGAGGCAAAGATCTCGACGCCAAGCAGGCAGCGTGGATTGGGCGCGCAGACACGATGTTTATCGCCACGGCGCATCCAGTCTATGGCGCGGACGCTTCCCATCGCGGCGGCATGCCTGGGTTCGTGCGTGTGGAGAGTCCATGCCGCCTTGCAATTCCCGACTATGACGGCAATCGCATGTTCAACACGCTGGGTAACATTGTGGCCGACCCAGGCACCGGTTTGCTCTTCCCTGATTTTGCCTCCGGCAACGTACTCATGCTCACGGGCCGGGCGCGCGTGAATTGGGACGCGAGCAGGGCCGCAGAGTTCCCCGGCGCGCAACGGGTGGTTGAGTATGAAATTGACGAGACGCTTGAGTTGCAGAGCGCGCTGCCGGGAGGCTGGGAGTTCAAGAGCTACTCGCCACATAATCCGGGGCTCTGAGCTTTAGCAGCAGCGAGGTTTGGTAGCCGCTGCAGCGTCACGCTCCACCATGAATGAACGATAGCTTTCAGCGGAGCGCTGCCGTTGCGTGCGCAGCAGAAATCGATCGTAGGCGGATTCGTCAAAGATTTCGCGGAGCACGGCGCGGAGCAAGCGCCATCCATTACGTAGCCATCGCGAAATGCCGAGTCTTGTCCCGTGAGAACTCCCTGAGTCAGCATGGTACTGGAGTGAACCCCTGAGTTGAGACAACGTGGAAACTCCCCGGTTACCGTTCGCTGAGATTGGCTCGACGAACGAGGTTGTTGGTTGCAGGATGAGGCTAGCTGAGGAAGCAGAGGCGGGCTCTGCTGGAGAGCAACC
>JAIQGL010000074.1 GCA_020072585.1 Terriglobia bacterium | reverse complement strand
CGCAATTCATCACAGGCCCCTTTGGCAAGGCCATAACCCTCATTGCCATCGTCCTCTGTGGCGTCAGCTACATGTACGGCAAGCAAAGCGACAACGCAAATATCGGAAGGCTAGCCATTGGCGCCGCCCTGATCGTCGGTGCTGCCAATATCTTTGCCTATATTCAACAAGCAGGGTGAAACAACCATGGCCGAGATCACGGGGCGGAGCAATCCGGTTTACAAGACGCTGAATAAGCCGCTGACCATCATGGGGGTGGAGCGGACACTGTTCGCCACAGCCCTGTTTACAGGTGGAGGCTTTCAAGTTCTTTTCAGCAGTTTTCTTGGCGCTATCGTGATCTTCGCCATTCTGCTTATGCTGGCCCGGATCGCAACACGCCGCGACCCCAAAATGCTGGTGTTCGTCATTCAGGCGATGTCGCGCACCTTCCGGGCTGAATACGACCCTGCGAAATACACCCTGACAACCGTAAGGAGAATTCCGAGCCGTGCTTAACATCCCCAAACTTGTGAAGAATTACCGTGAGACTGGCGCACTCGCCGAGCAATGCGGGATTTTCAGCTTCATCAATGACTGGTGCTTTATCACCAAAGGCGGAGCCATTGGCGCGGTCATCGAGGTCGAAGGGATTGATTATGAATGCCTGGATCAACGAACGCTCGATACCACGACGAAACGCCTGGAAGCCGCTTTCAGACTGTGCGGGCCGGAATTCCGCGTTTACCAGTATCTTTTCAAATCCCATTTTCATCCCGATCAGGCTCCGGCCTACCGCAATCCCGTCGTCGAGAGAGCTGAGATTGAACGCTCCCGCTATTTCGCGGGGAAGTCCGAGGAGATGTTTTCTGTCCGGATCTATTACGTGCTGCTCTACCAGAGCGCCTCCCATGCGGCCAAAATGACAATCACGAAAGCCGTGGGGAGTTTCTTCAGCCAGGGCCTTATCGCTGGCTCACGGAATCTCAAATCCCTGTTCAGCGCTAGAAAAGAAATCCTTCTCATCGAGGAAGAAATCGAGCAGGCCACAACCGTCCTGCTGCGCCAAGCCAACAGCCTCGTTTCCTTTCTGTCCGATCTAGTGGAGATCAGGGTCTTGAACAAGAAAGAGGCTTTTGGGATGTTACTTAGAATCTTCAATGTCGATCCCCAGAAGCAAGACCAGCGGCTCAAGTTCGACGTGATGACGGATAAATACCTGGTCAACTCGCCGCTTGAATCGCATAGCGACCACCTGACAATAGGCGGCTATCACACGCGCGTCCTAACGCTTCGCGAAGAACCGAGCGAGAGCCGGCCCATCGTTTTGCAGCAGTTGCTCCGAATCCCTGCAACCTATCACATCGTTACAGAATGGCGCGCAGTCGAGGCGAGCGAGGCCGTCCATTACATCGAGTCCATGCGGACCCATTTTCACAAAACCAAATCATCCTTGAGCGTATCAAGTGGCGGGGATCGACTGAAGGACGAAACCAAGGTTGAATTTGTCGATGACCTCAACGAGTGCCTGAAAGAGGTGCAGAAGCGCGGCAACTACTTCGGCAAATTCTCGCTCACCGTTGTCATTTACGACCGTAACCGCGCCAGGGCCGAAAAAGCAGTATCCGATTTCGGCAAGGCATTCGCCACGGTCGGCGCATCCCTGTATTCCGAGACATACAACCAGCTATCGGCATTTTTCGCCACCTGCCCCGGAAACTCCCATTTCAATTTCCGTCAGCTCTACATTACGAACAACAATTATGCCGATTGGTCGTTTCTGTTTACGCTCCATGAGGGCGATCGCTGGAACACCTTTCTCAATCGTGAGGCGCTGGCCCTCGTGGAGACCACGGATGGAACCCCCTTTTACCTCAACCTCCATCAGCGCATTCAGGACGGCAACGGCTCGACCAGCGACGACGTAGCCCACACGTTTCTTACCGGGCGCACCGGAAGCGGGAAATCATTCTTTGCGAACTTCCTGACTCTGGCTTTGCAGAAGTACGATCCCCGTACCTTCATCTTTGATCTGGGCGGCAGCTACGAAAAGCTGACCCGCCTCTTGGGAGGCTCGTATCTCAAAATCGGGGCGGAAAATCGTGATTACCAAATCAACCCGTTCAGCCTCGAACCCACCGCTGCCAATCTGGAATTCCTGTTCTCGCTCGTTCAGGTGCTCATCGCAGGAAGCGATGGCTATCAGACCACGACCGACGACGACCGCAATATTTTCCAGGCCATCGAGACGCTGTATGTCTTAGACCGCGACATCCGGCGCTTGAAGACTCTCGCCGGCACACTGCCCCGGCATCTGGCCGACCGCCTACATAAGTGGACAGAAGGCGGCCAGTATGGGCATCTCTTTGACAATGTAAGAGACACACTCACCCTGTCCACCCTGCAATGCTTCGACTTTCAGGGCATGGATGAATATCCTCAGCTCATCCAGGCCTTGCTTTTTTATGTTCTTCACCGCGCCAGCGCCGTCATCTATGACCCTGCGATCCGCCCGACGCTCAAGATTTTCATTCTGGATGAAGCATGGAAATTCTTCACCGTGCCAGTCATCCGCAACTATCTGATAAAGGCTGCGAAGACCTGGCGCAAGCATAACGGCGTTCTCATCATGGCGACGCAATCACCGGAGGACCTGAAGGAATCAAACCTGCTTCCGCTGCTTGATTCCTTTCCTACCAAGATCTTCCTGGC
>JAIQGL010000073.1 GCA_020072585.1 Terriglobia bacterium | reverse complement strand
TGATCATGGAGGCCCAGCGCCAAGGCCAACGTCTCAACTTGGCGCCGTTGCCGATTCAGTACGTGGATTACGCTGTGTGGCAGAGAAAGTGGCTGGAAGAGAGCGGGATACTGAAGCAGCAACTGGCGTATTGGCAGGAGAAATTGGCCGGTGCCGCGGAGAGTCTGGATCTGGCGACAGACTATCCCAGGCCGAGCGTACAGAGCTTTGCCGGGGCGACGCACAAGTTTGCTCTGGATGCGCAATTGACAGGGCAGCTCAAGAGCATGGCCCAACACCAGGGCGGGACGCTGTACATGGTCCTGCTGGCCGCGTTCAAAGCATTGCTGTATCGCTACACGGGCCAGAACGATATCTGTGTTGGCAGTCCGATCTCCAATCGGCAGTGTAAAGAGACCTCAGGCCTGATCGGAATGTTTGTCAACACGCTGGCTTTGCGAAGCCAGGTAGAGGGGAAAGATACATTTTCTGCGCTCTTGTCACAGGTCAAAGTCACGTGTTTGGAGGCGTACGCGCACCAGGATGCGCCGTTTGAGAAAGTAGTGGACCTGGTGCACCCTCAGCGCAATCTGGCAATCACCCCTTTGTTTCAGGTGATGGTGAGTTCGCAAACTGGGGCGCACGAGCGTATGCAGCCCTATTCATTAGAAACCGGCATCAGCAAGTTTGATATTAGTCTCGATTTTGCGGAAACCGCGACAGGTCTGACTTGCTCCATCGAATACAGCACGGCGCTGTACAAGCCACAGACCATCGCGCGCATGGGCGAGCATTTCATGGCCTTATGCAAAATCATAGCGGCCGCACCAACGGCTAAGATCTGTGATCTGGACTATATCAGCGACGCAGAAAAACACCGTCTGTTAATCGATTACAACGATACCCGCGCCGACTACCCCAAGGACAAATGCATCCATGATTTCTTTATCGAGCAAGTACAAGACAATCCTGGCGCGAGAGCGGTGGTGTTTGGCGAGCAGGAGCTGAGTTATCAAGAGCTTTACGAGAAGAGCAGTAATCTGGCGCTGTACTTGCAGTCTTTGGGTGTGAAACCGGACAGCGTGGTTGGGCTTTGTATGGAACGTTCCCTGGAGATGATGGTGGGGATCATGGGGACGGTACAAGCGGGCGGAGCGTATTTACCGCTGGATCCTGATTATCCGGATGACCGGCTGGCTTACATGTTGCAGGACAGTCAGGCTGGAGTGGTGCTGACGCAAGAAAGATTCAAGGAGAAGATCAGCAGTTTATTGGCAGCTCACAGCAGGGTAATTGCTTTAGACGAGCAGTGGCCAGAGGTGAGTCAGTGTGTTGCTGATTTAAAGGCGAAGAAGGTCGAATTGCGACGAGAGGTGCAACCGCACAATATCAATTATGTGATCTATACGTCGGGTTCAACCGGAAAACCCAAGGGCGTGCTGGTGGAGCATCGGGCGTTGGTGAATCGACTGCATTGGATGCAGAAACGGTATGCGCTGACCAAAGACGATGTTGTCCTGCAAAAGACGCCGTACAGCTTTGACGTTTCGGTGTGGGAGTTTTTCTGGCCCATGATGGCGGGAGCTTCGCTGGTGTTTGCCGTTCCGGAAGGGCATAAGGATGTTGAGTATCTAGAGAATCTCATCCATCAGGCGGGAGTAACGACGCTGCATTTTGTTCCCTCGATGCTGCGCAGCTATTTGGAGAATGCGCGCAGCGGCTGTAACAAGGTGAAGCAAATTTTTTGCAGTGGAGAAGCGTTAGACAGAAAATCTGTCGATGATTACAAAGCAAAATTCCCCAATGCTGTCTTGCACAACTTGTATGGTCCCACGGAGGCGGCGATCGATGTAACGGCCTATGACTGTTCGCAGCTAAATGATCCGTTTGTTCCGATCGGCGCGCCGATTGACAACACGCAAATCTATATTCTCGACGAGCATAACCACCCACAGCCGATTGGAGTACCGGGCGAGCTGCATATTGCGGGGGATGGGCTGGCGCGTGGATATCTGAATCGACCAGAATTGACGCAGGAGAAGTTTGTGGCCAACCCGTTCACGCTGGGTACGCGCATGTATAAGACGGGGGACCTGGCGCGGTGGCTGGAGGATGGCAACATCCAATACCTGGGCCGGATCGACACGCAAGTGAAGATCCGCGGCTTCCGCATCGAACTGGGCGAGATAGAAGCATGCCTTAATCAACATCCAGAGATACAAGACAGCGCTGTTATCGCGAAGGAGCAGGAAGGCAACAGGCAACTGATCGCTTTTTACCGGGCGAAGGAGACAACAGCAGAGCAACTGATGGAGTTGCCGAATGAGGAGTTGCGCGGGCATTTGCTGAAGACGGTGCCGGACTACATGGTGCCGGCTGCATTCGTGAGCCTGGCGGCGATACCGTTGAATGCGAACGGCAAAGTGGATCGGCGAGAGCTGGCGCGGATGGAGGTGAGGATCGCGTCGGACCAGGAATATGTTGGGCCGGGGAACGATGTGGAAAGGCAGCTGGTCGAGATCTGGGCGCAGGTGTTGCACCTGGCGCCGGAGAAGATTGGGGTCAACGATAACTTTTTCGAACTGGGAGGGCATTCACTGCTGGCGACCCGGCTGATGGCAAAGATTCGCAGCCAGTTGAACATCGACCTGCCCCTGAAAACGTTGTTTGAGCGAACCAGTGTTTCGCAGTTAGCCGAATTAATCCCGCAGATGGGAAAGAG
>JAIQGL010000005.1 GCA_020072585.1 Terriglobia bacterium | reverse complement strand
GTAGAACGGATGATGGAGCATTACCGGAGGTTGTTGTGGGAAATGGTGGAGAGGCCGGAAGAAGGGGTAGCGGGGTTGCGGTTGTTGGGAGAAGAGGAATGGCGGCAGGTGGTGGAGGAATGGAACCGGACGGAAGCGGCGATAGGGGATGGAGGAATCCACGAGCTATTTGAACAACAGGTGGAAAGAACGCCGGAAGGTGTGGCGCTGGTGCAGGGAGAGAGGCGGATCAGCTACCGGGAGTTGAACCAGCGGGCCAACCGTCTGGCTCACTTCCTCCGCAATCAACATGTCGGACGCGAGACAATCGTCGCACTATTTGTGGAGCGCTCCATGGAAACCATCGTTAGCCTTCTGGGAATTCTCAAAGCAGGTGGAGCATATCTGCCGATCGATTCGGCAGCTCCTCTAGATCGTATTGCGTTCATGCTGCAGGATGCCAAGGTCCATCTCATTATCACGGACCATGCGTCCAGTGATAAGCTCCCGCAAAATACGATTCCCAGGTTGTACATTGAATCTCTCACTCAAACCGAAGAAGACCCACCGGCAGATTCTCTTCCTTACGCGGCTAGAACACCAAGAGAGCAACTTGCTTATGTGATCTATACCTCAGGTTCAACCGGCCGTCCTAAAGGGGTCTGCATTTCTCACGGTGCAGTCGCTCGTTTGGCGCTAGCCAGAAATTATGTTCGCGTAACCGAGGAAGATGTTGTCTTACACATGGCGCCGGTTTCATTTGACGCCGCAACTTTTGAGATTTGGTCGGCGCTATTGCATGGCGCTTCCATTGCCATTGCCGACCAGCAGATAGTTTCCTTGCAGGAACTCGGTGAAATGTTGCGCCGGCGCGGGGTCACCACATTGTGGCTTACCGCGCCACTATTTCACCAGATGGTGGACACTCATCCCGATGATCTGCGAGGAGTGCGGAATCTTTTGGCAGGCGGTGATGTTTTGTCACCCCAGCACGTGCGACTTGCACAACAAACACTCTCTTCAGGAACTGTGATCAACGGCTACGGGCCCACTGAGAACACAACTTTTACCTGCTGTAGCCCAATGGATGAACCATTGCAAGGAGCAACGGTGCCCATTGGCCGGCCAATTGACAATACGCGCGTTTACCTCCTTGACAAAGAGATGCAGCCTGTTCCGGTGGGTGTACCTGGAGAGTTATATGCAGCGGGAGCCGGCCTTGCCAGAGGTTATCTTGGAAGGCCGGACCTGACAGCTGAGAAGTTCATTCCCGATCCATTTGATCGTGCTGGCGGCCGCCGCTTGTATCGCACGGGCGACCTGGCCAGGTGGCTGCCGGATGGAAAGATCGCTTTTATGGGCCGCATGGATCTACAGGTGAAAATTCGAGGCTTCCGTATTGAGTTGGGCGAGATCGAGTCAGCGCTGGAAGGCATACCTGAGGTGTCGCAGGCAGTAGTAGTAGTTCGAGAAGATGAAGCCGGAGAGAAACAACTGGTTGCATACACGGTGTGCGAAGGAGATATTCCTCCCTCTCGTCTGCGTGAAGCGCTCAAGCTGTCTCTTCCAGACTATATGGTGCCGTCAGTCTTTATGAATCTGGAAGCGTTGCCATTGACGGCGAACGGGAAAATTGACCGGCGCGTATTGCCAGCCCCCGTCATGATGCGCGAACAGATATTCATACCACCACGCAATCCGGTGGAAGAAAAGGTAGCGACTCTATTCGCTGAACTCCTCAGAGTAGACCAGGTGGGAATAGAAGATGATTTCTTTGCGCTTGGGGGCCACTCTCTGCTGGCGACCCGTGCGATATCCCGAATTAATGATGCATTTGCGATAGAAATGCCCCTGCGGCGGTTATTTGAGCTGCCGAGAGTTGCTGATCTGGCTGAAGCTATTGAGGCTGCCAGAGCTTCAAGGTCAACGCAAAAGGTTCCGGCAATCGCCCGAGTTGCTCGGGCGGCGGTTTCATGGCCTGCGGTTGAATTGGATGGATGATCCGGTACGGACCGCACGAGTCGTTAGATTTACCTAAACCTGGCTGCGTGAAAATATGCTACAGGTGGGAGCAAGGAGGAACAATGAACAAAGATCAAACGGCTGCTTTGAAAACAAGTTCATTCGAACGACATCCTGCCGGCTTGGCCAGGGAAGGAGATGAGTTGCTTTCCTTCATTACAGCCATGCGGAAAAAACGCCTGTGGATCATCGAACAGCTCCAATCAGAAAAAGGCGGGTTCCATGCGCCTGCCGCAATGAAGATCCGGGGACAGCTTGACCTTCAAATGATAAAAGATAGTTTGCACAGCGCGGTGGAGCGGCACCCACAGTTATCTGTGTTGCTTGGGGAAGCGGACAAGGGCACTGCAATCCGCTCCGCAAAAGCACCTTCATTGCCATTCATTGACCTGAGTTCGCAGGCTGATCAACAGGAACAGTTGCACGCCTTGTTGGAAAGCGAAGCGCGCCATTCATCCAGTCTAATCGATGTCCCGATAAGGGCGGTTCTGGTTCGCATGAATGGCGAGGAACATTGGCTGATTCTTAATTTGCAACAAAATACATCCAGCACTTGTCCAATCAAGGACCTTCTAAAGGACGTGGAAGAGTGCTATGAGAGCCTTGCAAAACAAGATGCCCTGCCGCGCGAACGATCTCAATGGCAAGGCGAATGGAGCGCAGAGGAAAGAGACCATCTCAGTTATTGGAAGAAGCAGTTGGAATCCACGCCGGATGTACTCGAATTGCCTTCTGATCAGCCTCAACCAGGACGTCCGAGAGCGATGCATACTTTCTCCCTGGAGGCTGGTACATATGTCAGCCTGTTGAATGTGAGCAAGCGCGAGGGCGTGACTCTGTTCATGACCCTGCTCGCGGCGTTTCAGACTTTGCTTTACCGTTACACCAGCCAGGAAGATATTGTGATTGGTATTGCACCCTTGCCAGCAGAACATCTGGAGCCGGAGCACCCCAGCGGGCTCTTCTTGAGTCAAATGCCTTTACGCGTAAGAATTGCCGGTGATACAACGCTCCGGCAGCATTTAGTGCAGGTGCGTGAAGCAGTACTCGAAGCGTGCAAGCACCGCTTTTGTACAAATGAGGAGCTGGCGGAATTCGTTGCTGCTCAGCCGGGATTCAAGCGAATGTCACTTTCACAAATAATACTGGTGGAGGAACCCGAATCGGACGATGAGCCGGCAAAACCTCAGAGCTGCGTGGTAGAGCATACAACACCAGGATTCGATTTGAAGTTTTCTTTCCAGGAAAAAGAAGGCGGCTTGAGAGGTTGTATGGAATACAACCCAGACCTATTTGAGCCCGCCACCATTCGGGCCATGGTAGAGCGTTTTCAATTCCTGTTGGATGAAATTACCTCCAACTGCGACGGAAGATTATCTGAATTGCACATCTCCAAAGAGGAGCATCATGCCAGTACGGCCCGTTGGAATGGGACTCCAATAACACATGGGACCGATCGGACCATTTGCGAAATGCTTGCAGTGCATGCTGATAGCACACCTGGTGCACTGGCTGTTGTTGCTGATGAAACCAGTTTGTCCTATGGCGACTTGCATCGGCGCTCAAATCAGATGGCCCATGTTCTGCGAAAAAATGGTGTCAAAACAGGAGATCGGGTTGGAGTGAAGCTGGAGCAGCCTATAGACGTGATAGTGGTAACGCTCGGAGTGTTGAAAGCAGGAGCAGTCGTTGTATGGCTTGACCCGTCAAAGCCGGATGCCCGTCTGCGGTTTATTTCAGAGGATTCAGGCCTGGTTCTTGTGGTAACCGAAGAGCGATACGGCATCCCTCCACGGGCAGTTCGCACACTCTATCTGGATACAACCAGAGAGGAATTGAATGAACAACCAGAGCAATCACTGAAAATCGAAGCAAAAGAGGATATGCTGGCTTGCATCCTGTACCGGTCAAGCCCGCAAGGCAGGCCTGAGGGCGTTCTGGTCCCTCACCGTGCATTGTGGGCGGGAGGATGGGACCGAAATTGGAGTGTCAAAGCAAACGAACGCGTGGGTTTATCAATCAACTTCAATCATGACATGGCATGTTTTGAGGTGTTTCGCCTGCTGGCATCTGGAGCTTGCGCCGTGCATCTCGATCAAAGTTTACCGCCTCGCAAGCTAGTGGACCTTTTGCGAGAGCAGCAAGTTGCAGTGTGGTGGACTTCCGCATCAGTCTTGGAGCGGGTGGCGAGCGATTTTCCCCGGGCATTAAAAAACCTGCGCCTTATCCTGTGCGACGACCAGATGGGTATCTTGTACCGCCTGCGCGAAGCATTGAAGCCTGATGTTCTGGAGCGAACATTTGGAATCTATGGTTGGACGGAGGCAGGTGGTAACTGCTTGCTCTACCCGCTGGCAAAGATAAGCGGGCCTGGACGGATTGATCCTGCTGGCCACATGGCAGTTGGAACGGAGCTCCATGTTCTAGACGAAAAGCAATTGCCGGTCCCTGAAGGTGTTCTAGGCCAGGTCTACATCGGGAGCGACGCTCTTGCCATGGGCTACCACAAACAACCAGTACGCACGGCGAGTGCATTTTGCGCGAGCTCACTGGCGCCATCACGGCGGTTGTTCCGAACTGGGGATTGGGCAAGGTGCCGAGCAGATGGCACTCTGGAATATCGGGGTCGCAGGGACGGCAGAAGGGTGATTGGCGGACTGCGCGTGGAAGTAGAGGAGATCGAGAAACTTTTGCTGCACCATGCCATGGTTTTGGATGCCGCGGTTATACCATACGAACTTCCCGGGCTTCGCGATGCCGGTTTGGCCGCTTTGATCGTAACTGCTGATGGACAACCAATCACGGCCGAGGAAATTCGTGAATTTCTGAAAGGACATCTGCCTCGCGTCATGCTGCCACAGATGGTTGTTCGCGTGGATTCCATTCCGCGCAAGAAGACCGGAGAGGTGGATCGCCGTGCCCTCAGCCGCCTGGCTGAAAAAAGCGAAGTAAATGGGGCTTCATCTTCATACGTGGCTCCTCGCACTCCCATGGAAGAAGAAATGGCTGGGATCTGGGCGCAAACGCTCGGCATGCAGCGTGTGGGCGTCCATGACAATTTTTTTCGTATCGGAGGACACTCGCTGCTGGCTGCCCAAACCGTGGCCCGTATGAGCGAAGCTTTTGGGGCCGACATTCCTATGACCAGGTTGTTTGGCGCACCGAGTATCGCCGCAATGGCAAAAGTGGTTGAAGAACTTGTTCAAAGCGGCAGGAAAGCAATTACAGCGTCTACCTGAGTGGCTGATCCTGCATCAACTAGACATGCGCTTGTGCAGTTTCGGCCACGTGTGTGCCCAGGAACTCCCTGAGGAGTCGGACCAGATGCGCTGGCGCATCACGATAGGGGCCATGTCCGCAATTTGGAATCTTTTCAAAGGTTCCCAGTCCCCTGGGCAATACTTTGATTATCTCTTCCATCTCAGTGATTGGCGTCATTGGATCATCTTCGCCTCCGATCACGAGAGTGGGGCAGCGCACAGCAGAGAGCTCCTTTTCGTAATTGAATGTGACGCCTTCCCCGTCTGCTCTCTCAAAAAACGGAACAATCTCATTGTTTGTAATAGTACGCATGCGCACATCCGGGTCGGGTGGACGGCGGGTGTAGAGCGGGCCACACACGCGTAGAAAATCAGTAAACGCTTCAATGCTTCGATCATCAAAAGCGCGCCGCATGATTTCGCGAGCTTCACGTCCTCCCAAATGCTCAAACATGTCCAGGACGCGTTGCCGCCGCACAAGATTGCCTGTGCCACGTAACGCTGTGCTCATCAGCACCAGTTTTGAAGGGTGATCAGAGTGGCGTATGGCATAGGTCATGGCTACATAACCGCCAAATGAAACACCCAATACGACCGGACTTTCAATGCCAAGCACATTGCAGAACTCCCGCACGTCATCTGCCCATTGGGCCAATGTCCAATGTTCGCGGGAGCTGCGATCACTTCTGCCGTGCCCCCGCTGGTCCAGATAGATGACCTGCGTTATGTCTGAAAGGGAAGATAAGACTGGTTTCAAGGTGGAGTGGTCCAATCCGGGGCCGCCATGCAGGCATAGCAGAACCGGTCTTTCCCGCATGATTGGACCTTCCGGAACGAGTTGAGCGCCTTCGACATCAAAAAACAGGCGGACGTTATTTACTTTCACGTACATTCATGAGCTCCGGATTTGTCGTGGGGGATGCAGCGTCAAGCTTTTCTTTTAGCAGGCGTTCCAGGTTTCCGTGCAGGACCAGGTTCTTTTCTGTTTCACTCACCTCTGATAATGCACCTTCTTCGCCGATGAGGGCATCTACGAAGCTGCGTTGACTGCCCTGTAGACGAAACACGGGCCAGTCTGTACCAAAGAGGATCTTGTGGTTTAGACCTTGCATCACAGCCTTTCGCAACCCGGCTACCATGCGTTCCCCCATGAATGTCTGAAAGCCGCTCAGGTCCATGTAGACATTCGGCCGGTACCGGCACATCATGGCGCACTCTTCGATAAAGCTCACCGATCCATGTGCCAGAATGAAATTAACGGTGGGAAAACTCCGCGCTGCTTCATCGAGCAGAAAAGGGTTTGTTACATCAAATGACAGGGCGGGAGAGGTTGGTCCCTGATGCAGTACAACAGGAATTTGATGATAAGCGCAGAGTTCGTAGTACGGAAACAGCGCGGAATCGCTGGGGCTGAAGCCGCAAGGCGGGTATATTTTAAAACCCCGGAACCCGAATTCCACAAGTGACCGCTCAAAGAGGTCTAATCCATCTTTTCCCCACCGCGGATCGACACCGCCAAAGACCTCGAGTTTTCCAGGATGCCTGGCCAGGACCTGGCGGTGCTTATTGAAAGACTCTTCGACGGTAAGTCTGCAATCTCTTAGTGCATAAGAAAAGTCTGCAATGAGCAGAATGCTTTTCGAAATACCAGCTTCCGCCATTTCCGCGACCAGAGTGTCACAATATGGGTCCTGTAGTGTTTGCAGGAACATTGCATTAAGGCCCTTCGCTGTAGCCGGCACGCCTTGGGCTGTAAGGGCCTGGAGCATGTTGAGCACAGAGCCCTGAACGAAAGAATTTGGATAGTATTCTTCAGAGGCGATGTGGCAGTGAGAATCAACGATCTCTAGAGATGTGTGGTTGGCTTGATCCATTGTGTGACCTAAACGCCGTCTGCAGGCCGCGACTGTTCAACGATCTTCCTGGCCAGGCCTATAGCGTCCCCCGCTGTTCGTATCTCTGCCATGTCAACTTTGAAGTTCATCTTGCTGAGATCAATTCCAAAAGCCTTTTCAAAACGGAATACAAAGGAAAGTATTCCAATTGAGTCCATTCCCAACTCTCGGCGCAAATGAGTCTCAGGGGTAATGAGCGTTTTCTTGAACTTGCCCGGAACCGATTCAGCTATTAGGCCCATGATTGTTTTGTCGATCGTTGTATCAACGTCCATTACTCGCTCCTTTGCCTGAACTGGTTTGAGCTTGAAAATACTGAGCAATATTCTTGCGGTCCAGCTTTAGGTTGGGGCGCAAAAATCCATTCTCACGTGTAAATGCCACGTCCGTGAAGACGATTCTCCCAATGGAATCACGGTGATTCTGGACACCTTCAACGAATTGCTCAATGCGTGCCTTCGCTCCGCTGTCATTCGGATCATTGGGCAGGACTACGGCAGTGAGAAATGGCGTGTCAGGTTCCCGGAAAACGACTGACCTTGCCACGTCCGATGAGGCATTGATCTTCGCTTCCAATACCTCCGGGTGGACTTTCTCACCACCAGCGGTGATGATGATTTCTTTTTTTCGTCCAACCAGATATAAGAAGCCTTCCTCATCGAAGCGGCCAATGTCTCCGGTAGCGATACGCCCTTTGTCGATAAAGGTCCTCTCCGCCTCGCCCTCGCCACACTGAAAATATCCAATTGCCTGCGGCTGCTCTATGCTTGCGATGATTTCTCCATCATCGGCGAAATCGACTTTCACACCAGGAAGCAATCTTCCGACTGAGCCGAGCTTAGTTGATCCTGGAGTATTGAGAGCAACAGAACCGAACTCGATAAGGCCGTAGGTTTCATACAATGGCAGCTGCATAAGGGAGAATAGTTTGAGAGTGGATTCCTTGATGGGAGCCATGCCGGTAATCATGAAGCGCATCCGGCCACCCAGCGCCTCATGGGCATCCTTAAAGAGAGTAGCTCCCAGTTTTTTGCGCCCTGCCGGAAAAGGTATGGCGAGCGCCATTGTTCCAACGATCTTTGCTGCCGTGCGTTTCCACGGAGGCAGGTTGTGGAAGCGAGTTTCAAAGGCCTCATAAAGTGTGGGCGGCGCGATCAGGATGGTTGGGCGGAATTCCTTGAGCGCATGAAAGAGCCTTGACGGATCGGTAATGGCCAAATCAAAGCCGTACCACAGCGCGGAATAGTACATCAGCCTTTGTTGCAGATTGGACATCGGCAGGAAGAGAAGCAGGCAATCATTGTTTGTGGGATTTACCGCCTGAGTAAAAGAATCCACGCTTGTTTCAAGGCCCTGACGGTTAAGCAAAATGCCTTTTAGTCCTCCGGTTGATCCTGATGTAAAGATCAGTCCAATCCTGTCAAAATTGTCATCGGAGACTTGTTGCTGCGGCGGGATGGCAGCGGACTTATTGTTGCCGCCGTCGATATAAGCGATTGGGAAGCGTTGCTCCTGTGCGGGCGGACGCTCTGCTTCAGAACTGACGAGCAATGATAAGGAATATTTCTGGAACAGCTCTTCTGTTGGTGTATTAATGAAATCATCAGTCAAAGCTACTGAGATTGCTCTCAGCTCAATCAGGGCCAGATCGTAGATCATCCAGTTGTAGCTGTTGGGCGCCCGCAATCCCACACGGGACCCTTGTTTAACTCCCCAGGCAGTGAGTGCCGCACAGGTTGCTTGTATGTCAGACACCACATCAACATGCGTGCGGGCAACAACATTGCCTTTTTCGAAGGTGAAGATCTTGCTCTGGTGCTGCTCCTTTGCGACGTGCGCCACTAGATTTCTTAAGTCCATGCGTTTATTCCTCACGCCGTGGTCCTGGCGGCTTGAATCAAAAGTTCATTGCCAAGTCGAACCACTGCTGCGATTAAGATCTCAAAGTCCTCCCATCGGCTGCGGTGGTTCACAATTGCGCACCGGATAGCGAATCGTCCCTGGATAACGGTGCTCGACGGAACAGCAATTCCTGATTCCTGGAGCTGGAGCAATATTTCCTCGTTCAGGGAATTCAGCTGGTCTTCCTCCACGCCGGCGGGTGCGAACCGGAAGCACACAATGTTGAGCGGTGCAGGCGCCAGAAGCTCCAGTTCCGGATGTTCTCTCACGCACTGCGCCAGCCGCTGGGCCTGGTCCACGTTCTGTTCTATCAGCTTTGCGAACATGTCTACACCGTGGGCCTTCATGCCCATCCATACCTTCAGAGCGCGAAAATTTCGGGTCAGGTCCATGCTCAGCTCGGCAAACGGTAGTCCGCCGGCTATCACCCCGCGGCTCATGGATGCAAGATAGCTTGCTGGATTGGAAAAAGATGCTTCATGGATTTTCCTGTCCCGAACCAGGAGACATGCGACGTCAAACGGCTGATACATCCATTTATGGAAGTCAAAGGCCATAGAATCAGCTTCTTCGATTCCTGCCACTATCGGACGAAGGCGATCGCTAAGGCGAGCCAGCGCACCAAAAGCCCCGTCCACATGAAACCAGAGTTTTTCTTCGCGACACAGGGCAGCGAGTTCCTGCAGATTGTCAGTTGCGGCCGTATTGACCGTGCCGGCATTACCCACGACGCAAATAGGTAGATGTCCATCCCGCCGGTCCTGGCGGATTGCTTCGCGCAAGAGTTTGATGTCGACTTGAAAATCAGGCTGGACCGGAATTCGTCTGAGTGAATTCCGGCCAAGGCCAAGAAACTCCATCCCTTTCACAATCCAGCGGTGTGTTTCCGTGGAGGTGTAAACCATCAAACGGGATTTGCTCTGGAGAAGACCTTCCGCCCTGATATCAAAACCTGCGTGTGCATTTCTTGCAATCGCCAGACCCAACACATTTGCCATTGAGCCGCCCAGCGCAAGCACGCCGCTTGCCGACTCGGGAAAACCCATAAGCTGGGTAAACCAGCGAATGACCTGCGCTTCAACTAAAGCAGGAGCCTGATTGAATCCGGCCATGTGGGGATTAATAGCTGCACCCAGCATGTCTGCCATCATTCCAAGAGGCGTTCCGTTACCCTGTACCCAACCGAAGAATCGGGGATGAATGTTGCCATTCGGATATGGCAGCACGTCTTCCACAAAAGCACGATAGGCCGCCTGTTCGCCCTGGCCAACAAAGGGTACCGGCTCAGTTTGTAATCTCGCACGGACCCCTTCCGGCATGGGTTGCCACGCTGGCCTTGACCGAAGCGTGGACAAATAATCGAGGATATCGTCAGTCATCTGGTGCGCCAGACTACGAAAGTCTTCCCAGTTTGCTGGATCGAGTGTGAGTTCCTCAGTCTTCACGACGCTACTCCAACCCGGACTGGAGCTGCTAACCCGCAAACCGCCCGCTGGGCATTTGCGGAGGCGAGCTTTCCTTTACGGAAATAGATGAGCTGGTTATAGAAGCCATCCATTTTATGCGCTGAATTTTGAAGCAGGTCTTTTACGCCGCGGGTCATTTCGGCCGCTTGAAATGGCTGCATTCGGGCGCGCTGCTCCAGGTCTGTTTGTAAAATTCGCAGGACGCTCTCTGCATTGTCCGGAGCCTGGTCTATGAAAGTGAAAGTCGAACATCCCGCGTTCTCAAGTTTCGCAGCTACAAATTCCATTTGGTACGTTGACGTTTGACTTCCAATGGCGCGCCAGCTTGCAAGTATTCCATGACCATTTTGCGACAAATGAGAGACCAACCCGGGAAGTATTTCGAGCAGCACACTATTTCCAATCTCTTCAAGGGTCGAGGGGGCCCGACTTCCGTTGATTACGGGAGCGTAGGGGGTGTTGCACACGATGAAATCAAAGATCTCATCGTTCCGCAATGCCGCCAGTTTATCTGACTGCCGAAATTCCACATTTTGTTCAAGACCATTCAAGATCGCGTTCGCTTGGGCCGTCGATACTGCTTCTTGATTCAGTTCCAGCCCCACAACGCTAGTGGCTCCGCGGGCGGCACAGAAAAGTGACTGAAGTCCGCTCCCGGAACAAACGTCCAGGACCCTCTGCTTCGCTAAAGATCCAGGAAGTGCCCGGGCCACTACATAGGAGGACAAGTCAAACCAGGTATTACAAGGTTGGGTCGCAGTTGGGTATGACTGAGGAATTCCCACAAAGAGCAACAATCCGTCCACAGGGACGATCAGCAGGCTCGGCGTACGCAACTCGCCATTGCCAAGTTTCTGCAATATTCCCACAGCAAGCATGGACTCCAGGACTTTCTCTGGAATCGAATTGCGGACGGACGTACCATCCACCGCCTCACCCAGGCGAAAAAGGCGGAACAGCACCTGATGGGCAGGGTCTAGCCGGTGGATAATCTGCTGAAGCTGCTGGAACCGCGGAAAGCCCGTGGGACTTGGTCCCAGTTCAAACGACATTCGCAGATCTACCAGAGCGTACATCATTTCATCCAGATAGTTGCGAATTTGAGTCAGCAAAACCTGATCGATCTTCATGTGTGTCTCCAACCTACATGCCTACGCTTGCTTTCTGATGTCTTGTGCCGAGCATATCATTGAGTAACGCTGCAAGCTTCTCCGCATTCGGGCTTTTGATCATGCTGTAATGATCACCGGGAACTTCTATCGCGTTAAGGCCCGCTGGCGTCCAAACCTTCCATGTCTCATTCAAAATCTGTGGCTGTCCTTCAGCGGAGGAAAACAGCGTGACAGGCTGTTTTGCCTGCCGCAGACAATATTTCTCCAGAGCTGTGGCGTGGCGCGTGAATATGTGCAGAAGTTCATCCATTTCCTCTTCCAGAGCCAGAATGCCTTCGCTCTTAAGGGTTTCGAAAACCAGCTGCCGTTGCTCCAGGGGAGCCAGGCTCAGGAACTGGTCCCGCATTCCGGAGGCGTGTTTGCCGGCCAGACGCATCATGTCAGCTCCAAACCTGGCAAGGATCGGAAGGTCATTGCGAACCTGCATAGAGCTGTTTTTGGAGGGAGGATAAGTATCAAAAAGGGCAAGAAGGCTTACCGCGTCTCCGCCGTTGCCAAGTTGCTGCGCGATTTCATAGGCGATTAAACCACCCATGGACCAGCCGCCCAGTAGGTAGGGGCCGGTTTCCTGAACTCGTTTTATATCCTTTATATATAAGGATGCAATTTCTTCAATTGTGTTGAGAGATGCCGACCCTGAAGGGGGCGATTGAAGTCCAAAAACAGGCCGTTCGCTTCCCAGCGCTTTGGCCAAATCCCAATAGCAGAGCACCCCTCCGCCGATGGGATGCACACAGAAAAAAGGAGTACCCGTTCCATGCGGCTGAATCTCCACCAGAATAGGAGATGAATCGTTCTCCGGAGCATCAGAGAGTAATTTGGCCAGATAGCCGATTGTAGGGTTGCGGAATAGGCTGGCCAAGGGTAGCGTGCGATGAAATCGCTTGCGCACCAACGCCATCATGCGCAGAGCTGATAAAGAATGGCCCCCAACCTGGAAAAAATCATCTGTTACACCTACAGGTGTGTTTAACACCTCTTCCCAGATGTCCGCCAGGTGAGCTTCTATCGGGTTACGCGGCCTGACCAGGCCATTGCTGTTGACTCTCGATTGTTTTGAGGGCTGGGGCAAGCTCCTGAAATCCACCTTCCCTTGAGGACTCAATGGCATTTTGTCCAATACAACAATGCCGGCAGGCATCATGTAGTCGGGCAGACGCTCTTTTAAAAAACCACGCAGCAGACTGGGCATGCTGTCCGCGGTTAGATGATTTGTCGTGCTTGTCCAATTCTTGTCTAAATCCGCGCGCTTGGGCACCACATACGCTACCAGTTGTTTTCCTCCGGTCCCATCCTCAGAGGCAATTGCAACCGCTCTCTCCACATGGGGATGGTCGCGGAGAGCTGCTTCAATTTCTCCCAGTTCGATGCGGAAGCCCCGCACCTTGACCTGATGGTCGTTTCGTCCTAGGAATTCGATATCACCGCCCGGCAGCCATCGGCCCAGATCGCCGGTTTTGTATAACCGCGCGCCCGGAATCTGCGCGAATGGGTCAGGTATGAAACGGTCTGCGGTCAGGCCGGGCTGCTTGAAATAACCGCGGGCAACGCAGTGCCCCCCAATATATATTTCTCCGGCGACGCCCGTTGGAACAGGCAACATTCCGTCATCCAGCAAATACACCTTGGCATGCGCAAGAGGTTGGCCTAGCGGTGCGGACCTCACATTGAGAGTAGAGTCGCCATCCACCTTATAAGTCAGCATGCCAACGGTTGTTTCAGTCGGGCCATAATGAATAAATGTCTTGCAGGCTGACCCCGCCAGAGGTAGCACCGTATTCTGTAGCCAAAGCCAATTTGACGCCTCGCCGCCCAGCGCCAGCACGGATTGAGGCAGCAAATCCCGCGAAGGCTGAGCTTCCAGCATGGCGGCCAGATGGGAAGGCGCAATCTTAAGCAGGTCAATGCGGTGATTGCGAAAGTAATGGTTAACGGTGTCAGGATCAGTTGCACGTTCACGTGGCATTACGTGGAGTGTGCCGCCCGCACAGAGGGAAGGGAAGAGAACGGTATTGCTCGAGTCTACCGCCAACGGCTGAAGCATCGCGTAGTTTGCTCCGGGCATAAGGGCAAACCTCTGAACGATGCTGTTTACATAGTTCAGTATCTGCCGCTGCTCAACTTCCACTCCCTTTGGACGCCCGGTAGAGCCCGAAGTGTAAATGGTATAGACCCTGTTCTCCAACAATGCGCTGCTGGGAAGGTTGTGTGTTGCATAGGGTGACAGTGTCTGGCCACACTCATCCATAAAAAAAATGCAGATGCTCGACGCGGAAAGCTGATCTTGCATGGCCGTCATGGTCAGCAATACGGAGGCCCCGGAGTCTTCAAGGATATAGCGTATACGATCTTTAGGGAATGTCGGGTCAAGTGGTACATAACTGCCGCCGGCCTTTAAAATGCCGAGCAAGGCGATCATCATTTCTATGGAGGGCTCCAGAAAGATTGCGACCGAGGTTTCAGCCTTCACGTTGAGAGACCTCAAGTGACGCGCCAACTGGTTTGCCCGGCGATTTAACTCGCCGTACGTTAAGGCCCCATTTTCTCCTGCCACCGCTACCTGGTCCGGATGGTTTGCTGCATGCTCTTCAAAAAGTTCGTGGACACATTTTGTCAGAGGGTGAGCGTGACCTCTACCGCTCCATTCATGCAGTAGCTGCCCAACATCCACATCCGTCAGCAGAGGCAACAATGATACCGCCTGCTGTGGTGTACTAAGAGCGCTTGTGAGCAGCCTTTCAAACTGCCCGGCCATCCGGGAGATTGTGGATGGCTCGAAAAGATCCGCGTTGTATTCAATGTGCCCCCAGATGGACTCATCACCTTCGTTCAGCGAAAGCGTAAGTTCAAATTTTGAAGTCTCGCCTGCTGCTTCCAGGGGGCGCAGCAGTGCTGCTCCCAGGCGGAGTTCAGGCAGTACATTGTTTTGCAGAACAAACATCACCTGAAAAAGCGGGGTACGGCTCAGATCGCGCTGCGGCGAAAGCACCTCGACCAGTTTTTCGAAAGGAACATCCTGGTGGGCATACGCTCCCAGAGTGGTTTCCCGAACCTGCTCCAGTAATTCAGTAAAACTCGAGGCGCTGGAAACGTTCGTCCTTATGATCAGTGTGTTTACAAAAAAACCAATTAGATATTCCAGTTCCTGACGGGTACGGCCTGCGATGGGAGTACCAATCAAGATGTCCGCCTGTCCTGAATAGCGGTACAGCAGCACATTGAACACGGCAGCAAGAACCATGTACAAGGTCGCGCCGTGTTGCCGCGCGAGATGGCGCAGCGCCTTTACCGTCTGTCCCGATACCCCAATTGGATGTTGTGCTCCACGGTGGCTCGCAACGGCGGGTCTGGGCCGATCAGTGCGAAGTTCCAAAGCGGGTGGCGCTCCAGAAAGCTGTTTTTTCCAATAAGACAATTGTGCTTCAAGAATGTCTCCGGTTAGCCAGTTGCGTTGCCATTCGCTGAAGTCAGCATACTGGATTGGCAGTTCAGGCAAAGGAGACGGGCGTCCTTTCTCGAATGCCTCATACAGCGTTGATATCTCCTGCAGCAATACACCCAGAGACCAGCCGTCGGAGATTATATGGTGCATCGTAAGAAGGAGTACGTGGCGATACTCTGCACGGCGCAATAGCATGGCCCGGAATAGGGGGCCCTTTTTGAGGTTGAATGGCTGTAGCTTGTCCTCCCGAGACATGCTACGAATCTCTTCTTCCTGTTCGATTTCGGGAAGAAAACTTAAATCCTTTACCTCAAGTCCAAACGGTTCAGGCTCTGTTACTACCTGGACAGGTTCTCCCCGTACAGATGAGAACACAGTCCGGAGGGATTCGTGACGGCACACCATCTCATCCAATGAACGGCGAAGCGCATCGCAATCCAGTGGTCCGACGATCTCCAGTGGCGCGGTGATGTTGTAGATAGGACTGAAAGGATCAAGCTGGTACAGAAACCAAAGCCGGCGCTGGGCAAAAGAAGCCGAAAATACGTAGACTTGCCTGCCACTGTCACTCTGCCTGTTGAGTTCTGTACCTGACGTTGTCATCCTGGCTCATTCCCTGAAACCATTTCTAGACTTACACCGGCATACGGTCATATCGTTGCTGCTTCTGTCAATTGCACTTCTCTTACCTCGCCGTAAACAGTCCTTCTGTCGTTCGGATCGCGGAAAAAATCTTCAATCAGGCCGGCAATCAGATCAGGATGATCGTACAAGCAGTAGTGACTTGCCCCCTGGATTTGCAAAGAGCGTGCTTTTGAGAAAAACGATATGGCGCTGTGGGATGTGTTTGGGGAGGCAATCTTGTCATACTCCGATCCAATCAACAGCACGGGAACATTGATTCGGGCCGCAATTGTTCTCATGTCATGCGACCAGAAATCAAGGATCTGCTGTGCATAGTTCAACATGGTCGCCTCATTGCGGAATGGAGCCAGAACGTCCGTCCTGAGATCAAGGTTCATGGAAGAGAGAACGTTCAATGCCATTGCATCGGAGTCCAACTCCGCAACGTCCTGGGGGTCGTTTTCAACCATGCTTGATTGCAGCGATTTCATGACGGAAGCAGCCATTGCCGGGCGTTCCCTGAGGATTTGGCACAAAGGTTCGAAGTTGTGCTCGTAGGTGGTTTCAAGGTCTTCAGGGCTGCCAAAACATTTAAAGGTCATATTGAGCAGGACCATTGACAGCACGGCCTCAGGCCGATGCAAAGAAAACTTCATGGCTACCTTTGGTCCCGTACACCAGGCAACCAGGTGACAAGCATGCACTTGCTCGTTTTGCAATACTGCATCAAGATCGGCCACCTGTTCATCCAGCCCGAAAGGTGGAGGCGGGGCAGTTGTGCCGCGGGGGTCCCAATAGATCACCTGGTGCTCGTGCATCAGAAGCTCCATCAAGCGCACCCAGTATTTCATCTCCTGCCCTAAGGCATTTAAAAAGACAATGGTGCTGCCTTCCGCTCCCCCCACAAAATAAGTCAGCTCGGAGCCATTTCTGACGATTGTCTTCTTCTGTAATCTCTGCGGCAAGGCGGCGGCACGCTGCAGACGTGCCTCCCGCTGCGCATCTTGGTTTTCCCGAATCATCTCAAAGACATGTATCTGTTCTTCTTCACCAAACTTTGCTCCAGAAGGGTCTGCACCCGCTGCCAGATAGCTGTCCCTCCATTTCAATGGGTGAGCAGGCGTCAGGTATTCACGAAAGCCGCACAGACGCGCTTCAAATAAGCGATCAATCACATTCAATGGTTCGCCGTCATCCACAGCGAGAAGACCCAGGCCATAAGCTTCGCCCCCACGTTCACAGAAAGCCCCGAAAGGAGTGTCCTCCGGTCCGGCTATTTCGTACAGATGATCTAGAGTCGAGTCACTCGCCGCGATCCTGAGCATCAGGTCAATGGCGTCATTAGCCCGGATCAAATTCAGACCAGCCTCGGCTGGCCCGAGGCAGCGCAGAGATTGAAAGTCAAAATACTCGGGCGAACGTTCCTGGATTTCCGCCTTTAATTGATGCAGGACGGCAAGAAAGTGAAGAGCATCATGGCATCCGGCATCTGCAAACGGCCTGCTTTCATCGACGATGAGTGACGTTAAGAAGATCCGGTTCCGGACCTTTTCTTTGCGAAGATCCTCGCCAGCCTTACGCCAACTTTCGTCATAGAGGCTGCCAACGTAATTCAATTCATGGAAGCGGGTTTGCCGAGCAGCTTCCAACAGACCGGCAAAAGATTGCAGAATGGGTGGTCTCCGTCGTTGGACTTTTGGGTGATGGGCTGCGGAAAAATACCAGGCTTGGTGGATTGCATCGGGCAACGCTAACTCTTTTTCCTCCGAATTCTGGTGAATAACATGCAAACGAGACTGCAGACTGGTTAACCCACTATCAATAGAGACGGCATTATTCAAGTGACGTGCCGCGCAGAGCACTGAATGTGCTATCTCTTGCTCTTGTGCCGCACTGGAACGCCCTGAAATATAAAATATGTGATCCTGGGATGATAAGAGACAAGCAGCAGCGAGGTGTGTGCTTAACAGTTCGTCTGGCCCTGCGATCAAGATATTCTGCACATTATTTCCTTATGTCTATGAACTATATCTATAGCTAATAATGAAGCACCCGAGCAAACAATCCATAGTAGATTACTTCTTCGGATGCATGATTCCTGAAAAATCTAGATTGACTGAAAAATTAGTGCCCGGTCATCTCACAGCGGCACCACTCGCTATGTCCCAATCTGGTTTAAATAGCGGTTTCTTGCCTTCAGTAACTTCTCGACTTGTATATTATCCAATAATGCCTGTTTTCCAAGATGACGTGTGACCAGCGCAATCTTGGCAAAATGCTCGACTGCTTCCATCCGGTGGTAGGCTTCAGACAAGGTTGCTCCATAGGCAACTACACCATGGTTGGCCATTAAGATCGCATTGTAGTTGGGAATGAATGGCACCAGCGTCTGGCTGAGTTCCGGAGTACCGGTTGTTCCATACGGCGCCAGCGGAACGGAGCCTAAAGTCATTAAGATTTCAGAGCATAAAGGCTGATCCAGCGGGATACCCGCGGAAGCAAAGCCAGTCGCCGTGCATGGGTGGGCATGTACTACGGCACGAACGTCGGGGCGGAGCCTGTAAATGGTCAAATGCATGTCGATTTCACTCGAGACATTGCGTTTTCCCGCCAATTTAACGCCATTGTTGTCAACCATGACCGGATCTTCGGGTTGCATACTTCCCTTGGAAACCCCCGAAGGGCTCGCGAGAATCCGCTGGTCGTCCAGCCGTACTGAAAGATTGCCATCCGTGGCGGCTACAAATGATTTCAAGTGCAGGAGCCTGCCGAAATGCACTATTTCTTTTGTGTACTCCGTGTCAGAGTCACTAAGACGCTGCGATTGGATGCCGTTGGATGAGTGGCTGCTGGATGCCGTTCCAACGCACATGTTTATCAGGCGCTTGAACCAGTATTTCATGTTGCTCCCAGCAATACTTAAGGGCGAAATTATAGTATGCTCAGCATTCATAGTTCAAGCAAGTCAGCGCTGTATTTGTTGTAGTTTGATAAAATTGCATAACCAAAATGGAACTGCTGCAAAGCAATAGTGGAACGATATGTTCCAAAACGGGACTGCTTCAATAAGCATGGTCATGCATTGCTGGATTGCTGCTAGCAGCATCTGCGGCATGAGGTGCACCATAACTTAGTTCATGTTAGTCACAGCATGGGCGCCGAGATGAGTAATGTTGATTTTCAGTGCGCAAATACGCTGCAACCGAATACAATGTAGTCCGCATAGTTGCTGGTTGCTGGATGAAAAGATTTATGTAGCGCATACAAGCGCCCCGGCAGCGTTTAAACCGACAAGGACATGGGATGAAAGATATTCTTCACCTCTTTTTTGTACTGCTCAGATGGTCAAAGGGTGTGAGAGGGTCTCGCGCTAAGGTTGTCGTGGCGATAGTTACCGGGTCAATCGCAGGCTTTGGAAGCACGGGACTTATTGCCGTGGCCAATGCCGTTTTGAGTAGCGGTGGTGCGTCGCGGCGAATGGCGGTAGTGTTTTTTGCCTTGTGTGTTGTTGTTCCGACATGCGGATTTATATCCCAGGCCTTTGTGGTTCGCTTGAGCACACAGGCTGCAGAAGATTTGCAAATGGAACTTTCGGGGCAGGCTCTCACTGCTCCTTATCGATTTCTTGAAGAAATGGGCGCTCACAAGCTCCTGGCTGCGATTACTGACGACATACCGGCAGTTACTGTGGCGATTGGCAGCCTTCCAATTTTATTGATTCAACTGGCTATCATGGCTGGCTGTCTTGCATATCTGGGATGGCTGTCTGGTTCGTTGCTGCTGCTGGTGATGTTGTATATGAGCGTTGGCATTGCCACCTATCGCATGCCTGTGCTGAAGGAGCTGGAATATTTCCGTTTGATGCGCGAGGCGCATGACTTGTTCTTTAAGGCCCTGCGCGCCCTGACAGGCGGTGCGAAGGAGCTCAAGCTGAACCGGGCGCGCCGCGATGATTTTCTCTCCCTTGAGTTAAGGCCGGCAGCCGGGGAGCTTCGTCGATTTGGCAACAAGGCAAATATTGTGGCAGCGGCTAGTTCACAGTGGGGACAGATTCTTTTTTTCATTTTTATCGGACTGGTCATGTTCTTTACTCCGCTGTTCGTGGCGGTAAACCGGGAAGCGATGATTGGTTATACCCTTACTATCCTTTTCATGATCTCTCCGCTTACTCTGATTTTGAGCATGTTGCCGGTCTTAGGAAAGGCAACCGTTGCTGCAAGGAAGGTTGAAAATCTTGGTTTGTCACTGGCCAAAGTCCCAGCTGAAACGCCAGGGGCCAGCGCGAGCGATGAGCGGTGGCAAAGAGTTGAACTGGCAGGCGTCTCTCATATTTATCGGCATGACGGAAGGCCTGGAGACTTTTGCCTCGGTCCACTGGACCTTGTGTTTGAGCGCGGAGAGCTGGTGTTTCTCACCGGCGGCAACGGCAGTGGAAAAACCACATTAGCAAAGATCCTGATGGGATTGTATGAGCCGGAAGCCGGACAGATCTATCTTGATGGAAAAACGATTACCGCGGAAAACCGAGATGATTATCGACAGAATTTTTCCGTGGTTTTTTTTGATTTTTATCTTTTTGAGAACCTTTATGGTCTGGACAAACGGGATGTCGAGACGAGAGCGCCCGATTACCTCAACAGATTGCAACTCAGTCACAAGGTTCAGATAAACGATGGGAAATTATCAGGCATTGAACTGTCACAAGGGCAGCGCAAGCGGCTGGCCCTTCTTGCTGCGTATTTGGAAGACCGCTCCTTCTATGTTTTTGACGAATGGGCTGCGGACCAGGACCCGGTGTTCAAACAGATTTTCTATCATCGTATTCTTCCGGAGCTGAAATCCAGACAAAAGACGGTATTGGTTATTTCCCATGACGACCGCTACTACGGGGTGGCTGACAGGTTGATCAGGCTAGAGAACGGCCAGATTGAATGGGATGGAAAGCCACAGAGTTCCGATTATCCAAGAGACACTCCTGCCCCAGTCGTTTAGGTGAGAAAGCGCTACTTTGTGGATGATGGAGCGAGCCAGAAAGGCTTCTTTGCTCGATAGATTAGCCCACATCACAGGATCTTGCAGACTGGTCGTCTGTAAAAATGATGACTTTTCGGTGGTCAGATAACTGGTTTATGGAGATGCATGAGCTTCAAGGAAATTGCCGGGTGGGCCCTGGATACGATTCATTGCTCCAGCGCGCAATATGCTGATGTGAGAATCGTCGATTTCAGACAGAGAAAGTTATCGACAAGAAACGGCAGAATCGGGGTTGCCCGTACGGATGAGTCACTTGGTGTGGGCATTCGTGTTTTGGTGGATGGTGCATGGGGTTTTGCCG
The DNA here is from genome assembly GCA_020072585.1 of Terriglobia bacterium. Lineage (GTDB taxonomy): Bacteria > Acidobacteriota > Terriglobia > Terriglobales > Acidobacteriaceae > Angelobacter. The sequence continues at coordinate 190,967 of JAIQGL010000005.1, read as the reverse complement.
CAACGCAGGACCTGTCGCGAGAGTCGGTCAACCAGACATCACTGCGTGCGGTTGAGTTTGCGGCTTCTTCTTCCAGAGGACGTAGCTCTCGAATTGAGCTGCGCGCAGAGCAGTCCGCGTGCATGTCCTGGTCCAGTCCCTGTCAAATCGACCCCCTGAAGACCTCCATTGAGGAAAATCTTGACCTGCTGGTAAGAGTGGAGAGGGAACTGCTGAGTGTGAAAGGAGTGACTCTGGCGGAAACAAATCTTCTATTAAGGCGCCATGAACAGTGGTTTTACAATACAGAAGGCTCGGATGTTCACCAAGTTAGATTTACCACGGGAGCGGGCTTTGTTGCGTATTCATTTAAGGGAGCCGAGATTCAAAGACGGTCTTTCCCCAACTGCTTTGGCGGTAACTATCAGAATAAAGGATATGAGTTTATAGAAGAATTGAAATTGGTTGAGAATGCACGGCCAATCGCGGAACAGGCCGTTGCTCTCCATGACGCGGTTCAATGTCCGGAAGGGAAAATGTCTCTAATACTCGGTTCTTCTCAATTGGGCCTGCAAATTCACGAATCCATCGGTCACGCAGTTGAGCTGGACAGAGTGCTGGGGAGCGAGGCGAATTTTGCGGGCACTTCATTTCTAGCTGTGGATAAGTTGCGGGCACTGAGATATGGGAGCGAGATTCTTAACGTCGTTGCCGACGCTACGGAAGAGCAGGGCACCGGCATGGGGACGTTTGCTTATGATGATGAAGGTGTGAGAGCGCAATGCACGCCCATCATCCGTAACGGGATATTTACCGGATTCATTTCCTCTCGTGAGACTGCCCATCACATGGGAGAAGCTGGTTCCAATGGAGCGATGCGGGCGGAGTCCTGGAACCGTGTCCCCATCATCCGGATGACCAATATCAGCATTGTGCCTGGTGAGACACCGCTGACTCTTGATCAACTCGTGGCAGATACAGACCGGGGTATTTTTATGGACACGAACCGTTCCTGGTCCATCGATGACAAGCGTTACAATTTCCAGTTTGGCTGTGAAATTGGCTGGGAAATCAAAGGCGGCAAACTGGGACGCATATTTAAGAATCCTTCTTATTCAGGCAATACGATAGAATTCTGGAACTCAATCGATGCCGTGTGCTCAGACGATGAATGGACGATGTGGGGCTTACCCAATTGCGGCAAAGGCCAACCACGCCAGGAATTGGGCACTGGACACGGCGCCGTGCCGGTGCGCTTCAAGCAGGTACGAATAGGCAGTGCTTATCGGGGAAATACCGGGCGTTCCGCATGAAAATGCCACTACCATTACACAATTCGTTTTCAGAAACCCCATACAGGACTTTATGACGAGCCAACCTTCCCGCCGCTCTCACTGGTTTGAATACTGTTTGCCCCTTCACAACCATTCGCTTCAGCTATTTTGTTTTCCCTACGCGGGCGGGAACGCGCAGGTATTCAGGGGTTGGCAACGGCGGTTTCCAGCAGAAATAAATCTTTGCCTGGTACATTTACCAGGTCGAGGTATGCGGATGCGTGAGGAACCATTCCGGCAACTGCAGCCGCTGGTGGAAGCAATCGCGAATGCTATCGTAAACGAGGCACGGCATCCGTTTGCCTTCTATGGACATAGCATGGGGGGACTCCTGGCCTTTGAACTCGCCCGGGAACTTCGCAAAAGGCAGGCACCTGAACCACTCCAGCTTTTTTTATCAGGCCGCAACCCTCCCCAGACATCCAGTCCTGAGCGGAAAAGCTTCAACCTCCCAGAGGAAAAGCTCATCGAACGGCTGAGAGAGCTGAATGGAACGCCGCAAGAATTGTTTGACAATCCTGAGTTGAGGCAGATGTTTCTGCCAGTGCTCAGGGCCGATTTTGAAATCGTTGATACGTACGAGTATGTTCCTGATCAGCCTCTCTGCTGCCCTTTCACAATCTATGGTGGAATAGAGGACACTCAAGTACCCCAGGAAAACCTGCATGCCTGGGAAAAAGAAACGAGTGCGACTTGCACGGTACGGAAATTCCCGGGAGACCACTTTTTTATTCATCGTTCAGACTCAGGGTTTATTACCGCGCTTCGACATGATCTCCTAGGCGCCTTAAGCGCCCAGCCACGCAGACCAATGGCGTCCCGCTGAGCTCGGGTCCTGCCCCAGATATTGGCGGAGAGGCAACGCTTATCCATGGAAAACACGCGTGGAATTTAGCTTTGCTAGCAGCAATGTTCTTTCTTACATTTTTGGCGCTTCAATCTGAATTGGTTTAGTCCAATCTGAGTAGCTGGTAACCATGCCGCCGGTCCCCATGCTGACTGCGACTGGCAGGTGCTGTCCGGGATCAAGGCAGACGGTGTAGTTAAGCCCATTCGCGCCGTGGCCGTGCGATGCACCTCCGGGCAGCTTTAAGGTCACGGTCCATTGCTGGCAATTGCCGTTTGGGGTAGCCACAAAAGCTCCACGAACGAATTCTGCGTGGTCCGCCATTTTCGCCAGCACGGCAGAGGGGTCGCGGCCTTCATTCATTACAGCCCAGGGTGCTGGCTCGCCTGGATTTTCGCCACAGGGCGCCCATCCGGTGGGATTGGTTTCCTGCACCATCCATGTGCCATCCTGCTGTTCTGTGTAGGCTTTGCCACCGATGCGTACAGCATGAAAGGCACGATCGCCAATCGTCGTGGTGAACCGTTCTCGGTCAGGGCAGGAAACTTCAACCACGGTTTCCAGAGGTCGGCCAGGATGTAGATGGAGAAGCGTGGTCATGCGAAAGCTGCTCGCTGCCTTCTTTGCATCCAGCGCATGCTGCATCTCCGCCTTGCCGCTGGTGAAATGCGTCCGCATTCCGGCAAGCCATCGCGGCCCAAAGCCGGCCTGAGACACGCCAACGCTACCCATTGGGGTTGGAGCAACTGAAGAACGGCCGATCATCGCAATCGCGACGGTCGCCAGCAGCAGAAGCACTATGAGTATGACCAATGCTATTTTTTTCATAACTTCTCCTCAAGAATCCAAATAAAGATCAGTAAGAAAGATTGTTGTGGTCCTCTCCATGGCAGCGCAGGGAACAAGTTCCATGCCCTGGACTGGTACGAGTAAATTGCAAAACGCCGCGGCTGTTTGGAGCCACAACGCTCAGATCAAAGTTCACCAGCATGGGTGACTGCGACGCGTGCGGGTCATGGCAGGTGGAGCATGCCGCCCTCTGACCCACTACGTGAAGGTTGTGTCTTCTGAAGCTGCGATCGGCAAGCACGCTGTTCTGCACGTCATGGCACTTGTCGCACAAAGTATTGTTAGCCAGCGTGTAGGAAATCCCTGATCCGCTTCCGGGCGCCGCGGGTGCTGGCTCCATCACGCTGGAGCGCTCCAGCAGGTGCGCGATGTTCGAGCCGTGGGGGCCACTGGGTGCGCTGCTGAAAGTACCCAGATTTCTTCCTGTGTCACTGTTGTGGCAATCAGTGCAATAGATCTGGCTGCCGCTGGAAAGCGGTCGATTGCTTATGGGAGCGCCACCGGAGTTTATGACTGTGCTGCGCAGACTCGGGACTTCAGCCACGGAAAGATTTCTTGCCCGTGCAACGGGATGGAATGAGCTGCTCAGAGTGAACTCGGCACGGGTATTGAAGGCGTTAAGATTGCCCGCGTCATATTGGCGTTGGGGATTTCTGCCGAATCCAATTCCTGCCGTGCCCTTGTCGAGTGGCTGTGGTTTGTTGGCGCTGTCGCCATGGCATTTGAAACAAACTTCATACTCATTGATTGCCTGGGGTAGAAATGCATTGCTGGAGGATTGTCCCTTCACTCCTGCCAGTGCGCCGCTTACCAGCGGTGGCTGTGCTGTGGCGGATGTATCCATGTGTGAGTTATGGCAGTCAGCGCATTCTGCGTGGCGTGCCATTCCCACGCTGGTCTCAGGCAGCGAGTGTGTGGCGGAAGTGGGCCCTTCCGCGGCATCATGAATGGAAGGCGTCAGCAGCACAGGATGTTTGTAAGTTTTGCTAAGAAAGTCAGTCTTGACGTTGCGGCTGGCCACTGTACCATCATGGCACTGGAAACAGACATTCTCTTCCATGTTCTTGATCAGGCGCTGCGCCACTTGCGGCGCGTGCGGACGATGGCAGCTTTCACATCCGTTGTTTCTCACTCCGGTGTATCCGGTATGCGCACCCTGGGTCTGCGTGTAGCGCAGGTCAGCGGCAACGTCGGGCGGACGGCTGTGCGCTGAGTTGTCCCATCCTGCCTTCTGATGGCAAGAGAGACATACCGCCGATGCCTGATTTGATTTGACAAGAAATTTGCGCGTCGTGGGATCGGCATCTTCTCGATGCGGATCATGGCAGCTTGTGCACTGGAGCTTGCCGCTTTTGTCCAGTCGGACGGGATCAAGCGCAGGAGGGTTGGTAGTCTCCGCCGCAGTCTGCGGAACAAAGCCAAAAGGATGATCATTCGCGAAGGTCTGATCGCCGGCAAGGTTTGAAGCGGAGGCGGCAGGCAACGTGTAGCCATTGCCCTGAGCAAATGCAATGCTGCCGTCATTTACGGTGTCACCCAGAGCGATGGTGCCGTCATGGCAGCTCAGGCAGAGTTTGGAAGTATCCTGCGGCTGAATGGCCGTAATCGTCGATTGCAGAGTAGTGCTGCTATAGACAGGGAAGTTGCGATTGGAAAGCTGATGGTTCCACAAATAGCTTCCCGGAGTGGAGTTGTGCGGCGTGTGGCAGAAGACACATGCGTCATTGGTGGATGCGGAACGTATCGCAGCAGAGGATGAAGTGCGGAAGTCATGTTTCGTATTAATGATGGAAGATTTGCCGTTGTTCTGCGCATGCAACCCGATAGCAGCCATTGCGGCAAGCAACATGAGCGTGATTGCCGCCCTGATTCGCACCCTAGCGGCCCTCCTGAATGGCTGTGCTCAGGCGAAAAATTTCCACACGCCCATTCTGGCTGTCCGCAACGTAGATTTTGCCGTCCTGGCCAAGCGCGATTCCAGCGGGAAGAAAAAATTCGCCCGGCGCACTTCCAGTACTGCCAAAGGAAAACACCATCTGCCCTTTGTCGTCGAAGGTCTGGACCCGGTCAAAGCGGCCTTCCACCACCATGATCCGGCCCTGATGGTCCACCGCAATTCCTTTCGGCTTATCGAATTCGCCGGGCCGGTCTCCCAGGCCGCCAAACGTGGAAATAAATTTGCCGGATGCGTCCAGGTGTTGCACGCGGAAATTGAGTGAGTCAACAATCCAGAGCGAACCATCAGACGCGACGGTTATATGCGTGGGATAGTTGAACTCAACCGGGCCATCGCCAGGCTTGCCAAAGCGGTCCACAACTTTTCCATCCACGGTAAGCACCAATACGCGCATGGCAGTGGTATCGACTACATAGAGCAGGTCTTTGCTGACATCGATGGCGAGTCCAGTGCAGCGCTTGAAGAGGGTTTCATTTTTGCCCAGCGCGCCAAGCGTCTTCAGGAATTTTCCGTCCGGACGAAATACAAAAATCAGTGCGCGGCCTGAGTCGGTCACATAAATCCGGCCCTGGCTATCCAGTGCGACAGCAATCGGCGAAAGAAAAGGATCGGATGCGGGCGGGTGAATCTGTTTATACTGGCGCCCTGCGGCGTCAAACATGTGGACAACCTGACCTCTGGTGTCAGCCACCAGCACGCGACCGCGCGCATCCACGGCCACGCCATGCGGCATCACCATCCCGCGGCGGTCGTCGTCAAGCCCCAGGGCCTTGTTGACGAACCGTTTGAAGCCAGAAGGTTTGCCTTTCACGTCCGCTGGGGTGCGAAGTGATCCCAGGTATTCAACAGCGCCGAGTGAAACCGGCGCAGAGACAGTGGCGGGAAGTGTTCGCGAGTAGGCTTGCATGGCCAGCAAAACCGCGATCAGGATGGCAAACAGCGTCAATATCCGCTTGCACCGCCTGATCGTCATCACTTCATCACCTCATCTTTATAAGATCTTGAAATCTCGGCCGATCCTGATGTACCAGATTGCCAGACGATTGCCGGTGAGGCCTGTGATAATCGTCACGTCATTCAAGTTGCGCGAGTAGCCACCCTCAACCGAGAACCTGCCCAGGCGATAGCGTCCATCCGCCTGCAGGACATTGAATTTCTGGCGGGATGTGGCCAGCGTGGTGTCCTCAGTCCGCCACGCCATTGAGAATTCCAGGTTGCGGCGCGGCCTGCCCGTCAACCCGAGGCTTCTTGAGTGTGTATTGCGATTCAGCAACGGCGTTCCCAGTAATTGGCTGATAGGCAGTGGGACAACCACAAACTGCCGGTCGATCAAACCGTCAGGGAAAAGAGCGCCGGCGCCGTCGAGCAGGGAAATCGTGGCCCAAGCGCTGAAGAGGCGATGGTCAGCCTGGGCCGAATAGGAAACGATCTTGCTCCGCGTGTCTCCACTCACATTGAGCAAGTCAACTTCAGCGTATTCTCCGTTGGCACGGAAGCGAAAATTCTTCACCAAGTGCGTTTCAGCTTCCAGTCCCACGCGCTTCTCGTCAGTGAATCCGCCGATCTGCTCAACCAGGTTGAGCCGCGTGTCCTGCGCCACCGCTGTCAGGTGTACTCGTTGAATATTCCCCCAGCCAAGGCGCCCGGAAAAGCTGTTGGACCAGGAATCTGGCGTATGGTCAAGCGTGGTTCCAGCCAGTTGGAACCGGCCTGTGTAAGAGCCCATAGCATCGAAATTTCGCCACCGATGTTCCGCCGCAACAGTTGAAGCCGTGTCGGTAAACGAAGTCCGGCTTTCGATGATGCCTGGCAAGGGCGAGATGCGTACCGTGCGAACGTCCTGAGAGAGGCGCAACCAGTCCCACGGACGATAGTCGACGCGTCCGCTGAATGCATTGGAGGTGCTGGAGGCGAGTGACAACAACTGCACCAGGGCGCCTCCTGGCCCCAGCACGCCACTGAAAGAGCTGCCGGAAAAATCGACTTGTGAAAACGAATAGCCGGCGTCCAGCGTCACGTGCGGCGTGACCTGTACGTCAAAATTCGCGTTATTGGTGAATTCACTGCTGTGATTGTCGCCATCGCCGGAAAGATGGTCGTGCCGCCAGATTTCGCGGTTCTCAAACAGCAGCCGTGCCTTGTTATCCCAGAAGCCGCGCGTGACATTGACTCCGCCAGCGCGTGTCGAGTTCTCAAAGCTGCTGTCCAGACCCAGCACTGAGGCCGTGCCGGTCGAGCTTCCGCTGCCCTGGGAAAAGTTGGCCGACCAACGCCAATCCTTCCACGAATCGGAAGCGCTGGTGTTCAACGCCATCTCGTTGTAATTTCTGTCGGCAAACGAAGATGGAACGTGGACCGTGTTGTCATACTTCTGGAATGAAACCGTGAAATGCGGCAGACTCGGATGGAGCACGTTCCACTGGATATCAAGACGCGAACCATCGTCATTCTGGTTGAGCCCCAGTCCGCTCACGCCATGATTCGTGCGATTGTAGCTCACGCGTAGAGGCACATGGCTCTTGGGCAGAAAAGAAGAAGCCACGGCCAGGTTGATTCCGCCGGTGGAAAGGTCGCCACGCTCGGAAGTGTTGGCGCCTTTCTGGTAGTCCAAGGCCGTGCTGAGTTGGAGAAACCTGGGATCAAGGATAAAGCCGTTACTGTTCAGGCGCAGATCGCCCAGCGGGAAGAGCTGATCTGTCTGGCCTTCAACACCTCTTTGTTCCTGTGATGTGTGGGTAAGATCGAATCCGGCAAATCCGTTCGCATGCCAGCGCGGCGACTCGTAGTTGGAGTACTGGGCCCGTGCCGCAATTCCGGTGATCATGGCCAGCGTGGTTGCCAGAAGCAGCGGTCGAATTGGAATAGTTACGGTCATAAGAAAAATCCGGAGGGGGCAGGCTGCTGCGAGGCTTGCATCACCCCCTCCGTTACGCCTACAGGTGGCAATACACGCAGCTTGACCCTGTGAGTGTCTGGGCTGGTGTGCTGGGGAATGCACGGAAGAACAGGTGCGCTCCCGAGCTCGGACCCGCATGTGCATCATGGCAGGTCGCGCATTGCATTCTGCCGGCGAAGAGCGGCACGTTTCCATTACCGTCCACGGAATTCAGATCAGCTGCTGGCTGCATGCCAATGGCCGCCGCGGTGGTGGCATCCGGGTATACGAAATTGACCGGGTGCTGTTTGGTCAGGTCCCGTGCAATGCCTGCTTCACTTGAGAACAATGTGCCCTGGGGCAGCGGTTGGAAGTTGGATCCGGCCTGGGCCTCATACCAGGAGTTGATTGCAACCGTTCCATCGTGGCAGCTTAAGCAGAGATTGCTTACCGTAAGCTGACCGCCGAGTTCGGTCGGAGTGGAACGCATGCTGTCACTGGTGTAGACGCCATACGTGCTCACATTCGAAAGCGTGTGGTTCCACAACAGGTAACCTGGTCCGGTTGGAGCGCTGCCAAATTTATGTGCAATGTGGCAGAAATTGCAGAGTGTATAGCTGGCGCCTCCCAATTGCGTTTTGAAATCATGGGCGGAGCCGAAGACGGCCGATTTTGGAGCCCGCGCTGCATATGCCGAAAGCGATATGCAGAGTATGAGCGCCAGCGATACGACCTTTGTGATTTTACTCATAAAGCCCTCCGAAATGAATTCTTACTGCGTACCCCTGTATTTCCCGCCGTAGCCTGACCCGGCTACCGCGTTCTTTATCTCGACCAAAGTCGAAACAAGAAATCTCATTCGCCGCCACCCAAGAACTGGAAGATCTGGACGCGATGATTGAGCTGATCGCTCACGTAGACCTTCTGCGCTTTGTCGATAAAAATTCCCATGGGTAGGTTGAATGCCCCGGGCACATTGCCGAACTGGCCTACCCACATCAGCAAATTGCCCTTGGGGCCGAAAATCTGAAAATTATTGAAAGCAGCATCCACGACCCAGTAGTTGCCTTCTTTGTCGATGGCTATGCCCTTGGGGCGGATAAACTCACCCGGGCGGTCACCTTGCTGGCCAAAGCGGCGGATAAATTTGAAATCCGGCGAGAATACCTGCACTGAACAGCTGCCCGTATCGGTCACGGCAAAGGCGCCATCCGGTCCCACGGCAATGCCGACCGGGAAATTGAACTCTCCATTCTTCTCGCCTCTTTTTCCCACACTTTGTTTTAGCTGGAGCGTATCCAGGTCAAAGACGAGCACCTGATGCACGTGAGAATCAACCACGTACAAGCGTCGGCGGCCTTCATCGATCGCCATGAATGTGGGATTTTTCACTCCAGCGTTTCCGCCGATGGTGGCCAACAGGTGGCCATTGGTGTCAAATTTGAGGACCATGTGCTGCAAAGGATCGGATACGAAGATATTGTCTTTAGCGTCCACCACTACGCCCAGAGGCGTTTGCAACACGATTCCGCGGTCGCCCTGGATGCGACCGATCGTTTTCTGGTTCTGGTCCACGATAAAAACGGTTGACCGCTGTGTTGTGGTGAAGATCACGCGGTTACGGGAGTCAGTTGCGATCCCTGCCGGCTTTTCAAAGTACTCGATATGGTTGGGATCAGCGTTGCCTACAACCTTGTCCACCCAGGATTTCTTTTTCTTGCTTTCAATATCAAAGTTATTGCCGAGCTCCTGGAGAAACTTCACGCGCGGTTTTTCCGGGGGCAGGGGCCAGACCAACTGAGGGTTGGCGGGTGGAGCCACGGGAGCTTTCTCTTTTCCGGCAAATCCCAGCAGCAGCGGCAATGCTCCTGCAATCGCGATAAATTTCAGGAGGCGGATTGAGATCGAATCGGCTCGCATGATGGTCCTTTCTTCTACTTGCTTCTCTTCTGCTTGCTTCATGGTCGGCTCCGCGGCCTCTGTGGTGACATATCGGGCTGCTTTGAACGCATCTGTTGTTCCTTCTGTCGCTGGGCCTCAAGCTCGTCAGCGCGCTTTTGCGCCTGGGCCATGCTGCTGTCGTCATTCGCCAGATGGCAGGCATCGCAAACGTCCATTTTTTTGCCTTTGTATTCCGTTGTACGCACCAGCTTGGCCTGGTCCGCGGCATGGCTCTCATGGCATGTGAGACAGGTAATTTTGGCGCCTGCATGCAATGGGTCAGGCAAGTCAGCCACTTTGTGGCGTCCTATGGGGTGGCCCATCTTTAAAGTCGGATCAAGGTCAATCTTGGGAATCTCGTTGTATTGAGTTTCAGTCAATTCATAGGGAGTTTGGAACGGCGCAAACCTGCCATTCCAGGGGCGCGACTGGTGACACTCCAGGCACAGCTGGTTGCCGTCAGCCCGCAACTGCTTGTCGAACTGGCTCACATGCGGATCGTGACAGGAGACACATCCGCCCTTTTCATAAGGACCATGCAGGGTTGATCGCGCTGATTTTTCATGGCAAGTGATGCAGAGATCTTCTTTAGGCGCAATCAATTCGACCGTGGTGGTGTCTTTTTCCACCTTTACTTCGTGGCATGTGGTGCAGCCCATCGCAATCGCGCTATGGACATGCGTGCCTTTGGTTTTGTCATCGTGGCATTCCAGACACTTGGCGGCGTCTACATTTTTCTCAAGCGGAACTGGATGTTCACCCGCATTGAGACGCAGGGCATAAATCAATATCGCGATAAACAGGAACGTCTTGTAGAGCCTCGCCATTGCAGCCTTGTTTGCCTGAAATGAGTAACTCAGGATTTTTCCAAGAAACCCAACATTTGTACTGTGATGGCAGTCACGGCTTGACGTGACGATGATCAACAAATGAGAACGGTACGGAGCAAAGGACCCAGCGCAAGGCAGGAAGGAGCTAGTGGACGAGCGAATGCCTTAATCGGTAATTTGAGGTAGCTGAGCGCGGAATAGACTTCAGCCACATTTTGCAATCCAGCGCGCAGCCACCAAAAAAAGCCGGGCCTCAAAGAGGTCCGGCTCGCCCAGAGGGCAAAAAGATTTAGGAGAAATTTTTAAAAGCTCAATTGTTCAGTAAGACCCTCCTCTCCCGGCCTTGCACCCCTTGGGTGCTCTGCTCGATTAAGTAAATTGCTCCGCCTACTTGTTGCGGAAAGTTTAAGACACAGGTTTCGAGTGTCATGATCCTGTGTTCCCAGGACAGGACTGGAACTCCCAGCTCTCCCCCGGAGACGCAGAAACAACTTGTATCAATATTGATCTAGTGAAAGCTCTCTGATTGGGATTCGTCGAGGTAAGGACAGGCTTCAGTCCTGGGCAGTGTAAATTGTTTCCTTGTGAATCGAGCCCAAATGCACGGGCCGCACCACAACAAGTCCTGCCATTTTGCGACGAACAAAGAGAGAAAGGAAGTACTAGGTGCGGAGAGGTACAACTAATTGCGGAGAGCCGTTCTTGAGTAGAGGCGCCGCTTCAAACTGCACCGAGGCCAGCAGTTCAGCTTGCGGTTTCTTATCGCAAAGGCGGAACGCACGCGCGTGAGCCTGTTGCCTGGGACCCTGGATACTTTTCTTACACGGCGTAACCAGGTTCAATTCAACCGTGACCGGCGGAGTGTCGTCGTCATCGTCAGCATCATAGGACACGGAAACCAGATTGGCCGCTCCTGCAAGCAGGAGCATGAGTGCCAACATGGTGCTGCGAAATACCCTATGAAGAAACTGAGTCATCATTTTCTCCGCCCGATAAGTAATGCAACTGTTTGCATCTCTTCAGGCCCTACCAGTTTGATCCGCGATAATTAAGAACGTATTAATCGAAGATTAGAATCTCTAATGTGTCGGGCAACCCATGGCCAACAAAAACAAAATTATGTTCACAAACAGCAAAGACACGGGGGAAGGGAGCGCTGGGGAGAAAGAAAAGCTGCATGATGCCGCGCTCATCAACTAGGTTATTCCCCGGTGATTTCAAAAAAGGCCGGCAGGATTTTTTGCCAGCCGGCCTTCAGGAGGGTCAAGCGAGCTACTTTCGTTACGGTGTTACGTTGTAAATGTGTCCCTGGCCGGGTATTGCTGTTGTACCAGTGCTGGTAACACTGGGATCATCGGCAACATAGAGGGTTCCGTCCGGGGCAACGGCTACGCCAGACGGATTTGCAAACTCGGTCAGGATGGCTCCGATCAAGCCGGAGTTGGCCCAGAGCGTGTCAGTTTGCAGAAAGGTATTCCACAGGTCAATCTGCCCTGGCCCAGGCAAACCGAGCGTGGTATCGCTGCCTACGTAGAGAAGCGGTCGCGTGGGATTGGATACATCTGCCGCCAGCGACAACGGAGTCGTAACATTGAGAAGCGGCAGTTGTCCTCTCTGCGCTCCCGAAGTGGGCAAGCCTACGATAACTGCCTTGCCCTTGGTCAGACTTGGTGATGCGCGAATGATCACGGTCACATTCACGGTTTCAGCCAGGTACAAGTCATTGGCGATGAACACCATGGCCCGCACACCCAGGCCGTTGGAGGTGGTTGCGATTCTCACTGGGGCCGACGGTGTGGTGGATGGCGTGGTGATCTTGTTGATATTGCCGTTTGGCCTGCCACCAATGAAGAGCGAACCTTCCGGGGCTACGGCAACAGCAGTCGGCTGCAGGTTGCCATTTCCCAGATTGACCGAAGCTCCCAGAGATTCCGTGAGCGGGATGTAAGCGACCCGATATATTCCTGAGCTGGCTGTAGCCGCATCAGGCACGTAGATGAAATTGCGTGCGGCATCGAACGAAGTCTGGCCAGCAACAAACGTGGCTGTGGGCTTGAAGCAGTTTGACAGCGCGGCAACACCGGGACTGCTGGGATCGACGCGGCAGAAGCCCTGGCTGGCGTCAGACACCCAGACATGAGTGCCAATCCAGTTCAGACCGCCCGGCTGCGTGATGCCGGCGGCGTACAGGTTACCGGTCTTGGCTGGTGTTGGAAATGGGGTGGGCGAGGGTGGTGGAGGTGGTGGTCCGAAGCCGGTGTCCACAAGCCCTTCCGTTGTCGCCGGAGCAGTCACTACGTATAACGAGCCGCGATTATTCGTAGCCGCGCCCGCTGGGGTGGGGTCCCCGCCGATGAACACGTCTCCCGTAGGCACGTCCGCGGTGACGCCCCAGACCTGGCCGTAACCAAACGTTGCTCCGTTCTGGATGCCGCTGGAAGAGAAAATTACCACCGAATTCGTGGTCGTGGCATCGTAGCGAAGAACACGAGTGCCGTTTTCCATATACAAATACCGGGTCCGGTCAGAAGATAGCGAGTTGGAGACGCCGATATTGCCGAAAACAGATGCCGCATTACAATTGCCCCGGCACCCGGCGGCATTGGTGATGCGTTCCAGTCCGATGAGTCCAGTATCTGCAATATAAAGGTCGTTGTTGACGAAAGCGATCGCGTTGACAGGACCGCCGCCGCTGGCGGCTTTACCTACCTGTTCTACCTGCTGCGTCAGCGGATCGCCCGTGGGATTGGTGATGCGCTTGATATCGCCCGTGGTAGTAAAGGAAACATAAAGCTTGCCGTCCGGGCCGAGAGATACCGACTGAGGTAGATTGCCTGCCAGGCCGCCATTAGGCGCCAGGATGACTGACGCATCAATGGTTGATGTAACAGCGTTCATGGTTAAACGCCATACGCCGGTTGCGCCGGCGGAGTCAGTGATATAAACGAGATTTCCGTCCAACTCGGGCTGACCCGTGCCTGGAGTAAAGCATGTTGCCAGGTTGAGGGAGCCGGAGTCGATACGGCAGAAGCCGTTGGCAATGTCGGCAATCCACACGCTGCCGTTCCAGCGAATTGCGCCGCGAGGCTGATTCAGGCCATTGGCTACAAGAGTGCCTTGTGAAGCAAAAGCGCTGCCGATAAAGGACAGCGCAAGAATGGCGATTGCAAGAGCTTTGCCCCAGACCAGGGTCTTCCCGGGACAGCGCAAAACCATACTCTTGCTGGGGGACCGCAGAGGTATACAGTTCATGTTTTTGAGTCCTCTCTTCATCTTCCTTAAGATCTGCCTTGCTGCTCCTCACCCCGGAATGTGCGAAGCGGAAAGAGTTAGGCTGCCAGACCGAAGTCCGGCAGCCGATTGAATTACTGCCGCAACAGCGTAATGCCCGAAGTAGCCGAGCCACCACCACTGGAAGTGATTGTGACCAGGTTCGGAGCCGCAATGTTGGAGAACGTGATAGAGAACGTTCCCGGCGCTGCGGGAATCGCCGGCCCCATCACGCCAGTCCAGGGCAAGCCTGTTGCCTGGTTTATGACGTCAAGGGTGACCGTGAGAAATACGTTCGGGGTCACGTCAGTGGCGGTAATCACCAGGCGCGCTTTGGCCTGGCGGTAAACCACTGAGGTGATCGTGACATCGTCAACCTGCGGATTCACAATGACGGTCACGGTTGTGGACCCGTCCACAGCTCCCGCCGCATCGCTATGGGCCGTCACGGTGAACACGAGCGAAGTGGGGCCAGCCAGCGTTGGTACGATGGGCGCAGTGAAGGTCTGCACTGAGCCATCCACCGCCGCAGGTGTGAGCACAATGCCGGCCGGGGCTACCCAGGTAAAGGTAACGTTGCCGCCTGCCGGAGAAATTGCCGTTGCGGTAAGCGTAACAGCCGCACCGCTGGCTACAGGGTTTGCTGGAGCCGAGGTTGCTGTTACAGCAATCGGAGTATTCGGCGCTGCTGGGTTGATCGCGATGATCACGTTCGCAAAGCCGGCAATCGTCGTATTGTTTCCGCCGACGGTCAAACGGAAAGTCAGGTTCGTGGGTGAAGCCACAACCGGCGCTATAAAGGTTGCGATCGGCGCGGTTGGGTTGGTAATGGTCACAATCGGCTGACCAGGAGTAACGATCTGCTCCCACAGGAAGGGACCGTTGGCCGGGCTGCTGCCAGCAGAGGTCAAGCTTACGATTGAGCCAGTAGCTACCGGAGCGGGCTGGTTACCAGGCGTGGTTACAAACCAGTCAGCGACTGCGGTGGCTTGCGCTGTTCCCACCGCGGTCTGGCAGCTCTCTGCTGGAGGATTAACATCCGGAAACGGGTTCAGCCCACCAATCACTTGATTAGTGAAGCCATTTGGATTGCCGGCCGCACCTTGCAGAATATTGTCAGC
Organism: Terriglobia bacterium; assembly: GCA_020072585.1. GTDB lineage: Bacteria > Acidobacteriota > Terriglobia > Terriglobales > Acidobacteriaceae > Angelobacter. Next base: position 175,964 of record JAIQGL010000005.1, on the reverse strand, counting down.
GGGAGGCCAGGTACCGATGCCGTTTACAAGGAACGGAATGTCACGGAAGTTAAACGCGACCATCGGATTACCAATGCCGAGATTTTCTGCGAATATGAATTCAAAGTTCGGCGCCTGATACTGGTTGGCCAGAATGTCCAGAGTCGGGTTCCATACAGCAGGTACGCTGCCGGAAACAGAAGCTCCAACGATCATTGCTGGCGGCAGGAAGTTGCCGCCGTTCGGACGCCAACGCCACCGGCCACGGACTGCTCCGGCTGGCGGGCCCGGATCAACCGGGAAGTTCGCTGCCCAGAGGGGAAGACGAACTATGTCCCGGCCGTTGCAATCGATGTCGATCGCATATGTATCGATGCCGCGGCTATCGTCCGTTGTAAAGCCTTCCATCTTTGTGCGGATACCGGCTTCCTGCGGAAATGCAGGGTTGGCGACGCCGCCGGTGCCTTCAAGAATCACATCAATAGCGACGTAAGCTGGATCGGTGCCGGGAAACGTAAAGATACCCAGGTTGGCCGAAATGGTGTGCGCAAGAATATAAGGCGATCCATTTGCGTCCAGAAGCAGGGTTCCGCCCACGTCAACCCAGTCACCTACTTCCAGCGGAGCAAATACAGTTGGATCGGTTGGTGGCTGTGTTGGGTCACCATTGAATCCAACCGGCGGAAGGCCGGTGGCCGGATCGATCACCGGATCCATGGTGAAGATTCTGAGTACGCCACCCACTCCATCGCGCGGCCGATTTCTCTGTGGGCAAAGCGCATCATCGAGCACCAGAGGATCGGTGCGGGGTATGCAAACCGGGTATCCAGTCTCAGTCTTGATCGTCGGGTTGTTCTCGTCGATGGAGAAACGCTCGTCCTGCAGGTACTTGGGGTCCCAACCCGGAAACCCAACGCTGAACTTGCTCGCCGGATCGTTAATCTGCACGCGGTAGCCGTTGATAATGGCAATGCCATTGGCGTAGTCAAAGCTTTCAATGAAGCCCTGGAAGCCCATCAAAGACGATTGCGAGAGAAAGACCAGGCCGGAGATATATTTCCCGTCCACAATATTGCCCAGCACGGTGGCTTCAAAAGTTCCGGGTAAACGAACCGTATCGGCCAGGGCCATACCGGATTCACCTGCTACTCCCGTGGGATTGAGTTCGAAAACTTCTTCCCAGGTGAGCGTGTTGGCCGGGAACTGCACGACCGTGTTCGAAGGAACCCGCACGGTCATGCCATTCACCTGGATGTAGCCTCCGGCGGTCTTACAACCATCCGGCTTTGGCGGGTTGAGCGGCGTTGGATCTGCGTTCGGCAGACACATCTGGTCCACTGACGCGTACTCAATAAAACCGGTCATTTCAAACCCGGTTGCTGGTGGTGCATAAGCGGGGACCTGCGCCGGCGCGGGGGGGACGACCGGTGCAGGCCACTGCGCCCAGGAATTCGCCGTCATAGCGAACATCAGCAGCAGTACTGCTCCCGCTAACTTCAAAAACTTTGTTTGCTCGAATACCCTCATTAGAGAAACTCCTTCCGTCAAACTGCGATTACCCCTTGCTTGGTACTGCTCTGGCTTTGCTGATGGGATCTTCATTGGTTCGTCCCCCCGTTCTTAAGACTCAACATGTTTTCCAGGAATGTTGGGAACGGTTTGCCGCCATTTTTGCCTACAGCCGGAATCTGCATGTGGCCGTCCATGGCCTGTCCTGGATGCTTGGGATCTTTCTGGATCGGATAGTCATTTGCCGCCACGGTGTGGCCGTACGGCACTACCAGTTCGGGATGGTCAAATGGCGCCGCTTGCGCAACCGTCCGCGGATCAGTCAAACCATTGCGCAGAAAATCCACGAGATCTTTTTTCTCCTGGAGTGTGAATCCAATGAGATCGATGTCCGGATCCATGATTTTCAGTTCGGCGCCGGAATTGTAATCGCCGCCACGGTTATAGAACTCAACCACCTGCTCCAGGGTCAGCTGGCTTCCGTTATGGAAATACGGAGCGGTGAGGGCGATGTTGCGGAGCTGCGGAGCTTTAAAGAAGCCGGTGCGCGCAATGTCGTCTCCACAGCTCAGCGGCGCCTGGGTAATCCCGTCGCCCGGGCGTCCGGGAATCATCAAGACGAGAGATGGATCATTGCAGACGCGCTGCCGCTGATATTCGCCATGGGAGAGTGGCTGGCCGGCAACAGGATCAGCTCCTGCCAAACCTCCGTCTTCCACGCCCGGTCGCACGCCGATGTGGTAATAACCCGTGTCATAGACACGCACGCTCAAATCACCCTGGATCATACGCTCCAGAGGGTTCGGTGTGACCGTATCAACGGCGGCGTTGGAAAGCTCCGGTCCGCCATGGCATACAACGCAGCGGCCTTTGGTATTGAAGAGCAGGAGTCCGCGAAGCTGGCCCCGTGTAAGGGGTGTGGGACCAACAGAATAGTTGATTCGGACCGGGAAGGTTGCTTTCGGCGGAACGTCAAAGAACAGCTTCACTTCGCCGGTCGCGTAATTGACAGTGCCCTGGGTGATGCCTTCTCCCCCGACAACACCGTAGCCCAGATCAAATGCGTAGACTTCCTGATCGCTGAAGTCATTTCGCGGATCGAGTTCGACGACTGAAATTGTAAAAGGGTTGATATTCGGTTCGAGCTGAATGGTGTAGAAGTTCTTCAGGTTGTCGCCAACCAGAGTGTAACTTTTCTGTTGTTCCAGAAATTTGTCCAGAGGTGTCTGGTCGGCGATCAGGGTACTCTCGTACATCTGAATGGCCACGCCCCAGAAGAGCGAGAAGTTGTATTCCATCTGGGTGTAGTTCTGCGTTCCTGCGGGGCAAGTATCAAACTGAACAGGAACAACGGTGGTGGCAATGCTGCCATCACTGGAAACGCACAGATGGCGCGAGAACCGCCACCATTCCGGCTGAAATGCCTTCTGAATCAATTCTGAATAGGCAATGTTCAGGCCCTTGTTGGGCGAAGCAGACATAGTTCCAAGAACGCTGTCCGTGGGGTCTACGACTTGTTTTCCCAGCGGCTTGCGCGCGAGCAGCTTCTTGCCGACTTGATGGAAGTTTCGATCATCAGACGACATTTCGACGGAGCTGAGGATCGGCCCCAGCGCTTGCGAGCACAATGCGGAATTTTTCATGGCAACGAATGCCGGGCCAATCTGTTCCGTGGTGGCATCGGCAATGACAAGATGAGCTTGCGCATCGCGGGCGCCGAACGGATTGTTGCCATTGCAGACGTTCTGCGCGCGGCCGTCCCAGAAGTTACGGAAGTTGAAGACCGCGTTCACTGCGCTGGGAGTGTTGCGGCCGGTAACTTTTCGAGTATTGGTGCGTTTGGTTGTGTCGCTGGGGTCCGGGTACGAAAAGACCGGGTCAGGAATTGAAGTGGAAGTCTCCACACTGTTCCGTGCTGCAATCGTCAGCGTACGAGGCTGATTTTGTGTCTGTTGCGAACAGTCATTTCTGTTCACCATCTTACGGGGACGGTGTAATTCTCCCTGGCTGTTCCCGCCAAATGTCGGCGTGATTCCCTGGTCTCCATCTTCGTCGGAATCACTGGATTGGCATTTGGACGTGGTTCCTCCAGAGCCGGAACCTGATCCACCCCCGATCTCCTGGCCGCCGGTAACAGTGACCTGGGCATGCGTGGCAGCAAAAACGCCTTGTGAGCCAGCCACATCATTAACGTCGGCCACAATATTCACGCGATTGTCGGCATTTGCCAGCTTATGAAAGGGGAAATCGCCATCATGGTAGCCACCGAACCCTGCGCCGGATGTGCCGGGATTCAGGAAGTGGTTCGGGCCGGTAACGCCCGACACCTGGGGCCCGATTGCAAAATTGTTATCACCACCGGCCTGGCCTGGATTGAGCGTATTGGCTGGGCGGCTATCTGCGCCGGCATTGAAATGGCAACTGGCACAAGCCTGCACGTCATCGCTGCCTGCCTGCATGTCCCAGAAAAGAGCTTTGCCAAGAGCGATTGCCGCTGTTTTGTCTGCCAGGATCCCATCCATGCCGTACACCGGCGGAACGGGAACACTAGACAGAGGCGCCATGGGCCGAAGCGGGAGAACGATGATGCCTTTGGCATCCTTATTCTGTGCGCGTACGTGCCCGTAATACCCAAAGGCCGCTATGACGGCCACAATCAATACGAAAATTCGAAAAAATGCCAGGGTCCCGGAAGACGATTTCATCGTTTTTCTCCTGCAACAAAATGAATTGCTCGAGTGCAGCTTTTTCCCTGAGCCGTCTCATAAATCCCTTCCTTCTGGACAGGGCGCGTGTATCCGGCTTTGAATCGGCGGGATCTCTCACGCGAATGCTCATGCTCAATGTGTCATCGCGCTTGCGAACGTGAGTCCCGCTTTCGGTTTAAAGCTGAGCTAAATTGTTTTTGAACGGATTGAGCCGGGCGGCAGTTATTCAAACGCTTTTGATACGTTGACGTTACTGCGTCAACCAGTTGCGTTGCCACGGTTCAGGAGTATGCGAAGAGATGAAGTTCTAAGTTCTTAGGGGGACAACCAACTGGGGCGAACCCATGCCCTGGTTCAGCGTTGGCTGATGATGTGAAGTAACCGCTGCCTTACCAAAAGATACTCTGTGTCCGGTTGTGGTTGTCTGGTGCGTTGTTTCGTTCACTGAGGATGGAGCGCTCTTTCTTGCTGGAGCGACAAGATTCATTTCTACCGTGATTGGCGGCGTGTCATCATCATCGTCATTGTCGACGGAGATGGTGAATAAGGGTGCCGCAGCAGTGAGAAGGAGCATCACCGCCACCACCGGACCACGCAACGTTTTGTGCCAGAAGCCAGACATAGAGCTTTTGCTCGTGGCAAGAATGACATTGCGAGATTAGAGGCCCGTTAACCCATGATTAGAAATTCTCATCCGCCGTCGAGCCGTCTTAAGTTCTTATTAATCATGGGCTTAGGATTTGCTTCCTCAGCCCGGGCGGCTGAGTTTATAGCTGCTAGACCTGTTATACCGATTGGTTAAGGCGCGATCATTTGCATCCCGTAGGGCAGGCGATTGACATTATGATCCTGGCTGATATGCCTTGCGGCACGCCTGCCGGACTCTCCATTGATGACCTTGGGAACCATGGTTGGGTGTGCAAACAGAGGTTTGATGGCCACTCCGATGTTCTGACGACGATGAACCGTTACGGCTCCTGTGCAGTCGGCGCACTTGTTTGATAAACGTCTTCACACAGCGCACGCAATACTTCGGCCACACTCCAGGCCTGCGCGAAGCAGCCGCGAGGGTGATGCGGAGGATCTCCGTCAAATATCTCTGAAATTTGTCCCAGCCCAGCTTCTGTGAGATGTTGCTCAATGCCACGCAGCAGATCGTGAGCACGTGCCCGCGACTCCGCCGTTCCCCCATTTATCCGCACATACGCCGAGACGAAAGGCCCAAGCAACCACGGCCATACCGTGCCCTGGTGGTAAGCAGAGTCTCGGCTATATTGATTACCCTCGTAGCTGGCTTTATATCGCGGGTCAGAGGGGCTGAGGGTACGGAGGCCAACAGGAGTTAAGAGTTCACGCTCCACGATCTCCACAATCGCGCGAGCACGCTCTGGCACCAGCATGGAGTGATGAAGACTGACTGCGAAGATCTGGTTTGGACGAATGGATGCATCGGGCAGGTCGCCATTGACAACGTCATAAAGGCAGCGTGCTTCATTGTTCCAGAAAACACGATTGAACGTCTCATTGGCCATGGATGCCAGGCCTGCATATTTTTTCCGCTGCTTAACATCACCAAAACGTTCCGCCAGACCTTCCATCGTCCGCAGTGCGTTATACCAGAGCGCCTGGACCTCCACGGGTTTACCGCTTCGGGGAGTCACTACCCAATCGCCAATCTTAGCGTCCATCCAGGTCAGTTGCGCGCCGGGAATGCCGCCATTGAGAAGGCCGTCGTCAGACATCTTGATGTTGTAGCGCGTTCCCTTGATATGGAATTCGATGATCTGATTCAAAACGTCATAAAGATCCTGGCGAATGAAATCATAGTCATGGGTAGCCGCCGCGTAGGCGCGCGCAGCCTCAAAGAACCAGAGCGTCGCGTCCACGGTATTGAATTCCGCTTTTTCGCCGGAATCGACAAAGCGATTCGGCAGCATGCCCATATCGGTGTGCCGAGCAAAGTTTTGCAGAATGCTTTTGGCAATATCAGCTCTGCCCGTGAACAGTGTGAGACCGGGCAGCGAGATCATGGTGTCTCGACCCCAGTCAGTGAACCAGGGATAACCTGCGATGATCGTCCAATCCTTACTCCGGCGCACCAGATACTTGTCTGCCGCGGCAGTCAGCGTGCACACCAGAGAATCATCCACCGGAACCGAAGCCACAATCCGCTGGCGGCGTTGCAACTCGGCCTTACGAATGGCAGCAGCCTGAAAGATATCTTGCTGCCCGGTTGAAGCAATCACCCTGGCGCCATTTTTTTTGCCGAGCTTCCATGAGAGCACGAACGGATTGAACAGGTCTTCCTCAAAATCCAGTTCCCGTTCCCGCTCCACACGATAGAGGAAATTTTTATACCAATAACCCTGGTCCTGAAGTTGATCGGCATCGTGGGCGAAGTAAAGCCGTGGCAGTCCCGCGTAAGGTTGCAGGCTGGCAGAATTTGCCACGTTGTCAAATATGGCATTCAAGGCGCCGTTCTCATGTGTGGTGGAGTGATAGTCGCGAAAAGCAATCAACGGTCTTAGTTCCAGCGTGAGCTCAATTCCTGATGGAGCTTGAAGCAACTTGTATTCGACCTGCACGGTGTTGCTGCCCTGCGGCATAAAGACAGTTTTTTCCAGCCGCAGGCCTTCCACTTCAAAGGTCCAGGTCGGGAAGGGATCAAGCCGGAATCCGGCCAGCAAAAGATAGCCTTCAGGATAAATTGCGCCCGCATATTCGTTGGTTGAGAGGTTGATCCGCTGGTTTCCGATAACCAGCGTTTCTTCCAGCTTCGAGAGCAGAAGGATACGGCCGCCGGGCGGATTTAGCGCCGCTGTGAGGAGACCATGATAACGTCGCGTGTTGGCGCCGGCGATGGTGCCGCAGGCAAAGCCGCCGAGTCCATTCGTCTCCAGCCATTCACGGCTAAGTCCCGCTTCCAAATCTGTGCAGACATTTTTGTCAAAGCCGATCACAGCATGCCTCTGATTTAGAACGGCGCGACTTTGTAGAAAACTTTGATGGCTTCACGGGTGGTCTCAATCATGTTGAATGCTTTGGGGTATCTGTCAAGGCACTCCACTGGAGGGGTGAGCATCTCATTCACCCAACCACGATACGCCTGTCCAGAGCTATGTCATAGCAGGCGTTTCTGGTAATTGAAGCTAATATTTCAGGATCTGTAACAGGTTGCTGTAGTCGTCAGTCCAGAGAATCGCCTGCTCTGGTGGCGGCATCGTCGCAATGTGGTCTCCGAACGCCGGCAGTTTTAGCGAATCGGGGTTCCGTGACATCAGTACCCAGTCACTGTATTCTTCAAACGTCCCCGCTCAGCTCTTTATGCAGGCGGACATAGGAAAGGTGATTCTGAGTGGCCAGCGCCACCAGCACGCGCCTAAGATCCAACACGCGGTTGGAAATATGAAAGACCAGTACCGAATCAATGGAACGGAGGTAGTGGTACACTGCCCGCTCAGCCCTCAGATTAGATCAAGCAGTTCGCACTGCACAGTTCCTGACAAGCCGCAACCGATGAACTGTCCCGCTGCATTCGGGTAAACAACATCCGGCTTCAGATTTATGCGCGGGCCATTGCAACCAGTTTGCGGGGTGACAAGGTTGCAGGCTGAAGCGAGGCCCTCGATATCTTGGCCTGAGACAGCCACGTTCGTGTAGGTTATGCCATCTTGTGTATATGCACACACTCCCTGTATGGTGGTTCCAGTCGCTCTCGGATAAACTATAACTTGTCCCACATACAGGATTCCCCCACCTTCTCCAGTAAGTGATGTCACAGCTGAGATGGTAATCGTGTGCGAGGATGCTCCGAGGATGGGGTTGATGACCACATGGTACATCGCGGGAGTCACGAGCGAGGTGACGGTAACTGCTATCTGTTTTAGCTTGAATCTCTGTGCCGCAAACGACCGATAAGCAGGGTAGTGGGTTATGATTTGCGGGACCCCATCGACAGAGACTTGCACTATTGGATAAGCTGGCCCGTTTGGGCCACAGCCCCTGGGATCGCAAGACTGAAAGCCAGTAACAGCCACGTCTATTTCGTACGAAGTGTTTTGCGGCGTCGCTGAAGCAGGCAGCACTTTAGTGATCGAGCTTGCAGATCCATCCGATTGGACCTGCAATACTGCTGTCCCTGCCGGTTGTGTTCCCAGTCCAGGAATAGTTGGCTCTGGAGTACATTGATAGGTTACGCCAGTGGCATCTCCGACCCCATACTGGAGACTTGAGAATGTAACATTTCCAACCGCGCTCCATCCACCACTCGATCCAGAGCCCGGATGATCTACATAGGGGAAGTTTTGTGCGAAACAAGTGCATGCCATGCCGCAGAAAAGCAGCAGTCTAGAGGTGTAAACAACTAACCACTTGAATGATTTGCTTACTCTTGCATTCATCCTTGTGCCCTCCTTAGTAGGCTGGCATTGGATTTTAACGTAGTTTAGTAGTACTCAGTGAGTTCCATTTTGGCATTTGAGAGTTTATGTGTTTAGTGGCTTGACTGACTCACAAAGTAAAAACCGCCGGAGAACTCTCGTTCCCCAGCGGATAGGAACTAACTCAGATCTTAGCGGCTAGAAAGAATACCGCAATGCCACCTGCATCTCGCGCGGCACCATCGCAGCTACTCCATTTTAGGCAATTGCAAAAACTCAACTAAAGTCGACGAACTCATCACATCCAAGTATCGGTTCCTCCGATGCTCAAGACTCTTCTTACGCTCACAACCGAGGGCCAAATGATCTCTTCGGGCGACCTGTTTGCCACAAGAGTTACAATAAATTACATGTTGAATCAGTGCGCACATGCAACATAGAAACCACCTTTCACTCCAAGCCCCACGGCCGAAATCATTAAACACTGGCGCAGGTCGTTACTAATCTGGCGGTTCACATCCGCGCTGACTTCTCAAGGCGTTTCTCAGAGCTAGCCGTTTTCGACGCGCGCCTTTATATCCGAGTACGCTGTCTCGATGAGCCTGCTTAGGGCTGCGGCGTTTGTGGCCGTTCCCGGTCTCACCTTCACATGGCGCATGAACTTGCCGGTGCCTTGCAACAAGCGGCCCGGATCCGGCAGTGCTGCGCCGTGAAAGAACCCCACGTTTACGTGCGAAGTGAATACATTAACGTAGCCGAAGGGCGCATCTCCCAGACATGCAACCGGACAGCCGTCATGCAAGAGCTCCCTGACTTCGTCCCCGCATTTACGCATTACCTCAAACCACTGATGCGCGATGGCTCCCAATTCACCTGCATGCTCGTTCATCCACGCATCGATAGCGGGATCCCGCTCGACAGTGCCGTTGAATCGCAGCAATTCCGTTCTCATCGTCGCTCCACTTTTCTGCTTTAGAGATATATGGTTATGTGGCACTTTAACATGAAGGAACGAAAGGGATAAGGTCCTCAGTAACGCCGCAGCGTGTAGTGAAGAGTTCCCGTGTGGCGGCAACACGGAAGCTGGCCAGAAACGGGCTTTCGCGGAAATTATGCGCGTGGGCACGTTCAGGCAGCACCACACTTCTCCCAACCGGACTTCTGGCCGGAAGACTTCCAAATAGCGCGTCATTTGGGAGCAATCTCGAAAGCGCCGGGAATGACTACCATCGCAGTTAACCGACTTATTGGGCGGTGGTGCTGTGGAGATCAATTTCGCTCGCGAGGCTTGCGACTACGCCAACAGCTGGGATCAGTAGATTTCGAGATCGTGCCCTGCGGCCACTTTGCCTTTGTAGGCCTGACGAATCTCTTTCAACAGTTGCTCTTCACTGCCTGCCTCGCGGCATTCTTCCGTGCGCGCTTGATCGCAGCCGGGATTCGCCCGATGATAAAGGATCAACAACCCGGGCTTCGCTTTGGTGGCAACCTCAGCCAGCTCTTTGGAGGATGTGTGATACGCCAGCCTGTATTGCTTCCATTCCGGAGAGACCTTGTCGAACGAGGCTTGCGTATAAACTTCATGAATCTGCACATCGCATCCGTGGCAGTTATCCCCGATTGCGGCGTCCGGACTGGTATCACCTGAGATCACGATGATGCGGTCTTGCGTCTCGAACTTATAACCGTAGGCATGGGCCCACTTGCCGTGATGCACGGCAAAGGCCGTTACCGTTACGTTTTCGTCCTTGTAAACAACGCCTGGTTGAATCTCATGCACGTTCACTTTATATCCTGAAATGTTGGAATGTTGGCTAGCTCCAGTCGTGATCTTTACACCAGTCCTGATATCAATATCAGCCCCGTACGCCTTGAGGATATGCTCTGCCATGTCGCTAGTTCCCGGAGGACCGTAAACCTCAAGCGGCTCCTTCCTTCCCACAACCCACGGCGTGAGGATCAGGTCGGGGAAGCCGAGCGTGTGATCGGAGTGGAGATGAGTGATAAAGCCGATCCTGAGGTTTGCTGGTTCCAGCCCTTGCACGCCTTTCTTGCGGGCGGCCGCAGCCTGCCTGACAACCCCGGCGCCAAAGTCAATGAGATACGCAGTACCGTTGACAACGATGGCTGTAGACGGCCCGGAGCGCTCTGGGTCCGGCGCGGGAGTTCCCGTGCCAAGCAGAACGATCTGCGTCTTGGACGTTTCGTTGAGTTGTGCCAATGCGAAACTGCACCCGACGAAGAGAAACAAGACTGTTAGTCCCATCGCTCTGTTTTTCTGCCGACCCATACTCATGGCGTGTCCTCGCTTTGAGCCTGGCTGCTTTGCGACAGACGTGTAAAGTAGATGAGCCATTGTCGCATCAACCGGGAAAGATGTGTTGGTGGATCCGTGCTCTCCAACCTCTGCTCCACGAGTGCAATGAAGCCCGCACCCATCTTTTTTGTGTTGATTGGTGCGGGCTTTAACAGTCAGATCAACCCGGTCATTTCTCAAACACTGGCCGTCACACTCTATGGGATGACAATTACCTTACCCTTCATGCCCAGATTGCCATGAATCACGCAGATATAAGGAAACTCTCCTGGGGGTTGGGAAATGTCACTCGGAATCGCGTAACACCTGGAGGTGGCGCAGGAAGAGAAACTTGATCTTGCGGCGCCGCGCCAATCACCCCGGAGTGGACGTTGTCAGCATTCAAATTGACTATGCCGTGCAAAGCTCCGTCTGTGTCCTTGGTCACGTTGACGGACGGAACAGGGTTCAAAGGCGGGACACCGAAAGTGATAGTGTGCCTTGCTAACGGGTCAAAATTAGTCCATTCAACGCTTTCACCCGCATGGATCACTTTTGTTGGTTCCATAAAACGCGCCACGATCAGAGTCTGAAAGCCTCCGCCGTTGGCCGTAACTTCACCAACGCCGGCCATGACGGTATTCATGTCCGAGTGTTCGTGATCTGAATCGTGGTGGCGTCCGCCATCGTGACCGTCATCGGAGAGAAGCGCTTTGCGCTGCTCGGCCGCCTGATCATCATAAAAGTTCCTGCTGATGCGGAAGAGGCTCTACGAGATCGAGAACATGCACTACGCCAGTCATGTTTGCATGAACCAGACAGACGAGTTTGAAGTTGCCGGCAGTGGGAAAAGTGATGGTAAAGCTTTGCCCCTTGGCCAGAGCGGGAGTGCTGATGCAAGTGGTGCCATTAAAGCTGCCGAAACCGCCAGCCGCAAACCCAGGACAACCTACTTGAAAAGCCGCCGTGTCAGAAAAGAAACGAGCGTTGGAGTTGGAGCCACTTTCACTCGTTATCAACTTTGAGCGGGGATTGGCCTTTTATTTTTCCCGAGACTACGACCAGGCGATTGATCAATTCCAGAAGACCCTGGAATTGGACGCGAACTTCCCTCCACCCTACGCATTCCTCGCGGCGGCTTATGAGCAAAAGGGCATGTTTGAGGCAGCCATCACCGTGTTTACGCAAGGCCCTCCCAAGGCGCTGGCCATGGCTGGCCTCGGTCACGTTTATGCCGTGTCCGGCAGGAAGGCCGAAGCACGTACGATACTCGCTGCGTTGCAGAAGTTATCTGAACACAACTATGTTCCAGCGACCGATATGGCCCTGATCTATGCAGGCCTGGGCGACAAGGACAAGACCTTTGCGTGGCTGGATAAGGCGTATGAGGAGCACTCGTTCACTCTGAGTAACGTCAAAGTCGAGCCACGGTTTGATCCTCTGCATTCCGATCCGCGCTTCAATGAATTGTTGCGTCGCATCGGCCTTACGCAGTAGCTCTCCTTCGAACTAATCGTACTGGGCATTTTGATTCGAGCCTACAATGCGATAACTCCGTAAGCGTCGGGTCTTGGCCGTCTGGACATAGTCGCAGACCACCTCCATGTTCACTAAGTGGACACGACTTTGATTGTGTCCGCTTGGCGTGCAATAAAGCTGATGCGTCATTCAGACGTCAGGACGACGATGAATCGCTGCGGTTCTGCCTGGTGTTGCTGGTTGCCTATGTGAGAGTTGAACGACCTCACGCCAAGGCGTGAGCCATCTCTCGCGGAACCCACGAGACCTTCTCGCAGCAAATGGATACACACACCGAATTTTTGATTTTTCCTGGTAATTGAATCTAATGTTTCAGGATCTGTACCAGATTACTGTAATCGTCAGTCCAGAGAATTCCCTGATCGGGTGGCGGCATGGGCGCAATTCGACCAGCGAATGCAGGGAGTTTGAGGGCCTCAGGATCCCGCGACATGAAAACCCAATCGCTATATTCCTCAAGATTCGCGGCAGGTTCCTTGTGCAGACGCACATATGAAAGGTGGTTTTTTTCAGCCAGGGCCACCAGAACACGGCGCAAATCCAGCACGCGGTTTGAAATATGAAACATGAGAACAGACTGCGGTGATCGGAGATGTGCCAGATAGACCTGGAATGCCTCCTGGGTCAAAAGGTGAACAGGAATTGAAGCGCCATTAAAGGCGTCGACCAGCAGCACATCAAATTGCCCGGGTTCGTTTTCCTGCAGTTCGCGCTCTAGTGACAGCCGTCCATCCCCTATACGCGCCTCGACCTTTGCCGCCGAATCCCGTACGAAGGTGAAGTAAGGATCTTTGCCGACGGAATAGTCAATGACCCTTGGATTGATCTCGTAGTACCGCATCACTTCACCAGGGCGACCGTAAGCAGCAATCATGCCCGCACCCATCCCGATCAATCCATATCGCATCTGACAGGGGCCAAAGCATGTAGGACGTGAGCGCATGAACAGTCCTAATCCGCTGTTAGGTCCAAAAAACAACGTGGGTCTTTTTGGATCTACAGTGAGCTGGTAACCGTGTACCGTCTTGCCATTCACCAGCAATCTGCCGGGGCCGGGAGCCGGAACCTGATAGACCGTCATGGAACCGTAGAAGTTACGGTCACGGTGAAGCTGGCCGTCACGTGTCTCCATAATCCGGTTCATGAGCCCTGCCGCGAGTGCCAACAAGACGGCGACACTGGCAATCTGCGCCAGATTGATCTTTTTGAATACCGTGGCCTGGCCGCGTGTCCGAAGAAAGACAACTCCGACCGCTATCGCAAAGATTCCCAAGAGCCAGTAATAACGAAGATCAATCAACTGCTGTGGCGGTTTGATGAATCCCATGTAACGAGCGTAGATATGCGGGGTTAACGCCAGTCCCAGCAGGACAAAGGCACCAAGCGCCGGACGAGGCCAATACCACCAGGACGCTTTGTCCCGTGCGAGCACAACCATCGCCAGCAAGACACAACCGACCAGGCCGATCTGATACTCCCAATAGCCGTTGAATATCTGCGGAGCGATCAAAGCCACAAACACTCCACCTGCCGCGCCGCCGGCGGAAACCATCAGATAAAAGCGGGTCAGATGAGACGGGCTGGGCTTCAGCCGCACCAGCTCTCCATGGCACACCATGCAACAAGCAAACAGAACAATATTGAAGACTGCAATGAGAAAGGGAATTGGCTTACCGGGCGTAGTTTTGAAGAAGCCAAGCACCGCAAAAGGCAGTCCGATGGCAAGCAGCGTCTGAAAAACTCCCCGCCGATACCACCTGGGACTGTCAAAACAGATGATGAGACTCACCAGGTACAGGCAGAGTGGCAGCACCCAGAGAAAAGGAATGACCGCTACTTCCTGGGTAATGAGATTGGTTGTGGCTAGGAGCATGACTGATGCGAACGCCGCCAACAGAAACCACAGAGATAGTTTCCAGGAAGAAGGAGGCGCTGACGCGGCCGATTCGGTCGACAAGGCTTCCGGGGATTCCGTGGAAGCCGCTGAACTGGAACTATTTCGAAGGCGAAGCGCGCAAAACATCGCTCCGGCCAAAAAGACCAGATAGCCGATGCTAAAGATCCATGCTTGTGTACGAAGTCCGAAGAGCGGTTCAAAAAAGATTGGGTAGGTGATCAAGCCAAGCAAAGAACCAATGTTTGATAGCGCATAAAGACGATAAGGCGATTCACCGGAGTGAGCCTGCGAAAACCATTTTTGCATCAGCGGTCCGGTGGAACTTAACACCAGATACAAAAGACCAACAGCAACCGCGAGTACCGCGAGCACGTTGGGGATCGGATTTTCAGGAGAAGATGGCCGCCAGTTTGTCCCAGGCAGAATTGGCGCTTTCCAGAGTATGGCGCCCACGATCAACAAAACCAGAGTAGCGCCTAGAATTGTGAGATGCACGGTTGCCTGCATCCTCGGCTTCAACTTGGTCGACAGGAGATGCGAATACAGGTATCCACCAAGCAGAAGCACCTGGAAAAACAACATGCATGTGGTCCAGACGGCTGACATACCGCCGAACCACGGCAAAATATATTTGCCCAGTATCGGCTGAACCTGGAAAAGCAGGAAGGCGCCGGTAAAGATGGTGATTCCAAAGTGGAGCCGCAAACGTGGCTTGGTGGGAACTGCTGCTGTTGCAACTATCGGTTCAGAAGCTGCTGGTTCAAGAACGGCTTGCGTCATAACGTGCTGGCCTTTAGGGTGACCCTGGGGAGTCGGTTAAGCGATTAAAGAGCTGACCTTCTATCGTGCCGTTCAGATGCGGGCAATAAGCGCATCAGCCATTGGCAGATTCAGAGAAAACCGACTCAAGTCGCTGAATCCATTATGAATCATTATGATTGAAACTTTATGGTTACGAAGGTAGCAACCCTTGAACCCTATAGGGCGCGAAGGCGATATTCTTTTGCAATTAACAGTCGTAGACTCCGCCCCACCCTATTAAGATTGAATACTCTATTGTGTTTGAGGAGTTCTCCGAGGGAAATGCGATGACGGCTGTTCTGCCGTTACGGCAAAACAATAATCTAGTTCGCGAAAGCCTCTCTTCTTCTCTCAATAAAACCCACTGATCTTTTTAAGCCCTTAAAGCATCGGCGCTGAGTCGAACACTCACGCTGAGTGATGCGCTTCCATTGTGTGTCTTGTGAAAGGAATAATATCCGGTTTCCCTTGCATCAGGGGCTAAAGGAATTGATCTCAATTCTGCCTCAATTGCTTGTTGTCGCTTTGCTGCTTGAGCCCCGTTAACAATATAGTCACATACAAATATGGACCCGAGGATGAGCACGACAATCGCCCCTCTCTTCATGCGCTTTAGATCACGAGTATTCATTTTTGTTACGGATTCGTTGTTCCTGGTCCATTATCCCACGGTGTCTCAGTAGTCCAGGTAAGGCCATCCCCTAAAGGAATCTGAGTACCTGGCCCGGGATCCTGAGGAGGGCAACGCGGCCTGCCCCATAAATTCGTGTAACCAAGAGAGCCGCCGAAATTCGGTGTACCTATTCCTATCTCAGTGGCCGTGTTCAGTGGCCATACGCCTGAACCAGCGGGAGCTGCGGTCTCGCAAACTCCAAGGACAAAGTGAGCGCAAACACTACCACCCATACCCTGCACAAATCCATCGGGATCGACACCCGGCTGATTGATATATCCCGTATTGGCATATATCCCGAGAGGCATTACACTCACGCCGCCAGCGCCTAGTGTGCCATATCTGTTATCGCTTGATGGAACATAGGTCCAGCTAGGGCTCCACCAACCCAAACTCAAGCCAACGGTAACATAATCGGGCGTCGGCATAGAAGGTGGTGGGGAATATCCAGCGCATAAGCGAGGAACGGGGCATTCGCGCGAAGTGCCGGTTGGATCTCTGAAAATTGTCGGATTGTCGAACAAATAGTCGTAAGGATTTAACCCGCTACCTGCAAACCCTAATGGATCTTGGCTGATAAAACGATGTAGCCGGGGACTGTAATATCTTGCTCTGTAGTTATAGAGGCCGTTGGCTTCGTTTTCTCGTCCCGTATATTGGAACGCGTTTGAGTTGCTTGCGCCCGATACTGTTGTGTTCCCGAAGGGATCATACGAATATTGCGTCACCAGATTGCCATTTGCGTTGACCAAAGCAATTGTGCTGCCAAGTGCATCTTCCAATGGTGTAAAGGTGCCCGTCGAATCGGTACGGACAAAAAGTTCGTCGATGCCGCCACTAAGCAGATTGGCGGTCGGCGTCGAGTTAGATAGCTCCTGCACAGCATTGGCCCCATCAAAGAGCAACCATGTGTTTGAAGGTTCTTCGTCCTCCGCCCTAAGCCGTCGTATTGTAGGCTCGCACCGTTCAGGGCTGCCACCTGATTCCGAGCGTTCCACAAGAATGGTTGTGGAACAATGCTCGGGGTTCGTAAGCCTGTAAGCCCAATTTAAGCGCCGAAGAGATTGGGATTTCTCGTAGCTGCACTAGCTCATCGGTTTGCTTTACGGAAAGTATCGACGATGCGAGACGCGAGCATCACTTGGTCCCGATCAGATTAACGAATATGCCTCTATGGTTGTACTTCAGGTCGGTCAGTTCGTCGGAGAAGTTGGTGAAGTTGTAGCCAACGCCGGCCTTCAGGTTCTTGCTGATGTGATGGTAGATCGCGGTCAAAACGCCGCGGCGGCGTTGATTGATATCCGGGAGGCCAAGCTGTCGGACTTCGGCCAGAGTGTCCCATTGCTTGAGGAAGCGCCAGTCCAGCCGCAAGACGGAGAGCTGCGCGGTATTGTCGAAGAAAGTGGGCTGCACGCGATCCAGGCTCGCCTCACCCAGCCGGTACGCGTACTTGCCTCCCACGGACCAGTTGGCTGTGAGGTCGTAGGTAAGATCGAGCGCTGCGATGTGACTCTTCTGAAGGAACTGGGTCGCGGTATTCTGCAATCCCAACTGATCCGTGGTCGGGACGTTATAGAAGTACGTGTACTTGACCAGGGCGTTCAGCCGGTCATTCCGTACCGGCCGGTATGCGTAGCCGACCACAGCCTCGGTGTAGCCGCCGGCATAAAAATCGCCGAGCGAGCTATCACTGATCGAGTGATCCAGTTTTCCGAGTAGGCGCCAGCTGGGCGTCAGTTGGTATTTGAAATTGTTACGCAACAGCAATACGGTCTGTACGGTATGAGCCAGGTCGGGCTGTTCCGCGTCGTCGCGGCGAAACTCGATCGCGCTTGAGAACTGTATCTTGTCCAGCCCGTAACCCATGTGGATTCCGGCTGCCTTGCGTTTGGTCTCGGCGCCGGTCTGGGAGTCGAACAAGTTGCCAAACTCCCCGCTGCCGCCGAAATTCCAGCGCTCTTTGGTCACGAGGTTGATTCCGGTGGCGTGCGTGAGGCCGCTCTGCGACGCTCCAGTCTGGTAACGCTCCTCGAGGTAGACGCTGGAGCTATCGGAGAGCCGCGTCTTCACGCCTGAGACCAGGTTGCCCCAGCTGCCGCTGTGGACCAGCTGATCGTTGTCCGTCCGCTCGTTTTCCAGCGAATAGTTCAGGTAAAGACTGGTCCGCTCGGAATAGAGAAAGCTGGTGCCGATCTTCCCGCCGGGACCAAGATCTCCGTCGGACGCCTCACCATCGATCCGGAAGCGTTTCGTCAGGCGATAGGAACCGCCCACGCCGATGCGACTGTTGTCTGGACGGCCGCCGCTCGCTGCGACCGTGTCCTGGCCGAAGACGTAAGCGCTCCAAATATCGCTGGGACTGAACTTTATCTGCGCGACCGCGTCCGTGCGCTCACCCTGCTCCTGCGTCAATGGGACAACCGGCGAATTATCCTTACGCATATCGTCGCGCACGCCGGCGCTGAAGCTCCATCTGTTGGTCACCTTATAGGTCAGATCCAATTCCATTGCCCGCGTATCGAGCCCCTGGTCCTGGGTCCTCTGATCGGCCTTGGCCATCAGAGTCAGGCGGCTGCTCACCGGCATTTTGAACATGCCGCCGTATTGCTCCGTGTCCTTGATCGTCATCTGTCCCGGCGCAGAGTAACCGGCGTCGAGTCTCTGCGTGTAGAACGCGAAACGACCGTCGTGCCCCTTAACGAAGTCACTGAGCCCGACGCCCAGGTCGGCGCGGTAGGCTCCAGCTTTTGAGTTGGTGAAAGACTGGTCATCAGGGCCCTGGAACCCGAATCCGCCATCATTGGATTGCAACGAAGGGGAGAGGAGACCGGTGGTGCGGCCGGCCTGCACCTTGAGCCAGGAATTGGCGCTTTTCCGCAAGGTCAGGTCTGCGGCGCCGAGGTTGCTGTTGCCGTCTCCCTCGTTTGAGTCGGCTGTCAAGCCGAGCTTCACGTAATTATTTAACCAGTAGCTGCCCTGACCGCCGACGGCGACCTGGCCCAGCTTGTCCAATCCTGGCGTGTACTCATAACGCACCACGAGAAAGGACTGGTCACCGTTCAAGCCGCTGGTACGCACCAGCAGGTTGTCGTTAGCGGTCGCCGAGAGCGGCTCTGAAAGCAGCAGCCGGCCCTGCAGGTAGTCGATGTCATAGTCCACGTTGGGCCGCAGGTTGACCACCCCTGTGACGATGTTCGAAGCCTTGTCGCGGACTTCAATACGCACGCTCTCGGAGCCCGTCAGGATATCCTGGTGGTGCAGGAAGTAGAGCGACCCACCCGTCCCGAGGAATTGCTCATAGCTCGCCAACGTTCCCGGTTGGGCGGCGAAACCGTCCACCGTGATCCGTCGTTCGCCGAAGCTGGTAGTGGGTCCGGATCCGAAGTGCGCGTCGGCTCCGTACAGGCCGCGGTCGACGTGGGCCAGTTCGTTGCCCACATAGGCGACCTTGAAGTTACCCCACATCCCATAATCCTGGCCGTGGCTCGCTTTCACGTAGAACTTGCCCAGGGTCGGCGCAGTTTCTTCCACCACACTGTCGTCGCCGAACGACGGGTAATAGTATTGCGGATTGATGCGCCGGAATAACGAATCGGGTGTCTTATCCAGGAAGTTGCTGAACAGGTCTTTCAACGGGCCTTCGCGGGTATCCGCGCTGGCCGTCAAATGCCAGTTCTGCGTCACCTTGCCGTTCAAATAGAACGCCAGCCGGCCATCCAGCGACGAATCGACAGGCTGCGCAGCATTATCACCCTGCTGTAGTTTTTCCGCCGCGCTCACACTGTTCTTCGATATCGTCATATCGGCAATACCGACGAAGAACATGTCCCGGCGCTTGAACTCCAGATCGCGGAGATATAACGAGCCGTTGCCGTCGCCATCGAGGACCTCGACTTCAACGGTATGTGTGCCGTTGGGAAGGACCTCTTCCGCAATGAAGTTGCCCTGCGGGTCAACCGGGACCTCGCGGCCGGCAACCCAAACCTTGTGGCCTGCGGGTATGCCGCTGCCCTGCACCTTCACCGAGCCGCTGCCGAGCGGAATCTGCTGGCGTGCCAGGTCGTTCTCGCCGTAGGCGGCCAGCAACGCCTGCGTTGGCGGCTTGTCGGGTTTCAGGAAATTTTCAGGCGATGCCTCGTGATAGAGCCACAGCGGTCGCGCATCCGTTTCATCGAAATTACCCTTCGAGTCATAGGCGCGAAGCAGGTACTTGAGTTGACGTGCCGGGCCTGCGAGAATCGCTGCCACCGGGTGCCATGTCGCAAGGCCTGCCTCATCGACTGGGATGATTGCGAGCGGCTCGGCTTGCAATGACTGCTGCTCGAATACTCGGATTTCAGCGCGGTTGAGGAAGGCCGTATAGTTGCTGTACATCCGGAAATGCACCACCGGTGGATCAAGCTCATTGACCGGTTCCTTCACAACCACGGCGACTGGATCCGCCGCGACGCCGAGCCGCCGCCGCGACTCGAGATTGTCGATGCGGAACCGGATATTGGCATTGTCGAGCGCGACGTCGGTGCAGCGCTGGACATCGGAAGAGCTGCGGTCCAGGTCATCGATCGGCTTGCCGTCGACGGTGATGTGCATCACATTCAGCTCGTACGGGCTCTTCGGGTTAAGCTCCTTGGTTAGATGGGTGACGTCCACGCCCTCGTAGTTGTCCGCCGGCAAGCGTTCGTCGTATACCACCTGCACGCGCACGAACGACTCTTCGCTTTGAATGAAGCCAAGATTCACGACATCATCGGACTGGCCGTAGCCGCGTCCCTCGTGTTCGGACCGAGCGCCTGACAACTGCGGGTCCTGCATGAGCATGTCCATGGCGTGGCGGGCCCGCGCCGCGGAAAGACCGATGTCGTCGTCGTATACGGATGCGGTGCGGCGGTCAAGCCGCTCGTTCTTGGTGTAACCAATAAACCGCAGCCGCGCGTTGGTGCGGTCCGCGATGTCTGCAAGTGCGCGATGCAGATTCGTCGCGTAGCCCGGAGGAATGATCAACTGACCGTTCTCGAGCTTGATATCCGGGATGCTGCCCCAGGCGGGATCGTAGACCCTGGTTACGGTTTCCTCTAGATCGTCCGGGCACAGCTGCGGCGTGTCTGGTAACTCCTGAAGAGGATCGTCGTACCAGAATTCCACTTCGATGCGACGATTCATCGTCCGTCCCTGCGCGGTTGCATTGGAGCCAAGTGGGTGGGTGGCCCCGCGACCGTCGCTTTGGATCGCCGAAGCGGGCAATCCCAGAATTTTTTGCATTGCCAGTGCGACTCGTTGCGCCCTTGCCTTTGACAACGCCAATTGGTTCCCGTAAAGGCTCTCATCGCGGCCGGTGAGCGGCGCGTCATCCGTGTAGCCGATGAACCGGATCGTCACGCCCTGCTTGTCGCGCAAGTTGTTGAGCGCCTGCTGGACCTGTTTGGTGAAAGCGTCGGAAATGGGAACGTTCTCGTCCTGGTACCGCAGTGGCATGACGAGGTTCTTCACGCGCGTCCGTGGCGTCTGGCCTTCCTTGTAACGCATCTTGCAGACGTTCTCCACGCGGCAGACCTTGATGCGCTTCATGTCATCGGTCCGATTCGAGTCATGCGACCATTCCTTCATTGTCTGGTCGCTGGAGAGATGCCGCTCCACCGGCTGGCCCGGCTTGGCCGTGTTGACCTGGCCGATGCCCGTAGGGGCCGCCACGATTAGGAATCCGACAATCAGCAGTAGATGGCGTTGTATGTTCATACCGTTCACCTACTCTCCGGCACACGCAGGTCGGACCGTTTAGGCGGGGCGCCGCGCCGCCAGAAGACCTCTGGCTCAATGGTCAGCATGTAGCGGTCTTTTTCTGCATCCCACGCTTCGGCCACCTGCCGCTTAAGCGCTTGCATGCGCCGTTCGACGAGTCCCGCATCCTCGGTATCGCCGACGTAGGACAGGCGCAGCACCGACGGCGCTTTGCGCAATTCTCCGAGGAGCACGTCGACGCGTGGCTTCCACTGGTCGCGAATTTCCGTCTTCCCCGGCTCAAAGGCCGCATCCGACAGATCGATGGCCACAACGCGATAGATGGATGCACCGAAATCAAATTTCAGGGCCTTGCCGGACGTGGCGTGTTTGATCTGCATCGGGTCAGTGGACATACGGAAGCCGCTGGGAAGAGTCCGGTCGTCGAGCTTTAGCACGAAATTGCTGCCTCGAATATCGTTCGGCACAATCGCGCAGGTGATGTGGAATCGCCCGTACTGATCGGTCTTTGCTGCCAGGCCTTGCGCCGTCACCACCCGTACTCCCGGCAGGCCTTTCTCGCCGGAATCCTGGCGGCCGTTTCGATTCACGTCGTCGAAGACCTTGCCAAAAACGTCAGTGCAGTCGAACGTCTGATCGGGGACGACACGAACCGTTGCCGTTGCCTCACCGGACAGGGGCTGGCCCGTCACGCCTTGGATGACCTGCGCGCGGTTGATGAACTCGCCTTCGCCAACACCGGCGCCGACAGCGAGCAACAGCATGATCGTGCGATGATCGGAGCTGCCGAAGTTGAGGCCATTCCATACGAGCTGGCCGGCGGCCACCGTCGGCTCTGTGGGCACACCATCCAGACGCGCAGATCCTGTGACGTAGCGGAAGCCCGCTGGATAGCGGTCCACAATCTGCACACCTTGCATGGATGCGCCTAGCAGATTGCCTATCGTGATGGTGTACGGGACGAGCTGCCCGCGAGTGACGTTGAGCAACGGAGTCGTCTTGGTGATCGAGAATGCTGCCGCGATCTGTGTATCTACCGGAATGTGGTTGTTGTATATCTGGTTCGAGCCGGGTACTGCGGTGCCATCCAGGGTGAGATTCAGGTAGTACTTTGTCCCAGCGCTGCGCGGGGGCACGGAAAACGGTGGTGCGAACTCCGATGCTTGTGCTTCGCAGAACGGTACGCCCGGAAGCGCATCCTGCAGACCACCCGGACAGGTAGGTACAGAGAACGGCGCGGTCGATGCGTTGGAAGCCGCAGGGATGAGCAACGACTCACCGGCCACAAAGGTCGACGATGGTGCGGTCACCTTGATGAGAAAGCTGCCACCACTGGAGCAGGCAGGATCGGCGAAGTTGAGGTCGAAACGGTAATAGCCGCTGGCTTGCGTGATCTGGCCCTGTTGCGCCGGGTCGTCGAAACAAGTTGCCGGCAATGGCGTACTGCTGCCGGTCCTCAGCATGTTCAGGGTCACACCCGCAATCGGAGTGCGCGTCAACGAGTTGTAGACCACGCCATTCGGCCCGATTGGCAGATTCAGATTCAGGAGGTTGCTGCCGGCGGGCACGAGGATATCGGTGATCCGCTGCAGACTGTTGGTAAAAGCTGAGTCGGCTTTGCCGAGCTTGGCGGTATTCGGCCCCGCACCGGGCGCGGTGAACCGCATTTCGTAATGGTCTGGAGTCCCGTCGGTCGGCGGCACGTTACTAAAGCGATAAACGCCGTTGACATCCGTGAGAACGGACTGCACCTGGACTCCATTACGAAACAGCGCGACCGTCCAGCCCTGCAGACGCGGCTCGTTTACGTCGGCTAGCTTGTTGAAGTTGGCGTCAAGCCAAGCTGTGCCGTTCAAAGTACCGACACCGGGAACTCCTCCGATAGCGACCGAGACGCTGGCGCTCGCCGTCTGTGGAGGGGTGTTCCACGTTACGACCGCGGTGTTCGTGAGAGTCGTGCCGGCGGGAATTCCCGCAGCAATCTGCACCCGGAAGTGCACGTCGATGGATTGTCCGGGCTGCAACGGCCCGTTCACAGTAGAGTAGTTCGCGGTCAACACCGAGCCCACAATGCTGACACCCGCCGTGGAGCCGTTCATCGTTGCTGCTGGGTTCACGAACGTGAGGCGACCTGCACCCGCGCTGCTGATATCGTCGGTGATTACGACCGGGGTGGCCGGGCTCGTCGAGGCATTCGTCACGTGTACCAGGTAGTCAAGTTGTCCCCCGGGCTGCGCAGCGCCGCCGCCTACCACGCTGACTTGCTTGGAAATTGCCAGCGCTGCGGCCACTACCGTGACGGTGTGCGCATCCTGGAAATCGAGGACGCCTGGCGTGCCATCGGTGAGTGTGCGCGTGAAGCTTTGGCGGGTGGGGATGCCGGGGTCGGCGTCGAACCACTGGATGGCCCCAGCAACGTTGGTGAGTGTAGCGCCAATTTGACTGTTCGCGTCGAGCCGGGTCTGGTAATTGATGATCAAACGCTGATTCTGGCCGATCGTGGCGGCCGACGTGAGCATGGTTAGCGTGAGCTCGCAGGTGGGCGCGCCGATAGAGTTGATGGAAAAGTCGGTGCCCGGAACCAGAGGCCCCTTGCCCGGAACCGGCGTGATCCCGTTCGCCTGGAAAACCTGCGCGCTAAGTATCTGTGGTGTTGAGGAACACATGCCACCGGTGGGGCTGCTTTTGGGGAGCCGATCCAGGATTGTGGCGTTCCAGGCGTCGCTCACGCCGGTATTCTGGATGTCAAGACCAAACTGCCCTAACTGCGCGGTGCTCATCGCCGCCGGTCCCGTTTTTGTCAGTACAAGGTTGGGCGTGGAGGGTTCTCCAATAGCAATCGAGACGCTCGCGCTCGACGTCTCTGTAGGAGTGTTCCAGGTTACGAGCGCAGTGTTCGTGAGAGTCGTGCCGGCGGCAAGTCCCGCAGCAATCTGCACCCGGAAGCGTATGTCGATCGATTGTCCGGGCTGCAACGGCCCGTTCACAGCAGAGTAGTTCGCGGTCAGCAGCGAGCCCACGACCGTCACACCGGCCGTGGAGCCGTTCATGGTTGGCGCTGGTGGATTAACGAACGTGAGATTACCTGCACCCGCGCTGCTGATATCGTCAGTGATTACGACCGAAGAGGCCTGGAAGTTCGGGGGATTGTTCGAAGGATTGGTCACGTGCACCAGATAGTCAAGCTGCCCGCCTGGCAGCGCAGGGCCGCCACCCACCACGCTGACTTGCTTGGTAATTTCCAGCCCTGGGATAACTACTGCGACGATCTTAGTAAGCTGCCCTCCCTCAAGGCTGAAAAACGCGTTACTGTTTGGTGCAATCCCACCGTTGCCGAAATTGACGATCCCACTGTTCGCGTTGAATATTGTGTAGTTAATTCCCGCGGGACCATAAAGGTGCGGGTCCGTTGCGATTGCGCAATTGGGGTTTGGCCCAAGAGCACTAAACGTCCATCCCGGGAGGCCACAAACTCCATCGTCCTCGAGACCAAAAATAGGGACTGTTGCGCTGGTGAGCTGCAAGGCGGTGATGACTTTACTGGTGTTATTCACGACACCAATCAGGTTGTCGTCAAGGCCTTGATCGTAAGAGGGGGAAGGATTGGGAAAAGTTGTTGTGATTGACCCGTCTGCGTTGAGCGTGATCAGAATGGTACAACCCTCATTGGCGCGTCCGTCTTGATTAGCGAGATAGGTGGGACTAACACCCAGTCCCCCACCGGCATCGCCGCCGGTGATAATGGCGCACGTCTGCGTCTGGGCAAACGCAGGGTTCGATCCCATCATTAGCATGATGATGCCGAAAACAAGTAAGTAGAAGTGAAGCCCGAGGCGCAGCTTGTCGGGCAGGATTGCGATCCAGCTGCCGCGCCGCCTCGCGTTGTTCGTGTTGGGGGAAGTCATCTACGCCCTCGTTCCTCTCACTAAGTGATTTTCGGGACCGAGGCAGCCACGCTGTGGACTGAATTTCGGCGGTCCCGCCGTCCTGGGGCTCGCGGCCCGTTAGACCGGTAACTTTGCGTCGCCATCTTTCGATGGCTTTGCCTTTGTCAAAATCGCGTTCGAGGGTCAACTGATCAGATTCGCTGCTTCTCTAAACCTCCTGGCTATCTGTGTTCTTCCGCTTCGGCCGCTTCACGTCGCCGGCAGAAAGTCTATCGGGTACGAGATTGTTACGGCCTGCACGCCTTCCTTCGCGCCGAAATTGATCGTCTTGACGCGGTTCACTACCAGAGTGGCGAGATCCGGCGCATCCATGTCACTCGATTGCAGCTGGCACATTGACACGGAGCCGTCCGGCTCAATCGTCAGGCGCAGCACCATCTTGCCTTGCAATGTCGGATTGATGCGCAGTGTCCGGTTGTAATCCCGATAGAAAGCAGACTTGTAACGATCGAACACAATTTGTATTTCTTCGTCGGTGCGGGAAGCCCCTGGGCCGCTGTGCGCCTTGGGTCGGTCGTCGCCTCCGCCGATCCCCGCGATCGAACTTTTTGCGCGGGCCACCTGCACACCGGGCCCGCCCATGCCGCCCCCGCCACCGCCTCTGCCGCCGCCACCTCCCACATTGCGGCTCAGCGAGCCGGCGTCAATGCCACCACTTGATCCCGGCGTATTGGTCGTCAACACGGAGAGTGATGATGCCTGGCCCACTTCGTCGGCGTCAGCGTAACGCGCATCGCTTCCGAGACGCGGCGCGTTCTGGTCCTGCGCCAGGCTCGCGAACTGCTCTTTGAATGCCAGAATTCCGGCCCTGCCCACGTTTGGCTCAGGCGGTTTCGCATCCGCGGAAAAGCCCTTTTCCGGACCTGCTGGGAGGTCAGGTCTCCCAGGCCCTTTTGGAGCTTCCGAAGCCCTAGCCTTTGCTTCCCCAGTCGCGCCCTTTGGCGGAGGAGGCGCGACCGCAGTCGGCGTGACTGGGACCGCCGCTGGACGATAGAAGACGATGTCGATCTCTTTTTTCGTGCGGGGCGCGCCGCTGCGAACCAGTACTGTTGCCGCCAGAAGCGCCAGCAAGCCCAGCACGATGGCATGGAGCACAAGGCTTTCCACCATGCTGCGGGTGGACAGAGCACCCGATTCTTTGAACCTGCCGATTTCCATGGTTGTCGCCAAAGCAGCCACCTCAATAACTCGTAATAAACTCGACCTTCAAATCCTCGACGCCCGATTTAGCGAGATCGAGGATGCGCAGAACTCCCTCATAGTTCAAGCGGTCGTCAGCGGCCAGAAACAGCACGCGCTTTTCCGGAGGCCGGTTGCCAAGGCTCTCCGCCACGCGTGCGGGCAATTCGGTCGCAGCGATCTTCTGATCGCCCAGCGTCACGCGACAGTCCGCCGGAATTTCATCGCTCGCGGAGGGCTTGAGGATGCCGCAGGTCGTCGCGGAGATAATCAGGATCAGCCGCGATTCCTGGGACTGCGCGGGCTTGGCATTGGTCGAGGTCTTGGGAATGTTCACGTCATAACCCTGCATGAGGAGCGGAACCACGACCATGAAGATGATCAGCAGCACGAGCACCACGTCAACGAGCGGCGTGATATTAATCTCGGACTGCAGATTGGATCCGGAATCGCCTCTGTTGAAATCCATAACTTACTCTCCTCGCGCTCCTGCGTTACGGCCCTTGGCGATCAACCCCACTCCCCTGAAGCCGGCGTGCTCGACTGCCTGCATGGTCTCTCTCACTTGGCGGAAGTTGAGCTTGGCGTCGCCCCGGATCACGACCTTGGGATCCGACTCGGCGGCTACGGCAGCACGGAGCGCGTCGCCGAACTGCTCGGCTGCGACCTGCTTATCGTTAACCCACAGGCCGCCGGCCTCGTCGATGGAGACCAGGATCCGGCCTCTCTCGTCGCCCTGCTGGGTCGGCTTTTCCGTTTTCGGCAAGCTGACATCCGGACCTTTCCGCATCTGCGGCGCCATCACCATGAAGATGATCAGCAGCACCAGCACCACGTCGACGAGGGGCGTGACGTTGATGGACGCCTGCATTTTCGCGCCTTCACCGAGCCGCATACTCGTCCTCCTCCGCACCCACTGACAACTTAGCCACCCGATTGATCTGGGGCGCCTTGAAGAGGCGGTTCACGAGCTGGGTTGAAGCCCGGTTCATCTCGATGTGGAAGTTTTCAATTCTGCCAGTGAAATAGTTGAAAGCGGCGACGGCCGGAATTGCGACAAAGATGCCCAGCGCCGTCGTGACCAGAGCCTCGGCGATGCCGCCAGAAACTACAGACATACCGCCGGACCCCGTGGCCGCGATGTTCCGAAAAGCGTTGATGATTCCAGCCACTGTACCGAAGAGGCCGACGAATGGAGCCGTGGAGCCGATCGTAGCCAGGAAGCCAAGACCCTGTTTCAATTGGACGAGCGTTTCCGACATGGAGTCTCTGAGTGCGCTCGTGACCTGCTCGACTGAAGCGGACGGATCGCCTCCGGCCTCGCGCACGCCGTCGTACTCGAGGATGCCCGCCGAGACCACCTGCGCTACATGGGACTTCTGATGCTGCCGCGCGGCGTCGATCAGTTCCTGGACCTCTCCCCCGTGGGCGAACTTCGCCAACAAGGGCTTGAAAGTCTGCGTCTCGCGCGAGGCCGCGCGGAAGCGGCGGTACTTGTCAACCATCACTGCCACCGAAAAGATGGACAGCAAGGCAAGGCAACACATCACGGCGGCCCCGAATAGGCCGACGTTTCTCAGCAGCTCCGTAAAGGTCATGGCATTCTCCTATGCGCCGCAGCCGCGGGCTGCGCCACATTCATTTTGGTCGGCGCGCCGCTGGGACGCTCCGTTTGCGACCTGATTTCGTAATAACTCAGCATCCGCATGAATACTTCTTGTCAATTGGTCGCCTCAACTCGTCGAGCACCCCTAGGTGCCGAAGGCGTTGTCAAGCTGTGAGATGAGCAGCGTCTCTGCCAGAACCAGAGCGACTACAACCGATGAATGCGCCGCATATCTCATCTCCCTAATAACTCCTGCGCAGCTCTTGGACAGTACTTTTGCACGGCGTTGAGTATTGAGCGGACTGCTCCCGGCAACAACAGTACACGGGTGCTAAGGTCCCCTCTATCCGGGTGTCAATACCTCCGTCCAAGTGGTGTGGGGCCACGAACGGGAACCTTTAAGTTCGTCCAACAGGGCAATGGATGAGCTGGTGTTTACGAGTTCAACTTCGCCCACCAGGGCAATGTGTGAGTTCGTCTTTATGAACCTGGGATGGCCAAACGTAACACCCTATCAAGAGCGCTCGTGGCGCCGCAGGCTGGCCGCTTTCACAACGAAATGGCCACACAATTTGGTAGCCACCATGTGATCGCCAGGCGAGAGAATGACAGCGGGAACAGATGTTTCCATCTTCAGTGGACGTTTCAGAAGTAAGCGCCGGCGGGACTTGCCGAGAGGGAACGAACACTCAAGAATTCATCTAACGAGTTATGGGCGGATTCGCGGATCAGGATTGTGGCCATGAATGGACCCGCCATGGAGAGTCTCACCTTTGAGTGCAGGCATGCCTCCGTGCAAGCATCCTGCAGCGAGTCTCTATCGATTGCTTCCAAAAATCCACTTCCGCGAAACGCAAACGTCCGGCTCACTGCTTCTTTTCCGACCTGATCTCGTAGTAGCGCAGCTCCCGCATGAACACTTCCTTGTCAACGGGCTGCCTGGAGTCGTCGAGCATCGGCGAGATGCCAGTCGCGCGGCCAACTTCGGAGCTCTTCCAGGGAACGATGACCAGCGACGTGGGCGCTTCCTGATTGCCCAGGATCGACATTCCCAGCGCTTTTCCTCCCGGGACGGAAGTTAACTTTCCGTCTTTGTCGATCTGTGCATCCGCTTCTTGCGTCTGTGCCGGCGCTTCTTGCGTCTGTCCTGCTTCCGTCTTTACCTGCGCTGCCTCAGCCTGTCCCGGTTGCTTTTTCGTCTCGGTCTGCGCTTCTGCAGTTTTTTCCTGAGCTGGTTTCGCTTTTGACGACGCTGCCTTCTGGCCCTTCACTGCTTCCGTCTTTGCCTGCGTCTTGGCAGCGTGTTCGGCCCCAGGCTTTTTATCGGCTTGTCCGACACCCATCGCCAGCAACAGTACGAGCAACAAATCTCCCGTCATGACTTCTCCTTTCGGCCCGTGCGTTTGCGAAGGTCGGCAATCCATTTCACGACCTCAGCGTCGTCCGGAGCGAGCCGGCTGTATGCCTGGTAATGCTCCAGCGCGCACGGGTAATCCCCGAGATATAGATCGCACAGGATGGCCAGGTTTCTATGCGCATAGTGAAAGTCGGGAAACTGCGCCAGGGCAGCCTCATAACTAGCGCGGGCCTTCGCAAACTCTCCCTTGCGCCGTTGCACCAGGCCGAGCTCGTTGTACGCGGCGACATGGTGTGGACTCAATTCCAGCGCCTTGGTCAGGCTGGCCTCAGCGTGGTCCAGGTCGCCGGTGCGCGCGTATGCAATCCCGAGGTTGATGTGCGCCGCCGCTGTTGTGGGCGATTGTTCGGTCACCTTGAGCAGCAAGGCGATAGCGCGATCGTATTGCGCATCCCCGAGCATGCGCATCGCCTCGCCGTATTCGGCGCGCATCTCGTCCGGGACGGGTGCCTGCTGCGTTATCGTGACTCCATTTGCATCCCGCGCGAAGTCCGGAAGCGCGGCCGGCGGAGGTGGCGGGGGCGGCAGATTCGTCTTCGTCGACCGGGCGGTCACCGTGCGTTGGGCATCCGGTACGCAGCCCAGAGCGAGGAACAGCGCCAGCCATGGTATCCCGCGGCAAATCGCTTTTAGTGATCGGGTCTTATTGCGGATTGGCATGTTTCACCGCTCCTTGGTTCACCGCAATCGGTGCCGGGTGCGTTGCGTCCGGCTTGCTCGGCGTTGTGCCGGCACCCGGTGTCGGTTGCGTCGTCTGGTCCGGATTACTCGGCGTCGTCCCGCCGTTACTTGGCGTTGTGCTGGTGTTGTTCGGTGCCGTGCCGCCATTGGTCGACGCTGTACCGCCGTTGGTTGGCGTTGTGCCGGCATTGCTCGCTGCCGCTGCCTGGATCGCGGCCTGCGCTAACGGCGATTGGTACACGTAACGGTCAATGGCGCCGATGAAGCCGCTGCTCATTTCGTTTTTCGCGTAGCGGCCCGGCACCATCTCGGCGAGCCTGCTGAGACTCTTCTCAGTCCATGTGTTGAAGACGCCGGCGTGCAGTGATTCCATGTTCTTCTCGTGTACCTTGATGGCTTTGTCCTCGAACGGATACGCTGCCTCGTCGAGGTCCGCCTCAAACTTTTCCAGATTCGCACCCTTCATATCGGCGGGGCGCTCTGACTCCTTCAGTGCACGACTGAAATCGAAGTATGTCTCGGCCATGTAAAACGTGGCGGCTGCCGTCACGTCGGCGATTTGATAATCCACCAGCCCACTCATGGCCTTGATCGTGGCGTCCATGCGCTGTCGTTTTTCCTTCAGACTGGTCTCGAACGGTTGCCGCAGCTTTACGGCCACGCAAGCCTGATAGAGCTGCTCCGCCAGAACCAGCGCTGAGCGGCCCGCGAGCGTGCGGGTACGGCCAGTCCTTTCAGGCCCGGCAGCGCCGTCAATGCGTACGATTTCCGCCAGCTCCTTCTGATAACGAGCGTCGTCGTGCGTTCCCTTGTGTATCTCAGCCATCTTGAAATGGGTCTCGACGGCTGCTTCGATCGGCTTCGGAAAATCTGTGACGTAGTGTTGGTAAGCACTCAGTGCTTTGTCATTTGCATTGGACTGCTGGTAGAGATCGCCTGCCACGAGCAGCGACTCCCTGCGCACTGCCTCATCTGTCGATTCCGATGCCAGCCGCTCGTACTCCCCAGCGGCGTGCGACAACTCGCCGCTCTCCCGGTAGGCGCGTGCGATCAGTCTGGTGGCCTCGCCCGCCATTTTGTGCTTGGGATAGGTGCTGCGGAATGCTTCGAGCACACCCGCGGCGGCTTTCCAGTCCTTCAGTTCAATCAGCGCGCCGCCTGCGTCGTACTCAGCCGTTGCGCGGATTGTGGAAGTAGGTGCTGCCGTGCGAATCCTCAGGAAGTGATCGGCGGCGGCGCGATAGTCCTTCGCATCTCTTGCAATCTCACCCTGCTTGTAGATGGAGGCTGCCAGGTTGTCAACGAACTTGGCGTGCGACGCATCGCTCTCCGGCGTGACCGCCAGCACTTGCGTGTAAGCCTTTTCGGCCTGCGGATACTCGGCGAGTTCGAACGAGCCGTGCGCAACCACAATCCATGCGGAGCGTCTGATGCGCATCTCCGCGCCCGGATATTTATCGATAACACGTTGGGCGGAGCCCACGGCGGCGCGAAAGTCCTTCATCTCGTATTGGTCATCGGCCGCTGCTCCCAGGACCGCCGCGGCCTGTGCGTGGGTCGGGAACGTGTCAGCGAATTTGATCGAGCTTGCGACCGTATCGTGCTTGACGGCCTCCAGATTCTCTTTGGCTACGACCTTCAGCTGCTCGCGATATGCGTAAACTGCGGCGTAACCCGCGGCTGCCGATTGAGTGTTTACCGGGTATCCGTAGGCCGTGCGCTCGTATTGTTTAGCCGCCTCGCCGAAGTCCTTGTTCTCAAAGAGAAGGTCAGCCATCCGGTAATTGATCGTCGGCGATTCAGCGTCCTTCGGGAAGGAGTTGAGATAGTCGCCGTACCAGCGGAGAGCCTCGTGATAATTCGCCAGCTTCTCGTTCGCTTCCTGCGAGCTCTGATACTCAGCGTGGTAGTGCGTCGCAAGGTCCTTCAGGTCAGTCTTCAGATAGGTCAGCACTTCCGGCAACTCTTCCGGCTTGTTGTGCCGCCAGTATTCCGCCTGCAGTCCATATTTGGACGCAAAGTCCCGCTTCGACTCCAGAACGAGCTTGGGGAATCCGCCCTTGGTGAAAGTCTCCACCACGCGGATGCTGAAGCGTGGGGCAGCACGGTGGAAAGGATGGAGCGTTATGAAAGCGTTGTATGTCTTTGCCGCGTCATCGTAGCGCAGTTTCGCCAGGTAGTACTCGCCAAGATTGCTGTAAACGCGGTCCTCGTAGGATCGACTCTTGGTGCTGGTGAAGTACTGCTGGACCGCATCCGGCCCGCCGAGGTTCATGAAGCTCAGGCTGACTGCTCGAAACGTATCGGCGACGCGGCGTTCGTCCTCTTTCTCGTGCTTCTCATCGAAGTTGTAGCCGGTCGAAACCTTGTAATCGAGCAGCGCCATGTAATTCTGCACGGCTTCTTCGTATAGGTCCTGCTTGTAGAACGTCCAGCCGAGCTTATAGAGAGCGAGCTCGTAGTATGAGGAACGGGCTCCCAGGTTGGTGATCGCTGAATAGGCGTTCTCAGCATCGCGAAATTTTCTGCGCGTAAAGAAGTATTCAGCCCGCCGGAACTGCACTTCGTCGAAATGCACGGAATTCGGATTCGCGCGAATCACGCGCTCCATGGTTTCCATGGCCTCTTCGGTGCGACCGAGTTCGTCATACGCTCGCGCCATCTGATAGAGGACCTGGTCGCTATCTTTATATTGGGGGTATTCTTTGAGCAGCTTTTTATAGAGCGCGATCGCCTCGAGAGGACCTTTGGGAGCTGCGTCAGCGCTTACTACCTCTGTCGACGAGGCAACACTATCGCCGCTTGCCGGAATACGGCTCTCCGCAGTCGTGCGCCGCTCAAATTCCTGATCGGATTCCCCACGGCCGGCACCCGCAGCCGCGGCAGCCTTATTGGGAGTGCGCGCCGGTTTGCTTGCAGGAGCCTTAGCGGACTCTGGAGCCGGCATTAGCCGCTGCTTGCCGTCGCCTGTGTGTATGCCGTACTGCTTCTCGAGTTCCAGGTCCGCGAGACGACGGATTGCCTCGGGCGTCATCGGGGTTTCCGGTGATTCATCGAGGAATTTCCGGTAGTGCTCCATGGCCTGATCGACGCTTTCCTTCGTATCCGCGTCCTTCACGTCCGGAGCCACTTTTTGCAGGTCTGCCAGCGTACCCTGCGTGTTAACCGGCTTGTGATGCGCGGTGCAGCCGCCGAGGAAAGCCGACACAACCACGATCGGAATGGCGCGGTAACGCATCAGCGTCCCCCTGCGCCAGACTCGGCGCGCGAAGCTCGATCGTAGCTATCGGCCACACCGAAGCGCCCTTGGATCTGCTGGGCCACCAGGCGCTCCCGGCGAGCCTCAAGCTGATTGATGGCGACGCTCTCGATCATCTGTCCCTGCCGGGCCATCAGGATATCGACATTCTTCAGCGCGCCGCCAACGCGTTCACGGAGCCGCGCAATCTGGGCGTCGTATCCGACATAACTGTGCGTCGCCGCCTGCCTCGTCCTGACGAATGCTTCGTGCCGCTGATTAAGAGCGTCGACCTGGGTATTCAATTCGTTGAGGTGTTCAAATGCCGCGGTGAGCCGCTGGGGGTACTCGGTTTCCACGCGCCACGTGAGTACACCACGCAGACGGGCCAGGCGGTGCCGAAGCGCGAGTGATTCGGGACTGTCAGAGTTGCCGAGCTGCTTTTCGATGAGTGCGATGCGCTCGCTGGCGATCCGCTCGTCCGTGGTTGCCAGATAATCCGGCCGCGGCGCGGTAAGCATGGCGTGCAAGCGCTCGTCGAATTGCTTGCGCTGCTGGAGTCGCACGCGCATCCGCGAATCCAGCTCCCGAAACTTTGCGTCGATCTCCGGCAGCAGCGGCTCGTAGTTCTTTTTACGCAGCCGGATGATATCGTCGAAGGCCTCAAGGCTGGTTTGATAGCCCATGAGCTTCGACCGCAGGTCCTCGAGGTCAAGGTAGTTGTGCAACGCGGTCTGGAAGTCGTGAGACGCCATGAGCGACATCAGGTAGTACGTTTCCGGCGCACCGGGAAGGCCGCGCAAGCGGATGACCCAGGTTTGATCTTCCCGGCTCTCCTCGCGGATCAGGGCCTTGAGAAACCGCCCCTCCTTGATGCTATTGATCGATGCGTCTACCTTTTCGATTTGGTTGCTGTACAGCTCGAGCGCGCGGCCATAGGTGAGTGCGGCGCGACCGTATAGCTTCAGATCGGCATAGGTGTGCGGCACGGCAAGCAGGGCTTCCTGGACCGCGACATCCGTCGGCTCACGATCCGCCAGGATATTCCAGGGAACGAGCGCCCGGTCAAACTGTTTGGACGAGGTGTCGGCCCAGCCGGCCCGCAGCAGAGCTTCGTTTGAGAACGGTCCATCGAGCCGGACGCGGTCGAGTGCCTGTTTAGCCCGCTCAAAGTTGCCCGATTCGAAGAGGAGCGAGCCAAGCACCAGGTTGGACTTGTCGCGGATCGCGAGTCCGGCGGGATCACTCGCCTGGATTAGTCCTGCCTTGTCCAGTTGCTCCACTGCTTCCTGTTTTTTACCGGCCTGCAATTGAGCGATTCCCAGGTTGTAAGCGACAAACCCGGCGAGGCTCGGATCGTTCTGCAGGTGATTGAGGACTTCGATGGCCTCGTTCGGCTTGTCTGTCGCCATATAGATGTTCGCCCGCAGAAACTCGACATCGTTCTTTATCTTTGCGGGCACGGTGCCCTGGATCCTTCCCAGAGCCTGCAGTGCATCATCAAGCTGGTCCTTCTGGAAGTGAATGCGGGCGAGCCTGAAAGCGGCTTCGTTTCGAATGGCTTCATCGACGGCACCTTCAAGCACCCTCTTAATTGCACGCCCAGCTTTGTAATGCATGCGGTAGTCGAGCTCGAAATCACCGACCGAGAATTCGGCCTCGCCGATGTTGCGGTGAAGAGTATCGAGCTTGGGATCGTCCAGCCGATGGTACTGTTCGAGTTCGGTGTCGAGCCGCTGGATTGCTTCAAAATACTGGCCCTGATAGGCGCGATAGAACGCTTCGTCGAAAAAGAGGTCGTCCTTCTGGTTCGCAGACGCCTTCTCCTTCCCAGCCGGCTTCTCGTTCCCAGCCGAGGCGGGAACAGCAGCCATTGCCAGGGCCAGGCCCAGTCCGATTATGCGGCGAGTCGCTCGCATCGATTACAACTCCCCAAGCGTGATCGGTGTGCTGCCGGCGTCCGGCCCGGCCACTGTCAGCTCCACCAGCTTTGGCTTAACTTCCTTATGGAACGTAAAGTGCTCGGTGCGGCTGAAGTCCCCTCCGCTCTTAAGCTTGCCGTCGACAAGCACGTTGAGCTTGTGGTCCCCCGTGGCCACATTGCCGACGTAGATCCGTTGCACGCCGCCCTTGCGCAATGCCTCAAGCTCCTTGGCGCTATAGATGTAGTGCGCAACGAGCTGACCATCGATCTGGAGCCGTACCGCATCGAGTCGCAGCTCATCGCCTTTGGCCAACGCAACGAAGATCGCGACCTGTGTCCCTGACGGGTACAGCAGTTTTTCCTCTAGCTGGTTCAGCTCCGCCGCAATGCTGAGGACGTCTGATTTGGTCTGCTGAACCTGTTCGTCGAGGTCCCTCATCTGCCGTTGGTCAGGAGTGGCATCAGCAGTTTTCCGCTCGGTGCTTTTGTCTTTTCGTTCGGTCTTTTTGTCGCTCTGTACCGGGGCAGCCTGTAATCCCCACAGAGTCGCAAACGATAACGCCAGCAGCAGAGCAGTCACAACCGATAAACGCGCTGTTCTTTTCATCTCTGTACTCCCACGCAGCTCTTCGACAGTCGTTTCCGACCGCACTGAGTATTGGGCAGACTGCCGCGGCCAACAACAGTACACGGGTGCTAAGGTCCCCTCTGTCCGGGTGTCAGTACCTCCGTCCTAAGGAGTACACGGGTGCTAAGTCCCCTCGCCCCGGGTGTCCGATACCTCCGTGCGAAGCGCAACTCATATGCGAGGAAAAGAATGCTGCCCAGGTTTTTTCAGGCGATAAACGACCAGATTCGAGACCTTGCTGACGTTCAACACCGGTGCGGCATGTCTTTAAGGCCTTCTTTGTAGCTTTGTAATTGGCCTTCCAGACAATGTCCAAGCGGCTGCCGGTCATTCGTGGGAGGCTTCGGGCAAGCCACATTCGATTGGACACGAGGGAGGGTACCCCATCAGCCTTCAGGCTTCCAAGCCTATAAATCGCCGAACCCAGGCACGATGCTCGGCTGATACGAAGGCTGGCGCCCGTTGTGGAGCCTCAAAAAAGACAAAATCACACATTAAGTCCCAGATGCACCGACTCTTTGAATTCGCAATGAAATGCGAACTGATTGAATTCCAAAGGAACCCGATGCTGTCGGTCGAGATCCGTGGTTTTCGACAGAGAGTGCGTAAGAAACAGGTGCTTACCCCTGAGCAGTTCCAAACGCTTTTGACTAATGCAGACCTTCGGCTTCAGGCAATGATGACACTCGCGTGTTGTCTTGGTCTGCGACCGAGCGAGTTTCTGGGACTGCAACGGCCGGATTTGGACGTGAGCCGAGGAGTTCTTATGGTTTCTCGTTCAATAACCGGATCGCACATCGATGCGACCAAGACGCCGGATTCGGAAGACGAGATTGTGCTCGATCCCGACGTTTTGGCACTGTTGCTGCGGTGGAAAGAGGAATGTGATGATTCTTCTGAGCATTGGTTCTTTCCCAACCTCGATACGGGCAGGCCATTCCACGCCGATTCTTTGAGGGACGATCATCTGCATCCTGCAGGGCAGACGATTGCTATCCCGAATCTCGGCTGGTACGCCTTCCGGCATACCTATAGGAGCCTTCTCGACGATTTGGGAACTCCGATTGGCGTGCAACAGAAGCTGATGCGTCATTCAGACGTCAGGACGACGATGAATCACTACGGTTCTGCCTATGAAACAACCAAACGCCGTGCCAACACGTTGGTGGCCGGCAAACTGCTGCCAGAGACGATGAAAGCAGCATCAAGAGCAACGATTCAGTAACTGAAACGAACGGAATAGAACAGGGGAACGAAAATCCGTTCCCTCGCGATTTTAGCCAATCGATGTAAGTGATTGAAAAGGTTGGTTGCGGGGGGTGGATTTGTTCTCCAGGTCCGCACTGATTCCACGTAAGTTATTGATTTTCCAATAGGCCCAAATGGCCAAAAAGGCGACAAAGGCAAATCTTTCATTCAGTTTTCATTCAGTTTTGGCGACCTTGTCCGCTTCGTCTTTCATCACACATAATGATGCGAGATCTTACTAAAGCAATAACCTTTCATCAAGTCCACTCACGCTGCATCTTGCAACGTATAGTGAAGAATCAGCAACAAATCCTTTAATTTGTCGAGCCCCGTAGCACCCAACTCAATTGTCCACTCTCCGGACACAGTGCCGCCATCGTCAGCGATTTCCTGTGTCATCGTGGTGTTCTGGCCTACAAACACTTTACCGTTTCCAGGAAGAGCACTGAGAGCAATCGGAGTTGGACCTCCAGAAACATTACCCGGCGCTTCGAGGCTCAACGTCGGTGAAGCTGAACCGCTCGTGGAAATCGCGCAACTGACACCGTTAATTTTCACGGTTTTTCCACATGTCAGGTAAGGAAATCTGCACTTCTCGATCGCAATTTTGCTCGAATGACTACCATCAATCAACTGATGCCATTCTGATGGGAATTCATGTCGCACATTTATCAACTGAAAGAGCGGAGCATCGTCATGCACAAGTTTACTTAGTTGGCCTTTCAGGCCGTCGGTCGACATCTTCCTCAAGGGCTCACCGCCATCGCGGGCAGTATAGCGAATGTGGAGAATTACATCCGATATTGTTCCGTAATCGAACAGCCTGAATTCCTGTGGCAGTTGCAATCGCCAATGCGAAATGGCACCAACTCCCTCGAAGGGCAAGTATCGTTCGTCACGGAAGTTCAGCTCGAAAATACCGCTGTCGTTCTGCGCGCTGCTCGTCGCAATCGATTGCACCTGGCTGTAGTCGTCGGTTAGATTTGCGGAATTGTCATAGACGCCATTTGCCGCTGGCGCGAGGGATGCGCTACGCCGAATCCTACTCGACAGCAACGTGAGAGTGGCACTCACACTCATATAAGGCCCGACGACACAAGGAATGCTGAGGCTGACCGATTTGATACGCCGGAAATAGTGACTCGGAAAATCAAGGTTGAAGAGCCACTCCGGCACTTCAAACTCACATTGGCCAAGGGCTGAAAGAGTGACCAAAGCGGAGGGATCAAGTTGACGTAACGAGATGTGTTTTGTGATCTCTAGCTCGCGAGCATTTTGCTGGAGATAAGCCACTTCCATTCTCTTGAGATCGCCGGAAAGATTCTCGCCAGCCAGCAAACCCTTTTTTAAGCTGTCCCAGTAACCGAACTTTATGAAACTGGCATCGCTCCCCAGCTCATACTGAAACGCGCGTTCCGCCCTTTTCGCCACATCATAGGCGAGTTGATACGACTGGAAATAGACTCCAGCAAGCTGCCCAACCATCCAGCCATAAAGTTCCTGGTTTGTAAATTTGCTGCGCATGAAGCTGTCTGTCTCACGGGCATTCTGGATTTGGACCTCGTGGTTGCGCGCTTCCTCCGCGGAGATGGATAGCCGCAAGCCGGCAGCAGTGATCTGTTTCGAAATCTGCTCGATGTCTTTCAGGGCAAGCTGGGCCTGGTGAAGCCATTCACCTGCACGTCGTTGGTAGCCAGCGAGTATCGAATGGAGACTGGCCCGGTATGAGTGTTCGCTCGCCTGCGAATCCATAACCGAAGCCTGAAAGTTGGCAAACGCTGAGAGCAACGAACCACCGATTTGTGCGATAACGACTGGGCTTGCTATTCCAGATGTACCGAGGGTGAAATCGGGGATCTTTGATAGGATCTGTGCCAGCATTCTCTGATCCATCGCTTTCTCCTGAAGGTCATGGGCGGCCTTGAGTTCCTCAAGTTGGTGTTTCTCTGCTTCATTCATCGGTACTTTGGCTGTGGCTACACTCTGCGGCGGCAGGGATGCAGCAATCGCCTCCGACGCTCTGTTCATTGCCTGTTTAAGGAGGTCCAAGCTAGCGGCGCCAATTGGGTTTACCGGCGCGGCGATGGCCTGCACAAAACTGCTCGCTACTCCCAGGGTCTCAATCGCCGCAGTGGCCAAGCTCTGGATTGTTGGGCCCGCAGTCCCGACTGGAATATCAAGGGACTCAAGCTGTGAGACAAGGGAAACGTAATATGTCATGCGTTGTTGGGCAGATTCCAGACTGACGCCCAGAGCATCGAGGCTTGCCTTGACTTCCTGCATCTGGAGGGCCTTTATCAAGCGTATCCGTTCAAGCAGTTGGATTTCGAGGCTGGAGCGAAGCAGGCTCAACGCCTCCGCATCCTTTTTTTCGCTGGCTGCAAGCAGAGCACTACCGAGCGCCTTCACCTCCGCACACAACTCAGAAGCTTTGGACGTCATGACTGAAAAACGGTAGAAGGGGCGCGGCGCATTCACATCCGCCAATACTGCCGCAATATCGACCCCCGCGGCGGCTGCCCTGACAAGCAACGCTGGGTCGATCATCGGCTCGAACAAGGGCGGTTGGCGAAATACGCCATCGATGTTCATGCAGTTGCGTAACTTACGCAGACGGTCATCGACTTTGATGTAGTACTCCCAAAGCTTGTCATTGTCAGGCACACAAAAATAAAGCGAAGTGAGGCCCTCGCCTGCTTTCGAAACAGCGGTGTGTTCGGCGGTTGCCGCGACAAGATTCTCGAGCTGTACGAGCGGATTGTTCAAACCACCGTCAGCAAGATCTTTGCGGAGATCGCTAAAGCAGCTGACGACCGGCCGCGTACGACGCGGAATACCCTCTGGCCGGCGACCAAGGATCTGAGCGGCGAGTATGTAGAGTTGGGAAGCTTCATTCAGCGATTCCATCGTGTCACGGCGAAATAGCTGGTCGCCCCAAGCAATGATGTTGTCCAGGTATTTCATGACAACCGCGAACATGTAGGCCCTTGGCCGCATACGCGCAACAACGTGTGGTTTGAATGGATCTTCTTGCCACAAGGCAATTTGATTCTGGAGATCGATTTTCTCCGCCGAGCGATCAGTTTTATCCGCGAGTTTGCGAATGAGTTCACGGACGTCAAACCCTGAACCTGCCTCTCTGAAAGGCCGGAATCGCCAGTAGCAGGCCCGCGTCCGGTCAGACGATGCGTCCGTCGGATCGAAGATGAAATGGAACCAGCGGCGTGCCTCCTCGAACCGCTGGTTCTTGCTAAGCTGGCACGCAATTGTGAACGGCAGATGAAAGAACAGTTCCCAACTATAAAGCCCGTTGGGCTCATCCGTAGCAAATGGAACATCGTCATTCGGTTTGCGCCCCAACGTGAATATGTCGCGAGCATATCCAGCATTGCCGGAGAAGGAACCTTTCAGACCAGTTGGATATAGGGGCTCCTCTTGCTCGGCGGGCGACAGTAGCTTTTCCAAGCCGTCCCTCAGAAGCCGCTCGCTGTAGCGTTTTGCGTGAAGATAGTCAAAACTGAAAACAGACACTTCTAACTTCGAATGAAAAATGAAGTCGCCGAATCCGGTCCCACTCGGCCCATGCACTATGAAATCCTGGGTCCACCGGGGGTACAAGAAAAATGTTCGATCCACATCTGCGTAAAAGAACGGAACCCGGATTTGCGACTCGGAATCTGACAGTGATTCCTGCGGCACAAAGAGGTGCAAACCTGTTTCCTGATTCCCGACCAGTAGTCGAACCGGAGTTCCAACCCTGTCGGGCACGTGAAGAACCGGCACACCATCATTGGTTTCCAAAAGGCGGCTGGTCGGCACAGGTCGCTTGATAACTGTGCCTATGTGCTTGTCTTGGCAGGTGAAATCGACGCCGGCTGTTGTGATTGCGAGTTCCCCATCTTCCGCGGGCACAAGAAAAAGCTTGTCTTCCCAACGATCTAAAATCTGCACTCTCCGCAGTTTATCGTGGTCGAAGCGCATCACGACTAGCGGAAGTGTTGTATTCATCCAGTAAGGCCGGTCGGCTCCCGGGTATCGAAAAAACAAATAAGGCTTATCTGAACGATTGACTAAAGGCAGGAGGTAGAGGTGTTCGTCCTTGACTACAGTTTGGAAGAACAAGTCTTGTCCATCACAGCTATTAGTGCCGCTGCTGTCAATGAACCACTTCGAAAATGCGGGCCACATTGAGCCGGATGTCTTTCTTGCACTCCATTTTCCGCCACGGTACGCGCTCCACGCCAACTTAATGTCCCAAGTTTTCTGTGGCGAATGTGGATTCTCGGCACTCGGATTTTGCTCAAGCGACACTTCATCAAACAATGCCCAGCAGAGGTGGAGGCGGCCTTCTGTGACGAAAGCAATCAGGTGATCGCCTTCAATGTCGAGTTCCACGGGCTGCCAGGGGGTCCATGATGCGCCCAGCATATCTGTCCCCGCTTCCGTGTAGCGCCGATAGAAATACTTGCGCGGATCACTGCCGGTCCTGCCAAACACGTGAACTTTGGTCCGCCCTTTCTCGTCAGTCTCCCGGCACATTGCAACTGGTTCGAGGCGAGCGATTTCTCTTACCCCGTCGAGGTAACGACTGTACGCGGTTTCTGCCTTATCGGATGAGATGTCACCCTGGAGAGTGTCACTCATTAGAGAGTCGAAAATCGGTGTCTTGTCATCCCGCAGTTCGGGCTCGATCCAGTTCTCCGGGTAAAGCAGTACCTTGCGATTCGCCTCCCACACACGGTAATTCTTCATCCAGGGCCAGCGGTCATCGTTGACCCGGCCGGCATCGGGCTCCAAACCCATGAGGCACCGTTGTACAAAGAGCTGTACGGAACTGATTCCCTGTTTGATACGGGAAGTCATCATGGAGGCACCCATCTCTGGGTCGATCAGGTAATAGCCATACAGATCGTTTGCATCGCGCACTTTGTGGTAGTAAACGAGATACTCAACAAGAGCATCACGACGTCGAGTGCGAACCTGATTGAGCACTTCTCTGGCGGTGGCTTCCCAATTCCCGCCGCTTTGGCGACTATATGCAAGTTGCTGCGCGGCCTCGGCGTCGAGCATGGTTACCTGGGGTTGCCGCCAGCGATCGAGGAGAATCGCATTGGCCCCGAGCTCGCGCGCCAGGTCAACGCAGGCAACGAGCATTCCAACCTTCTCAGGTCTTCTGTAGTCGTCGATCGTTAGATGTAATGCGTTGTTACCTGTCAAGTCACGCAGGTTCCTTTCCGGCCATTCGAGTGCATCGCCTAGAGCTTTGTCGAGTGCGGCGCCGGGCGGCAGGGATGAGGCTTGCCTCACAGCCTCGAGGGTGGCCAAACCATTGGGAGCTTGGTGACGCAATGCCACAAGCTTGGCCAGCGCAATAAATGATGACCAAAGCGGCGCAGCAGAACCAGAACTTGGAGTGACCGGCAACAAGGACAGATCAATGTCCTTCCAAGCCCCGAAGAGCCAGTTGACCTGCCCCGAACTGAGACCGAGTCGGTCAATCAGAATCGCCAGCCTGCCCAGTCTCTTCATGACATCAAATTGCGACCCAAAAGCCGCCGGGCTTACGGGAATGGCGAGAGCACTTTCCGCGAAGCCTTGCTCCAAAAGGACTTCATC
This sequence comes from Terriglobia bacterium, assembly GCA_020072585.1. Classification (GTDB taxonomy): domain Bacteria; phylum Acidobacteriota; class Terriglobia; order Terriglobales; family Acidobacteriaceae; genus Angelobacter. Next base: position 132,963 of record JAIQGL010000005.1, on the reverse strand, counting down.
GAGCACCGGCTTGCCACGGTGACGCAAGCCCAGAAGCAGTTGCTCACCGGCTGCGGCACCGATTGAATACCCTGCAGCAAGGTTGCTGACAGTGAGCGATTTGGCCCGCTGGCGCCGGACAAAAAGCAACAGATACTGCAACAGTACGTCACAGCGTTCTTCAAGACCCTCCGTGTCAAGCAAGAGCTTTTCAGCTGTCAACCGCGGATGGACCGGGCTGGGAGACTGCTCCTCCATGTAGACCAGTCGATTGGCCTCATCCACTTTTTCCGCATCGTATTTTTCGCCAGCCTCAAACAGAATTTCCACTGCGGGTGCATAATGTGGATCGTCCAGGCGAAGTTGCAGAAGCGAGTCCTTCTCATCTGACGACATCCAGCCAAGGAATCTGAGCCTTCGCGTTGCCGGATCATAGTAGAACCGGCCCGCCCATTCCTTTGGAAATGCACCTTGCCACTCGTATTCGACTTCGAACATGGGGAGTTCAAAACAGCTCATGAGTGACTTGAGCTTCACAATCTGCTCTGCGCGCCGTTTAGCCTGCTGTTCGATGGATACCAGAGCGCTATCGAGCTTTACCCGTTTGTCGTCGCTGAGCCCTTGATAGTCACTCTGATCGCGGACGGCATTGATATCCTTAAGGACACTCGCGGGACGCATGATGCCGCTCGCGGTCTCCGCCCTTAGCATCTTTTTTGCCCCGTCATAGGTGAGCCCATATGGAAGCTTTACAGGCAAATCGTCTAAAGAAGCCTGGTAATTCTCCCGCGTACAGCCGAGGAAATCCCGACCGAGCACCGTTTCGACCAACGTGGTGTTCCAACCAATGGAAACCAGCAGCTTGCGCACTAATTCACTCCGCTGATCCGCCGGTACGGTCGTCTCTTCGCGGAAGGCCTGAACGCCAGAGCGGATAGCCTCGAGCACCTGAGCACACTTGCTCTCTTCTTCGATCGCCGCTTGGTCGGTCACGCCGCGGCAACGAAGTAATGCGTTGAGCTCGGGGGTCGAAAACCCGCACTTCCGTACCGCCTCCAGCGCGTCAATGAGAGTGAGCAGAGACTGAGAACTTGAAAAGGGGTCAATGCCAGAAATATCCGACAATATCAGTGCATGATCCAACGGCAGTCCAAGACTACGTGCCAGGGTGGCGATGCGAGAAAGATACAAAAGCGATTCCAGAGAGAGCTCGTCAGCGACTCTACCCTCGGTCACTAAGACCCTTGCAGACAGCCAGAATTTGGGATTTATCGGCGGATTGCCCTTGATCTCAGTAACACACACACGGAGATGCTTCTTGGTGCCGGTGTAGCGCCTGCGTGCGAGCGTCCAACCATTGGCTGCAGTGACCGCGGCTAGCTGAGATTGTGGATCAAGTTCTGTCGCGGGAATGGGAACAAAATCGCTTCCGTCCTCAGAGTGCTCCAGTTGCAGCGTGTATTCCGCTTTAGGCTGGGTTTGACCAAGCAGCACTTCGAATATCGGATTCTCCCCGGGGGATATGCTGATGTCCATTCCGGTGAGCTTTCCTGTGACCGCGAGTGGCAGGATGGTGTCCTTCGCCGCCGGAAGCAGGGCCTTTACCGCCTCCATCGGAATGCAGAGCACAGCTGACAGGAATGTGAGATGGTCGCTCAGCCGCAATCGCGGCAACCCGGTTGTTGCCGGCGGATGAGTGAGGTCTTGACCGCTAGCATCCAAGCTGAACTCGGGTACCCGCGGCCTCACCAGCGTGGGATTGTCGTACAGGCTTTCGTAGCTCGACAGTTCTTGTTCTGCTCGCGCTCCGCTATGGTCCCTATATGACTGCGTATCTAGCTTGGATCGGAACATCGCGAGGAGTTCACCCACAGGGCGTCGGGTTTGCCGTTTCAGCCGAACGATGTTCGCAAGAAAAATGATGAACTCATCAGTGAACGAGTCGGCCGCTTCGGTCTTGGAGACCGCGGAGCCATGAGCCGCAATCGCACGATCCAGATCGAAGACGGTCCATCCCAGCTTGCGCCATAGGCGTACAAACAGATGCAGCCGCCGGGCGAGGTGCTCAGTAATCCCCTCCACCCTCATTGTCGCCAGGTTGCATTCATCGCCGCTCAGCTCAAGCTGCTTGCCAGGACCAAGCTGCAAGAATCGGGTCTCAAGCAGGTTGAGCAACTCGCGGTGAGTCAGACGGGCGCGGGCGCGCAACAACGTGACGTTCTTGAGGAGGTCAACCCAGTTGGATGACTTGTCCGGGGCCTCATTGGTCGGACGGGTTATGCCAGCGATAGGATCAAAGACGGTCACGCCATCCCTGGCATCGAAACCCCAATCAGCGAATGAATCGACCGGAGTCTTGGTTAGAATAACGCGTTCACCTGGACTGATGTTTAGAACCTCGCAGGCGGAGTCAACCGACGACCATCGGGGGCCGCCCTGAAACGCCTCCATTAACTCATGCCGAGAAACGCCGAGGTAGTCGAGCCACGTTGAGCATTCGTCTCGCGCCAAGCAGGCAGGAAGGCTCCACGGATAGCGGGCGGTCGCTAGGACGGCATATGGATCAGCCAGAAATGCGGCAGGAATTTCCGCAGGCAACTTCTGTGAAGTGCTGGATTGGGGAAAAATGTCCCACACTCGGTACCCGATCGGTATTACGCCAGCGAGTTGAATCCTCCATTGGTCTGAATTGATGGTCCAGCACGGAAAAATAGCGCCAGCCTTTGTAACATCAGCGGTTTTCTGAGCATGAAATGTTCCTTCCAGAACAATGTTTAACGAACTTTCCAAGTTCTTTCGTAAGCCGCTAGGAATTTGCCCGTTTGTCAGCGCAGAATCGTATTCATATGGTTTGACGGTGCCGTCAGGATTTCGCGAGCCGCGATCCACACGAACCCCCATCCCAATCTCTTTTAAGGAATGTTCAAGTACCTCAAGAACTAAATCAATGTAAGGAAGCGTAATTTCTGCGTTATCCGCTGTAAGATCGATTTGGGCAAGGTCTGGGCGGCACTTCAGGAGTACATCGAGTGTTGTCTTGGTGCCGTCTGGTGTCTTGGTGCTGTCCAGCATTTTGAGCAGATCGACAAAATAGGCTGCTGGCCCATACATCGACGCACCGTGAGCGCATTCAAAGTAATCTAGATCGCCAAATAATTCGCTCAGCGTTGCGGAAGCGCCCCCAGGAGTGCTTAAGGCCGACGATGCATTGTCTTGCCTTGTGCGCATATTTGGCATAACCGGAAGATTCTGGGAGTTAAATCTGGTTCCATATGTGATGGCCAGGGCATGTGCGTTGGCTACCGTTGCTTGAGCAGTGTTGAAAATGTCCAAGGCTGCGGCTTCTCCGCCTGTGAGATGTGGCGACATTTCCTTAACAAACGTGTCGCGGCTGAGTTGAACGACGTGATGCGCAGAATGAAAGCCCTTGGTGGACAGCGGAGTCATATTCTCGAGGCTCACCGATAAGTTCGCGATCCGTTCGACGCGCAACAATTCCTTTTTAGTGGGCTCGATCAGCTTTGTGGCAATACCATCCGTCTTCACATCTTTGGAATCGAACCAGGCGAATACCGATTGTTCCTTCAACCGAAACGCAGGATTTGCCTGAAAGAACTGGAGGATCGGCTGTTTAAGTTTCTCCTGCACGGGGATTCGGTCTTCTCGGATGCGATAAGCCACGTAGGCGCTCGGATGCATCATCTCGACTGTGTGAGCAAGCCTCTTGGCGTAGAGATTCTGCCGCTCTGCATCACTTTCGCCCTTGATCTCGTCAGGAACCCCGTGCATCTGCGCCAGTTTAAGCCAGTCTCCGGTTTCTTTGGCGACCAGGTCCTCCAGACGCGCACCAGCATCATCGGGGTCCGTGGATTGCAAAGCGCTCATGAGCGGCACATGCCCCAGAGTGAGCGAATTGAGGCCAAGCGCGCGTTTGATCGAGCGCGATAGTGCATTTCCTGCAACCTCATGAATCCTGGTCTCCCGTTTAGTGGCATCAAGCGATGAATCCAGGAGCGCCTCAATCAGTTGGTATCCGATTCCATTCGGGTCATTAAGCTTTAATCGATCCGGATTGGGTACGGTGCGTAAGACGTGCCCCAGTGTTGTCGATTTTCTGTCCGTAGCGGGATGCAGGGCATCAATGATACGGCGTCGATTAACTGCCAGTGAAAGGGCACTAAGAGAACCTTCGGGAACGGAGGGCACAGTCTTTGCCTCAATCGCGCGATTGAGGGCAGCAATCAGGTCAGCGGTTGGCGTCTTCAGCAGCTCGGGCAAATTGGTGGGCAGAGTTTGGCGGAACCAGCCGTAGAAGAACTGCGGCGCGATCGAGTCCGCTCCCTGGGAGTCGCCAAGCTGGGTGCTGCTCTTACTCGTCTTTGCGGCAAGAGCCCACAAGCGTACTTGTTCCATGTCGAGGCCGGTGTGCTGGGAAACAAACGTCAGGTCCTCCTCGGTAAGTTCATGCGGTTGCACGTCCTGTCCTGCAAGAAGGGGCAATACCGTGTCATTGATTTTTTTCCATTCTGAGATCGGAGAACCAGATACAGCCAGGTCGATCTCTTCTTCGCGATTGGCTTTGAAATGAACAGGACTCTCGGCGAGTTGCTGGCCAGATGCGTTGAACACGCGCACAACGAGGTCCGGTGGGGGGCCAGCAAGAGTGCCGGGCCCAGCGAGATTTGGAAGGGCATAACAGATTTCGTAACTGCCCTGCTGGTCAGGGCGGGCTGCGCCTAGCAGATTTTCGCTGCGCAGGTTCTTGCCATAGACCTTGACTCTAGCGCCGCTGTAATCTCTGCCATTGGCAAACCTGATCTGGCCACGAACCACAAACTTGGTGGAAGGAACAACGAAGTCTTTGATTTCAGTAGGCTTTGCATTCAAAATTACTTCAGTCTTCTGGACCAGCTTACCCTCGCAATACAGCCCAATGACGAGATCGGCTGATGGTTTGCCGCGTAGTAGGTCTCGCACGTAAGTCACGAGGTAATTGCCTTGATCGTCAGTTGCTGTCTGGCCGAGCAGCGCATCTTGGGCATCGGCTTTGCGATCAAACGCTTTGATCGTCACTCCAGAAAGAGGCCTGCCATCCTGTCCTGTAACCTTGCCGGTCACGGTAAATGGAGGACTGTCTTTTTCGACCTCCTTTTCAGCGCGCAGCCAGTCAGAGAGGGCGTAGCCGTCCACTTTTCCGCGTTGCTCGTACAATTGGTAAGCACGCCGCTTGGTTTTCTCCCATACCGCTTCAGCACTCCGTTGATTGCTCTCCTGGGCACTTTGGTTGGTTAGCTTATCGGTACGAACTGGTTCGTCCGGGAAGAGTTTCCGGTCACTGCGCATCCTCTCCACTGACGAGTCTTCCTCTTCGACTTTCATGTTTGGCACTCCCTTGCAACTCGGCGGCATTTGCTAGTTGGGTTCTCTCCGTCTGCGGTGTCGCCAAGTAGAGCCGACGCCGGGCCCCCTACCCACGGCCATCTGACCGATTCTCTCTCAAACATCTATCATCTCTGTAATGTGCTAAAACACCATGCCTTAACCGTCGTCATCGATCCAGAAGGTAGCGATTGAGCGGTTTTCACTGCCGAGGCAAAGGCCGATGCACCCGCGGGATTGGCCACGTCGAAAACATGACGGGGGCCGAGAGTAGGAAATGAAGGCGGTCTAGTCAGAGCTACATCGGAACCATAAAAACGGGGTTCCGCAAGAACTGGATTGGTGGCTGCATATCCGCCCCCAGTCGTACCGTGCGTTCCGCTCCCCACATAGACGTGAGAACCCGGGCTAGAACGTCCCAATTCTTCCAGTGCTATCCATACGCCCTTCGTGTTTGTTGCAGAATCAAAAGTTACTGAGCCCGGTGCGAATCGGGTGACTACTGTCTCATTTGGCGAACTTGCGGGTGCGTAGAATACTCGCTCGCCAGGCGCGGCTTTGAGGGCCTTGAACCCAGCATCGGTGCGAGTAACGTCTGAAGGCCAGGGCGACGTTTGTGACGGCGCGGGTTTGGCCCTCAGCCGCGACGCTGGACCACTAAGTAGTTTGGCTGCGGGAGACCTCGTCAACATAGAGGGTGATGCTAGTTTTACCTCGCCTGCAACGCTGCCGAGTACGCCGCTAACAGAACCAACACCGTGCCAGATCCGATCAGATCCACTCAGAGATTGTGTTTGGCCGAAAGTAGAAGGTAAGAGACTCACAGTCTTGCCCTGGATGGTCTCACCCACGCCGAACCCAGCGAGAAAAGTGAAAGCGACACGTACCGGGGTAAGAGCTGCCGCTGGTGCCGTCGCAACGGCCATGGTAATATTTGCGGCAATCGGAAATCCAACGTTCCGATGGAAATCCCGGATCTCGTTTGCTTCTTGCAACGCCTGAAGCGCTTGCATATTCTCTTTGCGTGCAGCTAAGCTTCCCGGCGTTCCGAACTTCGTCTGGGAGATTCTTTCCTCACTTGACTTGATCCTACTTTCTGCTAGCATCTGACGCCAGCTTGGATAGTCCTTAGCCTTTCCTCCGCTGTCGATAAAATTGATAGGATTGCAATCCACAAAAACGAAGAGGTTCGATCCTTCTGCAATTCCATTTGGATCGCAACTCGTCCACCTCGCCAACCACGGAGCGTAGTAGCGCGCGTTGTGATAGGCAAGCCGGCTCTCCTCGTCCCTCTCCATCCCCGTATACCGATACCGCTTAGGCGGGGCTTCGACTCCGCTCTTCATCGCTCGATACGCACTCGTCCCATACGAGTGATACTCTTCGTATGAAATGATTTCTGCGTCTTGATCGAGCTCAAGAGATACCGAGCCGAGATGATTGTTGTACACATAACGGAATAGCTTTTGTGCCTTGATGGACAGGCCATCCGGGCGTTGATGCTTGGCATCACATGAGGTAATAACATCGTCCACCAACAGCACGCGCTGCTCTCCTGCGAACAAATGGTGAGATTCGATCTCTTCGAGCACATTATCGTTAAGTGTCAGCCTGTTTAGTTCATACCCATTCAGGTAGATGCGATCTTCAACTACACCGTGCCGCACCGACTTGCGAGTTCGCTGTTTACTTGCGTCATATTGATAGTAGGCCGAGCCACCTCCTCCCAGATTGATGTTGGCGATCATGTCGCGATGGTCCCAACGTAGGAACTGACCCGCTGAAACATTCAGAAAATTGAGCATGTTGCCGTGCGCGTCGTAGTGGTACTCAATCTGCGTGGCTACTCGATTACTACCCGTCCACGTGTAGTGCAAACGATTGCTACCAGCAAAGCACTCGAACTGCCGGGTCCAACAGCCCGCAGTATCAGTTGGCACGGTGTGTTTCATTGTGACGAAGTTACCTACTTGGTCGTACTCGTAGGTCTCAATGTAGCGTCGTAGCGTCTGATCAGTGATCGGGAACCCGTTCCCGATCGCGGGATCATTCCCGGTGAACGCGGCGCCTCCGTTTTGGGCGGACTCTCGGCCTGAGGCAGACACGAGGCGATAGAGTGCGTCATATTCGTAGAGATTCCTGGGTTCAGCAATGCCGTTGTCGAAGAAAACCGGCTTGTACGCTTGGTCGTCGATCTCAGTGATATTGCCGATCGGATCGTAGGTGTAAAGCAATTGCTGGACGATGCCTGAGTCTTTCAAATTCGAACGGCGCTCCGGAAACCCGCTCGCATCCGCCGGTCGGGTGGTTTGTATTTGCTTCAAGCGGAAAGTCTGCGGGTCATGGTTGTATTGTGTAAGCGTACCGTTACCAAGCACGAGATATGTTTTTTGTCCCTTTACGTTGTAGCGAATGTCCAGGATGGCGGCGGTCGTCTTCATTTCTGACCCGATGTCGAAACCAGTGGCCGTTTTGTTACCGCGAATAGTCAGCTTCTCACTAACCAACAAGCCACGCTCGTTGTAGTCAGGCTCGTAGACTGCCACCCGGCTACCAACACCTCGATGCCAGTTGTAGAGGCGGATAATGCGGTTGAGAGCATCGTACTCGGTGATCTGGACGAACGTTCCGTTTTCCAGTTGAGCGCCAGGGTTACCACCCTGCCAATCGATGAGAGCCACTTCTGGTTGATTGTTAAGCGTGCGACGAACTTCCTCAATATTGCCCTTGAAGTCACGCCGGATAGTTTCGGTCAGACCACTGGGATCATAGTGGCGAACAAGCTGGCCGATGAGCTTGTTCTGCAACGCGCCCGAGTCGTGGTCCTGTGCGTCGCGATATTCTAAGCGTTCGGCCATCTGCGCCAAACCACCATTGACGCTAAGCCACTGTGCGGTGGGGCGATGCACTTGATCGTAGCTTGTGAAGTACAGCCGGTGCTCATTAACGGTGCCCGTACCCGTTTGACGCTCGTTGTAGTCCCAGGCTAGCATCGGCTTACCAGCGGCATCCGTGAGCATCCAGCGATCACCAGCGTCCATGCTGTGCTGGAAGAGCAGGTTACCAGCGATGTCGTGGCAAGGGGCAAAGCCCGCAGTTGGTTCGGTCGCCTGGTTGTTAGCGACGGGCGGTGTGATGTATTGCATGACCAGATTGCCGCGAGCGTCTCGTATCCACAGCGGTTTCCCTTCGGCGTCGAGCTTAGTGAAGGTAAGGTATCCTTCATTGCGAACGCCACCAGCGCCATCGTCCACTCTGTTGTGCGCGATGGCGGCCACTTGACGACCCAGGCTGTCAAGGATGGTTAGCGCAGGCGTATTGGCGTGCTGCGAGGCCAGCCATGCGGCGCGCATATCCGATGACGCACTGGCGACAAGGGGAATTGCAGGATCCGGAGCGCCATGATCCTGGTACCACCGGCTCTCAAGTACGGTGTCATTAGCATCAAAGGTCTTGAGATGCCAAGGCGAGAACTCAACGCGACTGAGCGAGCCGTCCGGGAGTTCAGTGCGAATCAGACGACCAGGAGCATCGTAGTACATCACCGGTGTAACGCCTACCTCGCGCTGTACCTCGGCCTCATCGAACCGGTGTTCCGTTTCACTGAAATATGGCTCGTACTGTTTGACCGGTTTGCCTTTGTTATTCAGGATGGTCTTCCCATTCGCAATCCAGCGCAGGCCCGTCTTGCCAGGGGCCGGTTCAGCCTGCCCTTTCTTGACAAGCACGGAACCAAGACCGTCCGAATACTCGACGGCCACCTGCACGGGACTGGGTTGGCTCGTTGTCGCGTTGACCACCGCGACGTGTGTTTCGCGCAGCACGGCACAGGCCGCGGCGGGATGTTTCCCCCAGGAGACCGAGCCATCGGGGTTGACCTCTTCTCCAAACCAATAAAGGTGGCGTGCCGTGGAATCGCCCAACCATTGGCGTGGCAGCGTCTCGCTGTAACTAGTTGCGAAGAAGCCTTGAACGTCCGCCGGCGGAGGATTCAGCAGCACATCTGTCAGCCCGCTGAGCGAGTCACCCTCGTTGCCGGTGCCGAGCAATGCTATCGCTGCTGGCATGCCCAGCAGATCAAACGCAACCTCGGAAAGATTGCTGTTCATGTCCTTCAAGCGTCGCGGAGAGAGCACACGGAAATCGAACTGTTCGACCGAAGTGATGTTGCCGCGCGCATCGATGCTGGACTTGAGAAAGAGATGATAGCTCTGATCAAAACTGACCATCGTTCGGTTGCCGAATGCGTCGGTGTAGCACTCGGGCAGGTAGAAGTGCGTCGCCACGTCAGTCTGAAAACCCACAATGCCGGACCGCATCCAATACTGTCCAGTCGTGTCCAATGGCGTAAATCGAGCCGCCAAATCCGGGCCGCTGAGGTAGCCGCCGATCGTGGCGTTGCCCAGATGCTCCATGCCCGTGGCGCCTTGAATGGAGTCGTTCAACTTGGCGCCGAACACTGTCGATAACAACTCTTTCGTAAGGGCCAGTTTGTAAGTTTCATAGAGCAGTCCCAGCCGGCCCAGGTGGCCGAACGGGAGTGGACTACTTAGAGCGCCCGGCTTAGTAGGATCGTCTTTAAAGAAGAGCATCCGGGTATGTTCGACGAGTCGTTTCTCCGGGACGGCCCGTTTCGGTAGTTCGTGATAGAGGATCTCTCCTACAGCCTCGCCCGAGAGCTGGTGGACCAGGCTGAGCCGGAAGTGGCGCAGTTCGTCGAGAGTGAAATAGCGGTTGTCACGCGAATCGGGAGTCAACAAGTCACCAGCATCTTCCGGGCCAATGCCCGTCAACTCGTAAGTCAGGACTTCGCAAGGGACGCGCAGCCGGTAGTCATCCTGGTTCGTCAATTGCCCGTTCGGCACGTCTGGAACGTCATTGGTGTAGCGGGCCTCGGTATAAGCAAGATGACTTTCCTTCTGGACACGGCTGATGAGGGCGAGCGCGTCCGATGAGAGAGTGTTGTCCTCGTATTGGCCGAGGCGTGGGTAGACGACGGCTACCGATTGCAGGACATTTGCATATTCATCGAGTTGCAGGTTCAGGGTGTGGGCAATGCGTGGGTCCGGGTGGAGCACAGCCGGTCGGAGGTCCAATTCGTAGTTGTAGCTGATGGTCTCGCTTTGGGAGACCAGAAAGACCGCGTGCTGGTGGTGGGCTCTCGGTTGCAGGCGACGAATGTGGACATTGTGACAGGCGGCGGTGAATAGCTTCACAGGGCGTTGTTCGTCACGCCCTAACGCCTCAACGTCGAGTTCGTAGACTTCCTGGCGAAGCACGATCCCCTTGGAGGCTCTTAAGGCTTCCCGCCACTCTTCGCCACTGAGTTCCTCTGCAGACAAGTCCGGCTCTGGCAGGACATTCTCCTGAAAATTTCCCAGGACGCTAGATGCCTCGGGATGCAAGTCTTCGAACCAGCGAGGAAAATATTCGTGCTCGAATTGAGAGAGAATGCGCTCGCGTTCAGTCAGCGCGCCGGTATGGTACCAAGTGACAGTTTTGACCGGTGGCTGATATAGCGTTTTGTCCGCGGTGATGTACGGGCTGGCGGAATTGTCCTTGCTGAACTTGCCGTAGGACTCTACATCCACCTGTTCCACTCTGCCGAAACCGCGGAATTCTCGTTCGACGCCATCGAAAAAGCCGTGGTGATAGGAGTATCTGCTGGAGAAAGAGGTCTGCCGCCATTTGTCCGTGACGGTAACGCGCTCAACGCAGTGAACAGGAAACGGCAGCTTTGTGGTCCACGGCTTGCCGGCACGCTGGTCGGCCACGTAGAACCGGGTCGAAGGCGCATAGGAGACAACGGTCTCCGCACCGAAGTTATTGACGGTTTTAATCATCAGATGCGGCTTTTGGCCACCCATGAGGTCGATGTAGCGCATGGGGCGACGCGCGTCGCCGGGCAAAGGCGACGACCATACGATGCAGGCGGTGCCGTTACCCAGCAAATCTAAGACGGTGACGGATGTATGGCTATCAATCGGAGGAAACGCCAGCACGGTGGGTGGCTGGCTCCAACTGTTGCCCGATTGATTGAAGTAGATACGAACGCCCTTTCCGTGGAGATAAAGAATGTCGGTTGTACCGGAGCCGTCGATGTCTGCGAGCCGGATGCGCTTCTGGTCGAATTGATCGAAGAAATCAAACCAAGGCGAGTTGTCCATGGTGATTTTGGAGCCGAAACGGCCGTAACCCAGGTTGGGCCAATAGCAAACTTCGCCATTGCGGATGCGCACCAAGTCAGAGAGCCCGTCGCCGGACATGTCCGCGAGGTAGATGGATTGCGTGTTGTCGGCGAATACAAGGTGCGGCCCGTTTTCTTCATCGTAGGATTGGCGGGTGATTTCTTGCGGCCCAAAGCCCTCTTCGGCGAGCGAGGGATGCCAGCGAAATATGTCATCTTCGGTGATGAGAAGATCGGCGTGGCCGTCGCCGGTGAGGTCCACAAATTTCAGATTCGGGTCGGCCCAATCGAGCACGGGTAGTGAAGCGAACGGAGTGAACGATTCCCACGTTCCCGAATCAGGAGTCCGTTCATAGAAACCGGGGGCTGGTCCCCAGAAAGTAACGACGTCAGGCTGGCCATCACCGGCAAGATCCATGAATTGGGCGCGGCCGCCGGAAAGACCGGAGGCAGGCTTGGTGGCAACGAGTTCAGCTGGAGCGAAGCAAGCTTCAACCCGCGTAGAGCCGTGCTGGCTAATAAGGTTGATGGGGCTGAGATTGCGCTTGTAGAACCAAGCGCCGGCCTGTTCGCTAAGCATGCCCGGGAGACCTTCGCCGTCCAGGTCCACCCACTGGTAGGTGCTGAGGTCGACGCCGACGGATAAGTTTTCGAGACTGGCAGCGTCAACTACGCGAACATCGTTCTGGATTGTGGCCTCGCTGTAGGTGAACTGCACTGGAGGAAACGATTTTTTGCGATAGCCGCCGGCGGGCTTGCGCTTGTAGCCGGTCTGAGTGACCGAGTGCAGGAAAGAATAGATTGGATTGCGCGCGTCTTTTGGATATTCCTCGTACCAATAGTCAAAATCCATGGAGCGAATCAGACAATCATCTTTGACTTCCGGTTCGTCCGGAAAATGGTGGAACATCAGGATGCGCTGGCAGAGCCGGTATGTGCGGATTTCAAAGCCCGAACGATACGAAGAAAAAGGATCGGGACGCACGAGCCAAGCGGCGGAATTGCTATTTTCAAAATCATCGCTGGGCTGCGGTGTGGCGGTGTCATGTTCGCCATAATCAAAGACGACCTCGAAAAACCATCCATCATTTTTTGGAGGAGTAGGCCAGGGGTCGTTTTCTGTCAGTTTTGGTAAATAGGGCGTCCGATTACCGTACCTGATGCGCTTAAGGTACTTGTTAGCCCGCCGGTCTGATTTATAACTGTCTGAGCTGTCTGAGCGGTTTCTCTCGTGGGCTTGAGCAACGTTGATTCCAGCGGAGTCTTCACGTTTGTATCTGTAACTGATGACATTGCCCTTGTCATCGTAGCTTTCGCAAATGAGCCAGCTGAACACGTGGGCCGGGTCAGCGGGATCCGAGATGCGGCTCTTTTCAGTTTTTCCGTACCAGGTTGTGATGTTGTCCTTGGAGATGGAACGCCAGAAGGTATCTTGGGGCCGGGCGGGGTCAGTGTTAGACCAGCGTTCGATGCGCGCAAAGAGACCTTCGATCCGCGGCCGGTAACGTTTGATCTGATACTTCGCCTTGTTGACTGTCCGGAATTTTGGCGGCTCGGACACCCAGCCATCCTCGCTCTTGACCAGCACAGGGACCAGATCTTCAGCACCTGACAGGATGAAAACGTCAGGTTTTTCGTCGTCACGATATCGGGGCAGTCCTTTGTCGGTCTTGCGGGCAATGGACGGAATGGACAGATGCCAGCCGAGACCAAAAGGACCATTGCCACTGCCGGAATCGTAGGAGAGCGATAACTGCGGACCGAAGCCGGAGCGGCCGGGGCTGGTGGCGATCGGCACAGTCATCGAGCCGGTTCCGGTGACTGGGTTTGCAGCAAATTTCTCGCCGATGCCGCGAATCGCCCCTCCACCTTTTGGCAATGAAATGGATGGAGCACTCACCGATGAAAAGCTGTTGCTCGCTTGCTCGGTGCCAGCACGCTTGTCTTGCGGCCCTGCCATCGCCTGCCCCTCTTTCCGATTCGATCCGTCCCGTGGCGTCTGCGAAGTAGGTTTATCTGCGCGCTCAGGCGGTTTCGTTGCAGTTGACCTGAGGAAGAGACTTGCACGTCGTGCGGATGGCAGAGATGCCTGCGTTACTGACCAATCTTAAAGGTCACCAATCTCCGGTGACTTCGTGCTGGTTGATTATTGGTTGAAGAGGTCGAGCGGCATAAAACTGACGATAGATTTTGCAGCGTGCGGGTGTCTGTGATCCTTATCACGTCAGGACTTGTTTCTTCCCGTTGCGGGAACGACTTCGGACTAGGGTCTGGGTAATCAAAGGAGGCTCGCCGGTTCAGTACGGTTACAGGAGGAGACTGTGAGCGGCGAAAACGTGGCGTTGGGAGTTCATTGATGTGGAGGTCTCGCGGACCTTCATTCAGTTTTCATTCAATTGTGTGGCTATGATTCGAAGACCTTTATATATGTTGGATTTGGAAGGCGTGTGCGGGAGGGCGGGAACAACCACCGATCTATACTGTAAGCTGTTGAAAAGATAGGATGTTATGGATTGCGGTGGCAGGTGGATTTGAACCCCAAGAGCGCATTGATTCCGCGTAAATTATTGATTTTCCAAAAGGCCAAAATGGCCAAAACGGCGACAAAGGCAATTCTTTCATTCAGTTTTCATTCAGTTTTCCACCTCATCATCCTTGCTCGTTCAAACGTCTTCGACGAAATGAGTACGAGAGAAATCCTACTCGACACCAACACTCCTATTCAAGCGCCTATTTCGGCGTAGCGCTCGCTCCTTCATCATTACAAAAAAGACCGGCACGAGGATGAGAACATGGACAGTAGAGGTAATCATTCCCCCCTACGATTGGCCGCAGCAACGGCGATTCTCGGGCTGCTGCCGATCCTATTGTTGCGCCTGCACGGGACAGAGATTGAACGCCCACTCGCGATCGTCATGACCGCGGGGCTCATTACATCCACCTTGTTCACCCTCCTCGCCTTGCCGACTATCTATCTGTTGGTCCACCGTTCAACAAAACTTTATGCTGCCAACCCAACTGCTTCGCGTGAAATTTTCTAGAGCTAGAGACGCGACGGTGTGGGGAATGTAACAAGCAAAATACAATGCTCCTTCAACTTTTTCGTTAATACAATACCCAAAGATCGAGGGCTTATGCCAATCGCATATATGGATGAAAGTGGTATTCATGCTGGTTCTGCAGTCTGCGTGGTTGGGGGATATTGGGCGTCACGTCCCAACATCCGCACTTTTTCGAAACGATGGAGGCGAGTCTTAAGCAACTTTGCAATAAAGGAGTTTCATTCTCAGGAGTTTTGGGGCAGGAATCGCGGCAAACGAGTTGGTGTGTACAGAGACTGGAGCGAGGAACGGGCCCAGGAATGCCTTGATTCTTTGCTTGATGCAATCAGTGGAAGCAAGATTCTCCCGATAACAGCCGCTCTTGTAATGGAAGATTGGCACAAAATGAGTTATGGTGAGCGACGATTCTTAACCGGTGGACAATATCGACTTCGATTCTGAACCACAGGCGCTCCCGGTAAACCTTACTTTCTACCGTTCCAATCCTGCGTACTCAACGCCGCGCGACATTGCAAACCAGGAACCAAAATGCATTTCAGGTTCGATTACAACGGAGAGTTCAAAGGCTATGCAAGTCATCTATTTGCGGCTATGAAGAGAATGCCTTTGCGCGTACAAGAAAAACTTGGCAGAATTCGATTTCCCCATGGCCTGGGAGTTCCAGCCTTGCAAGCGGCAGACCTGCTGGTGTACTTGATTAGAGAGCACGCTGAAGAGAAGAGACGCGCTAATGATGCCAATATTCCACCTTCTGCAGTTCTTTCTCGCGCACTGACCGGACACAGGATTCGGGGAGATAATCCATATTTCAACGAAACCGGACTGAGAATGGCTATCCCCGAAAACCTTGCTGAAACACTTCGGAAAATGGCGACGCGCACAGACTAACTGTCAACGACTGACGGGAACTTTGATTAGCCTGCACGGCTACAGCCCGTCGGCTGCGCTCTCGCACATCGGACATTTCCGATCATGAAAGTCGCAACTGTTCACAGAAAACCGGTGGTTCCCGGCTACACACCGAACGAGCCAGACTCGTGCGAAAGGGTGGTTTCCGCGTCTCGCCGTCTTTTCAAGCAGGACGAGTGACCCGCGTTTATTGCGCTCTCCGACCGCAACCTGTTTCCGCATACGAGACGACATTTTACCAACTGCTGCCTCGCCGGGAAATAGCGTAACAGCGTGGATCTGAAATGATACGCTGTCAAAAATGACCAAGTAACTTCGCAACGGGCCCGATCACGAAAGGCTGGATAGTACTCTTCGGGAAAAACTCAGTACATTCTAGGGGCGGAGTGGTACGAGTGAGGGATCGTATTCAGCCGGTACAATCACATCATGCCCTGATTGCGGTTCAACCAATTCAGAGTTCTCCGGCCGAAACCTTCATTCGGTGCAATACGGAGGCCGGTGAGATTGAAGCGCAATTCCGATCTGTTACGCCCCCCCAAGGAGCATAGAAGGAGACGCCAATGAGCGCCCAAAGCGGCAATTCTCCCGATCTGACGTATCTTCGCAAGTTGCTGGGAGACGCTTGGGTTGATGCTGAGGTTCTCGGAGAAAAACCTACCCATCCGCTCGGCCTTTGGCAGAAGAGCCGTCCAGACAACCTCTGGGTGCCGTACATCGAAGAACTCGTGAGGTTCATTCTCACGGACCCGCGTATAAACTTTGCTGCAAAAGATCTGAAACGAAAGCTCAAAGCAGAGTACGTCTCAACCATTGTTGAGATGGAGGCTGCTGTTTTCTTGGCCCAAGAAGGATTCGCTGTCAGGCTTGAGCCCTTTGCGCCTAAGAAAGGACCGGACCTGCAGGCTGACTGGGCCGGAGTGCCCTACTTCGTTGAAATTAGAGAGGCGGGATTCTCTTGGGAAGAGGAACGCATACAGTCGATGACCAAGGAGATATTCGCGCAATTGAGAACCATTCCGTCTACTTACCGGGTGGACCTGACGATTGGCGAAGGGTACACCCCCAATTCTTCCAAACTAAAAGCTGCAATGGCTGTTGTTGTCGATGCCCTTCAAGCGTTGAAGGAAAAAAAGCCGAGCAACGCGACACTCTACTATGCGCACCCGAGCGGAAAACTTCTGAATCTTGGTGGCGACTACAGCGATTCTGGCCCGACGCGCTCTGGAAAAGAGAAACAGTATCAAGACATTGTCGACCAAGCTGATTTCAGTGCTCGATTTAGCGACATTGGAAAGGAACAGAATGGAACACCGGCAACCGTCTCCAGAAAACCAAAGTTCCCGCCTAAACCCGTCAAAACGCATGAACGACTAAAGAGTATTTTGCTCGATAAGAGTAGCCAACTTCCCGAGAATTCCCGAGGAATCATTGTTCTCGAAGTTTCGGAGCAGTTCATGCTTTCCGAGTTTACGATTATCTCCGCACTTTATGGTGATGTGGTGGTTCAATTCCCGCCCACAAGCGGATCTGGTGAATCGATGGGACAGCTGACCGCGAAGAATAACGAGTGCGGTTTTTTTGGAATGACCTCACGGGTCTCTGCCGTTGTTATTCACACGAGAGTTTTCGAACCTGGACAGATAAAGAGTTCTTGGCAGGTGTACCCGACCAATCGAGCGAATCCCGATACGATCCGTCTCAGCCTTGCTGAATTGGAGCGCTTTGGGGACGTTGGAGATCGGAAGCATCTTTCGGCGTAGGGGACGGCGTTGACAGCATGGTATTAAAGGACGAAATGAAGGTAAAGCCCAAGCCGCCAATGTCGAGCCCTTGTTAGCAGGTTATTTTCCTGATTGGCAAGCACAAGCTTGCTTCATTTGTGCAGCAGCTGGCAGCTGCGCGCATTCGTGGCGGCGCTGCTCTCGGCAATGCGGGGCATTACCGGCGGCATGCCGTACGGCTTTATAAAGCGATGCATGCCTTCACCACCTGCATCCTGTCATGAGGCCGAACACGCGCGATCGTATCCAGGCGTTGGTAAAATCAATCGAGAACCATAGCGATCGGCTCGGGTTGCTGATCGGCGTAGCCAGAAGAAGCTTTAAATCCGGGCTTAGTATTGTCGCCCGGCCGAAAGGTGAGTTTTTTGTTGCACTGTGACCTTATAATCCGTTCAGAGACTCTCAATGCCAGTGCAGACGTATGCCTCGTTTCAAGAGATGTTCCGCCGTAAGAGCACACTTGATGAGCTTATCCAAAGGCTAAAAGTCTTCTCCCGGTGGTCTGTTCTGTTCACTTGCTCAGGAATTGGGATAATCCTCAAATTATGGGAGCGGAGTGGCTGGGAAAAAAGAAATTACCCAATCTTGCTCGATTCCTTCTTTGGGGTTTTGCGTGCGACCTGGTTGAAATTAGCAGCTCAGTTTCCAGAACCCAGTTTTGTTTTTCACCGTAGGCAGTTGCTGTTCATAATGAAACTGGCAATCGAGCACTGCCCTGATGTTGGGCGAGATGTCCTAGAAACTCCTCCCGGCCCATTCGGGGCGATTCTCTTGATGGCAAACGACCACTTGCATTACAACTTAGTCCCATTTCCAGAGGGCGGTCTGGACGATTTTGACAAAGTGTCACGGTTGGTAGCTGAGTTTCTTCCGGTAACTGAATTCAGCGGCTTCACCGTTGGGAACAAGCTAACGCGGGCTTTTTTGATAACGACTACATATACGGCCCGATTGCGGACGCACCCCGATTACATAGACGTTCCAACAGAGTATGAGCACTTGACGGGCATATCTCTCCGAGATTATCAGGCACTTACGCTAGGGCTGATGGCACGGATAATGTCCCTGATTAGCCTTGAGACCTTGCGCAAAAATCCTGAGGTCGCGGCCATCAGGCCAGTAGATTTTCATCAAACTCAGATTCCCAAACCGACCATCGAAGCGTTTTTTAGAGAATTTGCGGACACCAGTGAGAATATCCTCAATTCCTTACAGCAAGATCGGCGCGAGGGGCGTGACTACGGGTCGAGCGACTTCACTGCGTTTCGGAGAAAACCTTTGATAACGGAAGGCCATGCGAGCCTTACGGCTGATGCCAACTTTGTTGTCGAAAAATTCGAGACTGGCCCTTACTGGCGGGTCAATAACAGCAGCAGGGAAACTGGGAATAGACTGCGCCGTTTCTGGGGGCCTGTGTTTGAGGCTTACGTGAACGACCTCACCAAAGCACATGCCTCGAACTTTATTCCTGACCCACGATTGCTCGACAATCACAACGACCAGTTATGCGATGGTTTGATAGTCGATGGCGATTCCCTCGTCCTCATGGAATATAAAGCAAGCATGTTTACTGCTGACGCGAAATACAGCGGCGATTACATCAAATTGCGCGATGAAATTGCCAAGAAGCTGGTTAAGGATTCGGCCGATGGCAGCAAAAAGGGAGTGGAGCAACTTGCTGCTGCCATTAGGGCCTTATTTTCTGGCCCGAGCCGAAAGGCTGTATCAGGGTTGGATGTATCCCACATAAAACGGGTCTACCCTCTATTGCTGACGCTTGACGACCTTGGCTCTTCATTGCTTATCAGCAAACTGCTGAATTTCTATTTCAAAGACGCTGTTGACCCAAGCGAGGTTCAGGGAATCGAAGTAAAGCCATTGCTCTGCACCGACATTGAGACATTTGAGGCCATTGTTCCATACCTTTCAGAAAAACCTATAAGCTGGTTTTTGCAACAGTGGCTCGATCAAGACCCGCTCTTATTGTCAACATTGATGGAGTATTTTCCGCAGAGCTTGACAGGCAGACGCAATGAATGGCTGCAACAGGCATACGAGCAAGTCGCTGAACAAGCGAGCCAAATTTTATTCAATCAACCTCGTCCACCACGAGCTAATAGGGTGCAATCATGAGCGCAGTGTATGTATTCGGGGCCGGGGCATCAATCCATGCAAATTATCCTCTTGCGCCGAAGATGGGCCAGGGCCTCCTAGAATTCATGCTGAAATCTGAAAATAACGATTTTCAGGTTTCTGCGGAACAGCTCATCGAGATGTTTGGCAATACCCCTAATATCGAGGATTTAATTTCAGAGATCGAAGCTAGGATCGATGAGCTAAAGTCCAGAAAAACGGATGAGGAGTTGGTCAAGTGGGTGATTCTTATCTCTGGTCGCTCAAATATTTTGAGGGCCTTACGGGAATGGTTTCGCGTTCTCCATTGCAGCCCCGCTGATCTTTATGAAAACTTTTCACAGAAGATCGCCAATGCTGGAGACACGGTCATTACATTCAATTATGACGACTCGGTAGACCGAGAGCTTAGACGAGCCGGGAAATGGGAGCTTTCGACTGGATACGGCTTCCCATTCGGGAATGCTGCGATTCCTTCAGCCGTACAACTCCTCAAAGTACATGGGAGTAGCAACTGGATTGTCTCTCTTGGAGGCGGCCTCAGAAGCGGATTTACATTTGTTGGTCCCTCAGGATTTATGGGAGGTCGTCCGGTCATCCATACTGTCGATGCTGAGTATCTCGGCTACACGAACTTTTCGGGGAACACGTATCCGGGAGGAGGAACGGAATTGAGCATGATCTTGCCGGGACGGACCAAGAAGTTTTATTTCGAGACTTCTCTCGGAATTGAGTTCAAAGAGTTTTGGGATGGCCTATGGTCTCAGAGTGCTCATGCATTGAAGAGAGCGGACAAAGTTGTGATATGCGGTTACAGCATGCCAAAGGCTGATGTTCGTGCTCGTGAACTGCTGCTAAAGCACACAAACAAAAAAGCTACGATGACGGTGGTGTCTGGCGCGGACAGCGAGCGCATTGCCATTGAATTTCAGGATGCGGGATACAAGGATATTAAACTGATTGGACAGGGGTATTTCGAGGACTGGATTGAACAGGAGAAAACATGATCGAAATAGGCGATACCGTTAAAGTCATTTCATCAGGAGAAATCAGGCACATCACCGGGACGAGAGACCCGGACATGTACGAGACTCAGGTTGGCACGGATGCGGGAACGAAATGGTTCCACAAAGCCGGCGAGCTTGAGCTGGTGCAGAAAGCCCCCAAGCCCAAACAGGAACCTGGGTTTGTCCCCTCGCGGGGAATCATGGATTGAAACTTCAGCAAGCCATGAACTGCGCTCCCCTCATAAATTATTTGCAGGTTGTCGAGAGAGAATTTTCTGGCCTGCGAACGGCCCCCCAATCTCCATCGCTCCTCGACGACCCAAAATTTCGTCAGATATTCTTATCGAGCATCGCCGACCTGGAGAATTCTCACGAGTTCGCAGAACTCTCTAAACACACCCTAAAAGAATTCAACAAGGACAAATCATTTGCGAGTATTTGGCAGCACCACATAACGACGTTTTTCCGATGGTCTGGCTTATACGAAGGGATATTTGAGGGCGCGAGTATCAACCCCGAAGGAATTTGCTCGCTTTACGCGAAAGAGATTACAGCAGAATCCGGGCAATGGGTCTGCCTGGCACCGATAGAGCTTGTGGAATTCCCCGAGCAGCCGCTGAAATTCGGCGATTTCGCCATCCAAAACTTTACGGCGGAAGAGCTGAATGTCCTTCTCAAGCAAAGGACGTGCAAGCTTTTCTACCCGTGGGCAGAAGTAGACACCTCTACATTGTCGCAATTCTGGATGATCGTATGTACGGAAGAAAGGCCCATTTCCCATTCAGGCCTCCTCCTATGGGGAGAAAAAATAAAACCTAAATACTCGCCGTTCTCCGGCAAGCTGAAAAATGCATTTAGAATTCTTTCATTGTACAAATGGCGAGACCAGTACTCGCCTGACGAGAATCTGCTTTTGTCTGACGATGCAGGTCTTCTCAGCCTCAACATTTGCCCGTCCTTGCCGTTCACCATACAGATACCGCAAGGATTCCTGGACAATCCACCAGCAGCACCGGACCTGTCCGATCTGCCGATGGAGGCTACAATGGACAGCTTTGGCGAAGAGGTTGGGGAGCATCCCTATGTCGCATTCGATCTTAGCGGGAGCGAAACGGAATTCCGCGATTTCGTCAAAGACATTAACGCTTTGGTGGAAAAGATTAAACAGGTTCCGCAGTGGCAATTCATTGACGTTGCCCTGAGCTTCATGGAAAAGGGATTCAGGGACAGCGGATTGGAGCAATTGCTCTGGCACATCACGGCAATCGAAGCTCTTGTCGGCGAGGATGTTCCAGGCTTAACAAACCTTTTGAGAGATCGTGTTTCATTCGTCCTGGCTAAGAACCCAGCGGAAAGGAAGAAAATTAAGAAGATATTTGAAAAGCTGTACGATTTGCGGTCAGACTATATGCACGGGAATGAGCAGTTGCTTGACACCAAAGTAGTCCATCATGATTTGGCACAAGCTCGCGAAATGGCTCGGCAAACAACTCTATGGATGTTGTCTTATCTGAACCACGTTTTAGCGGCTAGTACCAAAAACCAAACACCGCTTCCTAGCAGGGACACGCTGCTTTCTCTACTGGATTTAAATGAGCAGAGCAGAATTGAAACTGCAAATTTGCTTTCATGCCTGCCAAACGAGTTCCCACTTGTTTTTCAATCCAAATAAAAGCGAGAATTCCTGAAGGAGATCTTCCCCTAAGCGCGGACGGCATCTTTTTTAGTCCTGCGATCTCGCGCTTGAGTCAGGGACTATAGAAGGCTCGTCATTTCCGTTTGGTCCGCGGTCTGTGATGTCGGTCGCCATACAGCGTCGCCGAATGCGAGCTGATCATCTCCAGCAGGAACACTTCTCGAAATGCCAAGTGCGCCTGGGCCTTTCGTACTCGCTCGATTGCGTCATCCCATTCATCAGGAAGGATGAGGCTGTTGTAATGCAGTTGATGATCAGGGTTGTTCCCGGCGGATACTGTTTGCTGCTCTTGCTCTTGAGACATTCGAGGATCTGATCTGCGAGATCTGCCGCGAGTTCGTCGGGCGTGTGGACGTGAGGCTTTGAAATAATCGCGCCGGTTTCCTTGTCGCGAGATATTCCCTTTGGACCGAACGAACCGCCGCGTTCGTGAAGCAACCTACGCGCGAGATGCTCGTTCGGATGGACAGAGGTCGTAACCTCAACCAGCGCTCTTCTCGAAGCCTCGCCGTGCGTGACCTTTCCCCCTGAGGACCAGATAATGGCATCATAGGGCTGCGACCCGCTGAACCAGCGCACCTTGATGCGGCGGCCTTCACTGTAGCGCGCCTGTATGTATCGAGCGATTGGTAGGAGTTCTTCGAGCAACTTTTTCTCGTTCATGTCGGCCGTTCGTGTTGGACGCAGTCGAAGTTTCGCAATACCGTCTGGTGCTCCTCTCACCTGATCGAATAGTTTGTAAACCTTCAGGCAGAACTTGAGCCCGTCCATTAGCCGGCCATCGATTGTCGCGAGCCCCAATTGCTGTCCTGGTGACATATCAGGTATTGTGACACTAGCCTAACTCTGCGCGAAAAGTTCAGGGAGGGAGCCCCCAACGTCAAGAGCGGTCGCTCAGCCAGAAGATGCCGACTCCACCCTTGGCTGGCAGCAGAGGGTTGCGGGATGCATCATCTATAGCGTGCTTATAACGTGCTCCAAGGTTTAGTGCCCATCAAGCTCGTCTCAGCCAAAAACCCAGTATCATCCCGATCGTCCCGTAAGCCCATTGCTCCACCTTGGGCGGGTACTTTTTTGAGAGGATCACAAACAGGGCGGAGAGCAGTGCGATGAGGCTCACAATGATTGTAAACACTGGTGCGGTGCTCACAGGCTCCGCTGAACCGAGTAAGCACACGGCCTGAGGAAAGCATGGCATGATGCTCGCGACGGTCGCCAACCCCCGCCCTACATTGCCCTTGGAGTCTTGATAGACAACCGGATTGCCTGTTTGATAACCTTTTTCCATCATGCGGCTGAGGATACAGCACGTTTTCGATTAGTATCGGCAGGCCTCAGAAACATTTGCTTTGATTTTATGGCAATAAAAGGTTCTATTTTTAGAATTACATGGCAATAAGAGATGGCGGAATCAGAGATATAGGGCGATAAAAATCTATCCAGGGACTTGACAGGTTTTTGCCAGCCCACAAGGACGGGATGTGTCTCAGCTACCTTTTGAATCGCAGGAAGCTTTTGCAGATGCGGAATATGCGTTCTCCCCGCCTGAGCCAGAACGCCGGCGTCTAGGAAGGCGCTCGTTAATAGATGATCCTAGCCTCCACAATCGCAGAGACCGCCTTGTTCAGATTTTTGAAGGGTTTTGGGGCGAGATTGGGTTGGCCCTTCAAAGAGTCAGAAGGCCAGACGATCTTGTAACTGTTTTCAAAATTCTGGAGGGAAACGTCTGGGATGATTTCATTTCGGCGTTCTGGACTCCTTCCGACCACTCGGGGAGCGCTCGCGCCCTTGCTAAGATTCGCTTTGAGTACCGTCAGATGGGGAAGCCAATGCGCGTCGCTAGTGAGGCAAATCGCACTGCATACGACAGACTCCAGCATGCTCGCGCAGCTCTCAGCCAAGAAGCGAACCGCCGCGAACGCAAGCTCATCAGGAAAGAGTTTGCGAAGCGGTGGAAAGAGGCACGACTGGCGGAGGAAGAATCCAAGAAGCTCAACGACCGAGACAATTCTCTGCGAGCACAATTGAAACTTGCAGAGGCCAGTTTTACGCGGGGAGAAATTTTTCGATTTATCAAGAGCAAGCGATACGAATTGAACCCTCTTAACTTAGCAAACGCAGTAGCCGGTCTACCTTTCATGGCATGGCGTCAATCCGTGCTTCGGTGCACCAAAGAAGAAAGCCTCGCAGCAAACGGGACCCAATATGTGGTCTTCAAAGCGATTCGATATCTCGTTTTGACGGTCAAGAAAAAGAACATTCAGGAATTCGTAAATCATTTCCACGCCGGTGTGCCTCAGCTGCCAAGTCGATACAGACTTGCCAGAGGTGATTTAGCAGAGAAATGGCTCTTCCTGGAGCGTGCACTGCGGGAGGTCTATCGAATGAAGCTTCATCCTAGAGCGCTTCCTTTCGAAATCACAAAGACATATTTTCGACAAATGCGGGTGCAGACGCATGCGGATATTCTCCTCGCACAACGGGCCAAATTGCAGGGTTGATATAGCCGGCCCTTCAACGGTCACTCCTGCCACACGTCGTTCTTACAATAAATGTAACCACTCGAACTAGCCTTGGTTAGCCGGTATTCAGCACAGCGGCTGGTGTCTGCCTCTCATCATGCCGCTTTCCATCGGACGTCCTTGGCTATTGTGGTCGGTTTTAGGATAACTCTGGCGAAATATTGTTGGATTGACCAGGCTCTTGATTTGAGGCGAGGCTTTGGACCAAAAAGTCGGCCACTGGATCAGTGAGTAAATCGCATAGTGGGTAAGCAGGTTAAGGACGGTATAATCAATAACTTCCGAACCGATGGAACCTTGGTTATGGCTGCGGCCATGTCGGTGCACCGAAAGCAGGCTTTGGCCGAGAACGAATTTATTCGGATTTCAAGTCTTCCAAGTGACTGCCGTTTCGTGCAATCGGTATCGCCGTAGAATTCACGGGGCTTCTGATGAACATCTTCGATTTTCGGGATCGGGTGGTTAACGACTACGCTAACTACGTCAAAAGCTTCATTGCCATACAAGACGATAAGATCCAGGAACAAGTCAAGGCCGAACTGGCGGAAGGTTTCCTTTGGCCGGAACCCAGCATTGGTCTCAACCCTGCTTTTGCGAAGGGCGCTTGGATCGACGAACTGGTAAATCAGGGAGTTCTTCATCAAGAATGCAGTCGCATTTTCCGGATCAAGCGCGATGCAGCCGATGCTGGATCACCCCTGCGGCTGCACCGTCACCAGGTGGACGCAATAGCGGCGGCGGGCGCGCGGCGAAACTACGTACTTACAACCGGAACAGGATCTGGTAAGAGCCTCGCCTATATCGTTCCGATCGTGAACGCTGTGTTACGGGAACAAAGACGCCGCGGGATTAAGGCCATTGTCGTATACCCGATGAACGCTTTGGCGAATAGCCAAGAGCAGGAATTAGAGAAGTTTCTCAAGTTTGGATACCCCGACGGCCGCGGTCCCGTAACGTTCCGTCGATACACCGGCCAGGAAGACGATGTTGAGCGCCGTAACATCTGGGCGGATCCACCCGACGTCCTGCTCACGAATTATGTAATGCTCGAGCTTATCCTGACGCGGACGGAAGAACGACCGTTAGTGAGGGCAGCCCAGAGCCTCCGTTTCCTGGTCCTCGATGAACTTCATACTTATCGCGGCCGTCAGGGAGGCGACGTCGCACTGCTCGTACGCCGCACGCGGGACGCTTGCGATGCAGCCGAGCTTCAGCACGTAGGAACTTCGGCCACAATGGCGTCTTCGGGATCTTCTGAACAGCAAAGGAAGGAAGTCGCGCGCGTCGCTACGCTCCTGTTCGGTGCATCGGTAGCACCCGAAGACGTGATAGGAGAAACCCTCGAGCGGGCGAGTCCTGAACCGAACCTGAACGCCCCCGACTTCCGAAGTGCACTTTCGGCGCGCGTACGTGAACTCCCTCGGCCGGTCGACGCGCTGCCCTCTTACCATGCCTTTGTGGCCGACCCGCTGTCCCGATGGATCGAAAGTACGTTTGGAGTGACGACCGAAAGTGAAACCGGCACGCTTATTCGTGCGACGCCACGACCGGTGGGCGGACCACGAGGCGCAGCGACGGAACTAGCTGAGGTTACCGGCGCGGCCGCCGCTGTCTGCGCTAGATATATCAAAGAGCAACTGTTGGTCGGCTCCCAGGTCCGGCACCCTGAAACAGGATTCCCAGTGTTTGCCTTCAGGTTGCATCAGTTTATTAGCCGTGGAGAAACCGTCTACGCCAGCATCGAGTCTGAAGATGTTCGATACCTGACACTCCATCCGCAGAAGTTCGTTCCCGGCGACCGCTCGAAGCTCCTTGTCCCGCTAGTGTTTTGCCGAGAATGTGGGCAGGAATACTACACCGTGCGCCGAGTCGAGAACGGCCCCGACTTTCACCTCGAGCCCAAGGCATTGCATGACAGGGCGGAAGATGGCGACGGAGACATAGGCTACCTGTACATCAATACCACTCGTCCATGGACTTTCCAACCAGAAGACCTGCCCGATGACTGGCTTGAACCCGGCGAGCCGCCTCGCGTGAAATATCACCTGCGAAAATCGGTGCCGCAGGAGATCCGGGTGGCACCCGATGGCCGGAGGGGAGTGGCTGGCGTTACCGCACATTTCATCTCGGCGCCCTTCCGGTTCTGTCTGAGGTGTGGTGTCGCGTACGGAGGACGTGCACGTACCGACTTCGCGAAGCTGGCGACATTGGGATCAGAAGGCCGGAGTACAGCCACGACGGTGCTTACCCTTTCCGCCGTTCGACACCTGCGGCATGAAGAAACGATACCCGCAGAGGCCCGAAAGCTGCTGTCATTTACGGATAACCGTCAAGATGCGTCGCTGCAGGCCGGTCACTTCAACGACTTCGTCGAAGTGGGGTTGCTGCGGTCTGCTCTCTTCAGGGCGACGCAGAAGGCTAGCAACGATGGATTAAAACACGACGTCCTCACGCAATCGGTGTTTGAGTCTCTTGCTTTACCGATGCACCTGTACGCTCTTGACCCGACGATAAAGTATGCAGCGCTGTCAGCGACACAGAAAGCGCTGCGGGACGTACTCGGATACCGGTTGTATTTGGATCTGCGCCGCGGGTGGCGAATCATGTCGCCAAACCTGGAGCAAACCGGCCTTCTCCATATTGAGTACGAATCGCTCCGCGATCTCGTAGCCGACGAGGGCGAGTGGAATCACCGGCACGCCGCTCTATCTGGCGCCTCGCCAGAGGTTCGCGCGAACGTATCCAAGGTACTTCTCGATCATTTGCGCCGGGAACTCTGCGTCAAAGTCGATTACCTAGACCAAGCGTTCCAGGAGCGGCTGATCCAGGCGTCCAGCCAGCACCTCCGATCACCTTGGGCGATCGACGAGAATGAGAAGCTCGAGCATGCCTCAATCGCTTTGCCGCGTTCAGAGCGAGGCGGCGATTATGGCGGCTGGACACGGCTGAGTGCTCGAAGTGGGTTTGGGCAATATCTGCGTCGCCGGGGCACTTTTCCCGCTATGACTCGGTCAATGACGCTAAATGAAACGTCTGAGATCATCCGCGACCTTCTCGAGGCATTGAGGGTGGCCGGGCTGGTGGTTCGTGTTCGTGAACCAGAAGATCAGGAGGACGTCCCTGGATACCAAGTGTCTGCGTCCGCTCTCCGGTGGATTGCCGGTGATGGAAGCAATGCTCTGCACGATCCGATCCGGGTTCCTAAAGTGCCGGAGGCCGGCAGGAAGCCCAATCGGTTCTTTCTGGAGTTTTATCGAACCGCAGCGGCAGACGGACAAGGACTCGAAGCGCGGGAACACACAGCGCAGGTTCCCTACGACGCGCGCATCGAGAGAGAGAAGCGCTTCCGCACAGCATCACTACCGGTGCTGTTCTGCTCGCCGACGATGGAGTTGGGCGTTGACATCGCGAGCTTGAACGTCGTCAACATGCGCAATGTCCCGCCGACCCCGGCGAATTACGCGCAGCGCAGTGGCCGAGCGGGCCGTAGCGGGCAGCCAGCTCTTGTCATCACCTACTGCTCAACGGGCAGCCCGCATGACCAGTATTTTTATCGCCGACCTCACCTGATGGTGTCGGGTCAAGTGGCGCCACCTCGGCTGGACCTTGCGAACGAAGATCTGGTTCGCGCGCATGTCCATGCTGTTTGGCTCGCTGAATCAGGTATGAGCCTGGGCCGGTCCCTGAAAGACATGTTAGACGTTTCAGGGGAACCGCCAAGCTTGAAGTTACTCGATTCGAAGAAGGCGGACATTGAAGATCAGAATGCTCGATCGCGGGCAAATGAGCGTGCAAAGCGCGTGCTATTGTCGATAGAAGGAGATCTGCGGACTGCGCCCTGGTGGTCTCCGACTTGGCTAGACGATGTATTTCGGACTGTCGGGCTGAGTCTCGATGCAGCGTGTGATAGGTGGCGCAGCCTATACCGAGCTGCCCTTGCTCAGTACCTCTTGCAGAGTCGGGTCATCGCTGATGCTTCGCGATCCGCACAAGACAAGAATGAGGCGAAGAAGCTCAGGCGCGAGGCGGAATCGCAGCTTGAGTTGCTGACAGCTGCAAATGCAGGGGCGAGCCAATCTGATTTCTACGCCTACCGTTATTTTGCCAGCGAGGGATTTCTTCCTGGCTACAGCTTCCCTCGACTGCCGATCTCCGCATTCATACCAGGTCGACGGCTGGCAACCGGTACGGACGAATTCCTGTCCCGACCCCGATTCCTTGCGGTGAGCGAGTTCGGACCTGGAAACTTCGTCTATCACGAAGGATCGCGGTACGTGATCAACCGAGTCATCCTTCCCGTCAGCGAGGTTGCTGATCCCGCAAACGGCAAGACGATAAACACGACCGCCGCGAAGATCTGCGTCCGTTGTGCTTACGTCCACCCGGTTACACAAGGAGACGGGCTGGACCTGTGCGAACGGTGCGGGGCCGCTCTGCCCCCAGTTATGCGCCAACTGTTCCGGATGCAGAACGTTACAACGCGGAGGCGGGACCGCATAAACTCAGACGAGGAAGAGCGGCAGCGCAAAGGTTATGAACTGCAAACAGCGATTCGGTTCGCTAACGTGCATGGCCATACTGCCGTGCTGACCGCTACTGTTGAAGGCTCCGAAGGTACATTAGCCAAGCTCGCGTACGGTCATGCCTCGACGATCTGGCGGATCAACCGCGGTTGGAAACGTCGCAGGCGCGACAGCGAAGTTGGATTTGTCCTTGATGTAGAACGGGGATACTGGGAGCGAGACAACCAGGCCGATCCCGAAGACGGAAATGGTGATCCGGTCGGCCCAATGACTCGTCGCGTCATCCCATTTGTCGAGGATCGCAAGAACGCATTGCTGATGGATCCGGCCACCGAACTTGGCCCCATCGTGATGGCATCGTTGCAAGCGGCTCTCAAGCACGCTATCCAGGTGAGCTATCAGCTTGAGGATGCTGAACTCGCCGCTGAGCCGCTGCCCAACATCAACGAACGCCACGCGCTGCTGCTCTATGAAGCCGCGGAGGGAGGTGCGGGTGTACTTCGACGGCTTGTTGAAGACCCTGCCGCGCTCACCGAAGTAGCCCGTTGTGCCCTCGAATTATGCCATTTCGATCCGGACACAGGCGCCGACCGCGGGGGCGCGCCGGGTGCGAAGGAGCGGTGTGAAGCCGCCTGTTACGACTGCATCATGAGTTATGGTAATCAGCCAGACCATGAACTTCTCGACAGATCTGCGATCCGCGATGTCCTGTTAGCGCTCAGGTCAGCTCGAGTTGAAGCTTCACCGGCAGCCACATCGCGCGACAAGCACCTCGAACGCCTAATGCGTCAGGCAGGATCAGATCTTGAGCGGCGATGGTTGCGGTTCCTTTCGGCGCACGGCTATCGGTTACCGACCGATGCGGGGAAGCTCTTCGAAGCGGCAGGTACTCGACCGGACTTCTATTATGACGAGGACATGCTCGTAGTCTATATTGACGGCCCGCCTCACCGATTTCCTGATCGCGTGACGCGTGATCAAGCCCAGCAAGCGAAGCTTGAACAGCTGGGCTATCTCGTTGTTCGTTTTCAAGATGATTCCGAGGCGGCCTGGGAACCCATCCTCCTTAAGTATCCGTCGGTATTCGGGGTCGGGAAATGAGCACATTCGCGATCGGCTCATTGGTGACGGCACGTGGACGGGAGTGGGTCGTGCTACCGGATTCCGAGCCCGACTTTCTCATGGTTCGGCCGCTTGGAGGGACCGACGAAGAGGTCACCGGCATCCATCTCGCGTTGGAGCGAGTAGAGCCCGCGACGCTAGCTGCGCCAAACCCGGCAGATCCAGGGGACTATCGCTCTGCCCGCCTACTACGTGATGCAGTACGCCTGGGCTTCCGCGCCAGCGCTGGCCCGTTTCGTTCATTTGGCCGGATCGCCTGTGAGCCGAGGCCGTATCAACTCGTCCCTCTGCTCCTGGCGCTGAGGCTGGATCCGGTCCGATTGTTGGTTGCCGATGACGTGGGAATCGGTAAGACAGTTGAAGCCTGTGTCATCGCCCGGGAGCTATTGGATCGCGGCGAAGTGCGCCGCTTGGCTGTGCTTTGTCCGCCCCACCTCGCGGAACAGTGGCAGCGAGAGCTGGAGGAGAAGTTCTCTATCGAGGCAGAACTTGTACTTCCCTCAACAGCGCGCCGACTGGAAGCTCCATGTCGGCTGGATGAATCGCTGTTCGACATACATCCGTTCGTCGTGGTTTCCACCGACTACATCAAGTCTGATCGCCGTCGCGACGACTTCCTGCGCGCATGCCCTGAGTTGGTAATCGTGGACGAGGCTCACACTTGCGCTGCGCCGATCGATCAACGAGGCGCGCGACATCAGCGGCACTCGTTGCTGAAAGGCCTCGCGACGGACCCCGACCGACATCTGATCCTGGTCACGGCTACTCCTCACAGTGGTAATGAGGAAGCGTTCCGCTCGTTGCTCGCCTTGCTTGATCCAGAATTCGCCACGTTCCCGATGGATCTCTCAGGAGTACAGAACGAACGTCATCGAAGACGATTGGCAGCACAGTTCGTACAGCGGCGTCGAGTGGATATCGAACACTACCTCGACGCCGATACTCCTTTCCCCGAGCGGGAGGAGAAAGAGGATAGCTACAAGCTTCATCCCCATTATCGCGCGCTCCTCGATCGCGCCATCACTTACGCGCGAGGTCTTGTACGGGAGCGTGACGGCGGGGAGGTCCGCCAGCGCGTACGTTGGTGGTCTGCTTTGGCACTGTTGCGGTCTCTGGCCAGTAGTCCGGCGGCGGCGGCGGCAACTTTACGGAGTCGCGCGTCCGGATTGGAGGGTGAAACGGTCCAGGAGATCGACAATATCGCTCGTCACACGATTCTGGATGCTGTTGATGAGGAGACGGCTGAGGCAGGGGATGTCGCGCCCGGCAGCGATACCGTACCGGAGGACAGCGCCGACACATCGGAGCGACGCGAGTTGCTTGCGATGGCGGCGGAAGCGGATCGCTTGTTCGGCGCGAAGGACAACAAACTTCGCAAGGCAATTTCAATCGTAAAGGTTCTAGTACGAGACGGTTTTCAGCCGATTGTTTTCTGCCGGTTTATCCCGACAGCGGAGTACGTTGCCTCCGCGCTACGCGCTGAACTTCCACGAGGAACTGCGGTCGCGGCCGTTACCGGTCTGCTTCCACCCGACGATCGAGAGGCCCGAGTTCAAGAACTTGCGAAAGCTGAGCGGCGCGTTTTGGTGTGCACGGACTGCCTTAGCGAAGGGATCAATCTACAGGATTCTTTTGACGCCGTCCTCCACTACGACCTCTCCTGGAATCCGACGCGGCATGAGCAACGTGAAGGCAGGGTTGATCGTTACGGTCAGGCAAGTCAGACAGTTCGGGTTGTGACCTATTACGGTACCGACAACCAGATCGACGGAATCGTCCTTGAGGTACTTCTTAAGAAACACAAGACGATCCGCAGCTCGCTAGGCATCTCGGTGCCGGTTCCTGTTGATACCGAGAAGGTGATGACGGCGCTGTTGCACGGTGCACTCCTTCGCGGTGACGGCAATCAACTGGCACTCGATTTTGCTTCGCACGATCGAGAGACGCTTGAAGCTGAATGGGAGAAAGCGGCAGACCGGGAGAAACGGTCTCGGACCCTGTTCGCACACCAGACGCTGGATCCTGCCGAAGTGGCCGCAGAACTTCAGGCGGTCAGGCGCTCGATTGGTTCTTCAGTCGATGTGGAGCGGTTTCTCCTAGAAGTTCTCGCTCAGCATGGCGCACAAATAGAGGAGGAAAGATCCCGCAACGGTGCAACGGCCATTTACCTGGACGAGACACCTCATGCGGTCCGAGACGCCATGGGCGCAAACGGCGGTGGCGGTCCGCTGAAGGTGCGCTTCTCCCTTCCGATAAAAGAGGGTGTCCTCTACTTGCATCGCAGGCAACCGGCTGTCCAGGGGCTCGCTGGGTACGTGCTCGATAGCGCCCTCGATGAGCGGATGGTCGTGAGAGCCGTAGCGCGCCGGTGCGGGGCTGTCCGTTCTCGCGTCGTGGCAGAACGCACTATCCTGCTATTGCTACGCGAAAGGTTCCGTATCGAAGCCGGACGCCCCAATCACACACAAGAGCTGCTCGCTGAGGATTGGCAGCTGGTTGGATACCGTGGGACGACGTCGGCACCGGAATGGCTGTCACAGGATGAAGCGGAGGGCCTGCTCGATGCCAAGCCCGACGCAAACGTGGCGCCGGACGTGGCCCGCACTCACCTGGAGCGCATCATCCAGACCCTACCCGCGCTCGATACCGAGCTAGCGCGCATTGCTGGCGAACGCGCCGCGGAAATTCGCGAAGCCCACCGGCGCGTACGTAAAGCGGCTCGATTGGCTGGCACACGCCTGATTGTCGAACCTAAACTCCCGGTAGACGTGCTCGGTGTCTACGTGTACCTCCCAGTCGCATGAGACGGCAACCGTTCACCACAATACGGACCGAGGGTGGTTTGTTTCCGCCTGACTTTCTTCAGCGACTGACCGAAGGTTCCTCTAAGGTCCCAGGCATGACACCAGAGGCCTATCACCTAGCCGGCAAGGAGAAGCTGCACGAGGCTGCCAGCCGCGCTTGGAACCGTTTACTCGGGATCTGGACGGTTTTCTACGCGACGAACATAACGGCCGGAGACCCTGGAACGACGACGACACGCGAAAAATGGTTGCTGCCGCTGTTCGGTGAACTGGGGTATGGCCGCTTGCAACAGGCTAGGGCGGTCGAAGTCAATGGCCGAAGCTATCCCGTTTCCCACGTGTGGCAGAACGTGCCTATTCACCTCGTAGGCAGGAATATCGATCTCGACCACAGGACCGCAGGCGTCGCCGGTGCTGCACGCACCAGCCCGCACAGCCTTGTCCAGGAGTTGTTGAACCGGCGCGAAGAATCGCATTGGGGTTTTGTTTCGAACGGCCTGAAGCTGCGGCTGTTGCGGGACAATCGCAGTCTCACGCGCCAAGCCTATGTGGAGTTCGACCTGATCGCCATGATGGAAGGTCAGGCATTTTCCGATTTCGTCATTCTATGGCTGATGTGCCACCAGTCGCGAGTCGAGGCCGCTCTGCCGGAGCCTTGCTGGCTTGAGAAATGGGCGACGGAGGCTCGAGAACAAGGAACACGAGCGCTGGATGAGCTTCGTGATGGTGTTGAACACGCCATTGAAGCGCTGGGTCGCGGCTTTCTAAAGCATGCAGCGAACAAACCACTTCTTGAAAAACTACGTGTTGGCACCCTGGACCGCCAAGATTACTATCGTCAATTACTGCGCGTTGTCTATCGCCTCATCTTTCTGTTCGTCGCCGAATCCCGTGAGCTTCTCCTCGTGGCAGAGCCGGGTAGCCCTGCTGCCGAGCGGTACGGGCGGTTCTATTCAATCGCGCGGTTACGCGCACTAGCGGCGAGTCGGAGAGGAACACCGCATGGCGATCTCTGGGAGTCGCTGCTCGTGGTCATCCGCGGATTGTCGTCGAACCAGGGGCTTCCGAAGCTTGGACTGCCGGCGCTTGGTTCTCTCCTCTGGAGCAACACCGCTTCTCCGGACCTCGATTCCTGCCAGCTTGCGAACGGAGATCTTCTCGAAGCTATCCGGGCGCTGGCATTCCGGTTCGAGAGCGACGTGCGACGCAATGTGGATTGGCAGAACCTCGGGCCGGAAGAACTGGGCAGCGTCTACGAATCCCTGCTTGAACTTCATCCTGACGTCAACCTCGAGGCGGCATCGTTTTCGCTCAGGGTCGCTGCAGGTCACGAGCGGAAGACAACAGGCAGCTATTACACGCCAACCAGTCTCGTGGACTGCCTGCTCGATTCCGCCCTCGACCCGGTACTCGAACAGGCTGCAAAGGCGGCCGATCCCGAACGCGCGATTCTTCACCTGAAGGTCTGCGATCCTGCCTGCGGCAGCGGACATTTTCTGATTGCGGCGGCTCATCGAATTGCACGACGACTAGCCGCTGTTCGCACCGGCGATGCGGAACCATCCCCCGATGCCGTGCGCCACGCATTGCGAGATGTAATCGGGCACTGCGTGTACGGCGTAGATGTGAATGAGATGGCAGTGGAGTTGTGTAAGGTTAATCTATGGCTGGAAGCGCTGGACCCCGGCAAACCGTTGTCGTTTCTAGATCAAAGGATTCAATGTGGCAACTCATTACTAGGCGCTGCCCCGGCTCTGCTTCGTGGCGGTATTCCCGAGGCCGCGTTTAGCCCGATCGAGGGTGACGATCCAGAACAATGCCGCTTCCTCAAACGTTCAAATCGCCGTGAGCGAGAAGGTTTCCAAAGCCTGGTAAATGCTGAAGCTTGGGAACGCGTAGGCGATCTCGCGAAAGGCATGGCGGCCCTCGAGGAAATTGACGATTCGACACTTGATGGCGTGCACCAGATGGAAACGCGCTATGCGGACCTAGTTCGGTCCGCCAGCTACGAATGTGGGCGGCTGTGGGCCGATTCCTGGTGCGCTGCTTTTGTCTGGCCCAAGACCAAGGATGCACAACCACTCACGGAGGACATGTTCCGCATCATCGAGCGGAACCCGATGGCCGCGCCGGAGCCACTGCGGAATGACATCCGGCGAATCGTAAAGCAGTACGGGTTCTTCCACTGGCATTTGGCATTTCCGGAGGTCTTTCACGTTGCGCGAGCTGATGAGCCGCTGCATGAAGGACCCGGATGGACCGGCGGCTTCGATGTAGTGCTCGGTAATCCGCCGTGGGAGCGGATCAAGATTCAGGAAAAGGAGTGGTTCTCGGAGAGGCGGCCGGACATTGCGGATGCGCCGAACGCTGCCGCGCGCAAGCGAATCATTCAGAGACTCAAGGACGAGGATCCAGCACTATGGACGGCATGGTGCGAAGCGCTGCGACAGTCCGATGGCGAAGCGGCCCTAGTCCGCTCATCTGGTCGATATCCGCTTTGTGGTCGTGGCGACATAAACACGTATGCGATTTTCGCGGAACTGAACCGGACGTTACTGAATCCGCATGGGCGCGCTGGCTTCATCGTTCCGACGGGCATTGCGACAGACGATACAACGAAATTCTTCTTCCAGGATCTGGTTGAACGCAACTCCCTCATTTCCTTGTACGATTTCCAGAGCGGACCTGGGCTATTCAGCGCGATCGGGCATGCGCGTTTCAAGTTTGCACTGGTGACGCTGGCAGCGAAGCAGGACAAAACCAGGCCCATCGAGTTTGCATTTTTTCTGCGCTCATTGCCTGAACTCCAGGAGCACGGACGGAGGTTTACACTCACAGCGAATGACATTGCGCTCCTGAACCCGAACACCTTCACTTGTCCTATCTTCCGTAACGAGCGAGATGCAGAAGTCACGAAGCGAATCTATCAGTCGATACCAGTTCTGATGCATGAGGTTAAGGGCGAGCCGGGGAATCCGTGGAAGGTATCTTTTTTGCGCATGTTGGATATGGCAACAGATTCGTCGTTGTTCCGCACCGCCGCACAACTCGAGAGCGGTGGTTGGGCGTTTAAGGGCAATGTCTTTGAAAACGAAGCAGACCGTTATGTGCCGCTGTATGAGGCCAAGATGGTTCACCAGTACACTCATCGTTTTGGCGATTACGCTGACAAAGAGGTCGATGACGAAGGTTTGTCACTACCGGAAGTGCCAGTGGATCGACTTGTCGATCCAGACTATGTGGTTCAACCCCGATACTGGGTTCCGGAAAACGCAGTTGATGATCGACTCCGGGACCGCTGGTCGAGTAATTGGCTGTTAGGGTGGCGCGACATCTGTCGGAGTACGGACGAGCGCACCGTTATTTCCTCGGTGATCCCGCGCGTTGGCGTCGGAGACAAGTTCCTTCTAATGCTCCCGGAGAGAGAGCAGGATGGCATTGTCCTCTGCGCTACACTCGATTCATTCGTGCTGGATTATGCTGCACGACAGAAGCTCGGTGGAACCTCATTAAAATATTTCACCATGCGACAATTGCCCATCTTGTCGCCTAATGTCATTGACAGTCCGGCACCTTGGCAGCGAGCCACCCTCGTCCGCGATTGGATCACACCCAGGGTGTTGGAATTGAACTATACCGCCTGGGATCTACAAGCTTTTGCTGCAGATATGAAATGGAACCGACCGCCGTTTCGGTGGGATGCAGCAAGACGATTCCTACTCCGCTGCGAACTGGACGCAGCCTTTTTCCACCTGTATGGCATTGGCGCCAATGACGTCAATTACATCATGGATACTTTCCACATTGTCCGCCGCGACGACGAGGTAAAACACGGTGAATACCGGACCAAACAAGTGATCCTCGACATTCATGACCGCATGCGGCGCGCCATTGACACCAACCAGCCTTACCAGACCGTACTCAACCCTCCTCCTGCCGATCCACGAATCGCGCACTCAGTAAAGCCATTTCATATTGCTGCCATATCACCCAACGCTTGGAGTACTCCGCAAGGAGTTACTTCTGAGAGCGTCGCGCTCTTTTCCCTTGTGGACGTTCTCCGGCAGGTAGGGAGACCTGTTGCTTCCCAGCAGATTCGAATCGCATGCATCCTTGTGCGCCATCCTGCTCTGGCTTTGGCGTTCATGACTGATGAGGAAGCACGCGCATGGCTACGCGCTATAGGGTCGGAGGCGAAGCCAGTACCAACAAATGTGATCCAGATTTCTTATTTTCAGGACCAACATATCGATCAGCCCTGGGCTGACGCGGTTTCACAGTTGACGGCGACGGGCGGAATGATTTCCCAGTCTGGCATGTGGTCGGCGGGGCGTCAACTTCCCTCCTCTTCAGGGCAGGAGTGGATTTTACGCCGCGCCGCTGTTGTTGTTGAGCTTCTCAATAAGATTGACCTTGGGGAAGCGGAGCCTAAACTGATTACATTTGTACGGAGCATCCACGATGGCACGGCAAGGCGCTTTATTTCCTGATCCTGCTACAACAGTCATTTTTGACAAAAAGCGCAACGAACCTCGACTCTGGGTGCGCCGATTGGTGATCTGGGAGAAACCTGGGGAAGTCATTCGTGACATCCCTCTTCGGCGGGGACTCAACATCATTTGGTCGCCTGATCCCGGTGCTTCCAAGGCTGACTTGGGACTCAATGCGGGGAGCGGACACGGCGCTGGCAAAACGCTCTTCTGTCGTCTTCTTCGTTATTGTTTGGGTGAAGAAACGTTTGCAAATGACGAGCTTCACAAAAATATCACGGGCGTATTCCCAGCCGGATATGTTGGCGCCGAAGTCATTGTGTGCGGACAGCCCTGGGCAGTAATTCGGCCAATTGGCCAGACAAGAAAGCATATAACGAGGAAAGCAACAACGCTGGAAGAGGTTGATTTCAAAGAGGCCGGCACTGGTATTGATCCGATTCTCAGTGAATTGGACTTGCGTCTTTTCCCTGATGGGATCGACACCTACGTGAGTAGCACCCGATCTCATATTGCGTGGATGTTGGCGCTTGCTTGGATCAGCCGAGACCAGGAATGCCGCTTCGATCACCTTCTCGATTGGAGGCATCCTCGCGCGGACTCTCGATCTATCGCCTCGACGCTCTCGAAGGACGAACTCCTTATCGTCGTTCGAGCGTTCCTTAGACTGATTAAGAAAGAAGAGATTCAGGCGCAGAATGAGCGGGAAAAATTGTCTGATCAAAAGCGGTCCTTGGAACGCGATAAAACCTACTACGAGCGCCGAATTGACCAGCTACGCCACGAGTTGGCTGATTCACTTAGTCTGGACGACAACACATTGCCTACTGGCAAACTTGCGTTATCCGTTTTCCGCGATGCCGCCAACGGTAAATTAAAGGCTCTGGACAGGGATGGTGCGAAACAAAGTACACGCGACAAGATAGCGTCTTTGCGGAGAGAACGCGACACCATCCTCGAAGAAATCGCCGTGCTGACTGCGCAGATTTCTAGGATCCGCGCAACCGAGGCTCTTCATCACGAGCAGATGAAGGCATTGAGAGGCGAACGCGCGAATCTCGATGCTGATGAAATCAAGGCCCGTCTTGGACCGGTGTGTCCAGTCTGCAACGTTCCTATTGAGCGTGCACTCGCAGAAGGATGCGGCCTCTCACATGTAGTACACGACCCACAAAACGTTGCAAAAGAAAAGCAGTACGTAGCCGGACAGATCCATGCCTGTGGTCAGGCTATCGATCGTTGTAAGCTGCAAAACTCAACCCATGCCAAGCAACTAGAAGCACTCCGAAGGAACGAGAACAAAGTTCAGCGCGAAATTGACCGGCATGAGAGAGAAAAAGAAACATCTGAGAGAGAATTGCGCCAAAAATGGTTCGGTCTGAACCGAGTGTTGGATAAGACGACTGAACTTGAGCGAGCCTATGACACAATCACTCGCTTAGAGAAGTCTTTAGCGAAATGTGCCGGGCAGGATGAAGAATTGCGAGATCGCCAGTCAGCATACCGTGGTCGACACGCTGATGTTCTGCTGCGACTGAATGAGCTGTTTTCTTATATCTGTCGCGGTTTGTTGGGTGACAACGTGACTTCAACGCTGGCTCTTTCTGGCCAAGGGCTGCAAGCTGATGTTCAGGTTGGCGGGATGGCGATGGAATCGCTGAAGGCAATTGCCTTTGATTTGACAGCACTGTTGATGAGCATTGAGGGGCGCGCCGATCTCCCCACTTTCTTGATGCATGATAGTCCGCGCGAGGCGGACCTTGGTGAATCCATCTATCATCGCCTCTTTCGGTTAATTTCCAGGCTTGAGGAGGTTTCGAAAGAACCTCCATTTCAATACATCATCACGACAACAACAAAGCCACCAGAAGATCTCTGCCGCTCGTCGTTTCTGGTCGCACAGCTTCACGGCGCGGAGATGAAGGAGCGCCTTCTTAGATGTGATTTGAGTTGAGTGGTGCGGGATGGCGCGCATCCCTGGTTTCTTCAGAAGGTTCGGGACCAAAGGATGGCGGCGGCTCCTCCACATCTTGATTGAACAGCGCCTCATACGCGGTACGTTCTCTCTTGCTCTCGCGAACCGGCAGCAACTCCGCATGGCTGGGGGGAAAAGCGAAGTGATACACAAAGTCCAGACGTTCCTTGGTGAGTCGGTTCCCGACGACATCTTTGGTATGCTGCCGGCAGAATTCGCAAAAATCCTCTGCTTCAATGACAACGCGCTTGCCGCGAGCTGTCTGCACCTCCGCGGCTTTGAGCCAGCCACGATTAATCCAGCTTTCTATCGTCTCTGGGCGGACGTGAAGTGCCACCGCCAACGTGTACTTGGTAAAGCTGTCTTTACCCATCTTTGCATTTGCGCCGAGGCGATAAAGCATGTGCCAAATCGAGCTTTCCGATCGACGCATCAGCTTAGCGACTTCATTAATCGGATGCAGATCAATCAGTTTGAGCAGGCGCTGCTGTTCCGGCTCTGTCCACACACGATACGCTCGCCTCGATTTAACGCCCATCCGTCGCACAAATCTTCTGCACGCCCATCTGGGATTACCCGACTCTTCCTCTAGCTTTGTGAACAGAGAGCTGAGCTCATTTCCAGTAGCGTTCATATTTTCCCGCACGAGGTCACGTGCCGCTTTCGACCAGCGAAATTCGCGGCGGGACATTCCGTCATGTACATCACCCATGGTCCTTGACAGTCCAGAATTGTGAATCGTTGATCTACCGCACATCCTGGGCCCATCGGTAGCTCAACCCGCCGGCATTCTATTTTCCAGAGTTCCTCCTTCATATATATAAAGCAGCGAGAATGGACTCTGTACTGCCGAAAAGTTGAATACTTCAAGTTAAAAATTGTTTGCAAAATTCTGGAACCGGAATCGTTCTTTGTTCGTCTAACTGAGCAGCCAAGTATCACGTTCTGGAACGCCTGTTGCCCAGGTGCCAGAGGACAAGTTATGGCTACCCTCCCTGATAATGGTCCCCAGTGGTGGGATCGGGAAGCCGATGATCAAGGCACGCCTATCCGTGCCGATGTACGTCAGGCCGCACACCAACTATGGCCAGACGCCCGCAACCGTGTGCGTTCAGTTCTGGGCGACAATGGCGAAGCCGCGGAGCTGATGGAAACAACTGTTCTGCTCATCTCACACCACTTGGACCGCATCAACGCACCCCCATTCGGTGAAAACGTATTCTCGTTGTTGAGACTCCATTTTTGCCAGGAACTCCGACGACGCGCGGTCAAGCTGGGTCGGATTCAGTCTCGGGGTGGGACGAGTGAGCTTGAGGAGTGCGCGACAGTCCCTGACTGGTCAGAGGATGTGGAGAGGCGCATCGATTTCAAAAAATTACTTTCCTATCTCAGCGACAGAAGTTGTACCATAGCCGGAATGCGGGGCTTGGGCCATGACTGGAAGGAGATTGGTGAAAAGCTCGGCATCTCTCCCTCAACTGCGCGAAACAGTTTCTGGCAGGAAGTGCACGATGTTCTTCTCAAGCTCAATCGGAAAAATGGGTTAAATGGAATTAGGAATGGACGGGAAGGAAGATGAATTGGGAATTCAAACCCGGAGCTGGTGGATCTGACTTGCCGAGTGATGTCGAGCCCGGCGAGCCCGAGCTGCTAGAGGCGTTTGATCGCTGGATTCATTCATCGCATCCAAATACGGGGCGAAAAGGTTGTCCTGGCAGACAAGTTCTCATGGCGCTGGCCCTCGCAAAAGAAAAGTTCGAAGACGAATACACCCTCAATCACATCGGTCGCTGTGCCGCCTGCCTGGATGACTTGAAGCAAATCAAGCGTGAATTGACAGGCGCCGGATCTTCCCGCTGAGACGCACGTGATGCGGAGCACGGGGTGCTAATATTCCGGAAATGAAGGAGCGCCAAAGATTGAATTGGCGTTCTTCGATCTATACATCTCATCCATTTCATATCGTGTCATCAATCTGTTAGTGCCCTGCATCCGCAAATAGAAGCCTTTTTCTTTCACCTGATACGGTTTGTCTTCTCCTTGGAATATCGTCACAACGATGACGTTCTTACCGAGCACAAGTACTTCTTGGATCTCGAATCGGAGCGCCGGCTCGCAACGGTCTCGCAAAATATTCGTGAGCGTGTCTTTCGCTCCAGGGGCGCTGAAACCGATAATCTGCCCGTCGTTCTCCACTCCAATAAAGATTTTCCCACCATTTTGATTGGCGAATGCGACTGCGGTTGCAGCGATCGCCTCTTGTCGTTGCGGAATTTGACTCTTGAATTCGATACTGTCTGATTCGCCCCCGCGGATGAGATTGTCAACTGTTTGCTCCGCTTCTTCAATCGTCAGATCTGCGGGACGAAATGGTAATGAAGGATTTGGAATTCGACGATAGTCGCGCAGCATTCGTGGAGACAAGTGCCTTTCCTCGCCAGCTTGTCGTAGTGTTGTTTTCAAAGAAGCATGGTGAGTTGATCGATGAAAGAGTCTTTGATGCGCAGCTACCCGAATTCCGTGAGCATCTTCGGAGTACAGCTTCGCTTTGAGTGCTGACGGCTCTGCACCCATTGGGCAGACTACTTGAACAGATATGCCCTTATTCAGCAAATGAATTCCGGAGATTTTGCCACGGTAATCAGGCACGAGCGCGGTAAGAACTCCTTCGTAAGCCCGGTCATCACCGAGCCGGGTGCGAAAGAGGTCCTCGATGGCCACGCGTCCGGAGGGATACAGCGGTAAATTGGGTGCCCAAACTGCCGAAGACGGAGGTGATGCCTTACAGGATTGATCAACAGAGAAATGATAATCAAAGAATGGAAAGTTGACCGGATAATTTCGGGAATCACTTCGCCAGTAATAACGTGAAGACGAACCGGCATAAAGAGAAGCCGATAACCGAACTGCTGGAACATGAGGAAGGGATAACCGCTCGGTTTCCGCCACCCCTATTAAGATGTCCTTCGTCTCCCGAAGAGATAACACTCCCTGGCTAATAATGAAGTCGTGGTAATCATGTTTGAAAGCCGGCGATGGCTGCTCACATCTATGAAGGGGACGAAAGCACGTAAAGATATTACGCCAAACTTGGTCCACCCTAGCAAACGCCGTGGAATACAGAACATCTCCATAAGAGATCGCTCGCGAATCCCACAAAGAAAACAGTTCTTGCAGTATCGAAACGGTCATCTCAACTTGTCTCGGTGCCGATTTCAAGGCCAGTCTTCGCACGTGCTCATCGTAACATTTACTAAGGTTTCCGAGCCTCTACGCGCATCCTGGTGCTGATGTGAAGCGGTGCTAATCTTCCAGTGGCTAGGTTGATGAACCCACCATGATGCGTGATCTGGCCGTGGCGAAAGAGTCTAGCGAGCATTGCCAGAGCATGGTATGAGAGCGTTTGGTTGACAAACGGCTCCTGCCGTTCAAGCGCTTCGACAGCGCTGCATGAAGGAAGATCGTCATTTCTATCGAGGCCCGGCTTGACGATCTCCGGGAAGAGCTCTGCCACGGTGGCGAGTCTTTGCGGAGCCCTGCGGTTTCTGCTGTTCTTTGGCTGTCCTAAAACGAATTGGCCGCCATTAGCCGTATTCCCGATATCGAGCCAATAGGCGCATTCCTTGAAGAGGGGCGAGCGGATGATCTCAAATCGCGCCGTGCGCGTATCCACGCATGAAATCAGAATGTCTACCTTCCCTTCGGTTTTCCTGGTCACGTATTCCGTTGACGCCTGCCACTTCAGCCCCCAAAACAAATTGAGGCGATTAACCAAAACTGTGGATTTGAATAACCCAATTTCTGATTCGGAGAATGGCTGCCGCACACAGTTACTTGCAGACACTTTGTCGCCGTCGGCAACGATCACTTGCAGACCGGGATGGCCCATCGCAGTGAGCGCCTGGTGCAGGAAGGGCAAACCGCCGATGAGGGCAGCGCCAGTCCCGCCGCAGCCTACGACTGCCACTCTATACATTGCGCGCGAGCGATTGAGCTTATGGACGACAGGCTTCATGGTTTATGTTGCCTCCCCGACAAATTGCTGAAGCGTCTGTCTGGCCGGTATCAGATATTCACCTGGGAACCGTTCTCTTCCAGCCAGTTCTGTCCACAGGCCAATAAAGCCTCCCGAATGTGTGGTGAGCTTGCCCATGCCACTGGGATGAGTGAAACGGCTATTGAAAAAGCCTTCTTCCCACTGAAGGATGTTGGTGACGTCTGTCTCGCGTGGCCGGCGCATGTCGCCTTCGCAAACGTCCCCGCGTGAAGGTTCGGTGTTCCAGTACGGAGCGATCATCAGTTCGCTCGTCGCAGTCGGTCGAACAGCTCGGGTGAGCGCGCGTAATGACAGGCGTCCATGCCTTACCGACCACACGAGGGGAGGATGTGGGCAGACTCGTCCGTTGATTTCGCTTCGGTCTTCCGCCCCATCCGAGAAATACATACGGTGCGTCCGTTCTGGGGTCCACCAAACCAGTAGATCCGAGGTGCAAACCAGCACACTTTCAGGCAAGATGACCGCTTTTGCCTTGCGCTCCAGACCTCGGCACAACTGCTTCAGGAAAGCGGTTGTAAGCAGTGTGCCCGGTCCTAAGCGGGGTGTCCGAGGCTCAGCGCCTTCGCGCATTACATCATGAACGGTGACGAACTGTTCGCGCCTGGAAATCTGGTCCTCATAGACGAGCAACGCCTTCTTCAATACAAACTGATGCCGATTACCGATTTCCGTAGTTACTTGCATTTTCCAGCTCCAGAGAAAACCGAAGCCACTGGCTCAGCCCG
This sequence comes from Terriglobia bacterium, assembly GCA_020072585.1. Taxonomy (GTDB): domain Bacteria; phylum Acidobacteriota; class Terriglobia; order Terriglobales; family Acidobacteriaceae; genus Angelobacter. The sequence continues at coordinate 88,609 of JAIQGL010000005.1, read as the reverse complement.
GCTACCGTCCGCACCAATCCGGGAAGAGCTGCGGCAATTTGCAAAAAGCAAGTGGTATCCTCCGGACGAAAACACAGAATGATCGGAGCGCGGCACGTTGAGCCGCTCTCGAACTGCTCTTGGCAGAACTCATCGAACCATGCAACGATTGGATCGTCGCGCCAGTGGCTTATGCCCACTCCGGGCACGGGGTACGAGTCCATGTAATATGCGGCATCGTCGAGAATTCGCCGACACTCTTCAGACATGCTCGGCAGCTTGATTCGGCGCACGGCCGTGTACATTTGCAGGGCATTGGCGAAAGCAGATCGGAGCTTCTCGTCCGCGATTGAACGAATCGCGTCGATTGCGTGTGCGTCCTTCAGCGCCAACCGCTCCGAATCGCGGATGTAGCTGATGACCTTGGCTGGATCGGACGCTTCCACCTCACCTTCGGCGTCTACATCCTCTCCGTTCTCTCGCGCCTCCGCATACCACTCCTTCCGCCAGGTATAAACGTTCTTTGCCTCATCGAAACCGAACGCATCAAACACCTTCGATGCTGCGCCATAGAGCCAGCGGTACAAGCTCGCCATCAGCCGATCCCGACTAGGATTATTCTCGAGCCTTTCAAAAACCGGGCGGAGAGGAATGTACTGTGGATCCGGTGAATTGGACCAGACAAAGAACAAGACATTCTCAGGTTTTCGATAATCCTCAAGGCGATCGGAAATGGATACGGAAATATCGAATTCGTCCTGCGCGCCGCCGAAGTTATCACTCACAATTTCCGCTAGGGCCGCTTCGACTCCTCCAACCGGCGATGTGGCCCTTTCCAGATGTTTATCGCCTAATAAGCCTTGCCGTATCAGCGCGCGGGCCAAGGGAAGGGCCGCCTCACTCCCAAGAGAAAATTCGAAGCGGTCCTTCACACCATCCAATGTTGGTAGCGATAGAGTATTGGCTGGCGCAATCAGACGAGTGGATGTATCCAGCTTGCAACGGGCCTGAGCACCTCGTCGCGATTGTGGCCGGCGTTGCAGTTGAGGGCGCCTGCGAGAATGGAGCAGGCGGCTTTTGAGGATGGGCATTTTTCCACCTCGGTGAGGAGTCGTGCATCTTCCGACTGTGAACTGGCCGCGATACGCTCAAGAGTTCGAAGCAAACGCCTTTCGCTATTGCGTCGCTCCATTCAACCCTTGTAACCGATAGCTCTGCTGAACGTGTAGCGCAGCTTGCCTTCAACAGTTTCAGGCCCGGTCACGGTGGCAGTAGTGATCTCCGGGTGCGTGGGGATGTACATCTCTCTCACCTGTTCGACGGACATATCTGGATTGGGATCAGGAAGTGGATGTCCATCAAACACAAACTCTCGTTCAAGCTTGGTGACCGTTATCGGCATGGTTGAGCTGCCTCCTCGATGATGGTTGTGGGTTGACTGTTCGCTTGTAGCGCGTTGCCCGAAGCTGTCGGAGAACCAGGGCCGTGTGTCGCGGCGGCCCCAGGCGGTGGTACCGAGGGATTTGTCCACCACAGCGGCAAGGTTTCATCTTGCTTTGGCTTGTCATCTGCCTTGACCTTCGGATCTTCTTTCTGTTCCGCTTTGGACGCCGTGGTTTTGACCTTGGCCTTGTTCTTATTGCGCTCGTCAATCGCTTTAACAGCGTCAGAAATTTCCGTGCTGGCGCGGTCGAACGTTGCCTGAAGCTGCGTATGAGATTCGACGAATTCCAGCAGAACATCCGCCAGCTTGGCGTCAATTTCCTCTGCCGTTCCGGTGAGAGAAATGGGGGTTGTCAGAGCTTTGATCGCCGAATCCGGAATTGCAGCAACTTCGTCCTTATGCGTGTACTTAATCTGCTCGTTGGTCTTGGTGTCTTCGGGCCGGGAATGAGGAATGACATTCACTCTGATTTGTCCTGCGGCGAGAGTGGCAACGGTGATAGTGAGAGATCGCCTTGCCAGCAGGGCCTCTAATTCCTTGAACATGGTGACTCCTTGCGGGATGGGACTGTGGACCCACGATAGTTTATGCCAGTTAAAAATGAAGCGTGATCTCCGCGCGGGATAAGGGCAGCGGAGATCACGAATCAGTTGAACAACTGGACGAGAAGGCGCCCAGCTTTGCGGTTGGTTTGAACTGCGGAACCGGAACGAGCTTTTTGAACAGGCTGGTAAACGCGTTCGACAGGCTCACTCTCCCTTAGCTGGTTAGCCCATAGCGGGTGGTGGCACTTTACCGCTGGCTCCCTTACACTACACCAGCTGACGTTGAGAATATCCCGTTGTGGGGGAGTTTCTGCGGCAGCATACTTCTTCATGTGAGGGAACAGTGCCGAATCCCGAACACCTCAGCATGCTGGAGCAAGGTGTCACAGCCTGGAATGCATGGCGGGAACGCCAACCCGACGTTTGCCCTGATCTCGCGAAGGCAGATTTAGTCGGAAGGAAGCTCCAGGGAATAAAACTATGTTTTGCAAACGTCGAGGAAGCGGATCTAAGCGAATCCGATCTCACCAACTCGGATCTTAGGTCTGCGAAGCTCATGGGTGCAAATTTGTGTGCGGCGACACTTTCCGGGACGGATGCTACCGAAGCTAATTTTAGCGGCGCTCAACTTCTGTATGCTCGTCTGGTCGGTGCGAATCTCACGCACGCAAACTTCGGTGACGCAAAAGTCTGGTCCGCAGATCTGACAAAGGCTAATCTGTTCAATGCATGCCTAAAAGGCATTGATTTAGTGAACTCCCATCTCCGAGAAGCGAATTTGACCTTAGCAGACCTTGAAGGGGCAAACCTCAAAGGTGCAGACCTTAGTGAAGCCATTCTGACTCAAGCAGATCTTAGTTGGGCCAGGCTCACACGTGGGAACGTCCGATCCGCCAAGCTCAGCAAAGCAAATCTCTCGCACGCCGACCTCTGCGAGACAGATTTCAGCGGTGCGGACCTTTCGGAAGCAAACCTCACTAGCAGTGTTCTGATCAAGACCAGATTGGTGGACGCTAACATTTCGCGTTGTAGGATTTACGGGATTTCCGCCTGGGGCATCGCGTTAAAGGGCGCAACTCAGTCAAATCTGGTGATTACCGATCACGACGAACCCACGATCACGGTTGATAACCTCGAAGTCGGCCAATTCATTTACCTTCTGCTCCACAACGAGAAGATCAGACACCTTATCGACACAATCACATCCAAGGTGGTGCTGGTTCTCGGTAGGTTTACGCCGGAGCGCAAGGCAATTCTGGACGCGATCCGGGATGAACTCCAAAAACGGGACTACTCGCCCGTGGTGTTCGATTTTGAGAAGCCTGCAAGCAGAGATCTGACAGAGACCATTTCGATCCTCGCCCATATGGCCCGCTTCGTGATTGCCGATATCACAGAAGCGAAGAGTATTCCTCAGGAGTTGGAACGTATCGTGCCGGACCTTCCTTCGGTGCCAGTTCAACCAATACTGCTCGCGTCGCAGCAGGAATACAGCATGTTCGAGCACTTCCGGCGTTATTCTTGGGTTTTAGAACCTGTGCTTTATCAAACTCAGGAGGAACTCCTAGCGCACTTAGAGGAAAGGGTAATTATTCCCGCTGAGAATAAGGCGAAAGAGCAACTCGCAACAACTGCTTCTAAGGGAATGTAAAGCGACCATTGGCGGAATTGGCAACCCCAACCAGCTGTTATGGTCTGGGCCTCGGCTAGCGTCGGGAGATAGTGGCGGCCCAGCTTTGCGGTCGCTTTGAACTGCGGCACCGGGTCGAGTTTCTTGAAGGCGCTGGCAAACGCGTTCGAGAGACTCCACATGGTCCTGGCCAAGAATGCCGGGTAGTGCGGTTCGAAGTACAACCGATGGACTTCGGCGAGCAGAGTTCTCGGCGCTTCGAGCTTGCCGTTAATGAACGCGGAGTAGAAGATCACTTCGCCGTATCGTCGGTGATTCTGCGTCTTCCTCCAGGCCTCCATCTGGCGCTGCAGCGGGTCGAAGTTCCGCTGAATCCGGTCCACTCCGACCGCGAGCGTGTCGATCAAAGTGAAACTCTTGGTGTGCTTGGCCAAGACCGGCGTGAACACGCCTGAGATAATATTTTCCAATTCGGCATCCCATGAATTCTAATTTTCCGGACCAGGACTTCTGGGGCATCCGAGTTCACCGTCTCTCGGCGAATGACTCCAACACAGAATACTTTCCTTCCAAGCGACGAAAGTCCACCACGATGTAGTGGGTGCTTCGAGGAATCACGCATTCGGAATATGTCCGCTGGTTCCCAATATTTGTGTTGTCCAGCTGCACGACAATGGCCGCAAAATCCGCTTCGTAAATCTTCTTAAGGATTTGGTATTTTTGATCCGGGAAGGTGAGATAGTGAGTGTTGAACTGCCGGGTTTGAAAATAGGAAATGATCGAAGCCTCTACCAAAGCCACCTGTTCTTTCACGGTAGGCCTATATGCAAGAGCCCTCTTTCGGCGCCGTTTTGCGGCGTTGCCGCTGATCTCCACGGGCACGTTGTAAAATGTCAAGGCTTGCTTCCGATACTCGAAGTCGTAGATCATCACGAACGCTTCAGCATCCGGCTCATGTGAGTTGATTTCTCCAAGAATATGCTGCAAGGTCTTGTGGTTCTGCAATCGATCAATCGCTGACTTACGCAGTCCCTGCCCTACATACACTATTTGCAAGTCCCTTGCGCCCTCTTCAACATGAGGCATTAAGTGGATAAAATTCGATAGCCACGTTTGGGTAACAATCCGACCGTTTGTGTCACGCGAAATGAGATCGCGATGGGGATAAGGGGACGCTTCAAAGAAGGCTTCCTCTGGGGAAAAGACACTCCGTAGCAATTCAACATTGCGCCGACGTATAAGACCTGCGAGTTTGTATTCGATGGTAAATTGTACGGTTTCGTCAGTAGCGTGGATGCTTTCCGGTACCACCCAAACGCGAGGACGTTTCCCGAGGAGATATATGTGACAATTGTCGAGCCTTTTGAAGAGTTGGCTGTGCTGCGGTTCACGAAGGTCGCGTAAGTCGGAGACGCGAAACAGAAACCGGTCCACGGCGCGGAACTCCAACAAGAATTCAGCGGGATATTTAGCAACCATGATCGTGCCCCTCCTCTCCCACCGTTGCCTGGAGGCGTGTGGAGCAGGAACATGAGCTGATGTTTACCGAGGACGAGAAGGGCCAGCAGCGGCAGGGTGAAGAGCCGAAAAACGAGAAGTTCGTCATCTGTTAGGCCGGGACCGGGGGCCAGTCGAGATCAAGCATGTCGCCTCGCCGCAGTCTCCCATGTTTCGTCGCCGCTACCTCAAACTGGTTGGAAAGCCACGACGCTGCTTCGGGCGTGAGACGGACCGCTGGTTGCTGTAGATATGCTCGATTTGGATCGGTATTTCCAACACCCCTGGCTGCATTTGCCTTCGTAGTCGCAAAGGCGTTCGATCCAAACGTAGCCTTCAAACGCGATAGCTGAACGCCGTTTTCCAATGTACCGTCGATGAACTCGGGATCAGTAACGCGGATGTAATAGCGCCAGTGACTTTTCCAGGGACGCCGCTCCAAATCAGCGGTTGTGGCGTCATCACGACCAGGGGCGTGTGAGGTTCCGGTCGCTCGACCATAGATCACGATGTCGTGAGGATCTCTCACGAGCCGGGACATAAACATCAACGCGCCATCTCTTACCCCTGTCGGTCTTTTCGCATAAGTAAGTGCCCAATGAGAACCTGATCGACGAATTTCGTCCTTCACCGGTAGCGAAGTGGGAACACGGGTAGAATCATTGCCGAAGAACTTCACGAACGCTTGTTCGCCCGGGAAGAACTCAACATCAACATCGGCCCCTTCCGATTCCGGCGATTCTTCATCACCGGTGGGCCACACGATTGCCCCTTCATCCCCGAGCTTCGCACCGGCTGCGACGCCGCCCTTGTAGGCCAACAGTACACTCTCCCATTCCTCCACCTTTTCCAAAGTGAGGTCCTTCTGCCCGACTCTGTGCCACAGGATTTCAAAGTAGCGGTTGCACTCCAGAACGTCTAGCGGGTCTCTGGTGATGATGCCAAATTCGTGGTTGTCGTGCAGGCCTTTTTCGGTCAGGTTTGCAGACGTCACCATTGCACAATCGCCGATGACGTAAAGCTTTGCGTGGAGTCCGCGAATACCTCTTATGTGGGCACCGTGTTCGAGGAGCGTGCGAAGTGCAGAGGGATCGCTCACCCCCGAAGCGAAGTCGTCGAGGTTATAACGTGTAATTACCTCGAAACGGTTAGGACGACCTCCTCCAAGCAGAAGTTGAACCGGCCAGCTTTGGATGAAGGGGCAGATGATCCGAACAAAGCCATTCGAGTCCTTTAACGCCTTTCGGAACTCGCTTTCCCATCCTTGATCTACGAACTGGAAGCGCATGCGATGGCTCCTTCCACTCTGCAAGTTTTCTGCTGGATTCATTTCAGCATTTCAAATCGCGTCGCGAAGGCATCACCAGAGCTAGTACACATTTTCTCCTCGACAGACATGCGGCACTGCTCGTAGAGAGCCAGAGTAGCTCCTACAATGGTTATAATAGCTCAGTTTTTGGCGCCAGAACGTCTGCAAGAATCCACAGACAGAGCTTCTCAGCGGTCCAAAAACGGGCTCCTAGGAAGTTACAAACGGGTCGGATCGCTGATCCTAGTAACGAGCTATCGTGCTGGAACAAGCCGGGGCCCCGTTCAGGGTAAATGGCGGCCCTGAACGAGCCCGATTTTCACTATGCTGGCAGTTGCGCAAGAAAGGCGCCCAGCTTTGCGGTCGCTTTGAACTGCGGCACCGGGTCGAGTTTCTTGAAGGCGCTGGTAAATGCGTTCGAGAGGCTCCACATCGTCCTGGCTGCGAATTCCGGGTACTGCGGTTCGAAGTACAGCCGGTGGACTTCAGGGAGCAGGCTCCTGGGCGCTTCCAGCTTGCCGTCAATGAACGCGGAGTAGAAGATCAGCTTCGCCGTATCGTCGGTGATCTGTGTCTTCCTCCACAATTCAACCTGGCGCTGCAGCGGCTCGAAGTTCCTCTGAATTCTGTCCACGCCAACCGAGAGCGTATCAATCAGATTGAAGCTTTTGGTGTGCTTGGCAAGCACTGGCGTGAACACACCTGAGACAGGGTCTCCAAATGTCCGAATGTTGGAGCTTTGAGTAGTCGATCTTTGCCTTCAGGTAATAGAACTCTGCAATTCCGCCGTGAGGATCCTCGGCACCTAGTATTTCCGCTGAGAAGTTTACATCTACGATGAAGTTGCTCCAAAAACTAAAGCCTGGGCGGAGACGCATGTTTCTATTGGCCAATTCGGAATCGGATTACCGATTCTCGATCCACTCTATTTCGGCTGCGCCTATGTGACTGGGACCGAGAGCTATCGCTTGCGCCTATGGCTGTCATCCTGGTGCTTGAGATCTCTGCATTAATTTCAACCCAACCTGAAAACTGCGAATGCGAAGTGTTTCTCTTCGCGAAATGTTAGAGCAAAGTCCCGGTTCTTGGGAGTTTGCAATGCCTTGTGGCAGGTCATTGCGCTCATTATAAGGACGGCCGCAGTTGCGCCGTATGCTTCTCCACCTACCAGCGGAACTGGGATCGTGAACGAAAGAGACCCGTTGGCATAATAGGCATCATAGCGCTGTGCTAAAGGGTATTTAGCTAGAACTGATTCATCGTATCCGATATCGAGCAGCCAGAAATCGGCGTTCTCCGAGGCTTCGCTAAGTGCAAAACCGAGTGCTACGTTTACAGGCTCGGGCAAACCGGCTCGTTTTGCAGCTAAGGAGATTGCTGGATTGCTCGTCGATATTGCTATTGAGAGGACCTCGTCAGCCAGATGATGGCGGACGGCTTGCCCTGCGCGATGCAGCACGTCGAAGAAAGCAAATCGATCCCAACCAACTACATACGCGAAAGCATGAGCATCGGCAGCGGTTGCAGCGGCCGTTCCAGTTGCACTGATCAGAGTTGGGGGAAACTGAAGAGGGTTTACATAGCGCGCCCCGACCTCTCGCGCACGTGCAACAAAATCCCAAGAAGCCTGCAGACTCCACGGCCCACCATTGCAAATAAGGCCCAACCGTCCAGGGCGTGTTGATTTTCGCTGAGACCATTGTCTTGCCACAGAAGAAGCCAGACATGCAGCGCGGCCGTAATACCGCGCATGACGAATACTTGCGTTGTCTTCCATAACTGGATCATCCAGCGGATCCACTACTCGAAAGGTATCTGACGAGTCTCGCCGGGGAAGACCGTTTGTGACGGACACGCGAAGTGGTATGGGCATCTTGGTTCCTCATCCAACGATACAAGCAAAATTGTTCCCCCCAAATCCACTGGCAACAGCTAAAACTGGAGCACCCACTTCAATTTGCCTGGCAGAGTCTCTGACGAGATCAATTCCTTCGATCGAGTTGGACCCATTGCTCACGGTTGGGGGTAACAACCCCGTTCGTGATGCTTCAACTGCGACAAGTACGTTGCAGAGACCTGCGGCACCCATGGTGTGACCTATGGCACCTTTTATGCTGGTGATCGGAACCTCGGCATTCGGCCAAATGCGGTGATAAACACTTGCCTCAATAGCATCGTTCTTCTTCGTCCCTGTTCCGTGACTGACGATACCGCGCAGGTCTTGCGGACTAAAGCCAGCCCAATTTATCGCATCGTAAATCGCTTGCTCCAACCACGTCCCAGTTGGGTCCGGATCAGTGGGATGCCCTGCGTCACAGCTCATGCCAATGCCAAGCAGGTGAATCTGACCATCACTAGTTCGAGACGGTGGTCTCAACCTAAGGCCAGCAGCGCCCTCACCAATGAGAATGCCGTCGCGTTGCTCTTGGAATGGAGTACAAGTTTTGTGCGTGGTCGCCTGAGCACGCCAGAACCCCGCAACCGCGATCGAACTTAGAGCGTCCGCTGACACCACAATCGCATCTTGGGATTCGCCGTCAGCAAAGTCGAGCAGCGCCGCAGCAAGAGCGTGTGAGGACGAGGTACAAGCCGAATAGACCCATGTTCCCAAATTCCACGAAAGCGAGTCGGGCATGGCATCGATGAGAAGAGCTCGCCATAAGGATGACGGTGCGGCCTCGTTTTGACTCAGACAAAGAAGAATGTCCGTTTCAGAATGATTGCTGGCGCCATACAAGCGAATGACCCCAAGTCCGGGGAGAGTAATTTGCTCGAGAACCGATCTCACCAGACGGCCCGCCGCTCCGCATCCATCGCTTGTCAGGGAGCGTTCAAGCTCTGGAATTGCTGAAACGGGCACTTCATCGGGTACATGGAGCGACCGCGGCGTGTCAAAGTCAGCGAATAGGACACTTGAGCGCGCCCCTCGAAGCAAAGCTTGCCAAGTTGTTGGCCAGTCCTTCCCTAAGCTAGTTACAGCTCCAAGCGCTGCGACAGCCGGTCGCATTCGTTCCGCCTCATTCATACCCAAGTGCTCGCGACGCGATGCCTTTCACACGTGCAACTTCTGTTTCGCCGATTCTGCAGAAGCCACCGAATCCAAAGTGACCGCGGACAGTTGCGCGGAAGCGCACCTCCGCCTGGGTAGCAACTGGGGCTTCAGCCGGAGCCCGAAATTCCGAACGCAATTGCGTCAGCATCAGGTGCTCGCCGGGCGCCAGAATCCCCTCAAGTCTTGCTAACAGTAAGGCGGATTGGGCTACTTGCTCGCTCAGCAGCGTCCCAGGGACCACATGAGGTCCAGCACGGAAATGGGCCATGATGAGAGGATTCTCGAGGCGCCATGTCATCTCTGTGACAACACGATTGGAGTCGTACAACAGCACAGATTCTATGAAGCGGAATGCGTCTCCGTACGGTGACAGTGCGGACAGGTCGGTCGGAATCCGCTGTGCGATTGTTTGCAAGGTAGGTTCTGGCGTGAATGACGAACGAGCACGCACGTAGGCCAGCAATTTCGTTGGCGTATTGAGGGCAGCGAATTCAGTGTCGCTATCCGGTTCGGGCACGCGGAACTCATAGGAAATGTCGATGAAGATTGCCATCGCGCCCAGAGAATCCACATGCAGCGCCTGATAGATGTCATCGTCAGCGCCGACCTGCTCCGGCGAGCAGTCTGCCGCGTCGGCCACGAATTCGCAAATCCGCTTCAGAAGCACAGCATCATCCACAGCCGCGGGGAGTTCGTTCGTTTGATGATCAGGCAACATACACTTCCTGCACTAGTTCAACCTCGTCTGTCGGATTCACCGGGAGAACGACCGTTAAGTCGAACTCGCAGTTTCCAACATTTGGGTGTGCAAGGTCAAAGCCTCGAATTAATTTTTCGCCGGGAACGCCATTTGCGGTGGTGATCATGAACTGTTGCACCATTAGCCGATAGTGATGCACCGGCTGATGATCGGGCCACGCTCGATCCAGTTCATCATCGACGATGTCCAACGGATCAGTAGTAAGCCGCAATGGTTTGCCGACGTCAATCCAGACGGCATCCGTACTCCCACCAGTCGTCGGTATCGGAACATCCAGTCGTCTTCGAGCAACAACTCTGTACTCCCAGCGATGTTCGACTGAACCGGCGTTCCGATTCATCAAAGAAAATGTTAGCTTAAGCGGCCCCTTGCTATCATTGCACCCTTCGGGCGGTGGTTGCCCTGGCCGAAAATGAAGGCGCACTGTGGGCACGAAGGCATCTTTCTTCTGGACTACTTGCAGGGTGCCCGGCTTGACACACAGAGATGGAGTTTCGGGAATCATGAAAGACGACCAGTCCGTCGGCATAGACCTCAAGTACCGCCATTTGTCCGGAAGGCCGGTCCCTAGATCAATAAACGCTCGAAGGCGATAGCGGAATTCCGAGTTCCCATCCATCAGTTGTGCCAAGTCGCCGTTCTGGCCGTAGTAGTCAATGAATCCTGGCCGCATCACATGACCGCCTCCCGGACCAATCTCTTCCGTGGGCATTTGCTTGAGGCCATCTTTGCCCGAGATCGGGCGATCGGGACCAATCAGTTCGTAAGCCGAAGAAGTGCTTTCGATGTCTACCGTCTGGCCCAGAAGCCAATTGGACGAAATTGCGTCAAGATCGAAAGCGTCCAGGTCCTTGTCATCCGCTGCCGCTTCAAGATCTTTGATTGCCTGCCAAGGCGTCGGCGCAGCAAGCGCCCGTAACGCCGAACTTCCATGTGCAACGACGCGTTGATCCCGTTCGATGGTGAGGAAAATATCCTTGGCGCGATACGATTGCCAGGTCAATACCAAACGGGGTGAAAACTCTGCTGCCTCGAGCGACTGGAGGTCTGTTGGCAACCACTTTCGGAACGCAGCATTGGTTGGGTCAAGCACGTGCTGTGTGAAGTCCGTCGGCACTCCAACATGGAAAGCATTGGGTACCGGCGGCTCGATAGTCGTTGGAAAATCCACACTGATGAAGGCGATTTGGTCGCGCGGAGAGGGATTGCCTTGGGCAGATATACCAGTGACCCACCAGCCGAAAATCTCATCTTCGCCTCCGCCGACCGGCAGAAGCGCGCGGTACTGAGTCGGCTGTGAAAAATCCAACACCGGGAATTCCGCCAGCGTTTGGGCCACAAAGAACCGCAGGGTGGCGATAGCCGGGAGGGTCGTGGATTCATCAAGCGTGCGAAGGCGAATCCGGACCTTCTTAACATGGGAGATTTCAGTTGCCGAGATTAGCGTCCCACAAATCACCTGGCCAGTGCTGTCGTTCGTAATTGAGACCAGCGCGGGCTGCGCCAAGTTACTGGAGCTAGGCTCGTAACTGGCGATACTCCTCCATCCATCGGGATCGCCCTTCGTGATCTCGATCTGATATTCACCAGACACATCCAAGCTGCCGGTTGCGACCACGGTCGCAAAGTTCTGAGCTAACTGCTGATCTTGCGGTACTCTCATGCTCAATACTCGAAAGCGTACAGCCTCCGCGGCGTCATCCTGAGGCTGGCTCTGGAGCGGAATGTACGACCAGTGCAAATCCAAATACCCGCGGAAGCCGAGCGTCATATGCTGCCGCAGCACAGGATCCGCCGACGTGCTGAGGCTCGTTGCAAATACCCGACGAACAGTACTCAGTAGTGGGTCATCGGCTGGCAGCGAATTGCCATTGATGGCAGTTCTAGCTATAGCTGTGTCGCACATTGCGGCTTGGCCGAGACTCATGGCGACTCCGGTGTTGCGCCAATCTTGAGGGTCCAAGTGCGTACCATTCCTTTGGAATCCCTGTGTCAATAATCGGAGCAGAACAAGATCGCGCCGGATACCAGGTGGAGCTAAGATGGGCGCCGCAAGCCACGTACGAGTGTCGGCATCGAGCAATTTCGGAGCGCGCGCTGGGGATTGATTCGGCAGCGCGACGGAATTAGTTAGCGATACATCACTTGCTCCTGGTGTTTCGTTTACCATTACCGGCTTCTGGCCAAACACGCCTGCGACGGTGACGGAGGGTGCAGTTGCATATCCGCTTCCAGCGGCGACGACATTGATTGCAGTTACCTTGCCACTGGAGATAATCGCAGCAGCGGTCGCTCCGGTTCCGCCGCCGCCACTGAGCGTTACAGGAGGGGGCGCCTTATATCCGCTCCCGCCGTCATTGACCACGATTGCCGTCACTCCTCCGCCGGAAACGATCGCCGTTGCGCTGGCCGGCGGCAATGCAACGTTCAGCACAGCGGTCCGGCCGGCGCTCGGACCTGTAGTCAGTATGGTTGGAGCCCAAAAGCTCTGTGCATCGGAATTGATCCTGAAACCAATTCCCGCTTTATATTCCCACCCAGTCTCCCGTGGCCCGAGAGCGCTGGGCGTGGTTTGCCAACTCTCGCCAACCGCGGGAGGAGCAACGGATAGAGTCGCAAACAACTCCCAGGCTTCGCTTACAAGTTGCGCGTTTACATCTGACCATTGGGGCAGATCAGGGATTCCATCCTGCGCTTTAGACAGTTGCAGTAGGTTCGCAGATGAAATTTTTGACGTGAGGCGACGGCGCCAGATTATGACAATGCCATCCAACGACTTCTTGTTTACACGCTCTGTCGCGCCCGCGGTCGGGTCTAGCCGTCCGGCCACCTGATTCTCCCATGGCGTTTCAAATGTCACAATCAGTTTCTTAGAGGCGTCATCGTACTTCAGGGACATGTCATTCGTATTGCTTGCGCCGGGAGGGCCGAGCAGCGGCGCCCGGCGTCTCGGAAAAAAGAAATAGCCGGGGCTCTGTTCACCCGCGTCAAGGTCATTTGTCAGTACCGGAACTGGAGCACTCTCCTGTTCGAACGGATCTACCGATGTAACCCAGAAACGATAGCGCTGAGGACGCGGCGTTCCTGTTGGCGTTCCGTTACGAAGCCTTTCGGGAGTCCATGTCGTATCCACCGAGGCCGCAGGATCCCATCCCAGATAGGCACCGCCGGGAGCAAGTTCATTGGCCATTCCGGATCGCAGGTCGAATGCGAAGACGGCTGCGCCATCTGGTCCCAGATTCGGTAAGGTCTCGTTTCCTCCCTCGGTACGATCTGCAATTCTCTCGGGCCGTGTTAACACCGGCTGCCACGGTGGGCTAGCGAGTATTTCTACCAATTGAGGGTGGCGTGATCCGCCCATGTCCGGAAAAGCTTCCTTGAGATCGTGTTCGTAGGAATATCTTCGAGTAAGAAGCCATCGCTTCAGTTGATCGAGACTAGGATTCAAGGTCTCGTCATCGAAGAACGGCTTCGTTTCCGGTAGGCCCTCCCACATTCCGTACACATTGTAGGCAGCCACGCTCTTCAGGCCGTCCACCTGCTCTGGTTCCGTAATTTGGATCTCGATCTTGCCGTCGCCCGTAGCGTAGCTCAGGGTGGGTCCCCGACTCGTCGTGAATGACATTTTCGAAGCAGCATTGCTGTGCATCATCGCGTAGTTCACATTGGCTGCCTTCGGCGGCGGAGGCGGCGTGGATGAACCCTGCAACTGAGCCCGCTTGAGCATGTCGTAAGTCAAGGAAGTAGTTCCATCGGAGAAATGGCTACGTATTCCAGACGCATTGCCCGGTTTAGCCGAGCCCAGCGGAGCGTCGGTCGTTTTCGCGGGTTCTCGCAGTTGTTGGGTGACTTTAATCGTCAGTGTCAGCTTTTGACTGACCCATTGCGCGAGGTCACTCTCGGAAACAGGGATCGTACAACCGCAGCCTATCAGTTCGGACGCGGGATACCGTTTGCCACGGTCTTGCTCGTTGATCCCCCCGGTGCTCCCGTCCGGGTCCGCCCAGTAATCCACGATGTCACCCCCATGCAACGCTCGCAACCGAAGATGCTGGCGCGTTTGCTGGGCACCGCTTACAACCTTGTCCAGATCGATGAGAACATTTGGCTGTGTCAGTGCATGCGCGATCATGGCCGCGTGTACGAACTGGGCAGACGGCGAGCCACTGGGTAAATGGAAAAGTTGCGGCGTCAGAGTAGACTCTCCGGCGATCAGCTTCGTCGCATGGTGCGCAAGCGCTTCACGGAACTCAAACAATCGGTTCTTTAAGTGCAGAGGGCGTATTCCTGATCTCAGCAAAGCCGCTGCGAAGGATCGCGCAGAGACTTCGACGTCCACTAACGATGAGGCGGCTGCCAGATCAAAAGACCCAGCTCCTGCTTTGAGAGAGTGATAAAGGATGCTTGAGGCGCGCCACTGGACTCTGCTGGGTTCGGTTTCTGCTAATAGATGACAGACCCCAAAAGCTTTTCCGCTGAGATTGCCTGAATCTGAATCTTTGCAATTTACCGGCCTTGCTGGTTTTACGGCGACTAACCAAGTCTTTGCGTCCCCGCCGGGATAGTTCACCGACCGGGCTTCGCGCGGAGCATCCAGCATGGCAAACAGTCGCGGCTTTACCGAGATACTGGCCACTTGTCCCTGGGGGGTTCCGTCCTTTTCCGTTAATTGGAGGGAAATGTCGAACAGATCGTCCGTCGTAGGTAGATCGTCGCCTGTGCCCAACACCCAGCGAACAACGCAGGCATACTGGCTAGGCGCAATACGTTTTACCGCAGCAACCACATTGATTTGAGTACTCGGATCCGGCATTTGGTATCCCTTTCGTTACACTACTGCCATTGCTGAAGCGGGAATCGGTGCTGCGGTTAGGAATTGGCCTGGCACTACGAAACTATTGGCAGCATTAATGAGTGGACAGTCCCCATCGATCAACGTTACGTCGACCTGTGCCGTAGCGTGATAGGTTATACAGAGTATTGTCACACTTACCTCGAAGCCGACTTCCGCCTTGGCCTGTGTGATTCCCTTCGTAAGCGTTCCACAAACCCGGAAGCGAGCGTAAGCTCGAACCGACACAGCCAGCAGCGTGACACCAAGGAACTCGACGGAAGCCTTTCCCCAGATGTCGCCAAAGATTTCGGCCGACATCGCAATGTCAACCCCGGCCAATCGAGCAAGCGAAGCATCAAAGGATCCGAGCGCAGCCGCGATGGTCGCAACGTGCGCTGCTATGTCGTAATGCGGCGTCACGGAGTCGGCGAGAAGATAACTAGGGGGAGACAGCATAAGGGAACGAGCGGGCAGCAACTCAAGAGCCTGCGGTCGACCGTGAGCTCCATCCCATATCACGCCGAATTGAAATACTCCGCCTAGAGTGATGCCGAGTTCAGCAGAGCCTTTGGCGATGCCCCCGCCGACGCTATAGTTCTTTGTCCACCCCGCTCGGATAGCAAAACCGAAGACGACCTTGTCTGTCCGCAACTCTGCAAGATAGCCGCCCCAGAAAGTATTGATTGGCCACATGCTGCTGACATAGACCTTTGTCGCTTTGCTCCAATCTCGTTCGAATTCCGTCCCCCCAATCCTTTCTGGCCATCCAATCCCAATTCTCAGATACGGGCCGTGACCAGCGAAGCTCAGACCGATGGTGATGTACCCTGCAGAAATCTCGTATTGCGGATCTTCCGGTGTGGGAAGTTTGAATGATGGCGCTTGTAGTCCAGCGGTGATGGTGAAGTTCTTGTAGTCGATCGCAAGTCCAAACCGCATTGTGGCAGTGCCAAGCATTGCCAGCACGCCATCAACACGGAAGAGGCCTCGATCTGTGAAGAGCAGAGACGATAGCTGGGTAGGATCAATCTTGCCGTCCTTCACAGGCGCATCCGCGATCCCGGATTGCAGTTGCACATATCCGGAACCAGCTATGATGTTGCCAATCGTCGACGACGGTCCCCATTTTGACAACCAATCGGTGATTGCAGGTTCGTTACTAAAATCGGGCCTCAGCACCTGCAAGAGAGAACCTGTCGGATCCGTGATTACTTTCGACAAGTTGCCACCAAAGTCGGCGTTGTGCGCTAGCAGGAGTGCAGGATTCTTCAGTCGTCCGATCCCGAGTGGAATATCGGTGGAGGTTGTAATCGTTCCAATCCAAAACGAGACCTCTCCTTGATTTCCGACGCGCACAGCCAACAGGTTCTTTCCGATCACCCCGGGGTCTTCTACCACAATGCTTCCCCAAAGTTCCCGGACCTGCCCGGCCGAGGCTGCGCCGGTCAGATCAACCAGTCCACTATTATTATTCTTGTCCTTCCACTCAAAGCTTCCGCTTATGTGGACGTCGCCAACAGTGAGCGACCCCGAGATCGAATCAAGTTCGATTCCGAACTTGGTTCCTGCGGCCGTGCGTTTAACCACCACTGTGGCTCCAACGCTGGCAAACTCCGCCATGCCGAGATGCAACCGCCCGCGAATCCGCAATTCAACATTGCTGTCGTCAGGGTTCGCGCCGAATTGAACACTTATCGCCTGAATAGTAAGTGGCCACCTACCGAAAAGGTTCGTCTCCACCTCTTTCGCGAGAGCAAGCGAGAGGGTCAGAGATGGCGACCCTTGGAGATTGAAGGCCAGGATTGCCAGTTGCGGTGTCTGAGACGAAAGAAACGGCAGAGCGCTTGCCAATTCTGGCGTTGCCGTCAGAAGGAGTTCAAACTGTGCCGTCTTGAAATCGGTGGCAATGCGTTTGAGTGCGACCGCGGCGAATCCCGGAAGGCTGTCGGTTGCGATGGGTTGGCCGTCTTGGGTGAGGTCGATTCTAGTTATTGGGTTACCGCCTGAAATCAGGTCAAGACCGAAAGTACCCTCGAATTCGAGAGGCTTACCAGTAGCTTTGTTAATGAGACGATTTAATCGAAGTGCGCAGGTCGCCTGCGCGGTGACGATCGATCCCGCCGCACCTTTTAGAGAAACCGAAAGGATCGACATCTCCAAGGTATTTTTCCAGGCGTCGGGAGTGAACCGACCGTCATCAAAGGACTGCTCAAGCCCGCCAAACCAGCTTGTTCCGCTTTCATCGCGCCACCCATAGTCGAGCACGAGCTTCTGATTGATTCCATCGATCAGATTCTTAAGAAATGGGAAATCGCTGCCAACCACGGGTGGAATCGGCAGGAACAGCGGCATGTCGCGTACGAATATACCCCGCCATATTTTTTCGGTTGGGTCCAGTCGGGCTCCGCCCCGGCCTGATCCTCTGGGCCAGAGCATCGGGGAAGCATCGATCAGTGCCTTCCATTCATCTGCTGCGTATCCAAGATCCGCAGGGTTCAGCGCCGCCTGCGAACTGAAATCGAAAGCAAGGCAAGACTTGGTATGCTTCCGCGCAGCAGCAATTTCGTCGCAGTAGAGCTTAGGTGAATCCACCTGATCGTACAGGAGCACCGATAAGCCAGCAGTGAAAGGCCACTGGTACTTGTCGGGCAGGGGGGTGCCCATATTCCCGTCAACGAATTCCTTGATTTGCGCGTGCGCCCCAGCCAGAGCCGAGTAGTAAACGACCTGAAGGTCCTGGAGGCCATTTCGCTTGATGAACTGTTGCAGGGTAGAATCATCCAAACTCGGAAATGCAACCTTGAATTGCTTCTCGTCCAGGCATCGTGCTGTCCCTTGGCTGACGCATTTAGCTGCTGCCCAGGAAAGCACAGTAAAAAAGGCAGAGTAGGCGACGATTTCTTTCCCGCCCGCCTGTTTCGTGGTTATTTCAGTTTTTGTCTTTGTGATTCCAGCAAACCGGGCCAAACCCCCCTCAAGTGAAGCGCCATCGATCGTTAGTTGCGTACCCGGATGTTCAATGAGGCTGTATCTCGCGGAAGGATCCGCGGTGTGGAAGTGATTCAGCCATTGTTGACCAAGATCTGGTACGAGACGTCCAGCGCCGACCCCAAATATCACCTCCGGCGTGTCCGGTTTAAGCGCCCAACGAGCATACCCGCTATCGGTGGTCGCGCTCGGGATTTGGGCAGTAATACCTACCGGAGCTGAAAGAAGTACCGGCGAGTTTAAAGTGAACTTCCCTGATTCTGTGTCCAACTGCATCGCGGTTGAAGTCGGAATGGCGGCGGCGGTAACTCGGAGAGCAAGTTCGCCGGAAACTGGCACGTCGAGCATCCTCGACCCGCCCGATTTAGCGTTGGGTTTTGGTACCAAGAGAGAACCATCGCCCAGACCCGCTTTCAAGTGAAACTGCGGGTTAGCTCCTTTAGTCAGTTCGAACCGAAGCTGAGTTGCATCGAGCGTCGGACGAATACCAGTACGGCTTCCAAGTCCAGCAATCTTCAACCCGTAGAATCTGTCGCTGCCCACAACTGGAGAAGCATCTCCAAGTGAAGCATCGTTGTAAACGAAACGGACGCTGGGCTGTGCAGTAAGTAATTCCAGCTCATATCCGAGGCGGTTCGTGGAAGTGAACAGCGCCGTCGCGTCGTCAAAAGGTGCACTAGCGTCGGTGACGTGGCCGAGCCAAGCATCTTTCGGCCGAAATTGGGTTACGCGAAGCCACCCTCCCTTTACTTCAATCCGGTCCGTGGGCAGGCGGATCCTAGACCAACTGCCGGCGCTCGGCCCCATCGTCATCAACAGTCCGCTATCCTGTGCCGTTCGCACAACAGCGCCAACCGCAGCATTCGTGCTGTCAAATAGAAGACGTGTCTGCATGCCTATGGAATTGGAGATCGGGAAAAGGAGATTGGAGTCGCTCTGAACCAGTATGTCGGTGGCAACGGCGTGATTGATGCTGACGCCTTGCTGCAACATGCCTAACTGAACCACATAGCCGCTTTCAAACGGGATGAGAAAGAAACCGAAAAAACTGGGGTGCTGCGGGTGTGCGACCGGCGTTAGCGCTCCAGTCTGATTTCCAGCCTGCGTTGGATAACTAAGGCCTTTTGCTCCTGGATCAGGTCCGGCGGCGGTAAGCGAAGCTCTAACATCCTCCAGCGAAACCATTGCCATAGCATCGGCTGCATCAGGCTGTGTTAAAGAACAGACCGTACAACTCAGCCAAGGCCCTGCCCCGTCGGCCAGCTTCAGAGGAGTACTGTATGCGAAAACAGTTCTTACCAGACTTTGCAAGATCCAATCGCTTCCACTAGCAACGACCGTTGCGAGTCGGGTTGCAGCGCTGAATTCAACTGCATCGGATTGCTGGCCCGCGACGACGATCGCAAAGGCGCCGTCCAATCTGGATTGGCCGCCTGACGTAACCACGGTTCCACCAGCGCTTTCAAGATAAGTCGCGCTTTCGAGTTGCCTGAGCCTGATTCGAAGCGGAGCTGCCATAAATCCCTCTAATAGTTCCCCCCGGAGCGCTATCTCCAGGGTCTGGGTCTGTGGCTTGTGATTTGGATCACGTCACCAGGAGCAATGAAAATTGAGCCGAGAGGTGTGGCCGGAGCAACATCCAGCCTTCCCCAAAATGGCTTGGAATCTGCTTGACCGAGTTCCTGTCGAGGTATCACGACTACGAACACTTGATCGTGACGCGAGTGTTTCTGATGAAACTCTTTTGCAAAAATGTCCCGGAGAGCACTTTGGACGCCTTCGTCGATCGTTTCTCCAGGTTTGAACGTTCGCTGATAAACACGGCCATCGCAGACTAGGTTCCAGGACTGCTCAACCTCGAGTTGGTAACGAACGCGATGATTACTTTGTCCTAGGTTTTTGTAGTCCTGATAGTAAGAGGCTTCAACGCCAGTTTCAGTGCATCGTCCCATCTCGTGGTTTAGAGAATCAGGGGTTCCATCCGCGTTATTCCAAATGGCAGAAAGACACGCTGCGATCCGCTGAATTGACAGTTGTTGACCGAAGGCTTTTTCGGCGCGCCACATTCGAATGTGGAACGCCGATCCGTCTATGTCCGATACCCATTCTCTCAACAACCCGGATTTTTGCAGCGGACCGTTCCAGTGCAAATCTGCAAGAGATGGCGATGACAGACCAGGCAAAAGAGCGTTGCCGTACTCGTCGACACGAGACTGGAGTTGTCCAATAGAATATGTGTCCGTAGTGTCACCGGCAATAAACTGCCATTCGATCGTTGTCCTAATCAAGTCTCCCGGCAGAGCCCGCCTCGCGGGGCTTGCCACCAGAAATACCTCAACTGGTGCTTTATCGAATGCTCTCAAAACATCATCCCACTTCTTTCGTTGCGCTAGCGCCCCGTCTTCATCAGGATCCAGGATGAACTTACCGCGGTCACAGAGGTTCACTGTGGTCGAAAAGCCTGAGATCGGATCAGAAAGCTCTATTTGAGTTACTCGCCCAAGAACCGCAAGGGGCAATCGCGGAGCCAGACCGGCAATCACTTCGATATTTGCCGGAACACCTGACGCAGGGCAGGCCTTGCAGTCGGCGTCGCCACATTGCGTCTTTACCATCAAAGGGTGTCCCTGTCGCCCCCCGTCAGACCTCCACCGGAATTCCACCTGATCCGCAGCGGTTAACAGGTAGTTCGGATTGGCACTTCCAACTCGGTCGTAGGGATATGAGGAGGGCTGGCGAAAGTTGGGTACCACGGACGGCGTCGCCTCATACAGGTCTTTCATTACAATGCGGTGGTAACATCCGCCAATCGGAAACGTGGCGATTACAACTATTGCCGCTTTCACACACATCTTTCGAATCGTCATTGCTTAAAGCGCCTCAGATGTCTTCTCCGGGAACTTAAACCCTATGTAAGTTCCTGAGCTAATCCCCATTAAGGTCAGCAACGTTGCATCAAGGGTGGGCTGCGCGAGTTCGCTGACAACCTTGCTGATAAAAATAATACCGATGATCAGGGTCCACCCAAACATTTGGAACCTGTGGAATGAGATCCCGTTCCCGTCTTCGAGGAGTGAAGTGAGGAAACCGGATGCATTCTCTTTGTCCGGCTTCGGATTCACAATCACCGCGCTCAAGGCCGTTGCGCTGCTGATTCCGAGCAGGATTAAAGATGAGGGAGGTACGACAAGATCTCCCGTGACCAGCCAAATGCACGTGAACGATGCGATTACGATAAAGAACCACCACGCCATCTGGCATCTTCCGAGGCTGTATGATCGCGCATGGTCTGGAACCGGAGGATCCTTAAGCATGTCGGTCTTGACGGCAAGAGCAATGAATGTCACGAGCAACACGACTAGCACCACAAATGCAATGACGCTCCAGAGGCGAGGGAACACGATCAGGTTAAAGGTCAGGGGGTTACTCGGATCTCTTGATGGCAGTGGGGCATCCCCGTCTTTTCCGACCGACAATGCATAATGGCGCACTGAGGGGCCGATGCCACCCAGTACGTGATTCCACGATTCTCTGGAATTCGCGTCACTTGGATTCCTGATCAAGGAGAATCTGAGCATACCGGTCTTCCGGTCGACGTACTCTAAACGGGAGCCCTTGAGTGGATAGCCATCCAAAAACGGCACAACAGCGGGCGCCTTACCGGAGTCCGGTTTCAAAAATGCGTCAAGATTTTCGACCACTACGTTTATAGTTCCGTTCAGCCCCGCTGTATCAGGCGACACGGACACGACACGGGCTTCTTGCGATAAAGCTGATGAGCTAATAGCGATTACCAGGAAAAAGAGCAAACGTCCGAAGCGCATTTAAGTCCCCTTCAAGGAGTACCTGTCTCCCCCAAATTTTTTACGCGACTCTACGCGTGTGCGTTCAATCCAACAGGAGCGCGACCTCTACAACTGAGAATCGAGAGATAATCGCTGACAGTCATAAGTCTCTCGCTTCAGGTTGTTAAAGCACACCCAAAGGAATAAACGCGAGGAACGACAGTTTCCCTTTGGGAAGGACAACCTTGTGCCTAGGCGCAAGTGGAGCTAGCTCCGCTCACAGCGCTTCCTTGGATAAGCGATCCGATTTAAAGGGTCAGCGTATTTGAAGGCCTGAGGCACTGCCTTGTCAAGGCTCGTGCTGAAGTATTGATAAGGGGTGCCAATTTGGAACATGATGTGCCAATTTGGAAAGCGAGGCGCGTCATAGATGCCTCCGACCAAATCAAACAGAGTTTTCCCGGAGTATTTCATGCGGCCGCTCAATGCGGATGTCCAAGGGGGAGGAATTCAACATCGGAGTTGCTCACACTTCAAGTTCGCATTGTTAAAAGACGGCGCACAACTTCCTCTTTCCGCAACAACTAAAAACTGCGCTTGTAGGTTTCTAAGGGTTCTCGCAGGTGCAAATCACCTACAATGTGGTAGGCGACAGATCAGAAATCGCTCGTATCCTGTTGAAAAAATTGGTCGGGGAGAGAGGATTTGAACCTCGCCCGTGGCCCGAACCAGGTGCTTAGGTCGCGTAGCAGGAGCGTATAGCGACGTGATCTCCGCTCCCATAGCCCTGAAGCGGAGATCACAAGTCAATTAGGCAATTGCGCGAGAAATCCTCCCAGCTTTGCCGTTGCCTTGAACTGCGGCACAGGCTCAAGCTTCTTGAAGGCGCTGGTAAAGGCGTTCGACAAGCTCCACATGGTCCTGGCAGAGAACTCAGGATATTGCGGCTCGAAATACAACCGGTGGACTTCGGGCAGCAGGCTCCTGGGCGCTTCCAGCTTGCCATCGACGAACGCCGTGTAGAAGATCAGCTTCGCAGTGTCGTCGGTGATCTGGGTCTTTCTCCACAATTCAACCTGGCGCTGCAGCGGTTCGAAGTTCCGCTGAATCCGGTCCACGCCGACCGAGAGCGTATCAATCAAGTTGAAGCTCTTGGTGTGCTTGGCCAGGACAGGCGTGAAATCGCCGCTGAACGCCATATTGGAGCAGACGAAGACGCGCAGGCCCGCGGTGAGTCCCAGACGAATGGACTTGTCGTGGGAGTTACGAATGCCGACGGAAAAGCGGCACCCCTCCATTTGGGTTTCGAGATCGAGCACGCCAAACATCTTTGCGCCATCGGGGGAGACAGCATACTCCTCCTGTACGACTCCAATGTGACGAAAACTCAAGGTTTCGACCAGGGCCTCTACGATTGTGTGATGTGGCACCGGTTTGTGGGTTGAAGTTGCTTCAGGAACTGGAATTAGCGCCAGCTCAGGCCGCCCAATCTTGGACAGTCCGCTGGCTACAAGTGTTCCACTCATGTGGTGTTTTTCTCCTTTCTTAGAAACAAAGGCAGGGTGGGGATAAAGGAAGCGTTGCAGCCTAGTTCCAGTTAAACAACGAGGGCTGCTCCGGGATGGCGCTGCGCGGCCGGCGCCGTGAAGAGCGTAGTGCGTCTGAGTTCTGCCCAAACACCAGCACCGGGCCACTGCTGATTGCAGCTTCGATCAGATCTGTTGCTTCTGATTTGTCTTCTGCGGCGACGCCAACAGAAGATTCACCGTTTTCTAAATCTCCAGGCTGTACTGCGGGAAAGAGTTTTCGATGCTCTTCATTCAATGAGCGCCAAACGGCATCGGCGGTGTCTCCAATTCCGTTCTTTTCGACCAACTCGCGTGCCATGGCCGACAGCATGTCATCATCTTCGTCAATGCTCTGCAAACCTTCTCCAGCGAACTTGCCTTCCATGGTTAGGGCGACCAGCAGCTTCTTGCCCATCAGACGCAGACAAGATCCCTGCATGGTGCCTTCGTAGCACAGGAATTTCACACGCACATTTCGCGCCTGCCCAATCCTCCACGATCTGCGGCTCGCCTGGCGAAGCGTGTGCAGGGAATATCCCGACTCATAGAAAATGATGGTCGGAAAGTCGAGCAGGTCAAGCCCGGTTTCGACCAGTTTGGGATGGGCGATCACCACCTGGATTCCGTCCTTTACCTGCTTGGTGTACCAGGCCTCGCGTTTTGATGTATCAACATTCGCTTTCAGAACAGCGGTGCGAATGCCCTCGTTCTCAAGAATTCGTTTCAGCCTGGCTGTGACATCGTGCTTTTGCGTGTAAACGGCAAAGACCTGGCAGCGACGCCCTTCCGCCAGATCCCGCTTGACCTCTTCGACCAGTCGCCTCTCTTTTGCGTAGAGCCGGTCCTGAGGAAGATCGCGCGGGTGAGCGATCAAAAACTTGACCTTGCGCTGGACCTCGGGATCGAATTCCGTCCCGTAAAGAGAGCCCAACCCATAAGGATGATCGGGATACAGGAGCAAGGTATGAAGCATGATGCTCAGGACGGAGCGATTGCCCCGGTGCTCCTTCAGGGCGGTCCGAATTGCGTCTTCGAGTTCTTGGTACGCGGCTTGCATCAGCGGCTCCATCGGCAGACTGAGGCAGGTCTCCTCGTATGGCGGCAACTCGCCGGATATGTCTTCCAGGAAGACGAAGGCGCAAAGGTCCATCAGGAATTCACCGAACAGAAGGGGTGAGGCTCCCGGCTTGCGCCGAACCATAGTGGTCGTCTTCGCCTTTGAGCAGGCGTTCTCAGCCGGCTCAATCTTCGTGATGGTTTCAAGGACGCCGTAATCCTGGGCAAACGCGGTGCGGCCGGCGGTGCCGAACTCATAGCCGCGCTGCTTCATCTTGGCAGCCTCCAGGCGGAAGAGCGTGTTGAACAGATCATCGGCGTAGCCGCCGAGCAGTGTTCCGGTAAGTCCTACGATCTTGTCTGTGCAGGAGGCAAGCGTTCCCAGAGCATTGCCCTGGGCGGTATCGCCGGCGAGCTGGTGAATCTCATCGCAGATTGCATAATCGAACCAGCCGGGCATGTATCGCCCGATGAATTCAATCGGCGCCATGCGGTGAATCTTCTCCGGATCAGCCTGCCACATCGGGCTGTAAGCCTGCTTACAAGGCTTTTCATCGCGGGCCTCGATAATCTCGGCAACCTTAACCTTGCGAAAATCGGCCACTGTGAGACGACCGCTATCGATAATTACGGGTTTGCCGGTATCGGAATTGACCACGCAACCGAGGCTTGGACCTGAGCGGGGAATGTTATACGCGTGACGCCAGAAATAACCGAGCTTGGCGCGTTCACGTCCTACGATAAACAGCGCCGGTCGCGAACAGATCGAAGCCCAGCGTTTGCGAGAGCTTCCGTACTGCTTCTTTAACCGCATGTCGCTCAGAGTGGTCTGGAGTCCCTCGCGGACAATCCGACCGCTTTTGAGACGAACTTCATTGATCCCGTGCGGACTCTTTTCATCGCCTCCGTTCCGAAGATCGTCGATGAGAAATACTCGGATTCCAGGAATGGTCAAGAATGCTTCACGAGCCCACTTCTCGACCAGATGCGGAGGCACCATTGCCAGAGCCGTGTAGGGCTGTCCTGCGCTGTGCACATGAACGGCAGCCAGCGACATCAGGGTTTTCCCAGTGCCGCATTCGGCCACGAACATTGCAGTCCTGGCGCGCTGCCATCGCTTGACCACACCCATGATGGCCACGTTCTGCGCAGGCTTGGGTCTGCGAAGCAGGTGTTGTAGACGGGGAGAGACCGGGTCATCGAACTGCTGCAACGCTGGGTATTCCTGAAGTATGCGTTCCCCGAGCAGAGAAGCATAAGAACGCATGTAGTCGTATATGGTTGAGAGTTCATCCATAGGAGTTTCGGGACTTTGGAGATGGAAGGAAAAACTTCAAGAGCGGTGACGACCCGCTCGTGCGGAAGGTTAGGATGTCGGTTGAATCATGATCTGGTCTAAACGCAAGCGCGGCCAGTGTGTCGGTCCTGTTTGTTCCGGAAAGTTCAGTACACTGCTCTTCACTCCTCGAGCCAGCCAGGACAGGAACTGCTGTTTGTCGCCCTTGACCAGCACGGGACTACAACCCAGGCCCAGCAATGGAATGATGGCTTGGTGATTTTCCAACTGCTCCACAAACCAATCACTCCAATCAGGAATGCCCGGGAGACCATGCAATTGCGCCAGCGACGTCCATATAAAGGATGGGCTGTTGCCTGCAAGCAGCGTTCGACCTGCAGTGGCACTGGAATTTGTGGCCAATTCGTCTGAAATCGCAATCAAGTGCCGGATCGGTTTCTGTCTGTCTGCCACTTGAAGTGCGCCCTTGTAAGACTCAGCCTTCTTTTCGAAACCAACCCGAATCGAAGCCAGATCAGGACCTTCGACCATGAATTTGTCGCCGAGCGAGACTGCTGCACTGATCGCGGCGATCTGTGTGTCCGTGCCGAAAACCGAAAGGAAATGGGCTTTGGCCTGGCGCGGCGGATCGGGCAGGACTTCTCCAATGAAGCGGTCCAGACGCACCTTGAAGTGCGTGGTGGTCTTTTCCGTCATCTTCATGTAGGTAAGCCAGCCAAAACGAAGGTGAGCATTCTTCATGACGGGTTCTGCTTTTCGTGAGTGAGGACCTGAGTTTTACCGCAGGAAAAGATAAGCGTCAGTTCGTGCGAGAATCGTTCGCGGTCGTGAATAAGAATCGTGCCGTCGGGTTCCTCTTCCTCCCAGTGGTCGGTAAACTTGACGGAGCGCCAGTGGGCGATGTGGCGGTCTTCTCCATCTCCAAAGACGCCATTGAGCATCCCAGCGGTACACAGCAAACCAACATGGCCGCCATGAAGCGGCGTGAGCGGCCTGCCACGCACGCTGGCTTGCTCGCGTAGCAATGCGCGGCTTGCCTGGCGATAAGCAGCAGATGTAGGCAGGAGGTTTTCGACCTCATCCAGGGGAATGCCCGTGTTGGTCAGAACGATTGCCTGAGAGCCTGGCACCTCATAGCGGCTATCGGGCTCGTCAGGGAGTACTGCAAGATCCCTTTTGGAAGATAAGCTTTCGAGATAACGAGCTGACTCCAGCAACGTGGAGTCGCTTGTGCGCTCATTGCGTTTGCGCCGTGCCGCCAGCACTGCAATCTGTTTGTACTGAAGGCAGGCGGAGTCTGAAAGCCGATAAATGCGGAGATTGGTAAAGTGTTCGGCCAATAAGCGGGCGCACGGCTGTAATTGCGGTTGCGGAATCACAAAAACCAGCACTCCCGCCGGCTTTAGCCATCGGTAGGTGTGCTCCAGAAAGACCCGCTCCAGTCGCTGGTTCCCACTGGCGCCAGCCTCAAAGTCGTAAGGCGGGTTCAGGTACAGCAGTGAGATGCCTTCGGCGGGACAGCGCACGTCAAGCGCGTTTGCCTGAAGCGTTTGAATCCCCAGAGCTTTTGCCTGCTCTGCACGGTGGGCGTCAATCTCGATGCCATAGCGGTGGGCCATCACGCCTTCGAGCAGCTTGGAAAAGGCAACTCCGTCTCCAATGCACGGGTCAACTGCTGAAAATCGCTCCGGAAAGCCGAGAAAATTCTTCAGCCGCACGGCCTCAGGAACGGGTAGCGGATAAAAGCCGAGTTTGATTTTGCCTTGGTTTCTCATAAGAGCTGTCTTCGTTTGACGAATCCCGGCTGTGGTTTAAACACAATTTGGCAAAAACAAGGTGTGCCTTGGCGGCTTTTTTTCGAATAGCTTACCGTCCGGAAGGCAGCCTGGTTGTTCACAGGGGCACGGTTTTCGAACCCCCTCGCCCGCCTTGGCTCGGCAGAAACATCTGGGAGAGGCGGCCCAAGGCAGGCGTTTTTTTCTTGTACTCGAAACGCGCCCACATGCAATCATGTGACCTATGGCTGTTGCCACATTCGAGCAACGCGTTTCCTTGACGTGCGAAACGATAAGGCATCACATGCGTGAACTTGCCCGCCGTCTGGAAAACGGGGATGAATCTCAGCTGATTTGCTGGATCAAGCAGAACGAGTTCGCTTGCACCGTTCGTCCGCTTCGCCGCCATCCCAGATATGCCCTTGGAAGGTTGATACTGCCCCCTGAGGCTCGGCCACTCGTCGACGACTGGATAACATTCATGAAGGTGGAGAACATCCGGAGCATCCTATCCTTGATGCACGATGCAGATCTCGCGTGTTACCGTCTATTGAGTTTCAGGAATGAGAATCTACTAGACCATCTTTCGGATGCTGGATTTGAAGTAGCACCGTGTCCTTACGAAGATCCTCACTATAAAAAGTCTCCGACTCAAGAGAAGCTGGCGACTCTTGCTAAGGTCAGAAAGCAAGCGTTGATCGCTTTCAGAAAGCTCCCCAAGCCTGTGCTAATCATGTGCAGCTCGGGAATCGACCGATCTGCCCCGGTAGCGGCGTTTATTGTTGAAACTGAGTCTGCTGCTCACAATTAACAACGTAAATTTCCCGCGGCACACGATTAATTGTCATCGTTTGATCGCGCCGCCTACCATATCGGTGGCAGAATTCGTTACTCGATCAACCCTCATGTAAGAGGCGTGTAATCTCGGTTTCTGCAGCAGAAAGCGATTCTTTTGCATCGGATAGGCGGTTTTTGATGAAGGCAATAGAGGTCGCAACTCTTGACCCAATTTCGAGTTCGTCCACATCGGTCGCGAAAGGTTTGGCAGCCGATTGTGTAAATCTGAGGGCGTGAGTTGTGGCGTTTAGAGCAATGTACAGATCGTCACGTTTCAAGGTTCACCTGACTGTGGTTGGCGCTACCCTCACGCGGTGCATTTCTTTTTCTGTGGGTAACGGCATTCTTGACTTCCGGCCCTTGCCCACATGGGCAGTATGTCGTTTCTCAGACCGCTTAGAACCAAGAGGATAACTATGTGCCAGTAGAATCAATCACTTGCGAGGGGGCTTTGCTGCCCAAGGCGGGTCATTATCTCTTCAGGACAAACAACTCCTTTGCGTTTTTCCAGCAACTTTGCAAGGCCAGAAACTTCGGGAACTCTGGATCATCCAATAAAAATTGGTCCCTCGCGATATGAGGAAGACATCCCGCCAAAGTGAACGGAAGAAAAAGCTGGGAAGAAATGATCTGTGTCCGTGCGGGAGCGGGAAAAAATACAAGAAGTGTGGCTATATGAATGACAATCACGAAGAAGCGGAGAAGCCGGAAAAGCCAGCTCGTCCAATGGTCATACCTGAAGAGGTGAGGCTGGAAGCCATGCGAAGGTTCTCTGAACACCAGCGGCAGGAGCAGGAGCGTTTAGCGCGTTTCGGCGAGATTCGGCCTCAGATTGCAATGGAGTTTCAAGGCCATCGGTTTGTCGCTGTCGGTGGACGGATGCATTGGGGTAAGAACTGGAAGTTCTTCCCAGATTTCCTGAATGATTACGTGCCAATGACCTTCGGTAAAGAATGGTTTGAGGCAGAGGTGGCAAAGCCAGAAAACGAGCGGCACCCTGTTATGCAATGGAGGGTTGGAGCGTACAACTACATGAATGCACAGCAGCCACAGGCCGATGGAACGTATATCGCTGCGCCGAATGGATTCATGGCAGCGTATTTATATTTTGCATATGACATGTACACTGTGGCCCACAATGGAGGACTTGATGACCATCTCTTGCAGCGTTTGAAGAATCGAGACATGTTCCAAGGCGCGCGTCATGAACTTTTCGCCGAAGCGACTTGTCTACGCGCTGGATTTACTATCGAGCATGAAAATCAGAAGGACGGTGCAACCCGTCATGCGGAGTTCACGGCTAGGCATACGGCAACCGGCCAGCAGCTTTCTGTTGAGGCCAAGAGCAAGCATCGCGCAGGTGTTATTGCGATGCCTGGTCCTCCACAGCCGCATGAAAAGCTTAGCCTTCGTTTTGGTCACCTAGTGAATGACGCACTAGCGAAAAATCCACCACACCCGCTGGTCGTCTTCATTGATACTAATCTGCCGACACGAGCTGCAGACCGAGTGTATGTGCCAGAGTCGATAAATCCCTTCAGACCGTCACGGTTAATGAATGCGCTTCTTGACCGGGTGCGTAGGGAACATAATGGAGTTGATCCATACGCACAACTGATCTTCACAAATCATCCGTATCACTACGGAGCACCAGACGAACTGGACTTAAGAAAGCAGTTGCTTTCAATCCTCAAGCCTGAAGCGGTAAATCATCCTGAGGCAATCATGCGATTGCACGAAGCTGCAAATCTGTATGGGAATATACCCAATGAGTTTCCAGCGCAGCATTAGCGTGAGCAGTTATGGCGGATTACGCAGCGTATTTTGACGACAGCGGCCATCCTGACAATCAGGAAGCCGTGGTCGTGGCCGGCTTCGTTGCCAGCCGTGAGCAGTGGCAGGAGCTTGAGCGGGAGTGGAAACAAGTTCTCGATCACGCTGGCCTCAATCATTTCCACATGAAAGAGTTCCAGCACTCTGACGACATACCATTTCACAAGAAGGAGGCTGTTCTCCGCAGGCTGGTCAAGATCATCGAGAGTCACACGATTCGACCGATTGCTCATATTGTCTTGATGAAAGAATACAAAGAGGTCAACGAGAAATACGCGATGGAGGAGGTCCTTGGAGCCCCATACGCCATGGCTGGAAGAAGTGTGGCCAAGAGCTTGAACATCTGGAGAACTGAAAAGATGTCTCCGTCAGATACGCTCTCCATATATTTCGAGGATGGCAGCAAACACAAGGGAGATTTCATTGATGCGATGGGCAGAGACCGTCTGGAGCCTCCAACATTTGTGAAGAATAAAGATGTGGTGGCATTTCAAGCAGCAGATTTATTCGCCTGGGAAATGATGCGCGCCACTCGTCACAATCTTCTGAGTGATCGACATCCACTAAGGCCGGAGTTCAAGAGGCTCGTACGTGGCATTCAGCCTAACGACCCACATGTCGGAGTTTATTACGAGAAAGACTTAATCAACGCCTGTGAGAAGGCCCCAGCACCGTTGCGCGAGTTTCTGCCGCCTAACGCGACCTTTGCACATCACTCGTCACCGAAGAAGCTGAGGAAGAGGACTATCAAATAGCATGACGGACTCGAAGAAGAAACGACCCGAATGGGAAGAGTACTGTGTTGGAGAACCTTCTTCTGACCCTGATCGATTCAACGTCAACTGCCGACCCTTAAAGAGTGTTTATCACATTGCTCATGTCTCTGATGCCTACCGCATTTTTGAGGATAGGCGTCTTCGTGCCACGTTAGTAACAGATGAGAGCAGGCTCAAGGAGACTAGAAGTTCGGTCACGTGGCTGTCACCCAACATCTGGTTCAGTGGGTCCTTTTACGGCAATATCAGATTTGAGTTTGATTGGAAAGAACTCGTACAGGGCAAGCAGTTTTATTGGGTTGAGGCTATGAGGAAATATTCACCTGTGGCATATCGAATCCTCATCACTGACGAAAAACCAGCCCTTGATCTGGACCGATACAAACCTGAAAAAGACCAAGGACCGCTCTATTACGATGAAGACAATGACGCTTGGTATTGCAATGGTGATTTCACCGGAGAGTTCATGTTTGATGGAGACTTGTGGCTGGCGGAGGGTAAGACCGTCGAGTTTGTGGACCACCATGAGAAAATCTGCAAAAAAGACGGAGCGAGTTGCACTGACTTCGATTTACGAAGTCATCAGGCTGGAGCAGCGTTGCTTTCCCGACTCATAGCACAGAACCTAATACACGGCAACGGCTCTTTGCGTCGTTTGTTCCTGAATAAAGGAAAGTTGCACGATGATGCAGAAGCATCTTGGGGAAACATTCTGCGCTCATTCGGTCGTGTTGAGACGACTGGAAAGCTAACCCACAAAGATGACCCTGCTTCCCCTCTTGTGACTGCAATGCTCGACAGGTATGGAACTAAGAGGAAAATAAAACAGCTTGGTTCTTTGTTTCGGAGCAATGAAGAGCTGGAGCTGGCACTCAGAATCAGAGTGGCAAAAGCATTCGATATTCCCATTGAAAATGTGACTGATTCTGAGAGCTGAATAACGCGCCTGCGGCTCGTTACACGTTTCGTAGATCTTTTCGCTTCATCCTTCTTGCCTTGAGCGGGATTACGACAACTGCTCCTGGGTAGCAGTAGACACAAAGACTTGCGTCGTGGAATCCTTCCAATTCGGGAATGGCTGGCGGGATGAGTCCCTAAATGCGGTGATCAGGTCACGGATTTTCAGTCTTCTCCCATGCAGCGTCTCTACAAGCTGCTGTAGAGCATCGGAATCATGCTCATACCATTCGGGAAGAGTCGCATCAGCACAACGCCAGATATCAATGGGCTCAGCCTCTTCGGCCCGGGTGAGAGCCGGTTCAAAGGAATCCCATCCGGTCACTCCCGAATAAACGTGGTTGCGCGCATACACTCCATGCAGTGCGAGATCCGGGAAGCTCCACTCTCCGGCATTGAAACAATAGCCCTGATCAATAAAGTGGGCCGTGTACCTGCGCTGCTTGGCTTTTTTCGTAAAGATCGCCTGGCGCCCATCTGAATTCGCAGTCCACTTGTCCAGCACCAGGACACGCGCAAAGTCAGCAACGTTTCTGACTTTCGTGAACATGCTTTCCGGCAGGTAGTCGAAAACCAAATCGTCCAGGGGATCCACCGGGTAGCGCGAACCGAGGTGACGGCCAGGACTGCATTTATGCCTTAGGCCCGCGGTGTCGAAGCACAGTTCTGTTGTGTTCTGGTTCAGCCAATCCGAGACGCAAATCACAGCCACTTCTGGCACTGGCAGGTCCAGCCATCGGCCTAACCGCGAGCCCAGCATTTCGTTCGCAAGGACACGAACGTGCTGGGGATTGTTGGAGAATTTGGTAACGTAAAAACCTCCATCGGAGGCCCGGAGAAGATGCGCTTGCGATCCTCCCCGCATTCTCTTAACGTGCTGTACTGCGTCCAGGTGAAATGACATAGGAAGAGACACGGCGCTCTCAGATGCACCGGATTGCGGTGGTCAAATGAGGGGGAATTGAGGAACTACTGGAAAATTTCTGGCCCTTCGAGATCCAGGCGATCTACTGTTCCGTTGAGAATGACGACGTGCCCAGTTTGTGCAGTATGCGTTAAAGCCGCATCTATAGGCTCAAATCCGGTGCTTTCGCTGATAGAAATCGGACCACAGCGACTGCATTCGGCTTCAATTACTAACCGGACATTTTCATCAGAACGGCTCAGAGAAGTTGAAGGAATATGTGTAGCCATCTTCTTGCCACCGGGTTCAAAGATTGCGCCGTGTGCTCTCGCGTAGCCAGACCAGCAAAACGAAATCCAATCCCAGTCCGCGGGTTTCCATAAGCAGGTCCCTCGACAGCAATCCACAGGTCATGACATCATGCCGGTGATCAATATCGTTAACGAACGAATGGCCATCGCGCGCCCACTCCTTTACCCCAGGGCCATGTTGTAGGTCATATATTTCCGTATTGGATTGTTGCCAGTCTTGTAGTGGCCTAGAACCGCGAACCAAACGGAACTCGATGGGAGGGACGACAAATTGAAAGCATTGCAGTTCGACGCTCTCACCGAACCGGGCGCGAAAATCAAGACTGATACTGGAGCCGAAAGGCCCTCGTAATGTGAGCATCATGGCCGCGCAAACTCAATAGTCCTCTGGATACATGATCGTGAAGCCGTCACCATCTGCATCGATCCACAGGGAATGCGTGTGCCGGTCGATAATGACCTCGAACTCCACAGGGAAATCGCTCTCTTTGAGACCTTTGCTCTTAAGCGCCCGCAGCTTGAGATATGCCATCCAGAGAACATCGTGAAGCCGGCCAAGATAGTCCTGGCCGTGACTTTCCTTTGGGATGTCTTCCAACACGTTGTGCAGGTGGCCGGTGATGACCGTAGGCAACAGTAGCCCAGTCTCGTTGGCTTGTTGGCTTACATCGACCAGGACACCATCTTCGATGGCCTGAGCGCGCGTGTAGCGGGAAATGATCTGATCATTGTCGTTCATCATGAGATTGTGGGAATGAATGCTGCTGAATGCAGGGATCGGAAATTACAGTGTGGCCGCGACGCCGGGCAGATACGGAATTGGGAATGGTGGCTGATTCAGGGCCTGAGCCTTTAGCGCTATTCTGCCGTGAGTTCCTTTTCCTTCTTCACGACTTCTTCAACGAGAACGTCGATTGGGTAGTTCAGCCCCATTGCTAGGCGCACAATTTGGGTGATGGTTGCGCTGGTCACGCTGCCGCGCTCAAGCTGGCTGATGAACCGCACGCGCAAGCCTGATGCGCTGCTCAACTGCGCGCGGGACATGTTCTGCTTTTCCCGGAGTTGCCGAACCACGATCCCTAACGCACGATACAAACGCGGATAGAGGTTCTGCTGCTGCGCTTCCTGGAAGAGAGCGTCTGCCTCTTCGAGGGACAAGCCCTTTTCAAGGCGAATGTCGCGTATTGCTTCGCCGAAAGCCTTCAAGATTGCTTCGTCACCTGGGTAGTCGGGAGGGTCTTTCTTTGCCATAGTTCCTTTCAGGCACACGTCTCCCCTCCCGTCTGTTAGCCAATAGACAGGTGTGGGGAGAGCGGTGGTTTGTTGTGAATGTCCGCGCTTAGGAGAGAGCCGGCGGACTTATGCGGCCAGAGAAAATCCGTCGCGGAGAGAATTGCGTGATGCGGTTACTTCGCGGGCTCATTGGATTCGAGAGCGAGCACAATCTTGTGGAGAGTTTCCAGGTTCTCCACGCGATCAAGAGAAGTGAGATGGTGGGACCGAAGAATGGCAGCCAAAGGTGCGGGGCCAGTTTTCTCCAGAGCGGTTTCGAGTCTCTTCAAACCCCGCTCCGCTGCGTGCATGTGGGACAACACCCGTTCGAGGACAAGAGGGTCGGTGATATCGCTCGGCTTCCATGCTGTGGCTATTGTTTTCAGGAGGCCTCGATAGAGACCTTTGCCCAATAGTTCTGCCATGCCCTCGATCTGCTGGATCAGTTCACGACATCTGCTCTGGGCCTGTCCGCTCTGATGAGTTTGGCTGCCGCTACTGGTGCTTGGGGTGGATCCCTGTGGGCCGGGCTGTTGGACAGGACGCAACCCTTGCCGCCATCCCTCAGGCATCGCCCAGCCGGCCAGCTTTGGAATCGTTTTCGGGCGTTTGCGATCGTCCAGGTCAACCCAGATTCCGGTGAAATAGTAGAGATACCGGCCAAGCCCAAAACAGGCGCAACTTCGCTTAAACGCCTGCGCTTCCGCAGAAGTCCCAGCATTTGCGTCATCCGCCCACTCTTCGCCAGTGGCTGAGTGTGATCCAATGCCGAAGATTGTCAAATCGCAAGTGACAAACACTTTCGCCGTGGTCTTCTGGTCTTTGGCTCGCTGGAAATTTGCGCTGGTGTGAACGGTGTATTTGCGGGTCCAGCCGGCCGGAGTGAACAGGGCGTTGAGACGATCGGTATACGCTCTTTGATCAGCGTAAGGGATTACTTGCCCGCGTGACTGCCCGTTCCCTTTACTAGTATTAGTGACCCTCCATTCAATCACTCCTGGATCGAAGGGCACTTCCAAGAGAGCCACAAATTCTTTAATCTGCGTTGCCGTGTATTGACTCGTACTGTTCGCGTTGAGCGACAGAATTGGCGGTGTGGAATGCTGGTCCGAGCTCCCAAAGGAGCCGTTGGCATGTCCGTTAGGTGGACTCATGGGTATCTCCAAAAAGGAATTCAGGCTTAAGAGTTGATGAGCGTTCGATGTTTCAGGAAGGCTGGTTCGACGAGGTAGCTAGGACAACTCAGCGCCAAAAGCGGGACATAAAGCCGTGGCCGGTGATGGTTCTTGCCCCACACATCTCCGCTAATATGATGACTCTACTCGCTACTTTCGGGCAGAAGATAGTGAGAACAGGTTATTCGGTTGGCTGTGTATCGCACCTCAACGATTGTGTTAGTAAGGTCTCGGGTACCGACATGCTTTAACGCAGCACTAAGCAGCGTTTTCTGATCTGCTGGGGGCACATTCGGAACAATAACGATCACTCCGGCATGAATCGGTTCGTTGCCGTGGAGTCGCAGAAAATCGACTCGATTGTTGGTCACGAATGTGTATTCCTGTTCGCGAATAATGGCCATGAGCTGCCAGTCTTTGTAGCCACCCAGCGCCAGATAATTAACATGGTCCGCCGCGTGCCCTGCCGCATGTGCCAGTTCCACCAACGATGTGTGCAAGCATTCATCAATGAGTAGCTTCATTGTCGGCCCGCGAGGCTGCGGAGTTCACGCGTCACCCGTATGGGCCTTTTCTTGGCCCACGGGCGATTGGCTGGACGGCCACGACGCGGGAAGGCTTGTACGTATAGAGAGGCCAGTTCGACCTTCTCTCGATTTAATGCGGGATAGCCTTCTAGAATTTCCTCGATTTTGGTGCCCTGCCGCACCATGTCAGCAATAAGCTCGACGGGTATGCGGGTTCCTCGATAGACAGGTGTTCCATGCATGACTTCGGGGTCAGAAACCGCCATCTCTGCAGCCCGTTCAAGTTTTTTCAGGTCTGCATCGAGCTCTTGTCGCACTGATTTCACTTGAATTACAAGCGCGGAACCACCACCAAAAGCAACGACATCTATTCCGGGGGAAGACTCGATTTGCTTTGCGATTGCTCTGCGTGCCGATACAGGTAACAGGCGCACACCCTCAGCCTCCAAACGCAGATAGAGCACCTGCTGCAAGTTCAGCATCCTCTGAATAGAACGCCCCGCACGAAGACGCCTCGGTCGGATAAGACGACGCTCTATGAGTTTGTGAACCGCTGGAAGGGGTAGATTTGCCAGTACTGAAGCTTGCGCCGGGGTGTATTCTTGGATTTCCATGATTAATTATACCCCAAACGGGACAGAATTATGCCGAAAGCGTTGAAGATCTCTCAAGCACGCCGCCATGCCTCCTCAAAAGGGAATGTCTTCGTCCGTGATCTCGCCCGATCCGGCATGCACTGTTTCTCTCTCCCGATTGGAATCCTCGGTTTTCGGTTCGGCGCCATCACGCGAGTTAAGCAGTACGAGGTCGCGGGCCACTACCTCCGTGCGGTATTTCTTTTCTCCGCTCTGGCGATCTTCCCAACTCGAGGTTTGCAATCTGCCCTCGATGTAAATCTTGGAGCCCTTGCGGAGATATTCCCCGACGATCTCGGCCAGGCGCTCCCACGCCAAAATGTTGTGCCACTCCGTGCGGTCCTGCCACTCTCCTGATTTGTCTTTGAATCGTTCGTTTGTTGCTATGCTGAACTTCGCCAGCGCAGTCCCACTCGGGGTGTATTTGACTTCGGGGTCCTTCCCAACATTTCCGACCAGGATTACCTTATTTACGCTTTTTGCCATAACATCTCCTAACTTGGTCTTCTGTCCTCGTCGAACTGGCTGAGGATTGAGCGGCATCTTCGATCCAGCAACCGTGCCAATACCTCAGCATCGTTTGCAGCATCAACCGGGTCACGGACCAAAGCAGCACGCAAGGCGTTTTCAACCACAACGAAGCGGCGGGATCGCGCAGGACTTCCTCGATGCTCGGCAGGTCGTCCGGCAGATCGTTCTTCATCGGGCACGCTCTCCGCCAATCAAGGGCGCCAATGTGTTGAGGCGAGCTACGTGAGAATGCCGGCAGCCAACACAACACACACCGGCTGTCACTTGAAGAATGACATCGTGAAAGCAATCGGGAGCCGCAATCTGCTCGCCGCTCCGGCTGTAAAACGTGGGCGCAATCACCCCTCGCAGATGGCTCTGGCTAGCCCACAACTCCACGTCCAAGACACCATATTTGCTGTGGAACAAGACAGAGTTGTGCAGTGCCGGACGCCCCTTGCCTGGGATTGAAACCAAGCTGTGGCGAGTCAAAAGCAATTCGCAATGGCGCTCGGAACGGAACATGTGAGCCCTGACGAGGACAGGAGAAAGACCGGCCGCGTGAATGCCATTGACGCCAACATTGGCTATGGGCTGAATGATTTCCGGCGGAGCACCATGCTCATCCGCGAACGCACAATAGGCCCCACAAGCTGGGACAGCACCGCCCGACTCCACGCCGCGAATGAGATAGCGGTTGGCCTCCTTCTGGAATTCGATCGAGATCGTGGGCTGGCAATAAATGCCGGCACGCTGCATAGCCTTAAGTGCAACAGGTGGTAAGCGCAATCCGCGCAACGCCAGCACATCACTCTTGCTCAGTATCATCACCGGCTTGCTCCCAGGTGATTCCGGATAGGACAGCCCAAGGCAGCCCGGATGTCCTCTTTGCGGCAACCAGCCCAACATTTATATTTGCGGGGATCGGCAATACAGATCGCCAGATTATCGCCACTTCTGTCCCGGCCTTGCCGCGCACATGACGGACAGCGAGTGAAATAGTTACGACCGATCTTTTTCTTCCCGCCGTTTATGTGCTCCAGAATTGAGAACTCCCTGCGACTACCGTTCCAAGGGTACGGCTTGACGCTCCTCTTCTGTGCCGGGGGAAGCTCTTGCGGAATGTCAATCGCGCTGACAAATCGCGATATCTCCTCTTCGGTGATACGTCTCAATCGTGTGAGATATGCAATCTGGGCGTCCAGGCGGTAATCAGCGCCATAGAACCAGAATTGCTTACCTGCACCCCTGTGAATCCCCAGAGGCGCACGTATGGCATTGCCAAATTCATCCGTATGAACTTCATCTTGCCGGGGAAAGACTTCAATCCCTTCGGCTAAGGCCACAGTTTCAGACGATGGAACTTGCGCCTTTCGGGCTCCTTTGACCGGCACTTTGAGGCGCCGGGCCAGGCTGTGAATGTATAGCCTGCAATCGCGGGCCAGCAGGGGTTGAGCAGCGAAAATCCAAAGATGTCCTCCGCGGCGGGACTTCTCCAAGGCTGCTTCTACCCCGTCCTGTCGCAGTTCCCATTGCAACTTCAGCAGGTCTTCCAGGGCATCGGGATAATCGGCATCAATAGCGACCCACTTGCAGCGCTGTGTGGCCGGGTTAACGGCATAAAGCCCAATTGTGATTTGTCCTTCGAGGTGCCGGCGGATTGTTTCTCGTGACAACGAAATGCGGCCTTTCGGGCGGTAGTAGTAACACCGACCATTAGCAGAATCCGGGGTGGAAGACTGAAGGGTGTAGGCCCCACGATTGACAAATAGCTCAAAATATCGAGCTACCGTTTCGTCTGAGGCCAAGAGTCGGGATTGCATACTTCACCTTCCAGGTCTTGATACCCCGGTCCGGAAACTCGGTCAAATTTCATCGGTTGTGAGGATCGGAAGGTCTACGCTGAGCCGGTGGTTTGGAAGGGGACGTGCAAGAGTGTAGGCTGCTCAGCGTATTGGAGCAGGTCGTATTCGGGCATCAGTTGGCAGAAATCATCTACAGTAAGGTTGTCTTCTGCGCCTTCAAAGGACAGCAGGTAGAACTCTTGGTGCAAGCGGTCGTACACATAAATTGCACCAGAGGCGGGGTCTTCGGGGACCATTTGGAGCAACAGGATTCCCTGTGGCATCTGAATCCACCGTGCGGCGACGGCATCACCAATGGTCAAGAATTCTTTGATGACGCGGTCGACGTGAGGCTCAGGGTTCCCCAGCGCAAGGTCTTTTACACCAAACAGCCGGTGCGGGGTCATGCTTCCTCTACTTAGTGGCATTATGTCTCCTTTCCGTTGCTGAATTTATCCGATAGCTGTTGCGAATTCTTTCCAAGCAACAGGCCATAAAGTTGCTTATGAAGAGTTGTGGAGTACAGCTGTGAGAGCCGTATTCCTGCTACGATTTGCACAACCACTGAGGAACCGGAATGGCAGAATCCAGATTTGTTCTGCAGTTCGATGTTTCTGAAATACCGCGTTTGGCGGCACGGTATGTCGTGGACGACCAAGGAGTCGATGACGAGGCACTGAGGGCTGGGCGTGAGATCTCGTCAGGAAGTTACAGCCGAGATAGTCTGCAAGTGATCTTTCGTTGGAAGACCGGAGGTCGCGGCATTTCCAGGCTCCACCGGAACACAGATGAGGAAATTGCTGACGCGTTGCAATTGGCTGTACGAGCTGCTGCTGACAGGTCTGCGGTTGCTGTCCTTTGTGGGTTGAATGGAGTGGAAGTGCCTGTTGCCTCGGCGATTCTGACAGCGATAAATCCCGAGAGATTCACAACTATTGACTTTCGCGCGTTAGAGTCCCTCGGCATTACTGATCGACAGGCTTATTACACTATTGATTTTTTTATTGATTGCCTCCAATTCTGTCGAGGGTTAGCGAGCCAATGCCGAGTCGGCTTGCGTACGCTTGATCGTGCGCTTTGGCAATGGTCCAAAGAAAAAACCAAAGGAAAACGTTAGCGATGTTCCAGGCCCACAATTCGGGGCCCGATTTCATGTGTCATGGGGGATAGTCAGCCGCAAGCTGCTGATCGGTGGACACTTGCAGGCGCTCGAGATGGTCAAAGTTCAGGTAATAGCCGGACCATAGGCCAGGCAAAGATGTTCAAAAAACAGTACTCTCCCCCGATCCGATATATAGAGGATGCGAATACTGGAGAAATTCCTCCAGCGGCACCATGGCCCGAGTTGCTTCGGTAGTGACAGGCGCAGCCAGCAGCTGTTCCCTAAATGAACGTGCGGTGAGGAAGCCGAGGCGTCGTGCAATTGGGGTCAAGTGCTGGAAAACCGCCAATAACAGGTTTGTGTCCACCGTCACATAGAGAATGCACCCGATCATTCGTTCAGCTTCCAGTGCCGCTCGCACACTTTCATACTGCTTGGTGTTCTTTAGCGAGCGCTCGTACTCAAGGGCAAACTCACGTATTTCGTTACCGAGCCAGATTTTCACAATGGCGTCATAATCTTTCTGAAATGACTCAGAGACCATATTCAGCGTGCTGATTTCGACTTCGGATTGCCAACTGACGAGCAGTGCACTGCGGGCAAGTGCCAGACGGAGCGCGTTCAGTTCAAGAGCATGGAACACCTGGACGGGATCGGGCATTTGCCTGGTACTGGAGTTCAGAGCTATGAGAAATTCCCCCTGCCTTTCGAGTTCAAGCAGGCCTCTTCGTGTTATGGAGTACACGGGAACTCCTTCCAGGTCCAGGTTTTTTTGACGTTCGATCCGGCCCGATTTCAGCAGACGCTGAATTCGCCAATTGAACGTACTCCGGGAAGACAGGACTGCATCATGGCACAACAACTCAAAGAGCTGTTGATGGCTGACGAACCGGCAATTCCGGACCAGTCGGAGCAGCGGAATGTCTCCGTCTGCTGTGATCACGAGGCTGCCTTTCATGTACCGCATCAGGCTGAAATTGTTCCTCCAACACGTGTCAATGTGGCCCGTTGACCTGAGTCTGGATGCGCGCTTAACTGCCAAAAACCGGTGCTGGTCTGGACCCAGTCGCCGGGATTCATCAGCAACATGGCCTCCTGTTTATCACGCAAGTGGCTCGCGGCAATGACCCGGCTGAACACCGATTTCCAAGCACCGGAAGAGAAGTCGATCAGGCCGTGGACATCGCTGGAGACAACGACCAGATAGGAATCTGGAACGTCATTCTTGGGGGCTCTAGACTGGAAGAGCAACCGGTTACCGCCGAACGCCTGGGACACCTCAGAGCAGACAAACGTGCGTCCGATGGCGCGATCTGGCAGGTTCGGATTGAAGTCGCCGATACCGTTGAAGCGGATCAATCCTGAGACAATCCAGTGGCGCCTGACTTTGCTGCCGCAACGCACGCCGGTCGAGTTGTAGTAGGCAGCGTGGCGCGTAAAACGATGCGGATCGTCAACATTACGTCCGAAACGAGCCCACCAATTAGTGCCGAAACTGAGCACCTGGACCAGCATCACCAACCCTCTCCATGAGCTTCTGATTGATTTCTTTTAGCCGTGCGGTTCGCTCCGGAACCGGGAGTTGATGCACGACGCTGATAGCGTTAACGATTTCGGACCCCAGCTTCTCATTGCGCTCCTGAAAGTACCTCCACAGGTCGGCAAACCGGGCAAGTTCTTTGACAAGTTCCCGCTCTTCCGGCGGCTTTGATTCGACCAGTTTGTCCCACTCATTTCGGTCTTCGATCGGCGCAAGATCGCCGCCTTTCTCGAAGCGTTTGAACAGCCGTGCCATTTCCTGGAGCAGTTCTTTCTGTGGATTATCGTCTGCCATTTTGTCCGGTTCCTTTCCGCTAAAAGGGCTGCCAGTCAGCCCGCGATATTTGCCTCTTTGGGCTGCGCAGCTGCCAATCGACGCTCCGCTTTCGTGAGTTCCTTCTGGAGGTTTTTCTCTCGTTCGTGGGAGGAGTGTAATTGTTGCTGCAGAGTACTGATCTGGGCAATCAAGTTGCCTTCAGCTTCAGGGCTTTGGGGTACAGCCTGAGTCCCGCCAGTTCCTTTTTCGCCCGTCTTGATTCTATCTTTTGAAGTGGGAACCGGAGACGGCTTGGGCTTTACGTCCCGGTCCACACTTGGTGCAGGCGCCGTGGCTTGCACTCGCTCAGGCGGATGTAGTGCTGGCCGATGTGTAGCTTCGGCAGCCGTGTTCGTCCTGTTTACGAGTTCGTTGTACCGGCGTATTGCTTCATCAGCTTGACCACGAGCGTCTGCCAAGGCGTTGTGATATTGGGCCAAAAGGCCTGCGGCGATGATCTCGCGACGGTGACGCTCCCGGTGCTGGTGAAGCAACAAAAAGAAGGCCAGGATAAGAAACGAGAGCGCCACCAACAGCGCCCAAGAGGGAACGCTCTTGATTGTCTCGTCGACCAGAAGCTTGCGCGCATCATCAATCTGGCTACCGTAATCCTTGTTCTGGGAATTGATCTGCTTGATCGCGAAATCGACAAAGCCATCGCGCGGTTTGCCGGGCTGCTTGGCCGCAGGATCATAAGAAGATCGCTGGCCTGCTGCCGGGAGCCATGACATGATAATCAGCACAATAACGACGTAAGACTTCATACTGAAGAGACCTTGTTCTTGCCGGATATCCGGTTCATGCGGCGGGCCAACTCCGGATTTCTGAACCTCAGATTTGCGCCTCTGGTGTGCGCGTTGACGTGCTGCAATCGTGGATACAGCATCGGCTCAAGACTGCTGAGGAACCAGCGCTGCTGGCGACGCACATGCACGTGCATGTGAAGTGTACCGAGCCGATTGTCCGTAGTTAAGACCTGCATCTGACCGACAGGAAGATTCTTGATTTGAAAATCGACGGCCCTGGTCTTTTCGATTTCGGTGATACTTCCGAAGCCGATCTCCTCGTAATGTTCGTCCAGAACACCTCTTTTCTCGACTGTCATCGTGCGCCTCTCGCCCGTGACCCTGGCAGAAGCGTTCAAAAAATACCGTGCGGTTTCTTCGTCCCGAGTGCGCAGCAGCATGATCGTGTTGGGGGCCGATGAAACGTCGTCTCCGAAGCTGCGGCTGACGCTCCGTAGCTGTGGAATCGATTGCAGGGAAAACAGCAGGGCAATATTGCTGCCGCGTGCAGTTTGCAGGATTTGGGCAAAGTTCGGGTACGCGAATGGCGCAAACTCGTCCAAGATGACGCTGACCATCGGACGCCCATCCCTGCGCCTCTCCTGCTCGTTCAGATAACGTTTTCCCACCATGAGCTGAAGGTTCTGGAGCAGCATTCGGCCGAGAGCGGTGACAGCTCTGGCGTTCTTATTTGTATTCAATGAGACAAAAAGAACCAGCCCCTGGTCCACGATCTTATCGAGCGTCAACAGATCCTGATACGCGTTCGTGATAACGGAGAGATCGTCTTCCGTAAACGTCCCAAGCTCGTTTAACAATCCCTGGATCTTCTGCAGGCGCTCCCGGTCTTCGAGTGATTGCAGCAAATTCTTTGCCGACATCTCAAAGTTCTGGCGGCGCTGCTGCGAGATATCCGGTTGATTGCTTATCATGTGCGAGGCCCTGCTAATTTGTTCTTTCAGAACCAGTTCGTCTCTGGCCATAACCAGGACATCGGGAATGTTGTAGATCTTTCCTGTGTAATCGAGGACGCGGCAAATGTCGCTCAAATACGCGGCCTGGTGTCCACGGAAGAAATCCTGCCGCTGCAGAAAGGATTCGAAGAAGGCGTTAACAAGTTCCTGGCTTGATCCATCTTTGTTATAGAGCGGATTGAAACGAACTGAAATGTCAGGCCGAAACGGGTCAAGGACGCGCAGTTGATGCAACCGGCCGGCGGCGGCAATCTCCGGCAGCAGGTCATTCAAAAATTCCTGATCACCTTTGCCATCAAAAATGATTAGTGGTAAGTGCTGCCCGTTCACCTTCCTGCGAATGTCCTGAGCGGCGATATTGTGCAGCAAAGTCGTCTTGCCTGAACCGGACTGGCCAACCACTACGGTCTGCATCCGGCGTGCATCATCCGACCAGTACCAGGGCCGTGCATAGATGTCGTAGCCGGGAATGATGGCATTCTGGTTAAAAGCCCGCTCAACATAGCGGTGATCTTTGAGCATCGGAACGAAGACGGCGGGGTGCGGCCAGGCGTTCTCGATGCGCTTCTTCCGCGTCCTCAGATACCAGACAACACTGATGCCGGCTCCGGTAAGGGCAATGAGATAAAAGCTTAATTCCACGATTTGGTGAGTGCGGATATGAAAGCGGGAAACCAGAAGATAAAAGCCAATTCCGAGCACAGCCACAGCCAACACCACAAGTGCAAGCGCCGCGTTGTCTTCGTGCGTGCGGTGGTACTCGCGGCGGCCATACTCGTAGCTGTTGTGACTCATCATTGGACAAAACTAAAGTAGAGAAAGACAGCCACTACAAACAGGCTGACCAAGCCAAGGGTCAGCCAGAGCGGATGAATGCGACGGCGGTTATTTGCATCCCGCGGCATTGCTGGATCACTGACGTTCCGGCCGACGTTTGCCAGGAAGCTTTTTTCAGGATCGCGGGCGAAGGCGTCCCGGAGCAGTTCTCGCATTTCAGCTTCGGTGATATACCCGTGCGACATGTTAGAACACCATCGTGGCTTGAACCGGGTGAGAGCCCTCCGGGCCGAACGTCAGTTGGAGAATTGAAGGGCCGGCTACGGTTT
This sequence comes from Terriglobia bacterium, assembly GCA_020072585.1. Classification (GTDB taxonomy): domain Bacteria; phylum Acidobacteriota; class Terriglobia; order Terriglobales; family Acidobacteriaceae; genus Angelobacter. Next base: position 43,687 of record JAIQGL010000005.1, on the reverse strand, counting down.
CACGAATGGCAATGACACCGCGGGTTTCCTCACCTGGTTGTATATCTTCTTTCTGCACCTCAGCTTTCGCCAACGTGAGCTGCCGCTCTCGCAGCTTGCCGATTTTATGCAGCATCTGGCCGTCAAGCTGCATGCGTCTCAGAGACTGGATGGAAATTGATGCCTCAGGAGCAATCGCCTCTGCCACCTGCGGCGCGGTTACCCGATACGGACGCGCGGAATGGTTGCGGATTGAGTAATGAATATATGTAGTATTCCTGGACTGAAATACATCCTCGATTCGAACGGTAATGCGATCTTTGGCATCTTTGATGCCGGTCGAGTCCACGCGCTCAACTCCGAGCAGCGCTCGGGTGAACATCATGTCGGCAATATCATTAATTTGATCTTTACTCTCCGGCACCGGTTTCGGTGCTGGAACACGGCCGTCAACTGCGAAATTCATGTTCTTTACCTCCCCTGGGGGCTCAAGCTCATAGGCGAAGCGGCGAGAAGCGGTCCAGACAAATAGATCCGTCGAGGCGCCCGCCTTCAAAGGCTTGATGAAGACCTTGTCCTCGTGACGCTCGATCTGAAATGCCGGGCTGCCGACGGCGGCCATGGTGACCGGTTCCCCGAACTCAAGCACGGTCAGGTGGTCGAGTGCGGTCGCAACATGGATCACTTCACTTGGGGCCGGCTGACTTACCTTCGGTTCGTCAGCAGCCGTGACAATTGCATACATCGTCAACAGAAATATGAGTGCGCGCTTCATGATGACCTTCGAATTCTTAACGAACGGAACCGGATTGCTCCGGCTCCGTTCTGGGTTGATTGTTGACTTATCCGAAGAAGAACTGGCCGTCCTTATACTGAAACAGGAAGGTCTGTTTTTCCCCGCCTTCAATTTTCTCGACCAGGAAGCTACGCCCTTCGGAGTCGCGGAAGATCGACATCCCGGACACCTCCGGCACAACAACGCGGACCGTCTTGCCGCCCGTCTGCTCTGCAAGCTTCGCGACGAGTTCCTGCGGAAAAGCATGGAAGAGGATCGAGCCACTGCCTTGGCCGTTGCATACCACCCGGTTCAAGGCCTGGCACCATCCCATCCGGTTATCGGTCTTGCTCGCTGCCCAGACGCGCACATAAGAGATGATTGCCTTCATCTCCTGCTTGGCCCGTTCTTCCCCGTGATAGTGGGCAGAATAGGCTTTACGGCGAACCTGCAGCTTCTGCTTCCGCAATTCTTTGTCGGAACCCTTACGCACAGCCTCCCATTCGGCCTGCGCCTTATCGAGATCAGCTTTGAGTTTGTCCTGCCGCTCGGAGATCCGACCAACGACCGCGGCGTAGACGCTGTTGACATAGCGGCATTCATCGAACATGGGCCGGGTCACCTCTTCTCCCGAGACCAGTCCTTTGAATTCCTCTATGGGCAGCTTCGCCGTAAGCAGGTCTTCAATCTCCTTGCGAACGTGGTTGTAAAGTTTCCCGATGCGGTCGTTCTCGTCCACATCGAGGTGAATAGGCAACCCCGAAATCCGCGATTCGTTCTTGTACTTGAGCCACGGCGCGGGATTTACCTGTTGGCGTATGTCGGCGATGACTTTGGCATCGGGCTCGACTTCGTGCTTGAGACTGTCGAGCGCCTTCTGCAATTCAGTGACGAGCTGGTAGGCAAGATCGCTCCTGCCGGCAGCCAGACATGAGGTCTTCAGGTCGGTGATCATGCCGATCTGGTTTCCTCGGGCCTTGATCGCCACATGTTCGAGATTCCACCAGGGAGATTTGGCCTTACGGAGCTTCATCTTCTGTTGATGGAATTCGTTGGTGAGGGAGAACCGCTTCCGGACGAATCTGGGAAAGCGGTTTTCTTCCAGAATGCAGATCCAGTCAAAATCAAAATCGCCGCCGTTTTTCTTGGCTGCCTCTGAATGGAGAACGTACGTTCCCTCGAGAAGCAACTGTTGTGTGGCAATCTGCCCAGCCAAGTCGTAGGAGCTCCGGCATCCTTGCTCATTCAAACTGCGATTGAGCTGCATGATGAGTTCTGAGGAGCCGATATGTTCCATCGGCAACAAATCCTCACACATGCGTATGGGATACCGGACGCACAGGCCACGTTTGGACTCAAGCGCCACAATGGCTTGCTGTTTTGAGATCCAGTCAGATCCCGCATACAGCCGACCATCGTGAACGACCAGATAGCCGTCGTCGGCAAGAGCATAGGCCGGCAGACGGAATCCTCCTCCGGTCGCCGCTTTGAAAGCCCAACGCGCGAGCAGACGGTTGAGCTGATTGTTGATGTAGGGGTAGCGGACGATATGGCCACTGGTATCAGCCAGCAGCGCCGCTTCAACAGTCCTGACCTCCTCATCCTGGCTCTTTTCGGCATCGTCCAAACCCAGGAGTTGAAGGAGTTCCGTGTACCGGCCCTCGCTGATCGAATCGTTCAACTTGCGTACCTGACCTAGTGCTTCAGGCAGGATCTCAAGCTGAATCGAATCATCAGGCGCATGTTCAATGAGGGTGTAGCTGGATTCGAATTCAAGCTTGCGCGAGAATTCGCGAATCCCCAGCACCACCGGCCCACGGAACCTGCGGCCCTTGCCAAAAACCGAATACATTGCAACAGGCACCTTCAGGCCCGGTTTCACCGCGCTCTCTGGGAGAACAATGTCGGCGTCGAGCAGCTGCGCCGCCTCATCCTCCATGACCTTGAAGGAGCCTTTGGCCTGCGTCTTTTCAAACGCCAGACGGAACTGATAGAAGCAGTTGTCAGGCAGTTGAAGTTTTGAGAAGAGCGACCGTCTGATCCAACCGCGGCAGTCGTTGGTTCCCAAAACGTGATCTTCAACCACGAGCACCGATACGTCCGGCTCCTCGATCACCACCTTGCAGGAGGAGACAAGGATGCCGAAATAAACGATGGCTGCCTGTGGCCAGTGCTGAAAACGCTCTGCAATGGGCTGGCTATGGTCCTTGTCCACGAAGTAAAACTTGCCGTCCTTGGACGAACCACTTGCCCCTACCAATTTGTAAGGAGTGTTTTTGAACTTGAGGTTCGCCATTGCGTTTTCGACCTGCAATTCCTCATAAGCATCCAGAGGCTCGTTCGGCACGTTCACAACAGCGACTTTGATTCCGGGATACAGCGCGTTGAGAAGGGTGTTCTCGAGCGTCGTCTCCAGGTTCGTGAGCCGTTGGGTCACACTTCCTGTTGAATCGATGTCAAGCGTAACAACCTGCTCGATTGAAAACTTGTTCGTTTTGTTGCTATACTTTTCCATGATATGTAAAGCTCCTTAGTTTTTGCTGCGGGAAACCCGGCAATGACTAAGGGGCTTTTTTGCTTTCCCCGTACACTCTGTCTGCCTGGCCTCCCTGGTTTTGGGTTTTTCTGGCCAGGCACCGACTAGAGCCGGGTCAGCACATCTCCCTACATGAAACGTGTAGGGTCTTCAAAGGACCGTAAGCTCGACGAGCCTGTTGGTCTCTTTTGAAAACTCGTGCCAACTCGCGTCCTTCCGCTTTTCAGCTTCGGGACAAAGCCTGTTTCACAATCTTTGGTTCGTTCCCGTTGATTTCCGGCACCGCCTTCCATGCGACCAAGGTGTAGAACACCTGGCCGGATTTAAATGCCTGTACTAATGCTTCACCTTCGTTCGCCATCTCCTGACCCAGTTCCGGCTTTTCGCTTGAACTGCCAGTCTTTGGCAAAAAGAATCGGACGTTCTCGCTGGTCATCTCCCAGCGCCTGCGACGGCCGTTCCTTTCAGCGCTTCCGGCCGGGCTGTCATTTGCTGCTCTTGTTCCATCCATGGTGGTCCTCAATTCGAACTGCTCAGAGATGTGTCGCGCATGATTGCGTCTTTGTGTTCTCCCTCGATCAGCCGTTCGCCGTATTCAGCGATAAGCAAACCGCTGGGGTTAGTTTCCGAGCGGCGCTCGGTAATCAGGCGGATATGAAATTCGCCGACCAGCTTGTCGGTGGTCTCCTGGTGATCGCGGACGCGGTGGACCTCCTTCACTCCAAACGCCGTGAAACTGAGCGGGTCATCTTTCGCGGGTTCAAGCGACCGGAGGTGGAAGACAGATGTAATCTGCTCGTCCTGAATCTTTCCGACCACATTGTTCTTTTCAATTGTGGCCAGGGTGGCCCGCCGTAAGTTGGTGGTCATCATATTCAGACCGTCAGCCCAGTTTCGGTTCACGCTATCGGGCGAGAAGCTTAAGTAGCGGTCCAGAAATAGCCGAACATAAGCGTTCTTCTCAAAGTCGTTGGGCTCGGCGTTTGCTCCCTGAGATACCAGCACCGGCCTTGCAGCAGCCGGCTTCTCACCAACAACGATTGCGGAGCCAGTTGAATCTACTCGAATGACAGTAGGCGGCTGCAGGCGTACATACGCAGCCAATGCAATAGCCAGCAAGGTCGTCGGCACGCAAATGAACGCCAACACCATTGCGCGGTTCGCATACGCGCGCAAAGCGCCATCGTGTTCGTAATACCGGCTATACCGAAGCTTTTCCGGTGCTTGTTCCTTCTCTTTAGGATCTGTTTTCTTTAGCCACATGACCTTTTCTCCTGCTTCGAAACAGACGGCCGAAAAAGCGGCCGATGAAAAATGCAATCAACGTGCTGATATTCCACGGACGAAAGCGGCTGTCCTTGGGCTCGTAAATCGGTCCTCGATACCATGGCAGCATTGCTAATCCTTCCTTTCCGGTTTATGCGTTCTCTTGGGCACCATCACCTTTGTTGCCGCTTCCGGACACAATACTTCCAGCAAACTTTCCCGCATGAAAAGCCACTGTTTGGGTGACACCGACTGGCCGAAATGCGATGGAAGAAGCTGATTTCTTCTGTGAGGCACCGCCTCCACTGCCTGTTCCGGCACTCGCAGCTGCTGCTTGCTGGGTTCCAGTGCCACTTTGCTCGGGTGAGGGCGCAGGCGCAGACTCACCCATGGCGCTCATCACGCCCGTACGAATTGTCTCTGCCAGGCTCGGTTGTGGAGGTGGCGCGGAAGAGGAAGCCATTGCGCCGGTTCCCGCCGTGGCAGATCCTCCCGCTCCGGCACTCGCCATAGCCGGCGCGGCCTCGGATGCTGCGCCTGCTCCTGCCGAAAAACCGCTGACAGCAGAAATAGCGGCTCCCGCAGCGGTTGCGGCGGCCCGCACAAATGTAGAAGCCGTAGATCCTACGTCTCCAGAAATCAATTTCTTCGCAATGAAAGGAATTAGACCCAAGGCGAGCGCATAGAAAATGCTGACCATGCCCAGAACAGTGGCGTCCGATGAGCCGCGGAAGAAGCCCTGCAGGAAGCCCTGGTTCATCACCTCATCAACGCGATTGAATTGGATTGCCGTGATGAGAGAGCCGAAGGTCGCGTAAAGAATGCCCCAGGCATTCCAGATCATCAGGTTCGTTGCATAACTTTTCGCCAATTGACCGACTCCTGCCATTGGCAAAAGTGCGAGAACCAGAGGTCCCAGTACATAAAGAACACATCCATAGAGCACATAAAAGAAGGCAAAAACTACAACCATCATGGCGTAGATCAGATAAGCCGCAAGCAGCATCAGGGCCGTTGTGATTGAGGCAAACGTCGCATTGATGGCAGGCAGAATTGCCTCGACACCATTGCTGCTGAATTGTTGTTTCAACTGGTCGAACCAGCTCAGGAACATGTCGCCGGCTCCGGAGCTGTTATCTATGAACTGCGCCACTTGATTGAAGGAGCCGTTGACCTCGCGAAACACTGTGCTCCAATTGGCCAGAATGATGGCAATAACGAGGTACTTGATCCCGGTTATGGCGAGTGACTGTACATCACCGCCACGCAGAGCAGCCTGATAAAGACCAATGAGGAACCCGACGACCAGGATGGTGTAGCCGATGCCGACCACAGTCGTTATCATCGCGGTCTTGTCAATTCCGTTTAAGCCCTGATTGAGCAATTGTTGGAAATAAAACATGACTACTGTGACCCCCGCCCCAGGGCTTGGCCGGTGCTATTCCGCAGATTGTTAACGTCTGTGGCGCCGAATTTCAGCTGGGCGCCAGAGTTGGCGAGATCAATCGAACGCACTCGTATCAGCTCTGCCATGGCCGACTGGGTGTAGGCATTTGCCCGTACCAACCAGGCAGAAGCCTGCGCCTCCAGGATCGGGGCGCTGCCCGGAGCGGCATTCTGAATCTGCTGATTGATTTGATCCGCTGCTGCCAGTTCGACATCTGCCAAAGCATCCAATTCCACGGCTTTTTTGAGCGCAGCTTGAGCTTCGGCATCGCTCATGTCTACTAGATCGCGCACCGGCTGGGGAGCATCCGCCGGAGCCATAACGGTCCCATAGACAGTCGCGTAATTTTGGCTGACCTGTCCGAGGGCCTGCGGATTGTGTGAGAGCAGGGCTTGCTCAAACTGCTGTGGTGCTGGCAGGGTGGCGCTATTAATGGGCAGCCGGTACAGTTGATTGATCTGCCGCAATTGGCTTTGTAACTGAGAAGCGAGGCCACGAGCGTTATTGATCGCCGTGGTCGGATAAATCACCTGCTGCTGAAAATTTGCGGCCTGCTGTTGGATCTGCTGGATCTGCGACAACGGCTTGGCAACAACATTCGTCAACAAACCCGAGATGGTATTGAGGCCGGCAGAGATGATGGCACAGCACGGATCAAGCCCAAACTGCCCTCGCGCATTGAATGGTGCGAGGATGAGGATAAATAGCAGCCCTGCAATGAAGATTACCTTCCACTTCATGGCTGGCCAGATCCGATTGGCAAATCGCTTAAGTGTTTGTATGTTCATAAGTTCACCTCTACCTGCTCAAAATCTGCTGTAAGTTGTTTCGCAGTGTCCGGTTTGCGTCAGCGCTCTGTTTCCTCAACGCATTTGAATGCGCCAGGTGGGCGGCTTCCTGACGCAATTCCGCCGCCAGCATCCTCTGCAACATTGCCTGGTTTTGGAGATTGGCGGCCTGGGCTTGAGCGGTCAAAATAGACGCGCTTCCAGGTGCGGACACCGCAGCCTGTTGCTCAAGCCCATCGGCCACATTCAACATTCGCTGGCTGGCCTGATCGGAAATGGTTGTGGTCTTAAGCGCGCCAAGCGCGAGCGCGTCATCGACATCCATTAGGTTTCTCTGTGTCGCCGTCGCCTGGTTCGCCTGAGGCAGCGCCTGATAGACCTGTGTATAGGACCCGCTGATTTGGCCAAGACTGCCAGATTGTTGGCTACGCAGCAGGGTTTCCAATTGTTTCGGGTTCACCAGGCTCGCGCTGTTCGTGGGAATGCTCTGAATCTGTCCCGCAAGACTGGTGAACTGGGAGCGTACCTGTGCAACCTCGGCCTTCGTCTGGTTGATCAGCGTCACCGGCCAAACGACCTGCTGTTCAAAGTTCCTCGCGGTGGTGTTGATCGTTTGAATGCCACCCAGCACCTGGCCAATGCTGTTCTGCAAGGTGCTGGTGATCGTAGTGAGCAGCGTAATAATGTCTGCTACGCCGGCATTTGCCGCTAACGGCATCAACACCATTAAAGAAATCAGGCCCAACGCCAGAGTCCGTTTCGCTGAAGATCGCTTTGTCACTTCTGTGCTCCTTTCGCCACTTCCATCGATTGCTCCTCTGGGAGCGGTTCGACATCCGCCAGACCGAACGGGAATTTCCTGGCGAGTAGGCGATAGGCTTCGATGAGCGGCATATCTCTGTGCTGTGAAATCCACCAAGCCCGGTACAGTCGTTCCCGTGCGTAGGTGGTCGTAATCCAATAGTCGAGCGGCGTAGGCACCATGCGAATGGTGTGGGTGGTATCAGCTTTCTCGCCAATCACAATCAGGGCATCTGCGCTGCGTCCCTTCCGCGGTGCGCTGAAATGTTTGATCTGGTGAAGCGCCGTCTCATTGAGGTGCAGGTGCTCTCTTAAGGCAGTCATGTCGCCAGGCTGTTGCCCCACAATCTTGGTACTCGAATTCTTGACGATACCGGCGCCGTGGACGCGCGGCTTCGATTCAGAACCAACGAAGTCTTCCGCTGTCTGGCTGATACCCCAAACGCTCGCATTGCGCTTTCTGGCCGTTCGGAACAACTGGACGACCTCAGGCGCCAGCACAGGCGAATCGAGCAAAAACCAGCACTCATCGAGAACGGTGATGCTCGCCTGGCCGGTTTTGCCGGAGGCTCTCTGAGCCGTGGCATGGGCGATCAAGAGGCTCATCGCAGTCTCAAGGCGCGGATCGTCGGCGAGTTGCTCAACGTTGAAGAACAGCCAGGGGTTGTCGAGTGAAATTGTGGTCGGGTGATCAAACAGCCGTGAGTAGATGCCTTTTTCACCAGTCCAGCTGCGCAGCTTGATTGCTGCCAGGTGCGCTTCATCCATCACTCGCTGGTTTTTCTCTTCATCGCGCCATTGCGCAAGTTCATCGCGCAAATCCGTGAACGTTGGAATCGGATTGGATGGCCGGATGCCCGCACGCTTGTACGTGCGCAGAATTGCTTCTGTGATCAAATTGTCCAGAAGCTCTGTATCTTCGGCTGGGTTCTCGCCCAGCATGTGGCGCGTCAGGTTTTTAAGAAAAGCAACCTGATCCTTGCTTGGCTGTCGCTCACCCTGAGGCAGGTCCCACGGATTAATGGTCTGGTCGGCGTCAAGCGACATGGTAATCATCCGCCCGCCCATCAATTCGACCAGCGGCCGGTAGGAATCACCCCTCTCGATGATTGAGACCAGAGGATTAGCGCGCGATGCCATGGACAGGAGCTGCTGCACCATAAAGGTCTTACCCCCGCCACTCTTCGCCATGATGAGAACGTTGGCGTCGCTGAGAGAAGGATCGAACGGAGAGAATGGAATCAGCTGCCGATACGGAGTTTCGAGCAGAAATAATGGCGACCGCGGTGTCCCTACCCAGGGAGCCTCAACCGGAAGGAGATCAGCCGCGTTCGTGGTGAGCATGTCCTGCTCGCGTTTGTCGACGTCGGCCATACCCGGCAGTGCGCTGAAGAACAGCCGCCGCTTTGCTAAGGTTTCCGTAATGGCTTTGGCACCGTTCATCCTGGCAACCGAATAAAGGAGCTGCTGGCGGCGATTGCTGATGAGTCGTTCGGCGTCCTCGAAATCGCTGCGCGTGACGGCAGGCTTCGATGTCCGCGTGGCAATGACAAGACTCAATTTTGCGGTCTTGATCGAACTGGCAATGATCTCCTGCTGTACTTTGAAAAGCTGGGATTCCGCGACTTGCGCTTCGACGTCGACCCGGAATCCGCCGTGCGTATCGCGCTGGGCCGCTTGCATTTTCCTAAGCCGAGTTTTATAGCCCTTCAAAACCTTGGTCTGATCTGGAATGGTCATCTGCGCATTGACCACAATCGGAAAATCCAGCGCAATTAGTTCCCGCAGGATCCCCGGAAACGTCGCATCTGGCAGCTCTTTGAGGCTCACAAACGAATACAGAATTCCGCCAACGTTCAGATACGAGTCCGTCTCATCGACAATGCTGATATTCGCTAACTGCTGGCGCGCACTGCGGTATTCAAGATGGTCCTCGCCTGGACTGTAAGGTCGTGTATCGGGCTCAAGTGGATTCAAGGCGCGTTTAGCTTCAAGGAACAACTCCTGGTCTGTCATTCGGCGCGGCCCGAGTTCTGCCGCTTGCATAGTCGCCTCGATGCCGACCAGCAGGCTCTCAAACTCCGCCACGAGTTCTTGGTGCTCACGGCGGCTGCGCTCGATGGCCGTTTTTGCAGAAAGGCTCCAGTTCGGGCTACGTCTGGTCGCCTTGCCTGTGACGCGGTGGTGTATCGCCGGGTTCCAGATTAGGTAGATATGAAGGAGTGGGCGCAAATAGTGGCCGCTCTCGGCCTTCTGTTCCCAGCCCTCCAGCCGTGCTGCATCCAGAGTCTTCCCGATCTCACTACCTGAGCGGTCCTGCGCTGTATACAGCTCAAACAGATTGCCAACGTCTTCAACGACTTCATACCGGACCTGCACTCTCATGCTCTGCTCGGGAATGGACTTGAGCAGAGCGCCTAGCATTGCCTTGCTGCGGTCTCTTTCCTGGTCGCTAGCGAAGTAGGACGTAATACCGCGCAGTTCGTACCCCGCGACCAGCGCTCCACTCGTGCGTACCAGCACGTTATCGAGATAGTCGCGAACGGGAAGCAGTTCGCACAGTGCCGGATCGTCTAGTTTCTTTTCGTGTTGTTCCCAGGTGACAGGCATCTCACTGCTCCACTTTCACGTACCTGCTGCGCGTATGGCGGTCGTGGGCCACTGCGCAATACGCCTTTGGTCTCGTGTACCAATTCAGTAGATCTCGCAAGTACCCACGCGGCTTGCCGTACTTGAAGACCATCAAAAGGGGGACGACTGCCAGAGGTACTCCGTACTGCAGATACGCGCTCAGTGACCCGCTGACGAAACGGCTGACAACGTTCATTACTGCCGCGAGTCCCAGCACCACGAACAGATCCTCGAATTCAAGCGCCATGAATGTCACCCGCGTATGCAGATTGCGATTTACTGGTGTTACATCTAAAGCCATAACTTCACCTCACACCCGCAGTGCCGTTCTGTATCCAGAATTCCGCCAATCGCAATAATCCCGATAATCCGAAACACATCATCGCTGCAACCAGATTTCTGACCCAGGCGTCGCCAATCGTCATGCGCTCCAGCACGCCTGCTGAATGGAGGATCATCATCACGACCTGGATCACTCCATAAAGCGGCAGCATCACATTGCCGACCCAATTCACGAGCGTCAAAATCGAGATCCAGTAGCGATCTGGATCGTTTGGGCCGGCCTGTTGTGCGAACGCCTCAAGCGCCCTTAGCAGTCCTGAGCACATCAGCGCGGCAAAGCCGGCCCACGATAAATGTGAATAAGGATGGGCCTTGCTGAAGCGGTAAATCGCCGCGGCGAAGAACAGCCCGGCAAGAGTTGGCATGATCACGTTGCCTGCCCAGTTGGTCAGGTTCAGCAGTCCGTTTTCAAACATGGATCACCTCCGATCTCCGCTTCACCCGACCATCGCCTGGACAAGCTTCCACAGCCCAGTGACGCTTAAAAACGCCAATGCTGAGAACACCAGTGGCATGAATGGTTTTTTGCGTGAATAGTTGATGACAGCGCCAACAACCGCCAAGCCTGCCGCTTCCGGCAGGATCGTTCCCGCCAGGTAGTTCCAAAGAGAGGCCAACATATCAACGGTGGCCAGTGTGCCGCCGCTGTTAAAGCCCTGCATCAGTTTCGCCGTCCCTGAAATGCTGAGCAGAAAGATCGCCGATACGACTGAACCGAGCGGGCTGGAGCCCTGCGAAGCATCAAGCGCAGCTTTCAGGACGAAAAAAGCAGCCAATACAGGAACGAGCTTGCCCACAACGACATCGGAAATAAAGCCCGTGAAGCTGGTCTCCATTCCCCGGAGCCAGGGACCTGCGATTCCGGCGCCCTGAGGTGGGACGTTGATCCCTTGCGCTGCAAACCACGAAAGGAACTGCGGCAGGGTCAATAGGATCACCGACCACAGCATCCATCTCTGGAATCGGCCGCCGACCTCGAAATTGACGCCGCTCTCCTGACGCAAGGCCAGCCCGGCTAGCACTAATGTGCACATAGCGGCTGGCACTGCCATGTCAAACAGCAGTTGCATCAGATCAACCAGTAGCTGAGGTATCGTCATGACTCATTCCCTCGCACACGAATCGTCGTGCCGCTACTGGACTCCCGCCTGGCCCTGCTGAATCCAAAATTCGAGCAGCCGTGTCAGCCCCGAAACCATCAGCAAACCGACAGCAGCAATGGCCCAACGGGCAACACCGCGCCCGTGGGTGTAATTGATGATTGCCATGACCACGCACAGCGCGGCGCCAACCGGTGCAATGACGTTGCCCACCCAGTTGACAAGATTGAGAAAGGCGCCCTCCGGTTGGGCTGCCGTCTGGCCCTGAACTGCCTTATTCGTAGCTGGCGCGCCGCCGAGGTTTTGCGCCTGGACAAATAGTGGGGAGAGTTGAAGGAGAACAATTAAGAACAGAAATATGGCCGCTAAACGTGCGGAATGTCCTTTGGATACCTGAAACTGCATACTGCCTCTCAGCGAACGTCAGTTCATCTCGTTCGCAAAGAGAACATAGGGCTGGTTTGGAACTCGCGCAAATTTTAAGGAGGACGGAGCTGCGGTTCTGAGGCGGGCGTTGACGTCGTTTGTGAATGGGCCAGGTCGAAAGACTGGGATGACGTACTGAAAAGGATGACGTTTAGGAATGTTGGGACTGACTTCCCGGCGACTCTGACTCAACGGCAAGTCATTGGCACAATGTTCGGGTTTTTGCCCAACGACTCTGACGGGCCTTTTCCGCAGAATACGTTGCCTTATAGAATACCGACACCCGTGTAAAGCACTCCTAAATCCAAACGCAAGTCATTGGCACGATGTTCGGGTTTTTACCCAATGACGGACGTTGGAGGCGAACTGAGGCAATTATCTCCGGTTTACCGGTGACACGCCCAAGACAGACTGCTAAGCTGAAAATCTGCAGATGCCGCGAAGCATCCTATACTGCTGTAATTTTAGAACAGCTGGATACTAGGGGCTAGGAAAGCCAATTGGACGAGGTACGATAACAACGGTGCCGACCGCTTCGACGATCTCCGTGAGAGAAGTGCTAGATCTTTTGGATACTGAGTTTGCCGGACTTGCTAAAGGGATCGCTCAGGCCCGTTACGCCTTTTGGCTTGGGTCAGGAATTTCGCGAGAACGAGTCGACGATCTGAGAGGGGTGATTCGACGGATTCTGTCCCATCTGCGGGACAGGATCGATTTGACGAACGCTGCCTGCCCGTATCGCAGGGCTCTTGAGGAGGCTATTGACCTAGTCGGGATTTCTCCTGCAGAGCGCGCGCAAATCGACTTCTCCAAACCGATCGTTGAATGGCCAGTAATCGACATGCTAGTCGCGAGGCTTTCAGGAGTCTACTCGCGTCTTATGGATATCCGCATTGCTGGACATCCTGCTGATTACCTCCTCTGGGAAGCGGTTGATGTTCCAGCGACATTTGTACATGCAAATCCTGATTGCGAGCACCTATGCCTTGGCATTCTGGCCTTAGAAGGAGTGCTACCGGATCTTGTAACTCCCAATTGGGATGGCCTCATTGAGACTGCCGTAGCAGAGCTCACAAATGGCTCCGGTACCACATTGGTCGTTTGTGTAGTCCCCGACGATTTGCGCGAGCCCCTGCAGCTTACGCGGATGTTGAAATTCCATGGGTGCGCAGTTCGTGCAGCATCCGAGCCAGCCACTTACCGTTCACTACTCATCGCGCGCTACTCACAGATTATTGATTGGCAAACTAATCCCGAATCTGCGGCAATACGGCATCAGTTGGTCGACATTGCGGCCACGAAGCCGACTTTGATGATCGGACTCTCTGCACAAGACGTGAATATTCAGTTTTTGTTTGGGAGCGCTAGAGCTCTGATGCATTGGGGTTGGCCAAGTGACCCACCAGCACACGTCTTTGCCGAAGATGTTCTTGGAAACGATCAGCGGAACATCCTCAGAGTGGTATACCGCGAAGCTTACGATACAAACGGTGGTGCGATCGAAGCCAGCGCTCTTCTTCGCGCATATGCTAAGCCAGCATTGACAGCCTTGGTTGTTCACGTTCTCGGCGCGAAACTCCGCGCTTTTATTGAGACAGTGGACGCTCCTCACCTTTCTGGAGCGGAAAGGATTGCTGTTGGACAGGGCATAGTTATTCTCCGAAATCGACTCGCCGCAGGAGCGGAGCCGGACCGTTTGGCTTTCGTGCGCTCGCTAGTGAGGGGCTTCGCCCACTTCATCGCCTTATTCCAAGAGGGGACACCCTCAGCAGCAGATCTCAGCTATCGGCCTCTTAGCAATTCACCAGTTCACAGAATTCCTGAAGATCCGAACCTAGCGACCAGTGGAATTCGGGAGCTCGCATCAGCATTAGGTGTTATCGGGTTGGGAGAGTCTAGCGGAATGTGGGTAGTACACACAACCAATCCTGCCGAGCCTCAACGAGGCGTTCTTCGAGTTACATCTTCCACTGGTGCGGCGCGGGTGTTCTTCGCGGCAAATGACCGCGCTAGCGTGCAGCTTGGAATCAATGGCTTAGTGGCACCGGATGATGCTGATGCTATCCTTGTTCACTCCACCTCGCCAGTGCCCAAAATGCCAAGATCACCGCTCAGTCCACCTGGAAGAGTGGGCCGAGCAGGACTGCGGAATGTGGGAATGAGGGACTTATTGCTCGAGGCAACGAGCACTACTCACCTTATTCAGCGGTTCCGCGAAGAGGCCATCCTATGACGCAAAGTCAGCCTGTCACTCGTGTGGTTCAGATTCTGACGGAAGCAGGATACCGAACGTGTCAGGCCCCGCTTACCGTGGCATCTGTTCCGTTCGATTTTGCCGCACTCCTTATCGGATCCAACCGCGCGCTCGACCTCGTGGTGGTTGTTGATATCTTGACCGAACAACCGGAGCCGCGTATACGCCAGAAGGTGGAAGGTCTGAGTCGCGCATTGGACCTCGTAGCATCGCGTCGCCCTTTGACGGTGGTTCTAGTCGGTCCACCACCGCGAGCAGCCACACTTGAAGCTCTTACCAAAGTCAGCCGAGTCCTAACCGTCGGTACTCCAATCGGCGATGGTGCAAGTGAGCTAATCAAGTCCTCGTTGGCAGTGTTGCTCCCTCTTCAGCTTCCTGACGCAACCGAAATCGCTATGGATCCTCTCGCTACGGTGCGCAGTGAAACGGCCAATGTTCCCGAGATAGAAATTCTCTCCCCGCTTTTCGATTCTGCTCTGAGCGGCCCGGAGGCGGTGAAACAGGCACTTCGAGGTATTATCTGCGAGCCGCTGAACCGTGCTCGGGAGGACGATGCGTCGTGAACCCTTCACTTAACAACATCTCAATCACTGACTTCCGTAGCATTAAGGGCACCATTACTGTTCCGCTCACTGCTCCAGTTGTCTTGATCCATGGCCCAAACGGTGCTGGTAAAACCAGTGTGCTCTCGGCTATCGAACTCGTGCTAACCGGCGATGTTACCGATATGCGTCGCACCGATCCGGATTATATTGCCCACTTGATCCACTGGGGTGCGGCATCCAGTCGCATTAATGTAGATGCATCGAATCTCACGGCGGCCACCCTGCCGGCTGAGATGACAATTAGAGCAGGAGCTATTTTGGGCAATCCCGTCCTGTCTGGAGATGTCGGGCGCTTTTTCGGCGAACGCTGCTATCTTGCCCAAGTTACCTTGGGCAGACTCTTGGAAATTTACCAGAACGCTGACCCACGGGCGGATTCGGCTCTCACACGCTTTGTTAAAGAACTCCTCCGCCTAGATGTGCTTGATGCGCTCATCGAAGGTCTGTACCCCGCTAATGACGTTCGCAACACGCGGCGTCTTGTTCCTGAATACGAGGAAACCGAGAAGGAAATAGAAACGATCGATTCGCGTCTTGCGCAAAATAGGTTGAATCTGGACGAGGCCTCTGCCGCAGCGCTGTCGTTAAGAGAAAGAATTCGGAAGGCCCTGGCCGATCTCTCGCTGCTGCCCAACATTGCAATTAGCGGCTCTCTCTTAGACGTGATTGAAAAAGTGTTGGCTGAAAATGAAGAAGATCGCGAACTGGTGACGCTTAACATCCATAGACGGGACTTGGCAAGTCTCAAACAGAGAAGCATGACGCTTACCAAATCGCCGGAATCAGATGACGAAATCAGGGCTGTTGCGGAAGAAGAGGCGGCGCGTGCCGCGCTCGACATTTGGTGGTCGAGTTCAGGCAAGGAGCTCGAGGAACTCATCTCCCAACTTCGCGAAACATTCCCTGATTTGCCCGCTGTAGCTTCGACCGATCCCGACACAGCATTTCAGACGGCATTTTCTCGAGCGAACGTTGAGCTTGAGCGCTGCACGCGGCAGATTGCCTCGGATGACAGTCTGGCTGAGCAAGTCGAAGGTTTCGAGCGCATCATTGAAATAAGCCGGGCGCGGATCGCTTTGATCGACGAACAAATTGGTACGGTTGTCGGGGATGCCGCGAGTCTGAGTCAAGCGCTGGCCTCACTCATTCCTCACATCCACGGTGAGCTTTGTCCAGTTTGCGGGCGGGATTATCGCGAGGTTTCTGACAATCCCTTGGTCCAACATGTCTCCGCTCAGGTGGCTAAATTTGCAACAGAAGCAGATCGAATCCAAGGGCTTGCTCGTACACGTGCAAGTGCGACTGCTGATCTTACAAAGGCGGAGCGCGACCACCAATCTGCAGCCGGTAGCCGCCTCGGGCAAGAAGCCCGCGCCAGCCTGAAGGCAAGAATTTCTGTTCTCACCGATGCTGTGAGGCAGCTCGCGGGCATGAAGGCTTTAGCTCAATCAGGTACAGCGGTCATCCAGCGCGACGCCGTCGCACGCGGTCTACTCTCCACATTGCGTGGTCGGGATCGCCTTAAAACTGAACTTCGGTTGGATATGGTCAAATTGTGCGCGGCTCTTGGGCAACCTCCGCTCGAACCAACCGAGCAACTTGAACACGCGATTCAGAGGCTAGAGAGTTACGTTGCCTCACAGGAGAAAGCCTTCGGTGACCGGGCACAGCGCCGCAGAGAAGCCGTGACTCTGGTCCAAGCATTGCGGACGCAAGAAGCAACTGCTCGTGAACTTGAAGACATAATTACGTCCGATTCCAACTCGAAGAAACCTAAGGATGAAGGTTTGGCTTTGGCAGAACAGCGCCGACAGTCGGCGAAGGCTGTTTCTCGAGCAACATCCCAAATAAGAACAGCGATCGTCAGTCAAGTATTCAATAGCTCTCTTAACAGGATCTGGCGAGATCTGTTTACACGTCTTGCTCCTGCAGAGCCTTTCGTCCCGGCGTTTCGATTGCCGCAATCTACGAGCGAAGCTGTTTCAGCAAAATTGGAAACCGTTCACCGCGACGGTGGCTTCGGAGGCGCACCCGGAACAATGTTGAGCGCTGGCAATTTGAATACTGCCGCCTTGACGCTCTTTCTTGCCCTACATTTGGCAGTTAAGCCGAAGCTGCCTTGGCTAATCCTCGATGATCCCATCCAGTCAATGGATGAACTTCACATCGCGAACTTCGCCGCGGTGTTGCGAACCTTGTCGAAGGAACATCATCGACAGCTAATCATCGCGGTTCACGAAAGATCGCTGTTTGAATATCTAGCGCTGGAGCTTAGTCCAGCATTTCCAGATGATCAGCTCATAACTGTGGAGCTCAGCAAAACAAACAGCGGTGGCAGCATAGCCGAGCCGACCTACCATAAATGGCAGCCAGATCGTGCTGTGGCTGTCTAAGGTCTTTAAATCGGCTTTAGTCGGACGCTTTCAGGTCTGCTGCGAAACCAGCGCTCGCATCAGTTATCTCTCGTTGTCGGCAATATTGAAGTAGTCTTTCTTGTTTCAACAAGTCATTGGCAGAATGTTTGGGTTTTTGCCCAATGACTCTGCCTCATTCCGGCGCCGGTTTGGTTATCCCCTGGTTTAATTCCCGCTGCAACTGCATCAACTGGCGCAATTCATCGATGTTGGACTGATTTACGGATTGCGTGGGCGCCGTGAGACGCGAACTTTGGCCGTTCTCTTTTGCGGCTTTTTGCAAAATCACGTAAATCTCCGTGTCCGCGGGCACCGAAACTACAATTCTCTCCGTCAAGGCCAGATTGGCCACGGTTTGGTCCCCAGCCTGTCCAATGTTGTTCGCAACTCGTTCACGCAACAGATCGCCTTCGCTCAACGGTTGGTTAAGGCTGCCTCTTCCAGCCAGAGTGGCCGCGACCTCGCCAACTCCGGCGAAGGATCGCACCAGAACGTTTTTACCTGTGTGCTTGCCCTCCACTTTGCCGCGTAACGGCCGAAGCTGAAGATCGGTAGCAGCCGCTTCGAGAGCCACAGAAGATCCATCTGGCATCAATAGCGATTCAAAGCGGATGCCGATGTAGCCGGAATGGTCGGCAGATTCCAGGTGCCCGAACGCTTTCGCTCCGGCTGGAATGACAATTTCCCCGTTCTGTTCGTAGTTGTATTCGATAACGGCAACAACCGGAGTTCGAACTGCTGTATTTACGGCCGATTCAAGTCTAGCGCGCAGTCTGGTGCCGGGCGCCAGGCCAATACCGAAGTCAATTGGAGTTGCAACATCTTGAGGCCGCTGATTTGGCCCAGACGATGCGTTGTTGTTTCGGACGAAGACCAGCGATGCTTTCTCCAGCGCATCGTGCTCGGTGCGAATTTGGTTTGCGTCAGTAGCGGGGGAGCTTTCGCTAGTCGTCGCGGCTGGTTGTGTTCCCGGCTGGTAGGGCGCCGGTTGCCACTGAGAACCATCAAAAGGCTTCACATCGCCAAGGGTGGCAGCTGGGCTTGGTTTTGGCGGTTTGATCGCCGTGCGTCCAATCTGGTCCGGATTTACGAGGCTCCCGTCCGGCTCCGGTGACGATGAACGACCAGCATCGAGTATCGGCGTTACGCTTGAGGCTGCGACAGAATTGTCCGCCTTTGCTGCCTGCTTTTGACCGGCGGCGGTTGGATCTCTTCGCGCAGATACGGAATGGCGCGAGATGCCGTTAAAAGCCAATAGCAACAGAACAAGCACAATACCTGCCCCCACGAACACCAGCCGGCCATTCTCTTTCAAGATGGACTTCGGCTTGTCCTTGGATGGCACAAACGGCGCATTGCCGTTAACACTGGGCGGAGCAGTGCTAGAAGTGTTTTCCTGCGGAACCTCTGCCAAGGCCTGCATACTCCCGAATCCGTTCTGATCAGTGGGTTTCATTGCACACCTCCCTGGCTGCTGGCGATAAATGGAATTGGCAACAAAATGGGCCGATCCACCTGCTCTGCCTGTGCTAACTGAAGCTGCAACTTTTCGGCTGATTCTTTGAAGCTTGGCCGCTCAAAGACAATGACACCGTCGGCACGCTCCCCTGGCCGCAACCGCCGTGTGGTCATGCGGTAGTCGGAGATCGCGACTGGATCCCCTTTGATTTGCTTTCCTCCCTTGCCGTGCGCTGTTCCCGTGAGTTCAAGCTGCGGCGGGAGCAGTTCGATCACGCGTTTTGAGTCGTTCAGAACCGAAAAGCCGAGGATTGTTTGATGGTTCATCTCCAGTGATTCACCTAAAGCCACAAGCAACTCTTTGCCTTGCCATGCCGGTGAAGGGAGGCTCTTCTGTCTTTCAAGCTGGTTCGCGATTGAATCTACTGCGCTTGCATGAACAGAGGTACCTGCGGGATTGGCTGGAGCCTCTGAGGAAAGCGGACGGGTATCTGCAATGAGAAAAGTCTGCCTGTCAGGGCTGATCACGACGCTCTGTGATAGCCGGTATTCGACCAGAAAATCAACCCGCGCAGCGGCATCGCTTTTGCCCGCGCTCACCAGATGTAGACTGATCTCCTGCCCTGACTTCGTGGTAATCAGAGCATTGCTTTCGGCGGGTTGGCTGGTTGTCGGTTTGAAGAAAACGAGCCGCGCTTCAGCTTCTGAATGCTCAGCCTTGAAGCTGGCAGGATTCCCAATGACCACAGAGCTGATCTCCTCAGGAAGCCTGACTGAAGTTGCGTACCCAGGCGCAAGGTGCAACACAGTGACCGATCCGTCTTCGACTCGTGCTGTTGTAACGGTGGGGACAATCTGGCCGGCTGGCGTCTGCGCCACGCCTATTCCCGCCATCAGATAGACAAATACGATTAAGTGCACTCTCATCGTGTACTCCCTGGAGCGTGTGAAATATTTGCGCTCCCAAACTTCTGTCGGACAAAGCGCTCGCGAACGCTGGCCACATACGACACGACATCGTGGTTCGAATATCCGAGGCCGCGCCGCTGAATAGTGTTTTCGCCGGTGTAATATGCGGCTGCAACTAATCTCAGATCTCCATGAAACTTGTTCATGAGCCATGCCAGATACCGCACTCCGCCAGAGACGTTCTGATTGATGTCGCAGCGATTTCGCACATTCAGACGTGCAGCCGTACCAGGCATGAGCTGCATTAGACCGGCTGCTCCTTTCGACGACACTGGACATCTCTTCCATCCCGACTCTTGCTCAACCACAGCGCGAACGAATTCAACTGGCACGTTGTAATGCTGGGCGTAGACGGCAACGTAGTATTCTGCTTCGCGTCTTTGCTCCGCGGTTTGTCCGGCGCAGCACAAATGCGAAGCAAACAGGCACAGGAATAAAGCGCTCCACCTCATCACTCAATTGCCTCTGCGCTGTACTGCTGAGCGTCGTAGACCAGGCTGGCCCAACCATCGCGCAACAGCAGTTTTCTGCGATCGGCTTCTGTCTTTGCCAGCAGCGGCAACAAGATGTCCCGCATTTCCGGGGTAATTCGTTCCTCTCCGAGCATCTCAAGGGCCTGCGCCAGATCCAGCATTTCTGAAATCGCGGGTGGCTTTTCCAGGCTCCAGCCCCGCAACGCCTTGGCGAGTCCTGCCATCCCTTGGTGAAACTCAGCGCTTTGATTTGGCGTGCGCATGCGCAGGATTTTGTAGTCTCAGCCCGGATCAAGCCGAGCTTCGGAATGCTCAACTGCCAAACAGAGAGGAGTTCAAGCAACATAGCTTCAAAAGCTTGGGAAACCTTGTCTAGCTCATCGATGAGCAGCACGCACCGCTGCGGATATTGCAGAGCCCGGAGGAGCGGGCCGGCGCTGAAGAATTTGATACTGTGCAGCTCCTGCTTGAGTGGCTCCCATTCCACAGGGCCGGACCTCGACCGTAACTCCACGGCCAGCCCCTGCAAAGCTTCGTCGAACTTCCCGATGGCTTTTTCTTCATTGATGCCTTCAAAACACTGCAGGCGTTCCACTTCCGTACTGGTTGCTTTCGCGACGGCGTAGGCCAGTTCGGTCTTGCCACTGCCCGGAGGTCCCTCCAAGAGGACAGGCTTGTTCAGTCTGCCTGCCAGGAATACGACCGTGGCGATTATTTCGTCCGTGAGGTAGCCAACCGAGGCCAATGCGCTCAGGGCGTCTTTGGGCGATGAAAACACCGTGCTTCTCCTGCCTTTCCTCACCAGGAAGTTCTGACGAGACGAACCTTAAGGCCGAACCGAAACTCGGTCAAATTTCCTAGCATTCTCGGAAATTGGCGCACTCAGCTGGCTCTCCTCAGCCTTCGGTAGACCCTTTGAGCTACACTTTCCGGGATTCGCATGGTCTTATAGGCCCGTTTGGAGCGGGTCTCATTCCGTGTCAGTGCGACCACTCCAGGCTCGCTAGCGAACATGCGACGGATGGTTCTCTCGCTCAAGCCCCACAGCGCCGCAAGCTCCCGCACCGAAAAATGCCTTTCAAATGCAGGCGCGCTTGAGGGTGGGATCCTCGCGGCCGATTCTCCATTCACTTCGTATTGATTGTTGTTGTTCGACATCTTCGGCAACCAAGGCTGTTTGTAGTGCGAGCCAGAATTTCGGTCAAATTTCCAGGATTTCTTGCGCAAGAGAAGGAAGTCTGGCCTGAAACAGACGAAGCGAATCTGCGGAGCACACTTTGTTCTTAAGAAGGACGATGTTGGAGGTTGGGATTGGCGCGGTTTGGAGCGCCGTTTCACCCCGGAGGTCTCGCTTGGATACCCATGCTCGCCCAGGCAGCGCGTTGGCTTGCTGCGAGGCGCTGCTGTCGCTGCAGAACCCATGGGGCATAGTGCTTCTGAGTGATCAACACACTAGAGTGTCCAAGAAGCCGCGAAACTTCTTCAAGCGGCATTCCAGCCAACAGATACTCCACGGCAAAAGTGTCGCGCATCATATGCAAGTGTGCGGGTTTCGGCTGCCCGCTCGGTTCGAGGAAAAGCTTCGGGTACATCTCTCTTGCCTTCCCAAGGACCTTGCCAAAGATTTTCTGCCAATTCGATACTTCGCTCTTGCGCTTGCTTCGGCAGCTCCAGAAGAAGTAGTTGGGGTCTGTCACACTGCTTGGGGGTACACTTCGCAGTTCGTCTGCCACGTCAGGAGGTAGCAGCACACACACCGGCGCGCTGGCTTTGCCCTTAACTTTAGCCTGGTAGAGAAAGAGGGAATCATCGTCGCGCAGTTTGCTCTTTGGCAGACAGGCTGCGTCGCCGGCTCTAAGTCCGCTCCAGCGGAGCAGTTTGAGGTACGCTCTTACCCGTCGCGAATTTACGGTATCACCATTTCGTTCTTTTCCCCGACTGTCGTAGTAGTAGGTGGCCTCAAGGAGCGCTTCGTATTGTTCTTGCGTGAAGGGGAGTGTCTCGTCCTGCTCTGCCGGCACGTTCTTGATTCTCTTCGCCGGATTCTCCTTGATCCATCCTTGTCCAACGCAAAAGTAAAAAAAAGCGATGAGACGTTGATGCTGGTTGTGCCGTGTGGTTGGAGCCCCGGTCCAGGAGAGAACCCAACGTCGCAGTGTTGGCACGTTGAGTTGCGATAAAAGAAACACAGGTGGATTCTGCGCCGCGCACCAAATCGATAGGCGAGACAGCGTCAGCTTATACTTTTTGCGGGTTGCCTCTTCACGATTGAGCCGTTCGATCTCTTTTATGAACTCATCGGTCGCCTGCGTAATCTCAATCCCGCCATTGTGCGTTGGCGTCTTCGCTACAAGTTCTCGCTGCAGCCGTTTAGCCGGATCGAAGGACTCTCGGATCTGTTGTGCCCGCTCCTCGGCCTTTTCCCAGCTTCGCGTCTTGGCACTAATTTGCCGCGAGGCACCATTCGCATAGATGTACAGATACTTGGTGCAACGGCACCTTCTCCAGTAAGGATTGCCCTTGTTGGGACATTCAGGTTTGTGGCGCGTATAGACCGCGACGGTCCTGCTGTCGCCGTTTCGAGCAATGCCGGGAACAAACATCTCGTCCTGGCGGACCGGCACTTCGAGCATTTCAATCCTTCGCATTCTCGGCTGCAAACTAACACCGGGCTGAAATTCGCGCCAGAAATCGGTTCGCTGGTCGGCGCGATTTGAATGAAAAACTGGCGTTTTGGAGGCTATCCAGAGCCAATCTTTCATTCAGTTTTCATTCAGTTTTTTGTCGCCGGATTGGAAGCTATTGAAAGGAAATAACTTGGAGTTGGTTGCGGGGGGTGGATTTGAACCACCGACCTTTGGGTTATGAGCCCAACGAGCTACCAGGCTGCTCCACCCCGCATTTCGAGAATAACAGGACGTTAATATGCGGTCAAATCGGGAGAAGAGCCAGCATTCTCAAAGTCGAAGAGCTGCACCGCTTGAAACAGAGCAGCTCCAATGTGCCAGCAAGGCGTGGCATCAAGAATGACGCCATGAATGTATGAAGGAATGTGCATGGAAGGAATGACGGACGAGCGCACCATAGTTCCTGTTCTGCTTTTGCTAACACTAACGTCCGCCAAGGGTGCATGCGTTAAAATTACGTGTGAGCGTGACTGCTTTGAAATGTCACGTTTGAGGCGGCGTTGGCAGCTATCTCCAGGAAGAAGCGATCATGCAGGAATGCGAACCATGCAAAAAGATCACCCTGTTACGTCGATGGCCGGTTTTTTCTTATACCAGTCGCTCTGCTTCTGGTAGGCGTGGGCCAATGTCAGAACTGTTCCGTCAGTTCCGGGCGCTCCGGTAATCTGTAATCCGATGGGCAACCCGTTTTTTGAGAAACCACAAGTCAGCGAAACGGCCGGCAATCCGTACACATTGAATGGCCGGGTATTACGTAACATAAGCAGTTCTTTGTTACGCAGCTCGTTGGGCGCCGCCTGGAGTTCTGACAGGGAAGGCGGCAGAACGGGCGTAGTGGGAGTAAGAATCAAATCAATGCGCTCAAATTTCTGCAAGACGTGACGCCGTTGCCGCAGAAGTTCACGATACGCCTGGACGCATTGGGTAGCGGTGACATCAGAGCCGCTGCGGATGCGTCGCAGCGTTTCCTGATCATAGTCATTTTCGTGCTGCGGCAGAAACTTCTGGTGGTAGGCATAAGATTCGCAGCGAACCAGAGTACTGTCGACCTGGGTAGCGAGGTCAATATCCTGAACACCAGCCGTGATTTTGCCCAACTCAGTCACAGCAGTGTCTACCGCAACTCTGATCTCGTCATCAACCTCATTCCAGAAATCGCGCGCAATGCCAAGGCGCAGAGAAGCGGTCTTTTCTTCGATTGCGGAGGGGTAATAGACCGGAGGAAATTTCTGGCAATAGATGTCCTGGGAATCGTAATGCGCAATGGCCTGAAGTATGAGCGCTGCATCGGCGGCGGTCCGCGCCATGGGGCCTACATGATCCAGTGACCAGGAAAGTGGAATCACGCCGCGCGCGCTCACCAGTCCGTAGGTTGGTTTCAATCCGGTGATCCCGCAGCACGCCGCGGGAAGACGAATGGACCCGGCCGTATCTGTTCCAATGGCGCCGTAGCAAAGGCCAGCAGCAACAGCAGTCGCAGAGCCTGAAGAAGATCCGCCCGTGATGTGGGCTGTATTCCAGGGATTGCGCGCCACGCCATAGTGGCCGATGATTCCACTGCCTCCGTAAGCGAACTCATGCAGGTTGAGTTTGCCCAGCAGGATCGCTCCGGCTGCTTTCAGTCTGCGAATTACCTCTGCATCCTCTATGGGAACGTTGTCTTTAAGGACTGCGCTGGCTGCGGTGGTCTTGACGCCGGCTGTTTCAATCAGGTCTTTTACTGCAAGCGGTATACCGTGTAGAGGTCCCTTCCACTCGCCGCGCGTTATCTCAGCTTCAGCCCGGCGGGCGTCTTCCATGGCAGAATCGCCAGTAACGGTGATGAAGGCATTGAGCTTCGCGTTCAGCCGTTCAATGCGTTCCAGGCAGGCGCGAGTCAGCTCAACTGGAGATGTTTCCTTTTTTTGCACAGCCTGGCTGATTTCGGCCAGTTCCAGCAGTGGTAATTCGCTTGGAGAGTATTTCGCAGGAGAAGGCATGGCAACCAAGAGAATATCATTTTGGCGGCCAGGGGCAATGCGGCTGATCCGGGTCTTTGGGTAGAGCTCTTGTTTGCTCCGGATTAACCGGGCTGGCGATCGGCCCTCACGCACGAACGCAGCTTTTCTGCGCTGGCACATCAATGAGGTATGTCTTGCCCGTGTTGTCAGCCCATTGAGCCCACACGCTCTTCATTGATCATCAAAAGGAAATTGGCCTCATCCTCAAAGCCTGCGAGCGTGGAGGGAAGGCCTTTCGGCTTCTCATCAGCGGTCTTGCCGCCGGCCCGCCTGAAGGTCAACGGCAGCGCGCCCCCCTGTTTCCATTCCCCAACCATCTCATTGCCGGCAGGATTGAGCTTACCCTGGTAGGCGGCTGCAATACTTGATAATTCCAGCTTTACGTTGTTTCCTGTTTGTTCTATAGCGGAGACTGGTATGCCATTGGCGTTCTGATCAAGGCTGTCAATGGTTGCGGTTAATTTGCCATCAGCATTTTTTTTCACGTGCAACACAAGACGCAGTTTTGTTCCCTGAACGTCCAGCGTGCCGTTCCAGTCGCCGACGATCCCCTGGCTGGGTTGTGCCGCCCCCTGTGGATACATCAGGATGGGAGCGAAAGCTGCTGTTGCAGCGAACCTAATGATGCGTTGCGGCGATTGCGCTCCGCCGTTTTGCCCGATAAGGCACAGTGCCGTCATAAACAAACCTGCTGTTTTAACTCGCATGTTTCCCCCAATGCCAAGGATTGTCAGCGGACATACTTATTGCTGTCTAGTGATAAATACGCGTTGGTGCGAGAGAAGTTACTCAGACGCGCTGGAAAGTCTGCCATGCCGTGCGGTAGGTGTTGGCATGCGCTTCCGCGCTAAGTTCAATGGGACGGGAATAGCCTCCACCTGAAGTGAGAACAAACGGCGCGCCGAAGCTTTGAGCGGATGCAAAGACCGTCCGGTCCCGCTGGATAAGTCCCTGGTGCGTGAGCGCAAGCCGTCCCAGGACATCCGATACCAGAGGATCAACGCCGGATTGATAGAAGACGATGTCCGGTTTGGACGCGAATGCGGCGGGCAGAGCTTCTTCCAGTTGATGAAGATACTCAACGTCTTCGACACCATCAGGCAAAGCAACATCCAGCCGGCTGCGTTTCTTGCGAAAGGGAAAATTGCTTTGGCAGTGGATGGAAAAAGTAAAGACATCAGGATCATCCTGAAAAATTTCCGCAGTGCCGTCGCCTTGATGGACATCAAGGTCAATGACAGCGGCGCGACGGATGAGTTTGCGTTGCCTGAGAAACTGGATGGCAACAGCAATGTCATTGAACACGCAGAAGCCAGCGCCTTCAGAGCGAAAAGCGTGATGCGTTCCTCCGCCCAGCGTCGCTCCCCAGCCGTGTTCCAGGGCTTCAAGAGACGCGCTGATGGTTCCACCTACAGAGGCGAAAGCCCGTTGTACCAATGCCTGCGACCAGGGAAGTCCGATGCGTCTGATTGCAGCGGGCTCAAGTTTGCCTGCTACAAATGCATCCACATAAGCCGGATCATGCGCCAGAGTGACCGTTTCAAGATCGGCCAGGGGAGCCTGCGCCACATCAAAGAGAGCTTCATTTTCAAGCCTCTGGCGAAGCATGCCGTACTTAAAAACAGGGAACTTATGGCCCTCCGGCAGCGTAATTTGATACTGATCGGTAGAAAATATCTGGGGCCGATAAGCGGATTTTTTCATGACCAATAAGAGGCTGTCTGGTCTATATATTATAAGGATAGGATCAGGGTTTTGATGGTGGGGAAGAGAACTGTGCGTTTCCGGACACTGGTTTGCAGGAATGGACAGTTTCTAATAAGAGGCATGGCCGAGTAGACATGGTTCATCCTTGTTTTTCAATGGTTTGCGGCCTAATATGATTTTGGCACCAGTTGTGCATACACTATCAGTGCAATGGATATAGTTCGCGACGAATCCGTGAAGAAGAAGAAGCGCCAGAAGCAGACAGCCATGGTTGTTGTGGCGGTGATTGCGGTTCTGGGCGCTACCTTGGGCGTTTCCAGACTTAAACCAGCCTTGCAGTCTGTTGAATTTGGAACGGTTTGGCCGGATACAGTGAAACGCGGCTCGATGCTCCGGCAAGTGCATGGTCTGGGATCATTGATTCCAATTCCGGAAGATGTACGGCTCATCCCAGCGGAAACTGACGTCCATGTTGAGCGCATTCTGGTATTGCCGGGAACCCCGGTGAAGCCGGACACGGTCATCATGGAGCTTTCAAATCCGCAGGTGGAGCAGGAAGCATTGGACTCAGATCTGGCTTTGCGCTCCGCTCAGGCCGAGTATCAGAACACCAAAGCCAAGATTGACAGCGACCTGATGAGCCTGCGGTCTGGCGCGGCAACGGTTGAAGCCGACTATGAGAATGCCAAGCGGGACGCCGACCAGAACAGGGAACTAAAGAAGATCGGCGTAGTTTCTGACGCGGTGTTGCGGACTTCACTGAGCAAGGAAAAAGAGCTGGCCACGCGAAAAAAGATTGAGGAAGAGCGGATTGCGGAAAGCACCAAAGCCATTGAAACGCAGCTTGCAGTGCAGCAATCCACGATCGAACAAAAGAAAGCGCTTTCCCAGTTGAAACATCGGCAAAAAGATTCCTTGAAAGTACGGGCCGCTATCCCCGGAGTTTTACAGGAAGTTCCAGTGCAAGTGGGACAGCGAGTACCCCAGGGTACGATCCTGGCAAAAGTTGTGCAGCCGGAACATCTACAGGCTGAGTTAAAGATTCCTGAGACGCAGGCCAAGGACATCCTGATCGGACAGAAGGCGGAGATCGATACGCACAACGGTATTCTTAAAGGCTCAGTATCGCGTGTTGATCCTGCGGTGCTGGCCGGTACGGTTACAGTTGACGTGAAGCTGGAGCTGGATGGTCCACGGCCAAACGGATTGCGTCCTGACCTGAGCGTGGATGGAACGATCACGCTGGAAAAGCTGGACAATGTGCTTTACGTGGGGCGCCCGGCGTTTGGACAGGAAAAGAGCACAGTGGGAATGTTTAAGATTGATCCTGACGGGAAAACGGCAACGCGCACGCCCGTGGAAATGGGCCGCAGTTCCGTCAATACGATAGAGATTATCCGCGGGTTGAAGGAAGGCGATCAGGTGATCCTTTCCGACATGTCGCGCTATGACAACCAGGACAGAATCAAGCTGGATAGATAAGACAAGTTCAAGATCAACTTTCATTTTTTCTGAGGAGAGAACAACGTGGCTAGCAGCGGACAAACTTTGATCAATCTGGAAAACGTAACCAAGATTTTCTACACTGATGAGGTCGAGACGCATGCGCTCTCCGGCATCCACCTGGATATCAAAAAAGGCGAATATGTCGCCATCGCCGGCCCTTCTGGATGCGGCAAATCAACGTTGCTCTCCATCATTGGCTTGCTGGATTCCCCTACGGACGGATCTTACATCCTGAATAGCCGCGCCGTACAAGGGCTGGACTTTTCAGACCGTGCGCGCATCCGTAATCAGGAAATCGGCTTCATTTTCCAGAGCTTCAATCTGATTGGCGATCTCACGGTCTATGAGAACGTTGAACTACCGTTGACCTACCGTTCCATGTCTTCCGCAGAGCGCAAGAAACGGGTGCAGGAAGCGCTGGAGAAAGTGGGCATGGCACACCGTATGCGCCATTATCCATCACAGCTCTCTGGCGGTCAGCAACAGCGTGTTGCCGTGGCACGCGCTCTGGGCGGATCACCTTCCATCCTGCTGGCGGACGAGCCCACCGGAAACCTGGATTCCCGGAATGGCGAAGCCGTAATGGAGCTGTTGCAGAGCCTGCATCGCGAAGGCGCGACCATCTGCATGGTGACGCACGACGCTCGTTTCGCCAAGCATGCGGAGCGGACCATCCATCTCTTTGACGGAAAAGTCGTTGAGGAAACGGAAGCCGCGCAGCAAGCTGCAGAAATGGCGTAAAGCCTGCTCAATCAATATCTATATTCCCAATCCGAGGGTGAAGTGTGACTACACTCCTGCAAGACCTGCGCTTTGGCCTGCGCATGCTGCGCAAGTCACCTGCATTCACCGCGATTGCACTGTTGACGCTTGCCCTTGGCATCGGCGCGAATACAGCTATTTTCAGCATTGTGAATGCAGTGCTGCTCAAGCCGCTGCCATTTTCCGCGTCAGACCGGCTGACGTTTATGACGGAGATGTTTCAGACTTCGAGCGGCGAGGTGTTTGAAAGCGCAACGTCATATCCGGATTTTTTTGATTGGCGTGAACGGGCGCATTCCTTCCAGAGAATGGCCAGCTATCATTCTGACGAGGTGACTTTAACAGGTTCCTCCCAGCCGCTGCATCTTTCGGCCGCAACGGTTTCCGGTGACTTTTTCTCTGTGGTGGGCACCAAACCACTTCTGGGGCGCGGGTTCACACGTGAT
This sequence comes from Terriglobia bacterium, assembly GCA_020072585.1. Taxonomy (GTDB): domain Bacteria; phylum Acidobacteriota; class Terriglobia; order Terriglobales; family Acidobacteriaceae; genus Angelobacter. Next base: position 14,315 of record JAIQGL010000005.1, on the reverse strand, counting down.
GATGAAAAACCGGGCACGCGCGTTACGGTGCTGAGCCACGAGCTTTGGCAGTCGTCCTTTGGGGGTGACCCCAATGTAATAGGCCGTACTATCACGCTGGAGCACCAGAATTTTATTGTGGTTGGCGTAATGCCGGCAGGCTACGTCTTTCCTTTGGATAGTGAGGTCCCCAAGCTATGGCGGCCACTGGCCATGGAAGCCGAATCAGGCGATCCCAAGGCTACTCCCATGACAAGCGCAAGAGGCGCACATTTCCTTTCTGTCGTCGGCCGTCTTAAAGATGGCGTCACTATAGAGCAGGCGCGTGAGGAGATGAACGTAATTGCTAGAGCTTTGTCCGCACAGTATCCAGACACCAATAAAAAACATCCGGTAACAAAAACAGTTTCAGAGCTGGAGCATCTGGTAGGAGACACGCGCCCTGCATTGGTAATGCTACTGGTTGCAGTGGGTTGTGTTTTGTTGATCGCCTGCGTGAACGTGGCTAACTTGCTGCTAGTAAGAGCGAGTAAACGTGGCCGTGAGATCGCTGTTCGTACAGCCCTGGGCGCTCGCCGCGTACGCGTGGTGGGGCAGATGCTTACTGAAAGCTTAGTGCTTGCGCTGGGGGGAGCGGTATTAGGAATCCCACTGGCAGCCTGGACGATGAGGCTTTTTATTAGTATGAATCTTCAGGACCTGCCCAGAATTCAGAGCGCCACTATTGATGGGACGGTGCTGGGTTTTGTTTTTGGCATTACATTATTGACTAGCCTGTTCTTTGGACTAGTGCCGGCGTTGCGCTCTTCCAGCCCGAACCTCATCGAATTTATGAAGGAAGGCAGGAACACCACGGCGACAAAGAAGCACCAGAGATTGCGGTCGATCCTGGTGGTAGCTGAAACGGCTCTTGGCCTTATGCTGCTTGTAACGGCAGGCCTGCTGCTGCGAAGTTTCCATAAGCTTACCCAGGTTGATCCTGGATTTAACGCTGCCCGCATACTTACTTTCAATTTCGATCTGCCGGATGCGAAGTACGACGAAGCCAAGCAGGTGCAGTTCTATCAGGACTTGCTCCCGCGCCTGCAGGCCCTGCCCGGAGTGACCACTGCCTCCGGCATAACGCCGTTGCCGTTGAGTGGCAATAACTACTCAATTTCATTTCAGATTGAAGGCAGGCCGGTGCCGAAAGCGGATGAGCCTTCCGCGGCCTTTCGTGTAGCGAGCCCAGGATATTTTCAAACCATGGGTATTCCCATGCTCAATGGCCGTGATTTCACACCTCGGGATGTAGATAATTCTCCTCGTGTCACAATTATCAATGAAGCCTTTGCGCGCCGATTTTTCCCCAATGAAAATCCGATCGGCAAGCGGATTATCCCCGGAGCGAGACGGCACGGGGAAAATGTTCCACGCGAGATCGTGGGAATTGTTGGCAACGTCAGGCACTATTCGCTGAGTAACGATGTTACTCCCGAATATTACCTCCCACATGCGCAGCAGCCATTTGCGTCATTGACTATCTGCTTAAAAACGGCCGGTGATCCTCACGCGCTTACCTCCGCGGTCAGAAGCACTGTCAACTCCATTGACCCTGACCTGCCCCTTTTCAATATTCGTACCATGGAAGAGTACATTGTAATGGCCCTGGCTACGCCTCGTTTCCACGCCTTGTTATTGGAAGCGTTTGCCGGACTGGCGCTGCTACTTACAGGAATTGGCCTCTATGGCGTGATCGCCTACGCGGTGGCGCAACGGACGCATGAGATTGGAGTTCGCATGACTCTGGGCGCCTCACGGTCCAAGGTGGTGCAAATGGTGCTGAAATCCGGCTTGCAGTTGACAGGAACCGGAATCACGGCAGGAGTGATTTTGTCATTGATCGCCGCGCGCTTTGCCACATCGTTTAGCAATCTGCTGTTTGGTATCAAGGCAACGGACGCCGTGACTTTTGCCGCTGTGGTTGGCATTGTCACGGTGGTTTCATTGCTAGCGTGCTATATACCGGCGTACCGGGCCTCAAAGGTCGATCCGATGATTGCTCTGCGTTATGAGTAACCCATTCCGACAGGAAGAACTAGAGGCCCGCTGTGCGCGGGCCTTTGCGTTTTCAGAAGCGATACTGGATCCCGGTGCTGAATTGGAAATTGCTGTGCGTGGTTCCTGGCAGCGTGACGCCCAAGAACGAAGACGAACGATAGAAGATCATGGTGTTGCCAAGGTCTGTGCGCCAGGCCCAGTGTCTTGCAGGATAGAACTCAATGACGGTCCCCAGATCCAGCGCCGGTTCGGTCAACCTGCCGGTTTCTATCGTAAATGCAGAGGGGACCGTGGGATTAAAGGTGATCCCCTGAACCGTGTTGGAAAAGCTGATGACCCCGGGCCGCACCTTCCCGAAAATTCCCACGGTGTCCGTTCTGAAGCCTATCTTGGGGCCAAAGAGACCTTCAACCGCGCGTCCACGGCTCAGGATTCCGGGTGTGGCGTCGTTTAAGAAGAGATTGCCTTCTCCTTCCAATGAAAAGAAAGAGGTGAGATTGACTACGGCGCGCGCACCCACGCCGAAGTTGTTGTTCTCCGAAAGATGGACTCCGCTGAAGGCGATACCGAGTTCGAACCGTGGCAGTTCGTTGCTGCGGTCTCCGGCAGGGCTGTTGGACGCTCGTTGCTGGGCACCGGCATTCACCACCAGCAGCGTCAACGCCAGGATGACTGCAATCTCTCGTACTTTCATTTTGCATTGATTCCTTTCATGGATTGGTGTTGCATGCGACACATTTCGCAGGGCGAAACGCTAAAGCCCGGAAAGATGAGGCTTCAATCGTTAATCGTTGGTGAGTGGAAGCCTTGCCGGATCGGGCGTCCAGCAGGCTCTGCTCTGGCGTTTGTTACGGTTTGGCACAATGCTGGCAGCGCATGCTGGCGGCGCCACAAATGGACGCGGCTGCTGCGGTGTATAGCGTGCGTTTGCCGCAATCTGGGCGCGCTCCAGGCTGAATGGGGTCTGCAGGATCATCTCGACGTTGGTACCTCTCGCCAGATTGATCTCATCACCGCGTTTCAACAGGACCGCTCCCAGACCCAAAGCAGCGCCCAGTCCGGCGCCCGGCAACAAGCCGATACCAAATCCTCGTCGTGCGCCAATGATTGCGCCGCCGACCGCGCCGGCTGCGGCTGGAGTAATCACTTTTTCCGCCTGATCGACCGGCTTAAGAGTCCCGTCCTGATTGTGTGTGCGGATATTCCTTGCGCCAGGAATGCTTTGCAGCCCGCCGTTGATCGGCACCACAAAGTTGTTGGGAAAGATCATGGTGGTGAAACGGAACCTGAACTCTGAGGCGCGCTTCACATGTCCGGGACGCTCATTGGCTTCAACCACGCCCTGGACCTGTGTGTGCGCGGGAATCACCACGCCATCGCCCTGAACCACCGGGTAGAGTGTTTCCAGATAAAGACCAGAGCCCACTGTTCCCGACGTGGTATGCAGTGGGCTTTTCAGGACCATCAGCACCCGGGTCCCGGCTGGTATGGTGACCGTGGAAGGAACGGTCGTGGTTGCGACCTGCGGCACCATAACTTCGAGAGGCTGCGCGCCTGGCTTCTCCTGGGAGACGGCCTGCTGCTGACCGTCCTGAGACGGCAGATCGTCAAGCCAGGGCATGCCTTGCGCGGACGCAGCCCGTGAAAACAATATCGCGGCAAAAAGGAAGAGGTATTTTGCGGAACCGGAGCTGATCATGGTGACCCTCATTTTCCCTACGAATGTGACTCTATCTCCCGATAGAATGGCCTCTCAAGCGGCAAGGCGCGGCAGGGGGAGAATGCCGCTGAATGTCGTGGCGTATGATGGATAATCGCGAAAAGGGAGAACAGAAAAGAGATCATGACCACCGGCAATCCGGCTGATCGCCTTGATTCGTGGAAAGAAATTGCCTCGTATTTGCGGCGCGACGTCCGCACCGTACAGCGCTGGGAGAAGAAGGAAGGGCTCCCCGTCTATCGCCACCTGCATGACAAGCTGGGATCCATCTATGCTTACCGCAACGAGTTGACGCAGTGGTTTACCACCCGGCAACAATCAGGAGCCGCCGGAACGGTGGCGGGACAACAAGAGGGCCAGTCTGACAAGATCAAGCTGGCGGTCCTGCGTTTTGGCAATCTCAGCGGGGCTGAGGAAGACGACTACTTCAGCGATGGCCTTACCGAAGAGATGATCACCCAGATCACGCGCCTGCAGGCGTCCGGACTGGCTGTGATTGCGCACACCACGGCAGAGCATTATGACTCCAGCAGCACTTCCATGGAGCAAATGAAGAAAGACCTGGGCGTGGGCTATGTACTGGAAGGCAAGGTGCGGCGCGGCGGCAACAGAGTACGCATCACGGCGCAGCTCATCCATTTGAAAGACCAGACCCAGCTCTGGGCGGAAACCTATGAACGCGACCTGAGCGATGTGCTCAGCGTGCAGGCTGACATTGCTCAAGCCATTGCGCGAGAGATCAACCTGGCGCTGAATCTTTCCGAGCACACACGCCTCTCCAATCTGCAAAAAGGGCAAGGCCGCGTGCAGCCCACGGCCTATGATGCATATCTGAAGGCGCGCTACAACCTGCACCAGATGACGCCCTCCGCGATCAGCAAGAGCATTGAAGATTTTGAGCGCGCCATCCAGGCGGACCCGAATTATGCTCCGGCCTATGCGGGGCTGGCCAGCGCTTATGCGTTGCTAGCGATCGCGCCATTTGATCTGCTGCCGCCGCATGAAGCCATGCCAAAGGCGGAAAAAGCCGCACGTAAATCACTGGAGCTGGACCATTCATTCGCAGAAGCACATACGGCGCTGGCGCTGGTGAACCATCACTACCACTGGAAATGGAAAGAAGCTGAGGCAGGCTATGAGCAAGCCATTGAGCTAAACCCAGACCACGCGGACACTCATCTCTGGTACTCATGGATGCTGCTGGCACTGGGAAGGCGTGATGCTGCCTTCGATGAAATTGAACAGACCATGAGCATTGTGCAAGAGACGGACCCTCACCGACTGGTGGCTGTCCACACGACGCGTGCTGCCGCGTACTACTTTGGCCGTGAGTACCAGCGCGCCGTGGAGGAGTGCGAGAAAGCCAAGCAGTTGGACCCCGGATATTTCATGCTCCATTTCATTGCCGGCCGCGCTTACATGCGGTTGAACGAGTATGCCAAAGCGATTGCGCACTTGAAACAGGCGCGCACAGACACGGGAGAAATGCCGCTTATGGATGCCGCATTGGGCCTGGCTTACGCCGTGAGCGGAAAGAAGGCGGAAACCATGAAGCTGGCGGAAGCGTTCAAGGCTGCGGCGAAGAAGCGCTACATTCCGCCAACCTATTTCGGAATGCTCTTTGCCGGACTGGGCGACAAAGACAAGGCCCTGATGTGGCTGGAAAAAGCGTTTGAAGAGCGCGCTGACGGCCTGACCTGGCTGAGCGTTGAACCCATGCTGGACGACGTGCGCTCTGACCCGCGATTTCAGGATCTGATTCGCAGAATCGGGTTGACCGGCTAACTGGCCCTGATAACCCCAGACTGACGATCTTGTATTGAGCATGCAGCGGGCCGCAGCGGTGGCCGCGGCCCACGGAAGCTCTAACGCGCAGGTTGTGGTGTGGCTTGCGCCGGTGCGCCTGGCTTTACCCCGGAGAAATCCACCTTCGGCGTGGTCCGTGCTCCTTCACTGGCGGCAAAATAGGCGTCATTGCGCTTGAATCCGGCTATTCCGGCCCAGATGCTGTTGGGGAAGAGCCCAATGTATGTGTTGTAGTCCTGCAACGAGTCGTTATACCGCTTGCGTTCCACGGCGATGCGGTTTTCCGTTCCCGCAAGTTCATCCTGCAAGCGCAGGAAATTCTCGTTGGAGCGTAACTGCGGATAGTTTTCAACGATGACCAGCAGGCGTCCTAATGCGCCATCGAGCTGTCTATTGGCAGCGATTTTGTCTGAGGGGGTTGTTGCTCCAAGCAATTGCGAGCGAGCTTTGGCGATGTCGCCAAAGACAGTTTGTTCCTGCACTGCAATACCTTTTACCGTTTCCACCAGATTAGGGATCAGGTCGGCACGGCGTTGCAAGACAATATCCACCTGCGACCAGGCCGCTTTTACGGTTTCATTCTTGGTGACCATCTGGTTCTTTGCACCAATGTAGCTGCTGAATCCCACCAGCAGCAGCAACGCGATGACTCCAATTGCTATCCAAGCCTTCATCTTCTCCTCCGTCAAATCATTGCTTATCTAATGTCGCCGTCTTACAGGGCATCCACTGCCTGAACGACCTTGTAAATTGCTTCCAGGTATTTTGCAAACCCGGTGCTTGGCTCAATCTCAGATTCTTTTGCCGTGTGCGCGCGCACCTGCAACAATTGCAGAAAAATACCGGGATCGAATTTGATTTTCTCCGCCAGCATTCTGATGTTGTCCGCCTTGCCTGGAGCGGGTTGTTCCCCCATCGCGATCAGGGTATGCCGGAACAGCGTGCTGAAATTGGGAACCGAATCAAGCATTAAACGCCGGACCCGGCCGGCGTCGCCCTCAGCCTGGATATACATTTGCCGTAAAGTAAGCATCTTGGTGCGCAGGTTATGTTCCAGTTGGATGCGATGCAGGTCCATGGGCACATGCAGATTGGCGAAGATGTCCTCCCCGTGGAGAATGCGATGACGCTGGCGAATATCGAGCATCTCAATGGCGAACACATCGGCCGACTGCTCCAATTCAGTTCGCGAGAAGACGAGAGGAGCGGGAAACTTATTTTTAGTCCAGCCGTTGATCGCCGGCGCCAATGTGGCCAGCGTTGCGGCGGAAAGCTCGCGCACCAGGCAAAGAATGTTCACATCAGAAAAATCGGGATGAAAGTCGCTGGACGCTGCCGAGCCGAACAGCACAACACATTCCAGGTTCGCTCCGGCCGCCTGCTTAAGGCGATCCACAAATTCCGTGATTTGTTTTTCTGCTTCCATAAGTAAATATCTGCGCGTAGGGGCTACCAGTCGCCACTTGCGCCGCCTCCTCCGGAACTGCCTCCGCCAAAACCACCAAATCCACCTCCACCGCCGAACCCGCCTCCGCCGCCCCAGGAGCCACCGCCACGGCGTCCACCGCGATTGGACAAAAACAGCAACAGCAGGATGTTCCAGAGCCCGCCAATCCCAAACATCTTAAGGACAAGAGCAAGCGCGATAAAGGCAAGCACTAGTCCTAATAGAATTGCGCCTCCGGAGGGGCCAGCATCAGGAGTATCGTCAGCCGGTGGCGGGCGCGGCGTAGTGCCTTCAAGCTGGACTCCGGCATCGGCGGCGATCACCTCTGCTACGCGTTGCGTCATCAACAGCATGGCTGGACCGTATTGATTCTGCCTCAACAAGGGTACAGCCTCGCGTCCAAAGCCGCCGACCTTTCCATCCGGCAGGATTGGTTCAAGTCCATAACCCACTTCAATGCGGCGGTGGCGATCATCGATTGCCAGCAGGATCAGCACGCCGCGATTGCTCGACTTTGGGCCGATGCCCCATGCTTTGTAGAGATTGGCGGCGTAACTTTCAATATCAGACCCGTCAAGCGAGCGGACAGTAACTACCGCGATCTGCGCCTTGGCTTTCTGGTCAATCTGCTCGCAGATTTTGCGAATCGCTTCGGACGACGCGGCATCCATGACGCCCGCGAAGTCATTTACATACCCGCTGGGTTTGAGTTGTGGAACAGACTCAGCACGCAGAGCCACGCTCAGGCAGACCATTGCCAGAACCAACTTTACTGCCTGCCAGATTTTGTGAGCGGCCATTCTTTCTCAATTATATGCAGAAGATGAGATTGCAGATTTGTAATACTATTGCCGCGCTTGCCTGTGGCCTGACTGGAGCATTTAGATTATCGATTCTATTATTGCCGGGCGATCTCATCTGTGTGATACACTGCGCCCGCATGTTGCTAAAGATCGTTCTACTACTCTGTTTGTTGAGCGTGCCACTGGTTGCGGCAGACGAATTCACTTTGTACGAGCTGCTGCCCCCGGAGACACATCAATTTGCCATTACCTATGACGTTACCGCAACCCGCGAGGGCGCTCAGTTTTTCTTTAACCCAATCCGGCCAGGCTCCGTGGCGACGAAAGAGCGGGTTATTGAGCGCAGCAGCGGCAAAGAGCTGAAGTTCGAAGTGGTGAATGGCAAAGATGCAAAAACGACAGGGCTGGTTCCGCCAGAGACGGCTGACAAGGCCGAGTTCATCAAAGTACATTTGCCTGGACCGGTACCTAAAGGCGGAGAGACCCGCATCCGCATCTTTAAGACTTATACTGATGCGCCCTCCTACACCGTGACTGACGGGCGACTGGTATTTGTGCGTCCTCTGGGGATCAAACGCAACGTTGTGTTATTGCCCAAAGGTTGGGAATTGATTGAATGTGCGTCGCCAGGAATTGTATCTACCGACGCGGATGGCCGCATCCGCATAAGTTTTTTGAATGATCGTGATGATCAATTGCCAGTCAAGATTGTTGCCCGGAGGCTGCCGTGAGGAAGACAGTATTCATTGGGCTTGTGTTGACAGCAGCAACGCTGCTGGCACAGGAGGAGTCATTTCATCGCGCCGGGCAGGACCGCGAGATCAGCTACTGGCTACTGGACCCTTCAACCCATCAATTCCGGATCTCTCACGACTTTACGGTTACCCGCGTGGGACAGAAATCAGTGCACAGTTTTGTGCGCAAGGGCAGCGCGGTGTCACCGGACGCCAAGATGATTGACCTGGATACGGGCAAGCCGTTGAAAACCTCAACTGTCGCCGGCAAGGATGTAAACGCGCTGGGATATTATCCCAATCCGGTCGAACCGGATTCGGTTGCCGTCCAGGGAGATCTTGAACATGCCGTGGAAGAAGGTCACTCAACGCGCGTGCGGGTGCAGGAGACGTACACGGATCCAGTGGGCTATGTAGTGAAAGATGGGGAGCTCATCTGGACCAGAACGCTGGGACGGCCACTGAACTATGTAACTCTTCCTGCCGGCTGGATGCTGACTTCAGTCAATACGCCTGCCGTCATCACATTGGATGACGAAGGGCGTGTCAAGCTGCGGTTCACGAATATTCGAAACGGAGATCTGGCGATTGAGATCAAAGCACGAAAGAGGCCGGAGTCTAAATAGTGAGCAGACACAGCCGGGACGGCTGCACCATACGGTTCATTTGCGTCTTTGGCGCGCGACTTCATACATAACTATGGCGGCAGCAACGGACACGTTGAGCGATGGCACCTTGCCTGCCATGGGGATTTTCACCAGGAAATCGCATTTCTTGCGGATTTGTTCATGCAGGCCGTGGCCTTCAGCGCCAATCACCAGCGCGCAGTTCATTTTGTAGTCAAGTTGATCGTAGAGCTTATCGCCCCGCTCATCCAGACCTACTGTCCAGATATTGAGCGACTTCAATTCTTCCAGTGCGCGGCCAGCGTTGGTGACGCGGGCAATGGGGAGATATTCTGACGCGCCGGCGGAAGCTTTGACTACGGTACCGGTTACACCAGTGGAGCGTCGCTCAGGAATAATGATGCCATCAGCGCCAGCGCCTTCAGCGGTGCGTATGATGGCGCCCAGATTGTGCGGGTCTTCAATGCCATCGAGAAGCAGGACAAATGAATGTTCGCCGCGCTTGTGAGCCAGAACATCTTCAACGTCACCATATTGCTTTTCCGCCGTGACTGCCACAACGCCCTGATGATTGGCCACATGAGCCAGGCGGGTGAGTTGTTCGCGAGGCATGGTGCGCAGCGGAACACCAGCAGTCCGGCAGAGCTGTGTGATCTTCTGAATGCGGGCGTCACCGCGGCCAAGGGTAACGGCCACATATTCGAAACCGCGTGCGCGCGCGGAGAGCGCCTCTTCCACCGCGTGAATGCCAAAAATAATCATGAGATGAAATAAATCCTAACTACAGACTTTTAGTTTTTCAGCAATTGGTACGGTGCACAAGTGGCGCGCTGAACCCCTGGGACGAAGCGACTAACCGCAGGCCATAATCTATCCCGCAACCGCTAGAATACTTTGTCTTTGCTATGGCGAGCCCTTTAGAATACATCTGGATACTACTTTCAATTGACTCGCTATGACCCCAAAGAAGAAGGGACAGCCTCCAGTAGTGCTCTCCATTGCCGGCCACGATCCTTCGTCCGGCGCGGGGATTACTGCCGATATCAAGACGATTGCAGCGCATGGCTGTTACGGAATTACTTGCATAACGGCCCTCACGGTGCAATCGACGCGCGGTGTAAAGCGTGTTGATCTGGTGGAAGGCCGAGTCATTTCGGACACGCTGGAGCAGTTGATGGACGATCTCGACATTGCCGCCGTTAAAATCGGAATGCTGGGTTCGGCGGAGGCCGCAAAGTCTGTCTCAGCTTTTTTGAAACGGTATCCTCTACGTCCCGTGGTCCTTGATCCCATTATCACGTCAAGCTCCGGGACCGATCTGATCTCCAGAGACGGCCTGCAAGTCCTGAAGGAACGAATCCTTGGGCGAGCCTGCGTGATAACGCCCAATATCGATGAAGCCGCGGCGCTTACGGGGCTGAACGTTACTACGCTGGAGGAAATGCATCTCGCCGCATCTCGCCTGCACAAGATGGGTGCGCATAACGTTATCATCACCGGTGGACACATTGATCCCCCGCACGATCTCATCAGCAGGGAAGACGGCCGAACTACGATCCTGAAAGGTCATAAGGTCCCTGGCAACTCCACTCACGGTACGGGTTGTGCTTTTTCTACTGCGCTGGCTTGTAACCTTGCGCTGGGCATAGATCTGATCGAGGCGGCCAAAGCAGCCAAGAGCTATGTTGAAGCTGCGCTGCGCACGGCCCCTGGGATAGGCAAGGGAATCGGACCCATCGTGTAGCTGTGTAGCGGCCACCGAATTGCGCTCATCTCTCTTCTCCCGATCCTTATATTTGCCGAAGCCAAGCAGCTATTCTTGCGGAGGCTGGCTGCCCGACTGTTGCGGTTGTGAAGCTGGCGGTTGTTGCTGCTGTTGCGGCGGCCGCGTCTTCAACTCTGGCGGATTCTGGTTGGCAGGCCGATCGGATTGCGGAGCAGCAACATTGGGAGCTTCGCCGTCTTCAGGCGGACGGCGAAATTCCGGCGGCGTGGTGTTTGAACTCGGCTTGGTTTTTGGCTCAACCACATCGTGATTATCGCGTGTCTTCAGCGTTGGAGAGGCTCCACTGCGGCGTCTGGCCGCGGCCCGCGCGGCAAAACTTGATTCCACCAGCGTGCTGCTCTGTTCCGCCACCTGTCCTGAAGTCTGCCCTTCAAGTTCCGGACGCGTTGAAACCATCACCTTCTGCCTTGCGCGCTCAGCCCGTTGTGCCTGCTGGTAAAACGATTGCGCTGTCTCCTTGTCACCTTCCAACTCGGCCAGATAACCCATATTGTTTATGGCGAAAGAATTGTTTGGATCAAGTTTAAAGGCCTGCTGAAAATTATCGCGCGCGGTCTTGCGGTCATTGCGATTCATGGCGGAAACGCCCCGCACATTCAACCTTGCCACCCGGTCCTGGAGGTTCTGTGACTTGCTCAGCTCTTTGCGGCTGTCGTCAGCATTGCGCGCCGCCACTTCACTAATCGGCTTGCCGCGCCAGCTCTTATTGAAGGCAATCACAATCGGCTCACGCGAGCCCGTGGCCGCTGAGCGGTCATAATATCGGATGGCTTCTTCCAGCTCGCCTTCTTTCTCTTTGGCAAACCCCATATTGTTCAACGTGAAGGGATTGTTCGGATCGAGCTTGAGCGCCTGCTGCAACACCACGTCGGCTTCCGGCGCGCGATCGCGATTCAGCAGCCCCAGCGCCTCACTATTCAGGCCATTCACCTTCATCGCGCCTTCCGCGGTGTGTCCGGCGACCGTAGCCACGGTCTTGCCCTGCATTTCTTCCGCGGTCGATTTGTCGACGATCGCTTCTGAAGTGTTGGCCTGCGCCTGGTCATAATAACGCTGTGCGCGATCCAGGCTGCCTTCCAGTTCAGCAACATAACCAAGATTGTTGAGCGTGAACGGATCATTGGGATCGATCAGGTACGCTTTGTAGAAGAGCCGCTTGGCTTTGCCGATATCGCGCTTTTTCAGCGCGGCAACACCATCACGGTTCAACGCCTGTACCGGTGTGTATTTGCTCTTCTTGGGCAGAGGAATGCGGACCTGCTGTGCTCCAGCGGAGACGGCGCCGCCGAACAGAGACAAGACCAGAAGGGAAGGCACTACAAGACGCGTAATTGATTTAGCGAATGGGGAACGCATGTGTCGTTTAGTCCTCACTTGGGCCCGATTGCTTTCACGCTGCCTTTTCGCATCAGGGCCGCAAGGCAGAAGCTCTGCTTGTCACTTGGATGGCAAAAGTCCCTCTCAGGTTGGGCTGCCAAATTGGTTGGCTGGCGGAATCAAAGATTCGGCTGCCATCTGAGTAGCTGCTGTCTGCATCCAACCCAATGTTGATTTGAACCTGTGTTTAAGGTGGGTGTCTCTAAAAACTTATGCATCGTTCCCCTATTGCTTCGCTCACTGTCCTGTTTGTAGCTCTCTCGGCAATGTCCGCCTGGGCCCAGTCCAATCCCGCTACGCCAAAGACCGGCCAGCCGTCCGGTACTGTTGCTCCGGCGCAATCTCCTGTGCCGCCCGCACCCCCGGCGCCTCAGGCCGCTCCAAAGACGGAGATTCTTGATAGCTCGGCCACATCCGGCGCTCTGGTCACTGACGGACACGATCCAATCCTTGATCCCGCGCCCGTGCCGCGCACCACGACCACGCTGGTGGGAGGAACCATCAGCGGCGTTGACCGCATGCGGAACCGCCTGACCGTGCATGTCTTTGGCGGCGGCCACTGGAAGGTCAACTTCGACGAACGCACGCACATCTTCCATAACGGCGCTGAGACCACGCAGCTGGCGCTGAAAAAAGGCGAGCGCGTTTACGTTGACACCCAGCTGGATACCGATCAACATGCGATTTTTGCCCGCAACATCCGCGTCGGCGTGGTCGAGCTCCCGGCAGATGCTGATGGCCAGATTACTGACGTCGATCTGAAGCACAACGAAGTCACGCTGCGTGACGTCATCAATTCTGTGCCGGTGCGCTTCGCCGTGGACCAGGGAACGCGCATCAGCAACGGACAGACGCCTTCGGCGCTGAAAGACATACGGCCGGGAACGCTGGTGCACGTGCGCTTTGCCGCCGGACAGCCCAACCGTGGCCTGGCGCGCGAAATCGATATTATTGCCGCGCCCGGCTCTAACTTTACCTTTGCCGGCCGTGTCACGTTCCTTGATATCCGTCGCGGTATCCTGGCGGTGCAGAACTCCGTGGACGATAAGAATTACGAAATCCACTTTTCCCCTAACACAACGGCGGACCGGGCCAGCCTGGTCATAGGGACGGAGGTCCGCGTGGTGGCGACGTTTGAGGGCTCGCGCTACAGCGCGCAATCGGTGAACGTGATCAGGCCAGAGGCGGAGAACAGGTAAGGGAAGATTTCGAATTTTAAATTTAAAATTTTAAATTTAAAATCTCAGCCGTCCCTCCCCCATGGCTTCCATCTAGGATTCCAAAGGATTTAGCTTTGGGTATCCCAGCGTTTGTCGCTTAAAACGTGCCCCGAATCGCGTCGAATCAGCCTCAAAACCCTTCGCGCCTGGCGACGCTAACGCGTAAGCCATCTTCACCCCACCCGCCATTTCTATGGTTTCGTTGCAAATAAAGCACTTCCGCAAAACGTCCCTTGGGACACCCTTGCGTGACGCTTGGGTCTCCCTTGCGTGACCCATGCGTGACCCTTGGGTGACCCAATCCCAAACCCAATCCCAAACTTACTCCAACTCTAAGCTCGGCAGAGGGCTGCAAACGGAAAAAGAGAAGGCTGTTTGGGCTAGTTGCCAATTGCTAATTGCTAGCTGCTATTTTTCAAAGACCTGATACCGTTTACGCCCTCGGGCGCAGCCAATCCTAGCCTGTTTTCGTATGGCGAATCAAGTGCGAATTAGTACATCTTGACAAAACCGGCGCTGCGCGACACCGTTTCCCTCTGTCTTCCTGACCGACTACGAGCGATCCTGACCCTGAGCTTGCGAAGGGCAGGGAGTGAGTGGGAGTGGAAGGATCGCGAGACCGATTCCATCATCCATGTCGTATCAGGGAGTTCTTCCCAAACGGTCTCGTGCCAACATCTAAAAGCCCGCCTTTTGTAAGGCGGGCTCCGTGGGGTCTACCAGTTGAACGGGTCAGGAATCTTGCTCGTTGGGTGGCCCGGAGAATCGTTCCCGGTC
>JAIQGL010000035.1 GCA_020072585.1 Terriglobia bacterium | reverse complement strand
CTTCTGCGGGCTGCAACTCTTCATCCGATCCACAGCTCGTCGCTTGTCTTCCCAACTCCACCGTCGGTATCTCTTCCCACGTTCCATTCGCTGCTCCATGGGGAGTTTCTCTTCTGTCTCATTTTAGGGGTTCACTCCATTTGCCACACAGCATCAGGGAGTTCTCTTGAGACGTCTTTCTTTGTCGTTCGCGACTGCATGATTGCTCGCGGAAGCCTGCTGGGGAATCTCTAACATCACTGATCGCAAAAACCATAATGCAATCCACTGCAAGGGTGAAGCGCCGTTAGGCGCGGCCATAAGTTAGCCCATCTATGAGGAAGTCGGCGGTGTCAAGCGTAAAACGAAACACGAGTGCGCGAGAGTGAAGAAAGGTTTTCTCTTCCCCAGGCGGTTTAGGTTTTTTTGCCTGTCCGACCAAGGACTCGCATTCAAGTAATCGTTCGATGGAACTGTTCTGGTTCCACCAGCCATCTATTCGATTCCATAACTGGAACCATGATTCTCTTATCCAAACTCCCTTTGCTCTTTGCAAGGGAGGCAGAGCGCCCAATCAAGCACGTCGAGGATCAATTGCACCCCACTGGGCTAAGCGAGCTGCTCTGCATGCGAACGGGACTCTTTCATCTGCCCATAGTCGAGTCCCAACTTCCACATCCACCACAAACGCACCGCCAGACTGCGTGCGATCGCTACCGCGGCAATAGAACGGTTCTTCTTCATTGCCAGCCGTACGTATTTACGCCGCCACGGTTCGTCATACCTGGCTGCGATATGCGCAGCTTCGGTCAGCAGTCCACGCAGCAGACTGTTGCCTTGTTTGGTGATGTGGCCTAACCTCTGCCGGCCTTTGCCGCTGGATTCTTCCAGTGGTACCAGTCCCAGATAGGCCGCTACCTGCTTGCTGGTAGCAAACCGCCGGGGATCGCACAGAGTCAACACAAAAGCCATTGCTACTACCGGTCCCACGCCCGGATGCGTCATCAGCAACTGCACCTCCGGCCGCTGTTTGGCTTGTTGCTGCAACGCGACGTCTAACGGTTTGATCCGCTGGCTCAACTCGCCCAGCAGCTCTTGCCAGTCCTGGCGTCGTACATTGGCCCAAGGTGACAGGGGCAAGGCCATCAGTTCGGCTTGTCCGGCCTGGCTCCAGACACGCCGTTTGGGATGCAGCCCTTCGTTGGCCGCAATGGCATGCAACTGGTTCTTGGCCCGGGTTCGGGTCTGTACCAGGCGGTGTCGATGCAGCACTAACTGTCGGGCATCACGCTGCTCCACCGTCGGTATCCAGATCCGTGGGAACCGGTTTTCCAATAACAAACGCAGCAACAGTGCCGCATCCTGTTTGTCGGTCTTGGCTTTTTTTGCTGCTGCCGCACGTACTTTCACCGGATCGCCCACCCACATCTCGATTCCCAACTCCTGCAACAAACGTTCGAACCAACGCAGGCTCCCCGTGGCCTCTACTCCCACTCGTACCTGCTGGCCGGCCAAATTTCGATAAAACCGCTCAGCCTCTCCGCCTTTGTGCTCCAGTCGCCGGTTGTCATACTCACCCGTTGCCTGGTCCACAAAAGCAATTTGCTGAAAACTGGGATGATAATCACAGCCTATAATCCACATGTCGGCTCCTTCTTCCCGAGCCCTTGGTCTTTAAGCAACCTAAGTCTACTCGGGTGATTGAGCCGACTTCCTCATGGAATCAGCACGTCCCCGAGGCGCGCACGCGCGCTGAGGGGTTAGTGCTGGGTAAGTGATCAAACAAATCCCTTCCTTGCGCCGCAGGCCCGCGCGTAGCGTAGCGAAGCGCTTTTGATTCTTAGATAGGATCAATTGTGACTAATATCTCGTCTCTTGGATGTAGGCCTTGCAGCATATCTTTGCAGTAATTAAACATCTCCTCAGCATCGCTAAATGCCGGATCAGGCGCATTGTGGTTCACGTGAATAATGTCATTACGCAACTTATAGTGTCGATAAAAATCTGCCTCCCTAAAAGCCTGTAAAGTGCCCTGAAGCGTCAGGGCAAGTTTCAACTTTTCGGAAAACTTTTTTGGCATGGTCGCCGGGGACAAATGCTTTAGCCGAGATTTCGTTGCCTCCTCCAATGCCTGCCAACTAAAGAGCACTGAAGACCGAATGAATCGCCCTTTTCCCCTTTTGGCCGATGGGGTATCAGTCATGGACTTCGCCCTGTTGAGAAAGAAGTACGCATCGTCCAATAGAGTGAAGGTCCAGATATAGGCCATGAAGAAAATTATATTCTCTGTATTCAGGTGAAAGAATAGTGGTGCATAGTACAAGAAGTAAACTTACAATGCCGACACCTCATGCCCGCTGTTTAGGCGTGATAAGCGCGCACTTTAAAAACTTAAGCGCTCACTTTACTTTATTCGTTTCGTCCCAAATCGCTTGACAACGCCCCCTATCTACCATATACATCGTACTGAAATGAAAGTCGTCTCTACCCGCGAGGCCGCCAAACGGTTGGGCATACATTTCACAACGCTTGCTCACTACATCGCTGATGGAAAAGTCCCAACGCCAACCGTGCTCGACGTTGGCTCCCACAAACTTCATGGGTGGACTGAAGCCGAAATCGAACACGTCCGCCAACTCCTGCCTAAAATCGCCAACGGTAGGAAAACCCGTTACTCCAAACTCCGTGAAAAGGAAAAGACACAGCCCAAAAGGCCGTGCCCCGTAAAACCAAAAAGAAGAAACCCTAAACCGTAACGGGCAACGTCCGGTGCTATCAACACCGAACGCGCCCTAACCAACACCTGCCTAAAAAGGAGGCAACTGATGGCTGACCATAACGCTATACGCTCCAATCCACCCGCGCAACCTCAACCCAAACCTGAGCACCCCAGCCCCAGACATCAACTGAAAGCCGATTACTTTGAAGCCCTCCGCCATCTCAACCGCGGATACGGCGTTGCCCTGGCCGCTCTGGACCGTCTTGAAAGCAAAGACCGCCTGCACGCGCCGCGCGCCTTCCCTTCCGGTTTTCTCAACATCTACCGCAACCGCACGGAAGCTCTCCGCGCCCTAGCCAACCGGGACCTTCTGCGGCTCCTGGCCGAACGCGAAGAGCTGGAAGCCGGGCGTTTCGGCGCTTCCCCTGAAAAACCTGATCGCAAGCCTCCTCGCTCCTGATCGCAATCAGCAAGGCTGGCCGCGAGCCAGCCTTTTCCTCAGCTCTTGGGCGAGGCAGCAATCTTTGCCGCAAGCTGCCTGAACCCCTCATCGTCCCTGATCCGGTCAAACGCGCTGTCTTCCAGCGATTTGGGATTCGTCATTCCCTTCTCCACGGCCTTTTTCAACTCTTGGATTGCCTGCTTTTTCTCGCCCAGTTGTGCATGCGCCGTCGCCAGCAGATAACTGGCCCAGGCACTGTCCGGCAAAATGGTCTCCCCCGCCTGGAACATGTCTTTGGCGGAAAGATAGTCCTTCTTGAGCATTGCCTGCTGGCCGCTCTCCGCGGCATAAGAAAAAGCTGAAGCCAGTCCGCGCTCAATGGCCTGCTTGCGCGCGGGACTCGCGCTCTCTTTCTCGGCGCGATACACATCATTGACCGCCGACTGCATCTGGGCGGCAAACGCCGTGAAGGCGTCTGACCGCTCCCTCATGCCCGCCAGGAAATTGCCGATCTTCCTGGCCACCTCATCTTGCAGCTCCAGAGCTGCCTTTTCGTTCTTCCTGGCTTTGCGAAACTCCTCTGATTCACCCAGAGACTTGGCCAATGTCTCCTGCTCTCTTACCTCGTGAAACTTGTTGAAGTCCTGCGCGATCTCACGATAGCCGCGCACCGCCGCCAGAATATCGCCACTCTTCTGCGCTGCCTGTGCTTCCGCCAGCCGGATGGCATATTGGCTGCCGATGAACTCCTTGTCCACCGGCGCCAGGCCCTTCACCATCGCCCGCAACTGGAGCCAGGCCAGCGCGCGCTCGGCAAACTCCTTCGGCATCCAGTTATGCGGGCCGTCATACACCACAAACCTGCTGGCCACGTTGCGCGCGTCCAGCGCCTCTTTCAGATGCAGCAATTCGGGATAATTGAAGTCCGTGGTGCCGGCCACCAGAAACCAGTCAGCAGCTTCAGGCCCCGGAAGAGTAGCACCCTGCGGCAGGCCTGCGCCGTTGGCGATCACCGCGGCAACGCAGCCCTTACATGCCAGCGCCACGGACGACGCTACGCGCGCTCCACCGGAGAGTCCCGCCGTGTAGATGCGGCGCGGATCGATCGCATAACGCTCCTTCACGTCCGCCCAGAGCAGCCGGATGGCCTCTGAAGGATCCTGAAAATTGCGGGAGTTGTTGCTGCCTACAACAATGTATCCATACTTCTCCGCCGCTTCATGAAAGAGCTTGACTGAAACTTCTCCGCGCGCGAACGGATCAAATAGCAGCAACAGTGGCCAGCGCTTGGCCGGAGAATACGCCGAAGGGACATAAAGAGCGTAGCTGTTTGAGGGATCTGCCTTCACGGCGACGGAAGGCTGGACCGTACCGGTCGGCGGAGTCTGGGCCCGCGCCACACCACTGGCTCCAAGGAGCACGATCCCAAAAAATGCAAGATTTAACTTCATGGCAAAGGCCGTGCGCAATCGCCCGGCTGCTTTACATCATACCGAATCGCGCGCAGCCTCTGCCCTAGGCCAATCCCTGTTCCTGCATCTTTTTTCGCAGGCTCAGCGGACGCATGTCCGTCCACACCTCTTTTATGTAAGCCAGACACTCTTCCTTTGGGCCGGACTTGCCCGCATCTTTCCAGCCCAGAGCATTTTCCTTATGGGCAGGCCAGATAGAGTACTGCTCTTCATGGTTTACCACGACCTTGTAGATAGTTTTATCTTCTCTCTCGTCAGCCATTGCAGTTCCTCCATATGAAATTGATCGTCAAAACATAGGCGGCATTGCAGGCACTTAGCCTTGCACGCTCTTCTTCAGCAAATCCAGGGTAAGCCGGTTCAACCGGACCGGGTCGGCGATCTCTGATCCTTCCGCCACCAGCGCCAGCTCGAACAAAAGCTCAATGGAGTCGCCCAGCACCGCATCTTCATGATTCGCTTTAAAGCGTTCATATAACCCCTTGATGATCGGATGATCAGGGTTAAGCTCCATAATGCGGCGCTGTTTCGGTCCGCCGCCTTTTCCTTTTTGCAACAGGCGCTCCAGCTGCGGACTGTACTCATGCTCTTCCGTCACCAGGCATGCGGGCGAATCCACCAGGCGCGTTGACACGCGGATCTGTTTGACATATTCATCCAGCTTTTTCTGGCTGGCCTTCAGAAACTCCGCATATTCTTCTTCTTTCTTTTTGACCTGCTCTTCCTGCTGCTTCTTCTCTTCTTCGGTCCCCAGATCAACTCTTCCCTTGGTGACCGACTTCAATCGCTTGCCTTCAAATTCATGAAGATGTTGTACGACCAGCTCATCCACCGGATCGCTCAGGTACAGCACTTCATAGCCCTTCTGCCGCACCCCTTCCAGATGCGGAGAATTTTCCAGCACCTTGCGCGACTCGCCCGTCAGGTACAGGATGTCGGTTTGCTCAGCTTTCATCCTCTCCACATAACTTTTCAGGGTCGTCAACTCTTTGGGGTCATGCGACGATTCAAAGAGCAGCAGCGGCAGCAGTTTGTCCTTGTGTTCATATTCCGTGCCGACCCCTTCTTTCAGGGCCCTTCCGAACGCATCCCAGAACTTAAGATATTTTTCTTTCTCCTTCTCTTGCATCTCCGCCAGAACGTCCAGCAGCTTGCGGACCAGCCATTTGCGAATCTGAGTGATGTGCCTGTCCTGCTGCAGCCTCTGGCGGGAAATGTTCAGAGGCAAGTCGCTGGAATCAACCACTCCTTTCACAAAGCGCAGATAGCGGGGCAGCAGGTCTTCGCACTTTTCCATCACCATCACGCGTTTGGCATAGAGCCTCAGGCCAAAGTCGCTGCCGTGATAAAAAAGATCGTAAGGCGCTTGCGAAGGAATAAAAAGCAGCGCGTCCAGCTCAAACGTTCCCTCGGCTTTGAGCGGCAACACCTTGAGCGGTTCAGTCCAGTCATTGGAAAGGTGCTTGTAGAAATCGTTGTAATCGCTGTCGCTGACCTCTGACCGCTTGCGCGTCCACAGCGGCTTCATGGAGTTCAGGGTCTTGGTTTCGATCTTTATTTCTTTTGTCTCCGGCTCGCCAGGTTCCTGCGCCGGTCCTTCATAGATAATCGGAAAAGGAATGAAGTCCGAATACTTGTGCACCACCATTGAGAGCTTCCAGCGGTCGGTATAGTCTTCAATCCCATTTTCCTCATCCGGCTGTTTTAGATGAAGAGTAATGTCTGTCCCGCAGCCTGACCGCTCCGCTTCCGCCAGCGTATAACTGCCATCACCGGCAGACTCCCACTGCGTAGCGCTGGTTTCGCCTGCACGGCGGGTAATGATCGTGACCTTGTCCGCCACCATGAATGCGGAATAGAAGCCAACGCCAAATTGTCCTATCAGGTCGGCAAAGGCTTCCGCGGACTGCGACTCCTGTATGCGCTTCCGCATCTCCCTTGTCCCGGACCGCGCAATCGTCCCGATGTGGTCAATCAGCTCCTGGCGGCTCATTCCAATGCCGGTATCGCTGATCGTCAGCGTTCTGTTCGCAAGGTCCGGCTTTAACCTGATCTCATATTTGTGGTCATTTTCCACCATCTCGGGATTCGTCAACGCTTCAAAGCGCAACTTGTCCAACGCATCAGACGCATTGGAAATCAGCTCCCGCAGAAATATCTCTCTTTGCGTATAGAGAGAATGAATCATCAGATGAAGAAGCTGTTTGGTCTCAGCTTGAAATTGAAAAGATTCAAGACCACTTACGGTTGCCACGGTTTTCTCCTGATAGGTTTTGTTGATGAATTACCTATAAAAAAAGGATATTCAAAACTCTATTTTATCAAGGCCTTTGCTATGGATAAACAGTCGGCGAAGCTTGCTGGAGTGATTCCTGCCTGGTTGGAACTCTCTTGTCGTTCGATTTCATAATGGGCTTACCTGCCAATGTCTTTAGCAGCGACTTAGATAGTTAAGAAAGCTATCAACATTCCATTTTGGAACTCGCCATCGCTCCTTCGGTAAGTTATGGGCTGAAGGCCGGGCAGGTTTTTCAGCACAGACCCTCAGCCATAAATGCCATCGCGTCATCACTCCGTTATGCGCTCTTTCTTACCTGGAATGAAGAATCAACAGCCCTCACCAGCGGCATGTTGACCAGATGCTCGCTCAGGAACCACACTTGGAGTTCGTTCGCGCGCAGAACATCGCTCACAACCAAATCATTGGTGCCGTCATCGCCAACGGTTGAGGCCCGTTTGGAGAGCGTGCGGCACTCCTGAATAATGACCTGGTGGGCATCCAGGAGGCGCGAGAGTTGCACCGGAACTTCTTCGCGGCCGCGCGGTGGTCGCTGGATCTGTGTCGTCTCGGCAACATCGGCCGCCATGGCGATGCTGATGCCGCCCAGCAGTTGAATGCGTTCGGCAACGGCATCAACAATTTCCACCTGCTCGTCATAATGCTTGTCAAACAGAAGATGAAGCTGATAAAAAGTCGGGCCGGAAACCTGCCAGTGTGATTTCTTATAAAGGTCGCGGAGCGTCATGGTGTCGGCCAGCAATTGATTGAGCTGGGCGGTCATTTCCACCCGCACCGGTTCTTCCAGGTCCAGCGGAAGCAGATGGTTGACCGTACCGTAGGCCTGGATCTCGGCCGCTTTCTGGTGGAGCCTTGGCTGTGCGTTGATTTTACTGTTTCTCTTTGCCATTTGGGTTCTCCTCATATGACTCTCATCACATTATATGGCGCGCCTCCGCCCGTTGTGTGTGACCGGCCTCACGCAAACGCCCTTTGTGCTGTGGTGAAAGCCGCTCATACTACAGATCGGCATATGAAATCAGCTCTATTTTTTCGCGGGCAAGGGCTTGCTGTGTCACCTCTGAAGTGAGTGCGGCAAGCTCAATTTCCCGCGACTGCGTAAGACGCGTTCCCGCAGCCTTGAGATCGGCGTCTGAGTATCCGGGATGACAAACCAGCTCCCATGTGCCTTCAGGCAAAGCTTTAAGTATCTGCAAAAGTATCTGCTGATCGAGCTTGCCGGTGACGGCGATGCCAACGGTGCCGTCGGTTGAGACCATTCCTTCTTCCCTGAGTGCCCGCCCGAACTCTGCGGCAAATATCTGGAAGGCCATCACTCCGGCGGAGCGCAGCCATAGTCCGGGCGCACCAGCCATCATGCTGAAGGGCCAGCTTCGCAGTGGCTCAAAGGGGTTTCTTACGGCTCGAATGCCGCACGCCCGCGCTGCGCGCAGCACTGGACGCAACACCTGGGGAAACATGTGGGTGTGCTTGTGGCTGTCTACGTGAGTCAGCGTAACGCCGGATACCTGGATCTTGCGGACCTGGGCTGTTACTTCACGCTCAATCTCTTCAGCGGCAATCTGCTTGCGGACCGCAGCCATGGCAAACTGTTTCAGGCTGCTGCGAAAGCGCGGAGAGCCACTCGTGAGTGATGGCAAATTCGCGGAGAGAGGAACACCGTCAATCAGCACAACGTGGCATCCAGTCTTTAGGCTCGGCTGCGCTTTGGCCAGTTCGATCGCCGCCGCTGATGCCTGCGCGTTGGCCATGAGTGTGGCGGAAGTGACCGTGCCGGAGCGGTTCCCTTCCACAATGGCGCGGTTCACGCCCGAGGTCAGTCCAAAGTCATCTGCATTGATGATGAGACGGCGCACGTGGTGAGTCTAACAAAAATTATCAACCGCAAAGGGCATGAAGGAACACCAGGAAAGAATATGAGCAGGTTTTCCGAGAATATTGTTGGGAGCTTGTTTGCAGCAGAGCCACACCATACAGATGGATACAATCAAGGCACGCGGTACATAAACCTGCACTTCCTTCGTGTCCTTTGTGGTAACAGGGTCTAGGCTGTCTTTACCGTTTGTGGGCGGGGCTCTCTTTCACCCAGAAACGTTTTGATTTTTTCCAGGAGTGCGGGAAAGAGGTCTTCTTTTTGCAGGCAGGCAACCACGTCTTTGCCGCCATCGATGGGCCCGTAGCCGGTGACAATGATCACCGGAACATCAGGGTTCTTTTCATGAATCTTGCGCGCCAGCTCCACGCCATTCATGCCGTCCATGCGGAAATCGGTCACCAGGATATCGAAATCTTCTTCGTCGAATTTCTTCAGGGCTTCAGTCCCGTTATAAGCGCTCACGGCCCGATATCCCTGCATCTCCAGGATCTCGCAGCTCAATCTTGCCAGCACTTCATGATCATCAACAAAGAGGATTGCTCGCATGAACGCCTCCATCTGGGAACCTGGGTTGGGACACAGTACGGCAAGGCCGGGATCGAGAGCGCATCGGCCTCATTTCTTTGTTTCATCATACGCCTGAAAAGATGCCTGTAGAGTACAGTATTTTTAGCACGAATAGACTATGTGACCTCCAATTACCCAGACATGGGCCCTACTCGCTTTCCGGTGGCAAATACAAGGCCGGAATATTGCCGTTCTTCATGTAATCGTTGAAGGCCGGGACGCGAACAGGAGTTTTTACTGCTTCGCCACAAACTCCACCAGCCCATCGCGATAATCAATGATCACTTTCATGCCTTCCAGAGCGCTGAAACCGATCTGGCCGGAAATCTCAACCCCAAGATCTTTGCTGACAGAGTGCAGATCAACCGTGCTGATGCGTTCGCCGGTACGGTTCACTTTCGCAAAGCGCATAGTCGCATTCTCCGCAATGAAAGCGCTGTTCACCTTTCCACTCGCGCCGGAGATGGGCAGGTTGTAGGCCCGCATCTCCGGGACCAGGTTACCCAGCTCTGGCGAGATGGTGTTGGCATTCGCGCCGCTATCGATCACAAAAAGTCCTGCTGCTTTCTTCCCCACTTCCGTAGGCACCAGCAGAAAGTGTCCAAAGCTGAAAGTCTGGGTGAAAGGCTCCGCGGGAGCTGCCAGATTTTCTTCACGTGGCGGAGGCAGCGGATCCAGACGAAGTTTTCGTCCGGGGTGATCCAGGGTGATCAGGTATTTGGCAAAAACATCGGTCCCGATCATTCCATCCACCTCGGCAAACTCCCGCGGCGTGGCATGAACAAAACAGTCGTGAAACTCAAGTTTGCCGATCGTCACTTTATCGACCCAGGCCTTATAGCCAACCGCCGGCCCGGTCTTGCCTACGCCTTCAAGCGCCTGTTCAGAGAGTTTGCGCGCGCCGATCTTCTCAGCCAGCTTCCGCGTGATAGTAACGCCGGAAGAGCCGGTATCCAGCAACAGCGTAACGTTGGCACGATCATTCAGCCGCACGCGCAGGCCATAACCGCGGCGCGCCAGACTGGCGCCGGCAGTCAGTAACTCCATCTTGATCTCCGTGCGCTCTACTTCGCGCGCCGGGACCCATACCTTGCGGCCGGCAATTGCCTTTACAAACTCCATGTATTCGCGCTCATGGCGCTCCACTTCCGCATCGTTATGGTATTCGGTAAGATGTCTGTCCAACGCAGCAACATTTTCTGGATAAGGCAGACGGACGGCCCACTCATAAAGCGCGTCTCCGTCTTCAGGGTCAAGCTCGTGCGCTTTGGCGATGGCGGCTTTTGATTTGGCGTTACGGGCCAGTACAGCGTCTACCTTTCCTTGCCCAAGCCATCCGCGTGACGATTTGCCATCCAGCTTAAGCGCAGCTTTGTACTCATTTTCCGCCTCCGGAATTTTTCCAAGACGGAAGTAGACATCGCCGCGCGATGCGTGGACCAGCTGGGATTCGGGCAGGGCCTGCAACGCCTTCCGTGAGATATCCTCTGCGGCTTTAACGTCGTCTGCTTTCAGCAGGCTCTGCACCAGACCGGCGTAGGCTTCTGCGGATGGCTTTGCATCGGTCAACTCCCGGAATGCGTCAGCAGCGGCGCGAAAATCGGCTTTGCGAAAGAGCTGCTTTGCCTCTGCGAGAGCATCTTCTGCGGGCGCGGGAGTTTGCGCCGAAAGCAATGGAGCAGACAGTAACACCAGCAATAAGGCCCGGAAAATAATCACAAACAGAGAACGCATGGCCTGAGAATACTTGCACGCCACTCGATTCGCAAAGACAGTTATCGATGGACGCAAATGGCCGTTTTTTCATGAGAGCCTAAACCACAGAAAAGGCGCCCACGGGCGCCTCTTCTGCATTGGTCAAGCATAGGCTAATCCAGTTTGGTGGCCATGACTTCAACCTGCACGCGTTTTGTGCTGTTGATGTCATCGACGGTGGTAAGAATGGCAGGTTTGCCCAGCGTCAAAAGCGCCCAGGACTCGGTTCGTGTGGTTCGCATGACTGGCGCTTCCGGGCCGGCTTTTCCAACGGCGCCGGCAATCTGCTCCGGGTGGACAAAGCTGCTCATTTCAATATCGCAGTGGAATTGCAACCTGTGGTCCACTTGTTCCTTCAAGGAGCAGCGAATGTTCAATCCGGCATCAATATACGTATACTGTTTATCATTCCCCTTTACTTCCGTATATATCGGGACCCGCGTAGAAACCCGTATGCTCGAAGGCTGATTATCGCTTCTGCCAATCATCATGTAATCCCGCTGGTTGATGCGCTTGCCATCATCAAGCTCGTATATCACGAAGGCGAGCTTGAAAAAGTTTCCTGTTACGCCTTCCGCGCCTGCCAGGACCTTGGCTGGTTGGTCCTTGGATGGCTGGTCGGCTGTATCTTTTCCCGGCTGCTGTGCCAGCAGTGTGCCGGTAAGAGCAAGAACAAACAATATGCGTGTAAAAACCTTCATGTATCTCTCCTTATTGAGTATTGCTGAGTTTTTGAGGAATATGCGTTAGGTCAGGTATGGCTTCAGTCTGGTCTTCCGTGATCACCGGCGGTTCGTCCGGATGGCTCTGTGCCACCACCTCTTCACGAGGCGTGCCGGCGTAATAGCGCAAGAGCAACCGCTCCTGTTCGGACAAAGGCGTTGGCGTTGGAAAAACCTGGGGACGCTGGTTCAATGCGAGCGTCGCATTCACATTCTGGACCTGCGTGGCTCTGGGGGCACGAGGGCGCGGCACATTAACAGCAGTAACCGGCGCGCTACGCTGGACCTCTGGTTGCGGAGGAGCAGGCTGCTGCTTCTGGACAACGGTCGGTGGCGCCACAACGCGATGCCTTCCGCCAATCAGTACGACGGCAATGATAATGGCAGCTGCAACTGCCATCCCCGCCCACAGCCATTTGAAATTCCATGCCGCAGGCTTGGCTTCCCTCCTTTCAGCATCTCGCAGGTTGGCCAGAATCCTTGTCTCCAGACCGGGCCGTGGCTCCACGGAGGAATAAGCCGTCAGCAGCGAGTCCAGCATTGCATCCATCTGTTTGTCTTTTTCCTGATCAGACATCTCGTCTGCCCTCCAATACAGCGCCAAGTTTTTCTTTCAATTGCTTGCGCGCGCGAAAAAGCCGGGTGCGCACTGAACCTTCCGGTATCTTCAAAACTTCGGCGATCTCCGCCGAGTTCAACTCCTGCACCGTGGAAAGCTCCAGCGGATGGCGAAGGTCCTCGGGTAAGCCGGCAATCAACCGCTGTAGTAGTTGCTGCATCTGTGCTCCCGCAAGCTGTTCATCCGGCAGCGGTGACAAGTCGGAAAGTGATTGCACTGTCTCCGCGCCCGGCTGCTCCTCATCGAGTGATGCCATCACGTGGCCAGACCGTCTTTTATCCAGTGCCGTGGTCCAGGCAACTCGGGCCAGCCATGTCTTGGCATTTTGTACCCGGTTGAGGCCGCCCTTATGTTTCAATACCCGTAGAAAACACTCTTGCACGGCGTCTTCGGCATCATGGTGGTTGCGCAGAATGGAATAGGCGATGCGAAAGACCATCAGACTGTAGCTGGCCACCAGCGTTTCTACTGTAAGTGCCGCAGCTTCCATGGCCATTGCTGGATTCAGAACGGTCTCTCCTAAAAATATCTGACCCGCCATTTTGCCTTCCTATATAAGAAGACTGGTGGAGAACGGAAAGTGTTCTGATATTTTGCGCCAATTCAGCCCCAATTCAGCCCCAATTCCAGACTAAAGAAGCTTCCACACGCCCTTGGAAGGTTTCATTTGAGAAGGTGGGCCCTGCCAATTTGGGCTAGCGATCAGGGCTTGGCAATCGAAGAGATCAAGAAGGATTGTGAGCTGTGCCCGGCTTCATCTGGCCCCGAACAAGACGGCTATCTTTTACTTTAGGAATCTATTTTCCCGCCAGCGCGGAGTCTCCGACAAACATTGGCGCTTCGACTGGTAGTTCCATGGCCACACGCGCTCCGCAGGGCTCCAGGTTTTCCGCGTGGATGTCACCGCCGTGTTCTTTTACGATACCGTAACAGATACTAAGACCCAGGCCGGTGCCTTTGCCCACTGGTTTGGTGGTATAGAAAGGATCAAACACCCGGTTTACATCATCAAAGCCGGGCCCGTTGTCGTCAAAGCGCAGGGTAACGCGGTTGTTGCTGCAATTGGCCTCGATTCTGATTTTTCTCGTCGAGGTCCCTTCCATCGCGTCAATCGAGTTATTGAGAAGGTTCAGCAGGATTTGTTTGAATTGGTCTTCATCCAGTGCAACGTGCGGCAGATGCGGCTCAATCTGCACCTGTACCTCGACGTCGTGATTGCGGAGGTGATACTCACGCAGCGCCAGAACGTCCTGTAGCAGGACCTCGAGGTTGGCGGATTTTTTTTCCAGATTATTCTGCCGGGCAAAGCGCAGCAGATTTTCGATGATCCGCTTCATGCGCTGGGCTTCGCGCAGCATCTTGTCCAGCTTCTGCCGTGCTGGCCCGGGCGGGATATCATCGCCGATCAGCTCTGAATAACCGACAATCGACGTAAGTGGATTATTGAGTTCGTGCGCTACGCCGGCAACCAGCTGGCCGATCGCTGCCAGCTTCTCCGCGCGCGCCAGCTGCCTGTGCAGCGCGGCATTGTCTACCGTTACCGCCAGATCGCCCGCCAGCATCTCAATCCTGGTCATTTCCGCGGCGTTCACTCGTGTCACATCACGCGGATCGTTCAGAGCAATGCAGCCCACATGCGCGCCGCGCATGGACTGCAAAGGCACCAGCACCAGGTTGCCTTTCGTCCACTGCTGCGTGGGCTCATAATGCATTGTGCTTGGTATCTGGCCGTACTTTGCCATCTGCTCGGGTCGCAGTAAAACAGATCTCTCGCCCAGCTTCGCACCCACCGTACAGGCTTCCACCAGATCTGCAAACTTCCATACCTCGCTGCATTTGGATTCCAGCAGTTTGGCGGCTTCGCCTTCATAACCGCAGTACCCGGCAGCATATAGGCTGCTGCCGTCAGGACTAAGAATGATGGCGACCCTTTCAAAGGTACTGGTTTCCCGGATTGCCGCGGCAATTTCACCGCAGACCGAGTTCACGTCCACGCCACTCAATAATCGAGACGTGATTCCGGAAAACTTTTGCAGTTGATAGGTCAGCTTTTGCTCGCGGCGTCCGGCAGAGCGCAGGAACTCTGATTTGTCCTCCAGCAGTGTCAGGATCATACCGAACGCAACAAAAAACTTTGGTGTGTTCCATAGCTCGGGGTTCACCTTCAGCGTGGGCATCCATGCATCCAGCATGGCTCCCACGGGAAAGACGGCGCCCCACAGCAAAAAGCCGCCCGCGCTGGTGACTACTCCCGGTGACCAGCGTGGATAACGCCTGAAGTACAGAAGTCCCGGCAGGGCAAAACCCAGGGTCAGCATGGCCAGGAAACCGAAGGTGAATTGATGATGCCAGGCGCGAACAATTGCCACGGTCCCGGTTGCAATGAGAGTGGGCGCCCAGAAATAGAACTCAATCAACAGCTTGCGGCGCAGGATGACAAACAACGGCGACCCGAAAAAAAGGATTGCAGAGCAGGCGATATAGAGCCATCGCCAATTCAGTTCATACGCCAGACCCACCGTGTAGGCCATCACGGGAATGCCGGTCAGGGCCAGCAGCCCCAACGTCATCTTGGTATTTTCAAAAAATGATGTCAGTGACGCAATAAAGAAGATGGCGGAAAGCTGCAAGCAACCCAGGTCAATCATGAAGGTCACCGGGGTCAGGTTGCCGTCTGGCGGTTCAAATACCTGGACAAAAAAATGGCCGAAAATAAGCACCCAGGCCGCGATCCAGAGATGTAGCCGGGGAGACTTTACGTGCCGCCGGAGCGCCACGAAAATGCCCACCATGACAGCCAATACCAAGATGGTGGGAAGCTTGTCAAACAAAATGGCCATGCCCGCAATTTTCCAGTCTTGAGAGGGTGAGCGTATCACGGCCCGGCGTCGCCGGCATCTGCGGGATTACGTAATTTGTGTAACCTCAGTAACCACCTGGGCATGTACAGTTTCCCGTTTTGGGAAACTGGCTTTGACCCGTCTCCAGTACAGCCGCTATACTGCAAATCTGCACGAAATCTCGCCGGAGCACACGGTTGCCGGCACACAGGGCGATTAGCTCAGCTGGTTAGAGCGCCTGCCTTACAAGCAGGAGGTCCACGGTTCGAGTCCGTGATCGCCCACCATTCAAATCAATAACTTGCCCACAAATTGCGCTTCGCAAGGAAGGTTTCGCCATGGTTGCAGAAGTAGCAGGAAGTTGACGGCCAGTTGTCGCCGTAATGGCGGGCACATTTACGGCACACTCCACAAGGTCGGATTAGAGCGCTTTGCCATCCCGCTCTAATTCCCTGAAAAGCTCAGCGAGATGTTTGAGAATCGCGTCACGAGCCAATCCATAGTTGTCCTTTGTTGGAGGTACGTCAGCCCATGTCTGGACGCGCGTGATCCTCGAATATCGGGCCGGAATTGGAGCGAACGCCACAATGCGGATTGCATGCGCCGCATCGCTCGTCGATAAGGCTTGAGGATGTGTCGTTTCAAAAGGGACACCATCAGCTTTGAGGCCCTCGCGAGCACTCACCGCAATGTCCTTCTGGGGCGTCGTGCCCCGGGCCATGGCATGCAAATTCAGATGCCGCTCCCGGGCGAGTTTGTTGAAATACGCGGCCGCCACAACACTCAATGCCGCACCGTGTTCGCAAACAAAGGTAATCTGGGAGCGTTGCGTGCTATGGCGTTGCGCAATATGACTCTGTGATTCGGTGACCTTCGGACAGGCAATCAACGCTACAACAAACAGGGTCACTCCGATGCGAGTAATTCTTGTGTTCAGGCTTTTCACAATATGTTATATATATAACATAAATATGATATTAATAATACTTCCATGCTAAAGCCTGAAGATTCAGCGAAGAACTTGCTTTTGATTAGCTGCTCCACCATCCATGGTCGAGGCTATCTCGACCATATGGAGAGCAACATCCGCGATGTCCTTAGGGGCGTTCAACGTATCGCCTTTCTCCCATACGCTTTGTACGACCGTGACTCTTACGCAGCGAAAGCCGAGGAGCGATTCATGAGAATGGGCTTTGCTCTGGAATCGGCTCACCGGAGTCCCGCGCCCCCGCGGCTGATTGAGAGCGCGGAAGCAATTTTCATCGGCGGCGGCAATACCTTTCGGCTTCTTAAAGCTCTCCAGGATCTTAATTTGTTAGAGATGATTCGGAGCCGCGTGGAAGGCGGATGTCCTTTTATCGGTTCGAGCGCCGGCTCCATTGTTGCCTGCCCAACGCTGAAGACGACGAAAGATATGCCCGTTGTCCAACCTCGCTCATTTGACGCTTTGCGCCTGGTGAATTTCCAAATCAGTCCACACTACCTTGATCCCGATCCCAGTTCGACCCATATGGGCGAGACTCAGGAAGAGCGGATCGGCCAATACCTTGAGGAGAACGAACTGGCTGTGGTGGGTCTTAGGGAGGCCAGCGCACTCCGCGTACGCCATGGAGCCGTGCTCTTGCATGGAGCAGCATCGGCACGGATCTTCCAGCGTGGCAAGAAGCCGATTGAAGTGCTGCCGGGCACAGATCTAACTGTTGACACCGCTATCGCATGACCAAGGGTAAACAAATGGAAAATCTGTCAGGGACGCTGCTGCTGGGTCGCAAGGATGTCGCCGCACTCCTTACGCTCGATGAGTGCATTGGTGCGGTAGAAGCGGCCTTCCGGCAACATGGGCTCGGGAACACGCAGCCGCCCAAAGTGCTAGGCATGCCTTCACTCGATGGAGGATTTCATATCAAGGCGGCAATGCTCAATTTGCCACGCCCCTACTTCGTTGCGAAACTGAATGGGAATTTCTTCTACAATCAACAACGCTTTGCGATGCCAAATATTCAGGGCCTGATCCTTCTTTGCGATGCAACCAACGGTTATCCCCTGGCAGTCATGGATTCCATCGAGATCACCATCGTGCGTACGGGCGCAGCAACGGCCGTGGCAGCCAAATATTTCGCCCGGCCTCAATCGAAGGTTGTTACAGTGTGCGGATGCGGGAATCAGGGTCGCATTCAACTGTGCTCGTTGTGCAGAGTGCTGCCCATTGAACACGTCTACGCTTTCGATCTGGACGAAACGCGGGCACGAGCCTTTGCCGCTGAATTTTCCAGGGACCTGCAAGTGGAGGTTTGCGGGCTTCAGCAGTTGGAAGGCGCAATTCGCCGGAGCGATGTGTGCGTCACTTGCACCCCCGCAAAGCGCTACTTTGTCCACAAAGAGCACGTGTCTGCGGGGACTTTTGTCGCCGGCGTTGGCGCTGACAACGAGGAGAAGCAGGAGTTGGACCCGCGACTGCTTGCCGCCAGTACCGTGGTAGCTGATGTATTGGAGCAATGCATCCAAATCGGCGACCTTCATCACGCAATCGCTCAGGGTCTGGTACGTCCAGAAGGGGTCCATGCTGAATTGGGCGAGGTCGTAGCTGGCCGAAAGCCGGGACGCACTTCGCAGGAGGAAATCACTATCTTCGATAGCACGGGAACGGCCTTACAGGACGTGGCCGCAGCAGCCTTAGTTTACGAAAAGGCTCTAAACCAGCAGCGTGGCACTCGATTCTGGTTCTCCGGCACACAAGCGTAAATTAGGTTATGTTATAGGTGTATCGCAGAACTGGTATGAAGGTATCTTCCAATCAACAGGCCGCTCCCTGGCTCTTGCTGGTATTCACCCTGCCCACCGCAAAGGCAAGCGAACGGGTTGGCGTATGGCGCAAACTCCAGAGATACGGCACAGTTCAATTGCCGGCCTCTGGCTATGTCCTGCCCAACAACCCAGCGAACCAGGAGCGCTTCGAGTGGCTGGCCACATCCATCCGCAATTCAAAAGGACAAGCTGCCGTTGCTCAGGTTTCATCTTTTGATGAGCTCAGGAATGAGCAACTGGAAGAAATGTTCAACAACGCCCGGGCTCGCGACTATCAGGCCCTGGAAAAGGACCTGAAGAAATTCGGAAAACCCGCCCGACGCGGTAGCGACGACGCTGCTTTGGTGCGCTTTAAGAGGCGCTTGCAACAAATTGCGGAGATCGATTTTTTCAGCTCACCGGCACGCGCTCGCCTTGAGGCCGCCATGCAACGGCTCGAAACCAAAGACACGAAGCAGACGACTAGAGGCAAGCAAAACCCCAAGGATTACGTGGGCCGGACATGGATCACCCGTCCACATCCCGGCATTGATAGGGTTTCTTCCGCGTGGCTCATCGTCCGCTACATCGACCCGCAAGCAAAATTCATATTTGATGCGGATTCCAAGGGACACCCTGACGCAATTCCCTTTGACATGTTTAATGCTGGGGGCTTCGGTCATATCGGGAATGATTGCACCTTCGAGACGCTTCTAAAAAGCTTTGGTATTAAGGATTCGCGACTGAAGCTCCTCGCGCAAGCTGTCCATGATGCTGATCTAGCGGATGAGTGTTTTGGCAGAAGTGAAGCGCTTGGCATCGACCGGATATTGGATGGCTGGAACAAGCAAGGTCTGCCCAACGAAGAGGTATTGCGCAAGGGCATGGAGATGATCGAGGGGCTTTACAAAGGAATTCGATAAAGAAAGAGAAAGGAGCACTTATGACAAAACCTAATCTGCTGGCATTTTGCCTAATCCTGATCCTATGCGGAGTCGTGGTTGCACAAAATACGTCTCCCGCCAACGAGTGGCAGGCGGTTGAAAAGGCCCTCGGGAGAGCCGGGCAAGTCCAGGCCGATGGAGCTTACAAGGCAGGGATGCCGCGTGGCGACCTAAACGTTACGGTGGCTGGGACACAAGTAAAACCCACGCTGGCGCTCGGTTCGTGGGTAGCATTCAGCAAGCCCGGCATTGGCGCGATGATGATGGGCGACCTGGTTCTTGCTGAAAATGAAGTAACTCCCGTAATGACGTCTCTGCAATCCAACGGCGTTGAGATCACCGCTCTCCATAACCATGTTCTTCACGAGTCGCCTCGTGTGATGTATATGCACATTGGTGGCCACGGAGACGCTCCAAAACTAGCCGCTGCGGTGAAGGAAGCGCTATCCCTTACCAAGACTCCAGCGCCAAAGCCGCCGGCAAGCGCTCCACAGGATTTGGGCATCGATACGGCTGCCATTGAGCAGACACTTGGGCAGAAGGGGAAGATCAACGGTGGTGTTTTTCAGGTTGGCGTTCCCCGGGCAGAGGCGATTACTGAATCAGGAATGGCTGTACCTGGCTCCATGGGGCTCTCCACCGCGCTGAACTTTCAACCAACCGGCAATGACAAAGCTGCGATCACCGGCGACTTCGTTCTAATCGGCAAAGAAGTAAATCCCGTCATTCAGGCGTTGCGGAAGAATGGAATTGAGGTTACCGCTTTGCACAGTCACATGCTCGATGAGCAGCCGAGGTTATTTTTCATGCACTTCTGGGCCAACGATGATGCGGTTAAATTGGCGAAGGGACTGCGGGCTGCCCTGGATCAGACAAATTCCAAAAAATGACTACACAGAGACTGACATGAAACGAATAGCTCCCTCCAGCATTTACTACTGGGTTGCGTTGCTCTTGCTTGCGGGCTTCCTGCTCTGGGCCAACAAATCAAAAGATGGTTTAACAGCCCGCGCAGATGCAACCGCGTCTAGTGCGGTACTGCTCAGGCAAGTTGGCTCCATCGAATTGCCTGGCCCCAAGGGGAAGAGATTCGATTACCTAACCATCGACTCCTCACGGCGCCTGCTGTTCTCCACGCACCTGGGTGCTGGGCTGCTCTATGCTATAGATCTAAAAACGAACAAAGTCGTAAAGACGTTCGATGGTCTGCCGGGGATTGAGGGAGTCGAACTCGCTCCCGATGTCAACAAGGCATACACGTCCAATTGGCTGGAAGACAAGATCGGCGTTATCGACGTTGAACAGATGAAGCTCATTAAGAAGATTCCTACGGAATCCAAGCCCGATGGGATTGCCTATGCAGCGCCTTTCCACAAGATTTATGTTTCGGACGAATGGGGCAAGGCCGAAGCAGTAGTGGACGTAAAGAAAGATGAGATCATTACAACGCTTCGCTTTGGCAGCGAGACCGGCAATCCCCGGTACGACCCTGCCTCCAGGCGCGTTTATGTAAATCTTCAGGACAAGAACGTCATCGCTGACATAGATCCCGCAACCGATAAAGAGGTCGCAGAGTATCCGGTTGGCAAATGTCGTGGCAATCATGGGATGGCACTCGACTCAGAACATCGCTTGGCGTTTCTGTCATGCGAGGAAAACGATCTCATGACTGTCTTTCGTCTGGATACGCATGAACCAATCGCATATTTTCCACAGGCGAAAGGCGGAGATGTCATCGCGTTTGATCCGGGGTTGAAACGTATCTATGTTGCCTGTTATGACGGCGCGATCTCGATCTTCCAAGAGGATGATCCGACCCACTTCAGAAAGCTGGGAGACGTGCCCGTGCAAAAGAAGGTCCACAGTCTGGCCATCGACCTGAGCAATCATCGTGTCTATGTGCCGGAACAAGAAGAGAACGGTGCTCCTGCCGCAAAGATCATTATCTTTGACGCTGTGGCGCCGCCGAAGTGAACGTCATCGCAAGCCCGAGTCAAGTACGTCAAGAAGGAACGTTGGCTGAGTTTGCGCTGTATTTTCTGAAACTCGGGTGCTTCGGCTTCGGCGGCCCCATTGCGCTTGTCGGTTACATGCAGAAGGACCTGGTGGAAGAGCGGAAATGGACCAGCCAGGAGGACTATCTTAAAGGCCTGGCTTTTTCGCAACTTGCACCGGGGCCGCTGGCCGCACAGTTAGCCATGTATCTGGGCTTCGTCCGGGCCGGATCCATTGGCGCAACCATCGTTGGAGTGGCATTCATCTTGCCCTCGTTCCTCATGGTCCTCGCAATCGGCAAGGCATACGCTTCTTTCAACGGAACCCGCATCATTGCGGCTCTTTTCTATGGCATAGGAGCAGCCGTGGTCGCTATTATTGCGCGCTCGGCCATAAAGCTGGTTAAAACGTCGGTGAAAAAGGACAAACTGCTCTGGGTCGTGTTCCTGATCCTCGGAGTTTCAACCGCCGTGACGGAAAAGGAAATAGTGTGGCTGTTTCTGGCCGCGGGACTCCTGGTAATGCTCGCGAGGACCGATTTCTCCGCCTGGAAACGGCAAGCGTCCATGTTTTTCTTCATGCCGTCGAGCCTGGGCATCTTCATTACGACAGGCCCGCTATTTCTATTCTTTCTGAAATCGAGCTTGTTTGTGTTTGGCAGCGGCCTCGCCATCGTTCCATTTCTTCATGGAGGCGTGGTTCAGGAACATCATTGGCTAACTGAAACCCAATTTCTTGATGCCGTGGCGGTGGCCATGATTACACCCGGTCCTGTGGTGATAACGGTTGCTTTCATCGGTTACCTTGTTTCTGGAATCACTGGCGCGTGCGCTGCGGCGCTGGGTGTTTTTCTGCCGGTCTATCTTTTCGTCCTAGTCGTAGGGCCGTTCTACAAACGATTTTCGGGAAACTCGCAAGTCCGTGCCTTCGTTCAGGGTGTTACCGCGGCAGCAACTGGTGCCATTGCCGGCGCGGTCGTTGTGCTCGGCAGGCATTCAATCCAGGACTTCTGGACGGCAGGAATTGCGGTAGCCACTTTTCTGGTTCTGCTGAAATGGAGGGTTCCCGAGCCTCTCATCATTGGTGTCGCTGGCTTATTGGGAATCATTATCCGCCTCGGACCTTAGAATCAAGCGGGCATAGTGCAAATTCTTAGACGCAAAGTCGACTAGGACATCGGTTTTTACACACTGATTCAAGTTTCCTCTTCCATTGTCGAGAACGTTTCAATGCAGGCCTCGCGAAAATCCTCTTAGGAAAGCACGGCCCACATCGAGCGTCGGTTACCGAGACCTGGCATTTCCTATGTTGCACATGCAGCTCCTAAACTGGAAGGGGAATGCCCCTGCGGCGCATTCCCCTTGTCTGGTTTAACGGCACATACCGCGTGGCCAACTCGGCATTCCCTTGTCGTCTCTTAGCGTAACGGTTTTCCCGCCACTGGTGATCTGGCGGGCCATGAACATCTCCCCCCGTCTGGTGTTTGCTTTTGCTCCCACAATCTGGACCTGGTCGCCTTTCTTCAACTCAAACTTTTGATCGGCCAGGAACTTGGTAGGACCAAGCGCAACTTCAGTGTTTCCTTTGTCGGTTTTCACTGTAAGGTGTGTTCCCGAGTGACACATCGTGTCCAGTGTCTGGATTTCCTCGATGGTTCCGGTAATCGTCGCTTCGGTACTCGGATCGTAGCGAGACATGGGGCCTTGACCTTTGCCTTGATTTTGCGCCAGGGCAACGGTCGCCATCAGCGCGAGTAAGAACAACAATGACTTACTTTTCATAGCTACCTCCTTCACGTAAACTCGAAATCTATTTCGCAGATACAGCCTTAATTCCGGGATGGAGCCTCGCTGCTCAGGCAGCTCGTGGTCCTGTGCCTGCCTGGCCCGGTGATGCCACAGCGTCACGCATGCCCAGCCGACGCAGGATTGTCATGGCCGGACACCAATTTGTTATGCCCGACTGAAAGAGATTCAGCCCCACAAACGCTGTGAATAGAAACCAGTAAGGCGATACCCAGTAGCCAAGCGCGAGCGAGATCAATACAAACGCGCCCGATATCAATCTGAGAGTTCGTTCAACTGTCATTGCTATACCTCCATAGTTATGTAACTGCTTCAGCCGCGTTTCTGCTGAGCATGCGCGTGCGGCGGGACCGTATGTTCGTGCTTGCGTTCGCTCAGGTAGTAAAGCACCGGCACCGCCATGCGAGACAGAAACGTAGAAGCCACTTCGCCGGCCATGAGCGAGATGGCCAGCCCTTGAAATATTGGATCAAACAGAATCACACTAGCGCCCACCACCACAGCCGCGGCGGTCAGCAGCATGGGACGAAAACGGATGGCGCCGGCATCGACGACAGCCTGGGCCAACGGGACGCCATGCGATCGGCGCAACTCGATGAAGTCCACCAGGATGATTGAATTACGGACAATGATCCCGGCCCCCGCAATGAAACCGATCATGGAAGTGGCGGTAAAAAAAGCGCCCATCATCGCATGCGCCGGAAGAATGCCAACCAGCGTCAGGGGAATCGGAGCCATGATCACCAGCGGCGTGCGGAAGGACTTGAACCAGCCCACCACCAGCACGTAGATCAGCACAAGCACTGCCGCAAATGCCAGTCCCAGGTCGCGAAACACTTCAATCGTGATGTGCCACTCGCCGTCCCATTTCATGGAATAGTGCTCCGTCGATTCCGGTTGGACCGCGTTGTAGCGCTGCACGGAATATCCGTCGGGGAGCTTCAGTCGATCGATGGCTTCATTCATCTTGAAGATCGCATAGACCGGACTCTCTTCCTCTCCCGCTAAATCCCCCGTGACATAGACCACAGGCTGCATGTTTTTGCGGTATGCGCTGCGGTCGATCGTGGTCTCGGTGGTTCGGGTCACTTCAGCAAGCGAAACTTGTGCTCCAGATGCCGTGGCCAGCTTGAGGCTCGATAGCTCATCAATCCCGGAGCGGTCAGAACGCCCAAGCCGGACCTCAATCGGGATGTCTTCTCGGCTCGTTGGGCTGTGGAGCAGGCCGGCTTCGGCGCCGTGCAGAGCCACCTGGACGGTGCGCGTGACATCCGCTGCCGAGACGCCATGCAGTGCAGCCTTGTCGAGATCGACCTGAATGTTGTATTTCGGTTGCGCATCCTCCACGTACCAGTCAACGTCAACCACTCCCGGAGTATGTTGAAAAATGTCCTTGATTTTCGTTGCCAGCCCCACCTGGCCGTTGTAATCAGGTCCATAGACTTCCGCCACCAGTGTCTGCAGCACCGGTGGGCCTGGGGGGACTTCGCTGACTTTGATCCGCGCGCCGAACTGCTGAGCGATCTGTTGCAGGCGTGGACGCAGCCGCCGGGCGATCTCGTGACTCTGTGCGCTGCGATCATGCCGCGAGAGCAAGTTGACTTGAATGTCGGCCTGGTTCGGCTGGCCGCGCAAGAAGTAGTGGCGCACAAGCCCATTGAAATTGTACGGGCCCGAGGTCCCGGAATAGATCTGATAGTTCTGCACTTCAGGCTGCTCTCCCAGATAGTGTGCCAACTCCTGGGCCACGCGCGTGGTCTGCTCCAGGGTCGTGCCATCCGGCATATCCACAATCACCTGGAACTCGCTTTTATTGTCAAACGGCAGCATCTTGACATGCACGAGCTTGAACGGCACAAGAGAGCAGGCGGCCAGCAGCAGCACGGCGATGCCCGCAAAGAAGATCACGCGCCGCCTTGCGCCGGAAAGAAGTGGTTCCATCAAGCGGCGATAGAGGCGGGTCATCCAGCCTTCCGTTCCATGCGCCTGGCCAGCACTGTCCTGAGAGTAGTGACGCAGCAGACGCAAGGCGGCCCAGGGCGAAACCACAAAGGCAACCGCGAGGGAAAAGAGCATCGCCGCCGATGCTCCCACGGGAATCGGCCGCATGTACGGCCCCATCAATCCGCGGACAAAGGCCATCGGCAAAATGGCGGCGATTACGGTGAAGGTCGCGAGAATGGTGGGATTGCCGACCTCGTCCACGGCTTCCACCGCAACCTGGGCCAGCGGCCTGCCGCGACTTTCCGGCAGCCGAAAGTGACGCACAATGTTTTCCACCACCACGATAGCGTCATCTACCAGGATGCCAATACTGAAGATCAGCGCAAAGAGGGTAACGCGGTTCAGTGTGTAGCCATATAAATAGAA
This sequence comes from Terriglobia bacterium, assembly GCA_020072585.1. GTDB lineage: Bacteria > Acidobacteriota > Terriglobia > Terriglobales > Acidobacteriaceae > Angelobacter. The sequence continues at coordinate 38,013 of JAIQGL010000035.1, read as the reverse complement.
GATACCGAGCGTGAGAGCCAGCGTTACCGGCACGGCCAGCAGGACAACCCCGGACTCGCGCCAACCCAGTGCCAAAGCAATCAGCAAAGTGACGGACAGGGTCGCCAACAGCAGGTGCTTCAGCAACTCATCGGACTTGTCTTTGGCCGTTTCACCATAGTTTCGGGTCACGGTCAGGTTCAGATCGGATGGAATTACGTTACCGCGCAGGTCCTCCATGCGCTTTAAGACACGTTGCGCGATGATGGTCGCATTTGTGCCCTTGCGCTTTGCCACGGTAATCGTCACGGCGGGAAATTCGCTGCCAGGGCGCGCGCTTGCCTGTTGTTCACCGGCATGCGCGATGCCTGCACCGGTGCCGAACAATACATAGTTTGCCGGCTCCGCCGGGCCATCCTCGATTCTTCGGGCTACATCTCGCAAATACACGGGGCGAGAGTTGTGCACGCCCACAACAACCGGTTGCAAGTCCTCAGCACGGCTAAAGAAATAACCGGCCTCTACCTGAAACTCACGGTTATCGTGCGCAAAACTGCCCGAACTCTCACGAGAGTTTGCCGCCTGCAGTTGGTTGACAACCTGCCCTGGCGATAAGCCGTATCCGGCGAGCCTGCTCGTGTCCAGGACGACACGCACCGTCCGTCGCTGTCCTCCAATAATGTTGGTCTCAGAAACGTCATCAACCTGTTGGATGGTATGTGCCAGTTCGCCGGCAACCTGGCGCAATTGGAAAGGATCGTACTTCGCGCCCCAAACGGTCAGGGCCAGGATCGGGACATTGTCGATGGAGCGGACCTTGATAATCGGCTGCGAGACGCCGGGCGGGATCTTGTCAAAGTTTGATTGCAGTTTATTGTAAGTTCTAACGATCGCGTCTTCTTCCCTGGTGCCTACGTAGAAGCGAACGATCACGATACTCATTCCTGGATGGGAGATCGAATACAAGTATTCGACTCCTGGCACTTCGCGCAGCAGTTTCTCCATGGGAACGCTCACGCGCTGTTCCACTTCCCGCGGAGAGGCCCCGGGCATCTGCACCATGACATCCAGCATGGGCACAACGATCTGCGGCTCTTCTTCGCGCGGTGTCAGCCAGATGGCCATCGCGCCCAAAAGCAGCGCGGCGGTAATCGCAAGCGGTGTCAACTTCGATTCAATAAAGGCGAACGCGATGCGTCCCGCCAGGCGAAGGCCGTTCATTACTGTGCCTCAATTCGCTTTCCTGCCAGATCACGTCCCCCGGGATCGGAAACGACCCTTTCGCCGGGGTTGACCCCAGACAAAATCTCAATGTCTCCGGCTCGTGCCTTGCCCAGCGTCACATATCGGAGCGCGGCAATATTGTTGTTGTCTACGGTATACACGCTTTGAATCTGGCCGTGTTCCAGCACTGCGGTATGTGGAATGAGGATGGCTTTTTTCTGTCCACGCGTAAACTCAGCATGCCCAAATTGTCCTGAGCGCAGGTTGGCGTTGGCGGGCAGCTCAAGCTTGACCACAAAGCTGCGGCTGGCGGAATCGGCGGCCGGAACTATCTGGACTACCTTGCCTGTCATCGGCGCACCCTCGTAAGCATCCAGAGAAACAGGAACAGCCGCGCCCAGCCGTACGTACTTCAGATCGCTTTCGTTGACGTCGACCTCCAACCGGTAGCGGCCGGCTGACTCTATGGTCAGCAGAGGCAGACCAGGCGAGGCCAGCGCGCCCGGATCGATCCGCCGCTCTGTCACCACGCCGTCGAAAGGCGCCCGCACCCGAGCGCGATCGAGAAGAATACGGGCCTGTTGCAATCCCGCGGCCGCCTGTGCACGAGCAGCGACTGCGGAATCGTGGCGGGCCGTCGCGGACTGCACGCGCGTATTGATCTCATCAAATTCCTGCGGGCTGATTGACTTCTCTTCATGCAGCTTGTTCAAACGCGCAAAAGTGGACTGGGCCAGAGCACGTTCTGATTCCGCGGCCGCCACTTCATGGTCAGCGGCAGTGAGCGCCGCCTGCGCCTGTTCAAGCGTTGCCTTCGGCTGCATATCCTCGATCGTGAGTAATGTATCGCCCTGCCTGACGGCATTCCCCTCCTGGACATTGACTGCTGTTACTCGTCCCATAATCTCTGCCGCTATCGGAGCAGTTCGCAAAGCGCGGACCGTGCCGACCACCTCAAACAGGTCCGGCACCGTCCGCTCCTGTACCGTGGCAAGGCTGAGCCCGCGAACGGGCTCAGGTGCATTGGCCACGGCGGCTCGATCGGAGGAACATCCGGTAATTCCCAGGAGAAAGGCCAGAAGTGCGAGCAGAGGTATTCTTGCGGATTTCATGGCGTCACCACGGGGGATTGAGAAGTCAGCGAGCCTGTCGCCAACTCCAGCGAGGCATAGCTGACAAAATATTGGTACACGGCTTGCCAATAGTTCGTGCGCGCATTTCGTGCCGTATCTTCGGCACGAAGCAGGTCCGTGATTGTATTCATTCCAGCGCGGTAGCGATTGGTCACGATCCGCAAACCTTCCTCCGCCTGGGCAATCGCAGCTTTCGCCACGGCGAGCATCTGGTGTGCGCTGTCATAATCGTAATAGGCGCGGCGAACCTCAAGGCGTATTCCGTCCTCTGCCGCCTGCTTGAGCGCCTGTGTCCGGTCGAGACTGGCACGCGCACGGGCAACCGAAGCCGCCTTCTGACCTCCGGAAAAGAGATCGATCTGCAATTCAGCGCCTGCCGCCCAATTATTGCCACCATTGCCGAAAGGAGAGACGTTATCCAACTCCGAAGCAGCGAAGACGTTGATGCGCGGCCCATAGGAGGACCGCGCCGCCTGCAAGCCGGCATCGCTCGCCCTCAACGTTGCCGTGACTTCCTTCAGGTCAGAGCGCTGCTTCAATGCGAGGGCGTCCGAATCAATGAGCGTCACCGCGGGCAGCATGCGTTCTGACAGGCCGGAAGTGAGTTGATAGCTATGGGCGGCGCCAACTCCCATCGCCATGTTGAGTTCTGCTTCAGCCAATGCAAGTGTATTGCGGGCGCGCACAAGCTCCTGCTGGCGGGAGGCAAGGTCGACCTGGGCCACCAGGTAATCCGATTCGACAGTTGTGCCGGCGTCGAAGCGCGCGCGGCTCTGGTCCAATACTGCCTGTGCGGTGCTGGCAGCATGCTCGGCAAGTTCCACTTGCCGAGCCGCAAACAGCGCGCCGTAATACGACTGGATCACCCGATAAGCAACCACCTGGTCTGCCCTGGCCAGCCGCTCCGCGGCGGCGCTCTTCAGCTCCCTTGCCCTGCGCGTGTTGAAGGTGGTTGAAAAAGAATCAAATACGTTCCATTGCGCTCCGAAGCGGGTGGCGAAATTCCCAATCGGCTTCGGATTATTGAGCTGGTTAAGGGCGAAGTCGGCGGCGGTAAATCTTGACTGGCGAAGCCTGGTTCCGAACACGTACACAGGATCATTGCTGCGTGTAGCTGCCTCGGAAAAAGTAATTCGCGGAAAGAAGAAAGACTGTGCCTCTTTCACGTCAGCCTTGGCCACGCGAGTCTCAGCCATGGCTGCTTTGTGCTGTGGGTTGCGTTCCAAGGCAATCGCAACCGCTTGTTGCAGTGAAAGAGGTTCTTCCTGCTGTGCAACGGCTGGAGCCCCTAACCCCAATGCGACCATCCAGGCAAGTAAACTTTTCCGCATAAGCCCTATCCTCGCGGCGCTCGGCTGTGCCTTCTTTGTCTGCTAGTGAAAATGGCGTCCAATTCGGCCAGTTGCGATCGCGTCCGTTCAGCGGCGTGGCGGCAGATGAGATCGCAGAGCTTGAAGACCATCGGATCAGCGATGCTGTAGCAGATGTTGAGCCCCTCTCGTCTTCGGTTCACCAGACCCTCCTGGCAAAGCGCCTTCAAGTGTTTGGAAATGTTGGGTTGACTGGCTTCCAGCATCTCCACAATATCGCTGACCGGCTTCTCTCCATCTTCCAGCGCCTGAAGGATGCGCAAGCGCATTGGCTCTCCCAGCGCGCGAAAACGTCTTGCAACTACCTCGGTCATGGCTTCAGTCAACATTGCTTCGATTTCATTCACATGTTCATATAACTATGTAGACATACTCATTACATTCCAACGGGCAAAACGATGGCTGTGATCGGCGTCACAGCATGTCAAAGGGTGGGAGAGCCGAGGACAGCGAAAAGGATGCCTCTAGAACTTCGCCGAGTGCGTTATTGCGCCCGGCAAGAGATAGCAGAGAAGAGATAAAACAACTGCAAAAAACAACGTGGATCGCATCCTGGGGTGCGACAAGTTACTTCCGGGGTAAATTTTCGTTAAGACCCGGCAGGATGGCGACGCTATGAAGTAAAATTCGTCTCCGTTTTTATTCCACGCAAGGCAAATCCGGGCATGCGATTTCTGCGCTGTTGGAAACAGATCGAGCCCCCGGCCGCAGAGGTAAGCCATGATCAGGATTCTCTTCTGGAACGTCAACAATTTCTCCAAAAACAAGATGTTCAATGACTCGACATGGGCCGATTTCCTAGCTTCAACGGACCGTCAAGGCCATATGGTGGATGAGGTCATCATGCCAAATCCGCCCGATATCTTCGCGATGGTCGAGGTTTACAGCCGCGTACGAGAAGTGGGCATTGAAGGCACCGTACTGAATCCAGACGCTGATGCAGGGGAGGGAGTGCTGATCCTTCTAAAGGAATTTCGCCGCAAACTCGGGCAGCATTGGTGCCTGGTGCCTCCGCTCAACCTGGGCGAAGGCGGGAATCGCGAAGCCGTCGCCGTTTTTTATAACTCGCAGAAGCTACAGTTTATCGGACCCTATATGTACTGGAATCCGGTCCAGGGTGTTCCCAAGGCGCAGCCGCCGGATGCGAACCTATTGAACCGCATTGCCGATTACCCTCAGAAATGGAAGGACTGCCTGCCCCACCCTAATCAGGCCGACAACGCACGACAGCAGAATCGTAACTATGGAGCGGCCAATATTCCCGAATGGCAATCAGCGGGCCAGTGGGAATATTTTTCTGGCAATCATGTTATTCCGTCGCCGGACGCCGCTCCGTACGCCAACACGCGCATCTATTTTCCCGACACCTGGCATCGAGGGCCGTTCTTCACGGCATTCCGGGACCTGACGGTAAATCCTCAAAGAACAATCAAGTTGTTCTCCGTTCACACTTCGCCCGCCACGGCAAAGAATGCGGTGCGCAACCTGGCGCAGGTGCAGGAGATTGCTAACATCAATGCCGATGAGGTATCCGTGGTGGCGGGAGACTTCAATGTCGACACGTTCAACCCAAATGAAAATGGCGCTTATGGACCTCTGGAACAACTCCACTTCGCAATGGCTCTCGATTGCCGCGCCCCTGCCAACAATAACAACAACCCCGCTGTAGATCCGGCGCGCAAACCATACTGCATGTCGCATCTGCTGCCGGTCGACGTTGCCACTCCGTTCAACAACACCGGTGTAGCACCGGACGTAACCCATAACGTCTATCCCCGCTATGGCTACATGGGCAGCATGGGTGGGTTTTTATTTCAGACGCCGGTTGACAGCGGAGCAATCGACAACTTCTTTGTCCGCTATGGAGCAAATGCCGGCGGTCCGGCCGCCAACATCACGGTCGTCAACACCGTGGTGGGCAAGCCCTACAACGCCATTCCCGCTCCCAATGGAGTGACCAACGAACTGACCGGCGGCCTCGCATATCCGGCGCGGTTGAATAATCCCCTGACCATGCCGACCGCAAATCCACCCGCCCCGGGAGGCGTCAATCCGGCCCCGGGCGTGGGCAACTTCCGCAACTGGGAGAACTTCTGGCGCATTCACAGCACCAGCGATCACCTGGCGCTGGCGATCGAGGTCTAGGGAGCCCGCATGAGCCTCAACGATCTTCAGAACCTTCTGCAACAGCAGGCCGGCCAGAATCAGGGGATGGTCACGATCTCTGCGGCCGTACTCCAGCGCGCCGGACTGGCGCCAGTCACCAATTTTGACCTTCTTGTGAGCTCCTGGCTCAAACTGAACACCGGGATTCCCGTGCAGTTGCTCGCTCCCATTGCTGCGCCCACCGGAGATACACTGGCCTTCGACGGACGGGCATCGCTGCTTGGCGCCACCAGCGTGCCTGTACGTGTGGCCTTCCGCCTCGCTTCCGGAACACTGAATCTCACCCTTTCCGTGCAGCTTGGAAATGCCTGGGCCCTGAGCACGACCTCCCCGATGCTGAAGGGCCGCATCTTTGACAGCCTGTTGTTCAACGACGCTCATTACGTTTTCACAACCGGCACGCAGGAAACGTATTCCTGGCAGCAAAACATTGCCCTGAAGCAGGGCCTCAACTTCTGCGGCTCGCTGGTCGTTGCTGGAATGTTCCAGGCTCTCGAAATTCTTCTGGAAGGTTTCACCGGCAGCACGGCGATCTTGTTTTCCGGTCCGATGGATACGACCAAAATTTCCGATCTGGCCGGCGGCACGCCGCTGATGTCACTGGCAGGAACGCTGGGCGGTTCGGTCAAGGCGGTTCCTAATTTTCCGCTGACCAATCCAAGGCTGGCGATCCAGACCGTGCTGGACCTCGACGGCACCCCCTTCACCCGGCTCTGCCTGGTCACAACGCTTTCATTGAATACCCAGCCGATTGGCGATGTGAGTACTCAACTTCTGGGCGATACCGGCGTTCTGAATTTCTGGTTTGCGCCGGCCGCGGCGATCACGCCACAGCAGATCATTCAGCTCCTCGGCGGAGAGGACTTCACGCAATCCATCCCCGCTGAGTTGCAGTCCGCTTTCGGGGCCTTCGGCCTGCGGTCGCTCGCCTTCGGCCTTCACCTGAAGACTTTTTCCATCACCATGATCAGCGCAGGAATTGGCACGTCACGTTCCTGGAATATGGGTCAGTTCACCATGGAAGACCTGGTCATGCGATGCACGATCCTCGATCCGTTCGGCCAGAAGCAGACGTCATTCTCTTTTGGCGCAAAGTCGCGCATCTTCCCCAATGTGTTTCCCGGCGAGTTTGAGGTCGAGATCACGGTGGCTCCGGCGAGCAAAGCGCTGAGCGTGGCGGCGGGCTACACAGGCAGTGTGAGCCTCAGCAAACTTGTGCAGGGAATCTCGAACGGCCAGGTCGATCTCAACGGGCTTGGGTTTGACATCACGTTCACCGACTTCAGCATGTCTTTCAGCAGGCATTCGGACGGGACGTATTTCTACACGCTTTACGGCGCTTCTCAGGAGGCAGTGCAATTGCCCTTCATGGAATCGCAACTCAAGGCCAGCTTGCAGGTGAGTATCGACTCTGCCGCCGGCAGTTATCAACTGACAGGCGGCATGGCCCTGGGAGATATATGGCTGAATGCGGAAATAGATATTGGGCAGGCACAGAAGCTGCTGACCGCATCGTGGGGCTCCGGCGGGCAGCCACTGGATCTCTCCGGCCTCACGTCGGAGCTGGGCTTCCCCATGGAACTGCAGCAAGTCATTGCGGGGCTACAGGTGAAGTACCTGACCGTGGTATACGATTTCAAAACCAGCTCTTTCCAGCTTCTCGGAGACACAACGCTGCTCGGCCAGATTCCGCTGGGGGCGCAATCGTATCAACTGGAAACCCGCGCTTATCTCTCCTCGTCCGTGGACTCCTCCGGCAAGCGCACTTCTACAGGACATCTCGAAGCCGACCTCCAGATCGGCGAATCTCTCTTCGCTGTGTCGTTCGCTTTCGATCCAAAGGTCAAGCTGTTCAAAGGCCGATGGAGCAGCGCCGGCGGGACCACGCTCGGGTTCGCCGATATCGCTCAGTCGCTCGGCATCCACGGCTCGGTCGCAACGCCGGAGGGGCTCGATCTCACGCTGAAGGCCGCAGCCTTCCAATATGACGCGGCCAATGAAAACTTCACGCTGGCCGCCTCCTCGGCAAAGTTCGGAGATGCGTTCTTTACTGCCGGTAAGGGACAGAGCGGATGGGGCTTTGTGTTCGGCGGGGACTTCCCGCCGAAATCCCGGCTCTCGTCGCTGCCAATGATCGGGAACCAACTGAAGCCCGCCGATTTCCTCACCTTCAAAACATCAGCCATGATGATCGCCTCCACAACATTCCCGAACTACACGCCTCCCTTACTGCCGCCGCTGCCCGCCCCTGTTCCCACCGCTGGACCTCTTTCAGGCCGACTGACGGATGGACGCGCGGTCAAGCCTGCCGCCACCGGAGCTAGTCTTCAGCTATCGCCGGGGTGGTCGCTGGCTGCCGACCTGGATTTCTCAGGATCATCGCACGACGCGCGCGTGAAGAACCTGCAATCCATCGTGGGACAGACTGATCTGATTCTTCAAATCACGGTCGGAGAACAAGGCCTTTCGCTTACCGCAAAACTGCCTGGAAAGGTTGGCATCCCTACCGGCAAATCAAAGCTTGCTCTTGGGAGTCCCTCGATCCGGATCGATCTCGCGGATGAAATTGTCTTTCAACTGTCGGGATCGATGTCGATGACCATCAATGGTGCTGTCATTCTAGCCACGGCGCGGCTGATCATCGATGAAACAGAAGCTCAGGTGGCCATCGACATTTCCGGGGATCACGCTGCCCTCCCTCCGCCTCCCAGGGTGAAGGGGCTGCATCTTGAAGACTTCGGACTGATCATGGGCGTGTTCTTTGAACCGCCCGGAGTGGATCTCGGCATTCAGGGCAAATGCCGGATCGGCGAGGTGCAAGGAACAAAAGACAACGAGTTTGCGATGATACTCGAAGTGATTGAAGAGGTGCCGAACCTGCTCTATCTCTCTTTTTATATCGACGAAATGGATCTCGGCCAGGTCGTCACCTTGTTCACCGACCGGCAGGAACCGGGGATCGTGCAGAGCATGGAGATCGTCAAGGCATACGGCCTGTCATTCCGTTTCGCCGAAAACGTTGTCGTGCTGCCGGATGGCAGCATCGCCCAACCCGGATTCGGCCTGAGCGCGAGCATTCAGCTTCTCTCCTGGGGCGGTCATGTGGATTTACAGGTCGGCGCAACCGATGGCATTCATGGTACAGCGGAGCTCTCACCCATCAACCTGCGCAACGTGCTCGTAATCTCCGGAGACGGCAAAGGCATTAAGCGCATCTTTCAGCAGACCAGCGGAACCTGGCAACTCGTCACCAACAGCTCAATCGTTCGCACGCTCCCGGCGCCTCCTGTGCGCCAGGAAACAATCATCGCGCCCGGTGGCCCCGTCCTTCAGTTCAACTGCCTGAAATCTCCGTTTATCCATGCGAGCCTGATGGTCAGCCTGTTCGATCTACAGAAGGCAAAAATTGACGCGACGCTTTCGACCAGCGGGATTTCCTTTGTGCTCACCTACACCGTCGATGGTATCGAAAAGTTCAATATGAGCTGCTCGCTGCAGGACCGCGACCACTTTAGCGCGAGTGGGCTGTTTCATTTCAAACTCGATGCCATCGTCGGCCCGATTCATGTGCAGGGCATCAATTTCAGCAGCATTCACCTGGTCACAAACGTGGATGCGAATGTCGCGGTTATTCTCGATCCTTCCCGTTTTTCCATGGACGTAAGCGGCGGGTTCAATTTTCAGGGAATCGTTTTCACCTTCCCGAGGATCGCCCTCACTGTCGCTCCATCGTCGCTGAAGGAGCTGCCCGGCAAAGTGCTCGGCCAGATCCGCGGATTCGCCGACCAGATCTTTGGCGAACTCTTCAAAGATGCGCAGCGATGGGCCGGAATGATCGGTCAGGGGATAATCACCGGAGTCGACGATATGGCAACCGGCCTCAACACCGTGTTCCACCTCACCTCCGATGAGGCGGCAAAGCTGATGAAGAGTGCCCGCCTGGGAGAAAATCTTGTCTGCGCCGGGTTGAACTCAGCATACCACCTGACCGCCGATGCGGCTGCCGCCACCATGAAGGGTGCTGGATATGCGGCGGGCGAAGTGGCTTCGGGACTCCACGCAGCGTACAAACAAACCGCCGCCGAAACAGCCGTCATGCTCAAAGGAGCCGGATTCGCCGTGAATGACGTAGGTAACGCGTTGAGGACGGCTTTCGGCTTGCCGCCACAGGCAGCCGCGCAGGTCCTCAAGGGTGCCGGCTACGCCCTGAACGACGTCAACAGCGCTCTGCACAACGCCTACGGAGCCATGGCCCAGCAGGCTGCACAGTGGCTGAGCGCTGCGGGCTATGCGGTCAATGACGTCGGCGGTGTGCTGAAAACATTCTATGGCACTCCTGCCAGCCAGGCCGGAATGGAATTGAGGATGGCGGGTTATGCGGCTGGTGAGATTGGAAACGCCCTCAAGAACACCTGGGGAGCGGGCGAAGATCAGACAGCGCAACTGCTGCACGATGCAGGTTACTCGGTCAACGATGTCGGCAATGCGCTAAAGTCGTCCTGGGGCAAATCGTCGGATGCAATTGGCCGCGCGCTCAAAAACGCCGGCTATGATGTCGACAAAGTCGGGGGATTCCTCAAGGACACGTTCAAGATGGGTCCCGACCAGTTGAACAAAGCTCTCTCAAACGCCGGATTCAGTTCCAAACAGATCAATGGCTTCTTCAAGAGCCTGGGCGGAGATTTCAGCAAGGCAATCGACAGCATCGGCGACGTCCTGGGGCTGTAATCGCGATCCGGTCAGCACCTTGGTCTGGTCATTAATAGGACACAAGCTATCCCTCCCCCGAATATAAGCGAGTCCCTTTGCCGATCACGCAAATCAAACCGCAACTGGGAGAGCCGTGGGTTATAAAGTAGTTACTTGGGCAAGGCTGACCCGGTAATTTATAAACTTCTTCACCCACACCATTTCGGGAAGTTCTCTGATTTTGCTGTGCGCCGCTGCGCTCGTTGGTACGAAAACATGGCCCGAGCCTCGCTCTGTTCCAAGTATTTATGGAGTTGCGATGATTGCTAAGTTGGACAATCGAGCGAATAATATTATGGCCGTCATAATCGGAAGGGCCAGTTCGAATTGCCCGTCAATCCGGAAAAGGAAGACCCATCGATGGACCACGATAATTTTTATCTTCGTCAGAACATTCAGGTGGAACCTCTAGTTGATCATTGGTATGCATGGCCTTATCTCATTCCACCTGCAACCGCAGCGCGCAATATCACTGAGCGGCACCTGAAGATCATGGATTCCTATATTGCGAATCCCCTAATTCACGCAAATGCAGTTAAAAATCCCAAAATGATGGGCGGGCCTTTTATCGACTACGATGGCAAGCGCGTTGACGAGATCCGGTCTCTGCGTGACCGCATCAGGAAAGAGCGTGCGCATTTGCTGGAGTTATCGGCCGCGCTGGCAACATTGGATGCAATACTGCGGGAGACCGCCAAAGGATATTCTCTCCAGCCGCTCTATCTGAAAATACCGGACATCCTGCGGGGCTATGTCGAACTCGTTTACGACCTGAACAATCATCCGTCTTTTCGGCTGGTGGAACCACTGCTCTATAAAAGTAAATATTATGATCGTTCGCAGCAGAGCCTGTTTCTATCGCTCATCCAGAATGATGACCGTCCTTTTGTCTTGAGCACGCCCCGGCTTGAATCCGATGACACATTGCATTTGCGGCGCCCATTCGATGATGACTCTGTTGACCGCTTATTCCGTCTCAAAACTGAACCGCAGCCTTGGCCGGTAATCAAAGAAATAGTGCAAGCGGGAGACGCGCAGGACGCCCTCCTCCAGTCCTTTCTGACTATGGAATCTCCATCGCCCTATGTGCCTTATATGGGGCCTGGCGTGCGCTGGCGGTATTTTGGCCACGCCTGCATTCTCATTGAGTCCAACGGCATTTCGATGCTGTTTGATCCGGTACTGAGCTATACCTACGAAAGCGACATCTCACGCTATACCTATCTCGACCTGCCGGAGAAGATCGATTATGTCCTGATCACCCATAATCATCAGGATCACGTGCTCTTTGAGACACTCCTGCAGATCCGGCATAAAGTGAAGAACATTGTTGTCCCACGCAATGGAGGCGGGCACCTTCAAGATCCATCGCTCAAACTGCTTCTCAAGAATTGTGGATTCAGGAATGTCATTGAGATCACGGAAATGGAAGAACTCCGCGACAGCCAGGTGTCTATTACGGGCTTGCCTTTCTTCGGCGAACATGCGGACCTCGACATCCAAAGCAAAATGGCCTGGCTAGTGCGGGTGGGCCCGCACACGCTCTTGTTTGCGGCTGACTCCTGCAATATTGAGCCCCGGCTCTATGAACATATTCATCGTGAAACCGGCAATATAGACGCATTATTTCTCGGCATGGAATGTAATGGCGCGCCCTTGAGTTGGCTCTACGGGCCATTGCTCACCCAACGGGTCGAGCGTTCCATGGACGAATCACGGCGCCTGGCCGGTTCCAACTACGAACAAGCCAGACACATTGTGGACCTTTTCCACTGCCGCGAAGTCTATGTGTACGCCATGGGGCAGGAGCCGTGGCTGAACTACATTATGAGCATCAAATACACAGAGGAGTCTCGCCCCATTGTCGAATCGAACCGGCTCATCCAGTCCTGCCAGGAACAAGGAATCATTGCCGAGAGGTTGTTCGGAGAAAAGGAGATTCTGCGGGAAAAAGGTGGTCACCGTCGTCCTATGGTAACGACGCCAGTTGCAGTCACATCATAGAGATCGCATCTTTCAAGCGTCCAGTTCCCCAATTTTCTTAACCTTGTTGTCAGCGGCGCGCTATCTCAGCTAACGGTTGACCAGGCTTCATGTATTGTAAGCCTTGTGTAGTTGGACCTTCTCCCTTGTCAGCCTCTCCCGGAGTTCCAGCATTGATTGTGTGACTTTATCTATCTCGCTGGCGCGAAAGCCGTCAGATATTCGGGGTAGATATTGCCTGAACGCAAGCTTCGTCTCTTCCCCGAATTCCACGTTTCCATTGGAAAGTATTTTCACTCCATCCGCGACTGCAATTCTTTCATTCCATGCAATTGCCTCACATTCTGAAAGATTAGCCGGTAAATTCAGTTCCATGCGTGCACCCACTACGTGCACCGGATATCCTCCGGGAAGCCCAAATGGGCCGGGTACGTGGGTTTCCACATCGCGTCCGTCAATGATGTTGCGCAGCAAAACAGCGGCTGTACATCCAATTACTTTATTGACCTCCAGGCCACTGCTTGTCCGCTGGTTTACCAGCAAGCCGGTTACGTTCTCGCAATGCTTCCCATCAACCCAGGCCTGAGCTTCATCCACTCCAGGTTTTGGTGTGTATAAATGCAGGTGATGTGCCATGACTTGCAAGCGCTGCCCGGGCATAAGACCAAGAGAAGACCGCAAGCTTGCTGCCACAAGAGCAATATTGCCAACGCCGCAAAATACAGGAAGGCCCAGGGCGCGCAAGAGTGGATTGACTGCATCAGGATAGCAGCCATTGATAAAAAGCACCGGCCGTGAATGAGCTGCCACGGCTTTAGCAAATTTGATTGCGAAAGCTGCCTGCAATGGCAACGTGAAACCGAATCCCGCGCTGCGGAGCAGATGCGTCCATGATGAAGGCTGGTGAATCCACTCCCAGGGAGAGTAATAGGAAGCACAATTCACTAGTATGTCAGGTTGTAATGATGAAAGCAGACTGCCGACATCACCTGATTCGGCATCAAATTCGACGGAGTCGAATTTCACCGGCGATTGCGCGCTTGCAGCCTTGGCGCGTGAGACATAGATGATCTCATTCAATTGATCTCTGGACCGGGCACAAACGATCACGCGATGAGGCCGAGATAGCAATAGAGCCAAAGAATAAGAGATGGCCCGCGCCAAAGATCCGCTGCCGATGATCAAGATGGTTGCGTCCATGAAACTTGTTCCGCTTCGTCCTGTTACTCTTCTCTCAGGGCCACAATCGGATCAACCAAGGTGGCGCGCCGGGCGGGAAGGTAACAAGCGCAGAGTGAAATAACAATCAATGCTGCAACCACACCCACCAACGTCATGGGATCGTAAGCAGGAACGTTGAATAACAAACTAGACACATAGCGAGTGAGGAGGAATGTGGCCGCCAGTCCAATGGCTACACCCACCAGCGTCAGGCGCACACCATTCGCCATGACCAATTGCAGGATCCGGCCCCGCGACGCCCCCAGCGCCATCCGCAGTCCAAGTTCCCGAGTGCGCTGAGCAACCGAGTATGCCATGACGCCGAAAATGCCAACCGCTGCAAGCACCAAAGCGATGCCGGCAAAGACCGCCAACAGAACGGTGCGAAATCGCGGCTGAGAGATGGACTGCGCGATGTTCTCTTCCATGCTTCGGATTGCGGTAATCGGTTGATTAGGATCAATGTCATGTACTACCGAGCGTAAGGAATGGGTCTGCGCCAAAGGGTCCCCGGCGGTGCGCACAACCAGGGACAGCGTCGTGACTGGAAGTACCTGGTCCGCCTGGCGATAAGGGAGATACATCTCTGAAGAAGACTCGCTGGCCAGAGACTGCTTCACATCAGCAACGATCCCGACAATCTCCATCCAGGGAACGGCGGGGTTGGGATTAGGCATGGCTCCAACCTGGATGTGCTGTCCGATCGGCGATTGGTTCGGAAAATGGGTATGCGCGAAACTGGAATTCACTACCACTACTGCGGGGGCTCCTTCGCGGTCGCGATCCTCAACCCACCTGCCGGAGATAAGCGGCACTCCCATCGCTTTTAAGTAGCCTGCACTGACCACACGATAGCCGCTGATCGTGTATTCCGCAGGGGACCCGGGAGGCCGTCCCTGAATATTAAAGTGGAGAGCCGACCCAGTGCCGGTTACAGGCAGAACGGACACAGCCCCAACCGAGCGCACACCGGGCAAAGCCGACACTTGCTCAAAAAGGCGGTCAAAGAAGTTCAAGCGCACATTCCGGTCACTGTACGCGGCAGGCGAACGCACTATATTCGCGATCAAGATGTGATCGGTAGAGAAACCCGGAGAAACCTGCGACAGGCGCGCGAAGCTCTTAAACAGAAGACCGGCCCCGACCAGCAGCAACATTGCCAAAGCGATCTCAGAAACAACCAGGACCGCGCGTGTGCGCAAAACGGCGCGCACAGACCCACCGCGGTTGGTCTCATTCAGGGTTTCACGCAGGTCGATGCTCCATGCGTGGCGCGCGGGAGCCAGCCCGAACAGGATGCCGGCAACAAATGCAATCAGGGCAGTAAAGCCCAGTACCCACAAATCAATAGAAATGCTATTGCTGCGGGGGAGGCTGCTTCCCGCCAGCCGCACTAAAAGAGGTACTGCGGCCCAAGCCAGGGCAAGCCCCAGAACGCCACCAGCAACAGCCACCAGGATGCTTTCCGTCAATAGCTGGCGAATAATGTCGGCGCGCCGGGCCCCCAGAGCGATACAGACCGCCATCTCTCGCCGCCGGCCAGTGGCGCGAACGAGCAGAAGATTGGCAACATTGGCACAGGCAATCAGGAGCACAACTCCCACTGCGCCGATCAGGACCCAAAGCGCGGTGTGAACGTTCTGCACAATCTGCTCCAGCATGGGATCGACCAGCGATGTCACATTGTTGTTGGTTGCCGGATATTTCTGCTCCAGCCGTTTGGCAATAACAGCTATCTCCGAGCGTGCCTGCTCGAGTGAAACACCCGGTTTCAGACGGGCTATTGGCAAGATTCCGGGATGCCAGCTACGATCATCCGGCAGCGTTCTGGCCCAGGGCTCGAACGGCAGGAAGACATCTGCCGCCTGCTGAAGAATCTCGAACTGGGGTGGCATCACACCGATAATGGAATAACTCTGATTATCCAGTGTTATGGTCTGGCCGAGCACACCGGGAGAAGACGAAAACCGCCGTTCCCAAAGGCTATGGCTGATGAGCGCCATAGGGGGAGCCCCCGGCCTATCTTCCGAGTCAGAGAAGCCTCGGCCCAACTCCGGCTTGATTCCTAACAGGTCAAAAAGATTGGCAGTAACATTTTGCGAGGGCAGCCGTTCGGCTTCGGCGGCCCCCGTCATCGTCATCTGATTGTTCCGTACCGCTCCTACTGCTTCAAAGGAATGGCTCTGATCGCGCCAGTCCTTGTAATTGAGATAGGAGAGCGACAGCCTGGGGAACTGCGGCCAATGCTCAGCAAGCAACATGAGTCTTTGCGGATCACGATATGGAAGAGGCCGAAGCAGGACAGCATTGACGATGCTGAATATCGCGGTATTCGCGCCGACTCCCAACGCCAGCGTGAGCACAGCTACAAAGGTGAATCCGGGATTATTTTTTAACCTGCGAAGTGCAAATCGAAGATTCTGTGCGAGAGAAAGCATTCAACCTCCGGATTGTGGATCAGCAAATTCAAATCGATTTAAATCAAATCAAGCAGGTGGTGGGTCCATTTCATGGAAACTTGACTCACTACCGAAATCCCTCGGCGCAAACGCGAGTTCATTGTGCGGAAAGGGCGGCTTTGCGTTGCTCAGGTGTCATCCTGCGGACCATCAGCCCAATCCTGGCCATTTTTTCCATTTCCTGGACGGGACGCGTCGAAACGGAACGCAGTCTTTGCGCAAACTCCATCAACACTGGATATTCAAGAAGCATACGCACCGAAAGCCCTGTCTGGAAATAGTCATTGATCCGGGATACTACGCGGAGCGCGAGCAGGGAGTGTCCGCCCAGATCGTAAAAATTGGAGCGCACTGAGACGCGCGCAACTCCCAGAACCTCCTTCCAAAGATCTGCAAGCAGCTCCTCGACAGGAGTAATCTCTTCCGAAGCGCCCTCCTCTATCTCCGGGAGCACGCTATCTTCTACCTCCGGAAGAGCTCTGCGATCTACCTTGCCATTAGTGTTGAGTGGCAACTCGGGCAACATCACGTAGATACCCGGCACCATGTACTCGGGCAGCTTAGCTTTCAAGTAATTCTTTAACTCGTCAACCTTCGCTTCACCAGAGATGTAGGCCACCAGCTGCTTGCCACTACCGAGGGTCTTCATGAGCACAGCACAGTTGCGTACTCCGCCATGCTGTAGCAGTGCAACCTCAATCTCGCCCAGCTCCACCCGGAAGCCGCGTATCTTGATCTGATTGTCCTCACGGCCAAAGAATTCCAGATTGCCATCTTCCATCCAACGAGCAAGGTCCCCACTGATGTAAAGACGTCCTCCCGGTTGGCCATAAGGATCGGGAACAAATCTCTCTGCTGTTAATTCCGGCCTTCTCCAATAGCCTCGCGCCAGTCCTTCGCCACCGATGTACAACTTGCCCATGATTCCGATGGGCTCAAGGTTCATGTTGCGGTCCAGCACATAGAGCTGGGTATTTGCGACCGGTTTGCCGATAGGCACACTTACAGCATCCCTGGCTACTTGTCTTGCGACATACCAACCGCTGAATGTGGTGCACTCGGCAGGCCCATAGGCGTTCACAAGCCGCTCCGGCCCTCCATGTTCAAGTACGGCAGCCGCTGTTACGGGATAAACGGCCTCCCCTCCAAACAGCAGGCTCTTCACCGAATTGAACATGGCGGGTTTGAGGCGTCCCACTTCGTTAAACAAGGCTGTTGCCAGAAACATGACTTGCACACCCTTGTCTATGATCTCTGCCGCAAATCT
The DNA here is from genome assembly GCA_020072585.1 of Terriglobia bacterium. Classification (GTDB taxonomy): domain Bacteria; phylum Acidobacteriota; class Terriglobia; order Terriglobales; family Acidobacteriaceae; genus Angelobacter. The sequence goes on along the minus strand of JAIQGL010000035.1, from coordinate 20,462 downwards.
TTCTACATCCAGCAGCACTTCATTGCCGATGATCGCCAGCCGGCATCCATTCAACAACGCTCCCCATATCTCAAATGTGGAGGGATCAAAGGACATGTTGACGGTCTGGGCCACCACCTCATCGCCCTGAAATTGGATGTAGTTGGTCTCGCGCAGCAGCCGGATCATGCTGCAATGGCTTACCGCTGCAGCTTTAGGCTGTCCCGTCGAACCCGACGTATAAATTACATAGGCAAGGTTTTCCGGAAACACCTGGGTTCGAAAACTGTCGCCGCTTTGCTGCGCAATCTCGTCCCAATCACGATCAAGGCAGACCACACGCGCCTTCAACTGTGGGATGCGATGGGCCAGGTGCCCTTGTGTCAGCCAAACTCCAATGTCAGAATCCTCCGCCATGAAGCGCAGCCGATCCGGTGGATATGCGGGATCGATGGGGACATACGCTCCTCCGGCTTTGAGAATGCCCACCATTGCGAGCACCATGTGTATAGAACGCTCCACGCTGATGCCCACCAGCTTTTCCGGACCGACGCCCAGGTTCCATAAATAATGTCCCAGCTGATTCGAACGGCGATCCAGGTCGGCATAGCTGATTTTCTCCTGGCCGCAGATCACCGCCAGTTCTTCCCCTCGGCGCTGGACCTGCTCCGCAAACAACTCCATCATGGTTTTGTTGCGAGGATATTCTGTATGTGTCTGGTTGAATTCCACTACAATCTGCCGGCGTTCGCGTGCGTCGAGCAAATCGATGCCATTGACAGGTTGATCGGGAGCAGTGGCATAGGCCGCAAGCAGGCGCATAAAGCGGCGGCCCAGAAGTTCCACAAAATGGGCGTCAAAGTGGTCCGGGTGATAAGTAAAATACACGCTTAGTCGCCGGCCGGGGGCCACTACAACGGTCAAGGGATAATGTGCGGCATCGTTGAGGTCCATCACTGTGAACCGCAGACCGCCGGAGGGTTGCGCATCCACTTCCGTTCGGTCTTTATCTTCTGTTCGGCTTTTATCTTCCGTTCCTCTGGGGAAGTTCTCAAAGACCACCAGAGTGTCAAACAATTCGTGCAGCCTGGTCAGGCGCTGAATTTCCACCAATCCAAGGTATTGATGAGCAAGGAGGCGGGATTGCTCCTGATTCAGCCGGCTGACAAGATCGCTGAATGAATCGGCGGAGCGCAGGGTTACGCGTGTGGGCACGGTATTGATCAGAAGTCCAATCATGCTTTCAACGCCCGCGATCTCTGGAGAGCGTCCGTTAACGGTGCTGCCGAACACCACATCCTGCCGGCCAGTGTGGCGTGACAGCAGAACAGCCCAGGCGCCCTGGACGATAGTATTGACGGTCAAATTGCGAGCGCGTGCCTGCTCAGTGAGTTGCCGCGTGAGTTCTTCGTCAAGATCAACAATAATTCGCTCAGGTATTTTGGGTTCGCCCAGGGAGGCCAGCGGGCTCATCCGCGTGCCTTCTTCAAGTCCAGCCAGCGCTTCCCTCCAGGCAGCTTCAGCTGCGCTGCGGTCCCTGCTGGCAAGCCACGCCAGATAGTCTCGGTATGCCGTGACTCGGGGCAAAGCAGCAGCGCTGCCATGATGCTCATAGAGTGTCTGCAACTCGGGAATCATCAATGGCACGGACCATCCGTCTACCAGAATGTGATGGGTGGTAATCAGCAGGCGGGATTCTTCCGGCGCAAAACGGACCAGAAGAAACCGAAACAGTGGCGAGACATTCGGACTAAAACGGGCCAGGCGATCGCGTTGCACCAGCTCAGCCCAACTCCGGTCGCGCTGCTGCGGCTCAAGTGCCGAGAGGTCCAGGGTGTTCCACGGCAGAGAAAAATCTTTTGGTATGATTTGCACCGGCCGGTCCAAATCTTTGTATTCGAAAGCTACGCACAAATTCTTGTGGCGGCCCAGCAAAGCTTTGGCTGCATCGTGAAGCGCTTTTTCGTCGAGCAGCCCCTCCAGCTTAAGCATGATCTGGACGTTGTAAATATCCGGTCCAGCGGCATCATAGAAAGCAAAGAAAAGCATTCCCTCCTGCAGGGGTGTGAGCGGCAATATGTCTTCGATCTCTCCATGTTCGCTTTCAAGCCGGTCAATTTCAGATTGTGAGAGAGCGACCAGGGGCACGTCAGATGGAGAGAGACCTCCTGCTTCGGGCTGTTCGCTATGCTGGACAAGCGCCTCCAGCATGTGGAACCATCCATCTGCGAGCAAACGAACATCCTTTTCCGAAAATATTCCCGGCATCCATGTCCAGATGGCCGTCAGCTCCGGACCGGCAGCGCGCTCCAATACCATGGAATCAACTTGCAATGGATGATGGAAGGCCATCTCAGGGTCCAGGCCTCCGCTGAAAGATTCGGAGGGCGTCCAGTCGGCGGCTTCCGCCACCGGGAAACGTCCCAGATAGTTAAAATCTATTTGGGATTTGGGCAGGCGGGACAAGACCGGCGCAGTTTCAGGATTCAAATAACGCAGCAATCCGTAACCAATCCCATTGTCAGGAATCGAGCGAAGCTGCTCCTTGATTGACTTGAGCGCCCTTCCCAGCGCTTCGCCTCCCATCCAGGCTTCCTCAAGGTCCAGGCTGCCGGGATCAAGATGCACAGGAAAGATGGTGGTGAAAAACCCGACCGTGCGGGAAAGGTCAATGCCGTCAAAAATGCTTTCCCGCCCATGGCCTTCCATATCAATCAGGACGGACGTGCCATCGCCAGAATCTTTCTGCCATTTCAGAATGCTAAGAACGAGCCCGGTGAGCAGCACGTCATTGATGCGCGCATGAAATGCCCCCGCGACCCGGTTCAGCAAAGGAGCAGTAACATTTGGCGGCAACGTAAGAGCGATCTGGTGAGCGCTGCCCACAGTATCGCGGCTGTGAACGAGTTGCTGGCTGGGAACAAGTTCCTGTGCGTCCTTCAACATGTCAGTCCAGAAGGAGAGTTCCTTCACTCGCTCTGGATTCAGCGCCTCACGGCTTAATCGTTCAGCCCAGCCACGGAAAGAGACGGGACATGGTTCAAGAGATGGCGGATGTCCAGCGGCAATTGCCGCATAGGCAGCCACAAAGTCTGGCACCAGGATTCGCCAAGACACTCCATCCACTGCCAAATGATGGATGCTCAGCAGCAAACGTCCGGACGAACTGCGACCCGCATCAAACCACACGGCCTGCAGCATGAGTCCGCTCTCAGCAGAGAGACGTCTCGCGGCAGCTTGTGCTTCTTCCGCTATCGTCTGACTGCATGCATCATCGTCAAGCCTTGCAATGTCTATTGCATGCAGGCACGATTCGGCACGCACCGTGCCTTGCGCCTGGACCTCCAGTTTCCACTCCTCCCTGCGCCTCTCTCCGCCGGTGAAACGCAGGCGCAGCGCATCATGATGATCGAGTATCGTCTGCAAAGCGTTCACGAGATGCTGGCGCTCCAGATTGGCTGGGACTTGCAGCACAATAGACTGGCTGAAGCGATTCAGAGTCCCGCCCGACTCCAGGAACCAACATATGATCGGAGTGGGCGGCATTGCGCCTATTCCGACGTCGGGTACAGCAGCCACCATATCTTGCGCGCGAGAAATACCTGCAAGGGCCTCAATCGTCGGTTGTTCAAAGACATCGCGCAAGCTAAGGATCAATCCCGACTTCCGCGCACGACTGACCAGTTGAAACGCCAGAATGCTGTCGCCGCCAAGCGCGAAGAAGTTATCGTCCGGTGTGATGTGGGAAACACTCAGCACCCGCATCATGAGGGAACAGAGAACTTCTTCCGCGTGGGTGCGAGGTCTGCGCCCTGAACCGCTTCTGGTTACTTCAGGCGCCGGCAATCGCTTACGGTCAAGCTTGCCGTTTGAGTTCAAAGGCAGAGAAGATAGGATCGTGATGAAGGCGGGCACCATGTAGCTAGGCAACATGTGGGCCAGGGACTCGCGCAACTCAAGTGAATTCAGGCTTTGGCCGGGAGCAGGCACTACATAGGCAACCAGTCGCTTCTCCCCCCTGCTGGCCGAATGCATAATCACGGCTGCCTGACCTACGCCGGAGCAGCCCAACAGAGCCACCTCAATTTCCGTCAACTCGATGCGATACCCCCGAAGCTTGACCTGCTGGTCAGTTCGGCCCAGGAACTCTATTTGCCCGTCTTCTCTCCAACGCACTCGATCTCCGGTGCAATACATGCGTCCGCCGAAGTTGCCGAAGGGATTCGGAATAAAACGCTCTGCTGTAAGATCAGGACGTCGCAGATATCCGCGTGCTACTCCATCGCCGGAAATAAATAGCTGACCGGGAATACCCACTGGGACCGGCTTGAAAAAAGAGTCCAGAACATAGACCTGGTGGTTATCCATGGCCCTGCCGATGGGCACATTGCCGGTCAACTTCTCTCGGTTGGGGACTGCGTAATAGGTGGCAAACGTGGTCGTTTCCGTTGGACCATAGACATTACACACCCGGGTCTCAGGGCAATGTTCGTGCAGCCGCTGGACGGCGACGGCGGGAACAACATCGCCACCCGCCCATATTTCAGGGACACCGGAAAAGCATCCAGGGGACTCCTGAGCCAGTGCATTGAAAAGCGTGGCGGTAAGGAAGGTAGAAGTGACCTTTTCTTCCTGGAACAAACGCCGGTAAGCAGCACTATCCAACTCGCCGGGCGGGGCGATGATGACCTGTTTACCCCGCAGCAATGGGACCCATATCTCAAATGTTGAAGCGTCAAAGGCGTGGGAAGAATGAAACAACACTCTTTCCAGGCTTCCCTCTCGCCAGCTACGGTCAAATGCCAGGCTAAGAACATTGCGATGTGTGACGGCAACGCCTTTCGGCGTACCAGTAGATCCCGAGGTGTAGATCACATATGCAAGTTGGTCAGGATCGACCGTGATATCGGGATCGCTTTCGTTATCATCTTGCGCCTCCAAAGAAGGGTGGTTATCAACCACGATGACTTCGCGGTGACTAAGCCCGCGTCTTGCAGTGGTACGGTCAAGGAGAAGCACAGACGCGCCTGCCTCTTCCATGATCAGACGCATGCGCTCAAGCGGATACGCGGAGTGCAGCGGCAGATATGCGCCGCCGGCTTTCAACACCGCAAGCGTGGCAACTACCATGTCCACGGAGCGTTCCATCAGAATGGCCACCGCGGTTTCAGGTTTCACACCGGTCTTTATGAGCCTGTGCGCAAGACGATTGGCTCGTTTATTCAGCTCACCGTAGGTCAGCTCCGTCTCCGGCGCTCGAACAGCAATCGTGCTTCCGGCCTTTGCAACCTGCACGGCAAAGCAGCGTGGAATTGTCTGCGTGGAGGGATAGGGTGCGGCAGTGTCATTCCAATCCGTAAGAATCTGTTGCTGCTCACGATCACTGAGCAACAGGAAGTCACTCAGCCGGCGTCCCGGATCCGCTGTTACTTGCTCGAACAAACGTTGGAAGTGCTGCATCATCCGCTCTCCTGTGGAATGCAGGAAGAGATCGACAAGGTAGTCATAAACGACAACAGCGTGATCGGTGTTGTCGTTCACTCCGAGATTCACGTCCAGCCAGCCTGACTGGTAAAAAGCATTGAATTCTTCCATTGCCAAACCAGTCGGAGGCTGCGCCGGTTTGTGGTCGTTGCCGAAAGCATACGAAGCATCGACCAGGGGCGCGCGGCTGGGATCACGCTCTGCCTGGAGTTTGTTCAAGAGGAACTCGAAGGGCAAATCAGAGTTTGCCATCGCTTCTATCGTGGTCAGGCGCGTGCGCTGCAACAGCTCACGAAAGGTAGGATTGCCCGATAAGTCCAGACGATAAACGATGGTGTTGAGAAAATAGCCGATCACAGGCTGCATTTCCCGGTGCTTGCGGCTGCTCACCGGGGTGGCAATGGGAATATCATCTTTCCCGCTATACTCCCGCAGGAGCATGGCAAAAACCACGAGAAAACCCGTAAACCGTGTGACATTCTCGGCAGCCGCCAACTGCTTGAACTCCAGCCATAACATCTCCGGCAAGTTCCAGGTAAGACGCACGGCGCTAAAAGTCCGGATATGCGGGCGAGGCATGTCTGTTACCAGGTCCAGGCGCGGCAGGTCCGCGAGTTTACGGGTCCAATAATCAGCCTGCCGGGCGGCTTCGTCAGACTTCATCCATTGGTCCAGCCACCAGGCAAAGTCACCGTATTGAAACGTCAGTTCGGGAAGGGGGGATGGCAATCCGCGGGAAAAAGCATCGTAGAGAGCGAAGAACTCATTATCAACCAAATCATAAGAGACAAAATCCGTGATGAGGTGATGCAGCGTAATCAATATTGTGTGGTCCTGTTCCGTGACGCGGAAAAGCGTCGCTCGAATCAAAGGGCCATTCACTATGTCAAAAGGCCGGCAAGTGTGGGCCGTAACCAGGGCCTGTAGACGGTCGTACCGGTCCTCCACGGGGAATTCCGGAACTTCTACCAGTTCCAGCGGAATCTGAAGCTGCGGAGCAACGACCGCCCTCGGCTTGCCATCAATTTCCGGCATCGATGTGCGGAAATTCTCGTGGCGGCGCACCATTTCATTGATCGTCCGCTCCAGCGCAGCAACATTTAAGTCGCCTTTCAGCCGGTGGCCATGGCTATGGTTGAAGTAATGGGTAGTCGGGTCCATCTGGTGCAGCAGCCACAAGTGTTCCTGCTCGTAAGTGATGGGATAGTCCAGAGTAGGACGGCGCTTGATGACGGATTTGGGCTCGCTTCGCGGTCCTTCACCCCGCAGCCGCTTCTCAAGCATTTCGCGCTGGGCCGGAGTAAGCCGGGAAATCCGCTCCTGATGGCTGCCTGGCTCTTTGCCGTGAACTTCGTTGCTCATGTCTTTAGAAAATCTCCCATTCTCACGAGTTGACTCTTACCGGAGATTGCCGCCAACGCGCGACAAAAACGGCTTCGGATTCCCTGCTCTTCGCGTGACACTCAAATCTTTGCGGCTGCCACTTCCATGACATCGCTGTTTAGTTTTCAACTTTTACTGCAATGTAATCTGCCACTGGAGGAATCGATGCCAGATCATGCTCCAGAATCTGGGTCCCTCCTCTGTTCTCGATTTCAGTAAATCCCGCGAATTTGTAAGTGACGTACATCATGCGGTTCCGGTCGTTCGATACAAATTCAGAGAGCAGCCGGACTCCGGATTCCCGTGCCTTCCTGAGGATGTGGTTCAACATGATCGTGCCCACACCCCGGTTCATCACCCGGCAGGACATGAGCAGCAATTTGATCGTCCATACCTCAGGACCGCATTCCACCAGGGCAAGGCCAATTTTTCCGTAATTTCCGAACTTGTCAGTCAACTCAGACATCAGCAGGAGATGGCGATCTGAGCAGCGCAACTCCTCCAACTCTTCCCGGGAAAAGGTGCGTCCCGTGGTATTGAGTTGATTGGTACGGTTGGTAAGCTCTTCCGCCCGGGCCAGGTCTTCCGCGCGCGCAGGGGAGATAGTAAACACCATGCCGAGGGAGGCGAGAAATTCTTCCTGCGGTCCGGTGAATGCCTCCTCTGTCTGCTTGCGTCGCATTTCGCCCAGATACAACTGGCGCCTCATGCGGGACTCTGCCGTGATTGTCTCAGGGTTGAGTTCCGGCATCTGCAGCAGATTGGGCAATTGGATATGGTCCATGCAAAAGACCTGCGGCAGTGCAGCCTGGACTTCCGCACGTTCAAAAGCCTGATCGTCAATAAAGCAAATGCTATCCAGGGCGATGTTGAGGCTTTCCGCGATCGTCCGTATGGAAGCCGCTTTGGATCCCCAGTTAATCTGCGGATACAGGAAATACTCTTCCAAATCCAGTTCACGGAGCCGGGTGAGCGCCGATTCTGCATGATTGCGGCTGGCGATGGAATGCAGAATGCCGCGAGCATCGAGCGCGTGGATGATTTCCCGGACGCCGTCGCGCAGACGCACCTCGTCGCCTTCAAGCAGAGTCCCGCTCCACAGGGTGTTATCCAGGTCCCACACGACGCACTTAACTTTACGCCGCTTAGCGGGGGCCACTGCATCGCCCGAAGATTTGGTTTTTATTCCGAGTTCAGTCACAAAATGTCTCACCTGGCTATGGCCGCGCTGTCCGCAACTTCCTGGCAGGCGCTCTGCGCAATCGTGATCTCCTGGATCTCATTGCTTCCTTCAATGATTTCCATAATCTTGGCGTCTCGATAAAAGCGTTCTACCGGATATTCACTGCTGCATCCGTTTGCTCCGTGTATCTGAACTGCATCTCGGGCAATCTCCGCGGCGGTCTTGCAGGCGAAGTATTTGGCAATCGATATCTCAATCATTGAGGTTGGATCACCTGCATCCTTGAGTTGTCCGGCGTTGTAGCACAGCAAGCGGGCTGCTTTCACCCCAACCACCATGTGCGCGATCATGCGTTGGACCAACTGGTGGTCCCGCAAGAGAGTGCCGAACTGTTTTCGCTGTCCTGTGTATCGCAGGCACGTTTCCAGACATGCCTGGGCAATGCCTACACAGCCCCAGGCCACACTGTAGCGACCACAATCCAGCGCTGAGGAGGCGATATGAGAAAGGCCGAACCCGGGAGCACCAACCAGGTTCCGTTTGGGAACACGGCATTGCTCGAGGTGAAGTTCAGCCATCATGGAAGCGCGCGTGCCCAACATGCCATGCACTGGCGAAATCACCAGGCCGGGCGTGTTTCGCTCCAGCAGGAAGGCACACGGTCCCCGCTGGCTTCTGGCAAATACCAGAAACAAATCTGCAATCTGCGCAAACGTGATCCATTTCTTGTGTCCACTAAGAAGGAAATCATCCCCGCTGACAACGGCCTCGGTTCTGATTTCTCGCGCGTCACTTCCGGCTTCGGGTTCGGTGAGGGCAAATGCGGCTATTGCCTGCCCTTGCCCCAGTTTTTCGAGCCACTGGGCTTTTTGCGCCTCCGCTCCCCAGCGCCATATTGTCAAAGCAGCCATGCTATGCACAGTCAACAAACTACGGATGGATGAACAACCTCGCCCTAACTCCTCATTCAGCAGCCCAAATCCAACCATATTGAAGCCGGCACCGCCACAATCAGCCGGTAGCACCGCACCGAGATAACCCTTACTGGCCAACTGCCGCACCATCTCGGCCGGCATGCGTTCTTCCCGGTCCCATGTATTCGCATGGGGCACGATATGGGCATCTGCAAATTCGCGGAACGCGGCCCGTAGCCGTTGCTGTTCAAAAGTCAGTTCCATAAAGGACCAATCATGAATTCGAACCGTTCTGTGAGGGTGAGGTCTTTCTCTCAATCAGCTCTGCCATGGCGTTAATACTCTGAAAATTCTTCAGTTCCAGGTCCTCATTGCCAATGGCAATCTTGAAGTTCTTTTCCAGGAACAATACAAGTTGCATGGCGAACATGGAGTTGACAAAGCCAGACGCAAAAATCTGGTCTTCATCGGCAATCGTGCGGCCAGCTATATGTCGCGCCAGGAAAGCCCTCAATTTTTCTTTCGCTTGCTCCATGAACTTCCTTCTTTGCGGGATTGGTCAATCTTCATAGCTGTAAAACCCACGGCCGCTCTTGCGACCGTGCAGACCGGCATCCACCATCTGCCGGAGCAGTGAACAGGGGCGAAATTTGCTGTCCTTAAACTCGTCATACAGTACCTCAATAGAAAACAGAATGGTGTCCAGTCCGATGAGGTCGGCGGTTTCCAGCGGGCCCATCTTGTGCTCGAAGCAATTCTTGAAGATATCGTCCACCACCTCGGGCGGTGCGACCCTTTCCTGCACCAGAAAAATCGCTTCGTTGATGGTCAGCATCAGTACCCGGTTGGAAACAAATCCGGGTGAATCACCCACGACGATGGGCTTCTTGCCCATAAGATTGAGCAGCCTGGCTGCCGTGGCAATGGTGTCGTCGCTGGTGTGATAGCCGCGAATCACCTCAACCGCAGTCTTCAGCGGCACCGGGTTCATGAAATGCATCCCCAGCACGCGCGCGGGGCGGCGGGTCATAGCGCCGATCCGGGTTATGGGAATAGCAGAGGTATTTGCGGCAAAGATGCATTGCGGAGGACAAATCTGATCCAGCCGGCGGTACACATCCGTCTTGACCGCCAGTTTTTCCGTCACGTTTTCTATTACGAAGTCAGCATTCCGCAGAATGTCATAGTCGGCAGAAACCTTGATGCGCCCCAGGATTTCTTCAGGGCCACTGCCGGGATTCTTGTGAAATAAACGCTGGAAGCGAATGTTGTTTCTGATCTGCCCGAGGGCGGACTCCAGAATGGAATCAGAGATATCGATCAACAGGGTGCGCAACCCGGACTGCGCCAGCGCATGGGCCAAGCCCACACCCATGACTCCCGCCCCAATCACACCTATAGTTTCAAGACGGGGAAGGTCCGGGGTTTCGCCAGAATGCTTATTGTCAATCAGTGGCGGATGGGCGGACATCGTTTGTCTCCATTCCGGACAGTTCGGACTCATCCATGTTTTCGATCATGGTCAGCAGCGCATCTTCAACAAACAGGGCGATCTCAGAAATGGTCGACGATCTCAAGAGCGCCGCAAGAGGAAACTCGATTTGGAATGCCTCACGCAGCTCAGCTGCTACGCGTATGGCCAGCAGCGAATTGCCGCCTAACCGGAGAAACTCGTCATGAATTCCAATGGGATGGATTCCCAACAATTCCTCCCATATTTCCGCAATCTTTTGCTCGGTGGAATTGCCAGGCGCAACAAACTCGGCGCCCAGATGTGACCGTGAATTTCCCACACCGTTGTCTTCGGGCTTGATGCCTTGCTTTGACGAAACCATCTCCTGCGCGAGTGAAGCAGCCGCGGTAGCGGCCTTTACAGGCTCGGCTTCCCGCTTCTGCTGCGGCTGCCTGCGTGGCGTAAGCCAATAGCGTTGCCGCTCGAAAGGATAAGTGGGAAGCAGGACGCGGCTTCTGCGTTCACCTCGGTGGACACCGGCCCAGTCCGGTTCAATGCCGGCGAGCCATAAATTTCCAAGAGTGCTGAGAATAAAAGCGCGATCCGGCTGGGAGTCTGACGCATGCGGCAGAGAGGCCAGCGCAACCCGGTCAGCCAAGCCCCTGCCGGCAAGATACTGTTCGGCAAGAGACGTTAACATTTGACCCGGGCCAACCTCCAGGAATACCGGTGCGGTGGGCGAGCACATGTGCTGCAAGCCTGCCGCAAACTGGACCGGCTGCGTCAGATGCCGCGCCCAGTATGTGGCATCTGTAGCTTCAGCATCCGTAATCGGTTTGCCGGTCACATTGGAGATGTAAGGAATTCTGGGCGGACTAAAACGGATGGACCGCGCAAGTCTGGTCAATTCCTCGGCCACCGGCGCCATCAACGGTGAATGGAAGGCGTGAGTTGCAAGAAGCCGCCTGCACACCAGTTCGCCTTCGCGAACCAGCCGCTGTTGCAATGCATCAACCCCCTCCGGCGTACCCGCGACTACGCAGAGTGATTTGCCATTGATGCCCGCCATGGAGATTTCCGGGGTGAGCAGCGGACGGACTTCTGCTTCTGACGCTGCGATGGCCAGCATTGCACCGGGAGCAAGCGCTTCAATTTTCTGCGCCCGAGCCGCCAGCATATGCAAGCTGTCTTCCAGGGAAATAACGCTGGCCAGGCATGCAGCCACGTATTCCCCAATGCTGTAGCCCATCATGCTTTCAGGAACAATCCCCCAGCTCATCCAGAGCTTGGCCAGCGCATACTCGATGACAAACAGCACGGGCTGCGCCCATAGTGTGCGGTGAATTTCCTGCAACGTTGGGGAATTGTCTTCGCGCGCACGCTGCACCAGGTTGCGGAAGTTCATACGTTCTTCCGTTCTGACTTCATTCTGCTGCCGCACTCTTGGATCGGGATACATGGTCTTGCGCAGGTCAACTCCCAAAAGCGGCTGGAGAAGCTCCGAGCAATGGTCCACGTGCCGCGCGAACTCAGGCTCCGATTCATATAAGCCGCGACCCATATCCAGGTATTGGTCCCCTAAACCGGGTAACAGGAAAGCAACAGGACGCCGCCGCGACGCTGAGACAGCGGTAAATACCTGAGAAGGGGTCCGGGACTGCAAAAGGCCAGCCGCGGCCGAGGCATCGCGACAGACAGCCATGCGCCTGTGCTCAAAAGCCTTTCTGCCTTCCTGCAAAGTGAATGCGACATCGGCAAAGTTCTGTTCCGGGTGTTCGAGAAGATGCGTGGCTAATTGGTCCGTAGCTCGCTCCAGCGCCTCGCGGCTCCTCGCGGAGATGGTGATGAGTTGCCAGGGCTTGGCGGGTTCTGATGGCTTCATCTCCGGCGCTTCCTCCAGAATCACATGAGCATTGGTGCCGCCGATCCCGAATGAACTCACGCCTGCCCGCCTCGGCTTATTGCTCTCCGGCCATCGCGAGAGCGTGTGATTGACACGGAAAGGGCCGCGCCCGAAAGGAATCGCGGGGTTAGGCTGCCGGAAGTTCAATGAGGCGGGAATCGAGCCATGCCGGAGGGCCAAAATGGTCTTTATCAACCCAGCCACTCCAGCAGCCGCGTTCAGATGGCCAAGGTTACTCTTAACCGATCCCACGGCAATGCTTGAGGGCTTGAGGCCGGCCTGGCCATAGACTTGATTCAGGGCCTCAATCTCAATCGGGTCTCCCATAGGTGTGGCGCTGCCGTGGGCCTCGATATAGCCAATGCTCTCACATTCTACTTCCGCTGCGGCCAGCGCCAGGGCAATGACTTCTGCCTGCCCTTCCACTGCGGGTGCAGTGAAACCAACTTTCCGGCGGCCATCGTTGTTGATCGCCGAACCCTTGATGACTGCATACACCGTATCGCCGGCGGCAATCGCGTCCTCCAGACGTTTCAATAAAACAACTCCAACCCCATCACCGCTTATCGAGCCGCTGGCCTCGGCATCGAAGCTGCGGCAGTGACCATCGGCTGAAGCAATACCTCCGGGCTCATACATGTAGCCGCTACGCTGGGGCACATTGACGGTAGATCCGCCTGCGATGGCCATATCGCACTCATAGGTCATCACCGCGCGGGCAGCCGCATGCACTGCAACCAATGAGGTGGAGCATGCAGTCTGGATGTTCAAGCTCGGGCCGCGCAGGTTCAGGCGGTACGAGAGTGTCGTTGCCAGATGGTCCTTCTCGGCGCCACCCATAAGGAAGCGAAAAGCGCCCACCGAGTCTGCATCCGTATCTTCTCCCGCAAGTTGCCATATATAAGAGCTGAATGACATTCCGGCATAGACACCGATCAATCCGGAAAATTTGTCCGGGTTCCATCCCGCGGATTCCAGGGCTTCCCACGCACACTCCAGAAACAACCGTATCTGCGGGTCCGTCAATTCTGCTTCGCGCGGCGAGTAACCAAAAAAACCGGCATCGAACAAATCAGCGTCTTCCAGCACTCCCCTGGCCTTCACATAGTTGGGATGGCGAAGCAGCTCAGGGCTGATTCCGGCTTGTTCCAGTTCTTCTTCAGAGAAAAAAGATGTTGATTCGATTCCCTGGCAGAGGTTTTCCCAGAATCGCTGGAGATTTGGGGCCTGGGGGAATCGCCCCGCCATGCCGATGATTGCTATTCCGTCCAGTACGTCTCTGGTCATGGTGTGTGCGTCCTTTTTAATTTTTGGATGGCGCTTTTTTGCCGTCCCGCGCGGTCCCGCGTTTCACGCGACCTGCCGTCGAAGTTGTAACCAGCTTGAAGAAAGCGGACAAGAGAATCAATGGTGGGAAATTGAAAGAGGTGGAGAAGTTCAAGATCAATCGAAAGTTCCGCCCTCAGCTTCTGATGGATTTGGATCATGCGGAGCGAGTGCCCGCCAAGATCAAAAAAGTTGTCATATACCCCTACCTGATCGATGCCGAGAGCGGCCTGCCATGCGGCCGCAATGGTTTTTTCCAATTCGGTTCGCGGGAGCACAAATTCGCTGGTCAATTGCTCCTGGCCCAGAACAGACAACGCGGCCCGATCCACCTCATTTCTGGCATTTTTGGGCAACTCCTGCACGGTAATAAAAGTGCCCGGAATCATATACAGAGGCAGCTTGTCGTCAAGGTAGCTGCGCACTTCGTTTTGCCCCAATCTCTTTCCGTCGCGGACTACAATATAAGCCACCAGTTCGCCATTAGGACGCACAACTACCGCCGCCTCCTGCACGCTCTCACAATTCACCAGAGCAGCCTCAATTTCTCCCAGTTCCACCGGGAAGCCTTCGATCTCCACCCGATCATCAATTCTGCCCATAAGCTCGATAGTTCCATCCTCTCTATATCGGGCGCGCTCTCCGGTCCCGCGCATCTGTCCACCCATTTCCGATGTAAACGGATCGGGAAGAAACTTCTCCGCCGTCAGCGAAGGCTGCCCCAGATAACCGCGGCCCGCGGCAGCTCCGCCAATCCACAGTTCCCCCGGAACTCCAATGGCAACATGCTGGAGGTGCGGATCAAGAAGGTAGATCGCGGCATTGCCGCGTGGCCTGAATCTGTTTTCTTCTGCCACGGGTGTGAGTATGGCAGAGGTGGAGACCAGGAAAGAACTGGATGTCAAACGCCGCCAAATTTCCAAATAGCTATTGTCTTGAATCTTGGCGTGCCCATTTTGATTCGCCGTATGAGCGGCGTCGCATGCAGATATAAGATTCATCAGCGCGCTGTGCTCAAGCATCAGGCCTTTGGCGTGTCCCTCCTGGGCGCCGGTATAGATGACACAAGCGAGGTTGCGGGGATTGTCCTGAACATCAGGGTTCGTCGCGCTGTGCTGGCCGATCATCTCCCATTCCGAATCCAAACAAACCACACGTGCATTGGTCTGCGGGAGACGCTTGCGCAGGTTCTCCACGGTCAGCAAGACGGCAACTCCTGAACTGTCAATGATGGACCGCAAACGATCTTTCGGGTTCAGGACATCCAGAGGCAGCCAGGCGCCACCGGCTTTCAGCACTCCCAGCATGGCCGCCACCATCTCCTTCGAAGGCGGCATGAAAATACCCACGAGTGACTCCGGCCCCACTCCCATGGAGGAGAGATAACTCCCAACCTGGCTCGCCCTGCTGTTCAGTTCCCCATAGCTGAGTTGCGCTTCACCAAAGATTACAGCCGGTTCTTCCGGCCGGCTCTGTGCCTGGGCTTCCAGAACCTCAATGATGTTCTTTTCTTCAGGAGAAGCCGGCTTCGCGCAATCCCAGCCGGACAGGACCTTCTCGTCCAGCTCGCTCATCATGGGCAACGCCCAAACTGGCTGGTCAGCGTCTGCAACAATTCCTTCCAGAAGATGCTCATAGTGTTCCAGCATGTGCCGAATGGTCTCCGCCTCAAATAAGTCTTTGCTGTAGTTAAGACCAATCACTGCGTTCTGCCCGGCTTCTTCTATACCCATAATGAGATCAAACTTAGATGTACCAGGATCCAGTTCGAATGGGACCATCTCCAACCCGCCTAATTCCGACTTGCCCTCAATGGACCTTCGCAACGTAAATGCCACTTGAAAGACAGGGCTGCGGCTAACGTCACGTACCGGCGCCAATTCTTCCACCAGCTTCTCGAATGCCAGATCCTGATGCTCATACCCGCCCAGCACCGCTTCCCGCACCCTGCGCAGCATTTCGCGAAAGGTTGGCTCGCCGCGCAAATTCGCGCGTATCACCAGCGTGTTCAGGAAAAAACCAATCAGCTCTTTTGTCTCTATCCGCTTACGATTGGCTACCACGGTGCCAACTCCAAAATCCTCCTGACCGCTGTACCTCATCAGCAGCACCTGAAAGGCCGCCAGCATCGTCATGAGCAAGCTCGCCTTCTCCGCTCTCCCCAGGGCGTTCAAGCGTTCCAGCAAGCCGCTACGCAGAATTCGCTGCTCTGACGTTCCGCGGAAACTCTCTCTCGCCGGCCGCACGTGGTCCGCCGGCAATTCCAGCACCTGAGGCATCCCTTCCAGCTGTCTTTTCCAGTACTCCATCTGCTGTTGGAACTTTCCTTCACTCAGCCCTTCCCTCTGCTCCAGCGCATACTCCCCATATTGCATTTCCAATTCCGGCAGCGGCGAGTCTTCTTCTCTTCCATACGCCTCATACAATTTCCCCAACTCCTTCATCAAGAGCCCTAACGACCAGTCATCACAGATAATGTGGTGCAGCGTCAGCCCCAACACGTGCTCCCTTTCGTGCGTCCGCACCAACACTCCCCTCAACAAGGGCGCCTGACTTAACTCAAATGCCTTGTCCGCCTCCTGTGCTACAACCTTCTTCGCCTCCTCCTCTCGCTCGCCCGGCTCCAATTGCCGCAAATCCACTACCGGCAACCGCACATCGAATGTCGCCTCTGCAACTTTCTGCCTTGGTTCCTCGTGTTCCATCACAAAGCAGGTCCGCAGAATTTCATGTCGCCGCACCACCTCCTGCAGACTTTTCTCTAGCCGGGGAACATTGAGGTCGCCCTTGAGCCTCCAGGTCATAGGAATGTTGTAGAACGCATTGCCGGGATTGAACCGGTCCAGTACCCAGAGCTGCTCCTGCTGGTATGACAGCGGGAAAAGAGAAGGTCTTGGACCAGAAACTACCGGCTTTCGTATTGCTTTCTTGCCGCTTCCTGATTTCCTTCCCGATAATTTCAAGCCGGCTTCTATCACCTCTGCGAGTTCGGCAATCGTGGGCGATTCGAACAATGCTCGTACGGGAACCTGTATTTCAAACGTGTTTCCCATCCTCGTCGCCACTAATGTCGCAAGCAATGAGTGTCCGCCCAGATCAAAGAAATTATCGTGTCTCCCAACTCGCGTGATTTCCAGCGCCTCAGCCCAAATCTCTGCCAGTTGATCTTCTACCGCATTGCCGGGAGCTTCGTAGTGCTCGGCTCCCGAACCAAGGTCCTCTCGTTTTTCCAATGCCTCCCGGTCTACCTTCCCGTTGCCCGAGAGCGGCAACTCTGGCAAGGCCACAACGGCACTTGGAACCATATACGCCGGAAGCTTTCCTTTCAGATCTCGCCGCAGCTCATCACAATCCCGTTCTCCAACCACATATGCCACCAGCCTTTTACTTCCATTTGCGCCTGTCTTCGCTACCACTGCACAGCCCCGTACCCCACTCTGCTGTTGCAGCATCGCCTCAATCTCACCCAATTCCACGCGGTAGCCGCGTATCTTCACCTGGGAATCGTTCCGTCCAATAAACTCGATCGTCCCATCCGCCCGCCATCGCCCAAGGTCTCCTGACCGGTACATCCGCGATCCCTCTTCTTTGGCAAACCGATTTTTCAGGAAGCGTTTTTCCGTCAAATCTGGACGGTTCAAATACCCTCGCGCGACGCCCGCTCCCCCGATATACAGTTCTCCTACTACTCCCACGGGAACAAATTGGTCGTGCTTATCTAATATGTAAATTTGCGCATTCGCAATCGGCTGCCCGATCGGCGGCAACATGGGCCAACGATCGCTTTCCATGCCCAGATGAAATGCACTGGCAGCATGCGTTTCTGTCGGACCGTAATGGTTGTTCAACCGGCAGTGCTTCAGGCGTTTGAAGAGTGCCCTTATCTTGTCATTGATGCGCAGTTGCTCTCCGGCTACGTTGATTTCCTGCAGCGCACAATCGAAAGGCTTCCCCATCTCAGCCATGCCCTCGGCAAACATTTGCAGCCCCACTACAGGAAGAAACAATCGCTGAACGCCTTTTTCCATCACGTAGCGGGCCATGTCTGTGGCATTGCGTCTTTTCTCTTCATCAATCAGGAGCAAAGTTCCCCCTGCGCAAAGAGTGCTGAAGATTTCCTGGAATGAAACATCAAAACCGAATGGGGCAAACTGCAAAGTGCGCTGTTGCCCAGCCCACGCTGATTCATTCATCTGCCACGCAATCATGTTCATTGCGGCGCCTACCGGCATGGCAACCCCTTTGGGCTGCCCGGTAGAACCTGATGTGTAAATGACGTACACCAGGTCTTGGGCCGTCAATCCGATGGTGGCGTGTTCCGGGTTCGAATCAGGTTGATTACCCCACGCCTCTGCGCCTCTCAAATCAATGAACTTCAGGTCCTCTCTGATTTCCGTGAACAACCCGCGAAGGTGGCTTTGTGTCAACAACACCGCCGGCCTGCTGTCCTCGAGCATGAATTGCAACCGATCCTGCGGATACGCAGGATCCATCGGGACGTATGCCCCTCCCGCCTTCATCACGGCCAGCAGCCCCACAATCATTTCCAGGCTGCGGTCCACACATACGGCAACCAGCGTGTCCGGTTTCACCCCCAACGCTCGCAGGTGATGCGCCAGCCGGTTGGCTTGCCGATTCAAATCACCATACTTTAATTCCTGCCCTTCGTACTCCACCGCCACAGCGTTTGGTGTGCTGGCTGCATGCTCTTCGAACAATGCTGCAAAGGTCTTGTCGCGCGGAAAGTCTCTCGAAGTCTGGTTCCATCTTTCCAGTTGCGTCCTCTCTGCCTCAGTCAACAAAGGCAGATTCCACACCCGCTGCGCCGCATTCTCCACGACCGCCTTCAGCAACTGCTCGTAATGTCCTAGCATCCGCTGAATGGTCTCCGCTTCAAATAAGTCCATGGAGTAGTTGATCGTAACCGCTGCGCCCTGCGTAGTCTCCTGTACACTCACGACGAGATCAAACTTCGACATCCCGGTATCGATCTCGAAGCCGCTCAACTCCAATTCCCCGAATTCCAATTTGTCGGGCTCGCCAAGCGTCGTGAACAGCACTTGAAATATAGGAGTGCGGCTGGCATCACGGTCCGGCGCCAATTCTTCCACCAATTTTTCAAATGACACGTCCTGATGCTCGTACCCGGCCAGGGCCGCCGCCCGCACCCGCTGCAGCACGTCACGGAAGGTGGGCTCGCCGCCCAGGTTCGCGCGTATCACCAGCGTATTCAGGAAGAAGCCGAATATTGGTTCCATCTCTGCCCGCTTGCGGTTGGACACCACGGTGCCTACGCCAAAATCCTCCTGCCCTGTGTACCTCATCAGCAGCACCTGGCACGCCGCCAGCAGCGTCATGAATAAGCTGGCCCTCTCCCCTTTTCCCACCGCATTCAGACCTTCGAACAAGGCGCTGCTTAGAATTCGCTGCTCTGTTCCTCCGCGGAAACTCTCTCGTGCGGGCCGCACGTGGTCCGCCGGCAAATCCAGCACTTGCGGCATCCCTTTCAACTGTCCTTTCCAGTAGTCCAGCTGCTGCTGGAACTTTCCTCCACTCAGCCTTTCCCTCTGCTCTAACGCATACTCCCCATATTGCATTTCCAATTCCGGCAGCGGCGACTCTTCTCCTTTTCCATATGCCTCATACAATTTTCCCCACTCACTCATCAAGATTCGCAAGGACCAGTCGTCGCAAAGAATGTGGTGCAACGTGAATCCCAAAACGTGCTCTCTTTCTTCCGTCCGCACCAACACGCCGCGCCACAAGGGCGCCTGGGTTAAATCAAAGGCCTTTCTAGCCTCATCCTCTATAATCTTCTTCGCCTGCTCCTCCCGCTCGCCAGCCGCTAAATGCCGCGAGTCCATTACCGGCAATCGCACATCGAGGCTGTCCCCAACAACTTTCTGCCTCAGTCCTTCCTGCTGGTCCATCACAAAGCAGGTCCGCAACTGTTCATGTCGCCGTACCACCTCCCGCAGACTCCGCTCCAGCGTGGGGACATCCAGGTCGCCTTTGAGTTTCCAGGCTAAGGGTACGTTGTAGAAGTCGCTGCCCGGCTGGAACTGATCGAGAAACCAAAGCTGCTCCTGCTGGTAAGAAAGCGGGAAAACAGAAGGTGTTAAAGCAGAAGATCTTAAAATCGAAGATCTCTGCGTTGGTATTGTGTCTTTGTCGTCTCCGGGTTTCCTTCCCTGTGATTTCAACCCAAGCTCTATTACCTCTGCCAGTTCCGCAATCGTTGGTGATTCGAATATCGCTCGTACCGGAACATCCAGTCCAAATACATTCCGGCACCTCGATGCCATTGAGATTGCCAGCAGTGAGTGTCCGCCCAAATCAAAGAAATTACCGTGTCTCCCCACTCGCACGACTTCCAGAACGGCGGCCCAAATCTCTGCCAGTTGTTCCTCTACCGCAGTGCATGGAGCTTCGTAGTACTCTCCTGAATCATCCGAATCCAAATCCTCTAACTTTTCCAATGCCTGCCGGTCCAGCTTCCCATTGCTCGTCAACGGCAAAACCTGCAAGCCCACAATGGCATTGGGAATCATGTACGCCGGAAGCTTGCCTTTCAGGTCTCGCCGTAACTCTTCGCGGTCCCGCTCCCCAACCACATATGCCACCAGCCGTTTACTTCCATTCACACCAGTCTTCGCTACCACCGCACAGCCCTGTACCCCACTCTGCTGTTGCAGGATCGCTTCAATTTCTCCCAACTCAATTCGGAAGCCGCGTACCTTCACCTGAAAGTCATTCCGTCCCACAAACTCAATCGTCCCGTCCCTCCGCCACCGCACCAGGTCCCCCGTTCGGTACAGTCGCCCTCCCACCTCTCCC
>JAIQGL010000034.1 GCA_020072585.1 Terriglobia bacterium | reverse complement strand
TCCACTGATAGGTGATTCAAGTACAGGTGCTTTCCAGTGTCTTCGTCGACAGAGTTCTGGTGGCCAACAAAACGATGCTTACGCATCGCCAGGGACAGTTTTTCCTTGACAGGACCTTCGCTCTTATCGAGGGGCACCCACGGTGCTGTGAGGGATAGAAAAGACCAAATGAGACGTTTTCATACGAACGCTATCGTTTGGTGAGACGATGTGCGTTGGGTTCATAGGCCAAGGGCGGCAGTCGCCTCTTTGATATCGCTGGTATCCAGCATCCCGACGCGCGACCAGACAATATTCCAGTTACGATCAAGCACAACAGTCGTAGGCGTAGCAAATAGATCAATTCTCTTTGCAAACGATGCGGGTACGGCGACTAAAAATTGCCGGGCGCTCTCTGTTGCGGCATTCTGTGGCATATCGCTGCCGGAAGGCCCTAGACTGGTCGAGTCACAACCGTTCTTTGTCAGTGCCGCATCAAAACGATCCCAGGTAGGTTGATCGCGACGGCAATAGGCGCAGTGGATGCTGGTATAGCGAATGATGTGGCAAGGCCGGGTTGAGTTCTCCGCGACGATTTGCCCATTTGTGCTCACGCCGGCAACAGGAGCCATTGTTCCGGAGAGTTGAGGAAGACCGCCGGAGGCGAATTTGTGGCCGAAATAAGTATGAGTTCCAATCGCCACTATGTTGAGCAGGGCGGCGAAAATGGCTGCGCGCCTGACCCAGACGGCGATCTGCATCAGCGCACCTCCGTCATATGGCCTTTTATTCCTGCAAAATCCTCCAATGTCTGTGGGCGGGGAAACGTTTTTACGGCGCCGGTTGCACGATTGAGGATTTCAATCTGGCCGTCATGGTCCGTTTTAATAAGCGTGCGCATGGCGAGATAATCTCCATAAATCAGTGAGCTGAAAAGAAGGGTCCCGCGCGCCTGAGAAAGACGATCGATACAAACCTGATCGTCGCATACGCCCACAAACCCGAGTTCGGCGGAGTTATTATGCGCGACGATGGAGGTCCAAAGCGCGGCTTCCGTTTCAAAGCTGCTTCCATGAATGACAAAAATAGCAAGGTTTTGTCTTTCCAGAGGTAATTTGGAAATGATCTGGCCGTGTTCGTCGTACCCGTGGACGAACCGGAAGGGGACGGGTGAATCAAACGATGTGCTTGATTTTGTTTCTTGTTTTTGCAATTCACGAAAATCGAGAAGGTCGAGCCGAAAGATAAAGGCTGCCAGGACGAACAGACCTAAGCAAAGCAGAAAATCAAGAAAACGCATGAATGGACTCCGGCTCCCGGTTTGTCCGCTCCCGGCGCTTTCCGGAATGGGAGGAAAAGCGCAGGGGAGCGGCCTGATGTTTACGAAGAAAACCTTTTTCGAACGAGCGTTGTGGAGTTACAACAATGCGCAGTCGATTGGGTCAAACTGGGAAGTGCCATCGTCAAAAAAGCAGGTACAAGCTTGGCTCGGAATCGCGCCGCAACGGCCAACCTTGTCGGCGGGAAGGCAGTGAATATTGGTAAAGCAGCCAGAGGCCTTGGCTTTGACTGGGGTGAGCAAAGTTGCTACGCCCATAAAAACGAGCGCGAACATGATAAGACGCAATACAAATGTGGGGGCTTTCATTGGTACCTCAGTTTCAGAATCGTTCAAGACTTTCGTGACAGAAAATTTGTGGACTCACGCGCATGACGGCAAACCGCAGCTGTAACCCACATCCTCTCTGCCAGTGGAGCAGATCATAATGCGGCGCGAGATGCGTGATCTTTACTTTTTTCGAATGTACCGAATTCCGAAACCGCTTCCGTTCCCAAAGAAGAACGCGGGTATGCGGCTAAATCCAAAAAGGAACCTGCGGAGCAATAACCATTCTTGGAAGGACGTGTTCGCTTACCCCTCCGACGCTGAGGGGAGGAGATCACTGGAAAAGAACAAGCCGCCAGAGTTAGGATAGTCGGGACGGACATCAAGGTTCCTGCGTCGATCATGCCATCTATCACCCTGATTGTGAACGGAGCTGAGCACAAGACCGAGTGTGCGTCAGGCGAGTCTTTGCTCTCGGTCCTGCGTCATCGGCTCGGCCTGACCGGGACTAAGTACGGTTGCGGCGAAGGCCAATGCGGGGCTTGTACGGTTTTGCTTCGGGGCAAAGCCACCCGCTCTTGCCTCACTCCTGCCGAGTCCGTGGCCGGGGAGAAGCTCGTGACCATTGAAGGCCTTGCGGCAAATGATCATATGCACCCTCTACAGCAGGCGTTTCTGGATGAAGAAGCCTTCCAATGCGGATACTGCACATCGGGGATGATCATGTCCGCGTATTCGGTGTTGCTGGCCCATCCTCATCCTTCCGACGAAGAGATCATCCAGTACATGGACGGCAACGTTTGCCGTTGCGGTACATATCCGCGCATCATGGCTGCCATCCGCCGCGCCGCACAGGGAGCAAAGAAGCCATGAAAGAGCTTGCGCCAGTGCGCCCCACCGACAACGACATGCAAGAAGCCGAACAGCATGCAGTGGAGCCGCTGAGGCACCTCTTTGAGGTCAACCGTCGCGATCTGTTCAAACTTCTGGGCGCAGGATTGGTCGTGGGCCTATGCAGACCGGGAGCGTTCGCTCAGGAATCCGGTCGCGGACGCGGTGAAGAAATACCCCATGACGTCGCTTCCTGGCTGCACATTGGCGGTGATGGATGGATCACAGTCTTTACCGGCAAGGTGGAGATGGGCCAGAACATCCGCACCTCGCTGGCCCAGCAGGTGGCCGAAGAGCTGCGTACCCGGATCAGCCTCATCAAAATGATCATGGGCGACACCGATTTGACGCCGTTTGACCTTGGCACGTTCGGAAGCCGCTCAACGCCGCAAATGGGATCACAACTCCGCAAGGTGGCGGCCGTGGCGCGTGAAATACTTCTTGATATGGCAGCGCAGCGCTGGCATGCCGAGCGTAGTTCTCTGGTGGCGCACAACGGCGTTATCACCAACCCGAGCACCAAAGAAAGCCTCAACTACGCCGAACTTACGCATGGCCAGAAGCTGGTGAAGGTCGTAGCTGACGATGCCGTTCTCACACCAGCTACACAATGGCACGTTGCCGGAACGTCGGCGCCAAAGGTTGACGGCAAGGCCTTCGTGACCGGCCTGCACAAGTACACTTCCGATCTGACGCAGCCAGGCATGCTCCACGGCACAATCCTGCGCCCGAAGGCGTTCAACACCACGCTGGTTTCGCTGGATGCAAAAGAAGCAGAGAAGCTCCCAGGCATCAAGGTCGTGCGCGACGGCGATTTCGTCGGCATTGTCGCCCCCGATCCACACGCTGCGCTCAACGCCCGCGAGGCGCTCAAGGCCGAGTGGAACGCGCCTACTCAGATTTCCGAACCTGCTCTCTTTGATTCCCTGCGCCAGGGCACTGACGGCGAATCGCGCAGAGGCGG
The DNA here is from genome assembly GCA_020072585.1 of Terriglobia bacterium. GTDB lineage: Bacteria > Acidobacteriota > Terriglobia > Terriglobales > Acidobacteriaceae > Angelobacter. The sequence continues at coordinate 66,699 of JAIQGL010000034.1, read as the reverse complement.
TTTTGGCGGCGGGCGTGAAACCGGCTCGGTCCAAACAGCGATGGCCGCGGCGGCAAAGACTTTATCGCAGACCTACACTGCAGCCTACATTCAGCATGCACCGCTGGAGCCGCGCGCAGCCGTAGCGGAGTGGGAAAATAACAAGCTGACCGTGTGGACAGGCACGCAGCGGCCGTTTGGCGTACGTGAAGAGCTGTCAGCGGCGTTTCACATTCCGCTGGATCAAGTGCGGGTGATTGTTCCCGACACCGGCTCGGCTTATGGCGGAAAACACACCGGCGAGTGTGCCGTGGAGGCCGCACGGCTGGCCAAAGCCGCCGGCAAACCGGTGAAGCTGGTGTGGACGCGCCAGGAAGAGTTTACCTGGGCCTATTTCCGGCCCGCCGGCGTGATTGACGTCAAGAGCGGCATTGCCGTTGACGGCACTCTCGTGGCCTGGGAGTTTCACAACTACAATTCCGGACCAGCGGGTATCAACACGCCGTATAACGTCGCCAATCAGAAAATTGAATTTCATCCAGCGAAGAACCCGCCGCTCAGACAAGGGTCGTATCGCGGCTTGGCGGCCACGGCCAATCATTTCGCCCGCGAAAGCCACATGGACGAACTGGCCCATCTCGCCGGCATGGACCCGCTTGCCTTCCGACTGAAGAACATTACTGACACACGCCTTCGCGCAGCGTTCGAAGTTGCAGCCCAGCGTTTCGGCTGGGGCAAGCAGAAGGCAACGCCCACGCGTGGCTTCGGCATCGCCGGCGGTTTCGAAAAAGGCGGCTATCTTGCTACATGCGCGGAAGTTGCCGTGGACCGTTCCATGGGCAGGGTAAAAATCGTTCGCGTGGTGCAGTCTTTTGACTGCGGCGCCGTCATCAATCCGAACGGGCTGCGCAATCAGATCTCAGGCGCCATCGTGCAAGGCATTGGTGGCGCTTTGTTTGAAGCCATACACTTCGACAATGGCCGCATCGGCAATCCCTACTTCGCCGATTATCGCCTGCCCCGCTTCAGCGATGTTCCCCAGATTGAGGTCGAGTTGATCGACCGCAAAGACCAGCCTTCCATGGGCGCCGGAGAGACGCCGCTCATGGGCCTGGCCCCGGCAGTGGCCGGCGCGATCTTTAGCGCTACAGGAATTCGCTTGCGCAGCTTGCCGTTGATGGCAAAGCCGCTGCCCGCCGCTTAGGGCCGCTCGATCAGGATCGCGACCTACTTTTGGACTTTGCCAGCAACATAGGAGTAAACCGCGGGAGTAAACCGCGAACCCATCGGGCTTTGGGTGAAACGTTAACTCGGACGCTATTTTGCTTGAGGACTTGGGCGCTCCGTTTTAGTCCGATAGGGCTGCTTGCGCAAAAACGTGCACGGAATCGCAACTCTTAGTAAGCTATAAGGGACATGGCATCAGAAAACTCATTTGACATCGTCAGTAAAGTGGACCTGCAAGAGGTCTCCAACGCAATCCAGAACGCGCTCAAAGAGGTCCACACGCGTTTTGACCTGAAGGACTCAAAATCAGACATTAAGCTGGAAGGCAAAGACGCCCTGATCCTGACTTCAGTGGACGAATATAAGCTTAAAGCGGTGAACGATATCCTGCAAAGCAAGATGGTGAAACGCAATATTCCGATCAAGGCGTTTAACTATGGCGTGGTGGAGCCGGCAGCGGGTTCAACCGTGCGGCAGAAGGTCACCATGCAGCAGGGAATTCCCATTGAGAAGGCGCGCGAAATTGTGAAGGTCATCAAGGATTCCAAGAAGAAAGTGCAGGCTTCCATCCAGGGTGACACCGTGCGCGTGAGCGGGAAGGACCGCGATTCCTTGCAGGAGATCATTGCTCTGCTGCGGGGCCGGGACTTTGGTATTGATATGCAGTTTACGAATTACCGGAACTGAGGGGCCTTTACCACAGGACACGAAGGAACACAGAGGAAGAGACCATGAGATTGTTGGGGCTGGTAAAAGATTTTGCAGTTCAGATATGCGCCCCGCAATTTGAAAATCTGCCCGGTTCCGTATTCGCGTCACTTTCAGCATTCGCACCATTAAGGACATTTTGAGTTCACCGGCCACAACCACTGCCAAAGAAGTTTTCGAGCTGCTACGCGACGATCTTGCGGCGATTGAGCGCGAGTTCGGCCGCGACACGGTTTCGAGCGTCCGCGCCATTACCGATATTGGCGAACATCTGCGCGCGGGCGGAGGCAAGCGCATACGTCCAGTATTGCTGCTGCTTGCGGCCAAGCTCTTTCCGCATGACGAAAAAAGCGCCGTCCGACTGGGAGCGGTGGTGGAGATGCTCCATACCGCCACGCTGGTGCATGACGACATTATCGACGAAGCGAAGACGCGGCGCGGGCGTCCGGCGGCAAACACGAAGTGGGGCAACTCAAAATGCGTTCTGGCCGGCGACTGGCTTTACATGCAGGCCTTCAAGATCGCGGTGCAGGAACGTAACTTCCGCGTGCTGGACGTTTTGATCGACTTGACTCAGCAGATGGTGGAAGGCGAGCTGCTACAGATGGAGAAGCTGGGCAAATGCATTACGCTGGAAGAACATTTTGATCTGATCTTCCGCAAGACAGCCTGCTTGTTTTCCGTTTCCACGCGGCTGGGCGCGATTATCGGCAATGCAAACGAAGAGCAGGAAGGGCGTCTGGGCGAATATGGGCGCAACCTGGGCCTTGCCTTCCAGATTGTGGATGACGTGCTGGACCTGACAGCTTCAGAAGAAGTTCTGGGCAAGCCGGTGGCCAGCGATCTGCGCGAAGGCAAGGTCACCATGGCGGTGATCCATGCTCTACAGCAGTGCACTCCGGCAGAGCGCAGACTGGTGGAGACGGTGCTGGAAGAGCGCGCTTTTGTGAGCGTGAAGCATGAGCAGATCCTGGAAATGCTCAACCGCTACGGCTCCATTCCTTACGCTTATGACGCCGCGGCCAAACACGCAGAAATCGCGCGCAAAGCCATCTGCGCATTCCCGGATTCAGAGATCAAACGCGCTTTGCTCTCGATCCCCGATTTTATTGTGGAGAGAAGCAGCTAGACTCACTGCGCCACCTGTTTCAACCGGTCCTGCAAATACTGCTGCTCAACTTTGTTGGTCACCAGTTTGAGAGCGGCCGCATACGCTTCAGCGGATTCAGTTTTGCGTCCAAGCCGGCGCAGGATGTCCGCGCGAGCCGCATGAAAGAGGTGATATTCCTCCAGTCGGCCCGATGCGCCAACCTGATCGATCTGCGCCAGGCCACGCTCCAGACTGCCGCCCATGGCGACTGCAACAGCGTGGTTCAACGCGATGATAGGTGAAGGCGAATGCCGCATCAGCTCCTGGTAGAGCGCTGCAATCTCCTGCCAATCCGTTTGCGCGGGCGAAGCTGCTTCAGCGTGGACCGCGGAGATGGCCGCCTGCAACTGATAAGGTCCAGCTTGCCGCATGCGCAAAGCTTTCTTGAGTAACGTAACGCCTTCACGAATGCGCTCATGGTCCCACAGCGAGCGGTCCTGTTCTTCCAGGGTGACGAGCCTGCCTTGCTTGTCCATGCGCGCATCGCGGCGTGAATCATGCAGCAGCATAAGCGCCAGCAGGCCAAGGTTTTCCGGCTCGTTGGGCAGAAGCTCGCAAAGCGTTCGGCAGAGGCGGATCGCTTCAGAGCAGAGTTCGCGGCGAATGAGCGAGTCACCGGCAGTAGCCGAATATCCCTCATTGAAGACCAGGTAGATCACTGCTTGCACTGAGTTGAGCCGTTCCGGGATCTGCGACAGCGGAGGAACTTCATATGGGATGCGCGCCTGGCTGATTTTGCGCTTCGCTCGGACCAGCCGCTGTGCCAGTGTTGGCTCAGGCAGAAGAAATGCGCGGGCAATTTCCGGCGTTGTCAGTCCGCCAAGCGTGCGCAGTGTTAAAGCGACCTGGGCTTCCTGGTGCAGTGCCGGATGGCAACAGGTGAAGACGAGTCGCAACCGGTCGTCAGGAAACGTGATGGCTTCAGCTTCAACCATGGTCGGATCCAGTTCATACGCAGTCGGCGTTTCATACAGCAGCGGTCCTTGCTTTTCCCTCCGCGTGCGTTCCCGCCGACTGTGGTCCACAAGCTTGCGGTGCGCTACCGATGTGATCCAGGCGCCGGGATTGTCCGGCACGCCTTTTACGGGCCAGTTGGCGACGGCGGTTGCAAACGCTTCCTGCATCGCTTCTTCCGCCAGGTCAAAAGATCCGGAAATGCGGATCAGGGTAGCAAGGATACGCCCTGATTCCTGGCGAAAGACGGATTCGATGGTGCTTTTGAATTCATCCATTGCGGCCGGCAGAACTCTGCGCCATCTGCGGTACTTTTTCGCTGGCTGGAACGGCCTGCAACGGACGAATTTCAACACAGCCTTGCGTCCCGCCGCATGCCGTGGGAATCTTTGCCGCCCAGGCAACTGCTTCATCAAGGTCCTTGCAGTCAAGAATGTAGTAGCCGGCCAGTTGTTCCTTGGTTTCAGCAAATGGGCCGTCAGTGATGATTGGAGTGCCATTTTGCATGCGGACAGTAGTCGCCATGCCCGTATTGGGAAGCGGCTCGGCTTGTTGCATTACGCCTTTGGCATGCGCTTCCTGCATGGCGGCAATGTGGCCATTCATCACTTGTTGCATCTCTTCCGGCGAACTGCGGGCGACCGCATCTTCCCTGGTGTAAATCAAGAGCATGTAACGCATCAGTTTTTCTCCTTGTTGAACGTGGGTTTGAGAAGGGAAGCGCGCTTGGTCACCCAGGCACGCTTCCTCAGGGACATGCGCGCAACTTCATTTTACGCGGTGATATTCGATATTCTCCACAAAGCGCGCCTTGCCGTTCTCCTGGAAGGTCCAGTTTGCTGTGAACGCATCCGCACTGGCGAACTTGAACAGGGCGTTATGCATATGACCGGCATTGGGATTGCTCAGATTGCCGCCGCCGGCAAAGTCGAATGCCAGCTGGTTGCTTGCCGGATCATAGGTTTCGGCTTGCATGTGCGGCTGATTTCCCGCCGTGCAATAGTGCGTCAGCACCAGGCGATCGCCATCAAGATGGTACACAGTCAGCATCTCGCCCTCGCCCGCGACATTGATGTGTTCTACCAAAGCGCTGCCATTAGAAATCACCTCATAGAAAGTGTTGACCTTGCCGCGTTTCCCGTTTGCTTCCCAGTTGCCGGCCAGTGTCTTCAGTTTGCTGAAAGCGGCGGCAGCATTGGTGTCCTGCTTGTCAGCCGCGCGCGCCATGGTCCCCGCCATACCCAGCCAGACTACTGATGCTGCCAGGATGCCCATTGTCCAGATTGAAATTGACCGAGTGTTGCTCATTGCTTCCTCCTCATTATTAAGATCGCTGTCAGGAGCTTCTTTTCCTCCTGCTCACCGTAACGACGGCCAAGCTGGCAGAATTCGACACCTTGGGACAATAAATTTTCCTGGGAGACGTGCCTTGAGCATTTTGATGAACCGTATTGAGATGGCCGGGGCCAAGCCTCTATACTTAGAGCGGAGACTAAGGCCGTGGCACTTTCTGTGGTTATCGTGGACGATGAACAGCTCGCACGCGACGAGTTGAGCTACCTGCTCAAATCTGTTGATGACGTAAACATCGTGGCGCAGGGCCACAACGGGATTGAGGCTGTAAATCTTATCAAAGAATTTTCCCCGGATTTATTGTTCCTTGATGTGCAAATGCCTGGCCTGGATGGTTTTGGTGTTCTCAAAAAACTGCTCGACAAAAAGCTTCCCATACCCCAGATTGTTTTCGCAACAGCTTATGATCAATATGCAGTTAAAGCTTTTGAAGTCAATGCAATAGACTATATTCTTAAGCCATTTGATAAAAAACGTGTAAACCAGGCGGTTGAAAAAGCACGCAAGAGAATCCAGGGCACAACGGCCGGAACAGATAAGCTGGACACTCTGGTAAAGCTGCTTGAATCCCAGCGTCCTCAGAACTCCAAAGTCCTGCTTCGTAGCGCTGGCCGTCTGCTTCTGGTAGACCAGAAAGATGTGTGTTTCGCTTCCATTGAAGATGGCATTATCAGCGTTGCTGCCACCAATCTTGATGGCCAGTCCAACTGCCGCACCCTTGAAGAATTACTTGAAGGGCTGGATCCGGAAACCTTCTGGCGCGCGCATCGCTCTTTTGTCGTGAATATCAACCGGATCAAAGAAGTTGTGCCCTGGTTCAAAAGCTCCTACCAGCTACGCATGGATGATCGCAAACAGACTGAAATTCCAGTGAGCCGTGCCCAGACGAAACGGCTCAGGGAACTTTTCGGCCTTTAAATAGGCGATCGAATCGCATGCTGGAATTCTACTTAAGCTGGCGGAACTTCTGAACTTTGCTGTGCCTGTTTCGCACCGGTCTTTTTCCCTAAGGCTCTCAACCGTGTCAGAGTTTTGCCCAATGACCGCAATATCGGGGCAACCGCCAATACGCCATTGCCGCGCATACCACCCGTGCTGAAGGTGATGTCCGCGATGCTTCGTTTGTCCAGCCAGGGCAGATAATGACTGAAGCTGGGAGCAACGCACGAATCAAGCCACTGTATCTCAGGATGCTGATGCACGCGGCGGATGCTCTCCACCTCCAGCAGGCTTCCTGGTGAATATCGTGCATATTTTTCCTGATAACTGATCTTGTATCCAAACGCGGCGCTGCCTGAGGTCAGAATAAATCGCGATGCCGCCGGACTGTCGCTCACCGTCATTGAGAGTGTCAGCAGTTGCTTGCGGCGGAAGGCCTCTCGCAATGCATATCGCACAAAGTTTTCCGTGTTTTTGTCATGGATTGCCGCAACACCTTCCCGGCCTTTCCAGCCACTGGCCTCCATGACAAGAAACTCATCGATCCACGCATCTATACGGTCATCTTCCAGTTCCCTGTAGCCCACCGCCCCAAGCTCGGAAAGCTGGCGTTCCCAGCGGCGCAACCCTCGTTTGCGGTTTGAAGAGAGTGCTTCGTCCAGAAAAACTTCACTGCTTTCCCGGGGCACCATGAGTGGGCGTTCTCGCCTGGTCAACTGGTGGCGCAGCCGCCGCTGCTCCACGCAGTCCAGCAGCGCCCGGAATACCGGTCCATCCGCGCCCACCTGGAACCATTCAATAACGTCCGCGCCTGCCAGATCAGAAGCAGCCCAGTCGATCAGCGCGTTGAGGCAAGCCTTCTCATGGCCTCGTCGCAGCGGTGGTGTGCAGATGCCGCAATGCCTGTACTCCCAAAGCAGCAGCAAATTCGCCGGCATGCGCGCATATCTCCGCCTGCGCTCAAATGGAAAAAAGCCGCATAAGGATGGCTTGCCGCCGGGAACAGAATTCTCCGTGAAAATAAGTATGAAGGTAAAAGTCTTGCCCGCGCCAAATGCCTCCACAGCGGGGATAAGCATCCAGGGCTCGTAAAATACGTTGGGCTCCGCGAGGGTGGAACAGAGATCTTCAAGATCGGCCCAATGCTCCCGCAGAACCTCCACGTCAGAGATTGCTAACACACGCATCCTACCCACCGATGGGCAGTTGTTGGCATTATGAATATCTGGCAAGAGCAGCCCTTCTCCCGTCGGCATCACTTGCATGCTGCAAAATTATGGCTGGTGTAATTCTAAGCCAGATTAGAGTTGATGCGGATGGCAACTTCGTGACTCAGGTAACTGTAGGATAGCAGCGGCCTGTGCTCATGGGTGAAATGCTCGCCCTTGTGCCAAGTCCGGGCGAAGCCTGCAACAGACGCAAGCTGGGTTTCATTCCGGAGTGGAGAAAAAGGGTGTTATTTGCTCTGCCGCCGTTCGGCTTGTTGGCTGGGCAATACCTGCTCGGCCTGCTTTGATGAAATCAATGGGCCGGGAACGCGGATGGCTTTATGAAGCAGCGCAGCAATCACGCCACCAGCCATAGGCGCAACGATAAACAGCCAAAGTTGTTGCAGCGCCCAGCCGCCTACCAATACTGCTGGTCCAATGCTGCGAGCGGGGTTGAAAGAGCCGTTCGTGATGGGGATACCCGCCAGAATAATCGTGGTCAGGATCAGGCCGATAGGAATTCCTGCGAAGCCTGCGGGCGCGCGATCGTCCGTGGCACCTAAAACCGTAAACACCAGCAGCATGGTCAGAAACATCTCAGCCACAAAAGCGGCTGCCATCGAATAGTTTGCCGGAGAGTGTTCTCCAAAGCCATTCGCCGCGCCTGCAAGAGAAGCCATGGAGCCTCCCGGGGCGCCCATGGCGATGAACAGAATGACTCCTGAAGCTATAGTCGCTCCAATGCACTGTGCCACCCAGTAGCCGATTGCCTCCTTGGCCGCCATTCGTCCACTCACTACCATTCCCAGAGTGACCGCAGGGTTGATGTGGCAGCCGGAAATTGGACCCACGGCATAAGCCATGGCCAGAAGCGCGAGGCCAAAGGCCATGGCAACGCCCACGTTGCCAACTTTTCCGCCGGCGATGACGGCGGTGGTGAGTCCGGCGAATACCAGGACAAAGGTGCCAAACAACTCGGCGGCATATTTCATTCGACTTTCACCTCGGGAAATTTCAGTAACCAGACAAACCAACTGTAAGGTGAGAGATCACAACATCTTCTTGATCCTGCACTGCCTTAATACCAGTTGAATGTCAGCGGAATTCTACATGGCAGAGATTGTTTTGGCACGTATTAGCGGAGATGCCTGCAATTTCAGCGTGCCACAGTTTGGGCCGCGCAATACTCAAGAGTTACTGGCCGATAGAAAAAGGCCATCGCACCAATGGCATCTGTTCCCTTGTTTACGGGGCTCTATATAGTTTTTCCACCACGCCCAATACCGTTTACACGTAAGTTGCTGTAGAGAAACAGTTTATTCGGAAAGCGTCAGGAACTTGTCTGGCACGGGGAGCTCAGTAGGTGATCAAGGCCAACCGCAAGATCTTCAAAATACTGTACCGGCTTACCTTGCCGGGAAGTTTGCTGCTGGTATTCTCCGCGTTGCTGATTCGCGTGGGCGTCCTTTCCGATCCGCAAGCGCCGATTGTGAAGTTCTTTCCCGTCGTGGTTTTTGGCGTGGGGTTAGCGTTGAGCGGGTTCTTCCGGCGTAGTCGGCTGTTTTTTGCGCTGCTGGCGCTGTGTCTGGCACAGAGCACGTTTGCCTGGGTAATGCCGCATTTATCTGCCGGTTCAGCGCGGATTACAGCCAATGCCATTGCGGTCCTGTTGCCGCTCAACTTGCTCGTGCTGGCGTTTCTACGGGAACGGGGAATTATTTCCCCGGCCGGCCGCCGGCGGCTCGCCATAGTGGCTTTGCAGGTGATGTCGGTTGCGATACTCTCCATGCCTGCTTTGGCGCAAGTTGCCGCGCAGCTCAATCGGACATTTGTCCCACCGGTTTTTTCCCGCTGGAGCGGCCTCTCACAACCCGCGCTGTTGACATTCATTTTGGCTATCGCGGTGATCATGGTCCTGCTGGTCCAACGCTATAAGGCAGTGGAGAGCAGCTTACTGTGGAGCATGGTAGGGGCCTTTGTCGCTCTACGCTCGGCCAGTACAAGCCATCTTGACGGAGTGTATTTCGCGGCTGGCGGGCTCGCGCTGATTGTCGCGCTCATCGAGACTTCATACGCCATGGCGTACCTGGATGAACTCACGCAACTGCCCAGCCGTCGCGCACTGAATGAGGCCCTGCTAAAGCTGGGAGAGAATTATTCCATTGCCATGCTTGACGTTGATCACTTTAAGAAATTCAACGATAGCTATGGCCACGAATCTGGCGATCAGGCCCTGCGACTGGTGGCATCCAGACTGGCGCACATTACCGGCGGTGGCAAAGCCTACCGTTACGGCGGAGAAGAGTTCGCAATTGTTTTTCCCAACAAGGCTTCAGAGGAAGTATTTGTTTACCTTGACCGCATGCGGCGTGTGATTGAGCAGTCCGTGTTCACGGTCCGCGGCAAAGATCGGCGCAGAAAAGGCAAGAGCGGCGTGGGACGCGGGAGCAAGAAACAAACCAACGTGACCGTCAGCATAGGTCTGGCTGCAACGAATAGCGATAAACTTGCGCCCACAGAGGTCCTGCGCATGGCGGACCAAGCCTTGTATAAGGCAAAAGCCAAAGGACGCAACTGTACGGTTACGGCCAGGCTGGGCAAGTCGCCCATGCCAGTACAGGAGCCCAGCATGCGCGTGCTGAGCGTGAGCTAGTTCAGCCCTGCTTCACGCATGCGTTGCGCATGATTGGCGTACGAGATCTGCTGGATGCGGTCACGGTCCAGCCCAAGCGGGTTCGGCGTAAAAATAAAATCCGTCCGTCTGGGTATATTCTCGGCTTCTCGCATGAACAGCGCCCGCACAGGTTCAACATGGTCCGGATGCTGTTCCAGTTGTTCACGCAGAAAGTCCATTCCATGCACCAAGTGGCGGCCTTCATCAGAACGGATCAGCTTGATGCCCTCAAGAAGGCGCGGGAACATCCCGGTTTTTGCCAGCAGGTCCTCAAAAAATTCATATCCTGTGAGCGCCATGGTGCCTTCAACCACGGCCATATAATGGCAAGCGAAAAGGCTGAGCGCCAAAGGAACCTCACTGGTTCTGCCATTGGTCAAAGCCTGGCCAATGGCTTCGCCGCGCTGGCGCAGCTGGTCGAGCAACACGCCTTTATATTCAGGCACCAGGTATGCCGATGTGTCTACCTTGCCGCAGACTTCCTGAAAGTAGCGCTCAAAGAACTCCGCATGCTTCACCTCTTCAAATATCTGGGTGGAGAGGAACATGCGCCGGTCAAGGTCCGGCATGGCCAGCATGAACCATGCCAGTGTGTCAGAAACACTTACTTCTCCCTCATAAAACAGGGCACAAGTCTTGATGAGCTGTTCGCGTTGCTCAGGGTTCAGCATCTGCCAGTGGGCTTTATCCTCAGTAAGATCGATCTTGGCCGGGTCCCAGATCCCCAGATTTTTGGCGATGTTATATAACTGGCGCGGTGATTTGGTATTGTGAACGGCCGTGGACAAGAGGCACCTCCCCGAAGCCATAACACTATCAAAAAGCCGCAATTCATACGAGCATGGGAATAAATTATCTTGTTTTGACCTGAAATGTTTTGCTGGCGCGGGACACTAAAACAGGCATAGGCAGTGTGTGATTGTAAGAAGGCACTGCCACCTGCGTCTTGCGCCCGCAGGTTTTCCTGAAATGAAGGACATTTATTAGCAACTTGTCCAACAGAGGGTTGACGGTGACTTCCGTCATCGGCGCACGTTCTGTTCATACGGTTGCCTGAAAGGATTTACTTACATGAGCAAGCCCCTTCCAAATAGTACTCGAGTTCCAGTCGCTGGTTTTCGTGCAGTACGCTCTGCCGATCCAGATCAAGTTCTAGAAACAACACTGGTGCTTCGCCGCGCTACGAAAGTATCCGATGAAGACGTCATCAAGATGGCATCCGAGCCTCTTGCTGCCCGCAAATATTTGACCAATGATCAGTTGGCAAAAAGCCACGGAGCACTGCCCGAGGATGTAACCAGGGTGATTGATTTTGCCCACGTCCATGGTCTGGCAGTAGTGGACCAGAACCTTGCCGCACGGACCATAAAACTTTCCGGCACGGTTGCGGCCATGCAGGAGGCATTCGGCGTTGACCTGCAAATTTACCAGGACGCAACCGGCGCACGCTCGTATCGCGGCCGGACCGGAGATATTCATCTGCCGGATGAGCTAGGCCAGATCGTAGAAAGCGTCCACGGTCTGGACAATCGTGATCAGGCCAAGCCGCACTTTCGCATAGCATCGCCCACTGTGCAACCCAGACTTAAGGCGATGGCGCAAGCTGCAACACCTGCTGCAACAACTCCCAAATCTTTTACTCCCCCGCAGATTGCCAGCGCCTATCACTTTCCCACGGACGTTACTGGAAAAGGGCAGACGATTGCCCTGATTGAGCTTGGTGGTGGTTACAAGTCCAAGGACCTGAAGAAATATTTCCAGCAGTTAGGCGCAGTTCCCAAGGTTTCAGCCGTTTCAGTACATGGAGCTACCAACCATCCCACTGGCAACCCGGACGGGCCGGACGGAGAAGTGGTACTCGATATTGAGGTTTCCGGAGCGATTGCGACAGGCGCACATATTGTTGTCTATTTTGCGCACAATACAGACAAAGGGTTTCTTGATGCGATCACAGCGGCAATCCACGATCAGAAGAACAAGCCCTCTGTGGTCTCCATCAGTTGGGGTGGCCCTGAGGTCAGTTGGACCCAGCAATCCATGGATGCTTTTAACGAAGTATTCAAAGATGCAGCCATGCTGGGCGTGACCGTTCTGGCTGCCTCTGGCGACGATGGCTCTACTGACGGTGTTCCCGCCGGCGGCCAGCACGTCGATTTTCCCGCTTCCAGTCCGTTTGTCCTGGCTTGCGGAGGCACGCGCCTTTTCGCCAACGGCAGCACGATTGCCAATGAAACAACCTGGGGTGGAATTCCCAATGATGGCGCCAGCGGTGGCGGCGTGAGTCAGCACTTTCCCACGCCTTCCTACCAGACTGGAAGGCTGCCAGCAGGCTTTGCCGGCCGCGGCGTTCCTGATGTTGCCGGTGACGCCGATCCACAAACCGGCTACCAGGTCCTGGTGGACGGAGTGAGTACCGTAATTGGAGGCACCAGTGCTGTTGCTCCGTTGTATGCCGGACTTGTGGCACTCATCAATGAAAAAGCCTCAAGCCGCTGCGGCTTCCTGAACCCGGTGCTCTACAGTTCCGCCACTGTGTGCCATGACATTATTCAAGGTACCAACGGTGCATTTAATGCCACCAATGGATGGGATGCCACCACAGGGCTGGGGTCTATCAAGGGTAAGGACCTGCTTTCCAAGTTCACCAAAACCAAGGCGAAAGTCGCCTAAAGCAGAAACAATTTGTCCGGATCCGGGGAACACACCGGGTCTGGACATTTTTTGCCTTTCATCCCTCGTTTTTTGCCTTCCATCCCTCAACCTTATGCTCCTTTCAACCACCCAATCCGGCGGATCATTAAGGACTCTTTAAAAAAATATTTCGAATATTTAACAGGCGCACGAAACTATATTGAGTCGCGCAATGAGTACAATCATCTGATCTGCGTTGTTTAAGGAGATAACCATGGCTGCACAGCCGCAAACCTTCCCGCACGAAAGCAGGACCATTAGCCAGTCCCTGCTGCCTGAGTTCGACCATGAAATGGCCAACACGCGCAAGTCGCTGGAGCGCGTTCCTGACGACAAGCTAAGCTTTAAGCCGCATGCCAAGTCGATGTCTCTGGGCGCACTGGCCTCCCATCTGGCCACCATCACTCATTGGACGGAAGCCATTGTTGGTCAGGACGTCTTTGACGTCGCCACCGCACCGCCCAACACTGAATTAAAGTCACGTGATGAAGTGTTGGCAGCTTTTGACAAGAACACCGCTACCGCACGCAAAATCATCGCTGAAGCCACGGATGCTCATCTGCTGAAGCCCTGGACTTTCACCTCAGGCAGCAACACGATTTTTACCATGCCACGCATCGCCGTTCTGCGCAGCTTTATTATGAATCACACCGTCCATCACCGCGCACAACTGGGCGTCTATCTGCGTCTGAACGATGTGCCTGTGCCTTCAATCTATGGGCCGTCTGCTGACGAAGGAAATATGTAAGGAAGTAACCCTAAAAGAACTACAGGCCTCGGTTCTTCACCGAGGCCTGCTTAAGAGCCCAAAAATCTGGTCGGGTGCTTTCCCCCGAAACCACCAACCAGATTGTTAATGCACAGCGATCATCGCAGGACTGCCGCAGATCAACAAGAGTACAGAGGTAACCAGCGGGAAATCTTATTCGAACAGGGTTTCCGCACTTGCGTCCCGCCTGCGCAGAATGCGGGGATTGAGACAGGCGAGATCAGCAATACACCTTAGCAAGCCTTAGAACCCGTTCATGGGCGCTTCATGGGAGGAATGTCCAATTTCCCGGCCTATGCGGCCAAATACGCATCTCCACAAAATCTGCGGTCCCGAAAACAGCCAAAATACGTTACACTCTTCTCACGCCTATGACTGCCATCCTCTAATTCGGCGCTTTCTGTTGTAACTCCTTAAAAATCAGGTTCCAGACGTGTCTCTGCGCCTCTGTGCGCCCTGACTGCGCTGGACTCCGCAACCGAATTGGAGCGTACCGAAATGCATTTGCAATTGGCAGGATGGAACGAATCCTGGGCCCAAAGTTTCATTGATTTCGCCGACAAGGGGTTAAAGCCCGCGCGCATTCTCGCGCAACACCGGCATACCTATTCACTTTGGACAGAAGCCGGTGAATCCGCCGCGGAAGTCGCCGGAGCGCTGTTGTACCGTGCCGAGCCCGGCGAACTGCCTACCGTGGGTGACTGGGTGGCCGTTCGCCAGTATTCGCCTGTGGATCTGGCGATTATCACTGATGTCTTGCCGCGAAAGACAAAATTCTCCCGGAAGGCCAGCGGCGAAGCGGCGCAAGAACAAGTGATCGCCGCAAATGTTGACCTGCTGTTCGTTGTTTGCGGTCTTGACCATGACTATAACCTGCGCCGGCTGGAACGCTACCTTGTGGCTGTAGCGCAGAGCGGAGCATCCGCTGTGATCGTGCTCAACAAGGCCGATCTTTGCTCCGATCTCAGAACACGCATGGAAGAAGTTACAGCCGTAGCTTCCGGCGTGCCGGTTGTAGCGATTTCGGCGCTGAACGTCACAACCAGCGGCGCCGCTGCCGACGCCTTACTGCCATGGATCGCGTCCGGCCAGACGGCGGCGCTTGTCGGTTCATCGGGCGCCGGCAAGTCCACCATCGTGAATCAATTACTGGGGACCGCAGCACAAGTCACCCAGCCCACCCGCGAAACTGATGGTCGCGGACGGCACACCACCACGCATCGCGAACTGTTTTTTCTGCCCAACGGCGGACTGGTTCTCGATAATCCAGGAATTCGTGAGCTACAGCTCTGGTCGCATGATCTCCGGCAGGGAGGCCCGCAATCTGCCGTGGACCAGGCGTTTCCGGAAATCGAGGCGCTCGCCGCGTCCTGTGCTTTTCGCGACTGCACCCACAACATCGAGCCCGGCTGTGCTGTGCAAGCCGCCCGCGCTGCCGGCCAGATCGACGATGCACGCTGGCGCAGCTATCTCAAACTTCGTCGTGAACTCCGTCATGCTGCCGCGCAGGTTGACAACAACCTTCGCCGGTCAGAGAAAGAGAGATGGAAGAAGCTGTGCAGTGATGTAAAGCGAAACCAGAAGAGACGGTAGTTCGCCCCACCCATAACTACACACGGAGGGCGGCCAGGGAAGTGCTTACCCTGGCCGCATCTCCGGTACTACCGTGAATTCAAGTTTGCGGGAGCCGCGCAGAACTGTCAGATGGGTCGATACGCCGATCCGGTCTTCGCCTAGTAAACGATGAAGTACGTCCACGCCCTCCACCACTTCACCGTCGAGTTGTGCGATCACGTCGCCTTCCTGCAGGCCCGCGCGCTGCGCCGGACTTCCTGGCTCCGCCGCCAGAATGAGCGCGCCCGTTGAGGTCTTTAGATCGTAGTGGCGCGCGATGGTGCGGTTCAATGTGGCTGTTTGTGCCTGCACTCCAATGTAGCTTCGCCGCACCAGCCCGTAACGGATCAGCCTGCTGGCAATAAACTGCGCTGTGTTAATTGAAATGGCAAAACACAGCCCTTGCGCGGGCAGGATTGTGGCGGTGTTCACGCCCACAACCTCACCCAAAGCATTCACCAGAGGGCCGCCGGAATTGCCCGGATTCAGTGCCGCATCGGTCTGAATTACGTCTTCAATCAGACGTCCTGACTGGGACCGCAAACTGCGGCCCAGCGCGCTTACCACGCCCGCGGTCACCGTGTATTGAAAGCCGTAGGGATTGCCGATAGCGACGACCAGTTGCCCCACGCGGATCCTGCGGGAATCGCCCAGCTTCACGCTGTGCAACGCGGGCGCATCAATGCGCAACAGAGCAAGGTCCGTATCTGGATCTTCACCGACAAGCTGTGCTTTAAAGTCCCCGGAATCCGGGGTCCAGACGGTAATTTTCTCTCCGCCGTGGACCACATGGCTGTTCGTAAGAATGAATCCATCCGGGGTAAAGATAAAACCAGAACCGCTGCCGCCGCGGCCTTGCTTATTTTCCACCTGAATGCGGACCACGGCAGGGCTTACTGACTCAGCCACTGTGGTTACCACGCGGGAATAAGCATCCATGGCCTCGGCTTCAGTTACTTGAGGCGATGCAGTCTGTACTCCCGGTCCCGGAAATGAAATCAAATAAGGGTTACTACTCATAAATCCATTAGATAGAGAGCGTAAAGGAAAAGATTCATCCAGCGGCTTGCCGCCATGCGGCATTTACAATTCCCTGGTGAGTGATTTGAAGGGCAAGACCGTATTAGTCACCGGCGGAGCTCGCCGTCTGGGCCGTGCCATCGCACTGGCCATGGCCAAGGCCGGGGCCAACGTGGCCTTCACCTATTTGAATTCTGTGGACGATGCCAATCGCACTCTGCGACTCATTGAACGCTCTGCACCCAGAGTGTTCGGCATTCGTTGCGATGTTCGCAAAGAGAAGAGCATAGCTCGAACCATCAATGCTGTTCTCGATCATTTCGGCCAACTCGATCTTCTGGTCAATAACGCCGGTGTTTTTCAAACCGCTGCCTTTGAAGACATTACTGCGGAAGAGTGGGATGAAGCCTTCTCGGTGAACGTACGTGCGCCCTTCCTGATTTCTCAGCGCTGTATTCCGGCGCTACGCAAAGCTCATGGGCGCATCATAAATATGGGATCGCTGGGTGGAGAGAAGTCCTGGGCCACGCATGCTCATTACTGCTCATCCAAGGCTGCGTTGCACATGCTCACGCAGGTCATGGCAAAGGCGCTGGCCCCGGAGATCGCCGTAAATTGCGTTGCGCCCGGCATGATTGCAGCGGAAGGGGAGAAGTACCCCGCGCTGCTTGAGCGGCTTGCATCGCACACGCCGATGAAAACGAATGGCGCGCCGCAGGACGTGGTTAGCGCTGTGATGTATTTTGCTACCGCTCCGCATTTCATTACCGGCCAGGTGCTTACCGTGGATGGCGGTCTGGGTCTGCGCTGATTATTTCTGGCTGACAAAAGCCTTCACCACGATTGCACGCGGGTCTTTTCCCAGCGGGATCATGGTTTCCAGCGTCGGCGCTTCCGGTTGTGGCCTGCCCTTGCTGTCAATCAGAGACAGTACTGTCATATCACTACTCGCGGTATTCACCACCAGTAACAGCAGTTGATTGGGAGAAAATGCCATCCCTTCGGGATGGCTGCCCACAGGCACGGAGCTTGTCCGCTTGCCGTTGTCAATACTGTAGACCGCCACCGAATCAGAGCCAAAGTTCGTGACATAGAGCAGGGTATTGTCGGGTGATACCAATCCGCGCGCCGGGTGGTCGCCGATCTGGAAAGTATTATTTACCTCGTTCGTTCCGGTAACGACTTCTGAGATGGAGCTGGCGTCATAGTTGCTCACAAAAACTTCGCCGCCATCCGGCTTTACCACCAGATGGACCGGGGTTTTTCCCACGTCCAGCAGCGCCAGTAGCTTGTCAGTCTTCAATTCAACCACACCCACCTGTTTGGATTCACTGCAAGCCACAAAGACTTTGCTGGAATCCGGCAGAATGGCCATTTCAACCGGCCTGGCGCAGATTTTTACTTTGCTACGGACGGCCAGTTTTTCCGTATCAACAATGGCAATGGAATCCTCATCGCGCAGCGCGACAATTGCCAGCTTGTCATCCGGTGTGACCCGTGCCAGATTGCTGCCATTGCCCGTAGGAATGTACTTGAGAACTTTGCGCTGCTCCAGGTCGATCACGGACAGGTTTGCCGAGCCTGAGTTGGCCACGTAGGCCCGCTTGCCATCATGGGAGACATCAATAAAAAACGGCGCGCGGTGGACGCCGATGGTTGAGACCACTTTATTGCTCTCCGTCTCAATCACACTAATGTTGTTGGACTCAGTATTCGCAACGTAGATCTCGTTCTTTTTAGGATTCACGGCGAGTCCGGTCGGGCTCCGCCCCACGGAAACCGTGGTCAGGATCGCCAGCGCTCGCAGGTCAATGACGGTGACGCTGTTGCTGCCGCCATTGGAGACGTACGCGTATTCGCGATAGTTATTGCTGGGCTCGGGAGTTTCCTTGCAGCCGCAAAGCAAGGCAAGGGCCAGGCAAACCGCTGGAGCGAATGTGCGCAACTTTATCGGCCGGCCCTGGCAACTGCCGGTTGTGTTTGTGGCCGTTGGACATTGCGGTGCAATACAGCCGCGATCTGCCGTATTTCTTCCATCAACTCGTCAAATTGATCAGGGAAGATGGACTGCATGCCGTCTGAAAGAGCATGGTCTGGGTCGTTGTGGACCTCCACCATCAGCCCATCCGCGCCCACCGCCACCGCCGCCCGTGAGAGTGGCAGCACTTTGTTGCGTTTGCCTGTGCCATGGCTGGGATCAACGATAATGGGCAGATGGCTCAGCCGCTGCACTGCGGGAACAATGCTCAGGTCTAGAGTATTGCGCGTGTGGTCGGCAAAAGTCCGCACCCCGCGCTCGCACAAGATCACTTCATAATTGCCTTCGCTCAGGATGTATTCCGCCGCCATCAGGAACTCTTCCAGCGTCGCTGACATGCCCCGCTTGAGCATGATCGGCTTGCGCAGCCGCCCGGCCTTCTTCAACAGCGAGAAATTTTGCATGTTGCGGGCGCCAATCTGGATCACGTCAGCGTAGTCAGCCACCAGAACCAGCGATTCATCGTCCAGGGCCTCAGTAATGATCTTCAGCCCGAAGCGGTCGCGGATCTCCGCCATGATTTTCAAGCCTTCCTCGCCCAGACCCTGGAAGGCGTAGGGTGAAGTGCGAGGCTTATAGGCTCCGCCGCGGAAAAAACGAGCGCCACCCTTGGCCACGCGCTCTGCTATCGCAAAAGCCTGTTCACGCGATTCGATAGAGCAGGGACCGGCCACAACCCCCAGGTCACGGTCGCCAAAGCTGCCATCGCTGCCCGCAAAGCGTATGACTGTATCCTCTTCCTTGGCATCGCGGCTCACCAGCTTATAAGGTTTGCTGACCTGGATGACTTCCTGCACGCCAGACATCTCGTCCAGAGCGCCGGGCTCCATGGCCCCTTTGTTGCCCGTAACGCCGATTGCCGTGCGTTGCGCTCCCGGAATAGGATGGGCCCGATAACCAAGGGACTCGATCCGTTCACAAACAGCGCGTACCTGTTCCTGGCTGGCATGCGCTTTCATTACGACTAACATAGCTTTTTAGAACCCCCGCAAACATTGAGTTTACTTTGATTACGCCACTGGTAGCAATTTAAAAGCGTCTTGATGGGAGGATGAAGGCCTGGAGTTTATGGGCTTCCCTGGCTGCATTGCACCCTGAATAACGTGACACTCTGGAAGCGGTCTTTTGCGTTTAGCTCCAGTTCGGTTTTGCAGCCGCGTTTTGCAAATATCTCCTTGGGGGTCAACCGACCCTTCCACGCCGAATCTATATAGCCTATCCAGAAGTAATCGCCTTTCGCTGCGTCCAGACTGGTTATTTTATTGACTTCAAACTTCGCTGCCTTGCTCCTGAGCAGGGCAATGTCATTTCGGGAATTAACATAAGGACCTAGCTGCTTCAGCCGCTGGTCCTTCAG
Source organism: Terriglobia bacterium (assembly GCA_020072585.1). GTDB lineage: Bacteria > Acidobacteriota > Terriglobia > Terriglobales > Acidobacteriaceae > Angelobacter. Next base: position 47,018 of record JAIQGL010000034.1, on the reverse strand, counting down.
GGACTCCAGGTGAAACCATATCGGGTAGTGAAGATAGGGATCTACCGAATAGAGTGGAATGTGACTGATATTTCCATTTTCCGCATCCAGCATTGCCAGTGTAAGCCTGTCCCAGTGGATCTTTTGTTGCTCCGGTGAATACGTTTCCACGGCGTATCCAGCCCATGCGAGAATCAGCGCCAGGGCGAGCGCGCGCGCAACGGCATGCAATCGCCAGACCGTGTCGGCAAGCACCAGCAGAAGGGGCCACAGTGTAAAAATCAGGTGACGGCTGCCCCAGATGGATTGCGACAAACACTGCGATACCAGATACGTGATCAGCGGCGGCGCCAGACTGGCTACCACAAGCCAGTGAAAGCCGGTCTCCTCGCGCCGCCGGTACATGAAATAAAGAAATGCGAGTATCGCCACCGTTATTCGCTCGCCAAAGCGCAGAGCCTCTCCCAGGCCACAGAGTTCCACGTAAAACCAGGATAGGTAACTAAAATCCGGTCTTGGTATCCAGCCCAGATTTTCTGCAAGGCCACCCTTGCTGTGCAGAGACTGCACAGCAACCCACGCCCAGGGGCTGAACAGCGCTGCCACTGCCACGCTCGCAACAATAAAAGGCAGCAGAGCATCGCGCTTGCGCCACAATAAATAAGCAAACTCCAGTCCGATGATCAGCCAGCCGTAGTAGTGCGAATACACCAGCAATAAGTTTGTGGCGGAGAGGATTACCAGGTTGCGATGCGATCCATCCTTTAAGTAACGCTCGAAGCTCCAGATGGACGCGAGTCCGAACAGCGCCAGCAGACAGTACATGCGCATGTGCTGGGCAAAATAGATGGCGTAAGGATGCACGCTGGCGATGACCACCGCCAGGTTGCGCGCACCGCGTGCAATTCCCAGGTCGGCGCACAATAAAAACGCTGGTACCAGGCACAGCGTTGACGCCACAACAGGGAAGAGCCGCAGCCAAAACAAAGACTCTCCTCCCAGCCAGACCCATGCTTTCAATAGCACGTAGAAAAACGGTGGATGGATCGCGTCATGGACTGCTCCGGCGAACAGGCTGCGCCAGTCTGACCGCGCCAGCAACAGGCTGAAGATTTCATCTCCGTCCAGCGAGACGTCCGTCAGCCGCCAGAGGCGCATAAACACAAATAATAGGATGACCACGCCGGTGGTGACTGCGGAAAGAAGCGCAGCGCTGTGTTGTGGCTGGGTTGCCACCGCGGCGCCTGCTGTTTTCTTTGTCATGTGAGGGGAGTATGGCTGCAAAAGCGAGAATAGCAAGCTCTTCCCGCTCAATACAAATTGCCGCATGCGAAGCCCGCGCACCGCCAGAGTCTGAAATTAGCATGTTAAAATCAATCATTTACCGCATGCCGTCAGGGGAACCAGAGCGTAAGCGTCTCACCATACCAGAGCAGAAACAGCCTGGCGTTCCGGAACGCAAACGGTTCAGCATGAAAGACGTTCTGTTGTGGGCTGACGGCGAACCGCCCAAGCCCGGTCCGAGGCGAATCGGCATACATACCTCGACCGCAGGCGGCGTTGAGATGGCAGCGGAGCGTGCTTACAGGCTGGGAGCCAACACTTTTCAGATATTTTCGTCCAGCCCGCGGCAGTGGAAGCCGTATCCATTGGCGCAGGCGCAATGTGATGCTTTGCGTGGCTTGCGGGAGAAATATGGCATCGGGCCAATGGCGATTCATAGCAGTTATCTGGTGAATCTGGCCAGTGCGACGGCGGAGTTTCATCGCAAGTCCGTGATCGCTTTTCGTGGCGAATTGCAGAGGGCCCTGGCCTTGAGCGCGGAGTTTCTGGTGCTGCATCCCGGCTCATTCCGCGGACGCAGCCGCGAAGAAGGGCTGGAGTTGGTGGCTCGCTCGATTGCTGAAGCGGCGGAGGGACTGGAGTTGGAGAAGTCCAACCTGCGCGTCTTGATTGAGAACACCGCGGGAGCGGAGTTTTCGCTCGGCGGGTCGTTTGATCAGGTAGGCCAGTTGCTTGAGTATTTGCGGCCCGTCTGTCCGGTAGGCGCCTGTATTGATACGTGCCATACGCATGTTTCAGGCTATGACATTGTCTCTGAAGCTGGCTGGCATGAAACGGTGCAGAAGCTGGAAGAAACCATTGGCCTGCGGAATGTAATGGCCTGGCACTGCAATGACGCGAAAGACCCGCGCGGCTCCCGGCGCGACCGCCATGAGCACGTCGGCAAAGGCACAATTGGTTTGGACGCATTTCGCCGGTTATTGAATGATCCGCGAACGGAACATGCGGCTTTTATCGCGGAAACGCCGATTGACGAACCCGGCGACGATTTGCAGAACATTGCAACGTTGAAGTCCCTGGTAGATGTGGTAACCGCCCCGCCAAAGCGGAAGAGAGCATAGAAGAGATGTCCGAAATAAAAATTGATGTGACCGCCAGCACGCCTGAGCAGCGCGAGCTTCGCTACGAACCGCAGCGCATTGAAGAGAAGTGGCATGCCCGCTGGGAGTCAGATCCCGCGCTCTATGCCGCGGAACGGCATGATAGCAAGCGCAAGAAGTATTACGTCCTGGAGATGCTGCCATATCCTTCCGGCGCGTTGCATATGGGCCACGTGCGCAACTACGCCATTGGAGACGCGCTGGCCCGCTATATGTGGATGAACGGCTACAACGTGCTTCATCCCATGGGCTGGGACGCCTTCGGCCTTCCCGCGGAAAATGCCGCCATCAAAAACAACGTTCCACCCCGCCAGTGGACGCTTTCAAACATTGCGCACATGAAAGCGCAGATGAAGCGTCTTGGCTTCGCCTATGACTGGTCGCGCGAAGTCACCACCTGCCTGCCTGAATATTACAAATGGAACCAGTGGTTCTTCTTAAAGCTTTACGAGAAGGGCATGGCCTACCGCAAGAAGAGCAGGGTGAACTGGTGCCCTGATTGCGCCACTGTGCTCGCGAATGAACAGGTAGTGGATGGCTGCTGCTGGCGTCATGAAGAAACGCAAGTGGAGCAGCGCGAACTGGAGCAGTGGTTTGTCCGCACAACCAACTACTCTGAAGAGCTTCTTGCCGGGCTCGACAAGCTTGAGGGCTGGCCGGAAAAAGTCCGCACCATGCAGCGCAACTGGATCGGCCGCAGTGAAGGTGCGCTTGTTGATTTCAAGATTGACCGGGCGGTTGCATCCGGCGACAAGATTACCGTTTTTACAACACGTATTGACACCATCTTTGGCGCAACTTCCATCCAGCTTGCTCCTGAGCATCCCGTTGTCGCCGAGTTGGTCGGCAACGATCCCCACTTGCATTCCAAGGTGGAAGACCTATTGCGCGAGCAGGCACGCGCCAGGGAAGCTGGCGATGTGGGCGCTATCGAAAAACACGGTGTCTTTACAGGGCGTTATGCATGCAACCCGTTCAATGACGAAAAGATCCCGATCTGGGTGGCCAACTATATTTTGATGGACTACGGCACCGGCGCGATCATGTCCGTTCCGGCCCATGATGAGCGCGACTATGAGTTTGCCCATAAATATGGTTTGGAAATTCGCGTCGTTGTTTTGCCGCGCAGAATCGGAGAGCCTCCAGCTCCGGGCCAGCGGGAACCAGATGTTCTTCCATATGCGGGAAAAGACAGCCTGCTGATCAATTCCGGGGAATTCAGCGAACTCTCAAACCAGGAAGCAATGGAGAAGATGTCAGCGTTTGCCGAGAAGAAAGGTTTTGGCAAGCGGACGGTAACGTATCGCCTCAAGGACTGGGGCATATCCCGGCAGCGGTATTGGGGCACGCCCATCCCCATGCTCTATTGCGAGAAGTGTGGCGTACTACCTGTGCTGGAAAAGGATCTCCCAGTCCTCTTGCCGGACAACATCGACATTACCTTGCAGGGCGGATCGCCGCTTGGGCGCGTGCCGGAATTCGTGAATGCTAGTTGTCCCAAATGCGGCGGCACCGCACGCCGCGAGACGGATACGATGGATACGTTTGTGGATTCCTCATGGTATTTCTACCGTTATACCAACGCCCAGCTTGCGGACCGTCCGCTGGATACAGAAACTGTCAGCTACTGGTTTCCCATCGACCAGTACATCGGTGGCGTTGAGCATGCGATTTTGCATTTGATCTATTCACGCTTCTGGACCAAGTTCATGCGCGACCTCGGTATGGTGCGCAATGATGAACCTGCTCTCCGGCTCTTTACTCAGGGCATGGTGATCAAAGATGGCGCCAAGATGTCAAAGAGCAAAGGTAACGTTGTCTCCCCGGACGACATGGTGGCGCAGTTCGGCGCGGATTCCACGCGCATGTACTCGCTCTTTGCTACTTCTCCTGATCGTGAGCTTGACTGGCAGGAGGCCGGTGTTGAAGGTGTGCATCGCTTCCTGGGCCGGGCGTATCGATTTGTGATGAGAAACGCAGGCGCGGCACGAAGCGCCCAGGCTAAAGATGCGGCGCGCGCAGTCTCCAGCGAGCTTTCGCCAAAATCACGGCAAATCGAGCGCAAACTTCACCAGACCATCAAGCGCGTGACGGACGACTTCCAGGGACGCTGGCACTTCAATACATCAGTCGCCGCCATCATGGAGTTCGTCAATCAGCTTTACGGTGCGGAAGATGAAATCAGTTCCGGCAAATTCCCTCAGGGATTGTTGGCGGATGTCCAGCACCGGCTTGTGCTTTTGCTAGCGCCGTTTGCTCCGTATCTCGCTGCGGAGTTGTGGGAGGTTTTGGGCGAAACGGAGAATATCCTTCGTTATCCCTGGCCCGCATTCGATCCCGCGCTCGCCAAGGAAGATGAAGTGACCTATGCCGTCCAGATCAATGGCAAGCTTCGCAGCCACGTGGTCATGCCCGCGGAGAGCGTGGAAGATTTGGTGCGCGAGCGCGTTCTTGCCGATGAAAAAGTCCGCGCCGCGGTTGAGGGAAAACAGATAGTAAAGGTGATAGTGGTGGCGGGCAAGCTGGTCAATGTGGTGGTCCGCTGATTTTAGGGATAAAAGATTGCCAGTGCTGATGACCAAGCCGCCCAATCCCATCACGCAGGGTCTCCGCTCTGTGGCGCGCGATCCTGTCATCTTTCTTGTTGAAATCCTCTGGCGCTGGTCATTCGCTCTGCTGGCTTGCCTGCTGGTGTTTGCCGTTGGCGTGGTATTGTTGGGGCCTTTGCCCATAGGCGACTCATGGACCACTGCCTGGAATAGCCATGATCCCAGAAGGATTGGCGGCATGGTATTCATCATTCTCTCGCTCCTGGGAATGAAAGCAGTCATTGCGGCGATTGCCGTGCCCATCCTCATTGCGTTGCTGTGGAGCGTTCTGTCCGCTTTGGGGCGAACCATCACAATCAAGCGGCTTCGTGCTGGCGTTACGTCACTTCGCTTTCGCAGCATCATGGCCTTGCAGTTCTTGCGGGCGTTTCTCACCTGGTTTTCCGTGGTACTCCTGATGGCGGCCATTGTTGGCGAAGCCCTTATTGCCACCCGAGGTCCCAAGCCGGACTTGGCCCTCTACTATTTAATGGTTATGCCCTCAGTGCTGCTCATTGGTGCTCTGTGGCTCGTGTTCAATTGGTATCTTTCGCTCGCTGCCGTTTTCGGACGTGGGGGGCAAAGCTTCTGGGCAGCATTCCGGCACGCGCGCCAGACCGTCCGGCTTCAGCGTTCTGACTTTGCCGGAACAGGATTTGTATTTCTGCTGTTTCGGATCGTGGTCCTGCTGGTGGCGGTGGCAATCTGCGGACTTACCTCCAGGATGGCGGGTTCGGCGCCGCAAACTTATTTCACCCTGGTGATGGTCGTCTCCCTGGCCTACTTTGCCATCTCAGACTTTCTTTATATGTCCCGAATGGCCGCTTATCTAGCGCTGGCCGCTGCGCATGTAGAGCCCGGAGGGCCAAAATTGGTGCCATCTGCTTCCAGTTTGCCGGCAGAGAATTCCTCAACGCTCTGATTTACCCTTTACACTCTGCCAGGAATCAGAGAAAATTGTTCGTGGAAGACCAATCCATCGTCATTCTCGACTTCGGTTCGCAATACACACAGCTCATTGCGCGCCGCATCCGCGAACTTAAAGTATTTTCTGTCGTTCTGCCCTGTACGGCCCCCCTTGAAGAAGTCAAAAGTTACCGGCCTGCCGGCATCATTCTGAGCGGAGGACCTTCTTCTGTCTATGATCAGGATGCTCCTCCAGCGGATGAACGCGTCCTCTCGCTTGGGCTGCCCGTGCTTGGCATCTGTTATGGCCTCCACTTTATTGCGCACAAACTTGGCGGCAAAGTGCGGCCTGGGCCCAAGAGGGAATACGGCCACGCGGAAATTACCGTCAGCGGCCAATCGCGGTTGTTTGCTGGCCTGCCTCCATCTCTGAACGTCTGGATGTCACATGGCGATGAAGCTCTCGAGTTGCCGGCAGGGTTCAGCGTGGTGGCGCAAAGCAGCAATGCATTGGCCGCGATGCAGAACGAACAGCAACGAATCTGGGCCGTGCAATTCCATCCCGAGGTCAACCATACCAAGCGTGGCATCGATCTTCTGCGTAACTTTGTGGTGAATATCTGCGGCGCGCGCGGTGACTGGACGCCCCAGCACTTCATTGATGAAACCATTCGCCAGGTACGGCAGACCGTTGGCGAGCAGGGAAGAGTCATCTGTGCGCTTTCGGGTGGCGTGGATTCGGCTGTTGCGGCAACGCTGGTGGATAAAGCCATTGGCCGCCGGCTGATCTCGGTCTTCGTCAACAACGGTGTGCTGCGCAAGAGCGAGTTTGAGAAAGTCCAGCAGAACCTGCGTGACCGTCTGGGATTGAATGTGGTGGCGGTTGATGCAACAGACCGTTTCCTGAAGAAGCTTGCCGGCGTGATTGACCCGGAAAAAAAGCGCAAGATTATTGGTAATGAATTTATTGAGGTCTTTGACCAGGAAGCGCACCGTCTTGAACATGAGACAGGCAAGGTTGACTGGCTGGTTCAAGGAACGCTTTATCCTGACGTGATCGAATCGCGGAGCGTTCGTGGCCCTTCCCAGACCATCAAGACCCATCACAATGTTGGCGGTCTGCCGGACAAGATGAAGCTGAAGCTGATCGAACCCTTAAAGGATTTATTTAAGGATGAAGTTCGCCGTATCGGCCGTGAAATGGGTATGCCTGAGGAGGTCCTGCAACGGCAGCCATTTCCGGGGCCAGGACTTGCCGTGCGTATTCTGGGTGAGGTCACGCCGGAGCGAGTAGCACTGTTGCAGGAGGCAGACGATATTGTCGTGAATGAAATCAAGAGCGCCGGACTCTACACGCAGATATGGCAATCGTTTGCTGTGCTGCTTCCAGTGATGTCCGTGGGCGTAATGGGCGACCAACGGACCTATGCTTATACCTGTGCCATCCGCGCGGTGCATTCTGAAGACGGCATGACCGCCGACTGGGTCCCGCTGCCCTACGACGTGCTCAAAAAGATTTCAAACCGCATTGTGAATGAAGTTCGCGGAATCAACCGCGTGGTGTATGACATTACCTCCAAACCGCCTGGCACCATTGAGTGGGAGTAAGATAGTCAAGGAATGTCGAACTACGGGAGCAGTGCGCAGCATAAAAGCACTCGCGGGGTAGCCAGGAGAGCGGACTGGACGGCGAAGCACAGCCGGCGCTCCGATCTCGGCATTTTTTCCCAGAGCCGGATGGCCTTTATTGGAATGCTCGTGGTCGTGGGCAGTTCCAGTTTGGCATTCCTGTACTCTTTGTTTGCTTTTTCAGGATGGCGTAAGGCCATCGTGGTCCTTGGCCTCGGCTGTGTCGCCACTCTGCTCTTTTTCATCATGGCCAAATACATTGTCTATTCGTACAGAAAAGAGCGTGAGAGCGAACAGGGCCCGTATCATCGCGACCACATTATCCGCTGATCGTCGCCACTGCTATGGTGATAGACTTTTGGCGCAGGAGCGTCGCTCGAATGACTGACTCTGATCGTTTCTCCCAGCAAAGTTTTTTTCAGCAGATCAAAGAAGCGCGCCTTCGCGCGGAAGCCCTTGTCAGCGGCCTCACGTCCGAGCAACTTATCAAACGTCCTCATCCCGGCAAGTGGTCGATTGCCGAATGTCTGCTCCATCTCAATGCAACTGGAACCATCGTGCAGTCCTTCATGGCGGAGGCGATTGCGCGTGGAAAGCGGGACAACACGGTTGGTACGGGGCCCTTTGATGTTGGTTTTAAAGGACGTCTTTTTGTCTGGCTGGCGGAACCGCCGCCCAGGATCAGACTGATTGCTCCGCGCAGGGTGCGTCCACCGGCCCGCGTTGACGATCCGCTCAAGCTATTGCCGGATTTTCTGCAAGTGCAGGATGAATGGGAACGGCTGATCCGGGAATCTGAGGGGCTACATCTGGCCAGGCTCAAGATCGCCCCGCGATTCTCAGCATTTCGTGCGCGATTTGCCGCCGCCATGCCGTGGATGCTGGCCCATCAGCGCCGCCACCTCTGGCAGGCGGAAAACGTGAAGCGGCAGATTCTTCCCAGCGCCTCCCATGTTTCCGCGCAGGCCGGTTAGGCCCAGGGGCTTTTTGGTCCAGACGCTGCGGGGGATATTTTTGCCGTACCGTCTTTGACGCCTCGCCTCATGTCAATCTACTTTCTTCTGTACGCTTCTTGAGATCTCGGTTACCAGTTTGCGCGGGCTAAATCGGACGGACTGTGCCAGCACCTTGTTGAGAAGTCCTGGGATTACCATGGTTTTACCCCGCATCATCCCTTCATAGCCGGCACGCGCTACGTCGAGGGAACGCATGGCAGCCAGCTTGAATAATCGGGAGTTTTCCATGTCAGCCCGCTGGGCAAACTTTGTTCTGGTGGCTCCCGGGCATAGACATGTCACCGTGATACCGCTGCCTTTCAGTTCATTGGCAATGGCTTCAGAGAACATGATCACGTAAGCTTTTGTGGCGTAATAAACAGCCATCAACGGGCCGGGCTGAAATCCGGCGGTGGAAGCAACGTTCAGGATCTTTCCGGCTTTGCGCTCGAGCATGCCGGGCAGAGCCAGCCGGGTAAGAGAGGTCAGCGCGGCGATATTCACCTGGACCATCTCCATGTTGCCCTGCGGACTGGTTTCCGCGAAAAGACCATAGGCGCCGTAGCCGGCATTGTTGACCAAAATGTCTATCGCCAGCCCCCGTCTTTCAATCTCGGCAAATATTTGCCGTGGCGCATCCGGACGGGTGAGATCTCCTGGAATCACGTGCACATGGTTCCCATGTTTTGCTTCCAGTTCACGCGCTATTTTTTCAAGTTCGCTTTGATTACGGGCGGTAATGATCAGGTCAAAGTGCGGCGCCATCAGCTGAGCCAGATCGAGCCCAATGCCACTCGACGCCCCGGTGATCAGGGCGATCTTCTGCCGCTCTTTGCGATCCAGAGCCCCTACGTATGCGGGAAGTACCATGCAAGCTATCTATTGTTCGCTATAGCGCGTCAGTCGCCTGCCATTGCTGGTTCGCGCACTTCATACTGTGAAAACCATGACGTTGCCGCCTTCAGGCTGGCATTCACGTTCTCAATATTTTTTACACCTTCGGTCTTCAGCCACTGTTCAAATGCCTTTGCGCCTTGCTTGGCATAGACCGGGATACCTTCCTTCCACGTCGCACGTCCGCACAGCACACCGTTGAATTTCACGCCGGACTCAGCGGCCAGGGCCAGCCCTTCATTGAATTCGGCATTGCTCACACCGGCGGAAAGATAGATGAACGGCCTGGTGGCAACCGCGGACGCCTTGCGGAAGTGCTCCATTGCTTCCTGTTTGGAGTATGCTTTCTGGCCTCCGTAAGACCTAGCGCCTTCCACGAACTTCATATTTACCGGCACTTCCACTTTCATCACGTCAATGCCGTATTTGTCTTTGGTGAACTCAGCCATGGAGCCAATCACGATCGCAGGCTTTTTTCTGGCAAATTCAACGCCTTTTTCATCCATGCCTTCTTCATATCCCACAAATTCCAGAAAGTAGGGAATATCATTGGCGCGGCATTCGTCGCCGATCCGCTCCACCCACGCATGTTTTTGGTCATTGATTTCAGGGCTGTCCGTTGGCGTGTAATACAGAAGCACCTTGATGCAGTCCGCTCCCGCTTCCTTCAGCCGGCGTACGGACCAGTGATCCAGCAAATCAGGAAGGCGTCCGGGGCCGGTTTTGTCATAACCGGTTTTCTCGTAGGCCAGCAGCAGTCCGGCAGTGTTGGCGCGGCGCTTCGCGGCCGGCAGCCCGAACTCCGGATCGAGAAGGATGGCGCTGGCGTGCGCTGTAAGAACTTCCGTGACGATCGACTTAAATTCTTCCAGCATTGACGAGCTGACATCCGCGCCTTTTTCCTTGGCCAATGCCTTTTGCAGCGATCCGCGCTGGTCCATGGCCGCGGCGGCAATTACGCCACGCTTGTCAGAGACAGCTTTCATTCCGGCTAACTTTCCAGGGGTAAGCTTCATGGTCCAATCCTCCTTGAGTGATACTTGGGGTTAGCCGACTCTGGAGTCCGGCTCCAGCTGGCACAACGAACAGATGCGCGGCATTCGTGTCGAGTTACCTATTGTACTAAAATGCCGACCGCAGTTTACTTTGAAAAATTTAGACTGTTCTTAGTACGGTCACTGCCGTAATGGCAGCTGTGCCAGAATCGTGCGCTGTTTCGCAATCAGTGACTCAATCCCTTTGGCGGCGAAGTCCATCATCTTTTTGAGCTGGGCTTCATCAAAGGGGTGTTGTTCGGCAGTGGCCTGCACCTCCACGATCTTGCGCGCACCGGTCATCACGAAATTGAGGTCAACTTCAGCCTGGGAGTCCTCTTCGTAGCACAAGTCCAGAAGGATTTCTCCTTCCACAATCCCCACACTGGTTGCAGCTACAAAGTCGCGCAGTGGGGCCGCGGAGAGCGTGCCCGCTTCCACCAGCTTCTGCATCGCCAGACCCAGCGCCACGAAAGCGCCAGTGATGGAAGCCGTCCGCGTGCCTCCATCGGCCTGGATTACATCGCAGTCCAGCGTGATCGTGCGCTCGCCCAGCTGCTTGAGATCCACGACGGCGCGCATGGCGCGTCCAATCAGCCGTTGAATTTCATGCGTGCGGCCGCTCTGGCGTCCACGGCTGGCTTCGCGCGCGGTGCGCGTCAGGGTAGAGCGCGGCAGCATGCTGTATTCGGCTGTGATCCATCCCTTGCCCGTGCCTTTCATAAAGCCCGGCACGCTCTCTTCAATGGAGGCGGTGCAGATCACGCGCGTATTGCCAACTTCAATCAGCGCTGAGCCTTCCGCGGTGGAGATGAATTCAGGAATAATGTTGACCGGGCGCATCTGCTCCTGCGCGCGGTTGTCTGAGCGAAAAAACATGTCTTTGTTATTTTTCAATGTCTACCAACTCAATGTTTTCAATTGGGCAACCAAGAAACTTTCCACCAAGCCGCCGGAACTTCTCTACCGAATCGGTAGCGTAACAGCATAACTCGCCCGCAGGGCCGGCAGAGTTTTTTCCCAGCATCTCCACGACCCTGGCGGCGGTGGATTCAGCAGAGTCAACGATCTCCACGCTTTGAGGCACGACCCTTCGCAGCAGTGGCCGAAGCAGCGGGTAATGTGTGCAGCCCAGGACAAGCACGTCCGCATCGCGTGCCCCGTCCTGAAAGAGCTCGTCCATATATATGTGCGCGACTTCTTCCGTCACCGGATGCTCAACCCAGCCTTCTTCCACCAGAGGCACAAAGAGCGGGCAGGCTTTTTCCGTAGCTTCCATACCCAGGTGCTCCAGTGCCCGCCGGTAAGCATGGCTTGCGACCGTAGCTTCAGTGGCGACGACGACCGCCTTCTTTGTCTTTGAGATTGCCGCGGCGCGCTGCGCTCCGGGTTCAATCACGCCTACCACGGGCACGCGCACTGCCGCTCGAATATCTTCCAGCGCCAGTGCAGTGGCCGTATTGCACGCTACCACCAGCATCTCAATCCCGTGCTGTTCCAGAAAATGGGCCGCTGAAACGGCATATTTGGCCACGGTGTGAACAGACTTGGCGCCATAAGGCAGATGCGCCGTATCACCAAAATAGAGATAGTTGGCAGCAGGCAGCACTCTGCGCAGTTCACGCAGTACGGTCAGGCCGCCAAAGCCGGAGTCAAAAACGCCAATCACCGGCATTGTTATTCAAACTCCTTGGCCATCTCGTGGACTGCCGCCGTCTGGTAAAACGACATCAGGTCAGCGTGGCCGGCCAGAGTTTCCCGCTCTTTGCCGTCCACCAGAAATTTGACCTTGGTGATGCCGGGAACGTTTGCGGCGAGGGTTTCAATGAGTGAAGCCAGAGTCATCTCTTCCAGCAATATTCCGGAAGGGTGGCCGTCTGCAAATTGTGCGGTGGTGTCTACGATCATTGTGTCGTCGTTGATGAAATATACATCCTTGATGTCTGCGCCTTTGGCCAGCGGATGCGGCGAAGGCGATTGCAGATACTGTGCCATCACGCAACGCAGGGTTTCGCGGGCGCGCATACCCCGCTCGGCAGGCAAGAATACATCCGCAGGGCGCCAGCGCAAGGCCTGATCGTCATCGTACGCCACCAATACCTGGATGTGCTCTTGTTTGCCGCCAACCACCGGCACAACCGGCGCTGTGTCTGCGCCCCGCAACGTCATGGCCTCTTCTTTATGAGTGATGCGGATAATGACCATGCCGCTGACCAGAATGGCCAGCAACACCAGGGCAACCGTGATCTGGAAGTGGCGGGGAATCACGGGCGGACTCCCATCTGGCCGCGAACCTGCGCGATTCCCGAAGCAATGGCCGATGCCACGGTGTTGTGGCGTTTCTGGCTCTCCATTGATTGCGGGTCGTCACCTTCAGGCGCCAGTTCCACGGCGATGGCAGGCGCCACGATATTGTTTAAAGGGCGTACCGGCATGCCAAGGCTGGCCACCGTCAAGCCTTTCTTCCGCAACTCACCCGCGACAGCATGAGCAGCTGCCTGACTCCGGTTCAGTGCTCCGGACTGTGCGCTGTCCCAGGGCAGAAAGCGTCCGGCAAGTGGCTGCTGCGGGTCCGACAATAGCGAAGAGTAGACGCGCACGCCTCGTCCCGGCCTGCCTGCGTGAAGCGCCACATATATCCCCGCATGTTGTTCGTTGGTGATCTCCGCCCGCCGCTCCAAAGCGAGGTCAATGTCTGAATCGCGCAGCAGGCGGGCTGCAATCCCCCGTTCTTCCAGTTCCTTGCGAAGTTCCCGCGCCAGACGGAGAGTGATCTCTTTTTCCGCGAGCTTCCCGCCAAAGATTGCTCCTTTGTCGTACCCGCCATGGCTGGGGTCGATCATTACAAAAAATTCCTGCGTGTGTCGTTGGCCTTCCTCTACGGAAGGCGCAGTCTGCTGGGTAGGTTCGGGCGTAGCTACGGCCACTGGAGCCTGAGGTTGGAGTGAAATAGTCTTGCCATCCTCGCTACGGATGACCTGCAACTTCGAGTTTCCGGTCACGGTGATCGACGCGGCCCCATTCTCTTCACTGAAGGTCAGGGACTGGATCGCGCCCTCGCCAAACTGTTGTTTGTTCACATCAGAGACCAGCGGGTCCTGGGAAAACGTCAGAGTAGTTCTGTCCGTATGCGTAAAAAGGACACCGCGGTCTTCTTCATGGTTGGCGTCTAATCGCTTTATCGGCTGGCTAAAAGTTAGTACCAGAGATGGCTGATCACCATTCTTAAGTTCAGCGTGGAACCTTGTGAACACGTTGCCAACAAAGATTCGCCGCGCGGGCTGGTGATAGTCCACGGCTGTCTTTAATAGCTGGCTCAGGAGTGAAAGGGCAGCGTCCATTGGGACCAGAACACGGCCGTCTTCAACTAGTACTTTGCCACCCAAATCAGCCTGATGGCCTCGGATGACTGCTTTCTCCTTGCCTTCAGTCAAGCGTAGCTCCGCTTTATTGAGTTCCAGTCTCCACTCTTTGCCTTTCACATGTGGCTGGGAAGCTCCCAGAGGGGAAAGCAGGTCTGCCACGTTAAGGTAAGCTTTGCCGCCGCGGTCGAGCACCGGAAGGGAATAACTGGATTGCGCGGTGTAAACGGTCAGTTGATGTTCCGCGGTATCGGCGGAAATCCCCAGAGCGCAGCAAAGAGCGACTACGGCCACTGCCAACCCTGCTTTGCCTAACCTCTGTTTACTCCAGCGCATAGATCGTCAGGCCACTCAGCAACTTGGGATAGAAGTCAGTGGACTTTTGCGGGAGCACTTCTCCGGCAAAAGCAATATCGCGTACCTGTTCAATCTTGGCAGGGTTCATCAGGAAAGCCACATTTGCGCCTTGCCGCACCCATGAGATGGCCTCAGAGGCATCGCGTTCATAGCGGACATGTTGCTGGTCGCGAATGGCTTCTTCAGAAATTCCCAGGACCCGTTCCAGCATAATTCTATGCAACTGGACCACGTCAAGGTCCCGCTGCCGATTTGGAAGATGCTCAAGTGCGTCCTGCACGACGCCTTTTTTTGCCCGCATCAGGTATGGGCCCTGCCGGGTCACGGCGACAAATGCCGTTCCATTTGTACCGGCTTCACCCAGCAGCGTGGTAGCGCTGCGGCTTTCCGTGCGCAGGTCGATGCGGTCGATTTCAAAGAAACGCTCTGCCGCCTCCAGCATGCGTTCGCGATCAAAGGCAGGCAGACCGTGGACAATCCGGTGCGTGGGGAGAATCACCAGTCCCCGGCTTTCCATGGGGACCATGGTCATCATGACGAACTCATACGGGGCATTCGTGTCCGCGCTACCGGTCTGCGCGCGGCGCTCATTTCTATAGGTCAGAGCTGTTTCGTAGCGATGGTGCCCGTCAGCGATCAACAGCTTCTTATCGCGCATACGTTGCTGGACCGCATGGATAAGTGCGGGATCGTGTATGCGCCAGACGCGATGCAGAGTCTCATATTCATCCAGCACGGAGGTGTCAGGGTCTTCATCAGTTTTCGCCTTGAGGAGAGCCTCGACATCGCCCTGGGCGTCGCTATAGAGCATGAATATCTGGCCGAAGTGCGCCTGGGTGGCACGCAACAGGTTCAGACGGTCTGCCCGAGGTTTGGCCAGCGTTTGTTCATGGCGAAAGACTACGCCATCGGCATAATCGTGGATTCGTCCCAGGGCTATCAAGCCACGCCGCTCTGCCAGATCGCGTGTGCCCAGGACTGTAAAAGTCTGGGAATAGGCATAGATCCCAGGCTCGGCATCTTGCCTTAAAATGCCGCTGGAACGCCAGTCATGGAAGTATTCTTTGGCCCGAGTGTACGTATTGAAGGCGTCAGTATCTGTTTCACCGGTTTTCCCCAAGATGATACGGACAAGGTTATGGGGGCTCCGTTCATAGTATTTCGCCTGCATTTCCGGCGTGATTTTGTCATAGGGCTGGGTGAGAACGTCTTCCAGTTTTACCTGGTCCGGATCGTAACGAAGAGCTTTGAATGGAATGATTTCAGCCATTTGCAAGGATGCCTACATCGACATTCTATCAAGTGAAGCAGAAAACCCGTTTCATGATAATCGTCATCTAATCCAAACGAGCAACACTGGAATGCCGATCCGGCACACGTTTAAGTTCCTTGTGTGAAGTAGCATGGGGCTTGTGATAAAATCCTGCTCAAATCGAGGTTTACATATGGCCCGCTCCGGTCGCCGCGGGTATGGTGCAAGCCGTTCCCCTGAGGTCTCATCCAAGGCGCATCGTACGCCCCTGATGCGTTGCGCGCTGACCCTGGTCTTGTTTTTTACAGTGCTCTACGCCCGTGCGCAGGATGTAAACGTCCACATTGAACCCAAGCCTCCAGCGCCCCCTAAAACTGTTGACAGTAAAGAGGTTGCAGGAAACCCAGATTCTTCCTTGAAGAACCACGGTAAGCCTGGCGTTGCCGTAGACGTGAATCTGGTGCTGGTCAACGTGACGGTTACAGATGACTGGAACCGCATTGTCACAGGATTGGACAAAGAGAATTTTTCCGTTCTTGAAGGCAGCGAGATTCAGGAAGTGCGGCATTTTTCCAGCGAGGATGCCCCCATCTCACTGGGCGTGATTTTTGACATGAGCGGAAGCATGAATGACAAGATCCTGAAGGCGCGTGAAGCCGTTATCGAATTTTTCAAAACGGCGAACCCGCAGGATGAGTTCTTCATGATCACGTTCAATGATCGTCCGCAGCTGCGCGCCGACTTTACAAAGTCAGTGGAAGATATTCAGGGCAAGTTGGTTTACACGGTGCCTCAGGGCAGCACGGCCATGCTTGATGCCATTTACATGGGCGTGAGCAAGATGAAAGATGCGCGTAACAGCAAAAAGGCCCTGCTGATCATCTCGGACGGCGGCGATAACCATAGCCGTTACACCGAAAACGAAATCAAATCGATGGTCAAAGAAGCTGATGTGCAGATTTATTCCATCGGCATCTTCAGTCTGGCGCCAACGCAGCAGGAAGAGATCGCCGGTCCGGCGCTTTTGACCGAGATTTCACAAGTTACCGGCGGACGCATGTTCACCATCAGCAATCCCAACGAACTATCGGATGTTGCTACTAAAATTGGAATCGAGCTACGCAACCAATATGTGCTCGGCTACCGTCCAAACAACAAGGTTAAGGATGGCCACTGGCGCAAGATCAAAGTGAAGCTCAATCCACCAAAAGGTTTGCCGCATCTAAATGTCTATGCCAGAACGGGATACTATGCGCCTTCGCAATAAACGGGTCATTGGAACTCTTTTTTTTGTCCTATTGGGCGCAAGCTCTTTTTGGGGCACACAAGGCCAGGCAACACAGCCCCAGCAAAACCAGCAACGCATTCAGCCCACGCCGGTGCCCCCGGACATAGATCCAGTTGACCCCGCGCTTCCGGTATGGGCCAAACCGGCAACACCCGCACCAACAGCGGCCAATACCAAGCCTGCAACCAATGTTCCTCCTGCGCAGCAGCCCGGCCAACCGGCGCAACAGCCGGGCGGGGACACTGTGGGAGCAGTTACAAGAAGTGGTGATCGCTATGTTTTCCGGTCACAGGTGAACGAGGTAACTCTCTCGGCTACGGTGCTCGATGCCAGGCGGCATCTGGTGACAAATCTGGCCCCCACTAATTTCGCGGTTTATGAAGACAATCAGCCGCAAAAGATCACGTCATTCCGGCGCGAGGACATTCCTGTTTCCATCGGCATAGTGGTGGATAATTCGGGTTCCATGCGCACCAAGCGTGCCGCAGTGACCAAGGCCGTTCTCAACCTGATGCAAGCCAGCAATCCCCAGGATGAAGTCTTTGTCGTGAACTTCAATGACGATCCTTATCTGGACCAGGATTTCACCAACAAGAGGGAAACTTTGCGTGAAGCGCTTGACCGCGTGGATTCACGCGGCGGCACCGCGCTTTATGACGCTGTAATCGCCTCCGCTGACCACCTGGCCAAGGGGGCAAAGAAGGAAAAGAAGGTCCTGTTGGTGGTTACAGATGGAGTTGATAACGAAAGCCGTGAATCGCTTGAGTCAGCGATCAGAAAAGTACAGGACGATAACGGCCCCACCATCTATACGATTGGGATCCTTGGCGATGAACCTGGAATCAAGCGTGCCAAGCGCGCTTTGCAGAGCCTTTCCGACCAGACGGGTGGCGTAGCGTTTTTCCCGAAAGACCTGGCCGAGGTGGATGAAATCAGCCAGGAAGTGGCGCGGGATATCCGCAACCAATACAGCATTACCTACAAGCCTACGAATCCACGCAGCAATGGCGGATACCGCAAAGTGAAGGTGGAAGCGCGCGCACCCGGTTACAAAGATCTGCAAGTGCGCACCCGTGACGGCTACTTTGCCGACGAAAAACGGACCGCATCAACCAAATAATCAGCTGGCCTTTTGAAGGCGTCTCGTCGATAGAGGAGACGCCAAATCTTTCAATTTGAATCTCAAAGTGTAACTGCAGCTGCTTCCATCTCAAGGGCGGGGATTTCATCCTTGGGCAGCGGTTGGGGAAGATTGGCTGCGTCCATACGTCCCTGAGGAAGGTCCGAGATCAGGCGCAAGGACTGGTTGATGCTTTCCGCAAACTGTACCCGCGTCTTTTGCAATCGGCGAGCATAAACCGCGGTGACACGGCACAGCAGGAACGGGTTGGCGATTGTGCCGCATGCGGCAAATACTTTGGATGAGCGTGTGCTTTTGTCTGGTTTCATAGGCTTGCAGCCGGTTCTTCGTCTTCTTGGCAGTAGTCTTCAGGCGCTTCCAGATTGCAGCAGTGGTCTTCCGGCAGCTCCGTCTGTATGCCGGATTTTGCATGGAACGGCAAATTCGCTTCCAACATAAACAGCCTCTTGTGGAATGGGTGGCTAAGAGAGAGAACTCCAGAGGTACTGACTTAGTTCAGCATGTCTGAAGAGTAAGGAAGGATGCTTGCTCATCTTTGACGGTACTCTGTTAGCATGGCTCTGTCAATTCGGCATTTGCCCCAAGTTTGCACCCGGTACTGCCTTATTTTGAACAATATGGGCATAACAGGCCTTTCCGTTTGACCATATCCCTGTCCGTCCCGTACTCTAAAAAGTTTGCTATATGACCCGACCCCGAGTAGCGGAAAACATTACTGAACTGGTTGGCCAGACGCCTTTGCTGCGCCTCCGTCGAATCGTCTCAGCGGAATCCGCTGATGTATTCGCCAAACTGGAATACCTGAACCCCGGCGGTAGCGTAAAAGACCGGGCTGCCATTGGCATGATCAAGAAGGCGGAGGAGCAGGGCCTGCTGAAGCCGGGTGGAACCATTGTGGAGGCCACAGCCGGCAACACCGGCGTTGGCCTGGCTCTGATCGGAGTCAACAAAGGCTACCATGTAGTGGTCTGCGTGCCTGAAAAATTCGCCGAAGAGAAAGTAAAGATCATGCGGGCGCTCGGCGCAGAGGTCGTGCGAACCCCCGATGAAGCCGGCATGCAGGGCGCAATCGCAAAAGCAAAGGAACTAGCCGCCGATATCCCCGATTCCTTCACCGCCCTCCAGTTTGAAAATCCAGCCAATCCTGACTTTCATCAAGCCACCACAGCCGTTGAAATCTTTGAACAGATGCAGGGAGCAATCGACGCAGTGGTGATCGGCGTAGGCACGGGAGGCACGTTTACCGGTATCGCCCGATTCATGAAAGAGCGTCTTCCCCAGGTTTACTGCGTTGCCGTGGAGACAGAAGGATCAGTGTTGGGCGGAGGTCCTAAAGGGCCGCACAAGGTGGAGGGAATTGGCTCCAGCTTTATTCCCAAGACGTTTGATCCCGCTGTCTGCGACGAAATCATTATGGTTACGGACAAAGATGCGTTTGACACAGTAGCTCAGCTCGCGCGGCTTGAAGGGGTGCTGGGCGGGTCCAGCGCAGGAGCCAATGTTTTTGCGGCTCTCCAGGTGGCCAGGAAGCTGGGCAAGGGCAAGCGCGTAGTGACGATCATCCCAGATTCAGCCGAGCGTTACATGTCAAAAAATATTTTTGAAGGCGGGGAGTAAATCGCCGCCCCGGCGCGCAGTGCGGGTGCAATTCAGGAGAAAGTTCAAGATGGCAAAGAAGAAATCCTCCGGCGGGTCAAAGCGGACCGAAAAAAAAATCGGCTTTTCCACCACATGCATTCATACCGGCCAGGAGCCCGACCCTTCCACCGGAGCGGTTGTAGTGCCCATCTTTGCCACCTCCACCTACGTGCAGGAGGAGCTGGGCAAGAACAAGGGATATGAATACGCCCGGGTCTCGAACCCGACGCGCACTTGCCTGGAAACCAACCTGGCCGCTCTGGAAGGCGGAACGTCCGCGCATGTGTTTGCCAGCGGAATGGCGGCCGTAACAGCGGTAACGCAGTGCTTTCTCAAACAGGGCGATCACCTGATCTGCGGACACAATGTTTATGGCGGAGTGCCACGGTACTTTAATCAAGTAATGGCGAATTATGGCGTGGAATTCAGCTATGTTGACACCTCTGACCTGGATGCGGTGAAAAAAGCGATGCGCCGGAATACGCGCATCCTCTGGGTAGAGACGCCCACCAATCCGCTGATGGTCCTTACCGACATCAAGGAAGTTGCCAGGATCGCGCACGATGGCGGGGCTGAGCTGGTGGTGGACAACACGTTTATGTCACCTTACTTCCAGAGGCCGCTGGCATTGGGCGCTGATATGGTGATGCACTCCACCACGAAGTTTCTGAACGGCCACAGTGACGGCCTGGGCGGAGTGATCGCGGCCACCAAGCCGATTCATGCTGAGAAGCTTGCTTTCATGCAGAAGACATCGGGCGCCATCCTCTCACCGTTTGAATGCTGGCTGGTGCTGCGGGGCGTTAAGTCGCTCGCGGTGCGGATGGTGAAGCATGATGAGAATGGACGCGAGGTTGCCGAATACCTGCGCGGTCATCGCAAGGTGAAGCAGGTGCTCTACCCTGGTTTTTCCGATCACCCCCAGCATGCCCTGGCCAAAAAACAGATGACCGGCTTTGGTTCCATGATCACGTTTGAGACTGGCTCGCTCAGCAATGCGAAAAAGATGCTGGCTAAAGTACGCGTCTGCACCCTGGCTGAATCACTGGGTGGAGTGGAGACGCTGATCTCGCACCCAGCCACCATGACGCATGCGGCCCTGGGTGAAAAGGGAAGAAAGCAAATCGGGCTCACGGATGGCATGGTCCGCATCTCCGTGGGAATTGAGGACGTGGACGATCTGCTGGCGGATCTGGACCAGGCTCTGGCTGCGATTTAAAAGCTTTTTACCACAGAGGGCACAGAGGAACACGGAGAAAAGCAAAGACAAGGCAGCGGCGGAAAGAGACTATCTAGATGGATTGCATGGCTGTAGATCCTTTTCATTCTGAGGAGTTAGCAACTGAATTCGGCTTGCGCCCTGAGAATCGGAGGGAGCCAAAGTTACAATCACGTGATTCCTCGTGGCTGCCGTTCGCACCTTGGCGGATGCGTTCTTATAGCCGGGTGCTACGACCCTCAAGGGTTCTGATGAGTGCGTAGGGGCCGTGGTCCCACTGGCGTTGAAGCACCCATTTGCGTCCGACTCCGTGTACCAATATTGGACCATGTTAGTCACGTGAATCTTTGCACCGGCGACAGGCTCGCCGTGCGGATTACGAACCACGCCCCTTACGTATACGAATCCGTCGCATCCTGAAATAACCAAAGAGAGGGCCACCAGGATGAATTGCAACGCTCGTCGATGGGCGGGTCCGTGCATCCCCGTGGAGTCTAGCAAGTTCTGTTTGCAACCCCCAAACAAAAAGATCAGCCGCGAATCTTTCAGCTACGAATCAACGCGAAAAACGCGAATATGATTTTGATTCGTGTGCATTCCGGGAAATTCGCGGCTGGTTTTCCACTTCACCCGGGTAGGAGTCGATGGAGGATGCATTGTTCCTGCTACGGAAAAGCCTCAAACCGACGATGTGCCATTCCGAGGCCGAACTTCGTGAGGGTGCGTCGTTCTTCCACCTTCAAGACGCGAGGCCGAGGAATCTGCTCCGGAGGGTCTGGCGGTTCACGATATGGCTATGTCCCCTGGCAGCAGCGGAGCAGATCCTTCACCTACGCACCGGGAGCATCGGTGTATGAGCCTCAGGCTTCGGTCAGGGTGGCACGATCGCGGAAGTGGAATGTGATTTCATTCGCATGTCTTTCATTCGCATATTTTTCACAGCTCCGCTCTATTTCGTACTTGTTTCGCCCTGCAAAACAGGTTAGGATAAGACGCGCCTCAGGGCGTGAGCGGTATCAGGTCTTTGAAAAGAAGCAGCTAGCAATGCCAAGCTTCAGCCGTCCCTGGCGGGACTGGGCTTTCTCATTATCCTTTTCCTTCCCGGCACTTACGCACTCCGCCGGCAAAGCCGACCGAGTGCCTGGCGTACCGGGCTATTTTCATCTCGCGCCTAACGGCGCGAAGATGCGGGTTGAGGCTGAAGCCCGTTACTAGCCGAGCTATTTTTCAATCGCGCCTGACAGCGCGAGGGTTATCTGGTTGGCTGACAGCTGAACACTACCGGGGCTATTTTCATTTCGCGCTTAACGGCGCGAAGATTCGGGTTGAGGCTGAAGCCGTGCACTAACTGAGCTATTTTTCAATCGCGCCTGACAGCGCGAGGGTTATCTGGTTGAAGCTGACAGCTGAACACTACCGGGCTATTTTCATCTCGCGCTTAACGGCGCGGAACCTAAAGGTGTGACCCTCTGCCGAGCTTAGAGTTGGGATTGGGCTTGGGTCACCCAAGGGTCACCCATGGGTCACGCAGGCGACACCCAAGCGACATGCAATGGTGTTCCAAGCGACGATTTGCAGAAGTGCTTTGTTTGCAGCGGAGCTCGAGAAAAGGCCGGGTGGGCGAGATGGCTGCGCCGTCAGGCACGAAGGGTTTTTGAGGCCGGTTCGACGCGATTGGAGCCAGGATTCAAGGCTAAGTCTCTGGGATGACCCAAGTTAAGTCATTTGGAATCATAGTTGAAGGGTATGGGGGGTGGGTAGGAGATGGGTACAGACCGGGCAGATGCCTGACAGAACAGACCGGGCACATGTCTGACACTGCAAAGCGATGGCAGGCGCGCTGCGGGTTAGGTCGTGTTTTCAGAGATCCAATTGAGATACTCTTTGCTGCCCGCGGCGATTTCAAGCATTACACACTCCGGAAGATCGTAAGAATGCAGTTCTTTTATCGTCTCGCGCACGCGATCAAAAGAGCCGGACTGGGTTTTGATGACAAGAAGGCATTCGGACGCGCTCTCAACTTTGCCTTGCCATCGATAAACAGACTCGATGTGCGGCACAATATTCACGCAGGCGGCCAGCCGCCGGTCCACCAGCGCGTGGGCTATCTTTCTGGCTTCTTCCTGTGAGCCGGCAGTGGTGAGCACGATGCGGGCGTTGCTCATAAAATCCCCCGGTCGAGTGTACCAACTGGGACGTAACTTTTGTGCCCCGGCGCTTCCATCTCGGCGCTTCCATCTCATGGCGATAGATGACACGGGTCCACAGAGAATCGTATAAAACCATTGTGGGCCAAACTGCAACTAATTGAGGTTCGGTCATGAGCACAACCATTAAAAACGCAACCATCAAAAGCGCAACCATCAAATTCGGCACGTCCGGCTGGCGCGCCATCATTGCCGAGGAGTTTACGGTGAGCAATGTGCGGCGGGCCGTAGCCGGAATCGCGGACTACGCCGCCGGCAAGAATCCCAGCGGGGCGCGGATCATCGTGGGAAGAGACCCCAGATACATGGGTGAGCGCTTTGTTGATATCGCGGCTGAAGTCCTGGCGGCCGCCGGCGTAAAACCGTTGGTCATTGCTGAACCGGCGCCTACGCCGGCAATCTCGTATGAAGTAATCCGGTTGAAAGCAGATGGCGCAATCAACTTTACCGCGTCTCACAATCCGCCGGAATACAGCGGGATCAAGTTTTCCACGTCCGATGGAGCTCCGGCTCTCCCTGAAGCCACCAGCGCCATTGAAGCGCTGATCGCCTCGAATGGGAAACCCGTTGCCGGCACGTCTGCAAAGATCACGCGGAACACTATCGATCCCAAGCCGGCCTATCTTGCGCGCCTCAAGGAAATCGTCGATCTTCCACTGGTCCGCGACTCAGGGCTGAAGGTTGTTTTTGACCCGCTCTGGGGCGCGGCCCGCGGATACCCTGACGAGCTATTGCGGGAGGCCGGAATTCCCGTCGCCACCGTGCATGACACCCGCGACGTGCTTTTTGGCGGCCATGCGCCTGAGCCCGAAGGGCATCTGCTCGACGAGATGCGGCAGAAGATGAAAGATACCGGGGCCCGCATCGGCATAGCTACTGACGGAGACGCTGATCGCTTTGGCATTGTCGATGAAGATGGAACATTTATTCAGCCCAATTACGTGATCGCAGTGCTGTTCGACTACCTGGTAGAGAGCCGGGGCTGGAAAAACGGCGTGGCTAAGTCGGTTTCAACAACCAACATGATCAACGCCCTGGCAGAGCATCACGGCGTGCCTCTCTACGAAACGCCCGTGGGATTCAAATACATTGGCGAGCTGATCAAGCAGGACAAGATTGCGATCGGCGGTGAAGAAAGCGCCGGCCTATCCATTCGATATCACGTTCCGGAAAAAGATGGCGTGCTTGCCGGCCTGTTGTGCTGTGAGGCCGTAGCGCGAAGGAAAAAGTCAATCGGTCAACAGATCAAGGATTTATTTGGCAAAGTTGGTTCCTTTTACGCTCAACGCGAGAACTTCCGCTTGACGCCGGAAGTGAAAGCGAAGTTCACTAGTAAGATGAAGAGTGATCCGGCTGAACTCTCCGGCCGGAAGGTGAAGCAGTTAGTACGAGCCGACGGACTAAAAGTGATTTTGGACGATGGCTCGTGGGTGTGTTACCGGGTGTCTGGCACGGAGCCGGTGGTTCGAATTTATTCTGAAGCCAAGTCTGAGCCGGAGCTGGCACGGCTGGCTACGGCCGCGAAAGATTGGATCAATCATTAGGTGTTGGAAAAATCGGTGTTGGAAAAATTCACAGGCGGTCGGGAATTGCTGTATAACCTCCGGCGCAAGCTGGCCACGGGGGGGATCAGCATATTGCTCTGTGTTGTGGGCTATCATGCAGTGTTCGGAGCCAACGGCTTGATGGTGTACCAGCAGAAGCGGCGCGAATCACAAGACCTGGAGCGGCAGATCAAGGTATTGCAGCAGCAGAACGGAAGTACGGAACAAGAAATTAAAGCTTTAAAAAACGATCCCAAAACTATTGAAAAAGAAGCTCGTGAGAGACTTCGCTATGCTCGTCCTGGTGAGTTCGTCTACACGCTGCCAGCAGCTCCGGTTGTGCCCGCTCGAGAGAAGAAATAGTCTTGGAACAGTCGTCGCGGCACGTTGAGGCTGAACTCACTTGTAACCTTTTACGGTAGTAACAACTCCATACTTTCCAATCCAAGGCGAAGCTATGACAGCTTTGCCAAAAACTGAATCCCTCTTGAGGAGATAAATCGCAAATGAAGAAATTCCTGCTGATTTTATGCGCAATTGCATTCGTAACGTCTGTATCGCAAGCCAGGCCCAAAGAGACGAAAATGAGCGGCTGGGTAAGCGATGAGAAGTGTGGGGCCAAGGACATTGACAACGCCGACTGCGCTAAAAAGTGCGCTGAAGGTGGATCAAAGCTGGTGTTTGTTTCCGAAAAAGACAAGAGCGTCATCAATGTCGATAACCAGGACGCTCTGAAGGGCCACGAAGGACATCATGTCAGCGTAGTCGGCAAGCTGGATAACGGCACCCTGCATGTCGATAAGGTAGCGATGCTGAAGCAATCCGGGGATGCGAAATAACCCAACCTATTCGCTATAACAAAACTTTACAGGCGGCAGTTTTGGCCGCCTGTATTTTTGCTGTTCTCTAGAGATTTCATGATTTTCTCTGGCGCGAAAAATGCATGTCGCGAATAGGTCAATCTTCAGAAACTAGGTTATGATTACGTAATAATGCGCCAGGTATTGAAACTAGAAGATAGCTTCTCCACGGTACGGGTCTGTGCCGCAATTTTCTGCCTGTTACTCATTGTAGGTTGTGTGATTTCGCCTCGCCGGACAGTCGGCGGAGGAGGCACGCCAACGCCTACCCCCTCACCAACGCCGACGCCAAACCCATCAGCTACGGGTAAGCTCTATGTTTCGAACGCGGGAGCAAACTCGATTTTACGGTTTGATAATGCGTTCACAACCGGTGGCAACGTTAGTCCGGCAGCTACAATTAGCGGGGTGAACACCACGCTCAACGCTCCGGCCTTTATAACGCTGGATGCCATAGCGGACCGTTTATACGTTGCGAACAATGGCGATCTTTCCATCCTGATTTTTGACAATATCAGCACAAAGACCGGCAATATTGCGCCTGACCGGACGATTTTTGGAGTCTCAACCACGCTGACTACTCCTACAGACGTGGCACTGGACAGAGGCAGAAACCTGCTCTACGTGGCGGATAACATAGACATTCACGTTTTTACGTCAGCTTCCACAGCCACGGGAAACATTGCCCCCGCGCGGAATATTGGTGCGAGTTTTGCCGTATCAGCGATCTTTATTGATGCGGCGAATGACCGTCTTTACGCTGCTGATCAGGCTGGTAACGCCATTCACGTTTATGACAGTGCCAGCACCCTGAACGGCACTGTGAGTGCAAACCGCATAGTCCAGGGCGCGGCAACCCACCTGGCCGGTCCCGGCGGGCTACAGGTTGACGGGGCGGGCAGGCTCGTGGTGAGCAACGGATCGCCCGGTAGTATCACCGTCTACGCAAATGCCGCTATTGCTAATGGAAACATTGCACCGGCTGCGGAGATTATAGGAAGCAATACGGGCTTTTCTGTACCTGATCAGATTGTGATGAATACCTCCGGTACAGGCACTCTATACAACGCTGATCCGGGAGCTGCCAGGATCGCGATTTTTACCAATTTCAGCACGACAACCGGCAATGTCGCGCCCACGCGCTCCATTTCCGGCGTGAGCACTACGCTTACGGCTGGTGGCCAGCCGGTGGGCGTTGCCCTGGACAATACGCGTTAGAACCCCTGGCCCCAGCAGCGTTGTGAGCTTTTACCGCACAATGCCTTGCATAGGCGAACTGGCGGTAGCATAGAGCTTTTTGGGCATTCTGCCCGCCAGGTAAGCGGCCCGTCCGGCGATGACGGCGTGCTTCATCGCTTCCGCCATCAAAACAGGATTTTCCGCATTCGCGATTCCTGAGTTCATCAACACCGCGTTGGCGCCGAGTTCCATGGCGATGGCCGCGTCAGAAGCTGTTCCAACGCCTGCATCCAGAATCAAGGGGACTTCCGTGATCATCTCGCGGAGGATCTGAATATTGGCGGAATTCTGTATGCCCAGACCGCTTCCGATAGGCGCACCCAGAGGCATGATTGCGCTTGCTCCTGCGTCCAGCAGCCTTTTGGCCACTACGATGTCGTCTGATGTGTAGGGCAGAACTGTAAACCCTTCCTTTACCAGAACGCGCGTAGCTTCGATCGTGGCTTGAACATCGGGATAGAGCGTTTTCTGGTCGCCGATGACTTCAATCTTGACCCAGTCAGAGAGTCCAACCTCCCGGCCAAGCCTGGCCGCACGGATGGCCTCTTCTGCCGTGTAGCAGCCTGCGGTGTTCGGCAGGAGAAAATATTTCTGCGGATCAATAAAATCCAGCAGCGATTCTTTGCTTCGGTCCAGGTTGACTCGTCGCACGGCGACCGTAACCATTTCCGCGCCGCTGGCTTCAATGGCGCGGGCCGTCTCCTGCCCAGATTTGTATTTACCGGTGCCAACGATCAGTCGTGAATGGAATTGCCGGCCTGCAATGATGAGAGGGTCCGTGGTCATATACCAATATTGTAATGAATGGCCGCCGTCCGGGGCGAAAGTCCCGTGAAATCTATTTTCCGTATGCTCGAGCGACAAAAAATGATGCGCTTTGCCATCGAGTGGCACTATCCCTCTGCATGAACCAAGAAAGGCATGGGCGAAAGTGACGGGAGTCACATGCCTTCTTGTCCTTAAATACGGTATAAAACTTCGGGCAATGACTTGCGTCTGAAAGACCCTTAGATCGGTCCAGGACCCAAATGCTTGTCCAATACACGGAGATAAATATGAAGCTTTTCAGCTTGTCTCGTTGGGTTACCTTAGGAGCCCTGGTATTGACGATTGGTAGTGGATTCTCGCGCTCTGCATATGGCCAGACGCAAACACTGGCGGCCAGTCAGGAGCAGATGTTGGCCAAAGCTCATGCGGCGCCGCTCCCCACCTTAACAGCTGCTGCTTCGGCCACGGCAGTGCCTGCCAACTCAGCTCCGGTGCCGCCTCCACCTTCGTCTTCCTTTACCTGGACTGGATTTTATGTTGGCGTCAATGTTGGGCATGGATCTTCTGATGGTGACACCTTCGTGAATCCGCTTCCCACCGCAGCTATTTTTGTCAACCTGCTGCCGCAAACATTGAACCTTGATCCTTCTGGTCCTCTTGGCGGCGGGCAAATCGGTTACAACAAGCAGTTCGGACATTTCGTTCTGGGCGTGGAAGGTGACATTGACGCGGCGGGCATCCAGGAAACTACTGTGGTGTCGCCGATCATTCAGAACAACAACACGCCTTTTCCGGGCACTCCCCCGGGCAACGACATTACGGTGCATCAAAACACTGATGCCATTTCCACCGTGCGTCCGCGCTTCGGGTTCGCATTTGGGCATTTCTTGCTGTACGGCACCGGCGGTCTGGCGATCGCACATATCGGTTATACCGCCAACACTGATTTCCATCCGGTCGGCACCGAAACATATCCTGCCAACTTCAGCAAAACCCAGAAGGGGTGGGTGGCCGGAGGCGGCGCTGAAGTTGCTATCGGCGGCGGATTTAGCCTGAAGGGAGAATATCTGCGCTATGACGTGGGCGGCCAGCAGAGCTTCACGGCCAACCCGGCTCCTCCATTTCCGCCATCCGCTCCTCCATTCCAGATTGCCTATACGTGGAATACTTCCAGCGCAAATTTCTTCCGCTTTGGTGCTAACTATAAGTTCTGATCTTTGGCCTAATGGCGATGGTCGCCAAAAGACGGCCTGGGCATGAGCCTTGGAACACGAGAGGCGTTCTGCATTGATGAAATGCGAACGCCTCAATTATTTTTGATTGTTCTCCAGAATAAATTGCGGGGCGCCTAACCTACTGGCGCGGTCTCAATAGGATGCGGCTCCTGGTAAAGTTCGTCAATCTGCTGTTTGTATTTAGCTTCAATCACGCGGCGCTTGAGTTTCAGCGTGGGGGTAATTTCTCCTGTAGCCACGGTAAATTCATCCGGGACGATCACAATCTTTTTGAGCGTTTCAAAGTGCGCCAGCCTTTTGTTTAAATCTTCAACAATGCCTTTATACAGCTCACGTACCTTCGCGGTTGCTACCAGCTCCTGGTGCGAAGCAAAGGGCACTCCATTGGCGCGCGCCCAGTCTTCCAGCACAGGAAAATGTGGAGAGATGATGACAGAAGCATATTTGCGTTTGTCACCGAGCACCGCGGCTTGAGCAATCAGGACGTTAGCTTTCAGGGCATTCTCAATCGGCTGAGGCGCGATGAATTTTCCGCCGGAAGTCTTGATCAGGTCTTTCTTGCGATCAGTAATACTAAGGAAGCCCTCACTATCCAGTTCGCCGATATCACCGGTTTTGAACCAGCCATCGACAAACGATGCGTTTGTTTCTTCCGGCAGCTCCCAATAGCCTTTGAAAACAGTGGGGCCTTTCACCAGGATCTCGCCATCTTCAGCAATCTTGAGCTGCACGCCATCGTTGACTTTGCCCACAGACCCAATCTTGAACGCGCCACGCCGGTTCACGGAGAGTGTCGGCGAGGTTTCCGTGAGGCCATAACCTTCCATGATGGGAATTCCCATGGCGCAGAACCATTCAGCCATGTCCTTTCCCAGCGGCGCGCCTCCGGAAAAATACGCCCTGCTTCTGCCACCGAAGCCCTGATTGATTCTGGAAAAGACGAGCCGGTTCGCCAGTTTCCACGACATGTTGCTGGGAGTTACTCCGCTGGCGATTTCCTTCATGTGTTTTTCTCCCACATGCAAGGCCCAGTCAAATATTTTTCGCTTCAGGCCATGGCCGGCGCGGCGCTCGGCTTCCTGGCGGACCTTTTCATACACACGCGGGACGGCAACGATGATGGTGGGTTTGGCCTCCTGCAACATCTGCGCGAGCTGGTCAAAGATGGCACAATAAACGATGGTTACGCCATCAAAATAGCAAACGTAGTCCACGTGCCGCGCCGTCACATGCGACAAAGGCAGGAATGACAGGTACACGTCACCCGGTTCCCACTCCGCCTGCTTGCTGGCCATGATGGCGCATGTGGTCAGGTTGCCGTGGGTGAGCATTACACCTTTGGAGTTGCCGGTTGTTCCTGAAGTGTAAATCAGGGTGGCCAGGTCTTCAGGCTGTATCTGGTGTGCCTGCTCATCAAACTCCGGGTCCGGGTCAGTGGACGCTCCATTGATCAAAGGCCACATGGGAATCACGTTCACTTCGGCGATATCGTCCATGACGACGATTTTTTCCAATGACGTCTTTGCCTGAATAGACTGGACCTTCCGCAGCTGCTCCAGAGTGGAAACAAAAATGACCCTGGCACGGGAATTTTGCAGGAGAAAGAGGGTCTGGTCAGCGGTCAGCGTGGCATAGATGGGCACGTCCACGATGCCGCTGTTCATGCAGGCGAAGTCAGCAATCATCCACTCCGGGCGATTTTCAGCCAGAATAGCAACGCGGTCCCCCTTGTGGATACCCCATTGTTTCAGGGTGTAGGCGAGTCTGACGACATATCCGTAGAGCTGGCGTGAGGAGATGATTCGCCAGTCCGCTTCTTGCTTGAACATGATGTGACGCTGCACGTCATGCGCGACAGAAGCAAAAAAAATGTCAACCAGCGTCCTGGTTTCCATACTTAAGAGCCCGTTTCTACTCCTTTAAGGACTATGGCCACGACCGAATCTGTAAGGCTGGAGAGGTGATAATCGTGATCACGGTCGCGATCCGAAAGGATCCAAGTAGTTACTATCTCATCAACAGCGCCAAAGAAGCAATGGGCGGCAATTGTGATGGAGATATCGGCACGGAACACGCCCGCCTCCTGGCCCTCGCGCAGGACGCTTTTGATCACGTCAAAGTATTCCACCAGCAGGTTATGCGAAAACTGGCCAAGGAATTTAGCGCTATGGCGCAACTCGGTCTGGAAGACGATGGCCAGGCTGCGGTTTGAGCCCAGCGCCTCCAGGTGCAGGAAAGCCATGCGGCGCAGCTTTTCTCTGGGGTCCTGGACCTGGTCCAGGGAACTCCGCGCTCGCTGGATAAACCGGTGAAAAGCCGAGTCAATGGCCGCCATCAGCAGTTCGTCTTTATTCTTGAAATAAAGATAGATCGTGCCATCGGCCACCCCGGCACGGTCGGCAATTTCCGCCACGCGGGAGTGAAAAAAACCGTGCTCAGCAATGACTTCGATGGCTGCATCCAGGATGCGCTGGTACTTATCGGAAGTCCCATTTGCTGACCGTGCAGCCGCTTGTGAAGGCCGTTTTGCCATGAGAGAACCTTGAATTTACTTGGATTTGCAGAGCAGCGCAACGCCTAATTTATACCGGTTCGTTAGACCGAACCTTAACTTTCTGCTTGAGAAATTCCTGCCATGGTGTAAGGATGCGGGCGGTACGGAAATGTGCAGGGCGCAAGCCATGGCCCGATTGTGCGGCCGTGGACATCACCCTGGCGGTTGAGAGGTGAATGTTGTGAAGAGATCATTGGCCTGCATCTTTTGTGCAATTATCGTCCTTGCGACGCAATCCTCCATGGTTGGGCTCTCACCAGCTCTATCTCAAAGCAATATCCAGGAAACCCTGATGCTTTTTGCGCGGCAGGCAGACGATCCCGTCCACATTGTCCAGGCTTCCTTTGGAGCAGACAATCTTCTTTTGGACGCGCACCTGGAAAATAAGAGCCATCAAAGAATCCAAAGCTATCGCCTGGGCTGGGCAGCCGTGAAGAAGGATGACGTCAGGATGACCAAGGGCGATGCTATAGCTGTACCGGAGACTGTGGATACAGCCACAGAGTTTGACATCACCGGGCAGGGAGCATCTGTTAAAGCAGACCTGGCTAAACATCCCACAGGCATCATGTTTTATATTGCTGAACTGCAATTTAAAGATGGGACCCAATGGCAGGCGGATTTGAAGAAGATCAAGAAGGAAGCCACAGATATGGTCAGATGACCGCCGTTCAGTGGTGGTTGCGTTGAAGCGGTATCATGCGCCCGATTTCGTCCGTTGTGAATACCAATCCAGCATATGACGTATCGCCTTGCCGCGATGGCTGTGCTCGCGTTTTTGTTCCAGTGAGAGTTCAGCAAATGTTTTGCCGAGGGCAGGGAAATAGAAAAACGGATCGTATCCAAACCCCTGATGACCGCGCGGGACGGTGAGCATTTCGCCATGGGCCTCGCCTGTAAAAGTTGCCAGGATTTGGCCGTCGCGCGCCAAAGCAATCACGCATATATACCTGCCGGTAAAGTTTTTGCCATGCAGTTGTTTTAGCTGTTTCACGAGTGCGAGATTATTGGCATCATCATCAGAGTTTTCGTGAGACGCAACCCCCGAATGAAGGACCGCAGCATAGCGGGCTGAATAAACGCCCGGCGCACCGTCCAGGGCATCAACAGCGAGGCCTGAGTCTTCCGCCAATACGATTTCTCCAGGCGCAAAGCGGCTGTAATACTCGGCCTTGATCCTGGCGTTTTCCGCGAACGTGGCGCCATTCTCAATTGCGGGCGGCAAGGCTGCAAGCCCAGGCAGAGGGGCCAGAGTGATGGCCAGAGCCTGGGCGGCTTCACGAAATTCGCGCACCTTGCCCGCATTGGATGTAGCCAGATAGATTTTGGGCAGCTCGGACATTGGTCGAGATCTGGACGTTCTTAATGGAGAAGAAATCCCCACAGTACAATGCCAATCCCGATGAAAGTGGTGATGAATGACAGCTTCCAGAAGAGCTTCATCTCCGCCAGCAGCGCAATCGAGCAAAGGACAATGGATATTTCCAGGAACAGCTCTGCGCCATCATAATAATTGGCCCGGCGCTGTGTAAGCTTCATTTCTGCGTCCAGTTCAAGCGCCCTTTCGCGAATCTTGTCCGTGCCTTCTTTGGCGGGCGCCCCATCTTTGCCAGGCTCTCCTTCGCGCTCAAGCCTCGCTTTTTCTTTAAACTCAGCGGCCTTCTCCTGCGCCCCCGGCAATGACGCGCTGAGAATCGCAAAGTCTTCATGCAGTGTCCTCTGCATTCGCTTGGTGTCAAAGTTGACCCACTGCGTGTTGCGCTCGCCCTGTAGGACCACCTCTTCAGTGTGCGCGCGATGGCCGAGCAAAGTCGCCATGGCCAGTAACACCGCGACAACCGCCATGGTCAGCCCGAGTGGCTTCTCCCCGTGTTCATGAGCGTGCTCTGCGCCTTCTTTGATCTCTTCTATGTTCATGGTCTCATCTCAGTTATAAATTTCAGGAGTCGATAGATGGTGCCGGTCGACGAGCCTGATTTCGTCTTGCTCATGTGGCCGGTCAATTCCGTGGCCGGTCAATTCCGATGAAGAAATTTGAGCCGCTTTTGTGGCCGGGCCTGGTCCGGGACGTCGTCATATTTCAAAACGCTAATGGAGCCATCCACTTCCAGCACGGCAAGGGCTGCGTCTCCGGCGCAGGCCACACCGTGCTCGCGCAGGGCCCGCTCAAGTTCATCCATGGAGATGTGTTCCTTTGCCATGTGGGGAATGATGCACTGGCCATTGTGAATTAAGAGAGTCGGCGATCCCTGGATCATCTTGCGGAAACGCCGGTTCATCCCTGAAATTTCCGCCAGCAGAAAGTTCAGTGAGAGCAATACTAGAGCCGCCGTGGCGCCGCCCATGAGCGAAGTGTCCGACCCTGTCATGGCATTTTGCACCGAATTACTAAGCAGGAGAAGAAGAGTCAGATCAAACGGCGTCATCTGGCCCACTTCGCGTTTGCCCGTCAGGCGAATCCCGATAAGCACCAGGGCATAGACCGCCGAGGTGCGGAGCGCAATCTCCAGAACCGTATGCCAGCTTGTGAGCATTCCGCCGATTGTAAATTCTGGGCCCTTAAATTTGAAATTTGAATTTTGCCTGGCTTGCTTCCGGCAACGCAGGACAGATTTGAAGGGCTTTGTTAGAATGGTGGAAGTGCTGCTCGCACGTTTGCGCGCCCTTAGCTCAGCTGGATAGAGCGTCTGACTACGAATCAGAAGGCCGGGAGTTCGAATCTCTCAGGGCGCGCCATAAAATCAACAAGTTATCCAGTTTTTGGTTCCGGCGCAAATCGTAGTGTGCCGTAACATCACTGAACCATCATCGTTCGCGGAGCATTCAGCGCTTCACGCACGATGTCCAGTTCAGGATGTTGATACCGCATGGCAGTTCTCACATCCTTGTGCACCCCTTCCTCACAACAGGAATGGGCCCCTGATTGTATTGGCCCAGAGCAGCAGTTCGTCCAGCAAGCACTGAGCCATCTAAATCATATTGATTTTGCGGCGATTGAAAAGATTTTTTGCAGCTCAAAACCAGTCAAAAACGCAATTTGGTGCAGTGTTTATGCGGCTATTCGGCTCACGTTCCGAAAGCATTAATTATTCTGGGGCATTTACCGAAATGACCTCAGATTGTGGCATACAGGATGGGTATTTTGAGGGCCTTGCGGGGCTGATCTTCGCTTAGAATCCGTGCCAAGCCGCTACTGCGGCCCTGGAGAGGCACGTGAAAGCGAAGATCATGCTGGGGATTGTGGTTGTAGTGCTGGGAACGGCGTTCGGAGTGGCGGCACTGGATGGCGGTCCAGAGCCGATCTGCTTGCCTGGAAGGCCTTGTCAGATTGGAACGAAGATGTTTGATGGCGGCCCAGAGCCGCTTTGCAGACCAGGTAAACCCTGCTCGGTTGAGCAACCGGTACCGTCCAGCGGCCCAGATCCGCTCTGTCGGCCCGGCGTTCCTTGCAAGGATGGAACGAAGACGTTTGATGGCGGCCCAATTCCGATCTGTCGACCTGGGATTCCCTGCCAGATAAGAAAATAGCTGCGCGCCCGATGATGCGGGTCGCAGAAAGAAAGGCAGTTCTGTGGCCCAATGAAAGACTATATAAGCAGTGCGGATCTGGCGATTTGGATTGTTCTGATCGCCGGCAGGCTCTTTCTTTGCCTCTCGATCTGTAAGAAACGCCTTCATCAAAGGCTGCGGTGGTTTTCACTATATTCGTTCGCGGCTGCGTTTGAGAGCGTTCTGCTTCTCGCCATCGCCTATTCGGCGAGCTATGAAGTCTACTACTACGTTTTCTATGTGACCAGCCATAGCATATCGGTGCTGACCTTCCTGACCCTGATTGAATGCGGACGCCGCGTGCTGCCGGGGCTCAATGTGCCGCAAAGAGAAAAGGCTGGTGCGTTATTACTCGTCGCCATCAGCGGGGTCGTTGCGTTCGCTGGACTGTGGCCCCTTCGTTTCATTGAAAATAGAATTGAACTTGGATCCCAGTTGAGTGTTGCCGTGGCTTTTTTCTTTATCGCCATATACTCACGCTACCTTGGACTTTCCTGGTCGCGGTTATTGGCTGGGATCGCGTCTAGCCTCGGTTTTCTGTACTCGTACAAGGTGCGGCAAAAGCAATTGCGTGGCACTATCCTTTAGCCGTGGTACTGCAAGTACGCCAGATCATCCAAATTGCCAATGTTGTTGCGGTCGCGGCATGGATCGTGGTCGTTCTTTCGCCCTGGGGCACGCGCGAGCTCACGGAGGCAGACCTGCTGAAGATAGAAGCGGCTTTTGCCAGAATTGAAGCAAGCCTGGGCACCGAAGGGGGCAAGACAGTATGACACCCCTAACGATAGCCCGCGATACACCGCTGGATGATCTGGTAGTCAGGGTCTACCACCTGGAACTGTCAGAATGCCGGGATTGGACGGAATTCAAAGACTGTGTCCGGCTCATGGTGCGCAATCTGGATGAGGTCATAGATGCACTTGCGTGCGATTTGTCAGCAGACCGGAAGGTTCTCAGGGCCGTCGACCGAGTGAAAACGAGGGCAATGCATCTCAAGAAACTTTGCTCGGAAATTCCGGAATCTTTTGGCGATCCGGAAAGGTGGCGAGACGTTGCTATTCACATCATTGCCAATTATGAGCAATTCCGCATTGAGGCCGGGCTGCTATACCAACTCGCGGTCCCAGGCTCCAGCTTTGGTGTGCTTCGAGCGGCCTTGTGAGAGGAAATGGTTAGAGAAAGACGGAAAGAGCCAGAAGTTTCTTTGGGGAGCGGAAACCCTCCCTTAGCGTCCAACGTCGGGGCACTGCTACTCGATCTTCGCAATGCTCTCCAGCGAGCCGAGCGCTGCCGGCTGGCCCTCATTAGCCTAGGTTATTCGCAGACGCGATGGCAGGAGATTGTGAAAGACGTTGACCCGGAACTGCGGTTCGTCCTACGTCCGCAGATTCTGGACGCGATCATCACACGCCTGCAAAGTGTCGGCGAACCAATCGACCGGCATGAACTGGTCCGCGACCTGAATGCGCAGGGAGTGGGCATCCCGCAGCGAATCAAGCAGTCCATCACCCATGGCCTGAGGTCGGAACACCTCATGCTTTGCCCAGGGAATAAAGTCGGCTTGCCGGAGTGGAAGAACAAGGAGCAAGAATAGACCGAACGGCGGGCAACCAGCGAACCCGAAGACTAAGGCCAAGGGTATCACCGCTGAGATTGTGATCCGCGGGGCTGTAAATCTTCCTGGGCACAAGGAGCTTAAGAGCAAACCGGCGCGTATGGTAAGCCCCCGCATTTTTCATAAATGCAGTGACGAGCATCACAAAATCGGTACCATCGTAACTTTGCCGCCGTTCCGAAATGGTCTACATTGCGCCGCAGTGCAGTTAGAAGTGAAGCCAGCCCGTTCAGGCATTCATTTCGCGCAGGAGAACGCGAAATGGCTCGTGACTTTCACGGAAACATTGCCAAGATTGCGATAGAACCTATTTTCACAAGCAACCGCTGCGATTAGCGATTGCAGTGCCGAGGTCTGCCTCTTGCGTGCTCGGAAAGACCGGAGATATCTCGGCGTGAGATGTTGTCGCAATTTGTCATTCAACGTGGATGTCTGCACATTCGTGCTTCCGGATTATTTGCGCGTGTGTAACGGGTAGGTAGACGGTCTCGCCAGGAGAAGTTGATGGGCCAGAAATCCCTCATAGAGAGCAAAGGGGCAAGTGCATTTGCGTTGCGCCTGTTTGCGGCAGCGAATTGCGCGGCGTTGCGGCTGCTTTCTTCCGCCCATGCCCAGGTGCAAGTCCAGCGGGAAGCGACTGTCATCCCGTCACGCGTTGAGACCCGGAAAAACTCCAATCTAGATACGTCTGTCACCGCAGCTCATGACGACAACGGTGGGCTGACGTACGTTCGGTCACCGCGCAAGGCCAAATCAATGCGCATAACCTCCTGGAGGCTGGCGTTTCACGGTCCATCCCTGGAGTTTTTGTGGAACAAACAGGGAGTCATCCCGCCGGAGAGGCTGGATCACGGCATGGAGTTTGCGTTCTAGCGCCGGCTGCAAGTACCGCGCTGGTTGAATTTGAGAGTTGATGGTTGAGGACTATGAATCCAAAAATCCTTCTGGTCGACGATTCCAGCACCACGCTGTTGATGGAGCAGATGCTGTTCGACAGATATACAAAGTACAACCTGGTCACGGCACGGGATGGCCAGGAGGCGATTCAAAAGGCTCTCGCCGAAGAGCCTGATTTGATCCTGATGGATGTGGTCATGCCAAAGATGGACGGCTTTGATGCGTGCCGCGAGATGCGCAAGCTTGAGAAACTTCGGCGTGTGCCGATCATCCTGGTGACCAGCCGCGGTGAACCCGCCAATGTTGAGATCGGCTTTGCCAGCGGCTGCAATGATTACTTGACTAAGCCCATCAATGGGCGCGAACTGCTCGAGATGGTGAACGCCTATCTCGAGGCCGAGAAGGCAGAGTAGATGATGGAAGAATGCAGCTCCGACAGAATATGCCCGCAAATCCCCGGCAATGACGGTGACATCGGGCTGGAGCAGGCGCTCGATCGATGTGCGGCCTGTTGCCTGAATGGCTGTCTTGAGACCGCCCCTGGAGACCAGACGCATACCGTCTGGTTGAAACTCTACACCGCCAGCGAAAGACTAAGGATCGCGGTCCATGAGCATGACGTGTTGCAGGCATTGCTGGAGATAGGTTCTAACCTCATGGCTTGCGAAGAGATGGCGGTCGTCACGCTTCAGGAAGACGGCCGCTTGTCAGTTCTCGCGTCGTCGGGACTCACTGAGCATCGCGCGGAGGCTTTGATGGCAAGAGCGGAACAAATTGCCGCCGAGGTCGGGCGGGGCCAAATCACAATCG
The DNA here is from genome assembly GCA_020072585.1 of Terriglobia bacterium. Lineage (GTDB taxonomy): Bacteria > Acidobacteriota > Terriglobia > Terriglobales > Acidobacteriaceae > Angelobacter. The sequence goes on along the minus strand of JAIQGL010000034.1, from coordinate 9,014 downwards.
TGAATGCGAGCAGATGCGGGAACGCATTGTGGTCAGAGCTCGGGATTATCGCTTTTGTCCCTGTTTGGCATAAATCGGAACCGCGCGGAGCACTTATTTTTTATAAATTGCTACCGCAACGGACTGGCTTTGACGCCGCTGACTACGAATTACTGCAATTGTTATCGATGTATTCAGGCGCCTGCTTATTCAGTGCCTGAGCAACCTTGATGAGGAACTTTATGGATTGGAACGCGGACATGCTACTGAGCCAAAGCCATCACCGGCAGGACGCAATTGCGCCCCCATCTGACCACTCACTCGCCTTGCCGGAAGTCTACCTTCATGCGGGACAAACACACGCTTCACCCGAACCGATGATCCTCAGCATGATTTTGGGCTCGTGTGTGGGCGTGTGCCTGTTTGAGCAGCAGATGGCGATAGGAGGAGCCACGCACTTCATGTTGCCGTTGTGGAGCGGCGACGGGCAGCGCACGTCGCGCTACGGAGACATCGCAATCGCCGCATTGATCGAGCAACTCAATAGTCTGGGCTGCAAGACAGCGAATCTGAAGGCAAAGATCTTCGGCGGTGCCTGCATGTTCCAGAGCTTGCGCGAAAAAGGCGGCGATCATATCGGAAGTCGCAACGCGACGATCGCGCTTGAGATTCTGTCCCGCCACTCCATCCCGGTACTGGCAAACGACACCGGTGGTGAATTGGGGCGGAAGGTAAGAATGTGGACGAATTCAGGCCAAACAACTGTTGCAGTGGTGGGGAACTGAGATGGAACTTCAGCGTGACCTCATTCTAAAAAGTTTTCTCGTCGAGTCAGAAGAGAGCCTGGCGGAGATGGAGCAATCCGTCCTGGAGCTGGAAACACAACCGGACAGTGAAGAACTCATCCAGGCGATATTCCGGGTTGTCCATACCGCAAAGGGCAACGCAGCCCTCTTGGAACTGCAGAGTCTGCTTGCTTTCGCCCACACTCTTGAAGATTTGCTCGACGCTGTTCGGACCCGCAAGCTTGAAGTAACCCGCGACATCTCCAGCGTACTGCTTGCGTCCGTCGACGTACTGCGGGAAATGGCCATTGCCGCGGGCGAAGGCAGCGATGAAATCGGGCCTAATGCGGAAGCAGTGCTGAAGAGCATCCTGGACCAGTTGAAGAAAACGGGCAGCACCACCGCACAGCCCGGTGGAGCTGCTGATGCCGGGCCGAACGTCACAGACGTTCCTCTAAGTGCTGCTGCTCCCGCCGCCAGGGAAGCGAGTCGGACGCTGCGGGTGGATGTTGGCAAGCTCGACCGGCTGCTGGATCTCACAGGGGAGATCACGATCGCACGCGGACGGATGGCTCAACTGCTGGTAGACAAGGAGCACGTCAACATTGACGAGATCCGCGAGGCCCATCGATTTGTTGACGCGCTCCATTCAGAGTTGCAGGAGATGGTGGTCAAAACCCGCATGGTTCCGGTGGGCCCTCTTCTGCGCCACTACGCGCGGACGGTCCACGATCTTGCGAAGTCGCACGGAAAAATGGCGCAGCTTCATATCGAAGGTGAGGACGTCGAGGTGGACACCTCGGTCGTCGAGCACCTGAAGGATCCTCTCCTCCACATGGTTCGGAACGCCATCGATCACGGAATCGAGCCTCCTGACGTTCGCCGGGCGCAGGGTAAGTTGCCCATTGGAGCCGTAACCGTCAAGGCGATGCACGCCGCCGGTAGCATCATGATCGAGGTCAGCGACGACGGAGCCGGCCTGGACCGTCAGAAAATCGTCGCGCTCGCGCGCAAGCGGGGGCTCGTCGCAGATCCGGAAAGACTCTCAGATCATGACGTATGGCAGTTGATTTTTGAATCCGGATTTTCCACCGCCACTGAAGTCAGCGACCTCTCAGGCCGTGGTGTTGGCATGGATGTGATCCGGCGCAATGTCGAGTGTTTGCGTGGCAGCGTCTATGTTGGTAGCCGCCCCGGAGTCGGGACAACCGTTCACATTTGTCTCCCGCTAACGCTCGCAATGATCGACGGGTTCGGCGTCGGCGTCGGCGACGAGACCTGTGTTATCCCTGTCGACCAGGTGATTGAGTGCGTCGAGCTGCCGCCGGATGAACATAGTACGGCACAAAAAGCGGGCGTGATGCGGTTGCGAGGCGAAGCTCTCCCTTACGTTTGCCTGAAGGACCACTTTGGCTTTACCGGCAAACGCGCTCCACGCCAGAACGTCATCGTAGTGCAACATGATTCGCGCCGCGCCGGTTTGGCGGTGGAAGATCTCTACGGTACAACGCAGACTGTAATCAAGCCCCTGCCCCCGATATTCAAGAATGTCCCGGGCATATCCGGTTCCGCGATTCTTGGCAATGGCCGCGTGGCCCTGATCTTGGATGTGCCCACCGTGTTGCGGGATTTTCAATCACAACCAGCAAAGCTGGCTTCCATAGGCCAGCCGTAATGAAGCAAAAGAAGCAGATAAACAGGAGAAGGTGATGTTCAAGAATATTTCTATTGGAAGAAGATTGGCCCTCGGCTTCGGCATTGTGCTGTTCCTGATGGCGTGTGTGGGCGTGGTGGGTTGGAACTATACCCGGACTATGTCAATGGAATTCGAAGGTCTCTATGCCGACAACCTGCAATCGTCGGTGCAGCTATCAAATGCGGAACGCGGCCTGTGGCAGCTCCGCTTCGGAATCGCCAATTACATCACCGCGCAGCCCGATGAACGTGCCCGCATCCGCAGCGATGAGGGCAAGTGGGTCAAACTGGTCGACGACAATCTTAAAGCATATCGCTCTGGAAACCGTACGCAAGCGGAACTGCAAGGGCTGAAGGATTGGGACGACTGGTATGGCAAGTATCTTGACGCGCGGCCGCATTGGTTCAACCTTCTCGATGCCGGGAAGCTCGATGAGGCGGCCACCTACAGGGCTGCGACAACCACCCCGTTTGCAGCCGCTGCCGTGAAGTCCTTAGCGAGCCTGATCGAGATGCAAAACAGTCTCGGTGATGTCAAGCAGAAGCAAGTCCACAGCGAAGCAAGCTCTGCGCTCGTCATTCTCGTGGTATTTATTCTTGCTGCTGTCGTGGTTGGGGCCACCATTGCCGTGTCAATTGGCCGAGGCATCACGACTGCATTGAACAGCCTGATAAGCATGTTGGCGGAGATCGCGGAAGGCGGCGGCGATCTGACGCGGAGGTTGAACGATGCGTCTCGCGACGAGCTGGGTGAAGTTGCCCGGCAATTCAACCGCTTTGTGGCAAAAATAGCGGATATCGTATCGCAGGTGCGCGCAGGATCCGGCGCCATCGCAGCCGCAGCGCAGCAAGTGGCTTCTTCCTCGTCCTTGTTGGCGCAAGGCACAAGCGAACAGGCTGCGTCCGTGGAAGAGACGACCTCCAGCCTGGAAGAGATGAGCGCCTCAATTACGCAAAACTCCGAAAACAGCCGGCAGATGGAGCAGGTGGCGAGCAAAGGTGCGCGTGACGCCGAAGAAAGCGGCAGCGTGGTGAACCAGACTGCGGAAGCGATGAAATTCATTACCGAAAAAGTGAACATTGTTGACGAGATTGCGTACCAGACCAACTTGCTCGCCTTGAACGCCGCCATCGAAGCGGCCCGGGCCGGAGAACACGGCAAGGGCTTCGCCGTGGTCGCTACCGAGGTCCGCAGGCTTGCCGAGCGCAGTCAACTTGCGGCAAAAGAAATCAGCGCCCTGGCTGTTGAAAGCGTGAAGGTGGCGGAGCGGTCAGGGAAGCTCCTCGGCGACCTGGTTCCAGCCATCAAGAAGACTGCCGAGCTCGTACAGGAGGTCGCAGCCGCATCGCGCGAGCAGTCTTCCGGTGTGAATCAGATCAATAAGGCCATGGGCCAGGTGGACCAGGTCACGCAACGCAATGCCTCCTCCGCCGAGGAACTTACCAGCACTGCTGAGGAACTCTCATCGCAAGCGGCAGCCCTGCAGCAGCTAATAAGCTTCTTCAAAGTGGACCGCAACGAAAGTTCCGTGGGTCCGTTGCTGCGGCATATGCCGGCCCCTGCGATCCATGACTCATTCCAGACTGGACTTACCCGTTCCGGTGACAAGTCCAACGGCAAACCGAATGGCAAGCCACGCGACACCTCGGTGGAAGCGCATTTTACTCATTTCTAGGAGTGTGAGATGGAAACGACGCGAGAGCCAGTAGAACAACAGCAATATCTCACTTTCCTGCTTGCGGGCGAGGAGTACGCCCTCACGATTGCAAGGGTAAAGGAGATCATCGAATACGACACAATCACGATCGTGCCGAAGACGCCGAACTGGATCCGCGGTGTGATCAACCTCCGCGGAGCCGTAGTTCCAGTCGTGGATTTGGCCGTCAAATTCGGCATGGAGGAGCGCCCGGTCACGAAGACCACCTGCATCGTCATCCTTGAAGGCTGTTTTGAGGACCAGAGCACGACTGTTGGCGTCATTACTGATTCCGTAAGCCAGGTGATTGGCCTTTCCCGTGACGAGGTACAGGAACCGCCTTCGTTCGGTACGCGCGTTCGAGTCGATTACCTGCTCGGCGTGGCGGAATTGGGCAAGAAGTTCGCATTGATCCTGGACGTCGAGAAAGTTCTTTCGACGGACGAACTGCTCAGCCTGAGTGAAGTTCCAGAGTTGCTGACGTCAGCAGCGGCGCAAACCGCAGGTGAAACCGGCGACCCCGGTGACGCCCTGCCGGCTGCTCTGGAACAGCCACAAGAGGTTCAGCAGCCAACTGAATTGTGATAGCAACCGAACGCGAGAATACCGATGACGAAAAAAATTCTATTGGTAGATGACTCTCCCACGTCGCGGCTGAGCAGTCGCATGATTCTCGGCAAGAGAAGTAATTACGAACTGATCAGCGCGTCTGATGGCAGGGAGGGCATTGAGGTGGCGCTAGCACATAAACCCGACTTGATTCTCATGGACGTGGTGATGCCGCGCATGGGCGGCCTGGAGGCCTGCCGCGCGCTCAAAGAGCAGCAGGAAACCAGGCAAATTCCGGTCATCCTGCTGACGACGCGCGGCGAGGAAGCCATGGTGGAGCAAGCGTATGGGAGCGGCTGCAATGACTTCCTGACCAAGCCTGTCAATGAAAACAGGCTGATGACCCTGCTGCACAAGTATCTTGGCGAATGAAGCAGCAAGGCCTCTTCGGCAGCGAACGAGCACGTCGCGTATCTGCCCGCTATGAAGCAAAGAAGCAGAGAGGAGTTCCGCCATTGAGCGGTGATATTTCGAATCTCGCAGGCGTCCCGGCAACTGCGGAATCCGCCGGGGAGAGGATGCATGAGCTGAGTGGCCCGGCTGCAACACAAGGGCTCATGTCGCCATTCGATCCTGTGTCTCGCCAAATTAGCGAAATAGAGTTCCGGCGCTTCCAGGAATTGATTTATCGCGAATCCGGAATTTGGCTGTCACAGGCGAAGGTGCCGCTGCTGGTCGGACGTCTTGCCAAACGTCTGCGTTTCCATCACCTGCAATCATTCAGAGATTATTACCAATTGCTGACAGAAATGCCGGAAGAGCGTATTCAGATGCTGGATGCAATTTCCACGAATGAGACTCATTTCTTCCGCGAACCGAAGCATTTTGAACTTCTCAATGCTGACATTTTTCCCAGGTGGAGCAGGGATGCGGCCCGCGGGCAGAAAACGCGCAACATTCGCGTATGGAGCGCAGGCTGCTCCACCGGGCAGGAGCCGTATTCTCTCGCGATGACTCTGCTGGACCATTTTCCGGCGGCGAGCGGATGGGACATCAGAATTATCGCAACTGATCTTTCCACGCGAGTGTTGAACATTGCCGAGCAAGCCGTCTGGCCCATTGAAACAGCACGTGAAATTCCGGACGCATACCTGAAACGCTTCATGCTGAAAGGAATCGGAGAACAGGCCGGTAAGCTCAAGGCGGGCTCTGAGATTCGGGCCCTGGCTCGATTTTCTCGCCTGAACCTTAACGACGCCAAGTACCCGGTTGATGGCCCATTTGATCTCATCTTTTGCCGGAACGTGCTCATTTACTTTGACGCGCATAGCCGGGAAAGAATCATACGTCATCTGCTGAAGTATCTGTCGCGCGACGGGTATCTCTTCGTCGGTCATGCTGAAGGCTTGTATGCCATGGGCAGTGAAATTCGCGCCGTCATTCCAACTGTGTACACGCCCGGGGCAGGAGCGCAGTGCGATGCAACATCGTAAAAAAGGCGATCGTATTCAAGTTCTGGTAGTTGACGACTCCGCCGTGGTGCGGCAAGTGATGCACGCCGTCCTTACGCAGGAGGACGACATTGAGGTAAGCGTGGCAGCCGATCCCCTCATCGCCCTCAACAAAATGAAACAAGTCCGTCCGGATGTGCTGCTGTTGGATCTGGAGATGCCACGCATGGATGGGTTGACGTTCTTGCGCAACATAATGGCGGAAGATCCGGTACCGACGCTGATCTGCTCCAGTGTGGCGGCGCACGGCACTGATGCCGCATTGCGCGCACTGGATCTCGGCGCAGTCGGAATTGTGACCAAGCCTAAGCTGGGAGTGGACGGATTTTTGCACGAGTCAGCCGTGACGTTAATCGATATGGTGCGCTCTGCATCTCAGGCCCGTGTACGCGCCCGTGGGCTGCTGCCGCCACCAGCAACTCCTGCGATCACGCCCCCTGGCAAGGCCCTCCGTCACTTTGCCAGGCCCATCAACAGGATCATTGCGATCGGCGCCTCAACCGGCGGCACCGAAGCGCTTTCCGACATCTTGACCGCTATGCCGCCTGACTCTCCGCCAATCGTGATCGTGCAACACATGCCGGAGGTCTTCACGGCAGCCTTTGCCGACCGGTTAAATACGATTTGCCGGATAAGCGTGAAAGAAGCCGCGGACGGCGACCGGTTGACACCCGGATGCGCGTTCATTGCGCCCGGAAACCGGCATACATCTGTGCACTGGGTTGGCGGACACCGTGTCCTCCAGGTCAACAACGGGCCGCTGGTATGCCGTCATCGACCCAGCGTGGATGTTCTGTTCCGATCGATGGCGCAGTCGGTTGGCTCCAATGCTATTGGTGTAATCCTGACAGGAATGGGCAGCGACGGCGCACTTGGATTACTGGAAATGCGACGCGCCGGCGCTTGCACCATAGCTCAGGACGAAAGCACGTCGGTAGTGTTTGGCATGCCCAAGCAGGCCATCACGGCAGGTGCAGTGGACCACGTGCTGTCCCTGCATGAGATTCCTGGCTTCCTTCTCGGCAGTTCGCGGCTGCCGCAAGCGCAGAAAAGTTCGCTTATCCCGCATCCTTAGCTGTAGGAAACGAAACGTATGGGCGACATTACGAGGCGTCCAACCCGGGCCTAGCGCTCCGCAGTTCACGCGAGGAAAAAGTGTGACTTGTGACCGACCAGCCCTTTATTGGAGCCTACCGATCCTTACCGTTCAAAAGTTGCAGGTCTCAGAGAAGCCGCTGATCATGAGGCTTAGGTGGGTTCGGGGAATTGAGAGGGGGACTTAAAATCTGCTGAACTCTTCCGGTTCGTGGGTTTTGAGCTTCAAAGCATCACGGCGTGCAACGAAATACCAAAAGAATTATGTACTTCGATCAGTTGCCCGCACGCCCCTTCGTGTTCGAAATGGGATGGTGGTAAATCCGGGTGATTCGCAAGAGGAAGCACGGCGTTCAAAAAGGTTGCTGCTCCCCCTGGCTAAGTCACTGATTCATCGCGCTTCTTGGGCAGCTTATTGAGTGTCTCGTAAACAGGCAAGGGGGCGCAGTCTGAAATAATCCCGGCAGACGGTTGACCACTCCGGTCCAGATCTGGGAGTAGGGCCAGGAACTCCGGCGACATCCTGGTCGAAACCCTGAGACTTGCCCGATGTATCGAGATTTTGCCGGGTATGACCTCAAGTGTTCGAACAGATTAGCTCACTACCTTAAATCTATCTATAGGGGAAACAAAAATTCAGTTCATACATGTGCAAAAAGAAGTTCAGTTCCAATGAGAAAGCAGTGGATTTACAGGAAGAGATGTCGTTCAATGCAGTTCGGAATGTGCACAAGTGGGCGTGGCATGGCCATGTGTGTGTACGTAAGAGGGAGATCAAGTCTTTTATTCGAGATATCTGGAAGCCGCAGCCTACGCTGCAACTGGACAGTGCCAACCAACATAATGCATCGGTTGACCGCGATTATCGATCAAAGGATTTCTCTTAAAGTACCGGCTGATCATCTCAGCCCATGATAAACGTCGAGGACGAGGGTGGCGCATTTTACCCAGCAACTTAAGCAGGCTTGTGAAAACGCAACTCCGGGAACGCGGCGCTAGCAAGCCATAGTAGCGGACGGACTGCCCGTATTTGTCCGGTACATGATCCGCCAGAATCTGGATAAGTTCGTCTTTAGGAATCTCATCCAAGACGGTCTCTTTTGTGGCAGTATCTTTCGTCAAGAATTTAACTACGGGTCCATCAATTTCCTGGAATCGATGTTGCGCAATGAGAGGTCTCCGGATGTAGCGGGCCGCATAACCCAAGAAGTGTCGCTTCGTGGATGCGTTCTTGCAGGTAGTAGCGCAGATGGCATCAGCACATCGCAATCTGGAATGTGCCATGAATGTGCCATACGTCGATAACCGACTGTCAACTTCTAGCCACTTCTGCAACCTTGGCAATACCTTTCGTGCGAGCGCAAGTTAGGGATATCTTGTTGAATAAATTGAGAAATACTTCTTCGAGATTTCCGACTGCTGACTACGAATCAGAAGGCCGGGAGTTCGAATCTCTCAGGGCGCGTCATAAAATCAACAAGTTACCCAGTTGTTTCCGGCACAAATCGTAGTGTGCCGTAGAATGTGCCGTAAACATTACTGAACCATCATCGTCGCGGAGCATTTGACCTGCCCCCCATCTTTAGTCCATTCGTAGTGAGACATTCTCCTGGTTTGGGGTTTCGAGCATATCACTTTTAAGTTGAGGCCCGCAGCCGTCGAGGCTGTGGGAAAGTGGGAAACGCGCAGCGTTTTCCAAGGCG
>JAIQGL010000033.1 GCA_020072585.1 Terriglobia bacterium | reverse complement strand
TGTCAGGGCGCTGGAACGCCGTCAAGGGTCGAGATAAACGCCCAACCGCAGGCGCCCTTGACTGCGTTTCCAGCGCGATGCCCCCGTCTGTCTTTTTTACCCTTGACACTGGCCGTTGTCGTCATAGACGGGATGACGAGCTTGTAAAATTTTCAAACTGTACCACCACCAAGCCACCCCAAGGGGTGGCTTTTTTATTTCTACCCATTCACTCGCAAGAACGGCGCGCGAATGGGCCCTGGAGGAAATGTGACCAAAGACGAGATAACAGCAGCCATTCTGGCGTTTGCCGAGAAGCTGGGGAAGACGCCTACCCGCAGACAATTGATGCAGGAGACAGCAGTGACCCGAAGCGACCTGACACGCCATTTTGGAAGCTATGAACGCGCCGTAAATGCCTGCAATCTGAAAAGAAATACAGGCGGCAAAAAAGTTACGATGGGAGAGATTTTCCGCGACTGGGCGAAGGTAGTTCGCAAACTCCAAAAAATTCCCACCATGGCCGAATATGAACTTTTTGGCGAATACAGCCTCAGGCCATTAAAAGGGCGCTTTGGTTCATGGTTCAATGTGCCCGAAGAAATGAAAATGTTTGCCGAGAAACAAGGCATGGAAAAGGAATGGCAGGATGTATTGGACATTGTGAGGCAGCAAGCCCGGCCCAACAAGGACCGGCCGGGGCTGTCCGCGCCACCGTCCGCGCCAAGGATACTGGCAGACCGGCCAATGTACGGACTGTTGGTGCAGGGGTGCCCGCTGGTGTTTGCGCCAGTCAACGAGGCCGGGGTGGTGTACCTATTTGGGGCGTTATCCGAACGGCTGGGTTTTCTGGTGCTGCGTATACAGACCGAGTTTCCTGATTGCGAGGCGATGCGGCTGGTGGGAGAAGACCGGATGCAGCTGGTGAAAATTGAATTTGAGCACGAAAGCCGCAACTTCCTGAAGCACGCGCATGACCCCTCCGGCTGCGACCTGATTGTGTGCTGGGAGCATAACTGGCCGGAGTGCCCAGTGGACGTGCTGGAACTGAAGGGAGCGGTCATTGGCCAGCAATTGACAGCCGGTGAATGCAAATTTTTTGCAGCGCAGAAGAGCGCAGGAAATGAAGTCTAATAAAGTGCGAAAATACCACCCATGAAAAACGCCAAACCCCAGGACGTTGACGCCTACATCGCCGCCGCACCAAAAGAAACGCAGCGCAAACTGAAAGAGCTGCGCGCGATCATTAAAAAGACCGCGCCCGACGCCGACGAACGCCTCAGCTATGGAATGCCTTACTATGCCTGGAATGGCCGGCTGGCCTACTTCAGCATATGGAAAGAGCATATTGGTCTTTACGTCCCCACGCCGGTTGTGGAGGAGCACGCCGCCGAGCTTGCCGCCTATGAGACCTCCAGTGCTACGGTCCGCCTGCCGCTGGCGAAAAAACTTCCCGTCGCGCTGATCAGGAAGCTGATTACGGCGCGCATGCGGAAGAACGCGGAGAAAGGGAAGATCGGGGCGAAAGGGAAGTCCGCGACATAGAAGAAGAGCCCCGCGAAAAAGAAGCCCGCGGCGAAAAAGAAGAAATAGTCCAGCCGCCGAACCGGTCCCGGCTAACCTTGCCCTGCCGCGCGCGTCTGTTAAGAAGCTTGTTCTCTTAATAAACCTTTTTTTCATAAACCTTATTTTCATAAACCAGAGAAAGCGTTTCTCAGGCAACTCGTCCCAGGAGTATCCCGTGAACAACATCGTTCAGGACATCCGCTACGCCCTCCGAGGTCTGCGCAAGTCGCCGGGCTTTGCCATCATCGCGATACTTACGCTGGCGCTCGGCATCGGGGCCAACACGGCGATCTTCACGGTCATCAACGCGGTCTTCTTTCATCCTCTTCCGGTGAAAGACCCGGCGGGCCTGGTGGAAATCTTTACCGTGGACCAGCGCAAATTCTTTGGCCTAACGAATAATTTTTTCCCCACATCATTCCCTAACGCGGAAGACATCCAGCAGCGCGCGCAGTCCTTTGACGGAATGACGATCTATGCGTTTTTCTTTGCTCAGGTGAGCATGACGGTGAACGGTGAGCCGAACCGGTATTTTGCCCAACTGGCATCAGGCAATTACTTTGACGTGCTGGGCGTGCACGCGCAGCTGGGACGCACCTTCCGCGCGGAAGAAGATCGCGGCCTGGGATCGGGGCCGGTGGTGGTGCTCAATCACGGGTTCTGGGAGCGTACGTTCGCGTCGAATCCCAACGTGATTGGCGAAAACATTTTGCTGAATGGCCAGGGATTCACCATTATCGGCGTGGCGCCCAAAGGTTTTCAGGGGACGACCGTGATTGGCGGCCCGGACATGTGGATTCCCATGTCCATGCATGACCAGATTCTCAACGGGTTGAACAAGACTTTTTTCAATGAGCGGCGTTTCCTGGGATTCAGCTCCGTGGCGCGGTTGAAGCCGGGTGCGCGTCCGGAGCAGGCCAAGGCTGAGTTGCAGTCGATTGCTTCTGACCTGGAGAAGGCGTTTCCGCTGGCGAACCAGGGCCGCACTTTTACCTTCCAGCCGTTGCTGGAATCGAGCGTGGGCGCGAACCAGCGCGGACAGTTCCAGCGTGCCGGCGTGATGATGATGAGCGTGGTCGGCATTGTGCTTGTGATTGCGTGCTTCAACATTGCCAACCTTCTGCTGGCGCGCGCCTCAGGAAGAAAGCGCGAGATCTCCATCCGCGTGGCCATTGGCGCTTCACGCAGCCGGATCATCACGCAACTGCTCTCTGAGGCCATGGTGCTGGCGATCGCCGGAGGCTCGCTTGGCCTGGGGCTGGCACTGGCCGGACGCGATCTGATGTGGCGCTTCCGTCCGCCGCAACTGCCCGCGGACGGCATGGACCTCTCTCTGGACTGGCACGTGATGGCGTTCACCTTTCTTGTTGCGATTGGTACGGGGCTGTTTTTTGGTCTGGCGCCGGCGTTGCAGGCTTCGCGGCCCGACCTTGTCTCTGAGCTGAAAGAGCGTGCCGGCGGCGATCTGCGCAAAGGACGGCGATTTGGCGTGCGTGACGTTCTGATCTCGCTGCAAGTGGCGATCTGCCTGATTGCGCTGGTGGGCGCCGGCCTTTTCCTGCTCAGCCTGCGCAACGCGCAGCAGATGGATCCCGGCTTTGATACGCACAACCTGGCGATGCTCACATTTGACGTCGGCGCGTTGAACTATGACACGCCGCGTGCCCGCGAGTTTGAGCGCCGTGCGCTGGAAGCGGTGCAGAACTCTCCTGGTGTGCGCAGCGCGGCCCTTTCAAACACCGTGCCGCTCTTCTTCGGCGGCTTTGGAAGAACGCTGTTTCGCGAAGGCCAGGATTCAAGCAACGGGCAGAGCGGATCGGTGACGCAGATCTCCGTGGTTTCGCCGGAATATCTGCAAACCATGAGCATTCCCATGGTGCGCGGACAGATGTTTGATAGCTCTACGCGTGAAGAAGGTCCGCGCGTAGCCATCATCAATGAAACTGCGGCCCGTCAGATCTGGCCGAATGAAGATCCCATCGGCAAGCGTTTCAAGTTTTTCCGCGATACCGAATTTACGCAGGTGATCGGCATTGTGCGTGATTCCAAATACAACACGCTGGGAGAAGAAGGCCGGCCTTATATGTATGTGCCGCTGGCGCAAAACCCAAATGCTGCGATGACGATTTTCTTCAGGACGCAGGGCGATTCCAGGGCCTTCCTGAGCACGGTGCGGCAGGAGGTGCAGGCCATGGACCGCAATTTGCCCATCACGAATGTCTGGCCTATCGGAGAAGTTATTTCGCAATCGCTATGGGCTTCTAGTTTTGGCGCCAGCCTGTTGACAGTGTTTGCCATGATTGCCATGGCTCTGTGCGCGGTTGGGATTTACGGAGTCGTAGGGTATTCCGTGGGACAGCGCATCCGGGAATTCGGTATCCGCATGGCGCTGGGCGCGCAGCCACGCGATGTGCTGATGATGGTCCTGAAGAAAAGCGCTTTAATCATGGGTGCAGGGCTTGCTGCAGGACTGGTGGCGGCATTCCTGCTGGCCCGGCTAATTGTGTCTTTTCTCTACGGAGTGAACACCAACTCGCCAGTGGCATTTCTTGCCATGGCGCTGGTGCTGGCTGCGGTGGGAGTGTTTGCCAGCTATATTCCCGCGCGCCGAGCGGCAAAGGTTGATCCCATGGTGGCGCTGCACTACGAGTAGTTCACGTATTACCACAAAGGACATAAAGGCTCACGCAGTAACCCTGATCTTCATGTTCCTTCGTGTCCTTTGTGGTTAAAGCTCATCTGTACGTGATCTTCATCTTGTCCACATAAACGCTGTAGGGCGCTGCGGTGCTGTTGCTATCCAGTTGCACTGCGTTTGTGAATTGATTGTTTGTGGCCCCGGAGAAAAACGCGTTGTGCGTGATATTTACCGGAATACGCAAGCCGTCTACAGTGATGGCATCATGCAGCACGGTGTGCGCAACCGTATCATTGTGGTATTCGGTCATGATGTGGTGCCATGTGCCAGGCGTAAATCGGGTAAGGGCAATGCCGGTTGCATCCCATCGTTTCAAGCCGTAGTCAAAGATGCGCCACGTGTTACCCGGATACAGCGCCTGCCAGCTGAAGTTGTATACCCAGCCATTCAGGATTTGCTGGCACTCAAACTCAATTGCCTGCGGCAGGTTCTCCGAGCCCTGCGGAATATATAAATCGAACTCATACGTGAGTGCGCTGATCGGCGTGGTAACAGGTGTGTGCCTCTGGTAGAAGTATCCGTTGGTGTAGGGAACGCTTGCCGCGATACTGAACTGCGCGGACGATCCATCTTCACTAGGAGAGGCAATGCCAACGGTGCTGGAATAAGCGGCAGTTGGGCCAGTGGCGCCGGTGTTGCCGCAGTTGCCGCAGGTAAGCCACGGCGCTTCCTCAATCCGGTCAATCACAGTGCTGTTGGTGGTTGTGCCTGGCGTCGGTGATGGTGAGGGCGAAGGCGATGCTGCCGGCGTTGGCGTCGGTAGAGTTTTGGCTGTTGTTGAAGTAGCGTTTCCGCCACAGGACACGAGCGCGAACGTCAAGGCGAGAGTTACGGAGCATGATTGAGCGATGCGCCAGGGTCGCATGGCGTCCCTCCTAAAGCAAAAATTGGTCTTGGGTTGAAGCGGCTTGGGCAATGTATCAGGCAGCGGGTCATTTTGTATTACGTCTAAAGCCTGAGATTAGGGAAGATTAAGGCCCAACAAAGGCGTAACGGAGGACATAGCTGGCTTGCTTGATTGGCCGATAGAGGGGCGTCTGTTTGGACGTAATTCCGGCGTGGAGCTTAGTGCTTTAAACAAAGGTAACTTGTTTACTGTCAATTGTTTTGCCAGAATCGCTCTTGTTTTTTTCCCTTCGCAGCCCAGACGTGGTGGCGATTTCAGTGCTGCCGCTCAGCCGGAGAGGTGCCTTTGAACCTGTTAGCGGGCACTTAGGCGACCATTACTAAGGCGATCATGAAAGTTGGAACCGCTTTATGGGTGAACAGCCGATGTCGGTAACCGGCCCATGCTGCATAATGAGTTAGACAGAGCTCACCAACTTCAGAGGGAGCGAGCAACCATCGATTGACTTCCAGCGACCTGGGCTTGTCAAAAACCGAGCCGTTGCTGCACATCTCTGCGCTGAGCGTTGAGTATGACGCTTCCGGCGGAGAGTTGGTGCGTGCTCTGCGTGATGTCGGCCTGTCGGCGCTGGCGCTGCTGCGGCTTCTGCCGCGAAACGCGCGCGTCTCTTCAGGAAGCGTGGAGTATCGTGGACGAAACCTGGCGGAATTTTCCCCCTCACAATTAAGAGAGATGCGCGGCGGTGAGGTGGCTCTGATATCGCAGGAGCCGGCGCTGGCTCTGAACCCGGTATTGCCGCTGGGGCGTCAACTCGCTGACGTTTTGCTGGCGCATAACCGGCTTGATCGCGTGGCGGTGTCCGTTCGCTGCAATGAAATGCTGCGTGAGGTTGGATTCGCGGATTCAGAGCGTATCATGCGCGCCTATCCACACCAGCTCAGTGGAGGCCAGCGGCAGCGTGTGGCCATTGCCCAGGCGCTGATTTGCCGTCCCAGGTTATTGATTGCCGATGAGCCGTTAAGCGCTCTGGATGCGGCCACCCAGGCGGAAATCCTGGAGCTGCTGCTGCGCTTGAAGCAGGAGCTTGGGCTGGCCATGGTTTTTATCACCCACAACGCCGGTGTGCTCTCCACGCTGGTTGAGAGCATTGTGGTCATGCGCAACGGAGAAGTTGCGGCCCGCGCCACAATGGACGAACTACAGAGCAGTGCCGACGACTACGTACAGGGCTTGTTGTCTCCTCAAAAGAGTTTGATGTCAGCGCCGCGCAGAAGCAGCTCAAGCGATGGAGCCCGCCCGCTTCTGGAGATTCACAGCCTGAGCAAAAAGTTTGTCCAGCGGCGGATGCTCTCACGCAAAAAATTCGTGGTGCAGTCGCTTGAAGGAATCAATCTGGAATTGCGAGAAGGTTCCACGGTAGCTGTGCTGGGCCGCTCCGGGTCCGGCAAGTCGACTCTGGCGCGCTGCGTTGCCGGTTTTGAGATGCCGGATTCGGGAGAGATCCTGACCTCAGGAGAGAAGCGCGGTCCGCGGCGTATGGTGCAGATGATCTTTCAGGACGCTGCAACCTCTCTCAACCCAGGATTCACCGCGCGGCAAATCATCACGGAGCCGCTGGAAATAGCGCGGTGGAAGAGTGGCCCCGAGCGCACGTCACGAGCCTTGGAATTGATGGAAGAAGTCGGCCTTGATGCCGCATGGTCATCACGCCTTGCCGGAGAGTTCAGCGGCGGGCAGCGGCAACGGCTTGCATTGGCGCGGGCGCTGGCGGCGGAACCCAGGCTGCTCGTCATGGATGAAGCGCTCTCCGGTCTTGACATGCCTTTGCAGGCGCAGATGGTGCGGCTTTTGATGGAATTGCAGGTCAGGCATGGGCTCACGTATCTCTATATTTCGCACGACCTCAATTTCATCTCGCTGTTTGCCCAGGAAGTTGTGGTGATGGAAGGCGGTCGCATCGTTGAGCGGACCACGCCGGCCGGATTGTGTAAGAGTGAGCATCCGGCAACGCGTGAGCTGGTTGAAGCCAGTGAGCGTCTGCATGCGCCAGGAGTGGAGGCCACAGCATGATCCGCTACCTTGCGCGCCGCATCGGCCACGGCATACTCATGCTGTTTGGCGTCTCCATTCTGCTGTTTCTCCTGTTCCAGGC
Organism: Terriglobia bacterium; assembly: GCA_020072585.1. GTDB lineage: Bacteria > Acidobacteriota > Terriglobia > Terriglobales > Acidobacteriaceae > Angelobacter. Next base: position 70,190 of record JAIQGL010000033.1, on the reverse strand, counting down.
CGCGCCCGGAGATTTTCTAAGTGAGGTCAGGCTGAATTCTCAAATTTCGCCGGAGACCGTCGCCCAGCTACGTACTCAATATGGTCTGGATCAGCCGCTCCCGGTGCGTTATTGGCAGTGGGTGAAATCTTCCGCCAGGGGTGAGTTCGGATACTCCTTCGCCTATAACACGCCGGCATCAACACTGCTGTGGCCGCGCGCGCGCAACACGCTGCTGCTGAGTGTTCCCGCGCTCATGATTTCATGGTTGATCGCGGTCCCTCTGGGAGTGCTGGTGGCCGGATGGAAGGGAAGGTGGGCTGACCGCTTATTCTCCGGCGGAACATCAACCCTGCTGGCGCTGCCTGATGTGCTGATCGCGCTGCTGGCGCTGCTGATTGCGCTCAAGACTGGAATGTTTCCCGTAGGTGGAATGACTTCAGTGGGCGCGCAAAGCCAGGGCCCATGGGCCTGGCTGCTTGACCTGGGCTGGCACATGGTGCTGCCGGTTTCAGCGCTTGTCGTCGGATCGCTCACCATGATTCTGCGCCACGTGCGCACCAGCGTGGGTGAGGTTCTGGAGTCATCCTATATGCGCGCTGCGGAAGGCCACGGACTGCCGCGCTACAGACTTCTCTTTCGCTACGCGCTGCCCGCCGCGGCCAACCCGTTGATCTCACTGTTTGGGCTCTCAGTGGCCTTGCTGCTGAGCGTTTCTCTCTTGATTGAAGTTGTCATGAGCTGGCCGGGCATTGGTCCGCTGCTGCTGGAAGCGATTCTGGCCCGCGATCTCTTTGTCGTGATCGGCGCAGTCATCCTGGCAACGGTGTTCCTGATTGGCGGCAATCTCCTGGCAGACCTGCTTCTCTACGCATTGGATCCGCGGATCAGGAGGCAGGCATGAAGCCGCCGGCGGCAAGCCTGGATCTGAATCAAAGTGAACAGCACCAGATTACTCAGGAATGGTAAGCCTCCCCGGGTTCCCTATAGCAACTGGACAACCTTCCAATTGTTCATATTGATATGGGATGTTGTTCGACGAAGCTGTGACATAAGTCATAGTAGCGCCCTGTCCCCGGCAATATCCTCAGCCCTGAGGGAATGATGAATAAGATAACTGCGGAAATGAGCGTGGCTGAGGCGGTTCGAGTCGCTCCAACGTCGCGCGAAGTATTCGACCGTCACGGTCTGAAGGGATGTGGCGGCGAACGGGGACCGTCTGAACCAATTTCTTTCTTTGCTGCGGTCCACCAGATTGATGTTGACGAGTTGCTGCTCGAACTCAATCAAGAGACCCCGGTTGCTGGCGAGCCCTATGTGTATAAAGAAGGCCTGGCTGATGTCATCTATCGCCGCTTCTTTAAAGCGGCGATCGTTACGGTTCTTAGTGTCGGCTGCATGTGGGGCGCTGTCAACCTGCTGCAAATCGCGATGGGCGGCAGTTTTTTGCAGTTAAAGCTTCTGCCGGCCATTCATGCTCACGCGCAAGCCATGATCTCGGGATGGGTCGGCTTGTTTGTGATGGGATTCGCTTATCAGTCATTTCCTCGTTTCAAGAACACAACGCTGTGGCGGCCGGAACTGGCTAACCTGAGCTTCTATCTCCTGATTGTTGGCGTCGTCTCCCGCATTATCGCGGAATTGATTGCGCCCGCCCCCATTTCAATGTTTTTTGGTGTGATCGGGTTCGGCCTGGAAATGTCGGCGGGTGCAGTTTTCGCTACCGTGTTGCTGAAAACTGCGCGCCAATCCATTGAACCGCGGGCAAAGTACGAAATGTTCATTCTCAGCAGCCTGTTCTGGTTTCTTGTCCAGATCCCGCTCAGCTATCTGCTGTTTTTTGCCAAGCTTTTTGCTGTCGATGAACAGCAACAGGTAATGCGCATAGCGCTGATCGATGGTCCTTTGCGCGAGATACAGTTGCTGGGGTTTGCAGCGCTGATTATCGCGGGTGTCAGCCAGCGTTTTGTGCCGCTGGTATACGGCCTGAAGCCGCCCCGGCACGATCATTTCAAGAGCATATTTTGGCTTATCAACGGCAGTTTGATCCTGAACATCGCCAGTTACGTCCTGCTTCTGCTGACATTTAATCCGATGTTCGGCATTCCTCTGGAAATTGCCTACCTTGCCATGCCGGTATGGGCGATCCTTCTGGCGAAACAGATTGGGATCTTCAGCCGGCCGGAACGCCGGGACCGCAGCTTCAAGTTCATCCGCGCAGCCTATGTCTGGCTGTTGGTTGCGGCCTTCATGCTGCCATTATTTCCGCTTTACGGCGCTTTGACCCACCAGCTTTTTGCCCATTCCTGGATGGGTTCCTACCGGCATGCATTCACGGTGGGATTCATCAGCATGATGATTCTAGGCGTCTCTTCTCGTGTCGTGCCCATTCTGGCGGGCATCGATGGCGCCAGGCTTACATCGCTGTGGGGACCGTTCATCCTGATTAACCTGGGCAATGCAGGGCGGGTGCTCTTGCAGGTTCTTACCGATTGGTCTCCTAAGATCGCGTATTCGCTCGTGGGGTTCACGGGCTTTATCGAAGTCACAGCACTGGCCTGGTGGGGGATTCATTTGTGGCGAGTGATGAATCTGGCCAAAACCCATCGTCCCCAGGCAATCACCATCAACGTGCCAGTCGCAGGGCTGCGGTAAATTCTCCTCCACTCCCCCGCAGCGACTACGGGATGGCTACGACTTACGCCAGGGGTAGCTGATTGGAATGCAAATTCTCAACCACGAAAGAGGGAGGTGCGCCATGATGAAAGGTAGTTGGAAGTGGGGTCTCGTTGCCGCGGCACTCCTGGTTTTCACGCCGAGCCGCGCCTTGGGGCACTGTGACGGTATGGATGGGCCAGTGGTCAAGGCGGCACAAAGAGCGCTGGAAACGGGGAACGTCAATCTCGTCCTCATTTGGGTCCAAAAGGCGGATGAGATTGATATCAGGAAAACCTTCGACCAGACTATGCGCGTCCGGAGACTGAGTCCAGAAGCAAGGGAGTTGGCGGATCGATATTTCTTTGAGACGCTGGTTCGCCTGCACCGGGTGGGCGAAGGAGCGCCCTACACTGGACTCAAACCTGCCGGCAGGGACCTCGGCCCGGCCATCCCAGCCGCGGATCAAGCGCTCAAGGATCGAACTGTGGATCCACTGGTCAAGCTTGTGAACGGGGCGGCGGAGAAGGGCTTGCGCGAACATTTCCAAAGCGCAGTCGACAAGGCGAACTTCAATAAGGACGACGTCGAGGCAGGACGGGCTTACGTCAAGGCATATGTCGAATTTATTCACTACGCGGAACGTATGTATGAAGCCGCCGCCAAGGCGTCTCCGGGGCATTACACCGAAGCAGAGGATCACGCAACTCACGACGAACCAAGGTAGCTCCCGTAAGTAGATGCACTGGCAGCACGGCCCTTTGACATTGCCCGCGCTTTTGTCCCGCATCGCTTCTATGTATCGCTATACGATATTATAGTATTTTGAGTGTGCGCAGATGCTCGCAATTGGGCGAACGCCAGCCACCAAAACACATGTTCTTCCTTGTGCAAGCTTCTGTGCATCCTACGGCAGGAGATGAAGCAGGTAGAATGAATGGCGGCATGGAGGCCAGTGCGGCTCAAGGCGATAATCTTACTCGTGATCCGGAGGACCGAATCATAGACGAACACAATGAGCACGAAGTGCGAGAAAAGATGTTGGACAAAACCATTGCCGATACCTTTCCTGACAGCGACTCGCCATCGTCGATTCCCGACCCAGACGATGATTCGTTTGAACCACAGCCGCGCCGCGTTGCCTCTTCGCACGCGATGAGGTTCTCTTCAACATGTATGATGTTGGGTTAGGTAGAGGATCCTCATAAAACGCACACCGCTAGCATCCCGATGACCACATCCTCCTCCAAGGCCGGCCTTAATCTTTCCCTGGCAACTCTGTCGTTTGCCATTTGCTTTGCCGCCTGGGGACTGATGAGCGCTCTAGCCCCGTATTACCGGGATCTGTTTCATTTGGACGCGACGCAAACGGCGTTCCTCGTGGCAGTACCGGTATTGCTGGGGTCGCTAGCACGGGTTCCCATGGGAATGCTTGCCGATCGCGTCGGCGGGCGCGCCATCTTCACAGTGCTGATGCTCGTGGTCGCAGTCCCCACGGCTCTCGTAACCACAGCCCAGAGTTATCACAGCCTGCTGCTGGTTGCGTTCTTTCTTGGACTCGCAGGCTCCTCGTTTGCTGTCGGAGTAGGATTCGTTTCTCGCAGATACCCGCCTGAACGACAGGGCACGGCGGTGGGGATCTACGGAGTCGGGAACATCGGCCAGTCTGCCGTGGTCTTTGGTGGACCATTGCTGGCAGCAGTCCTTGGGTGGCAGAAAGTTGTTGTCGGACTCGGAGCGCTGCTTGTGGTGTGGGCCATTATCTTTGCCGTGCTGGCCCGCAATCCGCAAGACACATTGCGGCCAAAGAGCCTTGGCGAGATGCTCTCCGTCCTCCGGCGCGAGCGCTTGTCCTGGGCGTTGTCAGCTTTCTATTTTTTGACTTTCGGCGGATTTGTTGCGTTCGCCATCTACCTTCCAAGCTTGCTGCGAAGCCAGTTTGGGCTCGGTCTGGTCGATGCCGGTTTCCGCACCGCCGGTTTTGTGGTGTTGGCGACGGCCGCGCGTCCGTTGGGTGGATGGCTTTCGGACAAGATCGGCGGCGCCCGCTTATTGTCAGCTGTCTTTCTCGGGGTCGTTCCCTTCGCGCTGCTGCTGATCTGGCCGGCGATCCTGCCGTTCACGGTGGGGGCATTAGGCTGTGCAATGCTGCTGGGCCTGGGCAACGGCGCCGTGTTCAAGCTGGTGCCACAGTATTTTCCACTCGAGACTGGTACGGTGACAGGCCTGGTCGGAGCACTCGGCGGGCTTGGCGGTTTCTTTCCACCATTATTATTGGGTTTCTTCCGTGACCGTACGGGAACGACCTGGCCTGCTTTCGTGCTGCTGGCCGCTACGTCCCTCATCTTGTGGTGGGTGAATGCCAGGGTCTTTATCCCGGACCAGCAAAAGCTCGAAGACGTATTGCCCGCGGGGCTCACTCGTACGGCGGACCGGATTCGGGCTGGTTCATGGGCCACACTTTTGACCGGACTCCTGGTCGCCGCGATCGTGGTAGGTTCGCGAAACCTGGAGAACTTCGATCCTGCGCTCGTCGCTTATACCTTTGCCATCATCTTTGCCACCTGGGGTGTCGTGTACCACTACAATGTCTGGCTGAGGAAGCCGCCCACGCGGATTTATTGGGAGCGTGGCTGGCAACTTTTCCGCCAACAGGGTCTATTGCGCAGTCTGACGCGGGTGATGTCTCTGGGAGCACGCTATCTGGTGGGCCAGGGTTTCATTCGACGACGCTCCAGGCTGCGTTGGGCGATGCACCAGTTGATCTTCTGGGGATGCATCCTGGCAGTGCTGATCACATTTCCTCTGGTCTTCGGATGGATTTCATTCCGCACTCTGCCCAATGACCAGATGATGTACGTGGTCTACGTGTACGGCTTCCCCACGTTCCAGTTTGGCGCGCGGTCCGTTGTTGCCGAGCTGCTATTCCACGGCCTCGACATAGCTGCTTTCCTCGTCCTGGGTGGCATCCTTCTGTCTCTCTGGCGACGAATGCGCGACCGCGGAGCTCAAGCCGTACAAAATTTTGCCATGGATTTCTTGCCCATCATCCTCCTGTTTGCAATCTCGGTAACGGGGCTGGCGCTGACTGCATCCCAGCTCTGGCTGCGCGGGCAGGCCTACAGCTTTCTCTCCATTATTCATGCCATCGTCGTCATTGCAGCGCTGCTCTTCCTGCCGTTTGGCAAGTTCTTTCATATCTTTCAGCGCCCAGCCCAGCTCGGAGTGAAGCTTTATCAGCGTGCCGGTGAAAAAGGCCCAGGTGCGCTGTGCGCTCGATGTGGGCAGCGCTTCGCCTCGCGCATGCACATCGACGACCTCAAACAAGTCTTGCCGCAATTAGGATTCGATTACCGTATCGCCGGACCAGCCGGTTCCTGGCAGGAACTTTGCCCCGCCTGCAAGCGAATCTCGCTTTCACGCGCCCAGTTGCGATCAAAGGAGCAGCCCCGTGGCTAAACCGACTGTGCCCATCCAGGCGCTTGCCCAGCAGTATGGTCCGCATTTGAACTATGCACCGGCCGGGGGCTGGCGGGCAGAATCAACCCATCCCTATTCTCTGACCAAGACCCACTGCTGCTTTTGCGGCCAGCAATGCGGAATCCAACTCAAGGTGCACGACAACCAGGTAATCGGATTCGAGCCCTGGGAAGAGTTTCCATTCAACCGCGGCATGCTTTGTCCCAAGGGTGTGAAACGCTACTTGCAGAACAACCATCCGGACCGGCTGTTGGATCCCCTGCTGCGCTCCGAACAAGGATTCCGGAAAGCAACCTGGGACGAGACGCTTGACTTCACCGCGCGCAGGCTGCGGGAAATTCAAGAACGCTACGGAAAGGATGCTGTTGCGGTTTACGGCGGAGCCTCGCTCAGCACAGAAAAGTCATATCTGGTGGGCAAGTTCGCGCGCGTCGGGCTGGGTACGCGCCATGTTGATTACAACGGCCGACTCTGCATGGTTTCGGCCGGACATGCCTACAAGCCCGCCTTTGGAGTGGACCGCAGTCCGATGCCGTGGAGTGATATCCCTAAGGCGCAAGTCCTGCTGATCATAGGGGCAAATATCGGCGAATGCGCTCCTATTACGACCGATTATGTCTGGCGCTGCCGGGACAATGGCGGCAAGCTGATTATCGCGGATCCGCGTATCACTCCGATTGCACGCAATGCAGACTTGTATTTGCCAGTGCGGCCCGGCACTGATCTGGCACTGTTGATGGGCCTGCTTCACGTCGTGTTGCGTGATGGCCTGGAGAACCGGCAATTTATCTCCGAGCACACGTCCGGCTTCGAGGCTGTGGCTGAGGCGGTGCAGCCATACAATCCTCAAAAAGTTGCCGAGATGACCGGCGTGCCCCCGCAATCCATCGAAAAGGCGGCGCACTGGTTCGGAGAAGCTGAGCGCGCGATTGCCCTGCACGCCCGTGGCATTGAGCATCAGTCGAAAGGCGTCGAGAATTGCGCTGCCGTGATTAATCTCTGCCTGGCAACCGGCAACATCGGCCGTGAAGGCGCTGGCTGCGCGATGATTACGGGCCAGGGCAATGGCCAGGGCGGGCGCGAGCATGGCCAGAAATGTGACCAGTTGCCTGGGCAACGCTCGATTGATGATCCCGAAGCACGCCGTCATGTCGCAAGTGTCTGGGGCATACCGGTGGAAGAAATGCCCCAAAAGGGGCTCACGGCAGTCGAGATCATGGAAGCCATCCACCGCGGCGAAATCAAAGGGCTCCTCTCCCTCTGTTTCAATCCGCTGGTTTCATTGCCGGATGCCAACTTCACGCGCGAGGCCCTGGAGAAGCTCGAGTTCTTCGGCGTGATTGATTTCTTTCTCTCTGAAACCGCGCAATTCGCCGATGTAGTGCTTGCCGGCAGCCTACAGGAAGAAGAGGAAGGCCTGGGTTGCAGCGCGGAAGGCCGAGTCATACACATTCGTAAAGCCGTTGATCCGCCTGGCAATGCCCGACAGGACTGCAACATTCTCTGTGACCTGGCCCGGCGTCTTGGCAAAGGCAAGTACTTTCCGTATGAGTCAACCGCCGAGATCCTCGACGAATTGAGGGAAGCGTCGCGCGGCGGGATCGCCGACTACTACGGGATTACTTATGACAAGGTGGACCGGCAGATGGGCGTGTTCTGGCCATGTCCTACGCTGGATCATCCGGGCACTCCGCGCCTGATGGAAGGCGGGCGGTCTTTCCACCCTGATGGCAAGTGCCGCTTCATGGTTACCGAATGGCGTGAAAGTGGGGACCCTGTTGCCAAGGACTTTCCGATTTATCTAACCACCGGGCGCGTCGTCAGCCAATATCTTTCTGGGACGCAGACGCGTCGCATCGGCGAACTTGTGGATCAATACCCGGATCCAAGGGTCGAGATTCATCCCCGGATGGCCACCGCTCACGGCATCAACGAAGGCGACTGGGTTACAGTTACCACTCGTCGCAGCGAAATCACCGTGCAGGCCATGGTGGTAAAAACAATCCGGCCGGATACGGTTTTCATCCCCTATCACTGGCCAGGCGAGCGCAGCGCGAACCGGCTGACCCATCGCACGCTCGACCCGCATAGCAAGATTCCGGAGTACAAGGTTTCTGCGTGCCGAATTCGAAAAGCAGACGGCCCCCCGCAGTGGTGGTTAACCCGCAGTGTCAATGGGGCGCAGCCGCCAGTTCTTCAGGCGAACGCTAAGGAGCGCCGCTAATGCATGGCTTCGAGTTTTATGTTGACCCTTCTCGCTGCATTGGCTGCCAGTCTTGCCTGCGGGCGTGTGAAGAGTGCGAGACGCATCGCGGCCATTCGATGATCAACTTTGACTTCATTGATCGTAAGGAAACCATTGGCACGGCTGCCTATGTCTGCTGGCATTGCGACGATCCCACCTGCGCACAGGTCTGTCCGGCTGATGCCATCAAGAAAGGTGAGGACGGCATCGTGCATGCTTCCCTCAAGCCCCGCTGCATTGGCTGCTCCAATTGCGTGCTGGCATGTCCTTTCGGTATTCCCAAGATCATCCCCGAATACGACCAGATGTTGAAATGCGATATGTGCTATGACCGCACGTCCGAAGGAAAGCGCCCTATGTGCGCTACCGTCTGCCCCAGCCAGGCGCTCGCTTATGTGCGGCCAGACGAAATCGCGCATCGTCGGGAGAAACCCACGAACGCGTTCCAGTTCGGCAACCAGCGAGTTACAACCAAGGTCTTCATGATGGTTCCGCTAGAACAAGATTCGGTTTCCATCGATGTTGTGGATTACATGTGGGAGGAGAGGAATGAGCCTGTTTCGGAAGCCCAGCCGTGAACCGTTGTGGCGGGATGAGTTTTCTGTCTTCAGCAACGATGAAAAATACGTCAGCCGCCGCCAGTTCTCCAAGTTCCTTGTCTTAACCAGCCTGGCGATGTTCGTCGGCAATCTCTGGATACTGGTGCGCTCCTGGTTCTCGCGCAAGCCGTTGTATCCTGTCACCGCCATTGCGCGTGCCAACGAAGTTCCTGTTGGGGGTGTGAGGCTATTTCAGTATCCAACTCCACAGGAGCAGTGCATTCTGTTGCGGACCGGAGCCAATGAGTACGTCGCTTATAGTCAGAAATGCACTCATTTGTCCTGTTCTGTATTCTATTCCGCCGCCAGTGACCGGCTCGAATGCCCCTGCCACAATGGAGCGTTCTCGGTCCGGGATGGCTCCCCGTTGCAAGGACCGCCCCGCCGCCCCTTGCCGCGCATTGTGGTTGAACGCAAAGGTGATGTGTTATTGGCCACTGGAATAAAACTGGAGGCTTAGCATGGATCGGCAGACATCGCCATCCGCAAAAAGGAGCGTGACAGCCATTGATGGCGCAATGGCGCTCATTGTTATACTGCTGATTGTGCAGATCTGGCTCGTGAGCGCGACGCTGGAAACCTATCTCGCCGGTCATTATGAAACCGTTCTTCCCGGCGCAGTCCTTTCAGGGACCATTTTCCTCGTCTGCTTCGGTCTGTATCTGTTCATTGAGCGGCTGGATGCAGAATTTCGCAAACCATAGAAGTGGTCTTCACTGTAGCAGTCCGATGTTATTGGAGAAAATGAGGCCAGGACTTCGTCGCTTTCATTTTGTTTTTTCACTCTACAAGACATGAGTCCTCATCGGACTTTCAAGCCAAAAAGACAACTGCCAAATGCCCCTTCGAGCGAGTTGTTCCTTCCCCTCTATGAATACCGCCGCACACGTCCATAGAATTCTATGGAGTTCAATCCTTCCGGGATTTCACGACCTCGCTGTTTCCTCAATCAAATCGTGAACCTGTAATCTGCCGGGTCTAGTATTCCTCCTCTGCTTCACGCCGCGCGATGCGGTCTTACCTTTGCTGCGACGTTACAACGGTCGGATGTCGGCCTATTTTGCGCTAGTGAGATATATCAGGACACGATATTATATGCTTGGAACCATTACGGATGCGTACTGCGCATAGTGAATGTCAGAGGGATCCAGAGAAGGCGCTGCGGTTGGTCTTAGCGCATAGTTGGAATCCTATTGCGTATCAAGTTCTGAATCCCGGAATCATCCACTGGTTCAGCCGCACAAACGACGCCGTCATCGGTTATGCCACGGCCAATGGCGTGCGAGTAGTGGCCGGCGCGCCTATCTGCCGCCCCACCATGCTGCTAAGCGTTACTGAGGAGTTCGAGACTGACGCGAAGGCACATGGTGAACGCATTTGCTATTTCCATGTCGGACCTCGCTTTGCCAGCGTGACGAGCCGCTCCGGGCTGCATTCCATCGCCCGCATTGGCTCGCTGCCTTACTGGAACCCTATGGATTGGCACTCGATTATTAAATCAGACGCCTCATTACGCTACCAGATTTCGCGGGTCAGGAATAAATGCGTCACTGTCGCGGAAATGCCCGGATCTGCCGCAATCGAAGCTACTGAACTGCGTGAGATTCGCCGGCAATGGCTTGAGCGCAAGCATTTGCCTCCACTGCATTTCCTGATCGAACCAGAGGTCTTTCATCACCTCGACCACCGCAGACTCTTCGTCGCCAGCCGGGGAGGTCGCATGATCGCCTATCTTCTGTGCTCTCCCATGCCCAACCGCAATGGATGGCTCTTCGAACAGTGGGCGCGCGCTGACGCTGCCCCATTGGGTACAAGCGAGTTCTTAGTGCATGAAGCCATGACTGCATTCGCTGCCGAAGGCTATCAGGAGGTCACCATGGGGCTTGCGCCGCTGTCGTGTGAAGGCGTGGTTCCCGGTGCCCCCGGACCATTGTGGCTGAAGGCGATGTTCCGCGTTCTGCGTCTTACAGCAAACCCGCTCTACAGTTTCAAGGGGCTGGAACACTACAAATATAAATTGCGGCCCCACTACTCCGAGCCTGTCTATGCGGTGGTAAAGGGAAGGCACTTTTCGCCGCTCAACGTGCTGGCCATTGCCCATGCATTCGCTGGCTCCCCCTTACAGCTTTTCGCTTGGCAGACCATCAGGAAGGTACTGGGTAAGCGCGCTCTCGAAAGCAGGGCAGGATCGAAACGGTCTTCAACTCCTTCGGGCGCAAGCTGACCTTAACTCGGCAATCGAAGCGAAAAATTAACTCCTTGATGCGACAGCGCAAAAGAAAGCCTGGAGATTCAAGCTGTCGGGGGCTAGACCGCTTCGTCTGTACTTCAGTAAACTCAACGCACTCGGGACAAAATTCACTTGCTGACGGAAGCGAATTCAGAGATTATCTTGGGTGGAGTTCTTGGGTGGAAGAAAAACGAAAAAATCGTCTAAGTCCCTTGGAATGATAGTGGCCAGGGACGGAATCGAACCGCCGCCAGCCTTTTCAGGGCTGCGCTCCACCAACTTTGGCTCCAGACTCACATGGGCCTTATGGTTTCTGCTGGCGATTCACGCACTGGTCGTTCTGGCCGCGTTCATTGCCCCTTACAGCTATCAAACGCAGGAGCGGCTGCACTCCTACGCTCCGCCCACCAGCGTGCATTTTTTTGATTGCGCGGGAAAATTCCACTTGCGGCCTTTCGTATACGTCACCAAAAACGCGGAGAGCAGTCGAATGGAGTACACGCAAGATTGCACTCAGCCGGCCCGGATCGAATTTTTTACCCAGGGAGACGAATACAGCATTTTGGGAATGTTTCATTCCACGCGGCACCTCTTCGGCGTGGCGGCGCCCGCCAACCTGTTCCTGATGGGGACGGATGGCTTTGGCCGCGATCAATTCTCCCGCCTGCTCTATGGCGGCCAGGTCTCATTGTTTGCCGGGTTCGTGGCAGCGGCGTTTTCCGCCGTGACGGGCTTGTTGCTGGGCGGGATAGCGGGAATGTATGGCGGGCTCATTGATGATGTGGCCATGCGTATGGCGGAAATTTTTATCACCGTCCCCTGGTTCTATTTATTGATCGCTGTGCGCGCTTTTCTTCCGTTACAGATCAGCCCGGTGGCCGCGTTTTTACTGGTGGTTGCGGTGATCGGCATGGTTGGCTGGGGACGTCCGGCACGCCTGGTGCGTGGCGTGGTGCTGAGCGCGCGTGAGCGCAACTTTGTCCTGGCAGCGCGTGGATTTGGCGCCTCCAATGCCTACTTGCTGCGCCGCCACCTGATGCCGCTGACGTTCCGCGTTCTTCTCACTCAGATGGCGGTCTTGATTCCGCAGTTCATTCTGGCGGAGGTCATTCTCTCTTTTCTCGGCCTGGGAATTGGCGAGCCTTTCCCCAGCTGGGGCAACATGCTGGCCCAGGCGCAGCAATACCACGTGCTGGTTTCATACTGGTGGATGCTTTTGCCCGGATTGGCTCCGGTACCGGTATTTCTGGCGTATCACTCATTAGCGGAGACGCTACAAGAGCGCGTAACATCAAATATCTAATTCAATTCAGACAGCCGGTCCCTGGGCGCATATCGCGCTCCATCCTGTGGTGTGCCCTCGCGGTCTTGCCGGTGCTTGCGGCGCAGGCAGTCGCGCAAACAGTCACTCAGGAAGACCTTTTGCGCACCACCTCTGAGCCGGGCAATCGAGGCGGAAAGCTGGTGATTGCCCAGCGCTCTGAGCCGCGGACCTTTAATCCGGTAGTCGCTATCGATCAGAATTCCCTCGGCGTGAGCGCCCGCTTGATGGGCGACCTGATCCACATCAATCGAGCCACGCAGAAAACCGAGCCCGCGCTGGCCAAGTCATGGACGGTTTCCAAGGACGGCACGCAGTTCACGGTGAACCTGCGCCGTGGCCTGCGCTTTTCTGACGGCGCGCCCTTTGATGCTGATGACGTGCTCTTCTCCTTCAAGGTCTATCTGGACGAACAGGTGCATTCTCCGCAGCGCGATCTGCTGATCATCTCTGGCCAGCCGACCACGCTCAAGAAGATCGATAACTACACGGTCCGCTTTACCTTTCCAGCGCCGTATTCGGCGGTGGAGCGCGTCTTTGACGGAGTGGCCATCCTGCCGCGGCATCTGCTGGAAAAGGACTATCAGGAAGGCAGGATCAACCAGGTTTGGACGCTGAGCACGCCGCCGGAAAAGATCGCTGGGCTTGGAGCATTTCGTCTCAAGCAAGTCGTCCCCGGCGATCGGATCATTCTGGAGCGCAATCCCAATTACTGGAAGATCGATGCCAAAGGCCAGCGGTTGCCGTATCTCGACGAACTGACGTTCGTCGTTGTTCCCACGCAGGACGCGCAGGTCATCCGGTTTCAAGCGGGAGATTCGCAGATCATCAGCGGTCTGAGCGCGGACAATTTTGCCGTGCTGGAGCCGGAGCAGAAATCGCGGCACTTCAAGTTATATGATGCCGGGCCGGGTCTGGAATACAACTTCCTGATGTTCAACCTCAACGACGACACGGAAGGCCGTCTGCCGGAGGTTGCGCGCAAACAGAAATGGTTCCGTGATGCCCGTTTCCGCCAGGCCGTGTCGGCGGCGATTGATCGCGCGGGCATCGTGCGCCTGGTTTATCGCAATCGTGGCGCCGCCATTGCCACGCACGTGAGTCCGGGCAACAAGGCGTGGTTTGATTCATCTATCCAGCCTCAGGTGCGCTCGTTGCCCAAAGCGCGGGAAATGCTCAAGGCCGCTGGCTTCTCCTGGAAGGCTGACAACACCTTGCTGGATTCCAGCGGACAGCCGGTGGAGTTCACCATCCTGGTAGGTTCCAGCAACACGCAGCGCTCGCAGATTGCCACGCTGGTGCAGGAAGACCTGAAGGCGATCGGAATCGTGGCGCACGTGGTGCCGATGGAAACCAGGTCAGCCAACGATCGCGTGCTGAACTCGCATGACTATGAAGCAATCGTGATGGGGCTGGTGAGCGGCGATGCCGATCCCACGCCTGACATGAACATCCTGATGTCGAACGCGCAGACGCATCTGTGGCATCTGGGTGAAAAAATTCCGGCCACGCCGTGGGAAGCAGAGCTTGACCGGCTCATGCAGAAACAAATGGTCACGCTCAACTACCAGGAGCGTAAAAAGATTTACAGCCGGGTGCAGGAAGTGCTGGCGCAACAACTCCCCATGGTGTACCTGGCAAGCCCGAATATTCTTGTGGGAGCGCGGGAAGACCTTGGTAATTTCCGTCCTGCCATCATTGAACAGTATACTTTTTGGAACGCAGACGAACTTTTTTGGCACACCCCCGCCGGAAAGCATTAACCGGAACATATTGCATGGACGACAACGCCAGGGAAATAGTTTTACCTACAACACGGGACACCGCGGCTGAAGACGAACGATTGGTGCAGGAATGTTTGGCCGGCGATGAGCGGGCATGGAATACGCTTATCGATAAATACAAGCGCCTGATTTATTCCGTGCCCGTCAAATATGGCTTCAGTCCGGACGATGCCGGCGACATTTTTCAGAATGTCTGTATTGATCTGTTCACCAATCTGTCCAAACTAAGGAAGATTGAATCACTTCGTTCGTGGCTGATTACCGTGGCTACGCACAAGTGTTTTCACTGGAAAAAGCAGCAAAAGAACGATGTAGAGCTTGACGCCATGGAGCAGGAGATGGCGGAAGAGCTCGCAGCCGCTCCTGTGGTGGTGATGCAGGAAGTGCAGGAGGAGCAGGCGGTCCGCGACGCCATTGACCGGCTCACGCCGCGCTGTGCGGAACTGGTGAAGCTGCTGTTCTATGAGCAGCCGCCGGTGCCCTACTCAGAGGTTGCCCAGAAGCTGGGCTTGGCAACCGGGTCGATCGGCTTTATCCGCGGCCGGTGTCTCAACCGGTTGCAGAAGATCCTGGGGGAGCTGGGATTCTAGATGGCGGAGCAGGGACAAACCTTCGGGCTGGAGCAGTGGATCATCGATCTGGCGGGCGTTGCCGGGGAAGGGCAGCGTCACGCCTTTCTGGCTGCGCAACCGCACACCCGGAGCAAGGAAGCAGTTGAGTCGCTGTATAACGCGGTGGTTACGTTTGCCCGCGTCGACCTGCAAAAGGCTGACAGGCTGGCCCAATCCAGTGCGTGGATTGCGGAACAGCTCAATGATCCTTATGCAACGGCGCAGAGCGCGCGCGCCGTAGGGCACGTCCTATATCTGACAGGGAAGCATCAGCAAGCCATACAGCAATACGAAAAAGCGCTGGCGATTTTTGACCGGCTTGGCCGTGACGTCGATTATGCCCGCACCATCAGCGGAGCGCTGCATAGTCTGATCTATGACGGCCAGTATGAGCGGGCCTTCCGGCTGGGCGAGCAGGCGCGCGCCATCTTTCATGCGCATAAAGACCGCCTCCGGCTAGCAAGGCTGGATAGCAACATGGCCAACATCTATTACCGCCAGGACCGCTTTCAGGAAGCCGTGGACCTCTATGAGCGGGCGTACGGTGAATTTTTGCAGTGCGGAGAGACCCTGGATATCGCCGCGGTGCTGCGCAATCTGGCCGTCTGCTATATCAGCCTGAATGATTTTCCTCGCGCGGAAGAGACCTACCGGCTGGCGCGTCAACATTGCCTGGAACATGGTTTCTCTCTGCTGGTGGCGGAGGCCGATTACAACGTGGCCTACCTGCATTACCTGCGGGGCGAGTATCTGCGCGCGATCCAGCTCTATGACCAGACGCGTAAGCTTTGCGCGGAACTGGGGGACCGCTATCATCAGGCGCTGTGCGATCTGGACGAATCAGAAATTTATCTCGAACTGAACCTGACCGAAGGTGGAACCGAGCTCGCGCAGGACGCATTTGCTGCCTTCACCGATCTCGGCATGAAATATGAGGCCGCCAAAGCGGCCACGTTCTCCGCCATTGCCATCAGCCAGCAGGGCCGCTACAAGCAGGCGCTGGAAGGTTTTGATCGCGCGCACGATCTGTTTGTGAAAGAGCAGAACGAACTGTGGCCCGCGCTCATCGATCTCTACAAGGCCCTGGTCTTGTATGAAGCCGGAGAAAACGATCAAGCGGAAGACTTGGCGGTCAGGGCGCTTGAGTACTTCGGCAATTCAGTCTTGCCATCGAAGGCGGCGTTGTGCGAACTGCTTCTGGCGGCAATTGAACTGCGTGGCTCTGATTCGGAGGAGGCGCGCCGCTATTGCAGCGCAGCGCTTTCGCGCCTCACGCATATCGATTCACCTGCCGCTTATCAGGCATATTTCATGCTGGGACAGGCGGAAGAAAGCAGCGGCAATACCGAATTGGCCCGCCAGGCCTATGAGCAGGCATTTAAAAAGCTGGAAGATCTGCGCAGCCATCTGGGCAAGGAAGAGTTGAAAATCGCCTTCCTCAAGAACAAGCTGACGGTCTATGAAGGTCTGGTGGTTACTTCGCTGGCGGTAAGTTTTGGGATGCGGGCGCAACGCGAGGCGTTTGGCTACATCGAGCAGGCAAAGTCACGCAGCCTGGCTGATTTGATCGCGTTCCGCGCCTCATCCATTGCTTCCAGGGAGCCGGAATCGCTCTCGCCGGCGATGGGCGAATTCCGCGACCTGCGCCAGAAACTGAACTGGACCTACCACCAGATTGAGCTGGAAGAGTTAAGTCCTGAGGGCAGATCACGGGATCGCATCCAGCAATTGCGGCAGTTGAGCCGCAAGTATGAAGATGCGCTGGTCAAAGCATTTTCCCAGTTGCAACAGGTAGACCGCGAATTTGCCAGCTTGCAGAGCGCCAGGATCGTATCAGTGGAAGAATTGCAGCGCGTCTTGCCTGAAAACGCTCTGCTGCTGGAATACTATACGGCGCGCAACCGCTTTTATGTCTGCCTGGTCTCACGCAAGCAATTCAAGATCGTGCCCCTGGGCGACGTGATGGAGGTGCGCGAGAAGGTCCGCCTGCTGCAACTTCAGCTATCAAAGTTCCGTCTGGGGCCGGATTACATCAAGCCGCTGGAAAAAACTCTTTTGCAGGCCACGCAAGCGCACTTGGAAGAGATCTATTCCATGTTGATCGCGCCCATACGCACCCAGCTTACGGCCCAGCACCTGATCATTGTCCCGCACGCGTTCCTGCACTATCTGCCTTTTCATGCGCTTTCTGACGGCGAGCGCTACCTGATCGACGATTTTTCTGTTTCCTACGCACCCAGCAGCACGATTTTTGCGGTCTGTCAGGAAAAGGCCCAGCCGGCGAGTAGCGGAGACACTCTGGTGCTGGCCGTACCGGATGCGCGCGCGCCTTTTATAGAGGAAGAAGGACGTTTTGTCGCCTCCGCCATGGGGAACGCCCGGCTTTTTATGGGAGCGGAAGCCACGGAAGAGCAACTGCGTGCCTACGGGCCAAAGAGCCGGTTTATCCACATCGCCACACATGGATATTTCCGCCAGGACAACCCGATGTTTTCCTCCATCAGGCTGGGTAATTCATTGCTGAGTTTGTTTGATTTGTATCAATTGCAGTTTGATGCCGAACTGGTAACGCTGAGCGGATGCGGTACCGGAATGAATGTAGTTATCGGTGGCGACGAACTGATTGGGCTTGTCCGAGGCCTGTTGTATGCAGGTGCCCAGACCCTGATGGTGAGCCTGTGGGAAGTTCATGACCAGAGCACCGCTGAATTTATGCGGGATTTCTATGAGGAGTACAAGGTTTCCGCCAATAAGGCGAATGCTCTGCGAAGCGCTGTGATGAAGCTGAAACAAAAACACCGCCACCCATACTATTGGGCGGCTTTTGCGCTGGTAGGGAAGTTTTCATGAGGCATGAAAAATCTTACCCAGCCTATATTTTTGACCTTAAAGAGCACTCTTATGCTTAGAAGCAGGCTCATCCGTCGACTGCTAAAAAGGGGATTCGGACCCGGAAGCCGAGTCCCCTTTGTGAATTGAGACGAAGAAAAGTCACTTATGACTGAAGCTGCGCGCCATTTCGATATTACTGAGTGGGCTGACTATGTCAGGAACGCCGTTCCTGACGAGCAGAGAGAGCGGATGCTCGCCCATCTTGAGTATGGATGTTCCAAGTGCGAAAGAGTGAAGGAATTGTTGTCACGCTTTGCCGCAATATGCACGCGTGAAGCTGCTTATCAGATTCCGCGGGCCGCGGAACAGCAGGTTAAGGCGATGATAAGCATGGTCAAATCGCCTCGCCAATCCGCTCTGCAACGCATCTGGGCCAGCCTGATTTATGACAGTATGAATGATCCCCAGCCGGTTGGAGTGCGGGGAACCCATCAGATCAACCGCCAGGTTCTTTTCCACGCCGGCGACTATTCAGTTGATCTGCGCTTTGAGCACGAGAAGGGATCTGCCAGCATGGTGCTCGTTGGCCAGATCGCCAATCAGAAAGTGCCCGATGAAATTTTGGCGAATTTGCCGGTGATTCTGGTGGCTGGAAATCGTGAAGTAACCCGCTCCATCAGCAACACCTTTGGCGAATTTCAGCTGGAGTACGTCCCGGAAAGCGATCTACGGTTGCTGGTGCCGCTGGAATCCAGAGGCCAGGAACTGGAAGTGCAGTTGGGTAAGACGCCCCAGATCTAAATTCAATTTATATAGTGGTCTTGAGATGTCACGGATGAGGAACATTTGTTTACTGATCATGGTGGTTCTGGTGCTGGGGCTGCCTGTTATGGCCCAGACCACGTATATCCTCACGGCGTCTCCCAGCAATATGCAGGGCGTGATTGATCGCCATGGCCTTACCGCGGTGAAAGAGCTTTTTGATGGCGCCAATTGCGTCATGCTGGTGACTTCGCCCTCCGCCAATACCAGCAGCGTGGAAACTGAAGTTGAAAATGACCTGATGGTCGCAAGCTTTGAGCCGGAACAGCGCGCCTCACTACCTGAATTAAACGGTCTTACGCAACCGACGCTTACGCAATCCACTACCAGCATCCTTGATACTCTGCCGGGACGAACGCTGGTCTCCTTCTTTGGCAGCACGGTTCCCAGCAATTACACCAGTCAGATCGCGACCAACATTATTCGCCTGTCCGATGCGCGCACAGCCACAAAGTTGACCGGCTCAGGTACCGTGGCGATTATCGATACGGGTGCCGATCCGAACCACGCTGCGCTGGCTCCTGTCCTGTTGCCTGGATACGATTTTACGCGCGAGGTTGTGGGCTCTTCCGAATTGGCTGATCTTGACCCAGCGATGGCTGCAAAGTTACAGCAGTCCACTACCAGCATCCTGGACGCGCAAAACACTTTGCTGCTCAATGGGTCGTCGGTAGCTATCCTGAACCAATCCACCACTTCAATTCTGGATCAGTCAACGACTTCAATTCTCGATAGTACGCTGGCTGAGTTTGGACATGGCACCATGGTGGCCGGAATTGTCCATCTCATTGCCCCAACGGCGAAGATCATGCCGCTGAAGGCCTTTCATGCTGACGGCTCGTCGAACCTCTCCGATATTATTCGCGCAATTTATTACGCTGCTGATCAAGGCGTTAACATCATCAGCATGAGCTTCAGCATAGACCAGCCCTCTCCGGGTTTACAGGCAGCCATTCTTTACGCGCTTAACAAAAACGTCATCATGGTCGCTTCTTCTGGCAATGACGGGCTCAAAACCCTGGTCTATCCGGCCAGTTTCCGCGGCGTACAGGGCATCGGCTCCAGCACCAGCAGCGACCTCAGAAGCAACTTCTCCAATTATGGTTCTGGTGTTGTTACCTTTGCGGCCCCCGGAGAAGGCGTTATTACTACCTATCCTGGCGGTAACTATGCGGCGGGTTGGGGCACGTCCTTCAGCACGCCGATGGTCGCAGGTGCGGCAGCGCTTATTTTGCAGGTTCGCCCCACCAGCAAGCCGGGTGACATCACCAATGTGCTCTCCAAGACCAAGCAGATTAATGACATGGGCTACGGGCGCATCGATCTCTACCAGTCACTCACGAACCTGGTTAACAGCGGTGGCACCAGTTCAGCCACAAGCCTCGAGAACAGTTCTTCTATCAAGCCCTAGAATTTCGGCGTTTTTGCGCTCGATTATTCGCCCCTCAGCAGACCCAAATTTTATTAGTGAGTTTAATTTTTTACCCCTTTTTGACCCCTCCGTTACAACAATTTTTGGAATTGTCTGAACTATCTGAAACCTGGGGCGCTCGAAAAATAATTCCTGCCCAGATGTCTTGTAAGTCCATCAAAATAAAATATTTGACATGTATTTTTTATGTCTGGGACAGGAGACCTGGCGCGAATTTATTCGCTGAATATTTCTATTTATAGCGTTCTTGCTTTGCCTGGCGTCCAAAATTTCCTCGCGCCATCTTGGTACTCTCTGGCTATACTTACCCGAAGTTTGACGGATTACCCGAAGGGAGCCTCTCAAGGCCAAGACATCTATCGGCCCAAAAGAGGACATTTTTAAAGACAGCCATGAGTAAGTTCAGGGTGTTTGCACGAATATGTTGCGGCTTGTTGCTTTTCATGACTTTGCCGCTCCTGGCACAGGACAAATTTGTTCTGGTGACCGCCCCTACCAAAGTGAACGATGTCTGTCGTCGGCACGGGTTCAGCCAGGTTGCCCAAATTTCCAAGCGTGGCATCTTTCTTGTTTCATCTTCTTCTCCCGACCCAGGAATAGCTTCTGACCCTGACGTGCAGAGCTTTGAGCGCAATCGTGTCCTGACCGTCCCTGAGCTTTCTGGCGCAACGATCACCAGCTTGACGCAATCCACCACGTCAATTCTCGATGGCCTGCCGGGACGCACCGTGGTCAACTATTACGGCTCTTCTGTTGCCAGCAACTATGTGAAACAACCGGCTACCGCGCTCACCCGCCATGTCGACGTCCAGAGTGGCACCAACCTTACCGGTGCCGGGGTTATGGTGGCGATCATCGATACTGGTGTTGATCCATCTCATCCTGCGCTTCAATCCGTGTTGGCTCCTGGATTCAACTTCATCAATGAGGGCAGCAGCCCCTCTGAAATGTACGATCTGGATCCCGCGGTTGCGGCAGCGCTGAGCCAGTCCACCACCAGCATTCTGGATGGTCAGAACCTGGTGCAGCTCAACACTTTTACCGTGGCAATTCTGAGCCAGTCCACCACCAGTATTCTTGATGGGCCTCCCAGCGCTTTTGGCCACGGGACCATGACTGCGGGTCTGGTGCATCTGATTGCGCCCGGCGCCAGCATCATGCCGTTGAAGGCCTTCGCCGGAGACGGCAGCTCAGATCTGTTCAACATCATCCGCGCCATCTATTATGCGGCGGACCACGACGCCAATGTGATCAACATGAGTTTTGAGATTTCTCAAAGCTCGCCTGCTCTACAGAGTGCGATTCAGTATGCGATCAGCAAGAACGTTGTGATTGTGGCCGCTTCTGGCAATGATGGCCGGCAGATTCTGGTCTATCCTGCGGCGTATAACACCGTGATTGGGGTGGGCTCCACGAATAACGCTGACGTACGCAGCAGTTTTACGAATTTCGGCACCAACGCTGTTTTTATCGCCGCTCCTGGAGAAGGCGTGATCACGACTTACCCGGGTGGCAATTATGCTGCGGGCTGGGGAACATCTTTCAGTTCGCCGCTCGTCGCCGGGGAAGCGGCAATGGTCCTTCAAGCGCGGCCGCTGTATAAGCCGGGTGACGTTGCGAACGCTATTTCCCGCGGTATAGCCGTGCAGCAGATGGGCCATGGTCGCGCCGACCTTTGCCTTGCGTTATCAAGCATTGGCACTGGGAACGCCTGCAACACCGTCACCTCTACAAGCGGAAGCACACCCGGCGGGTCCACGGTCCCCTAATCACATTTAGAACTGGATGAGCCTCCAATTCAGGCCCTGCCGCTTGGCAGGGCTTCTTTTTTTGGCGTCTCAATAACTGCCGGAAGGCATCGGCGCATAGCGGCGAAAGAAGCTGTTTTCCTTCCATTGCGGACGCCCCGGATCATCCGCCGCCCGTACCATCATTGCGCGGACAATCTCTTCATATTTGCCGGCTGACTCCAGATCGACCGGCTGGTCCAGATCGTCTGACGGTGCGTGGTAACGCTGCGTCCGCCAGTTCTTGAAGATCTCCTGCTCCGGCGATCCCTTTTCAAATCCAACTCCCATGGCCAGCGCCGGTACTCCATGGCGGATAAAGTTGTACTGGTCGCTGCGGATGAATGCGTTCCTCTGTGGTTCCGGATCAGCCTGCACCTGCACTCCCAATGACTGGGCAACATCCCGTGCCAGGTCTCCCAGGTCGGATTCCGCCAGCCCATAAACGGTCAGCACTTTCAGAGGCACAATGGGCAGGAACATATCGATATTGATATTGGCAATCATTGATCCGGGCTTCACCGTGGGATGCGCGGTGAAATAGCGCGATCCCAGAAGGCCCTTCTCTTCGCCAGTGACAAACACAAACAGCAGGGAACGCTTGAATTTCCCCGGCGATTTCTTTAAAGACCCGATCAGGTCCAGCAGCACTGCACTACCGGAAGCGTTGTCCATGGCGCCGTTGTAAATGCGGTCGCCGTTGATCGGTTCTCCTGTGCCCAGGTGGTCCAGATGAGCTGAAAGCACCACGTATTCATTCTTCAATTTCGGGTCGCTGCCGGGAAGCTGGGCCACCAGATTGGCCGATTCCAGCGTCTTGTTGTTGACTGCTGCTCTGGCCCTGACGGAGATCGTCAGGGGAAAGCGCGGCAAGGTTTTGCGCTCTTTCAACAGATCAATCAGTTCCTGTAGAGTGTGCCCGGAACCTTCAAAAAGCTTCTGCGCTTTTTCTGGATTGAATGTGACTGCCAGCTCCTGGCCTGAGGTCTCATCGAACTCCGTTCCTTTGAGCGCCATGCTGGGATGTGCCCGGTTGGCAGAAATTCGCGACCACGGAATGTCCATAGCCGTGGGATTCATGATCGTAATTATCCCTACAGCGCCGGCTTTGCTCAGGGCTTTCCATCGTTCACCTGCTGACTGGTAGTGTGAAGCCAGGGCGCCTGGAATTTCCGCTGGAGCACCTGCCAGAATCACCGCTACCTTGTCCCGCAGGTCCAGGCCGGCAAGATCGTTATAGCCAAGTTCCGGTACGGTAAGCCCATAGCCGACAAATACGAGCGGGGCTTCCACTGCCGGGGCCAGGTTCACGCGTGTACTGAAGATGGCGTCATCGCCCAGGGTAAGCGGCTCTACCTGTCCGTTGTGGACCAGGGCCAGGCTGGAATCCTTCTCCACGATCTGGCGCGACACAAACTGTATCGGCTGGTAGTAAGTTTTGGAGCCCGCCGGTTCCAGACCAGCCCGTTTCATCTGCTCTACCACATATTCCTGAGCTTTGCGTAATCCGAGACTGCCGGTTTCACGGCCTTCCATGTCGTCCGCCGCCAGGATCTTCACATAATTCCACCAAATCTTGCCGTCAAAATGCTTTTCCGCCGCGGAAGCGCTCTCGGCTCCGCCGCCTGCCGCCATCATTTTTCCGGCCACCACTTCCGGTGAAGACTGCGGTTGTGCCTGCGCGATCACGCTCAGGATCGCAGTGAATATCGTGGTAAATAGCAATGGTTTTTTCATGGCGCTGGCTGGTTTCTCCAAAGGGGTTAATTGCGTTGGTGCAAGGATATCATTTGCTACTTTTCGTCCGCAGGCGGTGTGCGTTCCTTATTGGAACAAAGCGGAGCATATCGAAAAATGTTCTCTTAATAAATGTTAACAATCAGGCAATTTTCAAGAAGAATATGCGTTTTGCATGTATTTTCCTGATTGATTCTAAAGATCTGCGTTGATAGAATTCACCCGTTTTCAAAGACCATTTCTTATCGGAAAGGGACCCGTTCATGGCGCTGGTTCTTTGCACTGGCGTCGATCCGTCTGTGGTTCGCACCCGGCATCTCATCCTGGAGCGAGCTGGACATAAAGTTGTGTCTGCCCTGGACGAAGCGAGCCTCTCAGCAGCATGTCAGCAGAACCAATTTGACGTTGCCGTTGTCGGCCAGACAATCTCTGCCAATACCAAGCACCGCATCGCCAGGCTCATCCGTGAGCACTGCCCTGCCACCAAACTGCTTGAGCTATACACAGTGTCTACCGGCAAAGTCCTTGAGGATGCCGACTCCTGGCTGGAAGTGCTGGCAGGTTTACCCCAGGAGCTTGCTACCAGAGTTGAAGCGCTTGCTTCTTCAAAAAGCTCTTCCTCATGAATGCGACAGAGCACGGTGCTCCACGCCGGCCACTAGCTGTTTCGATCGTTGCTGCATTCCTCTTTGCCGCCACTGGCATCTCGATCATTGTCGGATTCTCTCTGCTTTTTCCTGGCTGGTTGCTTGATCGTATATGGAGCCTCAACCCTGCCGGGGCTGCTATGTTTCAGTCCATTGGGCCGATTTCAGGCCTATTCCTGCTTATGCTTGGCGCCGTCATCTCTCAAGCTGCCCGCGGATTGCTGCACGGGAGTAAATGGGCCTGGCGGTTCACAGTTTCTCTCTTCACCGTCGATGCCTGTGGCGATATCGTCAGTTATTTCATCATCCATGACGCGATCAGGACGATTACGGGCGTTATGATCTCTTCCGCTTTTCTCTATACTCTCTGCCGTCGCCATGTGCGTGACTACTTTTTTCACCCTGCAGTTATGCTGGGAGATTGAACATTTGGGCGTCAAAAGTAACACGGCAAGAGCGGGGCGGTCTCCGTGCTTCTTTTGATCCGACAAGATAGAACTTCCAGACGCAGTATCATTTAGAATGCGTCTGCCCATCAATAAAAAGGAGAAGTTGACCATGAAACATCTGGGGATGTTCCGCCTGCTGGCGGCGCTTAGCTTTGCCATGAGTACCCTTGTCTTCGCTCAAGGCCCCGCCCCGTCGGCTCAGCCCACACCTGTGCCTTCGGCGAACATTGTTGCTGCGATAGAGCTTCAGGTCAGCGGTTACGAAAAGCACATGATGGAAGCAGCCGAGGCCATGCCGGAAGATAAATTCAACTTCACTCCCGCCAGTCTCAACATCCCCGGCAGCGCCTACAAGGACGTGCGCACTTTCGCGCAACTGATCAAGCACTCAGCCACCGTAAACTACCGTTTCTGGACGATCCTGACCGGCGAGAAGATTCCTGAGAACATCAAGAGCACCAATGGTCCAGACGAGTTCAAGACCAAGGCGGAGATCATTCAATTCCTGAAGGACTCGTTTGCCGTTGGGCATCGCGCCGCCAAAACTCTAACTACTGAAAACGCACTGGAGCAGATTCCGTTCCGCGGCGGCACGGCGGCTCGTATCAATATAGCTGTAGGGGCCGTGATTCATGATGCTGATGAATACGGCCAGATAGTGGAATATCTGCGCATGAATGGAATTACTCCCCCGGCCAGCCGCGCTAACCACTAGCCGTGGCGATATTGCGGTTTCACCCATGACGCGCTCAGGAAAACCACTGGCGATATAGTCTCTTCCGCATCCTCTGCTGCCGACATGTCCGCCGCTACTTTTTCACCCGCATTTACGCGGGGAGACGGAACATTTGCCGGTTGAAAACCTTGCGCCAAATGGCGATAATTGAGGCAAGCACCCATGCCTAAGAAATCAGATAAACAGCCAGAGGTCTCCAAGGACCTGTGGATCGCTCCCCGTTATAGCCTGAAGGGACCAGCAGGAGAACGCGCCTGGGAGAACCGTCCTGGCGGCGCACCCAATAGCAGCCGGTTTCTGGAACTGGCCGATATTGCTCTTGGCGTGAAGAAACCTGTTGCGCGGAAGAAGCGTATGCCACCTGTCAGCGCCCATCAAACAGGGAAGACAGAGCCCTACTCTGGAGTGGAATACAACACAAAAGACGGTTCCACAAAATAAGTTTCCGATCGAATCTTTCGAGCGAACATTTTCAAACGGACAATGAAAGGCTGGCGTTTAGCCCTTGGGATTGTGATTGGCTGATTGCAAGGTCTGCGACACTGTCTTTGCGTACTCGCGCAATTTTTCCAGCGATGCTGACATGCTGGAAGCTTTCTCACCCAGTCCGCGCGCGCGGGCCACGGCCATTACCTGATCTGCTTCCATGCTGAGCCGCTCCAGCGTGCTCACCAGATAGCCCAGTGCGTCCGCATGTGGCTTCCATAGATATGCCGAACTCGCCTTCTGATTGTACTCGTCCACTTCAATCACCATGCGCGAGAGATAAGCCACAATCGTCATCATCATGCTGGCGTAGTCCGCGCGAAAGCTCTTTTCACTCTGGTATTCCGCCTTAAAAGCCTCTACTTCCGCGGGAGAAAGTATGATCCTGGAGTTCTTGACGGGGAAAACGTGAGCTACCTTCGGATCAGAGCTGCGAACGTGTTCCTTGATGGCCTGGCGCGAGCTGTGTATCTTGCCTTCTTGCACCGCGTTCTGCACTGCTTGCGATGGCGCTACCGCCAGCACTTCCGCGTTCAGCGTTTGCGATGAAACTCCTTGTGACCGTACCCCGATTCCCGGCGCCTGCGGCGGCGGAGGTGGCGGTACATTGGTTGAAGGGCCGTGTGCTGCCTGTTGTGTTGGAATCGTAGGCCGCGGCGGAGGTGGCGCGGAAGGAGGCGGCCCTGACTGCCGCGGTCCGCTTGCGGTAGCCATTCTCACGGGACGTTTGCTGTCCACCACCTTCTTGTATTTTGATACTTTGCGGAACTCGTCCTGTGCGACCTGGTAGTCCTCCGCCAGTATTTGCTTGGTCGCTACCTCGCTCAGGTTTTTGACTGTGATATCACCGTCCACACGTGAGAGGAGGCTGCCGCCGTCTCTCTGTATGCCCTCTGCAAATGTCTTGATCTGGACCGCGGCATCGTGGAACAGTTCGTCAAACTTCCGTCCAAAAATATCGTTCCATACCGCCAGGCTCGCCAGTGAATCGGGATGATAGAACGACATGCCCAGGGACTGCTTCAG
This sequence comes from Terriglobia bacterium, assembly GCA_020072585.1. GTDB lineage: Bacteria > Acidobacteriota > Terriglobia > Terriglobales > Acidobacteriaceae > Angelobacter. The sequence goes on along the minus strand of JAIQGL010000033.1, from coordinate 43,332 downwards.
TTCGCGCACGCGCTGCACGATTCCAGAGTCGATGATCTGGTCAAAATGCCGGAACTCTTCCAGCTCCTGGTAGAGATATTCAAACTCCTGCAGCAGAGTGACGTGCTCCGGCGGCATGGTCTCAATCGATACATCTTCCAGAGCGCGGTACAACTCAGCTTCAAATGCCAGCGCGGCTTGCGAGATGAAGGCGTAGGAGCTGTCTACCTCAGGCCGTTGCCACGCTGCTGGACGATCACCCGGCGACGGAGTGCGGAACAGATAGGTGATGATGCAGTCTGTCTTGTCGCGATCGCCGGAGCGTTGCGATGCTTTGCCGGTGAAATAGCGCAGCAGTGCGTGCGCGGTCTCAAATCCGGGAATGGTCTTCAACGCGTCGCGCACCAGCGGAGGCGTTAGCGCAAGGTCGATCAGGTCCAGCCACATCTTGAAATTGTGGTTGAGTTCGTCCGCGCTCGCAGGCGGGTTGGTTGAGTCCTTGATCTCAGCAGGAACGGGCACACCATGTCCCAGGTTCTTTTCGAGCAGCCCAAGATAAAAGGTGTGAACGGTTTTAAGGTCTTTCAGTTCCTTCTGGGGATCCTGGCCCAAACGTTTACTCCTGCACTTATGAAAGTTTCGTATCCTTGCAATAGGGGGTGTGCAGCCGGAATTGTCCAGTAGTTTAAACCACCTTAATCTGTAGGCACAATCAGGGACTCCCTGATGAAAAAGGTAACCCTATTACAAGCTGCTGATTCTAAGTGGCTTGCAGGATGTACAAATCTCGGGTTGGGTGGCTTATTTCCCTCCCAGCAGCATCTTGGCAATGGTTTGCAGCTGCATGTTGGAGGTGCCTTCGTAAATCTTCCCGATCTTGGCGTCGCGATAATATTTCTCCACCGGATAATCTTTCGTAAAGCCGTAGCCGCCGTAAATCTCCACCGCCAATGACGCCACGCGCTCAGCCACCTGTGACGCAAACAGCTTGGTCATGGCCGCCTCTTTCACAAAATTCATTCCCGCATCTTTCATGCGCGCCGCGTTGTAGACCATCATTTTCACGGCTTCAATCTCCGTGGCCATCTGCGCCAGCTGGAACTGGATTCCCTGGAAGTCAGAAATGCTTTTTCCGAACTGCTTGCGCTCCTGCGAATACTTAAGAGCGCTTTCCCAGGCTCCGCGCGCCAGTCCCAGCATCTGCGCGCCAATGCCGATGCGCCCTTCATTCAGCGTTTCAATCGCGATCTTGTAACCTTTGCCCACTTCGCCCAGAACATTCTCTTTCGGCACGCGGCAATCTTCCAGAATGAGTTCGCAGGTGCTTGAGGCGCGGATGCCCAGCTTGTCTTCCTTCTTGCCCACGCTGAAGCCGGAAAATGTTTTTTCCACGATGAACGCCGTAATTCCCTTGTATCCGGCCGCAGGGTCGAGCGTGGCAAACAGCACAAATACTCCCGCCTCTTTGCCGTTCGTGATCCACATCTTGCGGCCGTTCAGCACGTATTCATTGCCTTTAAGCTCTGCGCGCGTCTGCATGGCAAAAGCGTCAGAGCCGGATGAAGCCTCGCTCAGCGCATAGGCCCCCACCGTATTGCTGGTCATCCGGGGCAGATAACGGCGCTTCTGGTCTTCCGTGCTCCAGCGCACCAGCGCGTTGTTGACCAGCGTGTTCTGCACATCAACAATCACGCCGGCGGACGCGTCAACCCGCGAAATCTCTTCCACAGCCAGGATCGCTTCAAAGAATTTCCCCCCCGCGCCCCCGTACTGCTCCGGTACCTCGACCCCCATCAGCCCGAGAGAGAAAAACTGATCGATCAGTTCGTGCTCAAACACGCCTTTTTCGTCCATTTCACGGACCTTGGGCCGCAGTGCCTGGTCGGCAAACTGGCGTACGTTATCGCGAAACAAAACTTCATCTTCGGTGAGCGCCACCAGCGGCTGCGGCGGCGGGGCAATCTGGGTGGAAATCTGGGACATCGATGGATCCTTTAGAGAGATTCGGAGAAACCTAAAATTGTATCACTGCTCGGCCCGCTTTCCCGTCCGGCATTACGTTTACCCTGTGTTTCGCCTGCCGTGAAAGTGTCGCTAGCCACCCTCATATTTCCCGCACAACCAGCTTTGGCTAATTGCCGGTTGCCAATGCTAGTTGCTTCCTACTTGACGCACTCCACTCCCAACAAGTTTAATGCCAAACATGCGAGTAGCCTTTTTAGGTCTTGGAATCATGGGACGGCCCATGGCCGTGAACCTTGTCAAAGCCGGTCATGAAGTTACCGTCTGGAACCGTACGCCCCGCGAAGTGGAAGGGGCCACAACTGCCGCCACACCGGCCGAGGCTGCCAGGGACAAAGAAGCCGTGTGGGTCTGCGTCTCCGATACCAAGGCCGTGCAGAACGTCCTGTTTGGTCCCGGCGGGGCCATTGAAGGCCTTTCCAGCGGGGCCATCGTCGTTGACTCCAGTACCATTTCGCCTTCTGCAAGCCTGCTCTTTATGGAAGGCCTGCAGGAAAAAGGCTGCGAATTTCTTGACGCCCCCGTCACCGGCTCCAAGATCGCCGCGGAGAGCGGGCAGTTGATCTTTATGATCGGCGGCGCGCCGCACAACATTGAGCGCGTTGAACCGCTGCTCCGCGCCATGGGGAAAAAAGTCATCCACATGGGCGACAACGGAAAGGGCCTCTCCGCCAAGCTCGCGCAGAACATGAACATCGTATTTATCTATGAAGGACTCTGCGAGAGCCTTACCCTGGCCAAAAAGCTGGGCGTGCCGCCGGAGAAGATGTTCGAGTTGATTGAGGCTTCCATGATCCGCTCCGGCGTGGCGGAGTACAAAAAGCCGTTCATCCTGAGCCAGGACTACTCACCCAACTTTCCGCTCAAGCTCATGCACAAAGACATGCACCTGATGATGGACGCCGCCAAAGAGAATGGCGTGGAACTTCCCGGGCTCACCAAGATCGACGAAATCTATGAAGAAGCCAGCAAGGATGGGCATGATGATCTGGATTACTCGGCTACCATCATGCTGCTGGAAGAGCGCGCTGGGTTAAGGAAAAAAGGGAAGCTCTCGTAAGCGAGAGTGTTGCTTTGCCTAAGTTCAAGTTACTCATGATTCCCCAAAAATACGATGATTGGTTCAAATCGCTAGGCTTTCGAGAAATTAGCTTTGGTTACGGCGGGCTGAGCCTCTGCCTACCTGCTGAAATCGAGGCCAATCAGGTCGGTTACTCGCGCTCTCCGGAAGGCGAATCCCTTTGCGACGGTTCTTCTGGATCCTGGAAGACCAATTGGGTCGTCATAGGCAATGACACACTGACTGGCGATCCGCTGATTCTGGACACAGGAAATTCCAATTTCCCGGTCATGACGGATATGCCTGGAGAGGGAGTCTGGAATCCACGTCTCATTGCTACTTCACTGGATGCATTTGCATTTGCGCTGAAAACCATTCAAAAAGTTTCAGTTGGGCGAGCGGATCCAGTCCAACTGGAAGAAAATCCATTGTCTAAAGAAGAGCTTGACCAGAGTTTACAGGCGATTCGGAGCAAGAACAGTGGTGAAATCGATATGGAATTTTGGTCGCTCATTCTGGAGTCGGACCTGTAACGAGTTCGTAGCTTATCCGCTTTATTTGGCCGTGAAAGGCGCGCCATTGCTCAGCACATAATCCCGCTCCGCCACCGCCCGCGTCTTGCGCTTATATCTGACCACTGATCCCGGCCAGATCACAGGGCTCTCCCCGGTTTTAGCGTCCTGATACCAGCTTCTGCAACCGCCTGACTCCCACACCGTTCCAGCCAGGCGTTTTCTCAGCTCTTCCACAAAGCGCTGCTGCGTGGCGGGTTTGACCTCCATGGTTTTGCTGCCGCGTTTGCGCATCAGGCGCAGGCAGTCCATCACGTAACCGATCTGCGCTTCACTCATCAGCACCACGGAGTTGTGTCCCAGGCCGGTGTTGGGGCCAAGCAGGATAAAGAAATTAGGGAAGCCGCTGACGGTCACGCCCAGGTAGGCGCTGATCCGCTCTTTCCATGCCTGGTGGATATCCAGGCCATTGCGGCCCACCACGCGCGTGTCATGCAGCGGTTCGGTGGCGCGAAAGCCGGTTGCGTAAATCAGCACGTCCACCGGACGCTCGGCGCCATCCTGCGTAACAATACTGTGCTCGCGAATTTCGCGGATGGCGTCGGTGACAAACTCAACATTTGGCCGTTGAATCGCCGGATAAAAATCATTGGAGATGAGCACGCGCTTGCATCCGAACCGGTAGTTAGGCGTGAGCCGCGCGCGCAGTTTGGGATCGGGTACCTGGGCGGCAAGGTGTTCCACCGCCATCTTTTCTCCGCGATTGCGCAGCGCTTCCACCTTTCCCAGAAATCCCCAGACGCGAATCTCATACATCCAGAACAGTCCGGTGCGCAGGAGCCACGTAAAAATGGGGAGACGGCGAAAGCGTTTCTGCCAGCGTTCCGGGATGGCAAAATCGGTTTTCGGGACGATCCACGGCGGCGTGCGCTGGAACACGGACAGCTTGCTGACCTTCGGCGCGATCTCCGGCACAAACTGGATCGCGCTGGCGCCGGTGCCGATCACCGCAACGCGCTTGCCTTCGAGCGGCACGCTTGAGTCCCACCAGGTGGAGTGGAATGCCGGTCCGGCAAATTTCTCCATGCCGGGAATTTCAGGGAACATGGGAACATGCAGCGCACCCACGGCGGAAATCAGAACGCGCGCCCGGATGGTTGCTCCATCTCCGGTGGTTACGCGCCAATGCGCGGCGGCATCATCCCAAACCGCTGTCTGCATGCTGGTATTCACGCGAATGTACTGATTCACGCCAAATCGCTGCGCGCAGGATTTCAGATAGCGCTGGATTTCGTCGCGCCCGGAGTACATGCGGCTCCAGTTGGGATTGCGGTCAAAAGAAAATGAATATAGATGCGAGGGGATATCGCAGGCGCATCCGGGATACTGGTTTACGTACCACGTGCCGCCGATGTCGTCGGCCTTCTCAATCACGAGAAATGATTTTGTGCCGCTCTCAAGAAGTTTGATTGCCATGCCCAGGCCGGAAAAACCTGCGCCCACAATCAACACATCCAGCACGTCGGCGGGCAAGCCGGTGGGGTAGGGAGTCTCAGTCGTTGTTTGTTCCAATGTGGGCAAGGGAATGAACTACTAGCTTGCCATGGTCCGGCGGGCTGCGCAAGCGATACTGCATATGGCGCTCAAGGGGGCGGGCCGGCCGGGCCTTCAATGCGAAGGCCCAACCGGTGAGTGGAAGAAAGGCGAACGGGGATTAGAGGGAGCGGAGGAACGCAATCAGGTCTTGTTGCTGTGCCTGAGTGAGCGCGTTGAAGGCTGCCACGACCGCGTTGGCTTCAGAGCAGACCTGCCCAACAGCACATGGGCTGGCGTGCAACTGAATCGCGGACACAAGATTGTTGGTGCGGCCATCATGCAGGAAGAAGATTCGCTGGCCTACACCCCAGAGAGGTGCGGTGCGGAACTCGTCAGGACCCGCCTGGCCCTGGCTAATGCCGTCCGCCAGTCCCGCGCCCATGTGATGCAGAGCGAAGTCCGAGAATGGATGGAACTCGACATTATTCAGGGAAGCAAGATTGGATTTGGCCGTGCGCAATTGGTCAGTGTGGCACAGCACGCAGCCAATACCCGTATTGGGAGCTGTGCCTGCGGTGGCTGGAACAATGGTGCCGAACAATGCCTGCCCACGCAGGGCGGAAGCCCCAAGAGGCTGACAGGTGGTCTGGCTGGTGAAGAAGTCACAGGGAACAGCGGCCGCATTCAGACGCATAAAGATCGTGAAATTTTCGATCAGCGAAGAAACCTGGCTGGCATCGTCGCCTGCATTGGTTCCGGTGGGAATAATCACGTGCGTGTTGTCTTCAGGCGTTGCATTGGTGGCGCATCCGCTGTTTGTCCGCTCGTTGGTGAACATTTCGTTGGTGATGCCCAGCTCAACGTTGGAGGCTTCGCCGGCGAACATCAGCATGGATTTGTTCTGCGCCTTCCAGCCAAATCTGGTGATGGTGCCGTCATTGCCGCTGGTGTTAAACCGGCCCGCAATACCAGCAGCTTTTTTTACCGCTTTCAGTGCAGCAAGATTGTTCTTGAAAGCGTCTTCTGACACATTCTCCACAAAGCCCTCGCCGAAGGTTGGGATAGGAATGCGGAGGGAGATGTTTCCATTCTGCAACTGAGTGACAAAGTCCGGCTGTGCCAGGGTGCAGTTCGCCGGCGCGTCAACGCGTCCGGTGATGGTAAACAGGTCGTGCACGCCACCGTCGGGAGAGCCGTCAGCGTTGTGGATAAAACGTGCTTCAAGCACGGGGCCGGCCGCCGTCAAAAACGGAGGAATGGTGTTGGTAGCGCCGTCAAGATTGGCGATTCCGATTTGCGGGTTCTGCGCCGGGCTGCTTCCCCCAATCGCCGGTTGAGAGTGGCACAACAAGCAGCTGTTGCCGTTAAATGCGGGGCCCAGGCCAGCCAGCGGTTCACCACTGAGTGTGCCTTTCACGGAAACGGTATCGCGAAACAAGATAAGACCGTCTGCCCAGAAGGTCACCTGGTCAGCAGGGAGTCCGGGAATCGGATGGCCTGCGCCGCCGATGCTTGGTTGTGGGCCGGGGCGTGGACCCGGATCGATTGCCGCAGGAACGTCTTGTGCGTGCGCGGTCTTCACGCTGAACGAAAACAACAATGCTGTTGCCAGCAGGCAACACAAGAAGCCTTGAAGAAGTGAATTTCTTATGGCGCCATGAATGATTGGATCTTTCATGCTTTCTTCCTTTCATTTCTGCGTATTGGGTTTGTTTGCAGATTGCTCTGCAAGTCACGGGAAGTTGAGTTGAGTAAAGTGGCGCAGCCTGTGTTTGCGAAAAAGCAGATCGGGACAACAGCAGCCGTAAATCAGCGGCTCACATTGTGCGCTGGATTTGCGAGAGAAGGGTTAAGGTTTGAAAAAAAACGATTTCCGAAATTCCAAAACGATACGTTGGAGAAGTTTCAAAATGGAAAGCGGAAGCGGTTGCTCAAGCGGACGGGAACTCCCTGCCCGGCGGAGGCGGCGATAGCTTGCTGTTGGCATTGACCAAGATCCGCCAAGCAGGAGCTTCTTTTACCCAGGGGACTGCTGAATGAAACATCCGGCAGTCTCTCAATCTTTACGCTTTCAGCCTCAATGCATGCGGTTTTCTATTTCTTGCCTGATGTGCTGTCATTTTTTTGAAGGCGGGTAGTGGGCTTCTTATTTTTGTTGTTCTGGCTCAGCTACGAACTGATATCCCAGTCCGCGCACAGTGAGCAGGTGTTTTGGCTGGGTGGGATCTTTTTCGATATAGCGGCGTAACCGCACGATGAAGTTGTCAATGGCTCGCGTATCCGTATCTTCCTTCAGGTCCCAGACCTTCTCCAGAATCTCTTTACGCGCGACCGGGCGTCCGGTATTGCGAATAAGGTATCGAAGCAGCTCTGTTTCCATCACCGTGAGTTGAAATACCTGTCCATGGTTGTGCAACTGCAGCTTCTGGAAATCGACAGTCTTGCCGGCAAAGGAGAACTCGTCGGCTGGTGGAGGTGCGGCCTCGGGAGCATTCTGAAGCCAGTTTTTGCGGCGTAGCAGGCCGCCGACGCGGGCAACCAGAATATCCAGGTTAAATGGCTTGGGCAGGTAGTCGTCCGCACCGGATTCAAACCCGTGCAGAACGTCCTCAGGGCGCCCACGCGCGGTAAGCATCAGTATGGGAATAAAATTTTGTCTCTTGCGAAGCTCGGTGGCCACCGTAAACCCGTCCTTACCCGGCAACATTACGTCAAGCAGCATCAGGTCAAAAGGCGCATTCTTCTCCAGCAGGCGTTGTAGCGCGTCCTCGCCGCTTCCGGCGATCTCCACCGCATGGCCTTCCGCCTCAAGGTTGAAGCGCAAACCCTGTGCAATGTGCGATTCATCTTCCACCACCAGGATGCGGCTCATACGTGATACACCCTGGGCAGGCGGAGCGTGAATGTGCTGCCCCGGCCTTCGCCTTCGCTCTCAGCAAATGCGTCACCGCCATGGCGGCGCGCGATGGAGCGCACAATGAATAGTCCCAGCCCGGTGCCTTTCACCTGTCCTGTGGCCCCGCTTTGCACGCGGTAGAAGCGTTTAAAGATGCGCTTGAGTTCGTTACGCGGAATGCCCACGCCATTGTCGCGGACGCGGAGCACCACTGTATCGATGTTTGGTGTTTCCACATCCACCGTGATCGAGGGGTGTTTACCGGAATACTTCACTGCGTTTTCAATCAGATTCGCCACGGCCGTCCGTAAATCGTCAGCGTCGCCCATGAGGGTAATCTGACCGGGCGGCGCGGCCCCGAAACGCAGCGCATTGGTCGAAAGACCATGGCGCAGCCGTGCCAGCTCCAGGCTGTCCTCGATGATGGCGGTGAAATTTACGTCCTTCCAGTGGCGGCGGGCGCGGTGCTGGCGGATCTCTCCCGCGCGCAGTACCTGTTCCACCGTGCCCATCAGGCGGTCCGCGTCATCCAGCATCAGGCGGTAGAACTCGCGGCGCTGGTCCTCACTGAGCGTGCGTCGCTCCAGGGTTTGCAGGTAAAGACGAATCGAAGTGATCGGCGTTTTCAGCTCATGCGTTACCGCGTTCAGAAAGCTGTCCTGCTGCTCGCTTCTACGGATCTCCCGGACCAGAAAAATCGTATAGAGCACAAGCCCGGCAATGATCAGGCTGAAGAAGATGATGCCCAGGACCAGCGGTACCACGTTGCGCCAGTTGTGCACCAGCCAGACGATGTTCAGGTAAATGGTCAGCGCCACCAGGCATGAGCCCAATGTTATGAAGAATGCGATTGTCCTGGCGCTGCTTCTGATGCGCATGGTAGCTGAGGAAATTGTAAAGGATGCAGCCGCTCAGGAAGAAGGAAGGATTGAATCGAAGTTCATTGGTATCTGGAACTTGGTACTTGGCTTGACTGTGCCTAATTTCGACTCGGCCAAATACCAAGTACCAAGACCCCGAGTTTTAGTCGTCGCCTGAAGCTGTCGAGGAAAACGTTTCCAGCGGCACTTTGGTTGGTTTGAGCTTGATGGCGTCTTTGAGCTTGGGCGCTTTCACATCCCAAATCAGGCCCAAAGCGCGCAGCGCGCAGATTCCATACCAGTTCAAATCGATTTCATACCAGGCGAGTCCGTGGCGCGCGGCCTGTGGGTGGGCGTGGTGGTTATTGTGCCAGCCTTCGCCAAACGTCAGGATTGCCACCCAGAAGCTGTTCTTGGAAGTGTCTCCGGTCAGAAAACGTTGCGTTCCCCACATATGCGTGGCTGAATTCACCAGCCAGGTAAAGTGGAGCCCCATGACTGTGCGGAAGAAAATGCCCCACAACATCACAGACCAGCCGCCCACAGCCAGCAGCACCAGACCTAGCACGGTGATGGGGACCCAATGCCACTTGCTGATAAAGGTGTGGAACTTGTCTTTGCGCAGATCGGGGATGTAAGGCAGAAGCGCGGAGGAATGGTTGTGCAGCGTGCGCCCGGTCATGATCCAGCCCATATGGGACCAGAAGCCGCCATCGCGCGGTGAATGCGGGTCGCCTTCCACGTCAGTATTCTGATGGTGCACGCGGTGCGTCGCCACCCAGAAGAATGGTCCGCCTTCCAGCGCCAGCGTGGCGCAGATGGTAATGAAATATTCGAACCATTTATAGGTCTTGAAGCCGCGATGCGTGAGCAGCCGGTGATACGCTATGCCAATTCCCAGACTGCCGGCAACCCACCACAGTATCATCGCGATGAAAAAGGCCTTCCAGGTAAACATGAAAAGTGCGGCGATTGCGCCGACGTGAAACGCTGTCATGAAAAAAGTGGTGAGCTTGCTGATCGGCTCACGAAATGTCCTGTCACGCTTGAAAAAATTCACCTGTGTGCTCCCTTGGTGGTTCGATCTTCCTTAGTATTCGATTCAAGCCTAGCAGCCGCGAACCGCGCGGATTGTAATAGTTGTGTAATCGCTTTCCCAAGGGTGCATGACAAAGGTAACGCACTGGATTCCCTGATCAAAACAGCACACCTCTCATTGATTTTGATTAGGGAAAAAGTCACTGTGTGGGGGCCGCGGCGGCTCGTTTGAGCCCGCTGTGCTTGGTACCAATTTGAAACTTTCAATGTTAGAAATCTCTGCCCTGTGCGGTTCGGGGGAACACATAGTTTGTTAAGATTCGGGCGGTAGAGACTGGCGCGTGCGTGTTCCGCCGCTCCCTGAAGAGGCAAATGTGAAGTGGAACGTTGCAGTTTCGTTTTGTTGCGTTGTGTTGCTGGCAGCGAACATCGCCCTGATTCGCCAGAACAGGCAGCTGAAAGCCCAGCTTTCGCTGCCCCCACCTACTCTGGAGGCAGCGGCAGGCACGCAGATGCCCGACCTGCGGGGCTTTGACCCCGACGGCAAGCCGGTTGAGGTGCTCTACGGAAAAGACCCGCGGAAAGTCCTGGTACTGGTTTTTTCTCCAACGTGCGCCTTCTGTGAGCAAAATTGGCCAAAGTGGGAGCAGGTGATTTCCTCGCTTGACCGCTCAGTGGTCCGTCCGGTGGGCGTGGATGTGACTTCAACTTCAACAGCTCCGTTTCTATCGCAGCACCAGCTCACAGGGCTGCCGGTTTTTTTGAAGGTCGACCCCCAGGCAGTGGTGAACTACCGCTTTCAACTGACGCCGCAGACAATCCTGGTTGATCGCGCTGGGAAAGTGGAAAAGGTCTGGACGGGGGTCTTGAATGACTCCGCCGTGGCCGACCTGAAACAGCGCCTTGCCGACAGCAAGACTGCCGTGAATGCTCAGGGCCGTTCTCCGGCCCTGTAATTTTAAAGGAGAGCGATCATGGGCAAGAAATTAATGAAACCCACATTGCTTGCAACCGTAGTTACAGCCGTTCTCTTTGCGGGAACGGTTTCTGCCCGCCAGTTGCGGGACCACCCAGCCTCTATTCAGTTTTGCCGAGGCGTTTGCAGCGCCACGGTGGCTTGCAGCGGTCCCTGCTTCTGCTTTATTCCTACCGGAGCTACCTCCGGCGGCTGTGTCAAGGACCCACCTGGACTTAAACCTCCGGCAAAGTAACTGAAACGAAGGTCTTGTTTCATCGTCGAGCGTTGTCATTTGAAAAAGGAGCGAACCATGGGCAAGAAAATACTCAAATCCACATTGCTCTCAACGATTGTTATGGCTGTTCTCTTTGCGGGAACCGTCTCTGCCCGCCAGTTGCGGAATGAGGCAAAGGGCTTTGCCGCCTGTCGTGGCACCTGCAGCAGCACGAACCCTTGCGCCACCGGGTGCGTCTGCGCTTTTCCTCTGGAATCAACAACTGGAGCCTGCCTGTCGCATCCAACGGGACTCCAATCCCCAGCAAAATAAACTGGGCTCGCGTGAAAGAGGATCATTTATGAAAAAGACCATTCAATTCTCATTGCTGACAACACTTGTGATGGCTGTGCTGTGCGCGGGAACGGTTTCCGCTCACCAGTTGTCTCTGAATGCTCAGGACACAACTTGCCAGCACCATTTCTGCAGCAAGACACAACCCTGCCCCAACGTTCTGGGCTGCGGATGCGTCTTCAACAACCCCAGCGCCACCACAGGCGTATGCGGGTTTATTGCAGCCAAGCCGGCTAGATAGCCAGTCGCCGTTCGGTCCGGGACTTTTCGATCCTGGAACAAGGAGGAAAGCAATCATGAAGAAGATCAAATCAATGTTCTTTACCGCAGTGGTCCTTGGTGTTCTCTGCGCCGGAACTGTTTCGGCGCGGCAGTTGCGGAGCGACGCGAAAGGCTCGGCCACCTGTGGCGGCAGCTGCGGTGTCAACAATCCCTGCCGCACAGGATGCCTCTGCATATTCCCCATGGAAACGGGCAGTCCGTTTTGTTCGTCGCATCCCATCCCCGGCGCATCCGTGATCAAGTAGCGGTCCCGCCGTTCCCGGTTTTGTAGCTGAAAGGAGATTAAGCCATGAAGAGGAAGATCCAGAACCTGTCATTTGCGGTCATCGCTGTTGCTGTTCTGTGCGCAGGGACGGTTTCCGCAGCGCAGTTGCGGAGCGGCGTCAACGGATTTACCTGCGGCGGCAGTTGCAGCGCCACCCAGCCTTGTCCTACCTCCAATTGCGTCTGTTCCTTTACCACACCGACCACCGCATTTTGTACGACGAAGCTGGCCGGGGCCGTGCCTTCAGGGAAATAGCAACAGGCAAAGGAAGCGCGGTAACTCTCAAGCGGTTTTGAAAGAAAAAATGAAGCCGGACACGCGCTGAGTGGTGCTACATCAGGAGCAGGATGAACTCTGGGCGAGATAACTCCTAAGCGGTTTGTCTAAAAAACTCTCGCGTTGCCGGCCAGCTCTCTCATCGTGTCCAGCATGTATGTGTGCGCCGGGGAGCCGGGGGCAAGCGCTTCCAACGGCAGTGTGGCGGAAAAATGGGGCGAGCGGTGCTGGAAGCTGACCTCCAGGAAGTCGCCGTTTTCGCTCTTGCTGAGCGACGTCATGGCCGCGGCTATTTCTTTCTGGTTGTTGGGCCGGGTGCTGATCATCACGGGTGGCAGGTGTTCAAACCTCCAGCCCGGCTGATGCATATGAGCTTTACGGCTGCTGCGAGCGAACCAGCGGAAATTCTGGATATACAGAGAGAACGCCGGAGGACAATCAAGGTCGGCCTGGAAAGTAAGGAGCTGGCGCCGGGCCATGATTTTGTTGAAAAGCCATTGCACCGGGGTCTGCTGGCCGTGCAGCTCCACCAGCACCCATGCGCGATGAAACACGCCGCAGGTAAGCCGCAGAGGAACGCGAAAACATGAGGGCGTGATCCAGGAGATGCCGACCACATGGCCGCGCCCAGCCAGCGCTGACTGGATCCAATGCAGGACCTCGTTCGCCTTATGGCGTTTGCGGCGCAGGGAAACGGAATACCACGCGATGCACAACGCGGCAGCCGCGATAAGAATGACACCCAGGACCGCCATCTTGTGATGAGATGCTCTTTCACGCCTTCCCAGATGTCACGGAAGGGTGGCACAAGCCCATTTTTAGCGGTCGAAGCTCGATTTTAGAAATTGTATGTCCGGCCACCTGTACTAAAGCCCACGGTAGATTCCGCCATCCGCCAAGATGGTCTGGCCGGTCACGTACGAAGCGCGCTCCGACGCCAGCCACACGATCACGTCCGCAATTTCTTTGGGATCGCCCAGGCGTTTGACCGGCGTTTCAGAGGCCCATGCATCATAAACCTGTTGCTGTCCGCTGCCTGCGGCCAAAGCGCGGATCTGGGCCAGCTCCTGTAAACGTTCCGTCGCCGTGTAGCCGGGAGCCACGTTGTTGACCAGTATCCCGTCTTTGCCGAACTCGTTCGAAAGACTCTTTACCAGACCCACCACCGCGGCGCGTACGGAGTTCGAAAGGACCAGGTCGGCAATGGGCTGTTTCACTGAAATGGAAGTAATGGTGATGATCCTTCCCCAGCGATGGCGCTGCATATAAGGAATTACGGCTTTGGCCAGGTACACGGTGCTCATCAGATTCAGGTCCACGGCCCTGCGCCATTCGTCAGGCAGGATGGAGAGGAAATTTTTTGCCGGCGGGCCGCCTGCATTGGCCACGCAAACGTCGATCCGGCCAAAGCGCTTGGCCACCTGTTCGGTAAACTTCTGGACTGCGGAAGCGTCAGTCACGTCCAAAGCTTCAGCGTAAACTTCCGCGCCGGTCTGGCTGCGGACTTTATCAGCGGCTTCCATCAAGGTCTTTTCCGTGCGTGCGCACATGGCGACCTGCGCGCCTTCGCGGGCGAATGCTTCGGCAGTCGCAAATCCAATCCCCTGGCTTGACGCCGCCACGATCACACCGCGGCCTTTCAGACCCAGATCCATTCGGCCTCCTGACTATTTGTTGTCCACATCCGGCAATCGTCCGATGACCACTTGCGCCGGGGCTCCGGTTTTGATGCCGCTCTTCTCGAAGCAAACCTTGATCCTGCGCCGCAACTCACGCGCCACGCCGTACTGCTTTCCCGGCCGGACTTTTATCAGCATGAGGTAATCCACTTCATGCCCTCGCACCCGCTCAATGCCGGGTACCTGGGGTTCAGCAACCACGTCATCTTTGAACGCGGGGTCGTTAAAAAATTCCTTTGCCACCTCCTGTAGCAACTCAACTACGCGGTCACTGTTTTCGCTATAGTCGGCGGCCACATGCAGCGTCACCTGTGACCAGTCACGCGTGGTATTGCTCACAATCTGGATAGCGCCGTTGGGCACGATGTGCAGCGTACCGTCTCCGTCGCGCAGTGTTGTCCGGCGCATGGTAATTTCTTCCACAGTTCCGCTCACGCCGGCAGCGCGAATTGTGTCACCCACCTCGTACTGATTTTCCACCAGAATAAAAAAACCGTTGATGACGTCCTTCACCATGGTCTGCGCCCCAAAACCGATTGCCAGTCCGGCGATTCCGGCGCTGGCCAGCAGAGGTGCAATGTCAATGGCGAATCCATCTTTCAGCACGAACATGCCCGTCAAAAAAATGATCAGAAAGACGCCCACGCTGCGAATGACGCCGGTGATGGTCCGGACCTGTTGCGTCCGCAAGGCCCCATGTGCCGAACTTTTTTCGCTGAGCGCCACCAGTTTGCGGGTGATCAGGTTCAGCAGGCGGACGAAAATGAAGGCCAGGACAAGGATCACCAGCAGCTTGGGCGCTTTATCGCGCGTCCAGACCACCAGGTAGTTGTGCCAGTAGTGCCAATTATTGCTGAATTGCTCTTCCATGCTTGTCTGTCGCCGATTATAACTGAGGCAAAACCATGCAGCTTGCCTTGGAACCTTCCCTGGCCTGCGTTGTGCGCTTTGCGGCGGTAACTTTTATAATCGGGGCACGTCTTAATCCAGAGAGGTTATAGTGTCAGGAAAAGTTTGCTTGATTACCGCGCTGGTTTTGTTTTCCGGCGGAGCTGCACTGCTCGCTACCGGTGCTCCGGTTAAAGCTCCGCAATTTGAAACGCGCCAGGACCCCGCGCAAAAAGAAATGCAGGACCGGATGATGAAAGAAGCCAACAAGAAGCGTCAGCAGGACATCCGGGACGAGACTGACAAGCTGTTCCAGCTTGCTTCAGAGCTAAAGGCCGCCGTGGACAAGACCAATGAAAACCTGTTGTCGCTCGATGTAGTCCGCAAAGCCGATGAAGTGGAGAAGCTGGCCCGCAAGGTAAAAGACAAGATGAAGGACGCCATTGGGCCGCCACAGAAAACCGACCCTTTGCAAAAGACGCTTCCTGGCCCCTATCCACACTGAGCGATTCTCAAAAATAAAAAGCCCGCCAAAGCGGGCTTTTATTTTTGTTTATTCTGCGATCAGGCAGCAGCCCTGGCCTTCTGGCTTGTTTTCTCGGTGCCGATGCGCATTCCGTAGAACGATCTCCACACGAACACGACCGAAACGAGAAAGAACAACGTTGCGAGTACGTGGCTGGTCATCGATCCCTGTTCACGCGTCAAGCGCACCGCCAGCGAGACGGCGAGCAACCCGAAGAGCGTGGTGAATTTGATGATCGGGTTAAGGGCGACGGATGAAGTGTCCTTGAAGGGATCGCCCACTGTGTCGCCGACCACGGTAGCATCGTGCAGAGGCGTGCCTTTCTGCTTCAGGACGACCTCCACCACTTTCTTGGCGTTGTCCCAGGCGCCGCCGGCGTTGGCCATGAAGATGGCCTGGTAGAGGCCGAAGACGGCGATTGAGATCAGGTAGCCAATGAAGTAATACGGCTCAACAAAGGCAAAGGCCAGCGTAGCGAAGAACACGGTCAAGAAGATATTGAACATGCCCTTCTGCGCATACTTGGTGCAGATTTCCACCACTTTCTTGCTGTCCTCGACGGATGCTTTTTCCACACCTTCCAGCTTGATGTTCGCCTTGATGAACTCCACTGCGCGATAGGCGCCCGTGGTCACGGCCTGTGTGGAAGCGCCGGTGAACCAATAGATAATGGCGCCGCCGGTAATCAGGCCGAGCACAAACGGTGCATGCAGCAGTGAAAGATTTTCAGTGTGTTTGGTCAGGCCGTCTGTCAGGGCCATCATGATGGAGAAAATCATTGTGGTGGCGCCCACAACAGCGGTTCCGATCAGCACTGGTTTGGCGGTCGCCTTGAACGTGTTGCCGGCACCGTCGTTTTCTTCCAGCAAGTGCTTGGCGCGCTCAAAGTTTACGTCAAAGCCAAAGTCTTTTTTGATCTCCGCTTTTACGTTAGGTACTTGTTCGATCAGCGACAGCTCATAAACAGACTGCGCATTGTCAGTGACTGGGCCGTAGGAGTCAACGGCAATGGTTACAGGGCCCATGCCGAGGAAGCCAAAAGCCACCAGGCCAAAAGCAAAGACAGCGGGCGCCAGCATCCACTGGCCCGGACTGCCGATCACGCCTCCCAGACCCATGGTGCTCACGTAGTACGCAATGCTCATCAAGGCCACAATGCTGATTCCCAGCCAATAGGCGGAGAAGTTGCCGGCCACAAGACCGGAGAGAATATTCAGTGACGCGCCGCCTTCTTCCGACGAGGTCACAACCTCGCGCACGTGCCGCGAGTCCATGGAAGTGAAGACCTTCACCAGTTCGGGGATGATCGCTCCGGCCAGCGTTCCGCAGGAAATGATAGTCGAGAGCTTCCACCACAGACTGGCGTCTCCGCCCAAGTCAGGAATGATGAGCTTGGAGACGATGAAGGTCAGAATGATGGAAACGAATGAAGTGATCCAGACCAGCGAGGTCAGGGGCGCTTCAAAGTTCATGTCGTCAGAGTTGCCATACTTGGCTTTGGCGATGGTTTCATTCACGAAGTAAGAAAGCGCACTGGCCACCAGCATCATGATGCGCATCACAAAGATCCAGACCAGCAGTTCCACCTGGATTTGCGCGCCGCGGACGCCCAGCAGGATGAACGAGATCAGCGCCACGCCGGTCACGCCGTAGGTCTCAAAGCCGTCAGCGCTCGGGCCGACGGAGTCGCCGGCGTTGTCACCAGTGCAGTCGGCGATGACGCCGGGGTTGCGGGCATCGTCTTCCTTGATTTTGAAAACGATTTTCATCAGGTCAGAGCCAATGTCGGCAATCTTGGTGAAGATGCCGCCGGCAATACGCAGCGCCGCAGCGCCCAGCGATTCGCCAATGGCAAAACCGATGAAGCAGTTTCCGGCATAATCCGCCGGGATGAAGAGCAAAATGCAGAGCATGATCAGCAACTCCACGCTGATCAGCATCATCCCGATGCTCATGCCGGCCTTGAGCGGAATGGCATAAATCGGATACGGTTTGCCCTTGAGCCCGGCAAACGCCGTGCGCGAGTTGGCAAAAGTGTTGACGCGAATGCCGAACCAGGCCACACCATAGCTGCCGGCGATTCCCACCAGGCTGAACAGCAGGATGACGATGACTCGGTTCACCGCCAGATGCTCCAGCACGCCGAAGTACAGCACGATCACGACGGCGATGAACGCTTCGAGAATCAGGATGAACTTGCCCTGTGTGACCAGATAGGTCTTGCAGGTCTCATAGATCAGCTCAGAGATCTCGCGCATGGCGCGATGCACGGGCGCGTTCTTCAACTGCATGTAGATGATCAGTCCAAACAGGCCGCCCAGAGCGCAGAAGACCAACCCGATCTCCAGCAGCGCATGGCCGGTGATGCCGAGAAAGCTGACGCTCTTCATGTCCGGCAGCGTCAAATCGGCTTCACCTTTGGCATGAGCTGGCGTTGCGGGAGCGGTCTCCTGGGTTGCGGCGGCAGGTTGCGGAGTAACGACGGCAGCAACCTGTGAAAGCGGTGGCGCGGCCTGCCCTTGCTGGGCAAATGCCGCGGGAAGGGCGAATGTTAGTACGGCCAACACGGCCACCAGCGCCAGGGTCCGGCGCGAGCGGATTACGCGGCCCATCAGGCCCGTTGCGAGCCAGGTGTGCATATGTAAATCCTCCAAGAAATCTAAGAAATGTGGACGTTATCGGTTTAATTACGTTTCACTGGCAATTCCCGAAACGCGCTTCCACATCAAGAACAAGTGGTTTGAGGTTTGGCCGCGTTGGAATCATTGGCTGGCCCTTGCAGAAACCCCTGTTTCCGCCCTACCGGGCTAGTCCAGTAAAACTCGCTTTTATAACATGTTAGGGAAAGAAGATCAATCGTGCAAGCGGGGAAGAGGGGCCACAGCCGTCAGACCGGCTCTTCGACCATCTCAGGTTCAAAATTCACTGCAATCATCATCTCTACGGCAATAGCCTGGCGGTTGAGCCGATAAGGCTGCCAACGCCACTGCTGTATCGCCTGCGAAACCGTGTTTACCAGAGTGGGATCGCCTCTTAAAGCGTGGACTGCCTGCGGCACTCCCTGCTTATCGATCAGTACTTCCACCACCACGGTTCCGCGAATGCCGTTCTTTAGCGCTGCTTCAGGGTAGATAGGCTCTACCATCTTATGTAGCTTCAGTGTGGGCTTGCCGGAGCTGTGGCGTTGTGAGGCGGATCGCGGCCCAGTCTCCGCTAACGCAACACTCGCGACGCTTATACAAAGCACACTCATCACTGAACTCCTTTCACCGCGCAGGTCAAATCAATGGATCGCTAGCAAGGGATGCCCCAGCGCTGCTTGTACAAACGTTCCACTCACCGCCAAACTTACGGCAATGGCCAGCACGGCGATCGCTATCCGCCGGTGCTTTACTGCTGGAATCGGGGTCATCTGCGACAGTATGTAAGCGAACAGCGGAATGATCTGGATCGCGTGAATGGCAATGAAATGTGCAATCCGTAAATCTCCGCCGAGAGTGCTCCAGTTCACAAAAGGAAGCCCGGGACTGTTGTCGGGTGCGCCGACCGTGTGTGAGCCGCGCGAGAGCATGTATCCCCCGATGGCATTGCCCGCCAGAAAAATCACAATGCTGTAGCGGATGGCAGCGACCATTGGTCTGTCTGCCAGATCAGCACACACTCGGTTCATGCAGAACAATACCAGCATCCAAACCACAATCGCGGTGTTCACCATGACCATGGCATTTGTTATCTGTGCAAGAGATCTGTCCAGCAAAAGATATCCAGCAGAAGGGTAGGCGCTGCGCCATGCCTGCGCACTCAGGCTGAGAATTTCCAATGCAACACTCACCGCAATGATTCGCCTTGCGAGTCTCAGCTGCCACTGCGGGATCCGCAGCGCCATCAGCAACAGGCTGATGGTGGTTGCAAAGGTTGAGAATGACATGGAGAACTTGATGGGCTTGATCCATGGATTCACTGCAGCCGCTGGAGCAACGAATGCCAGCGCCGCGAAGACTGGCACGGCCAGCACCAGCGCCCAACCAAGCCGCGAAAGCACGCGGTCATTGGCGTCAAGTTCGCGGAAGAACTCGCGCACTGACGAAGGTGAAACCGTTTGTATTGCCGCGCGGGCAAAGGCTGAGAGCCAGTCGGCGCCTGTCTGCGCGCGTGCTGGCGGTGCTGCTGTTTCTGTCCAAACGTCCGGTTGCCGCGCGCTGGCTGGGTTCCGATAAGTGGTGGTCCTGAAGTGCATCATGGCTGCGCAATTTCGTCCTTCCATCTGTACTGCTGTTCCCGGGGATTTGGGACAGACGTATCCTCTGGCGTCCGCAGCGTATTTCTGCAGCGCGAAAAGATACCGGCTGTATATCCACTGGACTACATGCCGGCTGCGATGGATGATGGGAGAAAAGCGGGGTCTAGCGACCTGTGGACGAAAGCTGCGGACGGTTTCCCGCCGCTGCGTTTGCACACGTGTCCTTAGCCACCGTAAAGCGCCCTATACAACCAGCCTGCGTAGCCTGATTGCCCGGAGCGGGAACTTTGAGTGAAATAGTCTTAGCCTATGGATTACTCCGCAGGCTTGCTTCGTACCAAAGAATCCGCTGAACGAAAGAGAGAATGCACTGCCAGGATTAAAGCAGAGTTGGAAGGAGATTAGACTTTCTCAGAATGCCTGAATTTTTAATGGAACCAATAGATTTTAACTATGGTTCAATATTCCAAGCCAATTGATTTGATAGGAAGAAAATATCGCTTAACTGTGGTCTGCCAATAGAACCTATAGTTTTAAATGATGAGTTAATTCTCATGAGTCAGCTGTGATTTGCAGCGCCGTTGCCGGACTCGCCTGAAGTTTATGGCTAAATCCGCCAACAGACGCTGCAAACGGAATGTCTTACTGGACCTCTATGTCGCCTGAGCCGGTATGAACGTCCAATAGCACGCCGCCGTTCCCGACCTTGCCCTGAATATGGTTTTTGGCCAGGGAGCCCTGCATTGTTACCGGATGGTTGACCTTCAATGTGCCGGAAGAAGTGCGCGCATCAATGTTGAAAGAAGCTTGCGTTGGCACTTTCAGCGTAATGTTGCCGGAGCCGGCTCCCAGTCGCCAGTCCGCGGTTGGCTCGCCTTCAGCGTGTATGTCGCCGCTGCCGGCATCGGCGCGCAGGCCGCCTTTCACGCCATGCAACCGGATGTTCCCCGATCCCGTCTGCGCCTTCACGCTTCCGCCGTTATTCTGGCGGACATCGACATCCCCGCTGCCGGTATTGGCAAAAACGTCGCCGGCAACGTCTTCTGCATGAATGTTGCCGCTGCCCGTCTCGGCATACAGAATTCCTTTGATCGAGTTGATTTTCAGATCTCCCGATCCTGAACTGACCCGCGTTTCAGCGGAAACGCGGTCCACCGTAATGTTGCCGGAGCCGGTTTTCGCTGTCATGGGTAGTTGCAGGCCGCTGATCGTCTGATCGCCGGAGCCGGTGTGCGATGTCAGCTTGGTCTGCGGCGGGACCGTAACGTCATAATCGATGGAAATATTTCTTGTCAGCTCGCGGTCTTCAATCCTGCCGATCCGTATGGTGTTGCCCTGCTGCACGATGGGCGGGTTCTGCTCAATCTTATGGATTCTTTCTTCCACATTACCGCCGCCAAAAAGCCACGAACCGTTGTTAGCGTGGATTTTTGCCGTTACAGCAACTGTTCCCGCGCTGCCCTGGTGCACGGTAATGTTGCCCGAACCGGAGGTGACCTCCAGGTCTACAGTCCCGCTCACTTGCAGGGTACGTTCAAAATGGCCGGTGGTTGCAGCGTTTAGTGGCAGCACTGCCAGCGCGCACAGGGTAATTGCAAGCGCCAAAAATTTAACTGATTTCATTTCGCCTCCAGCATTTTTCAGTTGGTTTATTGCAGGATGACCTGCTGGCCTTCCTTCAGGCCGGAAAGTAGTTCGGTCTTGGAGCCGTTGGAAATTCCTACGGTTACATCCAGCTTCTTGCGTCCATCTTTCGCGTTCGGTTCCGGTATCTCCACTGAGGCCTTGCGATCTTTGTCATAAATCAGGGCGCCTTCAGGGACCATTAATATGCCTTTGTGCTCTTCCAGAAGCACCTCGGCATTGGCCGTCATCTGCGACTTCAGTTCGCCCTTGGAGTTATCAATGGAAACCCTCACTTCAAATGTAGTGACGTTATCTTTCTCCACTCCCATCGGGGAGATCTTGGTGACCTTGCCGGAGAAAGTGCGGTCTTTATATGACTCAACTTTGATCCGCGCCGGCTGGCCCAAATAAACTTTTCCAATATCTGATTCGTCTACTTTCCCTTTTACATAAACTTCGCGGGTATCGCCCAGCGTCATCACCAGCGTTGCGGAAGAGCCCAGCACCAGGATCGAACTCACGGCCGTGCCCACTTCAACGTCGCGCGAAAGCACCACGCCGTCAATCGGTGAGACGATGGTCGAGTTGTGGTACTCCTTTTCTTTCTGCTCCAGCAGCGCCTGGGCCTGGGCTACTTGTGCCTCAGCCTGTTTGAGTTTGGCCGTGGCTGAAACAAGGTTGGCCTTGCCCAGATGCTGTTTGTTCAGCGCCAGTTCGTAGTTTTTCTGGGCATCATCCAGGGCCGACTCGGAAACCACGCCATCCTTTGACATTTTCTGTGCGCGTTCATAAGCGCGCTTCAGCATTGGTACGTCCGGGCCTTCGGCATCCACTTTGGCGCGTTGCATGTCGGCATCGGCGGCGCGGGCCGCGGCCTCCGCGGCTTGCAAAGAAGCTTTTTGCTGGTTCACCTGGGCCAGGATCTCTTCTTTGTCCAGTTCTGCCAATACCTGGTCTTTTTTGACTTTTTCTCCATAGTCCACCAGCAGTTTTTGCACAATGCCGCTGGCCTTGGACTTCACCTCAACCTTGGTAATGGGCTCAATTTTGCCTGTTGCTACCACGCTTTTGGCCAGATCGCCGCGTTCCACCTTTGCGAGTTTGGATGGGTCGATTTTTGTGCTGCCACGGGTAGCTGCCACCAATCCGACCACTATCACTAGAATGAGTGCAAACGCACTTAGGATATAGACGACCCGCCTGCTCTTTTTTTTGCCATTTGCCATGGGGGGACCCCTCATTGGTGTGTCGCTTTTGAATACGATGGCCGAAGCTAAGAAGTTCCCGGAAAGGCACACTTAATCCGTGGCGGCCATCTTTTTAGACACCAGAGCCATAAAAAAGACAGCAACCCATGGCAAGGATTACACTTTCGGCCTTTCTGCCGGAGGGCCTCTCCGGTATATGATTGCACTCCATGGTCACACTGGTCCTGCTCAGGATCATCCTGGTGGTTCTCCTTGTGGCAGCTAACGCCTTTTTCGTTGCCGCCGAGTTCGCCATGGTTAGCGTCCGTGATACCCGGATCCAGCAGCTGATCGAGCAGCGGCGCATCGGTGCGCGCACCGTCCGTAAGATCCAGCAGCGGCTGGACGAGTTTCTTCCCGCCGTACAGTTTGGCGTCACCCTGGCCAGTCTCGGCCTGGGTTGGGTGGGTGAGGGAACTCTGGCCAGGATTATCGAGCCTTGGCTCGGTTCCATCCCTTACGCCCGCGTTTGGGCCCATGGACTTTCCGCCACTTTGGCCTTCATAGTTATTACCTATTTGTTGATCATTCTCGGCGAATTGGTCCCCAAGTCTCTGGCTCTGGAGCGCGCGGAACGCGTCGCCCTGGCCGTGGCCGGCCCCATGGACGTCTTCATGACCCTCTCCCATCCTTTCCTGGGCATCATGAACCGGTCCGCCAACCTGGTGCTGCGCGGCTTCGGCTCCCGGCTCCGCCGTGAAGGCAGCGCCCACTCCGCGGACGAACTCAAGCTCATCGTTACCGCCAGCCGCCGTCTGGGCCTGCTGCCTGAAGCCGAAGAAGAGATGATCCATAACGCTCTTGAACTCGGCTATGTCACCGTGCGGGAAATCATGGTGCCTCGGCATAAAATCTTCTCTCTTCCAGCGGACATGCCTCTAGAAGAAGCCATGGCCAAAGTCGTGGAAGAGCAGCACTCCCGTGTTCCCGTTTACGATCCTGAGAAGGGCCGGGAAAACATCGTTGGCCTGCTCTATTCCAAGGACGTCTCCCGCCTGATGCAGCTGCGGCTCTCTGCCAGTGACCTCTACTCCAGCCGCTCCGGCGACCTGAAAGTGCGCAACATCATGCGCGAGGTGCTCTTCGTTCCTGAAAGCAAAAATCTTGACGATCTCCTGCTGGAATTCCAAAGGCGCAAACGCCATCTCGCCATGGTGGTGGACGAATTCGGCTCCATCAGCGGGCTGGTGACCGTGGAAGATGTGCTGGAGCAGATCGTCGGTGAGCTGGAAGACGAATTTGACGTCGCCCAGCGCCCCGCCGTGGCCCTGGCTTCAGGCGCCGTGGTGCTCGATGGCGGCTTCAACCTCCGCGATCTGGAAACCCAATATGACATCGTACTTCCCCGCGAAGAAGGCTTTGAAACCCTCGCCGGCTTCGTCATGGACCAGCTCGGTAAAATCCCCAAAGGCGGCGAGCGCTTTGAATTCGATGGCCGCCGCTACACCGTCCTCCAGATGGACGGCCACCGCATCGTCCGCGTCAAAATCGAAAACCTGAACCCGCCGGCCCCGCTGGAGCAGGCGATTTAGGTTTTCTGCAATCCCGAAGCGCAGCGAGGGATCGCTATCGCTCCCAACCACATCACCGTCAGAAACCCACAACAACAGAAACCCATAACAACAGAAACCCATAACAACAGAGACTTACAACAACAGAAAACTCCTGGAACCTGTCGTCTTGAGCGCAGGCTGAAACGACCGCAGGGAGTAAAGCCGAAGTCGAAAGATCCCGGCAATATTTCCATCTAACATGCTGATCCAGGGAGTTCTCACCAGAAACTGTCCGTGCCCCAGCCCCACGTCTTAGCCAAGCGACGTTCAATTTGGATTTTTTGGCAATTCCGGCGATTTTGGCAATTTCTTCTTCACTCCAGCTCCTTCACCGCCGTCCTCAACTCAATCACCTCCAGCGGACATTCTTCCCAGTTATGCCTCCAGCACACAATCAAATGGCCTTTCTCTGGCTTGTGCCCATGCAGCAGAAAATTTCTGCTCTCGTGTTCAAACTCGATCTTTACCAGCTGCCACAGGCCCGGCTCCATCTCCCGTAGCGCCTCGCAATCCGGATACTCCGTCTGTATCCGCAGCACCACAAAGCCCAGCCTCCGCGCTACCGCCCCAAACAGAAACACCACGCCCTGTTCGTTCGTCGGCGCCAGCATCAGGTGAGCGTCTACCGTCGGGCTCCCATAGACCGGCTCGCCCTTCATCAGGCCTGGGCGCAAAATCCTCGGCGTGCTCCACTTTGAAGTCCTGGGGTTTTTCCGCTGCGCTTCCAGGTGCGTGGCCACCACCTCCAGTACGTCCTTGCCGTCTTCCTCCAGGCCATCTTCGCGCGCGTATTGTGCCATTCCCGCCGCTACGCGCGGCCAGGCCCCAAACTTCCTCATCAGCGGCTTCAGGCTGTAGCGGCTGTGCTGCTCGTAATCTCCCACCGTCGGAACGCGCCCCGTCCGGCGGGCCACCTCCGCCCAATCGGTAAACAGCTGCCTCATATTCAGGTCGTACCCTGAGCCCTGGCCTTCAAGACCGCAGGCATTCAGTGCCGACGCATAGACTCCAAAATGCTTCCGCACGTCGTACTGGCTGATCCGTTTCGTCTTGAGCAACTCGCCCATCCTGGGCACATGACCGGTTTCCTCGGCCGCCTGTTTGATCACGCTGATCACTTCTTCACGGGTCATTTTTCGCTCCAATTGAAAGATCGTCATCCCGAGAGGCCGTTAAGCGAGCCGGCGCTTTCGTCAGCCGGCGAGTAGGCCCGAGGGACCTTGTGCTTGATTGTTTTTCAGTTCCTAAGGGATACCGTTGGTGCTTTGCAATTTTCCAAAATCCGCCCATTATAGGCAGGGAACAAATGATATGTCAATAGACATTTTAGACATTTTGTCTAAATAAATGAAGGGAACTTCCGTGCATCAGAAGCCAGTGTTGTCAGGAAAACTAATCATGGACCGCAGCCGCCCCGGCTGCGCAGGAAACTCCTTGTGTGATTCTTTTACCCGAATCTGCTCCGCTGCGGTCTTTACGTCAGCCTGCCCTATCCTCCTGAGTTAGCTCCAAGAGATGCTCATCAAGCTATTACTTGAGCATCAAGCCCCGGTAGGGCGAACGAAAGTCTGGCCCAGGCTATGGAAGCCTCGGGAATACTGCCAAAGGTGAGAGCCCAGTGAACGTTGTCTTATGGGGGCTTCCTTTTTTGTGCAGTTGTTGTTTTTGTAAGTTATTGATAACAAAGCCAAGATTATTTCTGGATAAAGGGTATGGTCTTGAAATCCTGCTGTTCGGACGTCTGATTTCAATAACTTAGAATTTACATACTGTGAGTTTCATTTTGGTAATTACCCTGCCTCAACAGTGATTCGAATCTCCGTTCCTTCTTGGACTGACGTTCTGCGTAGTGCAGCCTCAAATTCTCGATTAGTTTCAATGTTCCGAAAAGTAACCCGCCGGCCGTCACACTTCACGATGCAGCATTTAGATCCATTGGGGATGTCGGGGGACACCACAAAGCATGTTTTTCCCTGATATGGGAGCAACTTCAAGGCAAGACCCACGTCGCCTAGCCGTGCTTCAACCTCATTGGCATTTTTTGGTATTGCATCTGGTTCGAACGCAGATAAAACCAATTCATCCCAATTAAGATATTTTGCTGTAGGATTTTTGCGGATCCTCTTTGCATCATCAAGACTAACGCATGCCAAACCAAAGCCCCAATCGCGTATAGGCCCTTTTTCGTCAACTAAAAGCATGCCACGACATCCTTCCATGGTGATTTTTTCCGGGGGAGCGGCTTCGGCTAAGCACATGATCATCGTGCAATCAAGAAATTCGCAATTATTGAAAAATGGACTGCGAAAATCCAATCCGACAAGAATGCAATTTTCGAACCTTCCTTGAATAGGCATCCATTCGTGCCCAAGAGTAGTTCCCGAATTCACAATCCTGCTATTTTGAAATAGTCCGCGTCCAACCCGAGATTTCCTCCAAGTATCAATTTGTACTGTGCAATCAAGCAAATGGCAATTTTCAATCTGCGTATTCCAAAAGCGTAGCGCTCGGCAGTCAAGTGTCTCACCGCCAAGTTCTCTTATGTCAGCACTGTCTGATTCCCATCTCTTGAATTCTGACTTGATCCCGAGCAGCTTACTAAAGTTTGATCGAATGGTTCGAAGAATACCAATTCTGCTCCCTTCAAACTTTTGTTCCTGAAGATCAAGCTTTTGATATGACAATAAATCTACCTCAATCTTTTTTGCTGCAGATATGGGCTCACGGGCGTAATTAAGAACGTTCAAAACATTTTGAATACACGTGCTACTGGGCGTGGGAAGGGCTGCCAGATGAGTATAGAGCCGCTCTAAGAGGCCGAGGATTACTGGTCTGTTTGATGAAGAAGCAATGTTGTCGCCTAGAAAAAATGCAACTTCCTCGCTCAAAGGCCGAATTGTCAGTAAGTCCTGTGCTTCGGAGGGACTCGACATCGCAAGCTGGATATATGTGGCGGCATAATACTCCATAAAAGATTTGTGAGTGAACCGAGCAGCATCTTGAGAGTCTCGACTCAAAAAACTACACGTCCGAATATCATTTAAGTAATATGCCTGATCATCTTCGCTCGTGGGAAAGACCTTCTGAATAACGCGTAGCAAAGCCGCTTTGTCTAAAGCGACCACATCGCGCCGAAACATTTCAAATGCGATTGCTGCAATAGCTCTTACTTTGTCTTGCCTCTCGATTAACCATCTGATCTTGCCCTTCTTATACTCTCTCTCCAACTCCTTCTCAGTATAGACTGAATAAAGAACAGAAGGTGTGATGTCGGGAACTTTGTGGCTTTGTCCGGCAAGTTCAATTTCATACATCCCGTCTGCTGTTTTCCGAAAAAGTGGTAACGTGAGGACAATAAGTTTAAGCAACAAAGGGCGTTGAGCTAGATCGCTCAGATCATAGATTTCCTGAATTCTTTCGTACAGCTTCATTGCGTCAAGGTCGCCATTTGACGAAGTCACAATATCTGAATTGTGTTTTCTTAAATATGCTTTAATCTGTTTCTTATCAAACAGGCCGATTTCTGCATAAATAGTCATGCCTAGCGCAGATCGCGCCCTTTTAAACACTGAACCTAAATCGGAATCACGAACAACACCGAACAATTGTTCGGTCATCGCCCCAGTTTTTAGTGCGGGCGCAAATCCCATTTGCTTATTTACGAACGAAAATACAGATCGTGTTTCTTGCAGTGAGATGAAATATGCCGGTCTACACGAGATTAGGACTTTTGAGCGGCCCTCGACTAACGGTGCAAGTTTAAGGTAGTTTGCTTTACGTATGGTTGGATCTGATTTTGCCCCCATCTCGTCAAAGCCATCAAGCAAAAGAAGAAAGCGGCCGTTAATTAGAAAGTTATGAAAAAGAGAGAATTGGGCATTTACTCCGCATTCTTGCATAAAGAACTGGCTAATTATTTCTTGATGATCTGCCGCCTCGTAGTATCTCCGAAGAGGAATAAGTAGAGGAATCCTGACGGATGGTGTTGTGAGATACCGTTTTGCAAAGCTGTAATGCAAAAATTCAAGAAAAGTAGTTTTGCCCGTTCCAAAATCCCCAAAAAGGCACATCTGTTGGGATCCATCCTCGCAAAGCCAAGTTTTAACGAGCTCCTCTAAGAGTTTCCAGTCACCGGACTCTGCCTCAGTTTCAGTTTCTCTGCCGGAGGGAGGAATAAAATCGATAAATTTGTTTTCCTCTTCGTATTTATGGACAGTGTCATACAGGTATGATCGAATCCGCAATGCCTCCTCATGGAGATCATCAATAGTTTTTAAGTGGATATTTATATGCTTTGCCGCAGCCGCTTTTGCATACTGGGTGAATGGGCGATTCGAAACCATTATGCCAGCTGTCCAGCCGTTATTCTCAGCGCGACTGCGGAAGGAGTATATGAATTGATCTACATCGTCTTTTGAAACCGATTTATTTTCAGCGAGGGTTGTATGTTTGCAATCAATATATAAGCGGGTAAGGCCAATTCCAGATAGCCAGTTCTCGCATAGGAGATCTACCTGCTGTCCGTCTACGCTGATATTTTGTTTAACCGAAAACCCCAGCCGTCGGTATAGAGCTGCAACGTAATCTTCGTGTTGCTGCCAGGATTGTTCGTTAGAACGTGCAGAGAAGCTTTCCATGCGATTGGAACAAAGATCGTTTTTGATGATAAATCGAAAATACTAGGACGAATCTTTGATTTTTTCAATCGACCTTTAATAGAGAAAGAATCCTGGTGAAAGTGAAAATCATTGCTTGATTTCTATGATTTCTCATTTGTGCGGGCTAAGACTTCTATGATTTGTCATTTGAGAGAGAATAATTGATCGTGCAAATTCAACAACTTACAAAGATTAAATCTTTGAATACGTCTAAGTAATTGAATTTATTACGCGTGGCTGTCAGATTTTTGTAAACAGTGGGCAAGAGGGTTCACTCATCATATTTTAAATACAATAGGTTACGTTCAGCCGCTCGCGTTTTATGATACTTTTCCCTATTCTCGCCCTAGAGCCATGCTCCGCTATCTCGCAATCCCGCCTCCTTTATATGTTCCCCGTCCTGAGGGCTAGTTGTCTCTGTAGTCTTTCTCACCTTGTCCCCCGGCGATCCACCCTTTTCAACTTTCGTTTCTTTACCACCTTCGCTGATTTGTGCTCATTCGCGTCAATTCGCGGCTCAAGCTTTTTTCCTGATGTTTGCAATCACCGGTGCACTTCACAACCTTCACCACCCACTTTACAAAATTCGTTTCTTCAAACTTCGCCTCTTTTTCGTTGCATCGTTTTCCAAAATCGGTTACAAAAAAAGACGGGACTCGCCCGTGTGTCGAGCACGGACGGTCCCTGACCACAAATCACCTTCCTTAGAAAGGCGGCCTATGGCTGACACTGATTTTAGCAGCACACCAAAAGACCCCGGCAGCGCATACAAACCCCTCGTCTACGATCTTCTCAACCGTCTCAACGCCTCTTTCGCCCGCGTCCATCGCAACATGCTATTACTGGAGAAGGCCGGCATCTTCGATCCGCTGATGATGCAGGTGCTGAACCGCCAGTCTCAAAGGCTGCGGGCAGGAGCGAACTACCATCTGCTTGGAACCCTGCGCGGCATTGAAGAGCGCGACCGGGAGCGGTTCGGGCAGCCTCCCAACGAGCAAGATTCCTAAAGCCAATTTTCAGCCGCGAATGAACACGAAAAACTCGGAATAGGATTTTGATTCGTGTTCATTCGCGTGAATTCGCGGCCAGAAACTCGGCTTTCCGATTCACGCGCGATCACGGCGATCAACCTGATTGTGAAGAAGTCCCAGAACGGGAATCTAAGAAAATATTGTTGGTGAAATTAACATCCGGCGCTGGTGATGAAATCTTATACTGCCTGAGCACGACCCCCACCCGCAACAAACATTCACCTATCGAATCGAAAGTTTCAGGATGGACTGCTACAAGGCAAGAGTTCCTGTCAGTGAGCCTCTAAACCCAAGCTAGTTAGCCCCGTTTCTTTCGCGCAAAACAATAGCTCGATGGCAATCCATGCAAAGGAAAAACAATGAAAGTTTCTCTTCGCTCCAATCTAGAGGAGGGCCGCCTGTTTTCCGGCTTCTTCTGCGTCCTCACCCTCAGCCTGCTCGCCGCAGCTTTCGCCGGCACTCCGGCATTCGCCGCTCCGCCGTCTCTGGTGCCGATCACCAGCTGCAACACTGTGATCAACCAGCCTGGGAGCTACTTTCTGGCCAATGATCTGTCTTGCTTCGGCCAGGATGGCATCAATATCATCGTCGATCACGTGACGGTGTCGCTCAATGGGCATTCAATCACAGCCGACGTGGAGGACTTCGGGTTCTTCGGCAACGGCATCAGCGTGGGTATCGGAGTTCTTAAGGGGAATGCGCACGTGACGATCATGGGGCCGGGGACCATCACAGGCTTCAATGCAGGAATCAACTTTGAGCAGGTGACTCAATCGACGGTTGCCAACGTGATGGCTACCGGCAACTTCTTTGGCTTTGTGATCAATGGGGGCTTTGCCGCGGGTTGTGCGCAGAGCTGTCCTTCCACCAAGAATACGTTTCAGGGAAACATCTCTACGAACAATGACCAGCATGGGTTCACCATGAACGGCGCCAATCAGAATACTTATCTGGGCAATACCGCCAGCAACAATTTCAACGGACACGGTATCCTGATCTTCATCGGGACGGGCAACGACGTGAATAATAACGTGGCCAACAACAACGGTGACGGTGGAATTACCCTTGTCGGCGGCACGGCAACCGGCAACAATGTCATACGCAACACAGCGAATGGCAATGGCAGCTTTGACCTGTTCGATACCAGCGCCGATTGCACGAGCAATACCTGGAGAACAACACCTTCGGTACTGCTTCACTGCCGTGCATTCAATAAACTTGCTTCCTGACCCGCCGCGTGCCGCTCACCGGCACGTGGCGGTCACTATTACGTTAGTAAGAAAGTGAACGAACTCCGCACGCCGTAGGCCCGCGCGCAGCGCGCTTAGCTCCTGTCATCACGACCGACGGCGAAGTTGAGCCGTCTTGCGGGCGTCTACCGGCAGGAGCGAATCACCCCGATCTCGTGATTCCTCCGCGTCTCCGCGTCTCCGTG
Organism: Terriglobia bacterium; assembly: GCA_020072585.1. Taxonomy (GTDB): domain Bacteria; phylum Acidobacteriota; class Terriglobia; order Terriglobales; family Acidobacteriaceae; genus Angelobacter. The sequence continues at coordinate 12,197 of JAIQGL010000033.1, read as the reverse complement.
GTGAGGCTTTTAGGTTTTCCCGATCCCCCGATCATCCGATCACCCGATCTCGTGATTTTGCTACCATACTCTGTCGCCCATGCTCCGTTATCTCGCAACCCGCCTCCTCTATATGGTTCCTGTCCTGTGGCTGGTTGTCTCGGTCGTCTTTCTGCTGATCCATCTCGTCCCCGGCGATCCCATTCAGCAGATGCTGGGTGAAAATGCGGCTGCCACGGACATACAGGCAGCCCGCCATGCCTATGGGCTTGACGTTCCATTGCCACAGCAATACGTGAACTATTGGAAGGGCGTTCTGCGCGGCGATCTGGGCCGCTCTCTGCGTTTTGACCAGCCGGTGCGCGGCGTCATTCTCCAGCGTTATCCCTGGACGCTGCAACTCACCCTAGCCTCCATGATCGTCGCGTTGCTCATCTCCATTCCCGCCGGCGTGCGCTCGGCCCGCCGCCGCAACCGCTGGGACGACCGCCTGCTCAGCTTCGTCAGCCTCTGGGGACTGTCATTTCCCAACTTCGCCCTAGGTCCAATCCTGATCTTGTTTTTTGCTATCCGCCTGGGGCTTCTCCCCGTATCAGGCTCGGGAAGCCTGGCCCATCTGGTTCTTCCCGCGATCACCATGGGCGGGGCCCTTGCGGCCATTCTCACCCGCATGGTCCGTACCGCCATGCTGGAAGAACTCAGCCAGGACTATATCCGCACTGCGCGTGCAAAAGGGCTCTCAGAAAATGTAGTGGTCTATAAGCATGCACTGCGCAATGCTCTCGTTCCTGTGCTCACCGTGGTAGGACTACAGTTCGGCGCGCTGCTTGCCGGCGCCATCGTCACCGAGACGATTTTTTCCTGGCCGGGTATCGGCCGCCTCACCATCTCCGCCATCGGCAGCCGCGACTACTATCTGGTGCAAGGCTGCATCCTCATGATCGGCCTGACCTATGTGGTGGTGAACTTCATGACCGACTTCTTTTACTCGCTGGCCAATCCGCGTATCCGGCAGTGAGCCTGTAATCCCGACCCTGCGAAAACACTCGTCATCCCGACGCCCGTAAAGCGAGTGCGCGCAGTTATCAGCGCACGAGTAGGGCGGAGGGACCTTGCGCTTGAGTTCCTTATACTATTTCCTAAACTGCCACAAGATAACGAAACCGCAACACCGTCCGTCCAAGCACCATGAAATTCCTTTTCTCTGGTTGCATTGCTCTTGTCTTGTCGGCCCTTGCCTCGGCGCAAACCAGCCCATGTAATCGCAGCGTGGGCAAAGAGCTTCCCCCAGCCAAACAGCGCGAATTCGCTTCTTTCCTCGTTTCCGGCGGAGACGTTGCCGCCGTCCGGTATGATATGGCCCTGCACTATGCCAAGCTGGGAAATTATGCAAAGGCCCTCGCTACCCTGCAAGAAGCGCTCAAAAGCGCGCCCTGGCTTGATCCGGCTTCTGAGCCGGATTTCAAGCCCATTTCCGGCTGTGCTTCTTTCAAAGCCCTTGTGTCCCGCCTCGAAAAAAAGTTTCCCGTGGTCGCGGCTGCCAAACCTGCATTCACCATCCATGCTAGCGATTTAATTCCTGAAGGGCTCGCCTCTGATCCGGTCGATGGCAGTCTCTACATGAGCAGCATCTACCATCGCAAGATCGTAAAGATCGCGCCCGATGGCAAAGTATCTGACTTTATCGCGGAGGGGCAGGACGGTATCCTCAGCGTCCTCGGTCTCAAGGTCGATCCCCGCGACCACAGCGTCTGGGCCGCCAGTGAGCGTCTCGATAAAGCTGCGCTGTTTCATTTCGATTCCAGCGGAAAGACTCTGGCTCAATATCTCCCTGAAGAACCTGGCAAGCACGGCTTCAATGATCTGGTAATCACGCCCGGCGGTCAGGTGCTGGTCACCGACAGCACGGACAACAGCGTTTATAGCCTGCCTCCCGGCGGAAAAAAGCTGGTTCGTTATGGACTGGGAAACCGCGCTTATCCCAACGGCATTGCTCTTTCGTCCGATGGCACAGCCGTGTACGTAGCTCATGCCTTCGGAATCGTACGCATGGATGTGAACGGAACCGGCATGGTCGAGCTCGGCGCGCCCGCGGGTATCAGCCTCGCGCAGGCCGACGGGCTTTATTTTTGGAATGGCGGATTGATCGCCGTCCAGAACGGCTACGGTCCAAATCGTATTGTGCATCTGCAACTCGCGCCGGATGGCAAGTCCGTAACCGCTGGCAAACTGCTCGAATTTCGCTCCTCAAACCTTGATCTGCCCACGACGGGCGCAATCCTGAACGGCAGCTTCTATTACATGGTGAACACCCAGCTTGATCATGAGCAGGATGGCAAGCTGAAAAACGCGGCTCATCTGCAACCGGTCAGGATCGCCGTTCTCAAACTACCCTGATGGTAACTCGCAGTCACGCAAGCAGCAGGATCTCTGCGCTTACCTTCCCGCCCGCGATCTCCAGCCTGCCCACGCTGATCGGCAGCTTGAATCGCCTTGGCCCCGCGCTTCCCGGATTGAAATACAGCACTCCGTCCTTCATCTCTTGTTTAGGTTGGTGTGAATGCCCGCTGATCACCGCGGCAAAGCCGGCAGCTTTGGGATTGAGATCGAGCGCGTTGGCATCATGAATAATGTAGAGATCAAGTCCGCCCAGCTCCACGACCTCTGTTTCCGCGAAGCTCCGCGCCCACGCTTGCGTGTCCACGTTGCCGCGAATCGCGGTTACCGGTGCGATCTTCCGTAACTCAGGAATAATCTCCGGCGACCCGATGTCGCCGGCGTGAAGAATGTGTTCTGTGCCGCGCAGCAGCTCCACTGCCTCCGGGCGCAAAAGCCCGTGTGTATCTGAGATAACGCCAATGATCATGGCCGACCGAAGATGAAACTGCACCAGCAGGACCGAAGCTCAAAAACACGGCCCGCTGCAACCCACAAAATAAAACTTTCTTAATCATCACATAATTTCCTGGGACCTGAAACATTTTCTCCGGTAATTTCACCATACACAGAGAGAAGCATGCATCTGTTTCTTTTAGTGTTGCAAGCACTGCAAGAACCCGTGCGCATGAAATGTTGACTTTTATGAATCAAGCCGATCGTTTAGAGAAATTACCTGCCAGCGAGAAAAAGCCTCTTCGAATCGTATTAACTTTTTACAGCAATCCGGCAGAAGTTAGCAGCCTTGAGCCCCTTTGGCGGCGGTTTCTCAGTCCAAGAATGTTTGAAATGGCAAAACGCTATTCCAAGCAGAAAGGCCTCATTGTTGAGTCCAATATAATGGACCTCTCAATCAGGTTTGAAGCTCAAAAAAATAACGCCTTTGTCAAAAGCATCATTGGGGTAATTTTCAACGCCTTCAAGAAGCGCTCGTTACTTGGTACTTCGGAAGCTGCCGTGCGTGGAGATCTACCTGATCTTATGGCCTGTTCAGATTTTTTCATCGCGTGGCTCTCTGCCGGAAATGATCGAAGAATACGTCTTGAATCTTGCGACAAGATTCCCTTGGAAATCTGGGTGCAAAAGCCTGAAGAAGTCCAGTTCATATTTGAAGCTGCCGTGGCTGTGCAGGCCCAGGAATCATGATTTCTCCGAGCGCTTGACCATTTTCTGAACAGATGTTGAGTTCTCGCCGAATCTGTCAAAGCCAGCTCTGTTTGATTTACGCCACTACAACCCCGCTTCAATCCTCGACCTCGGATCCATGTAATCCCGCAGCGCGTCACCAATGAAGTTGAAGGAAAGTACGGCCAGCATGACCGCCAGGGCAGGGAAGAGCACCAGATGCGGCGCATCAAAGAGATGTGCACGGCCGTCATTGAGCATGGCTCCCCAGCTTGCCGTCGGGGGCGGAACGCCCAGCCCCAGAAAGCTCATGGTCGCTTCCGCCAGAACGGCTCCGGCCATTCCAATGGCGGCCTGCACAATCACCGGCTGAATGATATTGGGCAGGATGTGCCGCGTCACGATCCGCCAGTCGCTCGCGCCCAGGGCCCGCGCTGCTTCCACGAATTCTTTTTCCTTTACCACCAATACCTGCGCCCGCACCAGGCGCGCGTAGCCTACCCATCCCCCAATACACAGCGCCAGAATCAGATTGAAAATGCCCGGTCCCAGAAAGGCCACGCACGCAATCGCCAGCAGAATTCCCGGGAAGGAGAGGAAGGCGTTCATCAGGATTACGCTAAAGAATTTGTCGGCCATCCCGCCGTAATAGCCTGCAATGGAACCCAGAATCAGCCCCAGAAATAATGAGCCTGCCACCACGCTGCTGCCCACCAGCATGGAAATGCGCGCACCGTAAATCACGCGGGAAAAGATGTCACGGCCCAGTTCGTCCGTGCCGAACCAATGCGCGGCGCCGGGCGGCTGCAGCCGCGAAGGCAGATCAATATTGCTGGGGTTTTGCGGCGCAATCCACGGCGCGAACAGCGCAAAGACCACAAACACGGCCACCAGCACCATGCCGGCTGACGCAAGCACGTTGCGCCGTCCCAGTGTGGTTGCGGTGGTCCAGGTAGTGGAAGCCATGGTCAATCCATCCTACCTCAACATCCGTCGGGCCTCACTTTGGATCAGGGCCGCATCTTTGACAGGTCAAACTTTCCCAGATGCATCGGGGATGAAGTGGCGGCCTGGGCCTTGAGCGTATCGATCGGGTACGGCAAGTCCGGGGCAGTGGGAAAACCCCAGATGTTTCCGGTAGTGAGGTCTATCATCACCTTGCCTTGCACCTGCCGGCTTCTGTCGGGCGCAATGAGTGTGTGGGTTCCCGGTTCAACGTACAAACGGCTATTTGGCGTTTCGGCATGCGCCACATCCGGGGCCAGCAGTGGTCGCAGCGCTATCATTCCCAGAAACAAGGTTGCCAGTCCCAGTGCGACACGATCAAAGAAGTTCAATCTCATGGTGCCTCCTGTAGTTGATAGATTGAGAAGGCCCGCGAAAGTTGCGTTTTGTTTTGTTGGGGGAACTCAAGAATTGCCGCACGTTTATCGGCGGATACCCTTGCTAAGGTGTCACGGCCTGCCGCGTTAATTTCTTCAATGCGCGGAAAAATATCTCATTCTGCTCCGGCGTGCCGATGCTGACGCGTATGGCATTGGGGATGCCCCATGGCGCCAGTGAGCGCACAATCACTCCTTCAGCCTGCATTCGGTGGGCAAAGGCCCCGGCATCTTCGTCTACGGTGAAATAGATGAAGTTTGCGCTCGTCGGTACGGCATGGATGCCAATTTCAGCAAAGCGTTCCATCAGCCACTTCGCGCCAATGGCATTGTTTTCCACGGTTTTGCGAATGTGGTTTTCATCGCGGATCGCCGCCAGCCCTGCGGCTTCAGCCACTACGGATATTGAAAACGAATTGCGTACACGGGCAAAAATGCGCAGCAGTTCAGGATCTCCGCAGGCATAGCCCAGACGAATGCCGGCCAGCCCGTGCGCCTTGGAAAATGTGCGCAGCACCAGCACGTTCTGCCGTCCGGCGCGCACGTACTCAAAGGATCGCGAATAGGTGATGCCGCGCTGCCGGGCAAAATACTCGGCAAAGTCCGAATAAGCTTCGTCCAGCACCACCAGCACGTTTTCCGGCACCCGGCTTAGGAACGCCTCGGTCGCATCGGCGTCAAACATGGTGCCTGTTGGATTGTTAGGGTTCGCCAGGATCACGACGCGCGTCTGCTCATGAATGGTTGCGGCAATCGCGTCCAGATCATATGTGTCCTGCTTCATGGGAACGTCTATGAACTGTGCGCCAATCGTCCGCGTCACCAGCGGATAGCTGATGAATGAGCGTTCGCTGCTGATACAGTTTGTTCCCGGCACAAGCAGCGTCCGGGCCAGAACGTCCAGAATTCCCAGAGAGCCGTCCGCGATAAATATCTGCTCTTCCGCAAGCTGATGCCGCGCTGCCAGAGCTTGGCGCAACTCGCTGGCGTCATTATCCGGATAAAGATTCACCTCGGCTGCGGCAGTGCGTATCGCCTCCACCGCCAGCGGTGACGGCCCAAACGGATTCTCATTGGACGCCATCTTGATCATGGTCTTGCCGGATTCGCGCTGCGCCTGGCGCATCGGCTTGCCGGGCACGTAGCCCACCAGCGCGCGTATGTGCTCCGGGATTTGATCAAGAACGGTCTTTTTCATCGGCAGAGAAGGAACAATAGACGTTTGTACCACAAGCAGAGATGCTTAAGCCATCTCCGCGGCAGGCATTAATTCCCAGTACGGGACTTATTCGGCGGTGACTGTGCGCGGTTTCGTTTTTTTTCTCTGCCGGGCCCGCGATCTCTAGGGTCCTGATCTTTGGGGCCGTGATTTCTGGGTTCACGCTCTTTAGGGCCGTGATCCCTGGACCGCGAAGGTCCCCTGCGTTCTGCCAGTTGCGGCCGATCCGTGCGATCTGAGCGGCGCAGAGCGGCAATTTCTTTCGGCGCAAGCTCGCGATATTGTCCGGGTTCCACATCGAGTGTAAGCGGGCCATAGCGCACGCGTTTGATTTTTTCCACGTGGTGGCCAATCTCTTCAAACATCCGCCGGATCTGCCGGTTCTTGCCTTCGATCAGCGTGACTTCATACCAGGGATTGATTGCGTTTTTCATCAGGCTGATTTGGGCAGGAGCGGTGTGGATTGCTTTTTCCAGACGACGCGGCCCCGGCTTGGCGCCAATCCTGATGCCCCGGCGCAGCTTTTCGATTTCCTCTTCCGTCGCCCGTCCCGCAATCTTGACCAGATAGGTCTTAGGTACGTGCGATGCGGCGCGCGTCAGCTTGCTGGCCAGCTCTCCATCATTGGTCAACAGCAGGAGCCCTTCACTCGACCAATCCAGCCTGCCCACGGGATAGATGCGCGCTCCAACGCCCTTCACCAGGTCCATGACCGTGGGGCGGTGTTCAGGATCGGAAACAGTGGTCACGTAGCCTTTAGGTTTGTTCAGAAGCAAATAGACGTGGCGCTCCGCACCCTGCAACAGCTTGCCATCTACTTTAATGTGGTCGCGCTCCAGGTCAGCCTTGCTGCCCAGCTCAGTGACGGTCTGGCCGTTCACGCTGACCCGCCCTTGCGTGATCAGCTCTTCGGCTTTCCGGCGCGAGGAAATTCCCGCCGCCGCGATGATCTTCTGTAGCCGCTGTGGAGGCATCCTTAGCCTCCTGTGCTTTCAGAAGCAATCTGCCCGGCCACCTGTTCGTCTGCCTTATCGTGTTCAGGGTCGGAGGAAACCGTAGGCTCTGTTACGTTCTGCGGGACCTCGGCCTTGTCTTCTTCCATCTGCTCCACGCCGCCATCGTCGCCGGAGGTGCCGGTCGCGTCGGGAATGGCCCCCTCGCCGGCGCCGAACAGTTCATCCTGCATCTCACCCGCAGCCAGTTTTTCAAATTCTTCCAGGCTGGGTAGCTCGCTCAGATCGCGCAGGCCAAAGCGCATCAGGAAGTCCTTCGTCGTCTTGTACAGCATCGGCCGGCCGACCACAGCTTTACGTCCCGCGGTGGTGATGAGTTTGCGTTCCAGGAGAGTTCCAATCACGCCGGCTGCATCCACGCCGCGAATGTCGCTGATCTCCGGTACCGTGACCGGCTGTTTGTATGCAATGACAGCCAGCGTCTCCAGCGCCTGGAGTGAGAGGCGGATTGGCGGCTTCAGGCTCTTTGAGAAGGCGCGCACCACATCGTGATGCTCCGGCTTGGTCGACATCCGGTAGCCGCTCGCTACCTCGCGGATTTCAATGCCATGATCTTCCTTCGCGTAGTCCGTGATCAGTTCTTCCAGAAATGGCTTCAGCAGGCCGCGTAGCTCGACTTTTTCCGATTTGTCTTTTGTTTTCTTGGCGACGCGCGGTTCCACAGCGGGAGCGCTCGTGTCTTCCACCGCGCCAAGATGGTCTTCCGCCTGCTCCGGTTGCGGCTGCGGTTGCTGCTCAGCGTCAGCCGGCGGTTCCATTGCTGCCGCTGGCGCGGTCTTCAGCGCCAGCAAATCGTCCTTCAGCAGCGCTGCCATCTGGTCCAGCGTGATGGGATCTTCCGCCGCGTAAATAAGTGCTTCGAGTTGGGCTTTAATGGACACGGTAGTTAGTAGTTGGTACTTGGTATTTGGCCACTGCAATGCTCACATGTTTTCGCCAAATACCAATTACTAATTACTAAATACCCGCAGCTCATCTCCAGTCATCTCTCACCGCGGCGCCTTCGCCCATTACAGTGTCAAACATTGGATGCTTCTTGATCAGGACTTCGCCAAAAACTCTTTCCTGCCGCAGCAAAATCGCTTGCAGCCGTACCAGTTCCAGTAATGCTAAAAACGATGAGATGAGCGCATGTCGCGATGTCACGTGCTGCAAAAGACGCTTCAGCCGGATGGGACGGTCTTCCATCAGCAGGCGGCGGCGGAAATACTCAATCATCTGCCCCACGGTTACGGTTTCTTCATCCACCTGTAGCACTGGGCGCGATTTGGCGCGGTCCAGTATCTGCTGAAACGTGCGCACCAGGTCTACCACGTCCGCAGCCAGCTCCGGTTCGGTGCCTTCCGCATCCTTGAATTCCTTCATGGACGGATTGCTCACCACCGCATCTTCAATCTGCTGCTTCTGCATCAGCATCTGCGCCGCGTTCTTGTATTTTTCATGCTCCAGAAGCCGCTGCACCAGCTCTTCACGCGGATCGTCCGGCTCGCCTGCCGGCGCATCCGGATCGCGCGGCAGCAGCATCTTGCTCTTGATGTGAATAAGCAGAGACGCCATGTAGATAAACTCCGCCGCTATGTCCACATCCAGGTGCTTCAGGTTTTCCACGTACCCCAGATACTGTGCCGTGATCTTTGCAATCGGAATGTCGTAAATGTCGATGTCCTGCTTGCGCACCAGGTCCAGCAGCAGATCGAGCGGGCCGTCATAGACCGTGCCCACGCTGACCGAGAAAGGGAACTCGTTGGTCTGCGGCTTCGCGGATTGTGAAGTTTCAGTCATGACTTCGGACACAGCGAAACGGGGGAACTCGCAGCCCCATTCGCTTTCTGCAACCCATCATTTTCGTCATCCCGACAGCCGTTCAGCGAGCGCGCGCTGTCATCAGCGCGCGAGTAGGCTGGAGGGACCTTGCGTTTCCACTTCGCATTGGGGCGATCAGGAAATGCAAAGCTTAACGTTACCAATTCTAAATGTTATCGATGGCTCCTGCCGAAGCCAGGGCTGTGGATTACGCGTCTTTTTTATCGGATCAAAGCGGTAGAAATTGAGAAAACAGCAAGTTTGAGAATGCCCTCTCCGTCTGTCATTCTGAGCGGCACCTCGCGACAGGAGGAGCGAGGTAAAGTCGAAGAACCCCGGTGCAGCGTTCTTCCGCCATACCGATTCAGGGAGTTCTCACGAGGAGTTACTGAAGAGGGCTGTAGTTGCCTTCGTATTCCTGAATCGAAACATTTTCTGTTCCGACGGCCAGTATAGCCACACCGTTGATCTTCCTGACCCATCTGTCGCCAACTCCTCCAAACTTCCAGTGTTCCTGAAGAAATTTGGGAGGTAAAACATAAGGGTGCAGGTACCCGTCTTTATCCTCAGCTAACAGAACTATTACGTTGACAGGACGGTTTTCGAACTCGAAATTCCATCCGTCACGTTTTTCTTCAGCCGCATGAACGCCGACCTTTCTACCTTTGCGAGTAATGAAGATCCCACGCCTGTCCTTCCGTAACGGATGCACTTTGTTAACCTGTTCCCACCATGCAGCAACACGAATGTCCCATTTTTCTTCCTCAGTTCTTGCTGCCTTAACCGCTTCAGGCACGCGCAGCGTAGCCGTGCTTTCCTCTTTCTCCGTCAACTCCTCGACCGCGCCCAACCGCAGCAACCCCACCGCTTCGCGCACGGCAGCCATGGTTTCTTCTGCCGCCACTGTAGCTTTTTGCGCTCCGTGCAAGATTGTTTCTCGCAGGCGCGCTGGATTCTGGGCCAGCTCTCGCCGCCGCTCCCGGATCGGCGCCAGATGTGCATTCACGCTCTCCACCGCCAGCGCTTTGCATTCAACGCAGGTGATCGAGGCCTGCGTGCAACCCTGCGTGATATAGGCAAGGCGTTCGTGATCGCTGAAAATCTGGTGCAGGTTGCCCACCGGACATTGGCTGGGATTGCCGCGGTCCGTGAGCTTTGGCCGGTCAGTAACGCTGCCTTTGATTTTTTGTTCTACAACCGCTGCTTCATCGCCCAATAGAATCGAGTTGCCATACGATTTTGACATCTTCCGCTTGTCCGTGCCGAGCAGCTTGGGTGTGGGCGTGAGAAGTGTTTGCGGTTCGGGCAGAATAGGTTTGCCTTCCAGCTTGTAAAACTGGTTAAAGCGCCGGGCAACTTCGCGCGTCAGCTCCACATGCACGTCCTGGTCGGCCCCCACCGGCACGAACCCTGGCCGGTAAATGAGAATGTCGGCTGCCTGTAGCAGCGGATAGCCCAGGAAGCCGTACATGTGCAGGTCTTTATTCGGCATTTCCTGCTGCTGTTCCTTATAAGTTGGGACGCGTTCCAGCCAGCCCAGCGGCGTAATCATGGAAAACAACAGATGCAATTCCGCATGCTGCTTCACATGCGACTGCACAAAAATGGCGCACTTCTCCGGATCAAGGCCGGCCGCCAGGAAATCCAGGACCACCTCCAGAGAGTTGTCGGCCAGGCGCGCCGTGTTGTCATAGTCGGTGGTGAGCGCATGCCAGTCGGCCACAAAGAAGAAACAATCGTAGGAATCCTGGAGCCGGACCCAGCTCTGCAACGCTCCAACGTAGTTGCCCAGATGCAACTTGCCTGTGGGACGCATGCCGCTCAGGGCGCGCGGACGTGGATTCTCTTGTGGGTTTGTCATTGGTGTGAGCAAAACGCAAATAGCAATTGGCAGATAGCAATGAGCCAGATCTGCACCGAACGTGCTAAAGAGCAACACACATGGCTAAGTGCTAAAGGCGAATTGCTATTTGCTAGATCCTATCATGTGCCGCACGTACCGGTTTTGTCGCCTGCGCCCGTCGGCTGCGGTGCAATCGTCTTCACTTTCACCGGCTTCGCGGGAATTCCCACGGCAATCGTGTAGGGATCAATATCTTTGGTGGCTACGCCCATCGACCCCAGCAGTCCGTGTTCATGGATGCGCACACCGCTCATCACCGTGGCGTGATACGTGACCCGGGCGCGTGGGCCAATCTCCGTTCGCCGGTTCGTTACGATCATGCCGTCATTCAGGTCATGGTCGTGGGAATAAATATTGGCGTAGTCGGAGATCGAGCTGCCCTCGTGAATAATAATTTCTCCCCGGTCGTCCAGCAGCACATACTTGTGGATCGTTGTGTTGTCTTCGATCGTCAGGTTGTAGCCGTAAGAAACCTCTACGCCGTGGAAAATCTTCACGTTCTTGCCAATGTGCTTGAGCACATGTTTGGCCACCATGGCGCGGACCCGGAAACCCAGCCAGTGGTTCAGCCCCGCCGGTGAGCGGTCAAACATCATCCAGAACCAGATCAGGGGTTTGCGTTCGGCATATTTTTGCCCGTCCACATCGCCGTAATATTCGGGTTCCAGCGAGGCATTGCGCGGATCAAAGCTGTGCACCATCGCCTGCTCCGCCAGCGGTGCACCGGGCGCGGGATCAGCGTAAGGGCGACCCAGGTAGAGTTCATGCAGCGTATTGCGCACCACGGTACAGCGATGTTCGATGTCACGGTTGGCGAACTGCTCGTCCAGCTTCTGGAGCCAGTCCAGAAACGCCTTTTCGGCCTGTGGCAACGGCTGTATGTTGCGGTATTCGTAACGCGGCATCAAAGCCCCTCGGTCTTAATATTAAAGAAGACACTAATGATATACGACACGGGATTTCACCGGACATGCGCATCCAAGTCCCGTCAAAACATTGGATTCCAGAGAAAGAAGTTCAGGCGCAGCTTTTTCGCCACGAAGGCCATCTTTTGGCGGGTTTGCTGTTTCCTCAATCACGGAATGAGTTGGAATGTCTGCCGGGTTGTAATGGATCAGAATCCGTGATCCCTTTCACTATTCACGCTTGTAGGAATAACAAACTTCCGGTACGGCTGGTCTTCGCGCCAGCCTTCAGCTGTAAAGTTCCACGACATCCCTTACAAAGCGTTCCGAGACATCCTTTACACTTGGGTCATATTTTTGCAGCCCTCGATTGTGCACCGCAGAGGTTCGAGCGTGGCTGGGTGGGATCGATTTCTGCGATGAGCGTTCGCC
>JAIQGL010000060.1 GCA_020072585.1 Terriglobia bacterium | reverse complement strand
ATTGCAAGCGTTGCTCCGGATACGATAGATCCAGCGGCACATAGGCTCCCCCAGCCTTCAACACCGCCACCATCCCCACCACCATTTCCAATCCACGCTCCAACCCAATCGCCACTCGCGTCTCCGGCTTCACCCCAATACTTCTCAAATAATGCGCCAGCTGGTTCGCTCTCCGGTTCAGCTCTCCATAGGTCAAAGAAGCGTCCTCGAACACGATCGCCGGCGCATTCGGCGTTCTTCTCACCTGCTCTTCGAAGAGCTCATGCACGCACCTCTGCCCAACGTGAATCTCCGTCGGATTCCACTCCACTAAAAGCTGCCGCGTTTCATCCTGAGTCAACATGGACAGGTCACAAGTTTGAAGCTCAGGCAAGGCTATTGCGGTGGCCAATAAACGCCCAAAGTGATGAAGCATCTGCTGAATTGTGTCTGCCTCAAACAAACCGGTGTCGTAGTTAAACACCAGCATGGGAATTTCATTGTCTACCGCAAGCAGCGCCAAATCGTACTTGGAAGTGGCGGTTTCCGGCACGATCGGACGCATCTCCACACCTGGAAGCTCAGGCGGTGCAGCCTTGCCACTCACGAATGTAAACGTCACCTGAAACAGAGGCGAGCCATTGAACTGCCGCTCTGGCGAGAATTCCTCGACCAACTTCTCCAAAGGCAAGTCCTGATGATCGAACGCCTCCAGCGTCGCTTTCCGCACACGCATGAGCACTTCCCTGAAAGTCGGCTCGCCCCTCAGATCAGCCCGCATGATCAGAGTGTTCACGCAGAATCCGATCATGCCCTCCATCCGCACGTGGCTGCGGTTCGTGATCGGCGTTCCCACTCCGAAGTCCGTCTGCCCCGTATACCTCATCAGCAGCACCTGATAGATAGCCAGCACTGTCATAAAGACGCTGGCGCCCTCCTGCCGGCTGAACCACTTCATTTTTTCCCAATAGTCGCCGCCAATAATTGCCGTCTCTGTGCTGCCCCGATGCTGGGGTATGGCAGGCCGCGGCTTATCCGCGGGCAAATCCAAAAACTCAGGCATTTCAGCTAGCTGGTTCTTCCAGTACTCTATCTGGCGGACAAAAACTTCACCCCGCAACCACTGGACCTGCCACAGGGTGTAATCGGCATATTGGAGTGGCATCTCCTGTAGCGGCGATTCCTGCCCATGCACATAGGCCGTGTAGAGCAGTGCTATTTCCTGCTGCAATATCCCCATCGACCACTCATCCACCACGATATGATGAATGCTCAACGCCAGAATGTGTTCCCGTTCTCCCAACTGGATCAGCACTCCACGCAACAAAGGTGCACTTGCCAGATCGAACGGCTTTGATGCTTCCCGATGAATGATTTCCTGCGCCTGTTTTCTCGGGTCCGCGGCGCCTTCCTGATTGCTCAGCGTCAGCAATTGCAACCCGAACTCTACGGAATCCTCGACCTTCTGCACTGGCTCGCCGTCCTCTACCACAAACCCCGTCCGCAAGGCCCCATGCCGCCGGATGATCTCTCGCAAACTCCTCTCTAAAACCGGCACGTTCAAATCTCCGTGCAGTTCGCACGCCAGCAGGACGTTGTAGAAATCGCTGCCCGGTTGCAGACGGTCCAGAAACCAGAGGCGCTTTTGCGCCCAGGAAAGCGGCAGTCGCTCGCGAGTTTCTGGTGAGCTAATCTCCCAGCCCTCGGAGCTAAGGCCTTCTTTCTGGAGCAAAAGATGCAGCAGTTCCCGCTCTTCTTCTGCCTGATCTTTTTTCAACTCAGCTCTTTCAGGAGACATTTTTATGAAGACTCTAGTGTTTTAATTGGGCTTTAAACTCAGGAGCTCTCTGATGGGGGATGAAATGCCTTGGTCATGATGGAGGCGACCAAAACGTGAAAGGCTGAGCCCCTGATGTATGACCTGCTTGCCGGACACCATCACCCGCTTTTGAGGACACCTATTCTAAAGGTCTTTCGAGCTGATTTTTATAATAAATCCAGCTCTTGATTGGAAAGATCGTCGAATAAATGTCTGCGCCCGTCTATCGCATTCGCGTACTTGCTCTATGTAGTATTCGCAGATTGTGATGGAGTAGCTTATTAAGACCATATTGAAAAAATTGCTATGTTTATAAAGATAAGCAAAGTTTCCAATACGGGTGTAACACAGATGTAAGGCCACTGGGCTGACATGGATGCGAGTCGACCAGAAAGGGATTGAAATCCCGTTCGAGCCTTCGGGGCGACTTGCACCATTTTGTGTGCTAATTTCCTTTCAAAACCTTCTCAGCGCAACTGCGGATTAATTAAGCTTTTCGACGCCGCGCCTGCGGCTACATCCCCGAGCGCCGCATTCACTTCGCTCAAGCCATAAAACTTCAAAGGAATCGCCGACCAGGCGGCGGAACGTGCGGGATCTGTCATCAGTCGTACGGATTTGTAGAAATGCGAAAAGTCAGAGCCCCAGCAGCCTCGCACGTCGAGGTGCTTCTTGTTCAAATCCAGGTGCGGATTGATAGATACGTCTCCTACATTCGTGTATTGACCAACAATGACGACGCGTCCGGCATCGCGAGTAAAGCGCATTGCGTCAACGACAGCGTGTGGATTTCCCGTTGCTTCGATCGTCACGTCTGCTCCTCTTCCACCTGTAAGATCGCGGATCCACTCGAACCTTTCGGCTTCTGTACAGGTTGTGAAGTCCTTCGTTTGATGCGCGCCTACTAGCCGGGCAACCTGCAAGCGGGCTTCCGGAGCCCCCAGGCAAAAAACCCGATGTGCGCCGCGCAGCAGTGCACAAATAATGATGGATATACCCACGGGGCCACTTCCGAGCACCAGCACTATATCTCCAAGTGAGACCTCCGCACGCTCCACTGCATGTACTGCCGTAGGCAATGAACATCCACCGGCCATGAATCTTTGCGGATCAACACCCTCCAGGCTTAAGCAGCGCGTATTCGGCTTAAGATAGACCGATTGGGCCCATCCGCCCGCCAAGCCATCTGCCACTCCATAGGTGACCCCATAGACTTTCCTCTTCGGGCAGCGTGTGCTTGCTTTTGCCACCGCGCAATACCAGCACGCACCGCATGTTCCATGCACATCGAGAAACGTGACCTCATCCCCTTCGCGAAATCTGCGGTCATCGGAGTCAACCAGGCTGCCGCGTATTTTGCGCAGAACTCCCACTGAGACGTGCCCGGGAATAATCGGATAGGGCACGCCGGCCAGGTGTCCTGCGTGCAAGTGGATATCTGTGCCACAGACCTCGCTCAAGCGAACATCCAGGATTGCTGAGTTCATTTCCAGTTCGGGTTCTTCAAACTCACGCACCTGTATCGGAAGAAACGGTTTTTCCATGACCGCTGCCAGGATTTTTTGCAAGGATACCTCAGCTTTCTGCGCATTTACTCCTGAGTGTCTGGTCCAGGGCGAAATTTGCCTGGGCCTTGGCCGCCAGCGCCAGAAGTCGGAACCAGTATCGCAAGATTCTGACGTTCCAGTGCTTTCTCCGAATTCCAGCCTCGATAAACCATAACCCGCCAAGCGCCGCATTTCAAAAGATACAATGTAAATTCACATTCGGCGGGCTCTTTCCGCCTTGATACCTGACAATAGCAAAAGGATTTTATGGCCTCGGTACCCGCATCCACGCCAACCGCTGCTAACCCTGCGATCGAGCATCCGCTGCGCAACCCTAAGTACCGCCTTTGGTTGATCGGCGGCACGATATCTTTTCTCGGTGATCAGTTCTACATGCTGGCGTTACCCTGGCTGATCTTGCAGCAGACGGGTTCGGCGGTGGCCATGGGCACAGTCATGATGGCGGGCTCTATTCCCCGCGCTCTACTCATGCTCATGGGCGGGGTCGTCAGCGATCGCATATCGGCGCGCAAAATCATGATGACCACAGCCACGACGCGTACAATCTGTGTGGCCGTGATCGGAATTCTCATCTGGTTTGGCGTTCTGCACATGTGGGAACTCTACGTCCTGGCAGTTGCTTTTGGCGTGGCCGATGCATTTGCCGCTCCCGCATCCACGGCATACTTGCCTTCTCTGGTGGAGCCTGAGCAAATGGTGGCGGCTTCCTCGGTCGGCCAAACCGCAGCCCAGTTGACAACCATTGTCGGCCCGGTTCCGGCAGGATTTGTGATTAAGACCCTGGGCGTGGCATGGGCTTTCTTCGTGGACGCAATCAGTTTCCTGTTTATCATCGGCGCCCTTTGGAAGCTGCCCGATCCCCCTAAATCTCAGGCTGCCAGCAAAGCGGTATGGCACTCGATTTTGGAGGGCATTGCCTATGTGGGCAAAGATGTGCCCCTGCGTTCGTTGATGTTGCTAGCCATGATGATGAACTTCTGCTTTTCCGGGCCGGTTTCGATTGGTCTCACCTATCTGATAAAGACCCGCTTCGGTTCACCTGCCATATTGGGAACTTTGATGTCGTTTGTTGCCGTGGGAAGTCTTTTGGGCGCGCTTCTGGCAGGCGTGTGGAAGATTCGCCGGCGCGGCATCCTGATTCTTCTGGTGGCAGCGGCGTTGTCTCCGTGCCTGGGATCCATTGGATTTATGGGAAGCGTGTGGCCCCTTGCCGCGGTGCTATTTGTGATCGGCGTTATAGCGGCCTTGATGAATGTTCACATCGGGGCCTGGGTGATGCAACGGATCGATGCAGCGGTGCGGGGGCGAGTGGCAAGTGTGCTCATGCTCGCCACCTTCGGAATCATGCCCATCTCTTTCGCCGTTGCCGGATTCCTGATTGCGTGGAACCTGAAGTTCACGTTTATGATCGCCGGCTTGGCAATGTTGATAACTGCTGCTGTGGCATCGTTGCAGAAATCAGTCCGGGAGATTCAATAAAAGCGTAATACCAAACCTCCAGTCGTCACCATCAGGCGCCGACGCACTTACTGAAAAGTCCGACTATCGGAACCGCTGTCGGCTGATCTTGCATCCAGTTTGCACCTGATATCGCAACATCGGGCCAAGAAAGCACCAGCCCAGACCAGGTTCGACCACGTGGCCCCTCAACTGGCTGCAATCCCGCCTGATCAGATCAATGCAATCAAAGTTGCGTGATCAAGAACTCTAGAAAAGCGATGTATCTTACCGAAGAATTGGCCCAGTCTCTCAATGCACAGCAAGTGCCTCTATGCTAAGTAAACAACCGTCACAAGTCCTAATCGAAGCTCGCAACCTCTGGGACCACCCCGGCGTCCGCGCGGCTGTACGCAAGAACTTCAACAGAGTAGTGGCCTGCCGAACTCCTGCACTCGGCACTGAAGTCTTTTCGTCCAGGAAAGAAGAGAAAGTTTGTTTTCACTCCTGCAAGTCGAGGTCCTGTCTGAGTTGTGGGCATCGTGCCACTATTCTTTGGCAGCGGGAACAGTGGGCGGCATCTCGGTTCACATGAATCACTCCTGTTTGAAATGAATTTTTATATTTCGTATGACTTGAATCAAGGTGGCTTACACCATGACTGAAGCAAACACCCATCAGCGTGCCCGCGCTGTATCAGCAATTTACCAGACCGCTTCTGGGGATTATCGTCGAGGATGAGCAGCATGGTGCACGGGATCCCTTCTCACAGACATCCCAACTAGTTTTAAGGTTGATTTTTCAGGAACTTAACTTGTAGTTTGTGGGGAATGGGCCGCCTGAAGTTGCAGGGTCTATCCTTGGCATCATTGAATATCTGAGCTAGGCAAGCATAGAGTGAAAGTACGCTTTTCTACTCCCCAAGGAAGCGTAGTGCATAACAACGATTACCGGATTCTACTTACGATCACACCTCAGGCATCTTAATTTTAAAGATTTGGATATTGTGTCGCCATTCAGTCTGCTTGCTGTGAAGCTTTTGTAAAAGATCACTATCTAGAGTGACGTAGGTCACATACTGAAGCCGGACGATACGTTATTGATACTCGCGTTGTCCAGATACATCGGAAGCAGGCAACGGAATTTACACCAGATCGCTTCGGATCACAGGAGCGAAACAGTCGAACAGTCTGCAGTCGCTGCGGCAAGCTATGAAAAGTTTTGCAGATAACCTACGGCAGCTAGTATGTGATCCGGTCGCTCAGGGCCATTTCTCTCCAATTCAGCCTCTTAGATCTGTCCCCAAACGGGATAGACACGAGTCCAAGAGAGCAATCCTCGCATACACAAACTGATGCGCGCATAAGCCTGCGCATGGAGGAATATCGTCATGCAACTCGAATCATCCGCCCGGCAAAAGCAACGTTATACTGTGGCCCTCCTGATGACGGTTCTCGCGCTCTCATCTTTTGGTATTGCTCAAAGCTCAACCGGCACGCCCGCTTTTGCCACGTTTAGCGGCGGAGCGCTGGATTCAATCAATCTATCGAATTTGAACAATCACGTCAGTATCCCACTTTTTGGCAAACCAGGCCGGGGAATGGCATTCGTCTATGGCATGAGTTTCGACAATTCGGTCTGGACCCCGATGGTGGACATTAACGGAGTCCGCCACTGGGAACCGGGATCCAATTTTGGATGGAGAGGAACGACTGAGGCCTTCGCGGGCTATGTTTCTTATACTGCGGGGCCCAGAACGTGCGTAGTGCCGCCAGGGCAGCCAACCACATTCTATAACGGCTTTACCTATCATGATCCGGGAGGCGCCTCGCATTTTGGCGGGAACTCCGTGGATTCGGCCGGCTGTCTCGTGGTTGGCTTCCATGACAAGGAGCAGGCCATCGATGGTTCCGGCTATGTTATTGACGTTACCCTCAGCGGATCAACGCTTCTGGTGAACGTCTACACGCCATCAGGATCAACCATCGTAGCTCCATTGCTCGCGGAAAATGATCCTAATGTTTTCGTCTATCCGGCTCCGGTCGGCAACGCCACCATTACCGATAGCAATGGCAACCTGTTGTCTGCTTCAGTATCCGGGTCGGGTCGTGACCTTTACAGACACGCTTGCAACAACCGCTTTGACAGTGGATAGCTCCAATCCGAACGCAATAAAGTACATCTATACAGGCCCGAATGGAAATCCTGCGACCGTGACAATTAATTACACGCAATATACGGTTGCTACAAACTTTGGCGTTAGCGGAATTGTTGAATACCCAGCAACCGCGGCTTTATTGGTGAGCAGCATAGTTTTTCCTGATTCCTCCGCCTATCACTTTACATACGAGACTACTCCCGGTCAGTCGCCGAACGTAATCGGACGGCTGGCGTCCATCCAGGTGCCAAACGGGGGAAGCATCTCTTATGCATACACGGGTGGAAATAATGGCATCTTGTCGGACGGGACTACAGCGGGCATCACACGCAGCCTGGGCACAGACCAGTGGAAGTATGTGCGGAACGTCCCGACCAACGCGCCCTCAACCACAACCGTAACAGATCCGCAGAACAACGACAGTGTATACACTTTTGCCGGAGCGCATGAACTGCAGCGCCAGGTCTACCAGGGTTCGGCCCAGTCCGGGACTCTGCTGGAGACACAGGTAACGTGCTACAACGGCGTCTCCACCAATTGCGCCACTGTGACCAGCGTGAGCACCCCGATCACGACAGTTGATGTCTATGATAAGCTTCCGGGAGGCCTGACATCGCTGACCAGCACGCAATATAACTCGTCCGGCAACCCCACCCAGACCCGGCAGTTTGACTATGGGAATGGAAGCCAGGGGCCTCTAGTCCGCAAAGTTGTTACCGCTTATGCATCGTTGCAAAACAACATTGTCGGCAAACCATCCTCGGTAACGGTTTATGACGGCACCGGCAACATGGCAAGTCAGGCCCAGTTCGGTTACGACGAGACTTCAGTAACGGCAACTTCAGAGCCGCAACACATCGCGATCACCGGCTCAAGGGGCAATATCACCTCGATTAAGCAAACGACAGCGCCCAATACCTATCTTACAAAGTCATTCTCTTACTATGACACAGGGGCCCTGAATACCTATACAGATGTAAATGGCGCTGTCATCACCTATAACTACGGCGCGGGATCCTGCAATAATTCACTCCCCACCAGCGTGTCCCTTCCTCTGAATCTTAGTCTCTCAACGGCATGGGATTGCACAGGCGGCGTGATCACATCATCAAACGACGAGAACCAGCAGCCGACCACATACACCTACAATACCGCCGATGATCCCAACATCTGGCGCATCAAGCAGCAAACAGACGCGCTAGGCAATGTGCGCTCGAAGGTCTATGGAATTTCCACCAATGAAGATATCTTGAATTTCAATGGGGGAAATTCAACAGCAGACGTACTGGCTACGCTCGATAGTTATGGGCGTCCGATCACGGCGCAGATCAGGCGCGCACCGGGATCAACCAGCTTTGATACGGTTGAAATGGATTATGATGCCATGGGCCGGCGTATTCGCACCACCTCCAGCTACATCGGGGCCGCTGGACAGACCAATTCCTCCATAGCCGCTGCCACCGTTATCTATGACGCTCTCAACAGGGTGACGAATCGCACGGAATCCAGCGGAAACTACGTAAATTACAGTTATAACGGCAATGACATTCTTGCCACGCAAGGCCCCGCGCCGGCTGGAGAAAATCTCAAACAAAAGCAGTTTGAATACGACGCTTTGGGCAGACTCACCTCGGTGTGCGAATTGACAACCATGCCGGGCTCCGCCTCCTGCGGCCAAAATACTCCGGCCACGGGTTTTCTTACCCGCTATACCTATGACGTGCTCAACAACATACTGACGGTGGTGCAAAACGCGCAATCGTCTTCACCGCAGGTGCGCAGCTTTACCTACGATTTTGTAAGCCGCAGAACGTCCGTGACAGCCCCGGAATCCGGCACTGTTGATTATGTCTATGATTCCGATAGCCGATAGCCGCCTGCCGCATGAATCACAATCAGGGATCAAGCAAAATAACGAGTGCATTCTTGACAATGCCACTGGCGGACCGTGCGGAAAGGCTCAAGCCCAACTAACCGTCCGTCTCGTCGCTGAACTCAGGCCCCATTCGAGCTACGCCCAACTCGGCTTGAGAGTTCCACTTTCCAAGCTGAATGCGCTGATTGAACAAGGTAAATGCGCGCTTTATGGTCGAGAGTTTGTTTCAATCTGGAACTTTCGATTCAATTTGGAACTTTCGATAGTGCCCCTCACAATGCTAGTCTAGAGTGCGCGCTTATGTGAGTATCACTCATTGTAGGGAAATGACTAGGTCAGTATCTGTTTGTTTATGGAAGTGTGCGAGTGTTCCAGGAGTTAAGTTGATTGTACTAGTGTGTTAATAGGTTTATTAGTAAGTCTGTTGGCTTCCACATCGTAAACCGGGAAAAGACCATGCAACTGGGATTCATTGGAACTGGCGAAATTACGTCGGCAATGGTCGCCGGCCTGTGCTCGTTTGGCACCACATCGCATTCGATCCGCTTGTCCCCGCGCAATGCTGCCGTCGCGAGGGAGCTTTCCAATCGCTTCAAGGGGGTTTCCGTTGCTTCGTCCAACCAGGAAGTTCTCGATCATTCCGACACAATCGTTATCGCCGTGAGGCCCCCGGACGCCCGAGGTGTCCTTTCAGAACTACGCTTTGATCTCGACCATGAGATCATCAGTCTCGTTTCCGGGCTCTCGCTCCTGAGTCTGTCGAGGCTCGTACCGCCTGCAACTCGAATTGCGAGAGCTGTGCCACTCCCATCAACGGCTAGACGATTAGGCCCGACTCCGATATATCCGGCAGAGCCGGCTGCGCTCAACCTGTTTGCTGAGCTTGGAACCGTTTTTCCAGTCGAAACTGAGAGGGAGTTCGATGCGATCTACGCGACAACTGCAACTATTGCGTCGTATTTCGCATTCGTTGAAAGGATAGCGTCCTGGTTGGCGCAACAGGGGATTCCGGAATCGAAAGCCAGAGACTACATTGGACGACTGTTTTTTGGATTGACGACGACTGCCGTCGAGGCGCCGGAGCGTAGCTTTCAATCATTCGCCGCCAATCATGCAACTGCCGCTGGCATAAACGAGCAATTCCTCAAACACATGGTTGAACGTGGCCTACTAACGAGTGCTTCGGAAGCTTTGGATGCGGTTTTTCACCGACTCAACGCGCAGTCGCAAACGCCTGATGGCCGGAGGCCCTTTGACACCACTGGCATTTTAAAAGATGTATAGAGATTTGATGTATTAGATGCTAATTCGGACTGGATGATGGACAAGCCGGAACCCATCGGAATACATCGTCAGCTTCTCTTTGCCGACGATATGCCCGGAGGCCTTTTGCCCACTTGCTGATTTCGGCACGCTCTCGATTGTTGCCCTGTTTCTGGCATCGATCGAACTATTGGCCAGCTATATTCCAGCCAGACGGGCAATGAGTGTGGATCCCTCGCTACCATACGAAACGAATAAGCTGGCCCAAGACTTGGTATGGCCGCGCGCGGCAATACGATGCACTGCGGGCAGGATCAGGCCTCTATCGTCAGTTGGCTCTCTTCATCTATCTCCTGAAAATAGCGCTTCATGCGTTCTGCAATCTCTGCGACATTTGGCCTTTTCAACATCGTATAGTGGTCGCCTGGGACCGTATGATGATCAACAGTTGAACCGGTTGCTGCTTTCCACTCCTCCGGCAGATTTTCAGGCCCAGTCGCCTCTGCAGCCTGGAAAAACACGATACGGCCTGCTTGCTGATGCACAGAATACCTTTCTGCTGCGTGGATATTGCGAGCAAATACACTCAGCATCTGCTGGAATTCCTGCTCCGGAGCGTTCTGCGAGAGAATACCTTCGCTCTGTAGCTCCTGAAACACTCTCTGCTCCTGCTCATGTGGCGCAAGTTGCAAGAATTGTTCACGTAGATCTCTTGGATCACGGTCGATGAGGCGACTCATGTCCGCTGCAAACATGGCGAGCACGGGGAAATCCGTATTCTCCCGCTCGAAGAAGTGGGCCCGGGGAAGATGCGTGTCAAACAACATCAGCGACCTCACGCTTTCACCATCGCGCACAAGCTGTCGCCCCATTTCCACTGCGATTAAGCCTCCAATAGACCAGCCGCCCAGAAGGTACGGGCCCTTTGGCTGTACCCGCCTTATCTCTTGAATGTAAAGCGCCGCCATGTCTTCGACACTCTGCAATGGCTCGCTGACGCTCCCCGGCGGTGGCGATTGCAATCCGTAAAATGGCCGGTTCTGACCAAGAGCGTGCGCCAGCTCGGCATAGCAAAGCACTCCACCACCAACAGGATGAACGCAGAAAAAAGGCGTTCCAGCGCCGTGCGGCTGGATTTCCACCAGAATGCGGGAGCCCTTGCCCTCCTCTGTGCCCGCCAGAATCCTTGCGAGACCTGCGATGGTTGGGTTCTGGAACAAGCTTGCTAAGGGTAGCGCTTTTTGGAAACGATTCCGTATCATCGCCATCATTCGCACGGCAATCAGGGAGTGGCCGCCGATCTGAAAGAAGTCTTCATTGACACCCACAGAGCTTATGGCCAGCACCTGTTCCCAGATTTCCGCAATCTTGGCTTCGATTAGATTACGCGGCGCGATGACAACGTGCTCCGCTCTGGGAGGTGCCG
>JAIQGL010000032.1 GCA_020072585.1 Terriglobia bacterium | reverse complement strand
ATTGCGATCTGTTGGAAGCTCGGATGAAAGTCACAACCGATATACTTCATATGCGGCCTCCTTCGTCTCGAGCTCTTGGTCTTAAGCAAATCAAGTTTACTCAAGACGCTGCGGAGGCCGTTGTCGTCATGCAATCAAATCCCCGTCAGCGAGCGCGCGCTTTTATCAGCGCGCGAGTAGGGGTGAGACCTTGCGTTACCCAAAAAGTCAAACTGTACCACTACCTAAAACCGAAACCCGCCGATGGCAGGCGCCACGCCGGCGGGTTTTTTGTTGGCGGTTTTTTTGTCGGCAAGAACTCAAGAACTAAGACTGCGGCTGTTGCAGCCGGAGAGATTTGCTGACCTGCAAGAGCACTTCTAGAAGCTCCCGATCTAGCCCCCTCCTTTGCGTTCCTTCGTGTCCTTTGTGGTTAAGCGGTTTTGCTTTTCCCGATCACGTGCGATGTCGGCGATCTCGGCGATTCCGGCGATAGGCGCGCTTCGCGCGCCCGCGCTCACGGTTTTTGCGGTGGCGGAAAATTTTCTTTCATCCATGCGCTCCACACAGGCTCGTTCTCTGCGGCCGCACTGGAGGCCGAGTTCCCATACAGGTAAAAGCTGATCATCAGCATAACCTGGCCGCCCATGACACAGCTATTCAGAAAAGCCGCGCCGGGCGCAGGCCGATCCAGAATGAGCATCTGAATTGGCTTCTCGCCTTCACGCACTTTTTCAACTGTTCCGGAAAGCAATGGCGCTCCCGCTCGCGTTTTTCTCTGTTCGCCGGTCTTCGGATTCTCCAGCCCAAGTTTTTCCAGCAGCGTATTCCATGCCTGGGATTCCGGCTCGGGCGCAAAGCCCGTGGCATGGAACGCGGCGGAAGGCTGGCCACGGAACTTGCTGAGATACAGCCGCAGAATGAGGAAGAAACTCGGCCATCCGGATTCAGTGCCCTCAAGCTGATTGTCCCAATCGTCAGTGCTGGCAAAAAGCGAATGCACCACACGCACAATGCATGTGCCGCCGGAGCGGGCTTCCACGGTCCACTCCGTGGCGAATCCCGGAGCGTCTGGGCCATGGTCGCTCAGGGCAGCCATGCGGTGCGGCGGTTCCCAGGCGGTGATGGCCGCGGAAACATCCATGCCCGGCCCAAAGTTCGTGGTGATTGTGCCGCCTGCCCGGCCATCGATCTTCGTGGGCGTGAACCAGGCTGAAACTCCCGGGCCGGTGGCGATCGCTTCCCAGACTTGCTCCGGCGTGCCGGGGACTTCCACTTCAACTTGAACGGACCTTTTTCCGGATGGATCTTTTTTCACGCTCATGATGGCTCCTTGGTTTGTGAGGGTTGAGGGAGTGGGTGGGCGACGATCACCAATCGATGCCTGCGCCCGCCAGGGGCTGATTCATCGTGATAGCGCGCGACCAGGCTTCCAACCGCGCCAGCCAGTGCGTTGCTGAATTCAGCGCGCTCTTCAGGGGAACGGAATCGAATTTCGGTATCGATGGACAACGTGGGCAATCGCTTGCCGGTTTTTTTTGCTTTGCTCCACAGATCGCTTACTTCATGCACCACGCGCGCTGCCAGCGAGATGAGATAACTCGCGGAAAGCCGGTCAGCCGAGCGGCCCGGGTCAGTAGCAACAGGTCCCATGGCCCCGGGCGAAACAACATAAGAGGCAGCGGTGGCAACCATCAAACGCTCCGTCAGGCCGCCCCATTTGCGCTTTTCCGCCACCTGAACCAGCCGGTGTGACTCAAGCGTCCGCAGATGATAGTTAATCTTCTGGCGGGGAATTCCCATGCGGTCCGCCAACGTAGCGGCCGATGCAGGCTGCGCCAGTTCCGATAGCAGCCGGCTGCGCACTGGATCAAGTGCCACGGTTGCCGCCGCCGGATCATTGATGACTTCCACGTCAAGCATGGGGGCATTAAACCATTGACAAATTTATTTGTCAATGGCTCGATGGCGAAACCGAGCGGCTTCTTTCGCACCGTCATCCCGACGGCCGTAAGCGAGCGCGCGCATTCATCAGCGCGCGAGTAGGCCGGAGGGACCTTGTGTTTGCTTGAGCGAGCAGCGAATAGGCATTCAGGCTTCGTTTGGAGCCCGGGTGAGGACTTCAGATTACGGGGGTGAAGTAGGCATTTATGCCTGAGGTAATTGCCATCCATTCCCAGCTTAAGCCACTGAGGTCAGTGCTCGCAGCACCTCTTCCGGCTCCGGCCGTTGACGCCAGTCGGCATCCACTTTCGCCCAGGAAATGCTTCCATCTTTCCGCACGATATAAGTAGCAGCCAGCGGCAGCTCCCAGCTCTGGTCGCCGTTGTAGCCGGGCAGTTTGGTCATGATGCTTTCATACAGCGTCTGTAAGTCGGCAGGCATGCGATAGACCAGCCCAAATTTTCTTGCTACCTGATTGCCCGCGTCGCTCAGAACAGGGAAGCGCAGCTTGTGCATGTCACGCGTCATGTAAGAATGCTTTTGCGTCTGGGGAGAGATGGCCACCAGTGACGCGCCGGCATCGGCAATCTGTTTGTGGACCTCCTGTAGCGCCGCGAGCTGCGTGTTGCAGTAGGCGCACCAGCGTCCGCGATAGAAGACAATCACGAGCGGCCCGCTGCGTAGCAACTCCTCCGAGCGCCAGAGCATTCCGTCACCATCAGGAAGCTCGAACTGCGGAGCTTTGTCTCCCGGCTGGAGCGCCCGCGCGGCCAGACCGGAGTGGACCATCTCTTCCGCTGCACGGTCCACCGTCGCAAGGCGTTCGGCGGGGACCATGGCGCGGAGCTTGGCGGTAAGCGAGTCGAGTTGAAGTTGCAGGGACATTGATTTCATTTCACCGCGGAGGCACGGAGACACGGAGAAGAACAGATAAATCAGCCGCGAATACACGCGAATTGGCGCGAATTTAGCAGAAAATATTTTTGATTCGCGTTCTTTCGTGTTGATTCGCGGCCAATCCTGATCGGTGTTATCAGTGCCGATCAGTGGTGCAAAAGTTATCGCATCATTCCCGGCAGCTTCATGCCAGCCAGTTTGCGGCTGAAGCTGGATTTGCCCATGTCCTTGAACATTTTGCGCATCTGGGCATACTGGCGCAGAAGCTGGTTCACTTCTTGCACGCTGGTGCCGGAGCCGCGGGCGATACGCTTGCGCCGGCTGCCGTTGATGATTTCATGGTGGTGGCGCTCTTTCGCCGTCATGGAGTTGATGATGGCCTCGACGCGCGTGATCTGCCCTTCATCCACTGAATCCGCGGCCTTCTGCATGTTGGCAAATGGGCCGATGCTGGGCAGCATCTTGATCACGCTTTGCAATGAGCCCAGCTTCTTCACCTGGCGGAGCTGGTCGCGGAAATCTTCCAGAGAGAAGCCCTCGCCGCCCAGCGCTTTCTGGGCGAACTCCTGCGCTTTTTTCTGGTCCACGTTTTCCTGGGCCTTTTCAATGAGCGTCATCATGTCGCCCATGCCCAGAATGCGCCCGACGATGCGGTCAGGATGGAAGGGCTCCAGCGCATCATACTTTTCGCCGATGCCGATGAACTTGATGGGCTGTCCTGTGACCTGGCGGATGGAGAGCGCCGCGCCGCCGCGGGCATCGCCATCCATCTTGGTAAGAATTACGCCGGTGATGGAGAGCTTTTTGTGGAACTCGTCGGCGGAGCGCACAGCGTCCTGCCCGGTCATGGCGTCGGCAACGAACAGGATTTCCTGCGGATTGAGAATTTTCTTGAGCGACTGCATCTCCGCCATCAGATCGTCATCAATGTGCAGACGGCCCGCGGTATCCACGATCAGGAAGTTGCAGCCGCTATTAATGGCCTCTTTGCGCGCCTCTTTTACCAGGCGTTCGACGGTCGGCGTGTCCGCGTGTTCAACCTTGCCTTCATAGAGATTTGCCTTGATCGCTTCGGCCACCACTCTCAACTGCTGGCGCGCGGCGGGACGATAGACGTCAACCGAGACGAGCATGGGCCGGTGTCCGCCCTTTTTGAGCCAGGCTGCGAGCTTGCCGGAGGTGGTGGTTTTGCCGGACCCCTGAAGGCCGGCCATCAATATGACTGAGGGCGGCTGCGAAGCGAACTTGAGTTTGGCCGTGTCCTTGCCGAGAACGTCAACCAATTCGTCATGGACGATCTTGATGACCTGTTGCGCGGGAGAGAGAGCGGTCAGCACTTCCTGGCCAATCGCCTTGGCGGAAACGCGGTCAATAAACTCCTTGACCACTTTGAAATTCACGTCCGCTTCCAGCAGCGCCATGCGGATCTCTTTCAGCGCTTCCTGGATATTTTCTTCGGTGAGCGTGCCCTGTCCGCGCAGGTTCTTGAACGCCCGTTGCAGTTTTTCCTGAAGATTCTCAAACATAGATAACCGGTTCTCAAGAGTCAGAAATATGACGGGATTAACAGAATGCCCGCACTCTTTTAGATGCTGAGATGCGCGGGCTCTTCTCTATTGTATCAGCGGCTAGACGCGCTTCTGTTCCACGCCAAGGTAACTCAGGAACGCCCTCGTGAGTTCGCGCTTGAGCGCCTGATCGTCCTTGGGCAGAAAAGATTTCCATGCCCCCACATCCAGTGGCATCACGACCCAGTCAAACAATGTGCTGGAGACCATCATGAAAGCCAGGGAGATCGCCGTCCGCGGCTCGGGGTGTTTGATGTCCTTGCGGTGGGCCATGAATAGTTCCAACACGCGCTCAAAGGCACGGGCCTCTGTCTTCATGGCCTTCTTGTAGAAAAGAGTTTTGGGCCGGCTGTGGACGAAGGTCCGCATTGCTCGCAATAAGGCTGCGTTGACCCGATAGCTGAGCACCATGCCGCCGATGACCTGCTCGGCAAAAACAGGCAGCGGGATCTGTCCTGCCGCCGCCGGCGTAAGGCCGGTCTTCATCCTTTCTTCCTGCCTTTCCAGAATACCCAGGATCGTGGCTTCCAGCAGCGCGTCTTTGTCATGAAAACGGCGATAGATAGCGCCTGGCGTCAGCCCGGCGTGCTGCGCGATCCGGGGGATGGTGGTCCCTTCCACGCCGTGCTGCCCCAGTACTTCAGCGGTGGCTTTTTGCAGTTTGCGCAGTGATTCGCGGCTGCGCGCCTGCTGCGGCGCCAGTGTTTTTTTTGCCATGCAGAATATTTATAGCAACTCCATAAAAATCATACTTGACAATTATGTAAATGTAAATTTACATTTACATTTGTACGAGGAGAAAAACAGCAATGACCAGCAGCGAACGGAAGCACAACACAGAGATGCTCAAGGAGCGTTTCATCGCCACAGCGGGCCTGATAGGAACATTTGGGGCTGGAGCATTTACCGGCCCGAAAACTGAAAAACTGGCATTGACCATGAGCGCGGCTGAGCTGCAACAGGTAGACCTGCTTGTTGAGCATGGACTCTATGCAAGCCGCGAAAGCTTTCTCGAGACCGCAGCCCGCAATCTGCTGCGCGAACACGGCGTCGATCTTCAGCATGCGGCAGAAAATCTGACCGTAGCGGGAATCGTGATGCACAGCCGCAAGAGCCTGGAGAAATTGCGCGCCGCCGGAAGGCAGTTGGACGTCAACGTGGCAGGCATCTTCCGGCTATCGGACGACGTGACGCCCGAACTTGCCTGTGCCGTCATTCAATCACTCAAAGTATGCGGAGCGTTCCACGCAAGCGCTGAGGTAAAAGCCGCGCTCAAGGACCGCATTCACTAGCCGTTTGATAGGAGACAAAGATGTCAGCTGGTACACAAAGCGTCAGCAAGCCCAGGTTTTACGCGGGACTCTACATGCGCACCAAAAAGAAGGTCCGCTTCTGGGGCTGGGGCAGCCCTGGTTTTGGCCGCTCAAAATGGGAAAGCCCAAGCCCAGCCGAACTTGAGCGCCCCTGGGCGGCGCTGGCGGACTGGCTGCGAATGGCTCATTCGCTCGCCGGCACAAATCGCCAGAACGCATTGCCCCAGGCGAACACGCACTCGGAAAACATTATGGCCGCTCCGATCATCGAACAACCGGCCACGCCGCCTGCGCCGCGGCAAGATCGGAAGTTCCGTTTCGTTTGCGACCGCCATTTTATCGGCCTGGTGTATCGCTAAACCCGCGCAACGTTGCGGGCGCAATTCGCAGCCGTAGCGACTATACTGTATGTCTGGAGCGGCCCATGACAGACATTCATAGCACTGCTGTTACTGACTCCCCGGTTTGCTGGCCTGCTTTACCTCTTTCTGAATGGCAAGACACGCGGGACACCCTGCATATGCTGACGCAGATTGTCGGCAAGGTGCGGCTGGCCCTGACGCCAAAAACCAACCACTGGTGGAATGCCGCTCTGCATGTGAGTGCCCGTGGCCTGACCACGTCCGTGATTCCATATAACGATCGCGTGTTCGAAATTGAATTTGATTTTCTTGAACACCAGCTGGTCATCAAAACGTGCGATCCGGCGGCCAGAATGATTCCGCTGGGGCCGCGTTCCGTGGCGGATTTCTACCAGGAGTTTATGGCGGCGCTGCGCGCGCTCGACATCGACGTAAAGATCTGGCACATGCCGGTGGAGGTCCCGAACCCGATCGCCTTCGACCAGGACACGGTCCACGCCTCTTATGACAGGGAATACGCCCGCCGCTTCTGGCGCACCCTGGTTTCCATTGACGACGTGTTCAAGGTGTTTCGCTCGCGTTTTATCGGCAAATCCAGCCCGGTACATTTCTTCTGGGGCAGCTTTGATCTTGCGGTCACGCGCTTCTCCGGACGTCCTGCGCCGCCGCGCAACGATCCCGATCCCATCCTGCGCAAGATCATGCAGGAAGCGTATTCGCATGAAGTCATCAGCGCGGGCTGGTGGCCCGGCGGCGGCGACGTGAAAGATGCCGCTTTCTATTGCTATGCCGCGCCCGAGCCGCAAGGATTCGCAAAACAGAGAGTGCGTCCTGAGGCAGCGTTCTATCAGCAGCAGATGGGTGAATTTCTGCTGATGCATGAGGACGTTCGCCGCTCCGGTTCGCCCACTGCAACTTTGCTGGATTTTTTGCAGAGCACATATGAAGCCGGCGCGGCCCTGGGCAAGTGGGACCGGCAGGCGCTCGAAAGACCGCTGGAACCAGCCGCGGCCTGAACCTTGAATCGTTGGCGCTCGGCTTGACTTAAAGAGGACTCATGGCCCAACGTTGTGCACACGTAAACCAGATCAAACTCACCACCACGGACAAGCATGTCTGTGAAGACTGCATCAAGACCGGTGATACCTGGGTCCATCTGCGCTTGTGCCTGGAGTGCGGTCACGTGGGCTGCTGCGATTCATCCAAGAACAAACATGCCACCAGGCATTTCCATCGCTCCAAGCATCCGCTGGTGCGTTCGATCGAACCTGGAGAATCCTGGATCTGGTGTTATGTGGACGAACTCTCGCCGGGAGAGATAGCGGCGTGACTTCGGCCCGCTTGCGATCTGCTCGCGGGCTTGATGCTTTCGCGATCCAACACTCCACTCTCCCACTCGCTGCGCAACAGTCGAAAGAGCATTTCGTCGACGCGTTGGCCGTCGATCAGGAAGCGGTCCCGGAGCGTGCCCTCGTGAACCATCCCGTCCTGCATGTGGATAGACGCGGGGTTCGATGTGAGCGCCGAGGATTCCACGCGAGCAGCATCGAATTCCGTGAAGCACTTTCGCAAAAGGATCCGTGCCGAAACCGGACCCAGTCTGCAACCGCGATATTCCGGGAGCAGACCGAGCACAATGGCACATACTCGGTTGCTGAGATCGCGTTCGATCACGCCCACACCGATTGATTCAGACTCGCCACGGATTAGAACGAACTTGTGGATCTCGAAGCCCCTTCGGATCCAAAGCCAATCCAGCGGCCCGATGCGAGTCAGGGACGAGGCAATGTTGCCAAATCTCAGCGCGCTTCCTGCTTCGCCCAGCAGGCGCTTCCATATTCCGTTGTACGCCGACTTCATCGACCTGGCGGGGGCAAGCGTAATGATCTGCGTCCCGATCATTTGCCCGAAGCCAGCCAAAGCCAAATCACAATCAGCACAACGACGATAACGATGAAGATAAGAACCTGGGCCTTGGATACATTTGGTCTTTCGCGCGACCCTCGAGAATGAAGCATGATCGTTTGTCCTCTCGTCAATGGCTTCAGGTCCGCCCGTTCAGCCAGACAAAGATCCAATGGATGGCCATGAGCCACACTGCCAGCAGCATAAGGTTCATGCCAATCAACATGGCGATGACGATCAACATGAGTACGCCGGCAACGGTCAGCAGCGGCACAATGATGGCGTAAAGCAGCGTCATAAAAACTTTGAGCACCCAGCCGCCGCCCCTGACCGGCGCGATGAGATGGGATCCCATCTTCTGGAGTCGCTTGGCGCGTTTTGCCAGCGGCGGATGAAACGAAGCAAAGCTCTGTAATTGTCCTTGTTCGCGGCGTTTGGGCTGGCCGGCCTCGTGGAACTGCTGCATCTGCTTGAGCCTTTGTATGGCTGCTGGGTCGCCGCGCATGGCCGCGATTGCGTCCGCCGGATTGATCGCGGTCAGCAATCCCAGGGCAGGATCGCGTCCTACCATCCCGCTCATTGCCTGCACGCGCGCCATTGCTTGCGCATCTCCCGCCATGGCCTGCTTGACAGTGGCCATGATCTGCTGGCGCACGTCCGGCCAGTCCGTAGCTGAAGGTGGAATTGGATTTCCCGCCGCAGCCAGATGCGCCGTGGATGCCCAGGCTGAAATCAACTGGGCTTTTTTCTCTTCGCTCGGCTGCAAGCCGCGCAGCCCGGTATCGCCCTTGGGATTGATAACAAAAAGATGTGTCGCCCAATCGCCGCCCTCCAGCATGGTCTGGTCTTCGCTCAGGCATTGCAGGGCGCGGGCCAGCGCGTCAGGATTGCGCGTGAGTTCAACGGATGTGGCATCCGCCAGGTAACGCCGGGTGCGCCACAGCATGGCCATGCTCGGCCCCAGCACCACGTTCAAAAAGACCCATAGTGTGAGGTTGATTGACATGTTGGTGAAGATCAGGGGATAGAGCAGAAAGCGGTAAATCTTCTTAAAGAATCCGGCATTTCTGTCATTCATGACCCTGTCCGGATCAGACTCGAGCGAAGTAGCCAGCGACTCGGCGATGGCCGCGGCATCGGCCGCCTTCTGCTCCGGAGTTCCACCACTGAGCATGTAGCGTACAACGCGCCATACCCGGGCGCGCGACTTGCCGTCAAAAGGAATATTGATCAGGTTCAACAGCATTCCGCTGGTCTCAAAAACACTGGTCACCATGAAGGCGACGCCCAGGTCTCCGTTGCCGATGGAGCCGATCAGGTGGGCAAGGATCGCCTGCAATTGGTCGCGGTCAAGGTCATCCAGCAGACGGCGGGAAATCACAATGCGCGCGTCCGCGGGAGAAGTCCCCACGGCGGCAGCGTTGGCGCCGATGGAATCCACCAGCATGATTTTTGGCGCGGGCAGTCCGGCGGCAATGGCCATTTCCTGCGCCGCGTCCGCCAGTTGAAGCTCTTTCAGGTCTGCCTGATTCGGCTCACGCGCTTTCATGCTGGCCAGTGTGCCGCCCACTCCGCCGTGGCGAAACAACGCCAGCATGCCGGCCCACAAGCCAAATGTCATCAGCATTCCCGGCAGCAAGACCACGGCCAGGCCCAGAGTGAGTTCGCCGGGATCGAGCGTGCCTTTCTGGTTGATTACGTAATCGGCAACGCGCAGGCCAAGCCTGGCCAGATCATTGGCGTTCTGCAATAGCTCTGGCTGCGGCGAAAAATGGTTGACCGTTTCCAATACCACCATCCCGACCGCGTAAAGCAGCGGCGTAAGCACCAGCGTGAGCGGAATGCCCATGATGATCGCGGCAAAGGTGCACAGCGCGGACATGCGCCACGTTGCCCGGCGGTTGCGTTTCTGCGCGGCGAAGAATGTCTCCGGATTTTGCGGGCCAAAATTGCGTGATGTGGTGTGGATGCTGCTCACTTATGTAGGACCCCTTTTGCCTTTCACTCTTTGCCCGCCTTGTTTCTGCCTGTCAGTATTCTTGTGTGTGCGAACTGCTCTAGTGTTGCTGCTGCATTTCTCGCACTGCCTGAATGAACTTTTGCTCTCTGGCAAACTTGCTGAAGCAGTCGATCGTTAAGGGATCAAGCAGGGCTTGTTCTTCAGGATATATGTTCTTTCGGTTTGCATAAGCCAGGCGGAGTTCCGCCAGGGTCTCATCCATCTTTTCCGTAAGCGCGATCACGCACGCCATGTTGTAGTGATAGAGAGGATAATCGGGATATTTTGAAAGCCCGTATTCCAGCGTTTCTTTGGCCCGCGCAAGGTCCCCAGATGACTCGTAGAAATGCCCCAGGTCTGCGATCATCCGCCGCAGGATCTCCGGGGCCAGTACAGGAGACTTCTTTTCCAGGTCGAGC
The DNA here is from genome assembly GCA_020072585.1 of Terriglobia bacterium. GTDB lineage: Bacteria > Acidobacteriota > Terriglobia > Terriglobales > Acidobacteriaceae > Angelobacter. Next base: position 63,614 of record JAIQGL010000032.1, on the reverse strand, counting down.
GATTTCTGAAAGTATCTGGCGGCTTTCTTATATTCCATTTGATTGGAGGCGATCGCGCCCCAGCGCCAGTAATCCCGGCTGTTGGTGACGTAGTCCGCTTTCAGCCGCAGCGTGCTCAGGATGGCGTCAAATAGCGCCTGGTCTTCCGGCTTGAAGTCGACTTTGGAAATATGGACTTCAGCCCAGACATCGCCTCCGGCCAGATAAGCGTGCACATGTTTTTGATTGATCGTCTTTTCCAGCTTCGCGACCGTATATTCCACCAGGGCCACCCCGTCCGGCTCGCGGAATTTTTTGTCCTTGATTTTTGCAAGGCTCACAATCCCGCGTTCGGTCTGCGGCCACCATGTGTCACGGCAGACCCTGGCGTCTCCGGGCGCTTCCGCAGGTTGAATAAAAGCGGTCATGGTCATGAGGTGCTCGGGGGAGTCCCATTTCACCCTGAGTTGTGAATCATCATCCCGCAGCTCGGTTTGTATTGTTTTCATCCCGGGCGTGATGATCAACGCGCCCTTCTTCTCCGGCAGAGGATACAACTGTTGCTGTGCCAAAGAAAGCTGGCCGCCTCCCAGCAGCATGAATAGCGAGATAGTGTGTATTAATCTCTTCATGGTCGCAGGAATATATATCAACTCTTGAGCCTCCGGGGAAACAATTATGGACCGTTAACCATCCGCATGGCGACTTCTATCCCCGTGCTTTGCTACAGTGATGCTAGCGCCAACAGGCATTCTGGGGAAAATCTCTATGCGGATTTTGCGACTTTTGATTCCGTTATTTTTATATGCCGCCGCCGCAGCCCAGTCTTCCGAGCCATCACAGCAGCGGCCAACACTCAACCGGAGCAGAGAGCCATTGCCCGCAGCTACGCCGCAAGCGTCTCCTTCGCCGGCACGGTCACCAGGGCCGGCTCCGGCCGCTACGCCATCTCCCGCACTCCAGTCAGAGCCAGTTTCAGGACAGCCGGGAGCGCCCGTTGATTATCCCCGGCCTTCGTATCCTGACCTGCTGCCGCATTTTGACTATGACAGCCACGCAGGTCTTGAAACGCGTGAGACCAACGTGGAGAAGCGTGGCGACGTCCGGTTGATCGAGGTCAACTATGCCGGCGCCAGCGGAGATCGCGTTCCGGCCTACTTGCTCATTCCGCATGGCAACGGCCCGTTTCCCGCCATCATCTGGGGACACTGGCTCATGAAAGGTTCGCCGCTTGCCAACAAAGACGAGTTCCTTGAAGAAGCGCTGGTGCTGGCCCGCGCCGGCGTGGTCTCTCTGCTGATTGACGCTCCGCAGGTCCGCCATGACTTTGTGGAACAGAAAGGCGCAAACACGCTGGAACTGGTGAAGCAGCAGAGCGAGGCCGCCGGACACCAGGTGATTGACCTGCGCCGAGGCGTGGACCTGCTCCTGGGCCGGCATGACGTTGACCGCAAACGCATTGCCTACGTCGGCCATAGCTGGGATGCGCATGTGGGCGCGATCCTGGCCGGAGTGGATACGCGCATCTGCTGTTATGTGCTGATGGCCAGCGGCTATTCCGACGAAGAGGAGCTTTTCGCCAGCAAAGACCCCGGGCGCATGGCGCAGATCAAGGAGATGGGCGAGGACAACGTCCGCGAATATTTCCATGAATACGCCTGGGACGATCCGGTCTATTTTCTGGGACATACGGACCGCGAAAGCATCTTCCTGCAATTTGCCTCCCACGACGGCATCTCCAAAGAGCAGGGGCAAAAATATCTGGATGCGTTCAGCTCCAAAGATAAAAAGATGGAGTTCTATGACGCTCCGCACGCTCTCAACGCCACTGCCCGTCTTGACCGCGCCCGCTGGCTGCAAAAACATCTGGGGATGAAGAAGATTGACGAGACGGCGCTGGGGCAGATTGAGCAGTTGAAATAGGTTCGGATGAATCAGGTTGTTACAATGCCGTGTGCATGCCGACAGTACTTCGATCCGGGCCGTATCGGTTTTACTTTTACAGCCATGAGCCCAACGAACCACCACACGTTCATGTGGACCGGGACGATCTTTCGGCAAAATTCTGGTTGGATCCAGTTGCTCTGGCGCGCAATTTTGGCTTTAATGCAAGAGAGCTGAATCTACTGCGGGGGACCGTAGCAGAGAACAAGGAAGAGCTATTGGAGGCTTGGCATGGGTATTTTGGCACTCGGCGCGGATGAGAGGGTTGCCGGGGTGAGTTTTACCGCCGACACCCTGAACGTCACCATGAAAGACGGGCGCACTATCACGGTACCTCTCACATGGTATCCCAGGCTGCTCCAGGCCACCCCAAAACAGAGAAAACATTGGAAGATTTCCGGCGGCGGGTATGGCATTCATTGGCCAGACCTTGATGAAGACCTCAGCACAGAAGGTTTGCTCCGCGGAGCGCCTGCCCCTCAGATGCAAGCCGCAAAAAAAGAAGTGCGTACAGTTCGGAGCGCAAACCGCTCCGGACGAAAAAGGTCAGGGGAAAAGTAAAGACGATCAAATGCCTTCTAAGGACCTGCCATGCGCGGACTGAGCTTCGGTGAACTGCTCGACTACTGTGCGGAAGAAAACAATCACTGGCGCGACTTCTTTCACAAACAGCCGGACGCCCTGGCGCTGCCGGCCGACATCGCCGGTACCAGGACCGTGCGTGAAGTGGTGCTGCACATTGTGGCGGTACAGATGCGCTACGCCGAGCGCCTTCTGAACATGCCCATCACGGAGTATGACACGCTGGCGGGCAAGAGCGGGGAAGAGCTGTTCGCGCTTTCGCGCAAAAGTTTTGAGGACCTGCGCAGCTTCGCTATCGCCGCCAATGATTCTGACTGGGACGGCCTGCTCACCTTTCCCACGCGCTCGGCCGGTGAATTCACGGCCAGCCGCCGCAAGATCTTTATTCATGCTCTGCTGCACAGCGTCCGGCACTGGGCCCAGCTCTCAACACATCTCCGCCAGCAGGGCTACAAACAGGACTGGATGCATGACTTCATTGCTTCCACCGTGATCAGGTAAAGCTACAGTTGAGGGCAATGCGGAATCTTCAGAAAACTTTTCACGCACAAGCCAGTTTGCTCGGTGCGATTTACTTCAAGCGATCTGCTGCCAGGGCTATATAAAGATCAAGCTTTAGAATGAATCTGTCCCACCCTGTGCTACGCAGAGGGTGGGATCCTCCGGAATTTCCTTTTGTATTATTCGCAAAGCTTCACTGAATTTGTATGAGCGGAAAATCAACAAGAGCGTTACCGGTAAAGCTGGTCGCCAAGATGCGCGTTCCGCAGCCTTCAACGAGAAACCCGTAAGGACCACTCGGCGCCCTGAATGTCGTTATCGAGCCTGTGTCGGGGTTTACCGCTGTGATCGCGTTGCTGGAATACCCTGCAACCCAAATCGCGCATGCTGGAGCCACCGCAACGGCGAACGAGCCGGCTGGGATGCTGCTGTAGGAATTCAGTAGCGCACCGGTATTGCCATCCAATTTTGTTAAAGTGTGGCTACTGTAGCTGGTAACCCACATATTTGTTCCATCAAACGCCAGGGCCTGAGGTTGTGCCGCAACGAATGTTGTTCTTAGCACCATGCCAACCGTGGGTCCTCCACCTGACAGTTTCATTACGCTATTACTATTTCGGTTGGCGACCCAAATATCGGTTCCGTCAAAGGCAATGCCGTAAGGAGCAACACCGACCGGGTAGGTACCAAGCACTCGGCCGTTGCCCACTGGAGTGGCGTCCAGCCTCGTTACGTTATTGCTGTTGGAATTTGCTACCCATACACTGACTCCATCCCACACCAGGGAGCGTGGACCGCTTCCCACAAAATAGGTGCCGAGCGTCGCCCCGTTGCTGGTGGCAAGCTTAGTCACGGTATTGCTGGTGTAGTTGGACACCCAGATCGCGCCGTTGATGAAGTCCACAGCCAGTCCAATGGGATTGGCCCCCACACTAAAGGTGCCGAGCACCGTTCCGCTGTGGTCGCCTTTTATTTTCACCACCGTACTACTGCCGAAACTTGCAACCCACACATTTCCGTCGCTATCGCGCGCTATTCCCGTGGGACTGCTTATGGCTGTCTGAATGATCTGAGCAGATACGCATTGAGAGCCAGTCAAACAAAGAAATATGAAAAGTGTTGCTTTGACGGACCGCTTAGTTGATCGCATTTGGTGATCCCTCCATGAATTCACGAGGGAGCATACATCCATGAACTGGACTGATACTTGACTTCTCCCGCCAGGTTTTTATCTTGACCCGCCAAACTGCAAGACATTCGTGGATTTTTACACCGTCACAAGTGGTCCCTTAATTTGGATTAGAGACTAGTTGAGATGCTTTCTGTATTGATGTGGTGAATGGCCTCGCCAGCGCTGGAAAGCGCGACAGAAAGCACTGGTATCGGAGAATTGCAGCTTCAGCGCGATTTCAGTGATCGGCAGGTCCAGATCTGCCAGGAGAGCCAGAGCTCGCTCATGGCGAATGCTGTCCAGCAATTCACGAAATGTGGTGCCGTTTGCGTAGAGTTCGCGCTGAAGGCTACGGCTGCTGCTGGCAAGCTGGCGCGAGACAAAGGTCAGAGTAACAGGACCAGCTTCCAGATTGTGGGCTATCACGTCGTAAATCTCCACCAACGGCTTCTTATGGCTGGAATGCTGCAATTTTCGTTGCGCATAGCCTTCAAGCAATTCACACAATTCGGGATCAGCCTGGGGATGGCATATATCCATCAAGCTGCGTGGGAAAACCAGACGGTTCATTGGCTGGCAAAAACGGAACGGCGCACCGAATACACGGTCATAAGTTTCCGCTGGCCCGGGGTTCTTGTAAGTGACATGCACTTCCAGAGGCGAGTAGTTCATTTGAGTTGCTAAACGCAGCCGCATCAGATAATTGACCAGAATGTACTCAATGTAAGGGCGTGGCAGGTCACGCGGACTGCCGGGATTGTGCAATTCAAGGTAGGCAAGGTCACAGTGCATGCGGAGTGACAGCATAAATGCAGTATTGAAGAGCGCGAAGAAACGGCTGCTGCGCTCCAGTGCCTCTCGGGGGCAAGAACTTGCGACCAGCATATAGTCCAGGATGCCGTAAGCCCCAAAGGGGGCGCTCTCAGCGGCGAACACGCCGACCATCTGGTCTGGACTGAGCAGCAAGACATGGTCCCAGAGGACGTGCATCTTCTCGATTGGCACCCTGCCGGCCGCCTGATAAAGGCAATCGGAAGATATGCCCACTCTGTCCAGCAAATCTTTTCGATTGATGCCACGCCGCACACATTCATCGACAATGATTCGAGGGGTGATCGCCGTTACAGTTCCAGTTCCCATGACGTGGCCAGGAAGAAACGCAGTTTAGCATGGCTAGGTGCCTCGAGCGACCGGTTTTCGCGGCAGTCCCAATCAGACACCCACTCAGCCAAGATAATTGCTGTACGCATCGACGCTAACTGGAGTTCCATTCCATTTTGGGAAACTGCCCATGCCTACTCCCGCCGGTCTCCACCACCATCGCGCCCTGTGCCGTCCTTGGTTCTGTTGTGCTTCGGTCACGGTAACGTGCGGATGGCAGCTATTTCCGTGGAGAGGACATTCCGTCAGCGGCATCCATGCGCGGCTTGAGCTGAGCCAGGTTCGCTTTCGCGAAAGCCAGATTTGCTGGCGAGGCCGCCAGCCCGGGAGCGTTCCGTCCTGAGGCCAGCCAGATGGCCTGGCGCAATGCAGGCACGCCCACAATGTAATCACGCGCCGTCAGGTTGTTCTGCTTGAGGATGGCCATGGCCTTGGGATCGTTCTCCACATCGACGATCCGCTCCGCCAGCGTCTTCTTTGCCGCCCTGGCCATGCGCTCCTGCAAGTCCGGCAAAGACGCCACGTACTTGCTCATCGGGCCGATTGCACTCAAGAGCTGGTTGGCGCGGGGCATGCTGAGCTTGTAGTCCAGAATTGCCTGGTTTCTTCGGGGCTTTTTGCCTGCGCGAGGGTTACACAAAACATGACAGCAACCATGAGGATTGGCGCGCGCATGGCGCAATGGCGGAGAGAGTTCATCGTTCACCTCCGATAACCGGCGAAGTATACAACAATCAAGTTGAAGGAAGGCGTCGATTCAGATGACCAAGCTAACCACAGGGTGGATTGGCAAAATCGCCGGAATTGCCAAAATTGACAATTGAAAAGCGCCGAACCCGTTATTCTCTGAGTTCCACCACCGTCGCTCCTGCCCCGCCTTCATTCTGCTGCGGCTCGGCAACAGTCGCCACATGCGGATGTTTTTGCAGGAACTGCCGCAGCGCTTTTCGCAGGATGCCCATACCGCTGCCGTGGACGATTCGCACGCGCGTGAGCCCGGCGAGAAATGCCCGGTCGATAAACTTTTCCACTTCGCTGGTGGCCTCGTCCACGTTGCGGCCGATCACGTTGAGCTCGGTGGGCGCGTTGGAATCTTCTTTCAGCGTGACGGAAATGCCCCGTGCGCGGGCCGCCGCCACGGGATTCAACGCGCCTCCGCCAGCGCCGGCGCCCGTGCGTCCAAACACTTCAGCCACGTCATGCCGCGGCACTTTCATCTTCATGTTGCCGATCTCAACCTCAAAGGTGTTCTCATCCACCTTGCGCTTGATCACGGCGGTGCGGCCCAGTGACTTGAGTTTGACGGTATCGCCCTCAGAGATGTGCTTCACCTCATGCGGGCGCGCATTGGGATCGCCCTGGTCCGCGCCGGTCTTGTGCGCCACCACTCCGGCATCAAACTGCTCTTTGAATTCGCGGCGCAGCTTGGCGATGCGTTGCTCAGCCTGCTTGGTCAGCTTCTGTGCCGCGGCGCGGTCCTGAATGGCGTTGATGGCCTCGCGCACCTGGTACTCAAAGTCCTTGATGAGCGACTCCATCTTGCGCTCAAATTCGCGGACTTTCTGCCGCTGCTCCTGCTGGCCTTCGGCTTCCAGGCGCTTCAGTTCGCGGCTCAGCTCCTGCTCGCGTTTTTGTGCGGCCTGGCGTTCCTGTTCCAGGTCGCGCAGCTCAGAGTGCAGACGGTCGAGAAACTTGCTGACGTCCTGCGTCTGCGTGGTCAGGCGTTCGCGCGCGGCATCAGTAATCTGCCGATTCAGGCCGAGACGCTGCGCAATGTTGATGCCCGCCGACGCTCCCGGCACGCCGACGCGCAGCTCATAGGTCGGCTGAAGAGTATTTTCGTCAAAGCCCACGGCGGCGTTGAGTACACCCGCGGTGTTGGCGGCATAGACCTTGAGCGAGGTGTGGTGCGTGGAAATAATGCTGAGCGCGCCGCTGCGGTGGAAATGGTCAGCAATGGCCACGGCCAGCGCCGCGCCTTCTTCAGGATCGGTGGCGGAGCCCAGCTCGTCCAGCAGGACGAGCGAATGCGCGGTTGCCGTGCGCGAGATGAAATCAATGTTTGTCACGTGCGCGGAGAAAGTGGAAAGATTTTGCTCGATCGACTGGTAGTCGCCAATATCGGCCAGCACGGAATCAAACACCGGCAACCGCGCCGTGGTGGCAGGGACGGGAATGCCTGCCTGTGCCATCAGCGCCAGCAGTCCCAGCGTTTTCAGGCCCACGGTTTTCCCGCCCGTGTTGGGCCCGCTGATGATGAGCTGGCGATGGGCGGCGTCCATCTCAAGCGTGAGCGGCACCACCTTGCCGCCTTTGGCCTTGAGGTTGCGCTCCAGCAGCGGATGCCGCGCAGAGCGCAGCTCAGTGAAGGCTTCGGTTGGTTCAGAACTCGTCAGCTCCGGGCGGACGCACTCATAGTCCACGGCAAAACGCGCTTTGCCGAACTGGAGCTCCACCTCGGCCATCACGTCCGTGGCCGTGGCAATGGCTTCACTGTGCTCGCCCAGACGCTCGGTCATCTCCTGCAAAATGCGGCGGACCTCAGCCTGCTCCTCTTCCAGCAGACGGACAAGGTCATTGTTCTGTTCAATCGTCTCCAGCGGTTCGATGAACATGGTCTGGCCGCTGGAGCTTGCGCCATGGACGACGCCGTTGACGCGCTTGCGCTGCTCAGTCTTGACGGGAATCACAAAGCGCTCACCGCGGATGGTGACGAGTTCGTCCTGCACCGCGCCGCCTTCCGCCAGCCGGCGCAGGTAGCCGTGCAGCGATTCCTGGATCACGCGCTTCTGCTTCTCCACGTCGCGGCGTATGCGCGTGAGTTCGGCGGAGGCGCGATCGTCCAGCGTGCCGTCCGGCTGGATCTTGTTGCGGAAGTGGCGCAGCAGCAGCGTGAAGTCCGCGATCTGCTGCGAAAGCTCCAGCATGCCGATCCAGTGCGGCTTGACTGCGTCCGGCGGATGAAGGGCCATCTCGCGCCACTCGGCGGCTTTATCGACGAGGAGGACAAGGTCGCGAATCTGGTCGATCTCCAGCGTCGCTCCGGGAATGCGGGCTTTGGCTAGCAGAGTATGCGCGTCAAACAAGCCGGCAAAATCGAAGCGCCCGCCGGCGGAGTAAAAGCGGCGCGACTCGTCGGCAAGCTGTTGCTGGCGGTTGATCCAGGCGCGGTCCAGCGAGGGTTCCAGCTGCGCGACACGCGCTTTGCCCAGCGGCGAGCTGACATAGAACGCGAGAACGTCACGAAAGTGATCGAATTCAAGGACGCGGGATGACGAGTGCTGGAGCGGCGAAGGGACCATCTATCTGATGGTATCGCAACCGCCGCTGGCATGAGAACCTGCTGGGCTTACTGATCGGAGAGCCGCAGCGGACAGCGGCTATTGCAGTCCCAGTTTAGACTGATGTTTCTTTTTGATCTTGTACATTTTGGTATTCACGGCGCCGGAAAATACCGCCACCAGAAACTCGCCGTCAGGAGCCGCGGCTTTTACTTTTTGCACATCATCAAGCGTGAACCTGGTCCGCAGCGCCTGGCAGTGGGGTGCGTTGCGCGCGCCATTGTTGCGGGTTTCGCGCAAAGGTTCGGAGAGGTACGCCTCTTTGACCAGTCCGCCTGCGGCGTCAGAAAGAAGGACCACGCGGGTAATGGGAGCACAGCCTTCTCTCGCTGTTTTGCCGACAAAGCCGTGCGCCACAATCGTCATGGACCGGCGCTTTTCCTCGCTGGTGGGTTCGTAGCTGGTGAACTGCTTTTTCGCCGAGTCGCTTTGCATGGCCAGCACCGCTTCCGGCATGAACAAGAGAATTCTGGGTGTCCCGCTGCCGTGCGCCGAGGTCAGGCCCATATCTTCAATTTCGATCCAGTGGTCTTTGCCTTCGCCGTGGATGGCGCGCTGTATTTCTTCCGGTGAAAGCTGGGTTGAGCTGGCGGGAGTGGCCTGGGCGGCCGTGAGGGCCGGCTGGTTGGTCAGGGTGGCAAAAGCCGCGCGAAGGAATGAGGGTGAAATGGACGCAAGCGAAAATATAGCAACTAAGGCGATTATGCTTTTCATGAAAAGTTTTCTCTTTCCCAAAAAGAGCGAATGGATCCGTTATTCAATGCGCAGATGAACTTTAGATCAATACGCTGGCGCGGGATTATAACGTATGGCAAGCACTTCATCGACTCTGATTCAAGCGCCTGAAGCTTGCAGGCTCTGCTAAACTTTGATGAACCATGTCCTTTCCAGCTACCCGTCTTCGCCGAATGCGCCAGACTGACTCGCTGCGGTCACTGGTACGTGAAACCCGTCTCACGCCTACTGGGTTTATCTATCCGCTCTTTGTCTGTCCGGGCGAGGGCGTGCGCAAAGAGATCAGCTCCATGCCCGGCGTGTTCAACATCTCCGTGGACGAAGCAGTGAAAGAGGCGCGCGAAGCGGAGAGCCTGGGCGTGGGCGGAATCATTCTGTTCGGCCTGCCGGAGAAAAAAGATGAGATCGCCACCGGCGCCTGGGCTGAAGATGGAATTGTGCAGCGGGCTACGCGCGCTATCAAACGTGAGGTGCGCAGCCTGGTTGTTGTCGGCGACGTTTGCCTGTGCGAATACATGTCGCACGGGCACTGCGGGATCGTGCAGAAGAAGACTGCGCCTGGCGGAAGCTCCTCGGCGTCAAAGCGGGGCAGCGCTGGTAATGGCGGAAAAAGCAGCGCAGCTGCAACGCAGCCAGCGGTGGAAGTGGAATACGAAATCCTGAACGACCCCACGCTGGAAATTCTGGCCAAGACCGCGGTTTCTCAGGCGCGTTCTGGCATGGACATCATCGCTCCGTCTGACATGATGGACGGCCGCGTCGCTGCTATCCGCAAAGCGCTGGACCAGGCCGGCTTTCTCAATACGCCTATCCTTTCTTATGCGGCTAAATTCGCTTCAGGATTTTATGGGCCATTCCGTGAAGCCGCCGATTCCGCGCCGCAGTTCGGCGACCGGCGCTCTTACCAGATGGACGGAGCCAATATCCGCGAAGCCATGCGCGAAATCTCGCTTGACATTAAAGAAGGCGCGGACATGATTATGGTGAAACCAGCCATGCCTTACCTGGACGTGATTGGAGAAGCGCGCCGCCGCTTTGATCTGCCCATTGCGGCGTACCAGGTTTCCGGCGAGTACTCCATGTTGCAGGCGGCTATCCGCAATGGCTGGCTGGATCGCGACCGCGTGATTATGGAATCGCTCACGTCTATCCGCCGCGCGGGTGCGCAGTTGATTCTGACGTATTTTGCGAAAGATGCCGCAAGATTGCTGGGATGATACGAGAGCGCTTTCAGCTATTTCTTCAGCTTGCGTGAGAGCCAGATCAGCAGCACTGCGCCCAGCGTTGCTACTATGATCGAATAGATAAGGCCGCCGCCGTAAAAGCCCAGGATGCGCATAATCCAGCCGCCAACAATCGCGCCAACTATGCCCAGCAGGATGTCCGCCAGCGCGCCGTAGCCGGAGCCTTTCATGATCTTGCCAGCCAACCAGCCTGCGATCAGGCCTACGATGATCCACCAGATGAAACCCGATATCATTTCGTCTCCTTATGTCCGTCAGCCGGTTCCTGCGCGTCGTCGTCTTCCTCGTCGCCTTCGCTTTCGGCAGCCTGCTTGAGATGGCTCACGCTTTTCATTGCTCCTACGCTCAGAGCAAAGATGGCAACGATCAATAGACCCGCCAGAGGATAGGGCAGCCAGAGCCAGCGCAGCTGAGCTTGTGTTTGCTCAAGCGCCTGCTGGGCCTGGTGGTGGGCGTTTTCGGTTGCCATCTCAGCATTAATCAACTGGAGGTCCTGCGGGGCTGCGCGATATTTGGCCAGAAAATCTTCCGGCAGCCCCTGGCCCGCAGCCAGCTTTCTGCGTTCTTCGATGACCGGCTGCACCGCCTGCCCATACCACTTCTGCTCTGCCACTACCAGATTTTGCAGGATTTGATCATGCTGCGCGTCCGCATCCCACTGGCCCAGTTGCTCGATTCTTTGTTTGTCAGACTGCATCAGGCCCAGATTGGCGGAGTTCGCGTCAAGAAGGTAGCGATTGAAAGCCGCTTCCATATCGCTGAGCCTGTGGATCGCCTCTGTTCTGGCATGGTATTGCGCCGCAGCCGCTTTGTAGCTGTTCAACGCTCCATCCAGACGGTGGAGCTGATAGCCGTAAAACGCCAGAGCGCACGCACTCAACAAACTGAGCAGCAGCAGGCCTGTTACCTTCATCCAGGCCTTGCGCGCCAGCTTGATGGCTGGAATGGGAATCATCAATACAGAAGACATAGCGAGCCAAGGCTAGCACAGTATGGTCTGCCGGATTGCCAAAAAAGAAAAGTCTTGCTCCGGCCAGAGATCTCAAGACTGGACTAAAATCGGCTGGTCTGGATCTCCTAGCGCTTCGGGATACAGTCACCATGAGAGGCCAATTGAAAACAGGAGCGAAAAAGGCGGGCACGGCCAAATCAGCTGGGAAAAAATCTGGTGCAAAACCTGGAGCGAACGCGGCTGCAAAACCAGTGACAGCTGCTGGCGCTGAAAAGCAGCTCGCCGATTTTATCGGCAAATTCCAGCCCGATCATCAGGCGTTGATTCGCGCTGTGCGCAAAGTACTTCGCCAACGGATGCCCTCAGCCCACGAACTGGTCTATGACAATTACAACTTTTTTGTCATTGGCTATTGCGCAAGCGAGCGTCCGTCTGACTGCATTGTTTCCATTGCCGCTGGGGCAAGTGGTGTCGGGCTATCGTTCTATCGCGGGGCGGACGTTCCTGACCCGCATAAGCTGCTGCTCGGTTCTGGAAGCCAGAATCGCTTCATACGCATCGAATCGGCCAAAACATTGTCCAATCCCCACGTCCAGGCCCTCATTGCCGCGGCTATCTCCCAGGCTCCCACTCCGCTGCCGGCAAGTGGGAAGGGAAAGCTCATTATCCGCTCGATTTCAGCCAAACAGCGGTCCCGCCGCAAAGCACAGAAATAGCAAAAGCAAGAAAGTAACAGGGCTTGGTTGGCCAGAGCTGCAACTCGTCGGCGAATCCTTATGCACCTCAGAATTATCCAATGTTTGCGGGAAAATCCAGAGCTGGCACGGCGTTTAGGACGCTTTTGTTTTCAATATCCGACCCCTGAATGCTGACTGCAATGTGCTGAGTGCTTTACAATCACTTGTTTGCCTGCTCGGTCAAAGAGAGAGATTTTTCCAACAAAGAGGGAGCACTACTTTGCCAGATACGATTTATGACGTTGCCATTATCGGCGGTGGACCCGGCGGATACTCAGCCGCGTTCCGCGCCGGCCAGCTTGGACTGAAGACCTGCCTGATTGAAAAAGAAGACAAGCTCGGCGGCACGTGCCTGCACGTTGGCTGCATCCCTACTAAGGCGCTTCTGTTCAATGCGGAGGTCTATGACCATCTCAAGGCTGCCGAAGAGTACGGCATTGACGGCCTGGGCGCAGGCAAGCTGAACTGGAAAAACATTCAGGACCGAAAGAACAAGATTGTCGCCAAGCACACCAAGGGCCTGGATTTTCTCGTCCGAAAGAACAAGGTCGACCGCGTACTCGGCTTTGGACGCCTCACTGGGCCTGCTAAAAATGGCGTGCACACCATTCAGGTGGAAGGCAAGGGCGCCAGCCAGGTACAGGCGAAGAACATTATCCTGGCCACTGGTTCTTTTGCGCGCATGCTGCCCGGACTGAAAGCTGACGATCGCATTCTCACAAATATTGAAGTTCTGAGCCTGCCCGTCCTGCCTAAATCGATGATCATCATCGGCTCCGGTGCTGTCGGTGTGGAGTTTGCTTCCATCTATCGCTCCTTCGGCGCCGAGGTCACGGTCATTGAGATGCTGCCGCGCCTTGTACCCGTGGAAGATGAAGATGTCAGCAAAGAACTGCTGCGCTCGTTCAAGAAGAAGGGCATCAACTGCTTCGTCAATACCAAGGTTGAAAAGGTGGAGAAGACGAAAGACGGCGTAGTCGTAAGCTTCACGCCGAATGGCGAAGCCACACAAAAGCTGGAAGCGGAGAAAGTGCTGGTAGCAGTGGGCCGCGGGCCGAACACGGAGGGCATCGGCCTGGAGAAGACACCGAACATCAGGGTGGAGCGAGGCTTTGTCCAGGTGAACGAATGGATGGAGACCGGCGAAAAGGGCATTTACGCTATCGGCGACATCGTTGCTGGAATGCCGCAGCTTGCCCATGTAGGCGGAATGTCTGGAATCGTGGCGGTCACCCACATCGCCGGCAAGCCGGCCAAACCGGTGAACAAGAACCGCATTCCCGGCTGCACTTACTGTGAACCGCAGATCGGCAGCGTTGGGCTGACAGAAACCAAAGCCAAGGAAGCAGGTCATCAGGTGAAGGTCGGCAAGTTCCCGTTCACGGCGAACTCCAAGGCCACCATCATTAACAACCATGAGGGCTTCATCAAGGTTGTATCCGACGCAAAGTACGGAGAGATTCTGGGCGTGCACATCATCGGGCCGCTGGCAACGGAGTTGGTTGCGGAAGCCGTAACAGCCCTGGAGCTTGAGGCCACGGTGGAGGACATGATGTTTACCATCCACGCACACCCAACGGTTTCAGAGGGCATGCTTGATGCTTTCAGTGCCGTGGAGGGCAAGGCGATCAACGCGTAAGATTTCCAAAATCCCGAAACGGAGCGAGGGAACCCTATGCCCACGACGGTCTTTGGGGTTACAGCAACGGCGATACGAGTCGATGGGCAAGCAGTTGTCGTTTCATCTTCAGGGGATACATCTGCCTTCCATGAAAAGGAAACAATTCGCGTAGTTATTTCTCTTTTCTGATTCGTGTTAATTCGCGGCTAAATTTTTCTCGCCTGTAGGGCTTAGCGGATTCGGGATCGCATAGAAAGTCAACCCCGTCTTTAGCTGGGCCAATTGCCATTTGCTAATTGCTAGCTGCTTTCAGGAAACATTTCCTCTTGATTTCGTATCATAACTTACAGAGGGAACCTGCCAATGCCTATCGATCCTGTTTGCAAAATGGAAATCTCCATTGCCGACGCTGCCGCCAGCCATGACTATCAGTCAGAAACACTCTATTTCTGCTCGCTTGACTGTCAGCGTAAGTTTGAACGCGATCCCGGAAGCTACATGGATGATATGAGTGACGAAGAGCGGGTAGCCAGCTGAGCTGGAGCAGGCACTCTTGAGGTAAGCTGTTTAGTTGCTCCAGACAGCTTGTCTTTCGAGGGGAGAGTCTTGTCCACCACGCGTCGCGAATTCATCATCCTGTCGGGCCTGGCTGCGGGCGCAGCTCTTGCCGGTGCCACTCCATTACTGGCCTTGCCAGTGAAACCCAAAGCGGTCTTGTTTGACGCCTTTCCGGTCTTTGATCCGCGACCAGTGTTTGCTCTTGCGGAAGAACTTTTCCCCGGCAAGGGGCCGGAACTGAGCAATGCCTGGCGCACCCGGCAATTTGAGTACACGTGGTTGCGCAACAGCATGGGCGACTACAAGGATTTCTGGCTGGTCACGCAGGATGCGCTGAACTTTGCCGCCACATCGCTTAAGCTGGAGCTTACGCCAGACAAGCGCGACCGGCTGATGGGCGCTTACCTTCAGCTGAAAGCCTATCCTGATGTGTTGGACGCGTTAAAGGCATTCCGCAAAGCGGGCCTGCGTCTGGCCTTCCTCTCCAATTTCACGGTGAAAATGCTGCAAGCCGGTATTAGCAACTCTGGCCTGGATGGCATGTTTGATCATCTTCTGAGCACCGATGCGGTCAGCGCCTTCAAGCCCGATCCACGGGCCTACCAGATGGGCGTTGACATTCTCAAACTGAAAAAACAGGAAATGGTGTTCGCCGCCTTTGCCGGATGGGATGCTGTGGGAGCAAAGAAGTTCGGCTACCCAACTTTCTGGGTCAATCGTGCGAACCAGCCCAGTGAACAACTCGGTTTCACCCCTGACGGCACCGGCGCTAATCTCTCTGATTTAACACGTTTTGTCCCAGCCTGAACCACGTCCAAAACGTCTTAGCTGCCTTTAATGTTAGAGCTTTCTTGTTACCACCGTGATGGTCCTAGGTAACAATTTCTTGGACGCAGGTATTTCGGTTGGCCTATGATTTGGATGTAATGACGGTACGCCGTGAAAGACGAGTCACTATACCTATCTCTGTCAGGCTCTGGGGCCTGGGCAGCGATGGCAAGGTATTTTCCCAGAACGTGAAGACCCTCAACATTGCCACCAGCGGAGCGCGTCTCTATGGCGTGACCGCGGCACTGGAGCGCGGATTCATCGTCGGACTGCAATGCGGCAACATGCGGGCGCGGTTTATGGTGGTCTGGGTAGGCGAGAAAGGCAGCTCGCGCGAGGGCCAGGTAGGTCTGCGCGCTGCTGAAAACGGCATCTGGAGCGTGGCTTTGCCCCGAGCAGCTGACGATGACTTCTCTGCTTGGCTGGTGGACAACTATCTCGCAACCGAAAGCAGCCCCTAATCTGTCCGCTGTCTTCAGGCTCTTCCTGGCATAAAATGAGGGTATGCCTCTCCGCGTGATCAACGTTCTCTATCTGGGCCGTGTGGATTACTCCATCGCACTGGAACTACAGCAGACGCTTGTTCAACTGGTGAAGGACAAGCGGATCACGCATACCCTGCTCTTATTGGAACACCCTCCGGTCATTACCCTGGGGCGCAATGCCGGCGCGCAGAACATTGTCGCCTCGCGGGAATTCCTCGCCGCCAATGGCGTTGAGCTGCATGAGACCAATCGCGGCGGCGACGTAACCTTTCACGGTCCCGGCCAGCTGGTCAGCTATCCCATCTTTGATCTGCGCGCGTTTGAGCCGCGCATCGGCGCCGTGGATTTTGTGCGCAAGCTGGAAGAAACGCTCATCCGCACCTGCGGCGATCTGGGCGTGGTCACGGAGCGCATCCCCGGCCTCACCGGTGTCTGGACGCAGAATGAAGTCCCGGGAAAAATCGCCGCCATCGGCGTGCACATCTCCCGGGCCGTCACCTCGCATGGCTTTGCTCTGAACGTGACTACCGATCTTGACTATTTCAAGCTGATCGTTCCTTGCGGGATCTCTGACAAGCCGGTGACGTCACTGGAGCAGGAGATGGTGCAGGGCCATCTCAGTCGCGGCCGCGCGCTGCCGTCGCTCGACGATCTGGCGCAGCAGGTGGCGCGCAATTTCGGACGCGTGTTTGAAGCGCAGACGCTCTGGCTGGATTCGCTGGACGCGCTGCTGGCTTCCGCACCCGCCCCTCCCGCCGATGAAGACGCCCCAGCAAATCAGGACACACCGGCCCGCGCGCCGGAAGAAATTCGCAAGCTGGCCGGCGAAAAAGACATCTTTCTCGTCTGATCGCACAAACTCCGTGGCGGCAACTTTCATCCTACCTATCAGCTATGCCCGCCGAACATCGCATACCTTACGTCAAAGCGCATGAACAAGTCCGCAAATCCGCCGGCCTCAACCTCTGGTTCAGCCGTTTTGCCAGCAGCACAGCGCAGGTCGTGGGGCATCCGTCGGTGTTTTTTGTGGCGGTGTTAGTGTTGCTCTTGTGGGCCGTGAGCGGCCCGTACTTCCATTATTCTGATACCTGGCAACTCATCATCAATACCGGCACCACCATCGTTACGTTCCTGGTAGTGTTTCTCATCCAGAACACGCAGAACCGTGATGCCAAGGCGCTGCACCTGAAGCTGGACGAGCTGATCCGTTCGCATCATCCGGCCAGCGACGACCTCATCGATATCCAGAAGCTTTCGGACGAAGAGCTGGATGAGCTGGAAAAACGTTACGAAAAGATCCGCAAGGCATGCGAGGCCAGGCGCACGGCGGGAAAAGACAAAGCCCCGATAGAACAGAAGCCACAAACACCCGCTGCCTGAATCCGCGCTCCTGCAAGAGGCTGCCGGCAATTTGAATGTAGTCAGCCTTTGATTTTCCGTGCCTCCGTTTCTCCGTGGTGGATTTAAAGGTATAAACTGTTACCTGTCGTATGGCCACGAAAACCAAAACCCAAAAGAACTCCCGCCTCAAACCGACCGTTAAGAGCGCGTCTTCGAACGGCAGACCCGGCAACGGCCGCCCTGCCGGCAAAGCTCCCGCAATCCGCGTGAACCAGTACGGCATCCCCGACTGGCGGCTGGAGCAGCCGGAATTTGAGGTCATCGAAGTTACCGATGGCCCTGAAGTCCATTACGAAATCAAAGGCGAGCTCTCAACGCCGGTCCCGCCGATTCGCGAGTCAAAGTACCTCACCAAAGACCAGCACCTGGAACTTTACCGTTGGATGGTGATGAACCGGCGCATGGAAGTGGCGCTGGAAAATCTCTACAAGCAGAGCAAGGTTGTCGGCGGCGTTTACTTTGGTCTGGGACAGGAAGCATGCTCCTGCGCCTCGGCTTACGCGCTCGGGCCTGACGACTGGTTTGCGCCCATGATCCGCAATCAGGGCGCGCAACTGGTCCGCGGCTTTCACGCCCGCGACATCATGATGCAATACATGGCCAAGGCGGGCTCGCCGACCCACGGCAAAGACGGCACCTCGCACTATGGCGACATCGAGAAGCGCCACATGGTTTCCCCCATCTCCATGCTGGGCGACCTGCTGCCGGTGATGGCCGGCGTCTCTCTCGGCGCGCGTTTGCAGGGCAAAGAGCTTGCCTGCCTCACCTGGATCGGCGACGGCGGACAATCCACCGGCGTGAGCTATGAAGGCATCAACTTTGCCGCGGTACGCAAGCTGGGGCTGGTGCTGATCATTGAAAGCAATCTCTGGGCCTACTCCACGCCTATGGAATATCAGGTCAATGTGAAAGACCTGGCCAATCGCGCTATCGGCTACGGCATGCCCGGCGTGATCATTGACGGCACGGACGCCTGCCAGGTTTACGATGCGACCTATGAAGCGGTGGAGCGCGCGCACCGCGGCGAAGGCCCGACCATGATCGAAGCCAAGCTGATGCGCATGAAGGGCCACGCCATC
The DNA here is from genome assembly GCA_020072585.1 of Terriglobia bacterium. Classification (GTDB taxonomy): domain Bacteria; phylum Acidobacteriota; class Terriglobia; order Terriglobales; family Acidobacteriaceae; genus Angelobacter. The sequence goes on along the minus strand of JAIQGL010000032.1, from coordinate 45,295 downwards.
CATGACGCCGCGGCCTACGTCCCCAAAGAGATGCACGAGTTCTGGCGTAAGCGCGACTGCATTGACCGCTTCCAAAAATATCTGCTGGAGAAAAAATGGCTGACGCCCGCGCAGGACAAAGAAATGATTGCAGGCATAGAGAAAGAAATAGACGCTGAGCGCGAGTTTGCCGAGAACTCTCCTATGCCTGAGGGACATACCGCCGCGGAAGGTGTCTTCTGCGAAGACGGCTGCCACACGATCAAGCCAAAGTACGGCATTCCGAAAAAGGCGAAGCGAAGCGAAGGCACGCTGAAAGAGACGGAGGCGGCGATACATTTCAAGTAGCAGCTAGCAAATAGCAATTGGCAATTAACCACAGCAAAAACCTCACCGCGGATAAACACGGATGTTACGAATTTTCAAAACTGGTTTGATGAAATCTGAACTGATCCGTGATATCCGTGTTCATCCGTGGTAAGGAGTTTGATCTGCGGTTGCGCTTTGGCTAGTTGCTATTGCTAATTGCTGAGTTTGATCAGTGTCATCAGTGCAAATCAGTGGTGAGAAACTAAATGGCCCAAGCAACGTATCTCGAAGCAATCCGGCAGGGACTCTGGGAAGAGATGGAGTCCGATCCCAGCGTCTTCTGTATCGGCGAAGACATCGGCATTTACGGCGGCGCGTTCAAAGTCACGGACGGCTTTGTCCACCACTTTGGCACACAGCGTGTGATTGATACGCCCATCGCCGAGTCCGCCATCGTGGGCGCGGCGTTTGGAGCGGCCTTGACCGGCCTGCGCCCCGTGGCTGAATTCCAGTTCATGGATTTCATCGGTTGCGCCTTCAACCAGATCGTGAACATGGTGGCCAAGTCGCATTACCGCTGGGGTGCACCTGCTCCATTGGTTCTGCGTGGGCCCTGCGGCGGCGGCGTTCACGGCGGCCCATTCCACTCGCAGAACCCGGAGATGCACTTTGTTCATACTCCTGGCATGAAAGTTGTGGCTCCGGCCACGCCCAGTGATGCCAAGGGGCTGATCAAGTCGGCCATTCGCGACAACAATCCTGTGCTCTTCCTCGAACACAAATTTCTTTATCGCCGGATTAAAGAAGAAGTGCCGGACAGCGACTATGCGGTACCGATCGGCAAGGCGCGTGTGCATCGTGAAGGCCGTGATCTGAGCATCATTACTTATGCGGCGATGGTCCACACTGCGCAGGAGGCCGCCGACATTCTGGCCAAAGAGGGAATTGAACTGGAAATCATTGATCTGCGCACGCTCTGTCCGCTCGACCGTGAAGCCATCACCCAGACAGTGAAGAAGACCAACAAGGTAATCCTTCTCCACGAAGACACCAAGACAGGCGGCCTGGCCGGCGAGCTTGCCGCCATCATCAATGAAGAAGCGTTCGACGATCTCGACGGCCCCATCGTGCGCATTACCGCGCTCGATACCCCTGTGCCGTTTTCTCCACCGCTGGAGCATTTCTTTTTGCCAAAAGTGGAAGATGTGGTGAGGGAAGCCAGGAAGCTGCACAAGTACTAGTCGTGAAATCCCGAGCGGTAGCGAGGGAACCCTATCGCTACAAATTCACTTGAGGGAGCACGGAACTGGAGTCAATGATTTACACTGATCTCGAAACTTGAATTGTGGACAAAGAGAGCGCAGTGGCCATAGGGATCCTTCGCTGCGCTCGGGATAAAGAAAAGTGCACTACCTCCTCAAGACCGAACCCACCGTCTACGGCTTTGCTGATTTGCAAAACGAGCAATCCACCATCTGGGATGGCGTGACCAACCCGGTCGCGGTGAAGAACCTGCGCGGCATGCAAAAAGGCGATAAGCTCGTCATCTACCACACCGGCGACGAAAAGAGCGCCGTGGGCACGGCTGCGGTCGAGTCCGTCGATGTCACAGACCCCAAAGTCCCCAAGGTCAGGATCAAGGCTGGGAAGCTGATCTCGCATCCGGTCGCGCTCCCGGAAATCAAGGTGAGCAAACTCTTTGCTGATTCGCCGCTGGTGCGGCAAGGGCGTCTCTCTGTAGTGCCCCTGAGCAAGGAGCAATATGATTGGATTACTGGCCGGTAACGCCTAAAATATTTCCGCTCCCCGCCCAAACGTTCAGCTTTAGCTGAAGCACCCGTGCTGCCAATCTACCTTCAATAGACGTCTCTGCGCCTTCATCACATCCGTGTGGTGATGCTGGTCACATTCTCATGTGATGACCCGCACAGCCGGGAGTGAGCCGATTGAGCGAAAGTCACATGAAACGCCATGAAACTTAAAGACGCAGCTCATCTTTTCCGTTTGGCGGGGGTTTTTGCCGCCGGGATCCTTATCTTCATTCTGGTACGGAGCTATCTTGTGCCCAAAAGTTTTGGGCAGTATGGGCACTTTCGCGGCGATGCGCTGACTGAGATCAAAGCCCAGCCCATTTCTTATGCCGGACATCAGGCCTGCGAAGCCTGCCACTCTGACGTTCTGGACCTGAAAAGCAAAGGCAAGCATGCGCAGGTGAATTGTGAAGCCTGTCACGGGCCGCTGGCCAAACACGCCGACGATCCCGGCGGAGTTACGCCGGAGAAGCTGGATACGGCCAAGCTGTGCGTCCGCTGCCATGAGGCCAACAGCGCCAAACCCAAAAAATTTCCACAGGTGGCGTCAATGGAGCACTCCGGGGGGCTGGCCTGCAATGAATGCCACACGCCACACAGCCCAGCCATCGTTACTGAAGGAGGCAAGAAATGAATATGACCCGGCGGCATTTTCTTGTCCTGTTGCCCGCGGCAGCCCTGGCGTGGGAAAACATCCTTGCCGGTGCGCCGGAAACCGCGACGAACTACCACACGTCAGAACACTGGTGGGGCATGCTGGTGGACATTGAGAAATGCATTGGATGCGGAAGCTGCGTGCGTGCCTGCCAGAAGGAGAACAATGTTCCGGATGGTTACTATCGCACGTGGATCGAGCGCTATCGCATCAAGGAAGTGAACGGGGTGGAAACCCTGGAAGTGGATTCGCCGGATGGCGGCATGAATGGCTTTCCCAGCAGCAACGAGCCGGGCGTCAAGGAATTCTTTGTTCCCAAGATGTGTAATCACTGCGCGGATTCCCCCTGCACGCAGGTTTGTCCGGTGGGCGCGACCTTTGTCACGCCCGATGGCGTTGTGCTGGTAGACGAAAAATATTGCCTGGGCTGCCGCTATTGCATACAGGCATGTCCCTATGGCTGCCGCTTTCTGCATCCGCAGAAAAACGTGGCCCAGAAATGCACACTTTGCTATCACCGGATCACCCAGGGACTCACCACGGCGTGTTGCGAAAACTGTCCCACGGGCGCGCGTCAGCTGGCGGACCTGAAGAACCCCAAAGACCCGATCCATGAATTTCTGCGCACCCACAGCGTGCAGGTGTTGAAACCACACCTGGCTACGGGAGCAAAACTTTTTTACAACGGCCTGGATGGCGCGGTCAGATAAGGAGAATTATCAGTGCCCACAGATGGCTTCATGTATCCCAATGAGATTGAGCTCCAGTGGAGCGTGCTGATCGTACTGTATCCCTTTCTCACCGGACTGGTGGCCGGCGCGTTTATTCTGGCGTCACTGGAGCGCGTGTTTCGTGTGGAGGCGGTGAAGCCAACGTACCGGCTGGCCCTGCTCACGGCCCTTGCTTTTCTGTTGGTGGCTCCTTTGCCGCTGCAACTGCACCTGGGCCACCCGGAACGTTCATTTGAGATGTACCTGACGCCGCACCGGTCATCCGCCATGGCGATGTTTGGGTTCGTCTATCTCTGGTACCTCATGGCCGTGCTGGTGCTGGAAATCTGGCTTGATTACCGGCGGGACATTGTGGTGCTCTCGCAGACCACCACCGGCATCAAGCGTCTGCTGTACCGCGTGCTCACGCTGGGGTCCAGCAACATCAGCGAAAACGCGCTGGCTATCGACAACCGCGTTGGATGGGTCATCACGGTGATCGGCATTCCATCAGCCTTCCTGCTGCATGGGTACGTGGGCTTCATCTTCGGCTCCATCAAGGCCAACCCGTGGTGGTCAACGCCGCTTATGCCTGTGGTGTTTCTCTTTTCGGCCATGGTCTCCGGCATTGCCGCGGTGCTGCTTTTGTACATGCTGCTGAACCGGTTGCGGAAGCAGCCGAGCGACATTCGCTGTGTGGACACGGTGGCCAAGTATCTCTTCTACATGTTCATCATCGATTTCAGCCTGGAGATGGTGGACCTGATTCATCGCATCTATGAGTCTGACGAGTCTTTCCGCAGCCTTGATTTCATGGTCCACACCCGGCTCTTTCTTTCGCAGGTTGTCATTCAGATCCTGCTGGGCACGGTATTGCCGATCGTCCTGCTAGCCCTGACGCAGGTCGCCAGGTTGTCAGAAATCGCGCGCAAAAGAATCTACGTGTTTGCGGGCTGCCTCACGCTCATCGGCATCTTCGCCATGCGCTGGAACGTGGTTATCGGGGGACAGCTGTTCTCCAAGAGCTTTCTGGGATACACAACGTACAAAATGGGCTTCGCTACAAAAGAGGGATTGCTGCCGGCGATTGTGCTGACCGTTCTTCCCCTTTTCATTCTCTGGGTGCTGGTCAAGGTCCTGCCGCCGTGGTCAGAAAAGGAAACGGCGCCGGTTTCCGCCGCCGTTGCTGCAAACTGAAACCAATGGCAGCGGCTGAAAGCGGAGGGAATGATGAAAAGTTCTCTCGACGAATTTGTTTCCGTAATCGACCGGCTTATCTCACGGCTGGATGATTTGGAAAGCCGCGTTTCTGCCCTGGAGCACCCCGCAGCTTCCCGGGGACCTGCTATCGTGCAGCCGCCAGTAACCATCACCACGCAACAACATCCCCTCGCGAAGCTCTCCCGTTCCTCCGGTGTCATGCCGGTGGTGGGCAGGGTTTTTCTGGGCATTGCCGGCGCTTACCTGCTGCGCGCGCTGGCGGAGACGGGATTCGCTCCGCAATGGACAGTCACAGCGGTTGCGCTTCTCTACGCTGGAATGTGGCTTCTGTGGGCCGCGCGAACCAGCCTTGAGGCCACCTTTGCCGGCACTGCATATGCCACCACTGCGGCGGTCATTCTTTCTCCCATGCTCTGGGAACTCACTCTGCGCTTCAAGGTCATGCCTGCGGGAATCGCTGCAACGGTGCTGGTCATGTTTGTTGCTGCTGCTGTGGCGCTGGCGTGGAAGCACAAACTTGCCTCCGTGGTATGGGCGCCATCAATGTTTGCGGTCGTGACTGCCGGAGGCCTTCTTGTGGCTACGCGTGATCCACTTCCGTTTGCAGCAGCCCTGCTGGCCATGGCAGTGCTCACGGAAGCCGCGGCGAGCAGCGATCGCTGGCTTGGCCTGCGCCCATGGATTGCCATTGCCACTGACCTCGCCTTGCTGGCGCTGATCGCCATCTACACGGGCGCGAACGTTTCGCCCGACTACAAGCCCATTGCGCCGGCAACGCTGCTGGCGGTATTCGCCGCACTGTTCACTATCTACGCTGCATCGGTGCTCACGCGCACCGTCGCGCTGCGGCGGGAAGTAGGCATCTTTGAAATTGGACAAACGGTTGCGGTATTTCTGCTGGCTGCCACCGGCGTTCTCCGGGTCACGCACCAGGCAGTAGCGATTGGCCTCGGGGCATTCTGTCTGCTGGCCGCAGCATTTTGCTATCTGCTCGTTTTCATCCGGTTTGAGAATGCCGGCCAGCCCCGCAACTACCACGTATTCTCCACCTGGGCCGCGGCGCTTCTGCTGGCTGGGAGCTTCTTCTGCTTGTCCGCCAACGCCGGCGCCGTCTGGCTGGGCATGGTGGCCATGGCGGCAACCTTCGCCGGCATACGCTCAGCGCGGTTCACCCTGGTGTTTCATGGAGTAATGTATCTGGCGGCCACGGCATGGATCTCCGGGCTGCTGGGATATTCCGGCAAACTCCTTTTTAGCGAGCTGCCGGAGCAGGGAAGCTGGCCAGTGTGGATGGCGGGCGCATTCACACTCGTCAGTTACGCGCTGGCCGTGCGCTCTTTGCGCGGACGCTCTTTACTCGCGTCAGCCCCAGGATGGCGAGAGCAGGCGTTGCCACTGGCGTTCGCTTCTCTTGTCACATGCGCAGTCACGGCTGCCGCCGTGACCGCCGTGTTGCTGATATTCCATCCGGGCAGCGGAGCGCAGCTGGCCGCACTGCGTACCCTGGTCCTCTGTCTGGTCGCGCTGAGTCTAGGCTGGAGCGGGTCACGCTTCAAGAGGATCGAGCTGATCTGGCTGGCTTACACGACGATCGCCTTGTGCACGCTCAAGCTGCTCTTTGAAGATCTACGCCACGGCAGCGCGGGAACGCTGGCGTTTTCTCTTTTCTGTTACGGCATGGTGTGGCTGCTGGTGCCAAGGCTTGCCCGGGCAAGCAAAGCCAGTTGAGCGCGGGCCGCCCACTTCCTCTCCGCTGATTTATAATCATAGGTTGCAGTAAACCAGCCGGGTCATACCTGTGGAAGGATTTCATGCCAACTGACGTACTGATGCCCCAAATGGGCGAATCGATTTTTGAAGGCACCATCACCAAGTGGCTCAAGAAGCCGGGCGAGAAGGTCCAGCGTGACGAGCCATTGTTTGAGATCTCCACGGACAAGGTGGACGCAGAGATTCCTGCGCCTGCGGCGGGGATATTGAAAGAGATCATGGTCAAGGAAGGCGCCACGGTCCAGGTAAATACCGTGGTAGGCGTGATTGATGCGGAAGGCAGCGCTGCCGCGGCAAAAGCACCGGCAGAGCCTCTGCCGGCACAGGCCAAATCCGCGCCCCAGGCCGATGGAACTTCCGCTCCTAAACAGCCTCCGCAGACAGAATCGTCAGCGCCCGTGCAGGGAGAAAAAGCTCCCGCAGGCGCGAATGGTGGCGCCGCGACCGATGTTGTGATGCCGCAGATGGGTGAATCGATTTTTGAAGGCACTATCACTAAATGGCTGAAGAAAGTTGGCGACAAGGTCCAGCGTGATGAGCCACTCTTTGAGATATCCACGGACAAGGTGGATGCTGAGATTCCAGCGCCAACAGCCGGCGTTCTGCGCGAAATTAAAGTTAAAGAAGGCACCACGGTACAGGTGAACAGTGTAGTCGCCGTGATTGGTGGCGCAGGAGCACCGGCGCCGCAGGCCGCTGCTCCAAAGCCGGTCCCGGTACAGCAAGCGCCTCAGCCGCAGGCCGTGCCAAAACAGCAGCCGCAGCAGGTTGCCGCGCCCGTTGCAGATCGCGGACAGGATGGCGAGCGTCTGCGCTCGTCACCGCTGGTGCGTCGCATCGCGCGTGAGAGCAACGTTGATCTGAGCCGGGTCCCGGGCACCGGACTGGGTGGCCGCATCAGCAAGCAGGATATCCAAAGCTTTATTCAGCAGCATGGCGCTGGCCAGGGTGGAGGCAAGCCGCAAGCGGTGCCGCCACAACCCCGCCCCGCGCAGCAGCAGCAGGCATCGCAACAACCCGCAGTTTCCACGCCACGGCCCGCTGCACCGCCGGCCATGCAGGTGCTTCCGGGCGAAGCCGTGCCCATGACGCCGATGCGCAAGAAGATCGCCGAGCGCATGGTGGAATCCAAGCGCACCAGCGCGCACGTCCATTCCGTTTTCAAGGTGGATATGACTCGCATCGCCCGGTTCCGTGAAAAGAACCGCAAAGCGTGGGAAGAGCGTAACGGCGTCAAGCTGACGTTCCTGCCCTTCATCGCCAAAGCGATGTTGCATGGCATCCGCGTGAAACCGATTATGAACTCGTCAGTGATTGGCGATAACATTCAATACCACAAGAGCGTCAATATCGGTATTGCCGTGGCCCTGGATTGGGGGCTGATCGTGCCCGTGGTCAAGGGTGCGGAAAATCTGAGCTTTGTGGGATTACAGCGCACCATTGTTGACCTGGGTGAGCGCGCCCGCACCAAAAAGCTTGTTCCCGATGACGTACAGGGTGGCACCATCACCATTACCAACCCGGGAATTTATGGACCGCAGTTCGGATTGCCCATCATCCTTCAGCCCCAGGTCGCAATCCTGGGCATGGGCGGCATCTTCAAGGAGCCCGTGGTTGTGACGGATGAAGACGGTAATGATTCCATTGCCGTGCGGCACATTATCCGGCTGAGCGTGGGCTACGATCATCGCATCATCGATGGCGCAGATGCCGATCAGTTCATGGTGGCCGTGCGGGAATACCTGGAGAACTTCAACGAAGATATCGGATGAAGAGTCTGATTCGAGTCCCAACAAGGCGGCGAGCGTAAAGCTCGCCGTTTCTTTTTACCCACAATTTACAGGCTGCTTCCGTCTGAAGGCTCTCTGGCGGCCGTCAATCAAATAGTTGCTAATTCAAAAGCTTAGCTCGGGCAATTACCTTCTGCCGTGACCCCGCATCTAAGGTTACGGATGTTCCACCACTCTGGATAATCGATGCTGGCGAGGCGTAAAATTTGTTCAAACGCTTTTCGCTGTCGAGCGCGGAGAAGCTTCATCAAAGGGGTCTTGGCACCATGTTAAAAATTTGTGGGATTCTGCTGACTTGTACGCTGTTGATTGGAGCGGTTGGCTGTGGCGGCGGTTCCTCTGCCACGCCTACTCCCACGCCGCCGCTGAATCCACCAACCGTCAGCGCCACCTCCACTACCGTGCCAATTGGTACAACGCGGCTATTTACTGCGACTAATTTTTCGGGAGCTGTTACATGGAGTATCACTCCGGCGGTCGGGACCATTGACACCAACGGCCTCTACCATGCTCCGGCAAGTTTTCCTTCGCCGAACACCTTCACTGTGACCGCCACAGCCGGCACGCAAACCGCCTCTGTGGGCGCGTCCGTGGTGTTCCCCAATGACAATGCCGGTCCACAGACGATTCCAGTGAAGCTGGGTACCTCAGGCGGCAACGTGAATGATATTGGCGCAACCGTCTGCTGCATTGGCACAATGGGCAGCCTATGGACCCGGGCCGATCTGGTACAGCCGGTAATCCTGAGTAACAATCACGTGCTGGATAGGTCCAGTCAGGGATCTGCGGGAGAGGGTGTCCGGCAGCCTGGCCAGTCCGCATGTTTTGGTAGCGGCACTACAATCGCCAATTTGACTCAGGCAGCAGCGCTTGCGCCCGCTGGCACAGCCCAGGGACGCACAGGCGCTTCGCCGAGTAATACCGATTCCGCCATTGCCCAGATTGTGCCTGGCACGGTGGACATGGCGGGGACAATATTGGATCTTGGTCCATCCAATTCCACCAGTATCGCGGCGGCGCCACCTTCCTCCACGCTGGCCACGGCAACCCTGGGAATGGCGGTTTCAAAGAGCGGACGGACCACCGGTTTAACCTGCTCCACTGTCAGCTCCATCAATACTAGTGTGCAGGTTGCGTATGAAACCTCGTGTGGCAGCAATGTGACTGCCTTCAATGCCACGTATACGGGCCAGGTTATGATCAATGGAGGATCGTTCAGCGCCGGCGGCGATTCCGGTTCGCTGGTGGTCACTACGGCAACAGCACGTCCGGTGGCGCTGCTTTACGGTGGAAGCACAACTGACACCGTGGCCAACCCGATACAGGATGTGATTACAGCTCTGTCTTCGGGTGTGAATACGCTAACGCCTGTAAGCGGTAATCCTGATCACGCCGTAAGCTGCGCGCCTACGGCCACTGGTGGTCCGCAACTGAATGGGACAGCTTCGGCCACTGTGCCGCTTTCAGCTCCTGAGCGCCAGCGTGTAACAGCAGTACACCAGAGACACGCCGGCGCGCTGATGCAGGATGCAGCGGTTAGTTCCGTGATGGTTGGCGCCAGCGCGGACAGTCCGGGTGAAGGAGCGTTGGTCATTCATCTCTCCCGCGCCGCAAATGCGCCGATTCCCGCGGTGATGGATGGCGTGCGCACGCGCGTGGTATATGACGACGGCAGCGGTATTGTGCAACCCTCGATCGGCCAGGTGCAGATTGATCACGCTACGGCCGTGAAAGAGGCGCACGTTGCTGACCTGATGTCCCAGCCCGGAATACAGGGTGTGGGCGTTGCCATCAGCGGTGATAACCCGGCAGAAACCGCAGTCTCCATTTACGTGGTTGAAGGCGTTAGTCATCCGGTGATTCCGCCGGTGATTGACGGTATCCGTACGAAGATCTTTTCAGGGACGCGCTTCAAAGCGTTTTAGTTCTAGAGAAGTCTCGCAAGCCCCGGAGACCTCCGGGGCTTTTTCTTGCGTTAGCCAATTCCCAGCTCTCGCGCCGCCGTGCTCGCGATGTCCGGCATCTGCGCGACTGGCGCAATCATAATGGCATGCCGCGTGAGAGTTTCCCGCGCGTAGTGGATGGCTGCATCGTCTTCAGGCAAGCCATCTTCCACCACGGCTGTAAGTTCCGCATGCTTGCGCTGTGCATTACGGATTCCTTCCGCCATCTGCGGAAAGCTGAAAGCCAGAATCTTGGCGGTGTTGACATCACTCTGGAGTGACACGGCGTGAAACAGCTTGACTGTGCCGTTGGGGCTGTAACCGCAGTCGATCTTTAGAGGGTCGCCACTGCGCGTGTACTCCGCGGCGGAGATTTCCTTGCGCAACACCGGCCACACGCCGGCAGACTCAAACTCTGAGCGCATGCGCTGAAAGATTGCCTGACGCGTGCTCTGTGCGCGGATCTGCCGCCGTCTTGGACGCTCCAGATAAAGCCGCGCCAGTTCATCCGCTTCCGCAGTGGGTGAGTCTGCCAGACATGCCTGGAATTCCGAGGTTTGCAGCGCGTTGGAGAATGAGTCCTGGATGCGGCGCAGAATAAAATCGTGGTCGCCATTCATCTCGCGCAGCTTTTCCCTGAGATCGCTCTCCATGGCTTCCAGCACTTCCACGTCAGCTTCAGGATCAAGGCAGCGCACGCGGGACCAATCACGGGTGAAGCGCACCTGCGCGCCGCCCGCGGGTGGCAGCAGCACCAGCCCGATGTTAACGAACTCATTCTTCACTGCGTCAGGAGCATAACGCAGAACAAAAAACCGACATTGAGTTTTACCCAGCATCATTGCACCACCGGTTTCGTCTATTCCTGTCGCTACGCTCCAAACCGCTTGCCTTCAACATGTTTGCCACGTAGATTGCGCCTGATGCAAGCAGCTCAGCGCACAAGCCGGCTTCGCCGCTACATTAGATTTGCCGGCGCTTCATGTTTCGGCGCGGCCATGCCCCAGGCAGGGAAGGGCTGACGCGATGAATTACGAAACGCCGTGATCAGCTCCCGCACCTTGCTTCTGCGCTCAATAATATTCTCTACCAGATTTTCCAGCTCTCCCCAGTCATTGCCGGCCCACTCCGGCGGTACCGCGCCGGCGATTTCCTGAACGGCAGCCGGCGCAAGATTCTCCACCCGGGAGAGCCATGGCTCGAATGATTCCCATCCGGTGACCTGCTGGTAAACAAAGTTGCGTGCGTAAACGCCGCGGAGGGCCGAATCAGGAAAATTCCATTCACCAGCGTTGAAACAATAGCCCTGATCGATAAACGTGGCCGTATATTTCCGTTCAGTGGTTTTTTTCCAGAACACCGCCTGGCGTCCATTGGCGTTGCCCAGCCACTTGTCCGCCACCAGCATGCCGGCGAATACAGCAAGGTTTTTCACTTTGGACATCATGCTCTCCGGCAGATAGTCAAAGACCTGGCCTTCGGCAGGATCGCAGACATAGCGCGCGCCGAACTGCAAACCAGGCTTGCAGCGCGAAGACAGTCCAGCCAGGTCCATGTGCAGTTCCAGCGTGTTCTCCACCAGCCACTCCCTTACTTCAATGATTTCAGTCACAGGGACAGGCAGACCGATGCTTTCGGCCAGGCGCGTGGCCAGTAGCTCATTCGCAAGCACGCGCAGGTGCTGCGGATTGTTCTGGAACTTCACCACGTAGAAGTGGCCGTCGTCAGCGCGCATGAGATGCGCCTGCGCTCCACCGCGCATTCTGCGGACGTGCTGGACTGCCTCTACAGCCATGGCTGAAAGATTGTACTAGCAATTTCCGTGGACGGACGGGCCTATGACGACCGTTCCTTGCGCTCTTTCTCCCTTTCCGCCGCCATGTTTCGTAGCGCGCGTCCCTGATCGGGGGTTGGATCTTTCACCAGCCCGTAGGTTTTGCGGCCTTCATGATCATCAGGCAGGTATTCCGTAATCGGCCGTCCCTGCTCATCAACGAACAGCAGGCAATGGCAGTATTTGTAAATCTGCATGTCATCGCAGGCGCAGATCCACGTACGATGTCTGGCTTCCTCTTTTTTATCAGGATAGAAGCGGCAAGGACACAACGGCTTACCCAGCGTGTCAATGTGGTAAGCCAGCCCCAGCACCACGGCTTCCGTCACGTCTTTATCAGGATGCGTGCTGGTGCCCGACTTCGCACAATATTTCTCCACAAACCTGCGTATCCGCTGCAAGGCCTCGTTGCTGACATTGCGACTCATGAACACTCCGTTGGCAACATCTTCCAATTCTTACTTATTTCAATTTCGCGTTGCTGCTCGCGGTTTCATAGACCTTCACGAAGTTTTCCACGCTCTCAACGTAGCATTCCGCCCAATCCACCACATAACGGCGCTTCAGGATCAGCGTTTTGGCATCCTCCAGGGACCATCCGAGCACCCGCATGATGGCCAGGGTCATCATGGGCGCGCGATGCACTCCGGCGGCACAGTGTACGTAAACTTTGCTTTCCGGTTCGTCCAGGGCTTCCAGGGCAAACTCCACGCCAGCCTGAAAAAGCTGTGGCGGTTTGGGCTGGAAATCATCGTCAGTAGGATTGAAGAGCACTTTCACCGGGTATGGTTCGGCCAAGGGACGGTCGTCAAATTCAATCTGCATATCGATGATATGCGTGACGCCGTGCCGCACCAGCTCTGCCATGTTTTCGTCATTCCAGATCCCACCGCCGACCGCAATCCGGTCGGTCACCCACGTCATGTCCATAGAAACATGTTAGCATCCGCGCGGATAAGGGCCCCCTCGCGCAGCGGGCCAGAATAGTCAGGCATCATGAATCCATTATAAGAAATGATTTTTCTGAATGGGGACGAATCGCGTTGTTGACTTAGAGAAATAATTCATATTGTGTCTTACTCAGTTTTAAGCAGCGACCTAAGCTTTAAGAACGGCTCCAGAATCAGCCCGATGACTGCGGCTGTCACCCCAATTCCAAGCTCCATAATAAATGTCCTGGTGAGCTCAGATTTCTTTAGCAGGATAGTTGCCACAATAATCAGCAGGGCGCTGAAAATGGCCCCCGCGGCAATTCTCTTTTTTGCGCGATTCACGCGCGCATGTTTCTCCCGAACCAGCGAGATCGTGGAAAAGACCTCTTCCAATCCGCCATAATGCGCCCCAGACTGAAGGATATGGGCGGAATACCCTTCCTGGCTTTTCCCTGTCTCCTGAAATTTGAAACGCGTGAGATACGGAGTTGCCGGGCCCGGTACGCCATCCTTTTCCTGATAGGCCAGAGCGAGCAGATCAGACAGGCCTGGGTTTGTCATTGTGATCTGCTGGATCCTCTCCATGCCGGCCAGAACCAGCTTGCAAAATGTCCTGTCTGGGCCCTTATTGCGCTCTGACGAACTCCGGGTCACCAGCGCAGCCAGGTAAATACATCCTGCTTGCCCTTCTCTCAGCTCTTTTTCGGAAAAAAGATCGCTCGGCGATAGATCGATCTCACGCTTTTTCCCCGACTTCAAGTCCTCTGCAAAGGCCGCTTTGACCGGCATGATATCGAAGTAGCCCTTGAGCATTCCATTGTTGTCTTTTACTACCAGCAGGATCCTTGGATTGACACGGTATAAAGAACGGAACTTCTCCAGGCTGAAAGCACTGGCGCCAAAACAGAGGCATCCTAGTTCGGCGACCGCTTTGAGGTCGCCTTCACGTGCAAATTGTGCGTGAGGATATTTGTGTTTACGCGCGAATAGGGCCAGATTGTGGACAAGGGATTGGCGATCTTCACCACGCGCATAGCCGCTCATACTGGCAGTCCATGGTACCAATTCAGGTCAAGCCTGAGCGTGCAAAATGCCAGATTACCACTTCCAGCTATCCCAGATATTTCAGAAAATCCTTCGGCGTGCTCTTGTCGAATCCCGGGAAAACCTTTGCCAGCTCCTGATTGCCCAGGTGGTTCGCAACCCCCTCACTCAATACCTGGCGGAAATCCGTAGTCACCGCCAGATCGCGGCCTTCATAAAGATGTTCAGTCTGGAGACCGGGCCAGCGGCCGTACATCCTGCCGCCCTTGACCGGGCCGCCGAGAACAAACATCACGTTGGCGTGGCCGTGGTCTGTGCCGCGATTGCCGTTCTCACGCGCGGTGCGTCCGAATTCTGACATGGTTACGATCACCGTGTTTTCAGCCAGGTCGCCCAGATCGGTCCAGAATGCGGCGATGGATTGTGAAAATTCACGCGTGAGGTTGGCGATCTGCCCTTGCACGCTGCCTTCGTTTACATGGTGGTCCCAGCCTCCAATGTCGGCAAAGGCAACTTCCACGCCCAGGTTTGCTTTCACCAGCTGCGCCACCTGGCGAAGGCTGTCACCAAAGCGCCCGCGAGGATAGTTGGCTCCGGCAGCGGGAGCGTACTTTTCCGGATCAGCGGACTTGAGCATCTTGACTGCTTCAAAAGTCTCATTGCCGGTGCCATGCAGAACGGTGTCCACGGACTTCTCATACATGGCTTCAAACGTGTTGCTGGCAATGTTGCCGCCGGGGCCGCGCCCGCCCACGGCAAAGCCACGGATATCAGCCATTGCAACCGCAGGCACGGAGCCCGCCAGGGTGCGCGGCAGAGCTCCGCCCATAGCCACCGCGCGGAACGGTGAAGCGTCCGGCTCTTTCACGCCGGCAATGGCGCGATTCAACCAGCCATCTTCTGTGGACTTTATGCCGGGCGTGCCTGATTCCATGTAATCCTGTGCGTCAAAGTGCGAGCGTGTATTATCCGGCGAGCCCGCGGCGTGCACGATGGCGAGATGTTTCTGGTCCCATAGCGGCTTGAACGCGCTCATCGAAGGATGCAGCCCGAAGAAGCCATCAAGATCGATCACGCTCTCTTGTCCGTTGCGCGGACGAGGAATCGCGATGCTGGGGCGCATGTTGTAATACGCCTGCTCGCCATGCGGCACCACGATATTCAGACCGTCAGCGGCACCGCGCTGAAAAAGGACGATCAGGCGCTTCTTGCCCGGCGCAGCGATTTCAGCCGCATAGACAGCGCGTGTGAGGAAGCTGGGAATAATGCTTGTGCCTACAATGGCCAGCGCGCCGTTCTTTAGAAAAACTCTTCGAGTGATGGACATTTGTATTGCTCCTAAAGCTCACCACGGACCAGGAAAATTGCCAGAATCGCCGGAATTGCCAAAAATTACAAAATTGGATGTTGCCAGGAATTCACTTTCGGCGATCGTTGGCAATTTTGGCATTTTCTGGCAATTGTTGAATTCGTGTTATCCATAGTTAGTTTTAACTTCACCTTCTTTGAAATTCCGGCGATCCCATAATCAACCCGGCAATCGCGCCGTAGTTTGGTTTCTTGTCCATATCGTCCAGCTTGCGCTGTGAGATCTGGGGATCGCCGAGCTGCTTTTTGATCACGGCGTGGGTCTGCGGAGATACATCACCGGCCAGGATGGACTGCTCCAGGGCGGCCAAAGCTGTCTCCGCGTCGCCCGGCGCAGGACCGCGAAGCAAAGTTTGCGGATCAAGCGATGCTCCCGAGAATCTCCCGGATCCGAGCGCCAGCGCAAAATTCATGCGGTTGAGCAGTGCGGAAGAATTCACCCAGGCTTCGGCTTTCATAGAATAGCCGGTCGGGGGCTGCATGGCGTAGAGCGGCATGCCCATGCGATTCAGCGTGCCCACCAGCGGCAGCGCGTTCTGAATGTCAGCGCCTGAGACACGCGCGGCGGAAGCCACAAACTCAAACGGCGTTTTCATCTTGGCGCGGTACGCATCGGCGGCCCAGAACTCAGGCGAATGGAAGAGCGTGCGCAGCACCTCGCGCGTGTCGCCATCTTTCTTCATGAAGGTTTCCGCCATGCGGTCCACCAGGCTTTGCGGCGGATTGTCCGAGACAAAGCGGATGGCCAGCTTGCGCGAGATGAATTTGGCGGTGGCAGGATGATGGGCCAGAATGTCCAGCATCTCCTCACCTTCCTTTTCGCCATGCTCGCCGATCTTGCGTCCCAGAATGTATTTTGCGCCGGGCTCATGTGCGCGTTCATTGAAACGGAAGCTGCCGCCAAGCTGCGGCTGCTCAATGCTCCAGCCGGTAAGCACCTTGGCCAGTTCGGTTACGTCTTTCTGCGTGTAGCCGCCGTCCACGCCGAGCGTGTGCAGCTCCATGATTTCGCGCGCGTAGTTTTCGTTGAGGCCGCTGGGGCGGTTCTTGGCTTGAGGACGAGGCCGCGCAAATCGGCCGCGACGAGCTCCGCGGCGTTGCGGCCCATAGACCGCCAGCTCAGAGTTGGGGCCGACACTCTGCCAGTTGTCCAGGTAAAAGAGCATGGCAGGGCTCTTGGCGGTGGCGGCCAGAATGTCTTTGAATTTGCCCATCGCGTGCGGACGAATTACCTCACGCTCATAGGCGTTGATCATGTAGCGGTCGGGGCCTTTGCCGATGAAGACGTTAAAGTGATTGAACCAGAAATCACTCATCACTTCTCCCATCTGGCGGTCACTATAGATGGCGCGCAACAGCTTGGCTTCGGCCAGTTCACCGAGCACGGCTTGTGGCTGGATAATCGCCTCCACGGTCTCACGCTGCTCCGGCTTCATGCCGTCAACCAGTTGCATGGCCCGGGGACCTTTATAGATCCTGGCCAGGTCGAGCCGTTCTTCCGCTGACATTTTCAGGATCGCTTTGTAACGGGCGTCTGGCGGCATCTGCAGCAGGAGACTCGAGTCCAGATCGGCATACATGGCGTCTTCGCGCTGCTTTTGTTGCTTGCGCTGTTCCGGCGTAAGCGGCGGATCATTGGGATCAAGGCGCATCTCCGCCGGAGAGTTCTTAGGACCAGTCGTTGTCTTCTGCTCCACAGCGGGCTTCATGTCTGGGGCAGGCTGGTCAAGATTGTTGAGTCCGCCGTTGCCCGCGGCGGCGCCCTTGTCTTCTTTATTCTGCTGGCGCTGCTGGTAGGCGGCCATGCGCGACTCATACACGGCGCGTTTGCCGGGGTCGGAAGGCATGGACATGCGCCCGTTCTCAATGGCCTTCAGCACCTGCGGAGGCGGAAAGTTTTCCACCATCTCTTTGGTGCTCATCTTCAGCGTGCGAAAGGGGGCCAATCGGGCTTCCACGGCACTGTCATCAATCTTTTCCGGATGAAGCTGTTCGTCAAACCACTTGTCCATTCCCATGGTGCGAACGCGCTCCACATCGCCGGGGCGGATGCCAAAAGTAAAACGATTCAGCGCGTGGACGATGCGCTTGTTGTCTTCTATCTGCATCGGCGCCGAAGGGGCGGCAGTTGTCTCAGAGGTTTTTGATCTGGATTTCTTGTCACCGGCCAGCAGCGCGGCGGTGGAGATCAGTAAAACAAGGCCCAGCAGAATCAGTTGCTTACGCGTGGCGGGCATTAGACGCTCCAGGAACTCTTCTTCTTATCGAGGAATATTAACCCCAAGTTAGATAAAAGTTGTGAGAAAAGCGAGATTACGCCAGGGTTACGCGGCCTCGCGTCATACGGCGGTTCAGCTCGGAAACCATATGGTCGATGTCGGTAGGCGAGATGTTGCAGGGTACCGCAGGGTCAAGAAACATCTTTCTTGTCTTACTCTCATGACCTGACGAGGACCAGGGCCGCGGAGGAGAAACGTGGCTGACAGCATCACGCCGTAACTGTACCAGCAGGGAATGCACCACCTCGCCATCCAGCTTTGCGGGCGCCAGCCAGCTCAGTTGTGCCGCCGCTTCACCCAGCGAAAGCTTTTTGCGGTAAGGGCGGTCGCTCAGCATGGCATCAAAGGTGTCCGCCACGGCAACAATTTTTACCGGCATGGAAACCTCATCATTGTGCAGGTGATCAGGGTAGCCCGAGCCATCCGCGCGTTCATGGTGGGAGCGCACTACTTCAGGAATTTTTGGCCAGGGGAACTGCACCGTGGAAACAATGCGATGCCCCTGCACGGTATGGTCGGCCATCTCCTGGAATTCTCCGGGTTCGAGCGCGCCGGGTTTCATAAAGAGGTGCTTGTCCACGGTCACCATGCCGATGTTGTGCAGGTATCCCGCGGCCCGCATTTCGCTGATCTCAGAAGCGCCCATACCCAGCGATTCCGCCATTCCGGCGGCATAGCGGCCCACGCGCAGGGAATGGCCTTGCATCTGGATGTGCTTCACGTCAATGGTAGCGGCGAAGGCGGCAAGTGCGTCGTCCCAGAAAGAGTGGACAGAGGCGATCAGCTTCAGATTGTCGGCCGTGCGTTCTTCCAATGACATCATGAGCTGATGGTTGTACATGGCCAGCGCAATGAACGGCGCCAGGTCGCCAATCTGCTTCAGGACCTCCGGCGTGTACTCCGCGCCCTCTTCTCTTTCGCCCATCAGCAGCGCGCCAATCAGCTTGCCGTGGACGCGCAATGGCGCGATACAGCGGAACCACACGCTGGAGATGTTACCGGTGGAGCTTAAAAATGTATCGCAACGCTCACGTGAGATCCGTTGCGGGCCGGGAACATTGGTTAGAGCATGCACATGTTTGGGCAAGAGCGGGAAGACGGCGGTCTGGGGAAAGACGACAAAGCCCTGGGCGGCAATCGAGGCCAGCATGGCCGGTTTTTCCTGAAAGCGAAAGAGCGCGCCTGAGCCGGCGCGAATTGCCGCCATCACCACTTCCAGCGCACCGTTAGCGGTGTGGGAAAGGTCTCGCTCACCCGTTAACACGGGACCCAGTTCGGCCAGGACCTGGGAAGCGAGCAGCGGAGGCCTGCTTGTAAAAAAAGAGTCGGCCAATTTTCGAGCGGCGCGAACTCCAGAGCACCTTAGCGTAACAGCTTATGACCTTAACATGAAAGGTCTAAGTATCGGTGTGGTTAACAGGAAAGGCTTTGCAGTTTCAGTTTTTCAGAAAGCCATGGATTTGGACCAAGACACGGTCCGGACTTTACCTGCAAGTTAGGTTTGCCAGCTCGTTCTGCCTTTGGGCCATGTGATGGAGACAAACTATGACTTTTTCGCGGATGGAATGCCTGATGCTGCTAGCCTGCCCTGGTGTCCTATTTGGCCAGGTAAAGAAGATTACGCCGCCAACCTCGGTGGTAGAAGTTTTTGATAGATCCATTGACGGGCCCGAACACGCGACCCTGGCGCTGGCTGAGAAAATGCCGGATTCTCTCTATAACTTTGCGCCTAAGCGCGGCGCATTCAAAGGCGTCCGTACGTTTGCCCAATTGGCCAAACATATAGCGGTGGCCAACTACCAAATGGGCGCCGCCCTGCTGCGAGAAAAGATGCCGATTGAACCCGGCCCGCATGAAAACGGTCCTGATTCACTTAAGAGCAAAGACGACGTGGTGAAGTTTCTGCAGGAATCATTTGCCTATCTACACAAGGGGATCGCCACGGTCAGCGAACACAACCTGATGGAGGTGGTGGAGCTGCCTGAAGGTGGTCGAGTGCCCCGTCTTTCCGTGGTGACTGCAGCCATCTCCCATCCCTGGGACATTTATGGCCAGATGGTCGAATACCTGCGGATGAACGGAATCGATCCGCAGAGTTGAGTTTTTTAGAAAACGGCAATCTTCGAAAAATCCGGGATATACTGCCGCTTCGCTTTTGCCAGTCAAAAGAGAGAGATGGCGGTATCACAACCAACGCTCACGCCGGAGACCCATGGTCCGGCCGTCTGTCCTAATTGCGGTACGGAATTTCTGGGCGACTTTTGCCACCGCTGCGGCGAGCAAAAACATCACGCGGAGGAGCTGACCCTTAAGCACTTTTTTCTGCATGCCACGCACGATCTTACCCACCTGGACACCAAGGTATTTGCCACGCTGCGCTATCTTTTCACGCGGCCCGGTTTTCTCACGCAGGAGTTTCTCGCCGGACGGAGATCGCGCTACATGCGGCCGTTCAGCCTGTTTCTGGTCGCCTGCGCTATTTTCTTCCTGGCCGACTCGATCAGGCCAATCTCAGGCTATGACGTACGGCAATTGAAGGACAGCACTGGGCAAATCGATGCCGCCTGGGAGAAACTGGCAAAGGCAAAACACGTGTCCAAAGAGATC
This sequence comes from Terriglobia bacterium, assembly GCA_020072585.1. Classification (GTDB taxonomy): domain Bacteria; phylum Acidobacteriota; class Terriglobia; order Terriglobales; family Acidobacteriaceae; genus Angelobacter. The sequence continues at coordinate 25,043 of JAIQGL010000032.1, read as the reverse complement.
GTCGTTGAACGCATTCAGGACACCATGCACCGAGCGAACACAGCGGCACAGATCTTCAACGCCCTGGCCGTAGCAGCGGTTCTGGCCTTGCTCTTCCGCAAGCGCTATTTCGTAGAGCACATGGTCTTCGCAATGCATTTCCTGTCTTTTACCTACCTCGGTGGATTGCTTCTATCGCTGCTCAACGCAACTCACGTCGTTATGAACGTGAGGAACGTTGTCTCTTTCATCGTCTCCAGCCTGGTTTTTATGGCATACCTGTTTGCCAGCATGCGCAAGGTCTACGGGCAGGGCGCCATCGCGACCTCTTTCAAGACAATCATCACTTACGTGGTTACGTTGGCGGTCTACGGGGTGACATTCATTGCGGTGCTGGTGATCGCCGTTGTTCGGGCTGCCATGGCGAAATAAAGTGTGGCGGGCTGTAAGCCCGCCACATTGACTATCGCTACATCACGGACTGACTTGGAGTGAAGCGTCATCAAGGACGAAAGAGGTTTTGAGTGTCGAGTCCTCCGCGCCTTTAAAGAAGATCTGGATCGTTTTTCCGATAAAACCGTTCAGGTTGTAACTGTGCTGCTGGTATCCCGCCGCTTTATTCAGGTTTGAGAACGTATCCAGCGTTTGCAGCACATTGCCGCTGGTATCACGGACCTGGACCGTCAAAGTATCAAACATACTGGTCGTACTGGTTTCCGCAGTGTCAATATGCAGCCAGAAACTCAGAGTGGCTGAGATGGACGTGGAAGGTATGGTTACTGTTTGCAGCACAGTGTCTGTGGTGGTGGTCCCCCAACCGTTCATCCATGCGTCAAAGGTGCCGGAGTGTGGCGGCTCAGAGGTGGAGCTGTTGATGATCTGAATTGGGGTATGAGTCGACGTAAACCCCCAGGGCGATGGATTGGCTGCGCCTGCTTCAAAGCCCTTGTTCCCAAGCAATTCCGTGGCGCCGGGCGTCGGCGTTGGATTTGGAGTTGGATTGGGTGTGGGCGTCGGCGTTGGCGTGCCGGAAGGCAGCTTACCGGCAAGGAACTGGGCCAGGCGGACTCCTGCGCGCGCTATCTGTTGCCGCACCACGGGAGTTGCGTTTGCAATGTATGTCGTAGAGAGTGTCGTGGTGGTGCTGGTGCTGGTAGGGATTCCAGCATAAGCAACCGTGCGGGCGAACTGAAACGCCTGGATTGACCAGTCTTCCGGCGTGGTCTGGGCTTCTGCCTGCGCTGCCGCAATCTCCGGGCTGAGAGCAGACGCCAGCGCCGCGGGATCAGCATTGATATCGCTGACAAGGTTGGCGTCCCATGCGTGATGCAGGCTGGTGGTGCCGCCATCGATTCTTACCTGCTCGGCGTTGCCCCCGGCGTCACTGCCTCGAGTGGCGGAGTGCAGAGGCTGGTGCAGGTCGCCGATGAAATGCACGATGAATGACAGCGCCTGCAGACGTTCACCGGTGGATTGCGTGGCATCGGCCAGCACTGTGCCCCAGCGGTCAACTTCAGTCAGGACGCACGCGGAGCCGCAGGCAGTAACCACATCAGCGTGCGTAGGGCTCGTTAATGAAACGGGGATGTCAATAAAGTGCCATCCGCTGGTTCCGGTGGGCGGCGTTGGCGTGGTGAATACCTGTTTGCAGTTAGCGCTCATGGCGGTCCCGCTGGATTGGAATGCGCGCAGTTCGTCCGGGCAAGTTGAAATTTGCGCCAGCGTGAGGTTGCCCAGAATTGCCTGTACCGGCGCAAACTGGCCGGACTGCGTGAGTAACTGCTGTGCTATATCGGCGACTGCTTGATGCCCTTCAGCGGACCAGCCGAAGAGGTTGGCGCTACCCAGAACAATGACTACCAATGTGATGACCTTGCGGAAATTTTTTTTATTCATCTTCAAGGTTCTTCCTCCAACAGGTGTAGACCGTCAGCAAGCGGGGACTGAGGACGGCTCCCCTGTACCATACATCGCACGTGTTGTAGTCAGAACGGCATGCGATGAAAGTTTTATGAATTCCGAAGTCAGTTCCGGATCGGAACGGCAAGAGCGTGGCTGGGTATTGCTGGCAAAAAAATCGGCGCGGGATTTGAGTTTTCAAATATCCGCGCCGTAAACGCAAAGAATATTTTTTGTGAACTAGTTGTTGGCCCGGCTTGCCGGAGGAACAATGCCGTTCATGCGCAGGTACTCAACCATCTGTCCGTAGTGGTCATTCGCATGGGATGTGGGATTCATGGCCAGGTAAATTCTTGGTCCTTTTCCCATGCGGAAGGTGACCTGCTCCATGAAGTTTTCATTGGTCACGGTTGCGGCAGCCTTGTGTCCCACAGCATAAGAATCTTTCAGGAATTTTATGATCTCCGCCTTGGTCTTCAATTCATCCGGACCATTGGGGCCCTTGATACCGGCAGGGAACGGATCGCCCGTCAGGGGTGTCCAAAACGCGAAGTTGTCCGTGGCGATATGTTTCACTTCCATGGCAAACGTACGCACGCCTTTGTAATCACTGCCGGGGATGTTGAGCGACTCCGGAGAAAAGTTGTATTTTTCCTCCGGCATGGCCTCAGCAGCTTCAATGATCTGTTTTTCACTGGCGCTGACCTGGCGTTCAATCATGCCGGCTACGGTGGGCGCCGGTTGTGGCGATGTTTGTGCCTGTGGCGCCGGAGTTGCCGGTTTGGCTGCCGCTGCGCCCGGTCCCTGGCTTACCGCGGCGGTGGCAGCGCTGAGCACTATCAGCAGGCAGATGGTACGTAGATGTTTCATGGGCGATCTCCTCGTCATGTAATGTCGGCGTAAAATAATGTCACGGCGCCGCGCAGGCGGCGCCGCGCGCACATGTTTTCCGGGGCACGGCAAGTCCCCAAGACTCAGTACGCAAAAAAAGCGCGGAGGTTCCATCTTTCTCCGCGCTCTGTGTTCTCTGCCGTGAAAGCTAGTTGCCCCGGCTTGCGGGCGGAACAATGCCGTTCATGCGCAGGTATTCCACCATCTGTCCGTATTCATCAGCGTCATGGATGACAGCCCCTGACGCTATGTAAAGACGGGCTGCGGTGCCGCGGAAGAAAGGCAGCTGTTCAGCCGCGTTTTCAGCGGTCAGGGTCTTGGCGGCGCGATGGCCGACGGCAAATGAGTCCTTCAGGAACTGGATGATCTCCGCCTTGGTCTTCAGTTCGTCAGGACCATTGGTGCCTTTGATGTTCTCCGGCATCTTCTCGCCCGTCAACGTGGTCCAGAAACGATAGTTGGCGGTGGCGGTATGCTTTACCAGCTGGGCGAAGGTACGCACGTCTTTGTAAGAGCTGCCGGAAATATTGAGGCCGGCGGGGCTGAAGTCAAATTTGTCTGCCGGCATGGCTTCGGCCGCGTCCACCACATTCTTCTCGTATTGGCTTACCTGGCGGTCCACGATTGCAGCGATGGTCGTGAGCGGCGCGGGCTGGGCCTGCGGCGCAGCCGCAGTTGCTGCGGGCGACGAAGCGGGCGCAGCAGGCTTGGCTCCAGCCTGCGCGGAAGCGGCAGTAGCCAAACCCAGGATGGCCGGCAAGCACAGCATTCTCAGATGTTTCATTGTGGAACTCTCCTCATGTCGAATCGAGCGACGGAGAAAGATATCACGGACGCCTCATCCGCACTACCCGCCCGCCCGTCGGCACGCTTCTAAAGAAAAAACACGGGGATTTCATTCCCCGTGTTCTGCGGTGCCTCTGTGGTAACAGCCTAGTTGCCGCCGCGGCTGGCGGGCGGAACAATTCCGTTCATGCGCAGGTATTCCACCGTCTGGCCGTAATGATCAAAGCCGTGTGCCACGGAGAATGTGGCGCAGAATAGCTTGGACACCTGCTGTCCCGGCCCGAACGGGCTGGGAACCATGGCGACCGCGTTTTCCGCCGTAAGCGACTTTGTTGCTTTGTGCCCGAGCGCGAAAGAATCCTTCAAATACTTTACGATCTCAGCTTTGGTTTTCAGAGATGCAGGACCGTTATCGTCCTTGATTTCGATAGGCGATTTGTCACCGGTGATGGCGCCCCACAGCAGATAGTTGGTCGCCGCCACGTGTTTTACCTGGTCGGCAAAAGTGCGAACGCCCTTAAATTCACTGCCCTGGATGTTGAGGCTGCCGGGTGCAAAGTTGTACTTGTCTTCCGGCATGGCTTCAGCCGCGCCGACAAATTCTCTTTCCAGAATGCCGACTTGCTGCTCAACGATGGAGGCAATCGTCGGTGGGGCCTTGGGCGGCGCGGGCGTAGCGGCGGGTGTTTGTGCAAATATGCTTGCGGCGAAGCTCAGCGCCCCGACCATGCAGAATGTTCTCAGGTGTTTCATCGTTTCTCCTCTTTCAGCGATTCATTGGCATTGATTTTCCGGAATCTGGTTTTAGGACTTTCGCATACGCACTATCTTGGGCGGCTCGCGGGTGGAACGATTCCATTCATTCGCAGATATTCCACCATTTGTCCGTAATGATCGTTGGTATGGGTCAGAGCCAGAATGGCCAATGAGATCCGGGTAACTTTTTTACCGCGAAACTCCACTAATTCCAACTCATTCGCGCTGGTCAGGCCGGCGACAGCCTTGTGGCCGAACGAGAAAGAGTCTTTGAGGAACTTGAGCAGCTCAGCCCTCGTCGTCAAATTCATGGGCCCGTTCGGAGCGTTATTGCCGGCTGGCTCAGGTTGGTCGGCTAACGGGGCACAGATAGCAATATTGTCCGCCGCCACGTGCCTGATCTGTCCTGCAAAAGTGCGAACGCCTTTGAATTCGCTGCCAGGAAGCTTCCATGTTTCCGGACTGGCGTCAAACTTGTTTTCCGGCATGGCTTCAGCCGCGCCAACGAATTGATTTTCCAGGTTAGTGATCTCTTTATCGATGACACCAGCCAAAGTCTCGCGCCCTGGGCTTGTCTCATCCTGAACTGCTTTTTGCGCAAAGGCGGTGGCGGCGACGCCAAGCAGCACTAGAACGTAGAACAGTTTTACGTATTTCATCTGCGAATCACTTTCTTAAACCTCAGTCTATGCAAGGCCGGACTGCCGCAAACGATACCACGGCCCCAGCAACAGGCCCGCGGTAAGCGCAGCTGCTGCAAAGGTAAGTGTGAACTGGACACTCGAATTGGAAGCAACAGCGCCCCACACGGCGCTGCCCAGCGCCAGCCCACCTTGCAGGACCAGTACATACATGGAGATCACGCGGGCGCGCACCCAGGCTGGCGCCGCCGTCTGAGCGGCCAGATTTAACGTTGCCAGAATGCTGATCCAAGCCAATCCGGCGGCAGCAGAAAAGGCTGAAGCGACCACCAGCGAGTGTGCCCGAACCAGGCCGCAAAGCGCCACAGCAAAAGCCAAAGTGGCAAAAGCGATCACAGCGTCCGGTGACAGTCTCCGTCGCGCGAGAGACAGAACACCCGCGCCGCCGAGCGCGCCCAGACCGAAGAACGCGAGCATCGCGCCAAATCCTTCCGCGCCGAACTTGCTGGCGATCAGCGGGAGCAATGCCCAGAAAGAGCTGGCAAAAAGCGAAAACAGCAATGTGCGCACCAGCACGGTGCGTATGCGCGGCTCCTGCCGGGCATAGCGCAGGCCAACCGTAATGGCGCCGGTAAACGTAGAGGCGCCATGCCGCTGCTCTGTTTTGGCCGGCTTCCAGTGATACAGAAAGAGGATGACGCCAAAAAAAGAAAATGCATTCAGCAGATACGTCCGGCCTGAACCTGTGGTGGTTCCCTGGCACGTGGCAATGACCAGACCGCCCAACGCCGGGCCCACAGCGCGGGCAATATTGAATCCAGCGGAATTTAAAGCCACGGCTGCCGCCAGCTGCTGGGGCGGCACGAGATCGGGCGTAAGCGATTGCCACGCAGGATCGTTCATGACCGCGCCTACTCCCAGCAGGAAGGTAAATACCAGCAGGATTTGCGGAGTGACGGTCCGGGTAAGGGTCATTACGCCGAGCACAGTTGCCGCAGCGACCATGGAACCCTGGGTAAAAAGAAGAAACTTGCGCCGGTCAACAATATCGGCCAGAGCTCCGGCGGGCAGCGCGATCAGGAACACCGGAAGACTTACCGCCACCTGCACCAGGGCAACCCACATCGGCGAACTGGTGAGCGAGGTCATCAGCCAGCCGGTGGCGACGTTCTGCATCCAGCTCCCGGTGTAAGAGATTACGGCGGCGATCCAAAGGCTGCGGAACAGCGGCTCACGCAGCGGCGAGAGCGCGGAGTGATGGGCTGTCGCGACCTGCGTGGAAGCCGGGGTCTCCATGGAGCTAGCAGGCCTCGAGGGGATTGCGGACATAACAAATCATTGGACTGTCTCCGCGGCAGGATCGTGAGCAGGCTGCCCGGAAAACGGCCATTCCTTGCGCTGCCAGGAGCGGGCCAAAAAGAGTACGATGCCAACAAAAGCGATGCCTATGCCGAACTTGATTTCTTTCAGGTTCGGACGGGCATAAAGAATGTAGATGAATCCCAGCGCCGCCAGGACCGCAGGAATGGGATAAAGATACATGCGGAAGGGACGAGGGAACTCGGGCCGTCGCGCACGCAAGAGCAGGAGGCCGAGCACCTGCATGAGAAACTGCACCATGATGCGGATCACCACCAGGGCGGCGATTACGTCCTGCAAGCGCAACATGCAGAAGACGGTGGCCACAATTCCCAGCGTGAGCAATGAACGGTGAGGGAATTGGTTTCTCGGGTGCAGCTTGGCGTAGAAGCGAAAATAGTTTCCATCCTGCGCCGCGGCATAGGGAACGCGGGAGTAGCCAAGCATGAGCGAAAACACGGAAGCGAATGCTGTCCACATGATCAGGAAGGCGCCAAACATCCCCCACCATGTGCCGAAGGTGCGTTGCAGCAGTGTGGACGCCACATAGAAGCGCGATTCGCTGGCGGCAGCCTGGTCCAGCTCCTGCCAGGGAAGCACGCCCAAGATGCTGATGTTCATCAGCAAATAAAGCACGCCGACAACGACAATGGAGATCAGGATGGCGCGGGGAATATTGCGCTCCGGACGCTTGATCTCCGCGCCCAGGAAGCAGACGTTGTAATAGCCCCAGTAATCATAGGTGGCCACCAGCATGGCAGCGCCCAGTCCGGTGATAAAGCCGGAAGAGAAATTGAATGCTCCGGGAGAAAACGTAAATGCCCGCGCCGCGTTGAAGTGGGTAAGGCCGGCGACGATGACCAGCAGGATCGCGCCCAGCACGCCGACGGAAAGATATCGCGCCAGCTGCCCGATCACCGAGACGCGCCGGTACAGCAGCCACAGCGCGAGCAGGCAACTTGCCATGGCAAGAAACGTGCCATGCGTGATGAACAGGCGGAACTCAAGCGAGCCCAGGCCCCACAGTCCTAACGATACTGTGCGCTCCACCAGCACCTGACTCAATGATGGCCAGACATATTCCGCGTAACGGGCGATGCCCAGGCAGCCGGAGGCGATGGAAAGCGGCGCGCTGAAGATCAACTGCCAGACGAACAGGAATGACATCAACCGGCCCAGCCGCTTTGCGCCGTAGCTTTCTCTTAGGTATTGGTATGAGCCGCCAGCCTGCGGCATGGATGCGCCCAGCTCCGCCCAGACCAGGCCGTCGCACATGGCCAGCAGCGCGCCCAGCACCCAGCCCAACATCGCTTGCGGCCCATGCATGGCGTGAATGATCAGCGGGATGGTGACGAACGGCCCCACGCCGATCATGTCAATGATGTTGAGCGCGGTGGCCTGGCCCAGGTTGATTTCTCGCGCTAGCTGGGGCACTGGTTGTGGGACCTCTGTCATTGATGTCCCGCGCTTACCAGATTCACAAACAGGCGGATGGCCCCGGGAACTCCAGCGGGAAGCTGCCGCGAAAATCCGTATGCAGAGAAGATATAAATTCCCTTGCCGTAATGTGCCATCAAGAGGCCGCCTTTTTGTGATGGCTCGCCCGGATCATTCGAGGCAAGCAGCGGCTTGAACTGCGTGTCCCATTGCGACATGAAATAAAGTCCACGCTCCTGCACCCAGCCGTCAAAATCTTTTTGCGTGATCTTGTTCGGCCAGTTGAAGACACGATCCTCCGGCGCAAGAATCTCCACCGGCTGCTCTTCCACGGAGACGCGCACATTGGCCGCTGTGGCGGGATAAGGCGTGTAATGGCCGTCATTGAAGGCGTTGGTGCCCTGGTTATATTGGACGATGAGCGTTCCGCCGCGATTCACATAATCGAGCAGGCGGCGGTTATGTTCGCGCACATCAGTCCGCGTGTCATACGCGCGAATGCCGACGATGATGGTTCCGTAGCGGCTGAGATCGCCGGAAGCAAGTTCCTGCGGCGTGATGATACTGGTATTCAATCCGACGCTTTGCAGTACCGAAGGGATTTCATCCCCGGTGCCCATGATGTAGCCGACCTTGAGCTGCCCGGGCAGCTTCACGTCCACGGCCTGCACATTTTCTGTTGCCGGGCGATAGGCATAATAGGAATCAAGATCGGGCCGCGTGATTACCTTGAACCCTTCGGCATACTGCTTGCCGTTGTATTCGGCGCGCGCCGTGACTTTGTATGTGCCTTCGTGAAGGTTCTGCGGCGTGATCTGGAATGCGTAATTATTCACGTCGCCATCGTGGTCCAGATCGACGGCGATTTCGGCGGGTTCGACCTTCCATCCTTGCGGCGTTTCCAATTTCAGTTTGGCGTGGACCGCGTTTTGCACGTTGCTCCGTACGCTGACGCCGATTTGCGATTTTCCCGCGCCTACAACGGGAGCTACCACGACAGGGGAAGTCAGCATGACAGAGATTGGTGGGCCGATCGCAAGCGGACGCTCTGACTGGCCGAGCGTGGGATCGACGAATTTGATTTTGGCGATGCCCCTGGCCTCGCCAGAACCACTGCCCACGGTGAACCTGGCATAGCCACGTACAGGGTAAGGCGACCAAGGCAGCGTCAGATATTTGGGATCGCTGATGGAATAGAACGTTTCGGCTTCAGGGTCTGCACGCATGAAATAAGGTTTTGTGTCCTGAGCATTTTCAAGAACGGTTAGCTTGAACTGGGTAGTGGACGCGTCACCACTCTTGAGGGGCACGTAAGGACTTGGGCTGGAAGGAGACCCGAGATGTTCAATCTTCCACCCGTCGGCTGCTTCGATGGCGAATCCCTGTGGAAGCACTGTGGCCTTGCCCCGATTATAAAGTCGGGCCGTGACCGTGAAGCTCTGGCCCGATACGGCCATGCTCAAGGTCTGCTCCATGCGCGGGAAATACGAGGGGCCCGGTGGCGGTCCGGGAGGATCTACCGTAATTTCAAAGAAAATTCCGAGCGACTCGTTGGACGCCTGCTGGAATTGTTCCAGCTTGGTGCGCAACGTGGTAAGCAACTCGTCCTTGGCAGGAGCAGGAAGCTGCGAATCTTCTAACTGATGGACCAGTTTTTCTGCTTCGTCTCGTCCTGCAAGCAATTCCGGCGCGCAGGGTAAAGGATCTTGTAGCGAGAAAGCTTTGCTCGCAGCATCGACATGCTTCTGCAATGACTCCAACGCAGGCTTCAAGAAAGGAACCTTTGATTCCTCCGCGCCCAGTCGCGCAGCAAGCCCGACCAGCGATGTATCAATGCCGTCAAAGAAGTCCTGCTCGTGCGCCGCGGCGGCGGGTTTGGGCAGCGTTGAATCGGTCAATTTGTAATACGTATAGCGCGGCCCCGGAGGCACGCGGATGCCGCCCGTGCCTTGTGACGTCTGATGGGCCAGTCCTTCCAGCGCAAATTGCGTGTAAGACATTCCCAGCAGAGGGTTGTATTCGCCGATGTTCATCTTGATGGTGTAATCTTCGTCGGCCACGGCGCCGCGCTGAAACATGCCCGGAGGATTTCCCAGGTAAAGCTTTTTCGCCTGCCAGGGCAGCAGGCCTTCTTTAATCTGTTCGGGAAAGCGGTTGGGATCGGCGGCAGCGCGGAAAGCCTCAAGGGTCAGCACGCCGGAAGCTTCATGGTTGCCATGTCCATCGCGCTTGGTGCCGCTGAAGCGGCTGGTCAGAACGTCTGGCCGGAAAATACGGATCGCCCGAACCAGGTCTCCCAGAGCCACGTCATGCCCGTGCCATTTGTTGAAGGTCTCTTCCGCGGTCTTGGAAAAACCGAAGTCCACCACGTGGCTGAAGCGCTGCTCCACGCCGTAATACTTGTCCGCTTCCAGGAGCTCCAGCGTGCGAAGAATGCCCAGTTCGTCAGAGCTTTCTGCGCCAAACTTGTTCTGCCCGCCTTCGCCGCGGGTGACGGTGAAGAGCAACGCGGTAGCGCCATTGCCGCGTGCTTCCAGGGTGAGCAAGCCGCCATCTTCATCGTCAGGATGGGCCACGACCTGCATGAAGCGTGCCGTGGTTTTCAGCTTGGTCAGCAGCTGGGCAAGATGCACGGCGCCACGGTCTTCCGGCAACGGCCGGGTATCAGACAGGAGAATTTGGGCGGAAAATAAGAAGGCAACGGTACAAGCAAGCGCACGTCTATATGGCTTTAGGCGAGGACACCTGTAGTGAGAACGCATGGCGACCATTGTCGCCGTTAGACTGTATTTACGGCAAATTTGTTATCCGCAATCCGGCAACAAGAGCTGAAGCTTGTTCAAGGGCTTTCTGTCAACCTATGATGTCTGGACTTCAAACACGACGCTCTTTCATGACCAAACTTTCTCTTCGATTGGTTGCTTTCTTGACGGCCGCATGGTTCGGGTTTCTCTTTGTGCCGGGTCCGCTCCGCGCCCAGGATGTGTCCGTGGAGAAGGTGTTTGCCGCGGTGCCAATCGACCAGTGGATTAAAACGGGACCACAGGCGCCGATTCCGTGGAAGGTCAGGGTCCAGCCCTATGGGCTTTCATTGCATCAGCGCCTGCTTGCGCACATTGATGTTGAATTGGCCGGGAAAGAACTGGTCAAGCACCCGCAAGGAGACCGGCTGGTAGCGTTGGTGCAGGTGAGTGACGCGGGCGGCCATTTGTTTCGCGACTACAGCTATGTGGCCCTACAGGAGATACCACCGCAGTTCAAAAAGCTAAAAGTGTTCCTGAACTCAAACTTCTTTGTGCTGCCGGGCGATTACAAGGTGACTGTGGCGCTCATTGACGACCGTACCGGTGAGCACAATCTGATGGAAGCTCCGCTGCATGTTGAACCGATGAAAGATGATCCGCTGCCCGGCTCCTGGAGCGGGCTTCCCGCTGTAGAGTTTCTGGGACCCGCGGTGGAAGGACCGGACACACTTTTCCGGCCTGACGTTGCCGGCAAGTTGAACCTGCCGCTGGCGACGAAGCGTCCGGTTCGGGTGGACGTGCTGGCTGATGTAACTGCCTCTGATCTTTTCCGGGGCTCCACGCGGTTCTACCACCGCTATCTTTCCGTCGCGCTGCCGCTGTTGAAAGCCTTGAGCCAGATCAACCTGGAACAAGGTTCGCTGAGCGTAGCCATGCTTGACCTGCGCCGCCGCCGTGTCACCTTTGAGCAGGACGCGGTAAAGACCCTGGACTGGCCGCGCGCCCGGGCCGTGCTGGCCCCTGAGAATGGGCCTGCCACCATTGACATCAAGGCCCTGGAGCAGCACCGTGAGAGTCCGGCATTCTTACAGGACGAGTTGCTGCGCCGGTTGAATCATGCTGCACCGGAGACATCCCAGGCAGGCGAGCCGTTCCACGTTTTTGTGGTCATCGGCAGCCCCATGGACTTTTACTCTTTCCGCAACCTTCCTCATATGCCTCCCGGAGCAGAGGAAAAGTGCGTGGTCTACTATTTGCAATTTGCGCTGCTCAACACGCAGTATGCCGACGGGGCCGTGGGCAACGTGCGCAACATGCTTAAGCCGCTGACGGTGCACGCGATCAAGGTGCGGTCGGCGGAGAGTATACGGCACGCGCTGGCCAGGATTCTGGAAGAGGTCGGAAGCATGTAGAACGGCAGAGGACGCGCTAGTTTTTTGAGGATGAGTTTGTTAGTGCAATATTGTGCGGATCTTGAGTCCGAGTTCTTCGAATCCGTATGGCTTCTCCATGAAAGTTTCCATTGCGCCAAGAGGACCCGCGGTCTCAAAGGCCCGGTCGGCGAAGCCGGAGACAAACAAGACTTTCATTGTGGGCCGTTGTAATTTGAGTTGGCTGGCCAGTTGGCGACCGTTCATGCCGGGCATCACTACATCAGTAAGGAGAAGGTCAATTGCGCCCGCAAAATTCTGGGACACCTGGACTGCTTTATCGGGCTGGCTTGCCGCCAGCACGCGGTAGCCAAGACGTTCCAGAAACTCGCGCGACAGGTCCAGCAATGGTTCCTGGTCTTCCACCAGCAGAATGGTTTCGTCGCCGCGGAAGGTTTCAGAGTTTTTTTCTTTTTTGAGTGGATCAGACTCAATGTCATCCGGTTGAACGTTGGGCAGAAAAATATAAAAGGTGGTCCCCGAACCCGGTTCACTACGCACGGAAATATTTCCACCGCTCTGCTTCACGATCCCGTAGATCGATGCCAGGCCCAGTCCCGCTCCCTGGCCGAATTCGCGCGTGCTGAAAAATGGTTCAAACAGGCGAGCCTTTACTTCCGGCGGCATGCCGCTGCCGGTATCACTCACGGAGAGCAACACGTATTTTCCGGGCGCCAGACCTGGATACTGGTGAATATTTTTTTCGTCCAAATTGGCATGAGAGACAGCAACCGTCAGCTTGCCGCCGTCCGGCATGGCCGCGTGCGCATTTGTGGCCAGGTTTGCCATGATCTGATCAATCTGTGCAGGATCAATTTTTACCCAGGCGGGTTCAGCCGCGGGGAGCACCACCAACTCCACGTTTTCTCCCAGCAGCCGCGAGACAATGTGGCAGCTTTCCACCACGACTGTATTCAGGTCCAGCACGCGAGGCGTGAGCGTCTGGCTGCGGGAAAAGGCCAGGAGTTGCCGTGTCAGGCTGGCGGCGCGCCGGGCCGAAAGGGAAATTTTCTCCACATAGCTTCTGGGGTCTCCAGCAGGCACTGAGGGCAACAGCAGCTCAGAATAGCCAAGGATCATGGTAAGCAGGTTATTGAATTCGTGGGCAACGCCACCGGCGAGCCGGCCCAGGGCCTCCAGTTTTTCCGCCTGCCGCAACCTTTCCTCGGAGCGGTGCAGCATTTTTTCCATCTCATTTCGCTGGCTCACGTCTCGCACAATCGCGATGACGTTCTCCGTGTCAACGGAGGTGGTCGGGCTCAAGCTGATCTCCACCGCGAAAAGCGTACCATCTCGTTTCTGTGCTTCGAGTGCCCGCCCGACACCCATGGGACGCCTTTTGGAGTTGCCGGCATAGGCTGCACGATGCCGGATGTGGGCGTTTCTCAGGGCAGCAGGAACCAATTCCTCAATGCTACGGCCAACCAGATCACCGCCAGGGTAACCAAACATGCTCTCCGCGGCCACATTGGCGAGCGTGATGCGCCCGCTGGCGTCCACTTCCAGAATGGCGTCCGGGGCCGCTTGCAGCAACAGGCGGAACCGCTCATCATTTTGCTTAATTTCTTGGTCGAGAGCGCCTTCAAAGGAGACTTCGAGGATAGGCTTGGGCGTGTCCATGGGCTTTCCTGCCCTAAGTTTGGACGCCTGAGACGGCCTACCGATGTGATGGCCGTCACACATTGGACGTGACCGCGGAAATGGGTCAGGCCCTTACCGCCCGCCAAGAGCAGGGTTGTAAAGCCATGACCGCCGCCACTATGCTGTGAAAGTCCCTTTTTTATTGTTGTCTATGGCAATCAGGCCGATTTCAAACTTCTGTGGTCCCCTGCTGGCTCTGCTTTTTCTTGGCTGCGGCATGGCCTTGCCGGCCTGCGCCCAGGAAATCACTACTGACTCCGCCTTTGCGGACGCGCCGTTTGACAAGTGGCAGGCCGAGGGGCCACGCGAGCAAGTGCCATGGCAGGTGCAGATGCTGGCTGACAAACTTTCCTTCCACCAGAGGCTGATTGCCACCATCAAGGTCCTGGTGCCGGGCCCGGAGTTGTTGAAACGCAACCACGACGAGCACATTACGTTGCTGGTGGAGGTAAGAAATGGTGAGGGTGTTTCTTCCCGCAATTACGGGCTGCTGGAACTGGACAAGCTAAAGCCAGAGATGAAGCATAATGACGTGGAGTTCTCATGGCAGGCCTTTGCCGTGCCCGGCCAGTATGAAGTCTCGGTAGCGCTATGGGACAAAAAGTCTGGCGAGCACAACTTCATGCGTCGGCTCTTTCATGTTGACGCCTACAAAGGCGATCCGCTGCCGGGAATGTGGCGCGGTCTGGACGCTTTTGAATTCTGGTCCACCAAGCGTGACGGGCCGGAGTATATGTTTCACTCCGATGTTGAAGGGCGTCTCCATCTGCCGCTGGCGACCAAACGTCCGATCCATCTGGAAGTGCTCATGGACCTAAGCCCCTCAGCAGAGATATTTCATGGGAGCTTTGGCCATTACAACCACTATCTCTCAATAGCGCTCCCGATATTCAAACTCTTCAGCCAGATCACCGTGACCAATGGCTCCCGCAGCGCGGCGGCGCTGGACCTGATTCAGCGTCGTATTCCATTTGAACAGAATGACGGCAAGGATCTGAACTGGCCGAGCTTGAGTAAAGCGCTGTCGCCAGACAATGGGCCGGGAGTGGTGAGCGTGAAGGAGCTCAAAAACCGCCGGCAGAGTCCTGTTTATTTGCGGGAGGAAATTGAGCGCCGGCTCAGCGGCGCTTCTGATCCGGTGGCCAAGCAGGGCGAAAGGCCCCTGCATGTGTTCGTGATTGTGGGAAGCCCGATGGACCTGTATGCGTTTCCAACGCTTCCGGCGATTGAGACCGGCAGTGAAGAGGATTGCGTCATCTACTTTGTGCAGGTTGATTTTTTTGAGCCCCAGGGAGCGGCGGGCGGTACAGGTAATGTGGAGAAGATGTTGAAACCGCTGAAGATGCGGACGTATCATGTGCGATCGGCGGATGATGTGCGCCAGGCCCTGGCGAAAATACTGGAAGAGGCGGGCCGTTTTTAGGCGGCAAAATCTTTATGGGCAAAATCCAGGGAGGCATGCTCACGCCAACGTCTTGCCAATCCCCGCAACTTACGAGATAATAACAACTTGCCCAGTTTAGCTGGGCTCAATCAGGAAAGGATTCAGTGCAACTGTGCTAATGATACGATTGGCGCGCATCGGTGCGCGCAAGCAGCCTTATTATCGTGTGGTGGTCATTGACAAGGAGCGCGCCCGCAATGGCCGCTCAGTGGAAGTGGTGGGACTTTACAACCCACGCACCAACCCCACCACAATCGACCTGAAGCGTGACCGTATTGATTACTGGGTTTCCAAGGGCGCACAACTTTCTGACACGGTGGGCCGTTTGCTTACCAAGTCAAAAGCAGCTGCTGCGCCAGCGGCCTAAGGCAAAGCGGGAAGGAGTCAGTTCTTTTCCAGAACAGGCAAGCGAGAGAAATCAGGCCCCAAGCATAGCAAGGTGAAGGACTCCCCTTATGACGGATGCGGGCGGCGATATGCGTATGCTGGTGGAGCAAATCGCTCAGGCTCTTGTGGATGCTCCAGAACAGGTTCAGGTAACTCCGGTTGAGGATGGTGATGCCACGATCCTTGAACTGCGGGTGGCCCAATCCGACCTGGGTAAAGTGATTGGCCGGCAGGGACGCACTGCCAAATCAATCCGCACCATACTTGGCGCGGCCAGCATGAAGTTCAAGAAACGCTATATGCTGGAGATTATTGAAGACGAAGAAGAGGATGGACCGGCGGAGTAACCTGGTTCCTGCACGGTCTGGGCATCGCGGATGACTGAGGACGCTGAGTTTGTCACGATTGCCCGGGTGGCCAAAACGCAGGGACGCCGCGGCGAAGTAGCAGCAGCTTTGCTCACCGACTTTCCCGAACTCTTTGAAACGCGCAGGACGCTCTTTGCCTTGGGCGGGACGGCCGGCAAAGCGAAGCCGGGCAGCACCGCAGAAGCGCGCCGCAGGTTGGAACTGGAAGAACACTGGTTTCACAAAGGCATGGTCGTGCTGAAGTTTGCCGGTGTGGATTCCATCAGTGACGCAGAAGCGCTGGTGGGAAGCGAGATCCAGGTGCCGCAGAGCGAGCGCGCAACGCTGGGTAATGACGAGTTTTATGTAAGCGATCTGGTGGGCTGCACGGTGACTGATTCCGGACATGAGATCGGACGGATTAAAGACGTGCAGTTTGGCAGTGGAGAAGCGCCGCTGCTGGTCATCCAGGGGGAGAAGGAGTATCTGGTGCCTTTTGCCCACGCTTACATTGAGAAGATTTTGCTGGAGCAGAAGCGCCTGGAGATGAAGCTGCCACAGGGCATGCTGGAACTGGATGCGCCGCTGAACCAGGAAGAAAAGCAGCGGCATCACGAGAAGTCCTGATTGGGCCAGCCGATGAAGTTCGAGATCGTAACTATTTTTCCGGACTTTTTTCGCGGGCCGCTGGATTACGGCATTGTGCGCAGGGCGCGCGAAGCTGGGTTCATTGAAATCCTGATTCACGACCTGCGGGCCTTTACCACGGACCGACACAAGACGGTGGATGACCGTCCGTTTGGGGGCGGTGAAGGCATGGTGTTGAAGCCGGAACCGCTGTTTGCCTGCGTGGAGTCATTGGGGTTGTCGTCGCGTGAAGAGCGAGTTGCAGGCACGACGAAAGAGACGGTGGTGCTGCTTTCGCCGCAAGGCCGGATGTTTACGCAGAGCGTAGCGGAAGAGATGGCACAGCTTGAGCGGATTGTATTGATCTGCGGCCGCTATGAAGGCGTGGATGAGCGCGTGGCGGAAGGCCTGGCCGACCAGGAAATTTCCATCGGCGACTACGTGCTGAGCGGCGGCGAACTGGGCGCCGCGGTGATGATGGATACCATCACGCGGCTGGTTCCGGGAGCGCTGGGCAATGAAGCATCTGCCAGGCAGGAAAGTTTTAGCGCCGTGCAGAAAATCGGCGTGGATGGGCCCGACAGTACATGCGGTTCCGGCGGATTACTGGATTATCCGCATTACACACGGCCAGCGGAGTTTCGCGGGATGGCCGTGCCGGAAGTTCTGGTAGGTGGCAACCATGAGCAGATACGCAAGTGGCGTCGCGGCAAAGCGCTGGAAAAGACCTTGCACAACCGCCCGGATTTGCTGGAGCGGCAGCCGCTGAGCAAGGAAGACAGGAAGTTGCTGGCTGAGATCGGCAAAAAAGATATTGGCCGCGAATGAACGCGAAAATCGCGAATCAGGAAATGAGCAACTTTAGATTCGTGTTCATTCGCGAGATTCGCGGCTCAAAGGTTTTAAAATCTTCGGACGTTGGAACGTCCTTGAATTGAAAAGGAAATAAAGTCATGTCACAGCATCCCATCATGGAAAAATTGGCTGCCAAGCTGCAGCGCAAGGACATTCCTGCCGTAAAGCCGGGCGATAGCGTCCGCGTCCAGGTAAAGATCAAGGAAGGCGAAAAAGAGCGCATCCAGGCCTTTGAAGGCACCGTCATCTCGATGCGCAGCGGCCCGCAGGGTAGCTTTACCGTCCGCAAAGTCAGCTTTGGCCAGGGCGTGGAGCGTATCTTCCCCTTCAACTCCAAGGTGCTCGACAAAGTGGAGATTGTCCGCTCCAACCAGGTCCGCCGCGCCAAACTGTTCTACCTGCGCGCCCTGAAAGGCAAGGCAGCACGCCTGCGTGAAGTTGACCATCGTCCGGAAGCCGCGAAGGTTGAAGAAGCTCAAAGCTAGAACCAGCCAGCCAAACTTCTTTGTCGATAACGGGCTGGCAGAAATCATATTGCTGTCGGTTGGCTCGTAAGGCCTAGAGTTGGTCTACTTCCCAGAATCCGACTTCTGGTCCGGAATATGTCACCGGCTGCTGGCGATGGCAAATTGAGAGTTCATTTGACCCATCGCCAGCTTTGGTATGCAGACTTTCCCAGAACTATACATCTCGTTCTAACATCCTCATCGTTGACTAGAACAAGGGTTGCAGTCCCGCGCTACAGCCGTTGACGGGATCGCAAAACACATGGCTCACCGTGACTTTATTACTGACATGACAGGTGAAGCAATTGGTATCTGAACCCGTGGCCATATTGCTGCTGCCCTGCCCAAATGTTTCCATTGTGGTGTTGGTCAATCTACTGGTGCCGACTTCATTTCCACCCGGGAACATGCCCGTGGGAGCCGCACCGCCAATCGTCCAGGTGGCGCCAGTCATGAAATATTGGTTGCGCAGATCAGGGCCGGGGACCTGCGTGGCGTTGTTAACAGAAATAATCTCTGAGTTAGAGGCTGCGGTGCTTGGGTCAAGCGGATTGGGCGTTTGGTTGAATGCAGCGCCAAAGGCTTTCATGCGAATTACGTTGTTCGGAGTGATGGTGCCAGGCGCGCACCCGCCGCTCAGCGCTACGATGTTGGTAAAGGTGCTGGTGACCGGATTCGCCGTCTGATTCATGCAATTGAAAGGACCACCCGATCCACTTACGGTGAATAGCCATGTGCCCGCTGTATTCTGGGGCACATTCTGCAGACCCAGGGTGGAGACATATTGGTAAGCAGCATTGGGAGCATTTCCGAAATGCTCAAATGTCGCCCAGACCATCTCTGGGTGCCCGGCCGTGCTCCCGACCACGTGCATGCCAACCATGGCAAGCAGCACAGTTTTTTGCCCGGTCTGGACCCACGTTGTGGAACTGGATGTATTGTAGATCGGGATGGTGCCCATGATCGTGATGTAGTCGCCTGGATTCGGAAGGGTTGAGGCTTCAACCCATGAGGTCTTGATTTCCACCGCCAAAGCTGTGGGATCGGGAAAGGTAACTCCATGAGCACTCGCTAGAGTAACGATGGGAGCTAATTCTGTCGACGTAGTGGGAAATAGCGCATTCGCTACGACTCCACCTGGGGGAGGAATTGCGCCGTTCTTGGTTCCGGTCAGAAAATACGCGTACACGTCATTGACCAGGGTCGCGTAATAAATCAGGCTATTGCTCTGCGACAACAGAGCGCCGCCGTCTGCTTGTCCTTCTTCCGTTTGAACCACGGTGCTGGTGGCGGTAACGAAAACCGGTGTGCTCGCGACAGCCGACGTGCTCGCCATCATAAACTTCTGCACCGGGACAATGTTGAGGATCTGCTTGGACAATCCTCCGCCACGAGACGGATCTGATTGGGGCAGGATTGGCACCGCGCCAGGGATGAGCTGGCCGGTCGGATCCAGGAATATAGCTCTACCACTTTGTACCGCGATCCTCCCAACCTCCACTTGCTGGCCGGCGTTGTTGAGCACAAGCGGTTTGCCTTGCTTGCTCAGCGGGGTTGGATGCACCTCAATCATGGTTCCGTTTTTATCGATCAGGATCGGCAGCCCATTTGGGCCCGCCTTGGCGGCTCCCACTCCGGAGAACGCAAATATACCCGGCACGTGAGGAACAAAGGTCCGGACGCCGCCAAGATCAGGCGGAGAGACGTCAAAAAAAGACGGAGAATCAAAAATGAACGAACCGCCGCCATAGACTTTGGGGGCGGGCGAGGTCAGCCACAAAAACATCTGCTTCGACCACTGATAGAAGCTGCAGTTCGGCGTATTGGGAAAAGTAATGCTGTTGGCTGGGTCCACAACTCCGTTGAGCGCGGGTATTCCCGACTGAAACCAACTGGCGAACAAGGCGGGCGCAACCGTGCACGATGACATGGGATTGGGAGGAATCGATTGTGCCTCCACCGCTGTGCCGGTCCATTTCAGTAAGGGCAAGCTAAGACAGATCAGTGCCACCATAAAAAGCATTCCAACAGCTCGACGCTTGTTGATCGACTTGTGACGAGGTTGCGACATTGCTTATTGCTCCTTGATGCGAATTGAAGATGCGAATTAAAAATATGGCGGACCAAAGATGGCGGCATCCTATGCTTCTTCAACCCGGTGACGACCAGAAAAAGTAATTTCTCCGAATTCGGAATAACGAAAAACGTTAGAAACCACAAATGTGAATTCACCTTTCGCAATACATCAACTTAGCCGTTGTCTTGACGGAAGCATTCCTGAATTGGGCCTGGGACCGGCGAACGCGATACAATTTCTTAACGGTCCCGCGGGTCCCTCACAATGAAAAAGAAGAAGCACAAGAAACGCCCTGTCCCCATCAATCCTGAAACAGGGTTGCCATTTTCCGCGGGCACAATGAAGATGCGCCTGCTCAAGCGCCTGAAGTGCACGCAGAAATTTGAAAAGCTGGCGTGGGCCGCGGGAGCCAAGCTGGTGGCGGGCGTGGATGAAGTTGGACGCGGCTGCCTGTTCGGCCCCGTGGTGGCCGGGGCGGTGATTCTTGAGCCCGGCTATCGCATCAAGGGGCTGCGCGACTCCAAGCTGATTGACCAGGAGACGCGCGAGACGCTGGCGGAGCGCATCAAGCAACACGCCATCGCCTATGCGGTTGCCGCCGTGGACGTGGCGCGGATCGACCAGATCAATATTTACTGGGCATCACTGCTGGCCATGCGCATGGCCGTGGCGCAACTGGCTCCCGCGCCCGATCATCTGCTGGTGGACGCGGTGCGCGTTGACTGGGAGTGCCCGCAGACCAATATTATTCATGGCGATGCGCTTTCCATCTCGATTGCGGCGGCTTCGATCATCGCCAAGGTGCATCGCGACGAGATGATGCGCCGCTGGGACCCGGTCTTTCCGGAATACGATCTCGCCTCAAACAAGGGCTACCGTTCACCCAAACATCTGGCCGCTCTCCGCGAACACGGGCCCACGCCGCTGCACCGGCTGTCATTCGCTCCGGTCTGGATGTGCCAGGAGACGCAGCAGGAAGAGTTTGAGTGGGAAGAAGAAGCAATTAGCAGTTAGCAATTGGCAATTGGCAAATGCGCGTCATGGCGCGGTCGACAGTGCGGAATTCATCAGCCGCTTTCTCGGTTCGTATTTTGTCGGGAACCTCCATTGCAGTTATACCTTGCATAATAAACCTCTCTTGCTAAAATTGCGCGACTATGTACGCACTGCTCGTGCTTGTTTCTTGCTTCTTACTGCAAACCCCTTCACCTACCGCAAAGCCTGAAAAGCCAATCGTAAAAAATAGCAAAGCCACTATAAAAGCAGATCACAGCACCAAGGCCGCTCCAGTTGTACAGCCTAAGGTTGCCGCCGGCTCCCAAGTGAGTCAGCCAACTGCCACACAGCAACAAACCGCCCATGAGGTGGAAACGGATAAAGGGGCTTATCGCGTAAAGGTGGTCTCTCAGCCATTTGATTCGCTTTATTTGATTTATGTCATCGTTACCACTATCGCCGCTTTCGTCGCTTGGCGCGCTCTCGTGGCCATTAAAACCCAAGGCCACTGGATGGAAAGGCAGCTCGCCGAAATGGAGTCTGCTAGAGTTCAAACCGTCGATGAAATGAAATCTGCTGGAGAGCAGACCAAGGATATGGTCAACCAACTCAAAATCCAAATTGGCCATCTCGCTACCCTGGCAGCCGCCGCGCAAAAAAGTGCTAATGCTGCTGAGCTTACAGCTATCCGATTCACTCAAATTGAGGGAGCAAGAATTGTTGTCACAGTTGAATGGCTCCCTGGTGGTGGCCGTTTCTATGGCAGTGGCACTAACGGTCTCACGACAGGGCTTCCAATTGCCGTTAAGTGTAAAAATGAGGGGAAAAGTATTGGCTGGATCAGGGAAATTAGACTCACGGCAGAAATATTTCACAACGCTATTCCGCCGAATCCAAGTTTTGAAATAGATATCCTTTATCACGGAATACAGGCTATCGCTCCCAATGATCATTTCAAGAAAGATGAATCGATAACACTTTTTGGGCAGGACGGAGTCGGACAATGGATCGTGATATGGGGACTCGTGAAATACAGTGACATTTTTAGCGACAATCGAGAAACAACATTTGGCTACCTGATTACGCTCGACGGTAAACTGGAACGCATTAGCCTTCCGGCATACAACAAACACACGTGACGACAAACCCCGCCGTTCCGGCGGGGTCTGGTTAGGGATTTTGGGGTTCACTCACTCGGTAGCTGCGAGAATTTCTCCCGGTCGCGTTCTTCAATGCCGCGCATGGTCCCGAGCAGATGGTAATTGGCGCCTGCGCGAAGTGTCTCATGCTGGCGGCTCAGGACCTGCATCATGAGCGGGTCGAAGATGCCGACTTGCTCCAATGCGGCCATGTTGCGACGGACGTGGGCGAAGGATGCGTTGAGACGGTGGAGGAGGTCGTAGACCTGAGGTTTCAGGTCGCTGCTAGAATCAGTGTCAGCCATGGGTCGCCTTTCTCGGAAGGTGATTTGTGGTTAGGGCGCGCCGGTGTGCAAGCACTGGCGTGGCCCGTCTCTTTTATAACCATGCGCAGGAAGTTGAGCAACAAAAAAGCGAAGTGCTCTGAAGAAACACACAAAGTTAAGCGGCGGGTGAAGATTGTTAAGCGCGGAGATTTTTTCAGGGTGCGTGAGATCGTTGGGACGAACATTCCTGGTTGAAACTCCCTGACGCGGCATGGTAGAGGACGCCCTAGGGGATGCTTCGGCTCCACCCCAACGCACGAAACCCGCGCGCGTTGGGGGCCCCGGGCGCGCCCTTGCTCCCATTCGCTTCGCTCACGGTCGTGCGGGGCTTGCTCAGCATGACAGATTAGGGACGGTGTCTCAGCCGAAGTGACCCCGCTGGCAAGCCTTTCCCCACGCATATTTCCCCTCCATCCCCGTTCTATCCATGCTGATCCAGAGATTCTGAAAAATCGCACCGTAACCTTTCAGTCCGGCCGGCGGTTTAGCTCTATAGAAGCACCGGAGCAGTAGCCACAGAGACGTAAAACCCGGGGTCCCAGGGGGACAAGTTGAACGCCGTTGCCAATCTCGCCAACTTAACCAGCTTGAACGATGAACGGCTCCTGATTGAGGCGGCCCAGAGCGATCCGGGCCGTTTTGCGGAGCTTTATGAAAATAACTTCAACCGCGTTTATGCGTTTGTGGCGCGGCGCGTGAATGATCGCGAAGAGGCGCAGGACGTGACCGCCGAGGTCTTTCACCAGGCGCTCAAAAACCTTGGCCGCTTCCAGTGGCGAGGCGTGCCCTTTGCCGCGTGGCTGCTGCGGATCGCCGCCAATGCGCTGGCCGACCGCTGGCAGCGCGCAGCGCGCGGCGTTGAAGTTCCGGCGGAAGAAGGGCTGGAAGACCGGGCCGAGGCGGCCGCTGGCGATATGGAGGTAGAGCGGCGCGCCATGTTGTTCCAGTTGGTGGAAAGGCTTCCGGAGGACCAGCGTCTGGTGGTTGTGCGGCGGTTTGTTGATCAGAAGAGCGTACGCGAGATTGCGCGGGAGTTAGGGCGATCTGAGGGAGCGGTGAAGCAGTTGCAATTTCGCGCGCTGGAGACGCTGCGCGGACAAGTGAGGAACAGACATGAATAATCTCAGCGCATACGACGAGCTGGACCAGGCCATTGACCAGATGCTGGCAGAGCCTGAAGCAGCACTGGCCCACAGCGAATCGAAATTTGGGGAACTTGTGGAGCTGGCTGCTGACCTGCGCCATCTGCCGCGGGCCAATTTTAAAACGCGTCTGCGCCTTGAACTGGAGTGGGAGGCCGCGGGGCGCAGGGTTTTAGCGGAAGAGCCACGGCAGGCGCGTCGCGTGGAGACTGAAGAGCGCAATGTCAGCCCTGTGATGCCAAGTTTGTTGGGCAAGAGCTGGGCCGGCTATCCAGTGCGGCGGGTGAACTTTGTGCTATCAGTGGCGCTGCATGCGGTCATGGCGTTTATGGTTGGCGCAGGATTTCTGATGGTGAAGAGCACGGTTCCCAGGGTTGAGCCGCGGACGTCTATTAGCGTACGCCTTGAGCCGTACGTCGTGCCGGCTGGTTCACATCCAAGCCATGGTGGCGGAAGCGGTGGAGCGGCAGAGCGAATCCGGGCCAGCGTTGGAGTGGCGCCGCGTGCGGCACAGGAGCAGCTTACGCCGCCGATTATTCTGCGCAACAATCAGCAGCCAAGACTGGTTGCGGAGACGACAGTTCTGGCTCCTCCGGATATTACGCTTCCCAGTACGCGGCAGATTGGCGATCCCTTGTCGAATCTTGCTGCGCCTTCAAACGGGCCGGGCGTTGCCGGAGGCATAGGCGGCAATGCTGGAACCGGCGTTGGCGGTGATGGCGGCCCTGGTCGCGGACCGGGCGCTGGCGGCGGCTGTTGTGGCGGACTCTATACTCCCGGCAACGGCGTGAGCATGCCCCGCGCGATTTATTCTCCGGAGCCAGAGTTTTCCGAAGAGGCGCGCAAATCGAAATTCCAGGGTGAAGTAACTCTGCTGGCGACCATTGGCGCTGACGGGCTGCCGCGAAATCTGACCGTGGTCCGCTCGCTGGGCATGGGGCTGGATGAGAAGGCGCTGGAAGCGGTACGCACATGGCGGTTCGATCCGGCACGGAAAGACGGGCGACCTGTTGCGGTGCAGATGAATATTATCGTGAACTTTAATCTGTTTTGAGTTGTCCCGATTTGAAGTTCGCTCCGAGAGCGGCGGAAAAGCAGAGCCATTTGCTTCTCCGCCGTGCGTGCGAAAAAGGCCGTGGAGTTCTTCCGAGCAACGCTGACCAACAAACCAAACCCAACTTGTTTTCATCAGCGTTGA
The DNA here is from genome assembly GCA_020072585.1 of Terriglobia bacterium. Classification (GTDB taxonomy): domain Bacteria; phylum Acidobacteriota; class Terriglobia; order Terriglobales; family Acidobacteriaceae; genus Angelobacter. Next base: position 436 of record JAIQGL010000032.1, on the reverse strand, counting down.
TTGGGGGACCCGCGGCCTTTGTGTGCACCGCGATTTGTGCAACCGCTCTGGTTGCTGCTCTTTCCGTGGAGTTGCTCGGGTAGTGGTACAGTGACTTTTGGGTAGCGCAAGGTCCCTCACCCCTACTCGCGCGCTGATAAAAGCGCGCGCTCGCTGACGGGGGTTTGATTGCATGACGACAACGGCCTCCGGAGCGTCTCGAGTAAACTCGATTTGCTTAAGACCAAGAGCTCGGGACGAGGAGGCCATATGCAGTATATAGGTTGTGACTTTCATCCGAGCTTTCAAGTGATTGCCCAGTGGGACGAGAAAACGGGTGAGTTGGTCCGGCGCCGGCTAGGACACGGCGAAGGCCAGGGCGAGGTACACCGGTTCTACCAAGCCCTGCCTGGTTCCTGGGTGGTAGGAGTGGAAGCCACGGGGAGCACGTACTGGT
>JAIQGL010000031.1 GCA_020072585.1 Terriglobia bacterium | reverse complement strand
CTCTCCACGCCATCCTCGCCCTCTCGCTTGGGGCTCCTTACTCCAGCCCTCGCTTTGCTCGGGCTGGAGTGTAAAGGATGTCTTGAGAACACTCTGTGAAGAATGTCATGAAACCGTACACCTTCAGGGCCGCTCTTTCCCCGTTGCTTCCTTGCGATGTGGAGATCGACGCCACCACAAGTATTTTCCAGCGGGCCATCTGCGCGTGCGGCGGCGCAGACGGCCTATCGCTTGAATGAAGTCAGTAAAAAAACAGCAACTGGCTGGTGTAGGACATTGAACTCACGCTGATCTCCGGGATAAAGGGAAGAAACGGGTAGTAGCTGGTGGCGGCTCAATTCCCGGTACATGTTTCCTTCCAGGATCATGCCCGAGCCTCGGCGTACCGAGCATCTGGAGCTTTTTGCCTAAATTGCCCTGGAATAAGCCGTGCAGGCGTGGCCCAATCTCAGATGGCTGCGGGCTTACCAGTTTTGCGGATGCGGGCAAGATTAATTACTACAATTGTTTGCCTTGGGGCGAATCAGGTCCACGAGCACCGGGCCTGAATGAGATTTGCGATCCAATTCACGATCTCTGGTTCGACATAACGGGTATTCGTTGCAGCGGTAATTTGTGCGTCGACGATTTCACGCCAGGTGGAGGACAAATCCTTACGTGCCTGACAGGGGGGGATCCAGAAATTTTCGAAGGTCCAGAACCGAAACATATTCCTGAAGAAAACCCTGCGCGAGGGGCGGTCTATGGTCAATATGGACCCGGGAGAATAACAAAACGATCGCAAAACCAAACGAATGGCGAACACGTAGAGAGGGGGGTATCTATAGCGGGCAGGGCTGCTTTGGCAGGAAATGCGGCGAATTGCTTGATGACGCATTGAACCACGAATAATCTGATTTCACAGTACTGGTAATATAAACTGGGATAGCTGAAGGCTTTGCAGCTTTATTGTTGGTTCGGATGTTGGCAAGGTTGACTTTGATGAGAAAAGAGAATTTTCAGACAGATTTTTTGCTAACCGATACTCCGACTACACATATCCAGTTCATTGGGCTCTTAGTCTTGGGGATCAATCTGATAGCGGCAGGAGTAATTATTTGGGTAGTGTTTTTGGTTCCCCTTGTCGCATCGATGCAGATTTTTCAGATCTTATGTTTTGTGATTGGTAGTGGGGTGTGCGGCTTTTTTGTGTATTGGGGATATTTGAATCTACATCGTGCATTCGTCGGAAAATTTCGAAAGGCTTCACCCCAAAAAGGGCAAAGCTGAGTTTAGTGTGTCCCCCGAAGGGTTAAAGGGCAGTGCGCCCACCATCTTCCGGCGGTACCACCAATTTCCTGCATACTGACTGGCTCGGAAGCAGGCGGGTCGCCACCGGTCCTACCGGATCCTCAACAGATACCTGCACAGGCCTGCCTTTTGGCGATGGCATCAACTGCGTAGGGACCGAGCCGAATTTCAATCGCTTCACTGACTACGTTCACGATCCTGAAAGCAATCTGGAACACAGCCTCTTCCGCCAGTACTCAAGCACGCAGGGCCGGTTCATGAGCCCTGACCCCTACCATGGCAGCATGGATCTGGGAAATCCGCAGTCCATGAATCGGTATCCTTATGTTGGGGGAAATCCGATCAACTTTACAGATCCAGTGGGGCTGGACTTCGGCGGGGGGGATTGTACTTTATTCGATGGCTCACCCGGGGAGGCATTTGCCTGTGCGTCATGGAGTTGGCAATGGGGTGTAAATTCTGGGCAGGGAGGAGGGATTGGAGGAGTTTTAGGCAAGATTCTTGGATCGCTGAACGGTAGTGGTCTGGGCGGCGGCACAATTCCCGGGAGTTGTTTCCTTCCAGGATCCTGCCCGAGCCTTGGCGTACCGAGCATCTGGGATTTCTTGCCCAAGATGCCGCAACCGGGGTGTGATCCTGGGCCGTGCACCGACAACCCGCAATGGGCATTGGAAATAGTCTGTTAGGCACCGGATTGGGTCCAGTTTCTTCTGGCATGATCGGACATTTTATAGCTGACATGGTTGGCGTTTGCACGCCCATTCCTCCTTTACAATTCGTAGAATTTGGGAGACCGGGATGCAACGTAGGATGTGAGTTCATCAGGACTTATCCGTCGAATTCACAACCCCTATTAGGGGTTGCCTTTGAGTTCGAACGGAATCCCCAGCCTTTCCATTGGCTGTCTTCCACTTCACCAGCGTCCGTGAGATCAGTTATAAGTATGTCCCTGTCCTGCCATGCTTCTTCCGGGTCCTCCGGCTTGCCCAAACCTTCCAGCACAGCAGTGAAGACTGCATAATCTTCGTTGGTCAGCGTGCATGTGGGCCGTTTGACCGCTTTCGTGTCCTTCACTGTTGCTTTAGGTGCCGATTCCCCGGCTTGCTTGTTGCCGGTCTGCGCTGGCGCGATTGACATGTTCAAAATCAGGACACAAAGGGTGAATAATGCGGAGAAGGGTGATGTCATTTGCGCTCCATAATCCAATAACTCTCGATAGAAGAACGGTGCGGTACCGACACCTTGCGACGTTTCTGAGAATGTCCCGATGCCCCCGATGTTAGATTTCCCGATCCTGCCTCTGATTTGTGTATCCTATTGAGTTGCACTTAGATGGCTGTCAGGCCCAGTAAAGGGTTGAAGCGAAGTAACCCCTGAGGCTGCGATTCTCATCCTAAGTTAGTGCAGGAGTGTTCCCCCATGAAAACTGCTTTCGCAGCAGTGATTGCTCTCTTATTTTTCGCTGGACATGGCGCTGGCGCACAGGTGCAGACGCAGGCCGCGCCTGCGCAGCGCACGCAGCCAGCGCCACAGCAACAACCACCGGCCGCCGCTGACCTCAATGCCGTCCTGCTGCAAGTGCAGCAGGTGACAAGCTCCACCAGCGTGAATATTGGCAGGTTGCGGATTGAGAAGTGGAAGACGGATTCCGAACAGAAGCAGCAGTTGCAGCAGGTTGCAGAATCTTTGCAGAAGAACATTGCCACCGCTGTTCCGGGCATGGTGACCGATGTGCAATCCAGCCGGGGAAGCGTTGTGACAAGCTTTAAGCTCTACCACAACCTGAATGTGCTTTATGAAAACCTGAACTATCTGGCTGATGTTGCCGGGAGTCTGGGGAAGAAGGAAGAGTTTGAACCGCTGTCGGCAGATTGTGCGGCGCTGGAGTCGGCCAGAAAAAATCTATCCATATATATAGAGCAGGCGGCAGTAAGGCTGGAAAGTGCTAACCGCGCCCTTACAAATTCCGCCACCCAGGCGCGACAGGCCCCCGGAACGCCAGTCACTGGAAAAAAGGTCATCGTGGAGGATGATCAGCCCGCCAAGAAGCCCGCAAAGCCAACAAAGAAAAGGACTTCGCCTCCGCCCGCCTCGTCCGCTGCTAGTCCTGTCCAGTCTGCGGGTTCCCCCCACTAAAGTCCCAAGTTTCTGGAACTTGTTACCCCGAACCGGGGTCTATCTATTGGAAGGAATTGCTGTTCCCGTGAGGTTACGGCCGTTACTCTAATAGGGAGTTGTAGCGGCGTCCATATCTTGAGAAAATTGGGGTGACGCCATGCGAAAAATGGCGGGAGTAACAGCATTGGGAAATATTGCCAGCGCAATCGGCGTAAGAGCCGAGGAAGCCTCAATTGTAGCGGAGCTGAAAGCTGGTTCTGAAGAGGCTTACAACTGGCTTGTGTCCCACTATCACCAGCCGATTTACAGCCTGGTGTACCGCATTCTGACCGACCCTTCAGACGCCGCGGACACCACACAGGAAGTTTTCCTTAAAGTCTTTCGCGGCATGAAGCGCTTTAACGGCGAGTGCAGCCTGAAGACCTGGCTCTACCGGATCGCCATCCATGAGGCCTCAAACCAGAGGCGCTGGTGGTTCCGGCACAAGAGCAAGGAGACATCCATGGAAGCGCAGGTGGACCATGACGGAAACGCCTTTGGCCTGTGTGACACGATTGCCGATAAACGGGATTCACCGCTGGAAGTTTTCGCCCATGAGGAAGTGCGCGCGCGGGTGGAGATGGAGTTGAAACAAATCGCCGAGCCTTATCGTACAACCGTAGTATTGCGCGATATTGAAGGGCTTGCGTATGAAGAGATTGCGGAAGTACTGCAGATTTCGCTGGGAACGGTAAAGTCCCGGCTGATCCGCGGCCGCGATGCACTGAAGAAAAGACTGGAGACTTTCGTCAGGGAGATGGGTTCTGAAGTGGGGGGAAACAAGCCGGAGTCAATTTACCGTTCGCCGGCCCGATCAGAATTGGAGGCACAGTCATGAGATGCACAGAGGCCCGGCCCCTGTTCTCATCCTATCTGGACCGCGTGGTTTCTGGCTTGGAGATGCACGAAATCTCCGGCCATCTGGAGCAATGCGCGGACTGCCAGAAAGAATATGTTTTTTTGGAAAATACACGTTCGTTGGTTTCGTCTCTCGGCCGCCGTCAGCCCCCCTCTGACCTGTCGTTGAAGATCCGCGTAGCTATTTCCAGCAGCCGTGCACAAAGCTCACTGGGGTTGTTTCAGCGTTACGTACTGCGTCTGGAAAATGCTTTCCAGGGCTTTATGTTCCCGGCCACCGCAGGTGTGCTTTCCGCAGTCATCTTTTTTGGCTCGTTGATGGTCCTGCTTGTTCCGGCCCAGGTCAGCGCCAATGACGATGTTCCGTCAACGTTCTACACGCCGCCCCGTCTGCAGCTTTCTGAGTATCCTGAGAACCAGTTGAACCTGGATTCACCTGTGGTGATCGAAACCTATGTGGATGCCAGCGGACGGGTAGAAAACTATCGCATCATTTCCGGACGGGATGATGAGGAAGTGCGGGAGCAGCTGAACCGCGCTCTCCTGTTCACGATTTTCGCCCCTGCCCAGTCCTTTGGACGCCCCGTCCCAGGAAAGGCCATCATGTCCTTCTCGCACATCAACGTGAAGGGGTAGGATTATTGCTTCTTTGGAAGGGTCAAACCGCGCGTTTGACCCTTTCTATTTTTCTGGCCTAAACTTAAGTTTCCCACACATTTGGAGGGGAACCCTGAGGCGGAAACTTCAACCATTTTTATGGTCTCTGCTGCTGCTCACCGCGGCTTCAGGGACTTCTATGGCCCAGGCCACCAAGGCCCAACTGGAAGTCAGCGAGACATTCTTTACCCTGGCCGCGGCCCTGAACAGCTGCGGGTATGACGCTGGCCTGGAAGCCTCGTTACCGTTACGGCAGGCCGTTCGGGCGGAAATACAGAGCGCAACTCAGCAATCACCAGAGGCGCGGCAAGCGCGCAATACGATCTGCCAATTTTGGATCGACCACCAATTGCCCGGTAAAGATAATGATGTAACGCCTTATCTCTCCCTTGCGCTGGAATTGGGCCCCCCGCCAGCGTTTGCCCTCGTGCTCTCAGAAGCTGATCTGGCTCCGGACGCGGCTCGAGTACTGGGAGTGATCTCGCCGCTCAAAAGGTTCTATCAGGCGGAAGGAATACAGGCGATCTGGGAGAAGCACCAGGGACAATATCAGGCCCTGGTAAACCAGTTCCACGATCCAGTTTCCCAGGTGCTCACTCAGACCGATCTGTATTTAAAGGTGCCTTTCAGTAATTATCCGGGCCAGAGATTTGTGGTTTACCTTGAACCGCTGCTCTCTCCGGCGCAGGTTGATTCGAGAAATTTTGGCAGCAACTATTACATGGTGATCTCACCGGACCGCGAAGGGCATGTGCGGTTTCCGGAGGTCCGGCATACGTATCTGCACTTTGTTCTTGACCCGCTGGCGCTTTCCCACGGGACCGCTCTTAAACAACTTGAGCCGATCCTGGAAGATCTACGCACCGCCCCGATGGGGGAATCGTTCAAGAACGATATTTCGCTGATGGTGAATGAGTGCCTGATCCGCGCGATTGAAGCGCGCACCACGATCGCCAAGTCCAACGAGGTAGCCCGCAACGCCTATGTGCAGCGCTCCGTGGAAGAAGGTTTTGTACTCACCCGTTTTTTCTACGACCAATTGGGTGACTTTGAAAAAGAATCTACCGGGCTCAAGAATGCGTATGGCAATCTTCTGCATCTGGTCAGCCTGGAGCGGGAGAGAAAGCGCGCGCGTGAAATAGTCTTCCGTGACCAGGCCGCACCGGAGATTGTGAGCGCGGTACAACCGGCGCCCAACGAGGACAGGCTGCTGAATATCGCAGAACAGAAACTTTCCGCGGGCGACCACGAAGGCGCACAAAAAATAGCGACCGAGGTGCTACAGCACAATCATGGCGGTGATGCGCCAGGCCATGCTGCATTCATTCTGGCCAGAATTGCCACGCTTGCCGGCAAAATGGAAGAAGCCCGGATCAGTTTTGAAGCAGCGGTACAGTCCGTGCATGACTCAAGGATGCTGGCCTGGAGCCACATTTATCTGGGCAGGATATTTGACATTCAGCAGGACCGGGACGTGGCCGTGGGCCATTACCGTGCGGCGCTGGCAGCAGGCGATCCTGCGGCGGATACCAAGGCTGCGGCGGAAAGAGGTCTGGCTGCTCCATACCAGGCGGGGAGAGCAACGAAGCCATGAAGAATTTCTTGAAGTTCCAGTGGATGGTATTGTTGCTTGCTCTTTCGGCTGCATTACCGGCCCAGCAGCCGCCCGCAGGCCCCAGCAAACCGGGGCAGCCGGCCGGGAAACATGTTCCCGAGGCCAGGACCCAACCGGAATTCAATGATTACACCGCGGCAAATGCGGTTACAGGCGGAACAGCAGTAGAAAAAGCGGCCGACGAATTCTCGGCCAAATATCCTGACAGCGAACTCAAGGTCTTGTTGTATTCCAAGGCGCTGCGTGAGTACCAGACGGAAAACAAGCAGGCGCAGATCCCAATAGTGGGTGCGAAATATCTGCGGCTTGATCCTGATAATCCAGTTGTCCTGGTGCTTACAGCCAATGCGATTCTGGACGGATTGACGGACACCGATAAAGACCACGACAGTAAGATCGCAGAGATTAAGAAGCTGAGTTCGCACGCATTGCAGACCATCGACACGAATTTTGTGCCGCCTGCGGGCGCTACCCCGGAGCAGATATCGGCGTACAAAAAATCCATGCAGACATCAGCCCATTCAACGCTGGGAATTGTAGCGCTGAGGGCTGGCGATGACGCCACAGCGGAGACTGAGCTGAAAATGGCGGCTGAGTTGAACGTTGGTCCGCCCGATCCTGTTCTCTGGTTCGATCTGGCCTTGGCCCAGGACCATCAGCAGAAATATTCAGAGGCGCTGGCTTCCATTAATAAAGCAGCGGAGTATGCGGGGTCAGATCCGGATCTGGCAACACGAGTGCGAGGGGAACTGGCGCGATTGCGGACCCTGAACCATGTAACACCTGAGGCAGCCAAGCCGGAGACGCCGTCACCAAAGTAAAGCGTATTTTTATGAGTGCAGATCGCGCAAAATCCGGAGCATCCCAGTCCCTGGCACGGTTCCCGCAATGGAGCCGGGTTTCGGCTGGAGCTGTTTTTCTATGCGGGGTGTTTCTGGCTTTGACCGTGATTCAATCCAGTGCGCTGGTCAATGGTGCGCAGCAGGCGGCAGGGCCAAGGCGTCCTGAGGCGAAGACACAGCAGGAACGCAACGACTTTACCGCCGCGTATGCTCTGACCGGCGCGGCTGCTGAAGAAGCTGCGGCCAACGATTTTGCCGCCAGATATCCCACCAGCGAATTGCGCCACTATCTCTATACAAGCGCCATGTTGCAGTACCAGCATGAAAATAACTCGTCAAAAATGCTCGCCATGGGAGAAAAAGTTCTGGAACTTGACCCTGACAATCCGCTTGCCCTGGTGCTTACCGCTACGGCGCTGGCGGACGGACTGGGAGAGCGGGACCGTGACCGGGAAAGGAAGGTCAGTGCCATCAAGCACAATGCAGGCCGCGCCATCCAGGCTGCTGAAGCGGCTTATGCCAATACCTCAGCCGAAACTGCTCCGCTTTACAAGACAACATTGCAGTCCATGGCTTATTCGGCGATGGGGATCATGAAGCTGAAGACGGGAGATGACGCTGGCGCGGAAAAAGACCTGATGAGAGCGGCGCAGCTGGCAAAAATCCGTCCCGATCCGCGTGTCTGGTACCATCTGGCCCTGGCCCAGGACCATCGAAAGAAATATGCGGCAGCGCTCAGTTCTGTGCAGCAGGCTCTCCAGCTCTCCAGTTCTGATCCCGAGCTGCAACAGCTGGCTGAAGTTGAACACGAGCGCCTGGCCGGAATGGCGAAAGGCTCCCGGAACTTGGAGCCGCAGTGAGTATCATTGTCATGAAGTCTGATCTTGCTGCTTTGCAATCCGCCCTTGGACACACCTTTGCACGCCCGGAGATGTTGGAACGGGCCCTTACGCACAGCTCTCACGCGCACGAAGAATCCAAGGCCGGTGGACCGGATGCAGCCGCGGAGAAGCACGACAATGAGCAGTTTGAATTTCTAGGGGACGCTGTTCTGGGACTGGTAACCAGCCAGCTGTTATTTGAGAGGTTTCCCACATTTCATGAAGGGCAGCTCTCCAAGCTCAAGGCCCATCTGGTGAGCGCTGAGCATCTGGTGAGCGTGGCAACCAGGATTGGGTTGGGGCAGTATCTCCGGCTGGGACGCGGTGAAGAGCGGAGCGGAGGGCGGTCCAAAGGAACGCTGCTTGCAGATGCGATTGAAGCCGTGATCGCCGCGATGTATCTGGATGCCGGCCTGGAAAAAACCCGCAAGTTTATCATCCAGCAGATTCTTGAGTCTGAGCTGGATGCGATTACTGCCGAAGGAGAAAGTGAATTCAGCCTGGCGGACCATAAGTCCGCATTGCAGGAGCTGCTGCAATCGAGCGGGAGGCAGCAACCGGTCTATGCCACGGTGAAAGAACAGGGGCCCGACCACCGCAAGACCTTTACGGTGGAGGCGCGCATCTATATTCAAGGGCAGACCAAGCCGGAATATGTGGCCCGGGCGGAAGGCGGAACGAAAAAGAAAGCCGAACAACTGGCTGCCAAGCAGGCATTGGAGCATTTGCGCGGCCAGGCAGAGAGTGAATGAACGAGCATGAGCAAAACCCGGCGCAGCAAGAGTTCGTGTCACAGAATGTGACTGCTGCTGAACCACCGCTGGACGCGGGTCCTGGTGAGATGACGCAGCCGGTCACAGAGGCAGGCGCTCAGGAAACAACTCCATATCAAGTGACCGCGCGTCATTCCGCCCCGCGCGACCTGTTTGGTACGCAGACATTTTTCACCGTAGTGATCTTCAGTATCTTTGTAATCACGTTTATTGTGCAGGCCTTTCAGATCCCCTCCGGTTCCATGGAGAACACGCTGCTGGTGGGCGACTTTCTGCTGGTGGACAAACTGCACTTTGCCGTAAACGGCGGCGGCCCGCGATTGCTGCCCTATGGAACGATTCAAAGAGGAGACATCGTCGTCTTCTATTTTCCCGTGGAGCCCTCGCAATTCCTGGTGAAACGCGTGATCGGAATGCCGGGCGACCATATTCGGCTGCGCAACAAAGCGGTCTACGTCAACGGCGAGCCATTGCAGGAAAGTTATGCGATCCATCAGCAGCGGATGCCGGATGGATACCGTGACAATTTTCCTTCCCAGCGGGGGTATTCGCGTGAAATTGACCGGCACTGGCGCTACGAGCTGGCACGCTATGTAAGCGATGGCGAACTGGTGGTTCCGGCGGACGAATACTTTGTTCTTGGCGACAATCGTGACAATAGTCTGGACAGCCGCTATTGGGGATTTGTACCCCGGGCCAACATCGTTGGCAGGCCCTTGGTGATCTATCTCTCCGTGAAAGGCCCCGAACCGGACGCCCCAGATGGTAAACTCATGCATTCGGGACAAACGCTGGCCCACTTGCTGCAACTGGCCCGTTGGGACCGTACGTTTCGTCTGGTTCGTTGATCTAGATAAACGTTAATCTACAAAAATTCTGGTCAGGAAGAACGTTTGTTCGCAAAAAACAAAGAGCAAAAACCGGAAAAGAAAAAAGAGAGCCTTCCCGAGTCCATTGCCGGGATTGCGGCGGTCCTGGTGTCAGGGCTTTTTATCATTACGTTTATAGTCCAGGCATTTGAAATCCCATCAGAGTCCATGGTGCAAACTCTTCTGGTGGGCGACCATGTGTTTGTGGACAGGCTGACGCCGACGGCCAAGGCGGGATATGTGGGACCGTTCATCCCGTACCGTGAAATCCGGCATGGAGACATTATCGTATTTCTTCATCCGAAAGAACCCGGAATGTACGTGGTGAAGCGGATCATAGGCATACCAGGAGACCGGCTTCATCTGCACGATGGCAAGGTGTACCGAAACGGCGAAGAGCTGAATGAACCGTATGTGATCCACAGTGGCGGCAGAGTGGATCCATATCGTGATGAGTTTCCGGCGGTTCCAGCGCCTCCGGAAGAAGAGGTCAATGCAGAATGGCCGCTGGTGATGCGCGACTACGTTAAGAATGGCGAGCTGGTGATTCCGCCAGACAAATTTTTTGGCATGGGCGACAACCGCGATGTGAGCCTGGACAGCCGGTTTTGGGGCTTTATTCCCAGGGAGAATGTGATCGGCCGTCCTTTGTTTATTTATTGGTCATTCGATACGCCAAAAGACCAATACCAGCGCACTTCCATGGAAGATCGCCTGGGATTTCTGTTTCACGTGATCATTCATTTTTTTGATGAAACACGCTGGCACCGCATGTTTCATCTTGTGCACTGATCTCAATTCAGTCAGGACCAGAATCTTTGCAATTATTTAAGAAAAATCAAGAGAAGCAGGAAAAACCGGAGCGTCCAAAAGAGACCCTGCCGGAATCGATTGCCGGAATTGCCTCTGTGCTGGTGGTGGGGCTGTTTATTCTCACCTTTGTGATCCAGCATTTTGAAATTCCATCACGCTCCATGGAGTACACGCTGCTGGTGGGCGACCATGTGTTTGTTGACCGGCTTACGCCGATGGGCAAGAGCGCGTTGAGCTGGCTCTTTCCTTACCGCGATGTCCGCCGGGGCGATACCGCTGTTTTTCTTACGCCCAACCCGAATGACACAGGCATGTATCTGGTGAAGCGCATCATCGGCGTTCCGGGCGACCGCATTCGGCTGCACAACGGCGTGGTTTACCTGAATGGCGTGGCCCAGGCAGAGCCGTATGTGGTCCGCAATGGCTCCTACGACACATATCGTGACGAGTTTCCCTCGGCTATCTCCTATGGCATTGGGCAGTTGTCGCCAGGCTGGTTCTCAACGTTGCAGCAGAGCATTCACAATGGCGAATTGGTGATTCCACCGGACCACTATTTTGCCATGGGCGATAACCGTGACAATAGTCTGGACAGCCGGTATTGGGGCTTTGTTCCGAAAAGCAACATGATCGGGCGGCCGCTGGTCGTCTTCTGGTCATTCAATGTGCCGGAAGAAACCGGAGAGCCCAAGCCGATTCCGGACCGCGTGGTGTCTTTTCTGCATACGACCATACATTTTTTTGGGCTGACCCGATGGAACCGGATTTTCCGGCTGGTGCATTGATCTTGGCCTATACGCGAAAAAAAATCGTCGCGGTTGTGCTGGTGGTCCTGGCACTGTGCATCTTTCTGCCGCCGAACATCAATGGCGCCCGCTTCAGCAAGCGGCTAGCTTCCACGCTCAGCGCGGCGCTGGGAAGGGAAGTGAAGATTGGATCGGTGAAGTACCGGCTTTTTCCGCGACCGGGCTTTGATCTCTACGATTTTCAGGTAATGGATGATCCTGCGTTCAGCGCGGAGCCGTTACTGCTGTGCGGCAAGGTCACCGCTGACCTGCGCTTGACCTCATTGTGGCAGGGACGTCTGGAAATCGCCAACCTCAAGTTGACTGACGATGTTGCTCCACCCAGCCTGAATCTGGTTTACGCCGGCGAGCATTGGAACCTGGAATCCCTGCTGTTGCGTGTGGAGCAGGTACCCACCGCACCCACGGCAAAACGCAGTGCGGAACAGCGCTCCCGCTTCCCCTACATTGAAGCCAGCTCCGGCCGGATCAATCTTAAAATCGGCCCGGAGAAAAAACCCTACGCTCTTACCAACACTGATTTCGCCTTCTGGCTGGCCGCGGAAGACACGTGGCACGTTCGGCTTGAAGGGCATCCTGTGCGCACGGATATGAACCTGAACGATACGGGCACGGTGCTGCTGGAGGGCGACGTAAAGCGTTCCGCCACGTTGCGCGATATGCCTGTGAAATTACAGGTTTCATGGGAAAAGGCGCAGCTGGGACAGTTCTCAGGCCTTGTGCTGGGGCAGGACAAAGGATGGCGTGGCGCGCTGGACGCAAACGCGCAAATCGCCGGCCCGCTTGCCGACCTGCGCATCACCGCCACGGCAAACGTGAGCAATTTCCGCCGTTTTGATATCAATCGTGATTCGATGCCGCAAGTTCGCACCCGCTGTCTGGGCGATTATACGAAAGGCGTCCTTGGGTTGAAGTGCGACACGCCTTTGGGAACGGGTGGCGTTTTGATGACCGCCCACTTCACGCCCAGCGCGCATAATTATGACGTATCGATGGTTGCGAACCGCGTACCGCTCTCATTGCTGGCGATACTTGCGCGCCAGGCACGCCGCTCTCTGCCTGATGATTTCACGGCCAGCGGTGATCTGAATGCGGCATTCGGTTTCCACTCACGCGCGGGAGTCCATGATTTCCACGGAACCGGCATGACGACGCCATTCCTGATGCAATCTTCGGCAGGCGACAAACCGTTTCCGGTGAGCGCCGTGCGGTTTCATATTGGCGCCGGCGATACGCCTGGAGTTCTGGTGGTAAAGAAGAAAAAATCGAATGCGCCGGCGCCGCCAAGTCCGGCTGTGCCGCCCACTGCTGCTTTCGAGCCGGCGTCCCTCACGATTGACTCCTTCTCGGTCCAGATGGGAACGTCCACCACGATTGAAGTCCAGGGGAGTCTCGACAACAGCGGATATTTTGTCAGCGCCAAAGGCATGGTGCCGCTGGAACGGCTGCTGGCTTTCGGCCGTGCCACGGGCTTCCGCTCACAAATTGCGAATACCACAGCTTCAGCGCAGGTCGACCTGAGCGTGAATGGTCCGTGGGCAAATTTTGCTCCCCCCAAACTAAAGGGGACAGCGCACCTGCAAAATGTGGCCACATGGATTCCCGGATTGAAAGACCGGCTGGTCATGGCGGAAGCAGAGGCGCAACTGACGGATGCGGCGCTGCTCCTCAGCCATATCAGCGGCCAGTTTGAACATAGCCCTATCGCTTTTACCGGGTCGATTAACAGCCCATTCACTTGTGCCGGTGCGGCTCCGTGTCCGCTGCAATTCGATTTACATCTTGACTCGCTGGCAGTCCCGGATGTGGCCAGTATTCTGGGTTTTACGGATAAAGGATGGAGTCTGCCGTTTCTTTCCGGATCGGACAATAAGCTACCGGACTTTCGCGCCGAAGGAAGCCTCTCCGTGGGAGAGTTGAAGGTAGCCGATGTACCTCTGGAAAAATTTGCCGCACACGTTGTTGTGGGAGACCACTCGCTGCTGGTGAATCGCATTGCCGCCAAACTCGCCGGCGGAACAACGCAGGGCGAGTGGAAGATTGACTGGAGTGGAGCACAGCCGCGCTACAGCGGAACTGGAACTCTGGATGGCGTTGCCCTGGACCGCGTTGGGCCGCTCGACACCGTTGCGGGACAGCTCGCGCAATGGGTTTCCGGCAAGGGCCAGGTCAGCTATTCAACACATTTTGAAGGCAAGACTCCGCAGGAGATGCTTTCCAGTGCGGGAGGCCGGGCGGAGTTACAGGTGAGCAACGGCACTTCAAGAGTCCTTGCACTGGAAGCAGGCAAGCCCCTGAGATTTAACACACTCCAGGGCGCCATGGAGATGGATCGCCAGTCCTTAAAGGTATTACCAAGCAAATTTAAGGCGGAAACCCGCATCTATACTGTGAGCGGGACAATATCCCTGGCGAACAAGCAGGCAAAACTTAAGGTGAGCACCAGCGGCACCCAGTGGGAGATCACCGGGGCCCTGGCGAAACCTGAAATTACGCCGCAACCGCTGACTGCCCAGGCGGCCCCCGCGCATGCAAAATGATCTCTAGAATTTTTTTTGCGATACTGCTGGTTGCGAGCGTGGCCTTTATTCTCCAGCAAGGGCCGGCGTTGGTGCAGCAATCCTCATCTACCACTGAACCATCAGCCGCCGGACACCGGCTGGCCGAAAGCCTACAGGCCAAGCTAGACCATATCCAGCAGAATGCGGAACGGCCCCATCCTGACCAGGCGCCCACGGTAATGACCGAGGAAGAAGTCAATGACTACATTGCTTCCGGACGGATCGTTCTGCCACAAGGCGTGAAGAAGCTTCGCATGGAAGGACGCTCAGGAGTAGTGACGGCCTTTCTGAACGTCGACTTTGATGAGATTCGCGGCGGGCAGAAATCGGCAAACCCGTTGCTCTCCGTCTTCAGTGGGCGGCACGATGTGCGGGTTGAAGCCAATGCTGCCGGCAATGGCGGCCAGGGCAAAGTCAGCGTCCGTGAAGTCAGCATTGACGGTTTCAACGTGCCGCGCATGGCGTTGGAGTACTTTGTCAGCAAGTATGTCACTCCTAAATATCCTAACGTCGGGATAGATTCCCAGTTCCAATTGCCGGACAAAGTCGATCTGGCAACAGTGGGCTACCACAAGCTCACCGTTACACAGAAGTAGCTCCTCGGTGGTCTGCAAATATTGGTCTAGTTTATTACTATCCTTTAATATTTAATATAGATTAAAAAGTAGTCGATAGGCTTGCCACGGCATACAAAATCTGCTTTAATCTTGTCTGCCCCCCTTGCTTCCTATATCTATAGGTTGATAGTTTCTGTTCATCCTTCAAACTTATATTGAAAGACAGCTCATGCCATCCTGGGCAAGAGCGGAGGATAGCCAATGTTGAAGTTGAGGATTCCAATCCTATTTCTAGCCTTAACCTTTCTAACCTGCCAGTATTCCTTAGGACAAACTGCCGAGCGCTATGTAGTGCTTGAGCCAACTTCATCCAGAGCACACGTTTTCAACGTGGCAGATGATCTGGAGATAGCATCCATACAGACTGCCACCAGCGCGAATTCAATCGCAATTTCTCCCAACGGCCGGCTGGCCTTTGTAGCGGGCCTCAATGGCCAGTTTGTTTCTGTAATCGATCTTACGATCCAGGCGGAGATCAAGCGAATCCGCGGCATCAGAGCGGACCAGATAGCCATCTCGCCGGATGGAAAGAAAGTGGTAGTCACAGATGTAGAAGACGAGTTAATCAAAGTAATTGACGCTAGCACGCTGAGCGTGATGCAACAGATTTCTCTGAATGGACTGGCGGGTGACGACCCAAACAGCCTTGATCTGTTTTTCAATAATCCTGTGATCTCCGGCAACAAGGTTTATCTCAACACCAGCTCCGATATTGTTTCCGTGGACCTGACCACAGGAGCGGTAACGCCATTGAGCGGTCCGGATGACTTCTTTTTCTTCCAGAGCGCTGAGAACGCGGCGGTGACGCCAGACGGAAAGAGCTTGTTGGCCATTCGGTTGAACGGGTTGGTGGTGATTGATACGGCCACAAGTTCCACGGTCACTACCATTCCGTTTATCTTCGCCTTCGGGGTGGCAGCCGCTCCTCATCCAACAGATCCGTCCAAGGTAGTTGCCCTGGTGATGAACTTCGGGCCTGTGGGCCAGACTTTACTAAGCATGATTGACGTGACCCAGGGATCTATCACATTTGGCCAGACGCTGGGCGAAGTATCTATGCCTGCCGGTGTGCCCATCGGGCAGAACACCATGGTTACGTCGAATGGCCAGGGGACCCGCGCCTACGTGAATACGTCGAATGCGAATGTGAATCCGAACCTGATCGTTGTGGACACGGCGGCGATGCTTACGAACCCGGCTGGCGCCATCGTGCATCAAGGGCTGGTTGGGCAGTCGGCGCGGGCTGTTGCAGTAGGCATTACGCAGACCCAGCCCCTGGCTACGGCGCCAGTCATTCAAGGCGTCAATGAAAAACAGATCAAGAACGACAAGAGCAAAACAATTCGTATCACTGGGGCCGGATTCGCTTCCGATGCCGTTGTGCGCATCGGCAACATGGACCCATTGACGCCGGACGCAGTTACATCTTCGGCGCTGCGAGTGACCGTCCCAGCGAATGCTCCATCGGGAACATTCGCAATTGTGGTGACCAATCCAAACTCTGCCCAGGACGTGAGCCAGCAGCAGCAGAGCGGCATCCTGCTCAACGCGCTCAGCATAGCCACCCCGCCCAATTTCAAACCCACGCACCAGGTTGCGCTGACGAACTTTGGCACATCGACCTTATCAGTCCTGCACATAGTGAAGGACGATACCAACACACCGCAGTTCGCAACCGGCCCGCGCCCGATCGGACTTGCCCTGAGTCCGGACGGCACTCGGGCATATATAGCGCCTGTTTTTCCGCCTGCCGCAGTTGACGTTTTCAATTTCAACACTCATTCGATCGAAGCCCACATCGTGCTGAATGGACAGGCCAACAGCAGGCCGGGACAGGCCAAGGCCATTGTACTTGCGCCGCGGTTGGCCACGGGAAAACTGGCGGCCTATGTTGTGGCCAGCAAGCGCAGAGGACTGGACCTGTATGCCATTGATGCCGATCCCACCTCGCCTACGTTCAATCAGGTAGTGGATGACATACCAACTGGGATCATAACGGCGTCAGCACTTCCTGGTTCATTTGCGATGACGCCGGATGGCCGGTTCGCTTTTATCAACGAACTGGACAATAGCGGCGGTTCAAACTTTGTGGTGATAAACATAGCCACGCGAACCATTACCAGTATTCCTTCAACCACCCTGGGCTTTGCTTTTTTTGAACCTACCATGGAGTTGAGCGCCGATGGACGATTGATTGTGCTGGGCGGAGATGATGGCGCTCTGCGCGTTTTCGATGTCGGCACAAATCCCACAGCCCCAAGCCTGGTAGCCACTCTGCACGGAACTTCTCCCGCAGGCCTTCCGCAGGTTTTTCTTGGGTTCCCACGCATTGTGGGCAACAGGCTGTTTAGCTTTGACTTGAACACCAATATCGTGAATATCTTCAACTTCAACCCGGCTGCGAATGACTTTTCAGAGCTGGCCAACTTCGCTATACCCGGCCCCACCACGGACCTGGAGGTAGTGTTTGACGTGACGTCTGACGGGCTGCTCTACGTTCCGATCCGCGAGGAAGATAGCGTGGCTATCCTGGATGTCGAAAAGATTGTTCGTCACGACCCCGATGCATTGATCACAAAAATTGGAGTCGGCCTTGCTCCGACCTATGCTGTGATTCGTCCGGAATAATTCCATCATTCCGGGAGCACGGGTACTCTAGCGCAAGAGAGCAGCCGGGCAGGGGCCCGGCTGTTTCATTTTGGAAGGACAAGTGCCGTCCAGCGGAAATTTCGCTAGAATATCCTTCTATGCTAAAGCACATCCGCTGGAATGATGTTGAACTGGAAAAGCTGAATCCGCTGTTTGACCGCCAGATGATTACGGGTGAGAACCTGATGCTGGCGCGGGTCTTGCTGAAGAAGGGCTGCGTGGTTCCGGAGCACAGCCATCTCAACGAGCAGCTTACATATATCGTGGAGGGGGCGCTTAAGTTCTGGATTGATGGCAAAGAGATTGTTGTCAGCGCCGGCGAGGTCCTTTGCATTCCGCCCCATATGCCGCACAAGGCTGAAGCACTTGAGGATACGGTGGACCTGGATGTATTTTATCCACCGCGCCAGGACTGGCTCACCAAATCAGATGCATACCTGCGTAAACCCGAGCCGGCCACAAGCCGTTAGCAGGAGACGCGCGCTGCCACGAATTTGTTTGTCATGCGCAGAGAAAAAAGGCTGGCGGATGTTTTCGCCAGCCATTTAGTTTTACGGAAGTCCGTTGCATTACGGTATGACGGCAACGTTCCATCCGTGACAGCTACCGCGTAATTGCCGAGTTGCCAGCCGGGTGGGAGCCTTGTTCACCCGCCGGGTGGGAGCCTTGTTCACCCGTGGTTGGGCGATCTATTTGGGAGATCTAAAGAGAGGCTGGTTGGAGAAATAACCAGCCTCTCCTGGGTGGTGGATAACTGCATCGTGCAGTTTAGTTGAGACGGCAACTCGTATTCGAAAGACCCCAAGACGGCCCCTGATCGGGATGCATCCCGGCAAAGACAGCCCATAGATCTTCGTTTACGTCGACGCAATTGGGGGAGGAAAAGCCACCATTCCAAACGCGCCGCAGTCGTGTTGTTACCGTCTCCTAGCCATGGCTGATCGTGCGCCGGTTCGAGCGGACCAGCGCCTGCGATGCGGAGCGACGGTCCAATATTCAAACGCCACGGTTAGCGGGACCGTAAACGCCGAATGAGACCGCCACCTTCGCCCAGGGCATTCCAACCACCTCACCCGCCGTGCGTTGAAAACTTTCGGCCAGGAAGCGCTGACAGCTTGTTACTGCTAAGCCCTTGTTGATTTCAGCAGGACTGACTTAGAAGTGGATTAGGGTTTGGTTAAAATCTCTCATCCACTGCTTGCGACATATGCAAGCTAGTTGCCCACCCGCCTTGCAAGGCGGGTGGGCTTGATTACTTTTTGTTCATTGGTCAGGGTCATTGGTCAGGGGCTCGATTGGATCAGGGGCCTTTGGGGCAGGGGACATGATTGCGTCCATGCTTGTTTGAACTTTCTGAGTGAGGGTCTTCATTTCCGTGAGGTAGCTGGAATTGAGAATTTTGGCAGCAGCCAGTTCTTCCAAACGCAGCACAATGAATTGCAGGGAGCTATTGAGCAGGACAATCAGCCGGTAAACTTCTTTTCTGTCCTGGCTGGTAAACTTGAAGTCAGCCATAGGTTGCCTTTCACGAGAAGGTGATTTGTGGTTAGGGCTGCGCCGGTGGTTGCACACTGGCGTGGCCCGACTTGCTTATAACGCGATCGCGAATGAGAAGCAACGAAAAAATGACGAATTGACTAGTTTTTTATTTTTTACGGTTTGGGGAGGCGAAGATAGCCTTGAGTAAAAGTCATACTTAACGAAAACAAAAATGTACTGACTAACCAAGCGTTAGGAAAGAAGTTTTCCCCATGCTCCAGCCGGCCCAATCATCCACGTTCCCTTTTCCCGGTTGCCGCACGGAAGAGTATGGGCTGTCCGACCGCCAGTTGACCGATGCGAGTGACCGCGCCGTAGATTCCCGCGTTGTTCTGGTTCGCATGAACGACCACCTTCATCACTTCCGGCGCCGGACTTGCTGAGTCAGGATCAAGGTTCACCATCGAGCAGCGTTCGTCGCGCATTGTTAC
Source organism: Terriglobia bacterium (assembly GCA_020072585.1). Classification (GTDB taxonomy): domain Bacteria; phylum Acidobacteriota; class Terriglobia; order Terriglobales; family Acidobacteriaceae; genus Angelobacter. Next base: position 83,039 of record JAIQGL010000031.1, on the reverse strand, counting down.
AGCGATGGCGGGGGCATCGTCCCCCTCGCCGAATGAAAGCACACCGCCCACCCACTCGTCCTCCTGGAAGGGAACCGATCGCAGCGAACGAACAACAACATTCGGGCGAAATCGTCGCACGTCCAGGCTCCGCCCTGCGAGTCGTCCGATCTCACGCACCGTATCGAGGGCGATCACGGAGATGCACGCCTCATCGAAGATGCCATGCCTCAACTGCATCATCTGCACGGGAGCCCCATACCGGCGTCCGACCTCCGTGGCCAGGTCCTCCCCGAAGACCGGCATCTCCTGGCCATCCGGCGTGCGAATATGTGTAGGCAGATCGGGCTGAGCGCCGTCTTCACGGCGCTGCGGAGCAAACAGGAGCAGGCCGGGAAGCTTGCTTGCCGTTAGCCACGGCATCCCGCTGCGGTTATCCATCCGCCGGAATGCCAGGCGTCTGTCACCATCCAGGCCGTACCAGCCCAGGTTGGCGACCTCGAGTCGCTCGCCGCCCATGGACTTGACGGGATAACGGAAGATCGCTTCCACATGTCCGATTTCTATAAGCATGTTTGATCGGCGGCGATTAGGTTCACGCGGCTTTCCCGACGGCGATGATTTCAACGCGCTAACGTTTGGTCAGTCGCATATATTATCACCATTCAAACCAGCCGGGTAACCTGTGCGGTGGGCTTACGGTACATCCAGACCAATCGACTTCATCAGCTCCAGACCATTGCTGGTTGTGACCACGCCAGGCCGCAGGCGATAGTCAAAGGAGAGCCTGTCATCTTCAAAGCGTTCCTGAAAGTGTGCGTTGCGGACCCGGTCAGGAAAAACTTCTTCAAGAGAGGTCAAAGCTAGATCATGCGTGGTGACCAGGCCGATAGCGCCGTCTTGAATCAATGTGCGCAGCACACCTTCAGTCCCGGCGCGCCGGTCATGCGAGTTGGTGCCTTGGAGCACTTCGTCCAGCAGAAATAATGCAGGCTGCGAAGCCGAGAGGTCCACGACCTGGCGAAGCCTTTTGATCTCCGCGTAAAAGTGAGAGATGCCTTTCTGCAAGGAATCAGAGACTCGCATGGAAGCCCCAATCGCCACGCGGGAGAGACGCAACCGCGTGGCCCTTACAGGCGCGCCCATCATGGCCAGCACGGCATTGATGCCGACCACTCGCAGATAGGTGCTTTTGCCGGACATGTTTGACCCGCTCACCAGCAGCACCTGGCTCTTGCCGCCCAGCTTTACATGATTGCGGACGCACTTTTCGGCGGGCAGCAGGGGATGTCCCAGGGCTTCACCTTCAAAAGAAGATTCATTCGTGTCCGGTACAAATTCCGGGAACGGATCTTCAGGATGCTCATAAGCGTAGGCCGCGATGGAAGCGAGCGCTTCGATTTCTCCCACAACCAGGAGCCAGGCTTCAATACCTTTGCCATATTCGCGACGCCAGCGCTCAAGCGCAAAAGCCACTTGCAGGGAATAAAGCAGAGGGACGTCAAACAAACGGACAAACCAATTATGGCGGGAGTCATCCAGATCAGCCAGCGTGTCCAGACGCGCGATGCAGACGGAAGGGGCCAGACCGTGGGTGATAAGACGCGCCTGCAATTGCTGAAGTATCGGCGACTCGAACTTTTCTATCTCGATGCGGCGAAGCAGCTGCGCCAGCGAGTCAAGGTTCCTGTGCGTTTCACTGATGCCGGTGAATACCTTTTCCAGGCGATGGCGGCTGCGAAACATGATTACGCCATTCACTAATAGAAGAAGGATGAAAGGAGTCCAGAGCACCATGAAGCCGAAGACCAGGGCGGCGATGTTGCAGACAGCCAGAGAGGCGGCCCACCAGCGGCCATCCTTTAATCCGCTCTCTTCTTGCGCCCAGAGCGCCAGGGCTTCAGGGTCTACGGCGATGCGTTCACTTTCACCGGTTACGGCCAGGTCTTCGCGCAGATCAAGTTTGTTTTTCAGCTCAATCACCGCAGCCTGGCGCTCCTGGATTTCCGGCACGGATGCGTGTGCCAAGAGCCAGGCGGAGAGACATCGGCTACCCATATTGGTGCGGGCGGTGGAAAGCAACTGGAAGAGGCTGCCTTCGCCCAGAATGTCCAGGTCCTCTGCATATAAATGGAGGGGATCTTTAAAGTCCTCACCGGTCTCGCCGCTTCCGGACCAACGGTCTTCCATCCGTGCCAGCCCCCGGCTATAGACATCCATGGCACGTTTGGCCATGGTCATGGCGCGGACTACTCTCCGGTGGGCGATGACGAGAGCTATAAAGAGGAGGATCGGCGCAAGCAACCAATAAACGGAGGGCGAGCCGGTTTTCCCCGTGACCCAGCTAAGAACGATGATTCCAATGAACACGGCAATGCGTATATTGCCCAGGCACAGATGCCGGCGCTGGAGGCGGGCTGCCTGCGCCTGCCGCTGGTTGAGTCTGCGGGAATACTCAACGCCTGCCGCATTGCGGACAGTGGAGACCTCTGCATTCGTCTGGACGTCATTCACGATTGTTCTTTCGGCCACGCTTTATTCTGGCTGGTCTGGACGGCAAATGCAAAACAGCGCGAACCGCGCGGCGCTGTCTGAAATCCAATTTCGTTTCCAGACATCGCCGCTGTTGATCGTGAACAATGGACATGCGATCCAGATCAGTTTTCCACCCAAGGAGACGCCGGCCAACACCCGTCACGAGACGTGAGTTTGAGTGTGGCGCTTATGTGCCAAAGCTTGGTTTTCTAGAGCTATAGGTTGCGCTTTACCACACTCTGCATGCGTTCTCCGGCGCCATGGGCTGACCGGCCTTGCAGCCGAAGGCCTTCTGGAATTCCGGCATGTTGCGCACCACGCCGTTCACGCGCCAGCGTCCGGGAGAATGTGGGTCCACGCGCACCAGCATGCGTGACAGCTCGGGCGTGATGTTCTGGCACCACACGCGGCCAAAGCCCAGGAAGAAACGCTGATCGGGCGTGTAGCCGTCAATCTTCTTGTCCGGGTCCTGTTTGGCCTGGGCCATCAGATCATGCAAGGCCATGAGAGCGATGCGTGCTCCGCCATTATCTGCCGTGTTCTCTCCCAGAGTAAGCTTGCCGTTCAGTTTGAGATCGTCAACCGCGGTGAAGCTTGAGTATTCATCGGAAACACAGCTGGCGCGTTTTTCAAACTCCTTGCCGTCTTCAGCGGTCCACCAGTCACGCAGATTGCCTTTGGGATCAAACTTGCGCCCCTGATCGTCAAAACCGTGGGTCAGTTCGTGGCCGATGACCAAACCAATGCCGCCCATATTCACGGAGTCATCGAGTGTGCGATCAAAGAATGGCGGCTGAAGAATGCCGGCAGGGAAGACAATTTCATTGTGGCTTCCGCTGTAATAAGCATTCACGGTTGGAGGAGTCATATTCCATTCGAGCTGGTCCACGGGCTTGCCGATTTTCTGCAAACGACGCCGAGTCTCAAATTCGCTGGCGCGATAGATATTGCCCAGCAGATCGCCGCGCGCGATGGTGAGCTTGCTGTAGTCGCGCCACTTGTCCGGATAGCCAATTTTGTTGCGGATAGCCGCCAGTTTGACCAAGCCTTCTTTTTTAGTGGTCTCGGTCATCCAGGGCAGCTCTGTGATGTCCCGCTTCAACGCGGTTTCCAGCGCATCCACCATCTTGAGCATGCGCTGCTTGCCTTCCACGCCGAAGGTGGCATCCACGTAGGGTTGGCCAAGGGCTTCGCCCAGCGCGCCGTCCGTGGCGTTGACGCAGCGTTTCCAGCGTACCTGTAGCTCTTTTTGTCCGGTGATGGCCTGCTGAAATTTGAAATCCTCCTGGACGAAATCATCTGACAGCCACGCCGCGGCATTGCTGACCATCTGCCACGTCATGTAGGTCTTCCAGGCATCCAGAGGCGTGGACTCAATCACCGCGTTCACGTTCTTAAAGAAGTCAGGGTTGCCGACGTTCAGCTCAGTAAAAGCCGGTGCACCGCTGGCGGCAAAATAGCGGTCCAGATGGAAATTCGGCCCCAGCGCCTCAGCCGCGGCGACAGACATTTTATGATCGCGGTTCTTCGGATCGCGCCTCAGCGTGCGTTCCATGTACGCTTTGGCCAGTTCGGTTTCAATCTTTAATACCGTGTCAGCGCTCTTCGCCGATTGCTCCGGGCTCTGCCCAATCAGGCTAAACAGCTTCTTCATGTGATCGACAAACGCCTTGCGGATCGCCAGCGTCGGCGCATCGTCTTTCAGGTAGTAGTCGCGGTCGGGCAGGCTGAGCCCAGACTGGTCGATGGCGGCCGTCGTCATCTCGGCGTTATGCAGGTCAGGTCCTGCGCCAAAGCCCATTAGCGGATTCGGACCAAGCATCTGCTCGTGCGACATCAACTCAATCATCTGCGTCTTGTCTTTTACCGCGGCGATCCGCTCCAACTCCGGCTGCAAAGGTTTGTATCCGGCCTTGTTGGCAGCGGCCTCATCCATGCATGAAGCATAAAAGTCGCCGATCTTCTGCTGCACGGCGCTGCGCGCCGGATCATTCGCGCTGGCCTTCTCCAACACCTGCCGCAACACCACCAGGTTGTGCTCATACACCTCGCCAAAGCTCTCCCATGACGACTGGTCGCCCGGAATCGGATTGTTCTTGATCCAGTTGCCGCAGGCGTACTGATAAAAGTCCACGCAGGGATCGGCGGTCTTATCGATGTTGGCGATATCGAACCTGGGCGCGGCTCGCTCCCTGGCGGATTCAGTGCCGGCTGGCGCTGGTTTGGGGGCCTGTCCCAGGGCGCACGCGGCGGTAAGCAAAAGCATCGCAATCAGAGACATTAAAGGGTGGTGCGACAGAAATTTGCGCATTCGTATCCTCTCCTCCCGGACGATTCGGTCATTGTATAAGACGGACGAGGGGCGAGTCGGTTTGCCGCCGTGGCGGACCATTACGAGAGTTACATACAACAAAGGTGTCCGAGAGCGAGCATTCAGGCAGTCCCCTGGGAACCTCTTTTGCGATGGATCGGCTCGCATACGCCAAGTCCGGGAGCTGGTGTAGAGTTATCACGCCTGAGGAGAAGCCGTGAATTACCGCAGAACGGTCGTGATTCTGTTGTTGTCGTGGTTGTCAGTGTCCGCCAGGGCCGATGAAGTTGATACCTACATTGAAGCCCAGATGCAGCAGTTGCACATCCCTGGCGTTTCCCTGGCCGTGGTTCGCGACGGACGCATTGCCAAGCTGCACAGCTATGGACTGGCCAACGTGGAGTTGAACGCACCAGTTAAGAATGACACGGTATTTGAGATCGGGTCGATCACCAAGCAGTTCACCGCCACCGCCATCATGATGCTGGTGGAGGAAGGGAAGGTCGGCCTGGATGAAAAGATCAGCAAGTATCTTACCGGTGTCCCAGAGTCATGGAGCAGCGTGACCATCCGGCATTTGCTGACCCATTCTTCGGGGATACAGAACTATCTCCTGGTGCCCGGCATGTTTGAAGCAACGGCGCGCCCTGGCCAATCGCATGATGACATTGCGCGTCTCTTTTTCGCGCGCCTGCGGCAGTTGGAGTTTCAGCCCGGCGAGACCTGGGCGTATAGCAACACGGCCTATATCCTGCTGGGCAACATTATCGAGAAGGCGAGCGGGAAGTCCTACTGGGAGTTTCTGGATGAGCGGATATTCCAGCCGCTGGGCATGCGGGCGAGCCGCAGCGGCGAACCGGCAACCATCATTCAGGGCCGGGCTGCCGGGTATGAATGGACCGCAAACAGTCTCAAGAACCGCCCCGCGCTCACGGAGAATGCCTATGGTGCAGGCTCCATCGTATCCACGGCCGGCGACCTGGCGAAATGGGATGCCGCGCTTTACGGCGAGAAGCTGCTCAAGAGATCGAGCCTGGACCAGATGTGGACGCCCGCCAAAGCCGCAGGCGGGGCCATTGCTCCCTACAACTACGGTTTCGGCTGGTTCGTGGACACATATCACGGGCATCATGTTGTAGCGCACACCGGCGGCACGCCGGGATTCTCGTCAGCCATCTATCGTTTCACGGACGACAAACTGACCGTCATTCTGCTGACCAATCATGCCGACCGTGTTATCGATCACCTGGCAATTGACGTGGCGGGCATGTACGTCCCCGAACTGGCCAGACCGAAGAGCCTGGGGGCCGATCCGGATGCCAATACATCTCAGATGCTGAAGAAAACACTCGTAGACCTCTGCGCCGGCAAGGCCGATCCAAACCAGTTCACGCCGGCAATGCAGCTCTTCCTGAAAACCGCCATAGGAAAAGAGGTCTGGCCATGGATCTGCGCTGACGGCGAGATCAGCGCTTTCACGCTGGGCGAGAGTGAGAGAACAGGTGACGGCCGTATTTTGCGCTACAAGGCCGTGCTGGGCAATGCCACGCGCTGGTTCAGCTTTACCGTTACGGCGGAGGGAAAGATCGCGCAGATTCTGTGGTGGTAGCAACGCTTTATGAGGGGGCCGATTCCAAACTGGAACTATTGTATTGGCCTGCCAGCTTTTTCCTTGACTTCGATGAGACGGCTGGCTAGCTTTTTACGTCAGAGTGTCCTGCCGGATCTGTTCCGGCACGTCAGGATTGGCCAGCAGCAAACACTCTTCCTGAAATTCCACCCAACAAACAAATCTTGTGCGCCTTTTGCAAGTTTGAAGGAGGTTTGTCATGTCTGTCTGTGGACGTAGATTGATATTCATCGCCGTGCTCTCGGTTGTTTTCGCAATCTGTGCTGCCGCCATACCCAACTTTGGCAACAATGCCATCGGCTTTCAGGCCATTCCCGGTGTTGCAGGGGTCTATACCGTAACCGACAACTTTGCCAAGCTGACGAGAACGCAACTCCCCAATGGTTTTATGGTCGACTATGCTTACACCATTACCTCGGTGGATGGCCGGACCATGGTGGACACAACATGGACGGCCACCCGGCGCTTCTGTCTGGGGGTCCCGGCGGAGAACCTGGCCGTCACTATTTCGGGCAGCACGACAGTTTCATCGAATAATGCTGCCACTCTGGCGACAGCCGACTTTTTGGTGAACGGCACAATCTTGGGGCAGAACCCCGACGTAACTTTCCTGCAGGACCGGCCTCTCGCGAACAACATGGCGATCAATTGGAACCGGACCAGCAATGCCGCCAATGTGCCCGGCGCCAACGCCTGCTACACCTTGCAGATGTTTTCCGGACCGGTATGGACGCCGAGCGCCGTAGGAGACACTATCTCCTTTCAGTCACAATATCTGGTCCAGGTGATTGCCGCGCCCGGCTCACCGATGCCATCGCCTACGCCCACGCCAACACCCTCACCCACGCCAATGCCTTCGCCCGCGCCGATGCCTTCGCCCGCGCCGATGGCGATGGTTCCCGATCAACCCAATGTCGGAACAGAGCTGATTGCGCCTGGCATACAACTATCATTCGCGTTCGATGCATCCCGCTTTTTGCCTCGGGAGACAGAAGGGCAGTCGATCAGGGAAGGCGGTTATATGGGACGTCTGCAAAACGATGGCTGGGCGGAGATTCGCCGCCGCTACTGGGAAGGAGGCGGTTCTGGCACGGATCGGTGGTTAAGCCCTGGGCAACGGTATCGGTAAGAAGTGCAAGCTAGTTGTGGGGATACTCCATCATTAGAACTTGTCCGCATTTTAGCGTTTGTCCCAAGGCACGCCGTTCTGTCCCCGCTGCGACAAACCAAGCGCCGGAGGCGCGACCATAAGTTAGCCCCGCACGGCGCCGAGGCGCGCCACGCGCGCTGAGGTGGTAAGTGCGGGGTTAGCAAAGAGCGAAACCCTTCCGCTCTGCCGAAGGCCCGGCGCGCAGCGTAGCGAAGCGCCCACAACCTACCCCGTTTTCGTCTTCCCTGACCGCAAATCCCTTAGCAGCTTCGCAAAGGCCGTCTGATAATGATCGTGCTCCTTCCACCGGCTGAAGTCCGGGATCAGGTATTCGCGGATCTCTGCTCCCAGGTCCCTCCCCAGATCGCCGTCAAAACACTCCCACTCGCGCAACTCGTCAAACGGCGCCAGCGAAACCGGGAACAACACGTCTTTCTTTTCCTGCGCCTGGCGCTTCGCGGCCTTCTTGATCTCGGTCTTTACCCACTCGCTCTTCATGCTGTCCGTGGAGAGAATTAGCAACAGCTTCTCGTGCAGGCGGATGGCCTGGTCGATCTGCTGGTGAAGCTTTTGGCCGCTGTGGGCATCGTGCGGGGCAAACCAGCAGCGTACTCCGTTGGCTTGCAGGTCAGCATATATACGCTCAGCAAACGGCTGGTCTTTGGAGGAGTAACTGATAAAGCAGGAGTAGAACTCGAATGCTGTTCCGGTTAGGGAATGCATGTACTCAATAAAATTGTCGGGGACGCCGGCGCCGCGCAGAAACTCAAACGGAATCTTGCCTTGGGACAGATAGATGGTGCTGATACTGATTTCCGAAGGCCCGAGATGGTAGACCGTCTCCAGGCCTTTCGTTTGGCTGAGATCAACACCTGCAAATCTAGTGCCGCTTACCTCCGCCTCGCTCAGATCCGCCTCTCTGAGATCCGCCCCGCGGAGGTCCGCACTGAAGAGGTTCGCCCCGCTGAGGTCTGCATCGTGGAGGTCTGCCCGGTACAGAATCGCCCCACTGAGGTCCGCATTGCCAAGGAATGCCCCGCTCAAATCCACCTGGTTGAGGTGGGCCCCGCTGAGGTTCGCCTTGCTGAGGTGGGCGCCGCTGAGGTTCGCCCTACTGAGCTTCGCCCAGTCGAGTCTAGCCCCGCTGAGGTCCGCCCCGCTGAGGTCCGTCTCGCTAAGATTCGCGCCGACGAGTTTCGCTGCGCTGAAGTTCGCTGCGCTGAGGACTGCCCCACTGAGGTTTGTTCTGCTGAGATCCGCCCTTCTGAGGTTCGCTCCGCTTAGGTTTGCCGCGCTAAGATCCGCTAAATGAAGATTTGCCTTGCGGAGATCTATCTCAGTCTCTGGCTTCTCTTTACGCCACTTGTTCCAGACCTCGGTGCCTTTCTTTAGAACCTTCACGTGGGCTTTGTTGGCCACATCCTCACCTTCCTTACTGCCGTAGGCCCGGCGCGTAGCGAAGCGGAGCGCAATAGATCCTACTCCGGCGTTAATGTTAGTCGACGTGCAACCTTTGAAGATAGATTTGAACAGCACGGAGACAAAATTAGAGCAGCTACGGCAAATTGTTCACACGAGCCCCTTCGGATGCACTCTGTTTTAGGCATGCACTTCCTTTGCTTCATCTGGTTTGATCGGTTTAAACTGCTTCATCAAGGCAGCGACTAGCATCCCGAAAAAGACAAACTTGCAAAGAGCATAGACAAGAGCCAACAGGCGTGACGCAAAAGTTGCAGGGCTGAAATATTTGGGACTAGCTCCAATGGTGTCCATTACAGCTTGATAAAGAAAAAGTGATAACGGAATTGGCCGCCGGGTTATTCCCGATTTCATTGGACTCACCCAAGCGTCGTACTCCCATTTTGCCTTCTCCCGGAAAGTTGCAATCAAAAGCGACTTGGGAATTCCGATTTCGGGGTGAAAGATGTATTTCCCGTAAGGCTCATCGAGGTCGCCCTTCATAAGCCTAAATGAGATTGTTTCCGTTCCAGCCTTCGCTGATAAGGATTGTACGTAACTGACTATGCCAGGGGGTATTTTAGGGGGAGGAAACTTATCCCAGTTCGGAAAAAGAATGTAACTAATCTCAACATCTGAGCCTTTTAAGTCGGTTCGGTATAGATCATGTGTCACCTTCGAGAGCTGGAGCACTTCGCCGGGTTCTTGCTGTAAAAGGCGCACTATCTCTTCACAAGTTCGAACGACGCGAGCAGAATCAGTTAAATGTTGCTGCCACTCCCTCTCTTGTGATTCTGCAAAAACTTGCTCTAGCTGTTTATCAGCATTAAAGGAGCTACTGTCTAAGAAATATAGCGTGTAGTTAGCCAATCCAAACCAAGTAGACAAACAAAGCGCAGCAGTGAATAGAACTAAGTATGTTTCACTTTCCAAAAGACTGGACCGCCACTTGAACCACTCCCGAACAAGCGCCCAAAGTGGAAAAGCCAGCGCAGCAACAGCACACCCAAGCACTAAAGGAGTAAACAGAAAATACTCACGAGCTGTAATACCCCTCCTGTCGGTTATGAGGATGGCACTCGCAACACACGCTATCATAACGAGTGACTGGGCGGTTATAACTGAAAATCGCCTCACCATGGGTTTCAGAGCAGACCATCGTGGCAGTACTCTTGCTTCCGAAGCCATTAGCGCGTCTCTCCTTTCTGGGCAGTTTCGGTTCTTGTAATTAACTGTCGAACTTTACCACACCTCTTTTTCCCCGGAGCCTAGTACGGTTTAAATTGCGGAATACTTGACATCAAGTGTTTATATCTCGTACAATTTAACGAGAATGCTTTATTATTCGACACGCGAAGCGGCGAAAAGGTTGGGGATTCCTCATACGACGTTGGCAACTTACATTGTGGTAGGAAAAGTTCCCGGCCCGCAGGCAGAGATTGCAGGAAGGACCACAACCCAGATTTGGACCGAGGCCGAAATCGAGCACGTCCGCCAGCTTCTGCCCAAGATCGCCAACGGCAGGAAAACCCGTTACAAGAAGAAGCAGTCAGCACTCAGCAATCAGCAGTCAGTCAAAACAAAAGAGAAAGCACAGCCGAGGGCGGCTGTGCCACACAAGCAACGTAAACCCGCAAAGAAGAAGCCAAAGGCCAAGAGCTAATGGCTAAAACCAAAACCTAACGGGCAGCGCCCGGTGCTTCAACACCGAACGCGCCCTAACCACACACCTGCATGGAGGCAGGCAATATGGCTACGAATAAAGCTAAACGCTCCATCCACTTGGCGCAACCTCAACCCCAAGCGCAGCAGCCCAACCGCAAACCCGCACTGGCGCCCGTTAAGCCCCACGTCTATTACGCCATTGCTGAATTGAACGCCGGACTGGAAAAGGCCATCCACAACCTGCACATGCTGCAAAGCAACGGTTTGTTCGGCGCTTCCGGCCTGGCCGAGATGTACCGCGTTCTTCGCGGCATTCACGCGCGTGCCAATCGCCAGTTGATCATGGCCTTGAACGAACGCGAAACTTCCAACGCACGCCACTCCCCGCAGCTTTCTCCTGAACCTGAAAACCACTAAGCCGTATCAAGCACAAAAAAGGCGCATGCATTGCTGCATGCGCCTTACACTTGTACGCCGCGCACCGCGACGATCTTTAAAACGCCCTGCATAAAACGCCCTGCATAAAATGCTGCATAAATCCCCTGCATGACAAGCCCTTGGCGACTTAGCTGATATCCGTTTTCGCTTCGAGCGGCATCTAAATGAATGTAGTGCTTCCCAATATTCTGTAAAGATATGTTAACGCTTGGCAAAGAGTTGTTCGGGAGAAGCCGCGGAGCACAACTATCTGAGAGTTTTGGCGTTTGCACTGGATGTACAAAGCAGGTTAAGCCGGGTTAAGGTCACGCGGCAAGCGAATGGATGCTGGCAATGATTTAAGGTTCGGGCCAGTATCCGCTGCGACGCCCGGCGGCAGTTGAGGGAGACCCAAATGCGATATCTAAAATATGTTGCCCTGCTGGTGCTTCTGGCTCTGCCCGCAGCGTATTCACAAGCACAGATTGCAATCGGCGTACAGATAGGGCCGAGTTACGGCATTTACAATGCGCCTCCGGTGTGCGAGTACGGGTTTTATCCCGCTTATCCATTCGGCTGCGCGCCTTACGGATACTACGGCCCTGAATGGTTCGCGGACGGTATCTTCATCGGCGCGGGGCCCTGGTACAACTTCTACTACACGCATGCTGGCTTCTACCGGCCCTTTTATGTGAACCGTGGCTTTGGCTTCCATCGCGAATTTGTACGCTTCCATGAAGACAGGTTCCGTGGCGATGGATTCCGGAGTTTCCGGGGCGACGACCGGCGATTTAGAGACCGCGACGACTTTAGAGGTCGAGGGTTCAGGGACCGCGATGATTTTAGAGGCCGAGGTTTCAGGGACCGTGATGATTTTAGAGGCCGCGGCAGAGACGACGATCATGGGCGTTTCCGCGGCGGCGAGGGATTCCGTAACAGCGGGTACCGTAGCTTCAACAATGGCGGAGACCGGGCTTTCCGCGATGGTGGCCGGTTCAACGGTGGCGGCCGATCTTACGGACGTGGCGAGTCCCACGGTGGCGGTCGATCTTATGGCAGTGGCGGGTCCCATGGTGGCGGCCGGTCGTATGGTGGTGGCTCCCATAATAGTGGCGGCGGCTCTCATGGCGGCGGTGGGTCGCGTGGCGGCGGCCATCGCTAAACGCTAATGAAAGATAAATCTGACCGGCTGGCAGTTGACGCTGCCAGCCGTTTTCTTTTACACGTTTTTCTTTTACACATAGTGGCCGGGTGGCCGATCCCTGTGGGTGGACTGCTGCGCGTTACACCCTCGTCCGTCTAGTCCCTGCCCCCACACTGCTTAACTATCGTCCTGCGATGCTTTCACCCCTCCCGACCCCGCGATTTACGCGGGTCCCGCGGCCATTGCTTTTCCTACTAGCTTCAATGATACTTTTGGTCGCAACTTCAGAGCTGTCTTCCGGCCTGCACCCTGTCTTACAGGCATGAAGTTGTATAGACAGGCTATTTCCCAGGGTACCCAAAAATCAGATCCGTTGGAGTCAACGATGCGCAAGCTCTCCCCCCGTGCGTTGTATATAGCTCTGTCCGTTTTCATCTGCCTTTTGTTTGCCACATCCGCTTTTGGTCAGGCGCCTGACCCGCAAGCAACTCCCACACCCGATCCCACGGCAAGCCCGACGCCCGCAGCCGGCGCCGCCACTGACGATCCAAGCGCAACGCCTGCGGATCCCAACGCAGCGCCCGAACCCGACCGCATCGAGTTGGACAATGACACGGACAGCGCCGACATACCGGTCTTCGCCCGCGGCACCGTGGACCCCGAGTTTTACCTGCGCATGAGAAACGCGCACAATCGCCGTTTGCGTGGACTGATGGACCCCGAGTTCCAGCCGGAGCTGCGGAATGGCGCGATCAATGTAATGCAGAACCGCGAGAAACAGATACAGAATGCTGTTGCCAGCGGCTCAGGCGACCCGAACTTTGTTGGTCCGACGACTCCCAGCGCCCAGGCGCCAATTCTTCCCGCCAGCCTGCTGGCTCCATGGACGCCGCTTGGTCCAGCGCCAATCCCGAACGGGCAGACCACCGCGGTCAGCCAGGCCGTGAGCGGACGCGTGACCGTGATTGCGGTCCACCCGACAAACGCAGACATTGTCTATGTAGGAACGGCCCAGGGCGGTCTTTATCGCTCACTCAACGGCGGAACTTCATGGACCCCGCTGATGGACAGCGCACTCTCGCTTGCTATTGGCTCCATCGCCATTGATCCGCTTGATCCCACGACCCTGGTCGTCGGCACCGGCGAAGGCAATCTCTCAGCAGACAGCTTCTTCGGCGTAGGCGTGTATGTAATCAAGAACGCTGATACAACGCCACAACTGCTTGGTCCTTTTAATAAGGATGGCGGCAATAACGACATTTTTACCGGACGCGCCATTACTCGCGTGCTGGTCAGCCCCACCGATGACAACATTGTTTTTGTCGCAACAACTTCGGGCATCGGCGGCATTGGCGCGGACTCAATTCCTTCCGTGATCACGGCCAATCTGCCTTCGCGCGGTCTCTATCGTTCCACGAATTTCATGTCCGCGAACCCGACGTTCACCAAAATCACGGTGCAGCCCGCGAACGCCGGAAACCGCGGCATCACGGACATTGTTTTTGGCGCCACACCCAACATTCTGCTGGCGGGCGTGAACGGCTTCAGCACTGGAGGCAATGACGGCGGCATCTGGCGCACCACCAACGCTTTTGATCCCATCCCGCTTTTCACCAACCAACAGGTAGTGGGCACGGCGACGGCCACTATCCAGATCAAGCTGGCTTCAAACACTGTGGGCGGCGTGACCACCATTCTGGCGGCTACAGGCGAGCTTACCGGAAACACCATTGGAACAAACTGCGGCGCTCCGGGTGTTGTGCGGCGTTCAACGGATGGTGGAGTTACATTCAATGCGGGCATCCCGCAAACCAGCGGCTTCTGCAACGGGCAATGCTTCTATGACATGGCGCCGGCCATGGATCCCACCAATTCAAACATCATTTATCTGGGCGGAGCAGCCAACGCTAACGTGAATCCGCCACGCGCCACCTGCCGTGCCAACGTGCTTACACGTTCGCTGGATGGCACAAACTTTACCCGCATTGACACCGGCCTGCATGCCGATACGCATGCTGTTACTGTAGCTCCGTCCAATTCGAACGTTGTCTATTTCGGCAGCGATGGCGGCGTATGGCGGTCCTCCAACCAGGGTACGACCTGGTCCAGCATCAACACCGCAGGATTCAATGCAACCCAATTCCAGAGTATTGCCGTGCATCCTACCGACCGTAATTTCTCCATCGGCGGCACGCAGGACAACGGAACGCCCTTCTACCAGCCAGACGCTACCTGGACACGTGCTGATTTTGGCGACGGCGGCTTTGCCCTGATCGACCAGAGTGCTACAGATACGACGAACGTGACCATGTATCACACCTATTTCAATCAGACCAACAATCTCATCGGCTTCGGGCGCGTTACCACGACCGCCAATGCCCACGACAATGGCTGGGGCTTCCTGGGCTGCAACGGCACCGTAGCCAATAACGGCTTCCGTTGCGCCGATGCCGTGCTCTTCTACGCTCCCATGACGCTCGGACCGGGAACGCCGAACACGTTGTACTTCGGTACGGATCGCCTCTATCGTTCCGTCGACCGTGGTTCCACCATGACGCTGGTCAGTCAGGGCCCGTTCCAGGCGGGCGTTGCCGTCAGCGCCATCGGCATTTCCCGGCAGAATGACAACGTGAGGATTGTCGGCTTGCGCAACGGTGGGATTTTCGCCACCACCACGGGCGCCAACCCGCTCGTCAATGTCAGAAGCGCGGCCATGCCGATCAAGTATGTTTCCCGCGCTGTCATCGACCCCAACAACCCGAATACGGCCTACGTAACGTTCTCCGGCTTCGGTATCGCGGGCCAGCAAATCTGGAAGACCACCAACCTCAACGCAGCCCCGCCCACATGGACCAACGCTGCCATCGGCCTTCCTGACGTGCCGTTCAACAGCTTTGTCATCGATCCGCTGAACTCCAACATGCTGTATGCGGGCAGTGACATCGGCGTGTTCGTCTCCTCTGACGGCGGCACTACCTGGAACCCGTTCGGCACCGGACTGCCGCGCGTCGCCGTATTTGATATGGCTTTCCAGGGCCCCAACCGCCTGGTGCGCATCGCCACCCACGGACGCGGCGCATGGGAGAACGCAGCCGCCAAAGCGCAGGCTCTGGTCACAGTGACTGCTTCGCCCAGCCCGTCGGTTTATGGCGGAAACGTCACCTTTACTGCCACCGTCAATCCGAATGGCGTGCTTTCGAACCCAACAGGAACGGTTACCTTCACCGATGGCTCGCTCACTCTGGGTTCGGCCAGCCTGACCGGCACCGGCCCTTTCACGGCCAGCGTCAGCACGAATCTGCTCTCGGCGGGAACGCATCCCATCACCGCAACCTACAATGGCGACGGCATCTTTGATGTCAGCTCCTCGGTGCCTGTCGATTTTGTGGTGAACCCAGCGCCTCTCACCATCACCGGCAACGATGCAACCAAGATCCTGAACGCGCCCAATCCGGCCACATTCACCGCCAGCTACAGCGGCTTTGTACTGGGTGAGGGTCCAGGCGTGCTTAGCGGCGTGCTGAACTGCACCACCACGGCAGTCACCAACAGCCCGGTGGGCGGCTATCCCATCACCTGCTCCGGACAAACCTCAACCAACTACGCCATCACCTACGTCGCTGGAACCTTGCATATCATCTTTGCTCCGGACGGCGCGTGCGTGAAAGACAAGGAACCCTCGCACCAGGTCCTCCATCCGATCAACGCTGATGGCTCCAGCGTCTTCAACGGCAATGGCCCCATCGATGTAAAGTTCCGTGTGTGTGACGCCAATGGCGTTTCGCAGAGCACAGGCGTGACTCCGACCATCCGGCTGACCAACAAGATTCAGGGCACCCTGAACACTTCGGTCGACTTGCCGGTTGATCCCAAGCCGGGCACCAACGGCTTTGCCTTCGGTGAAGACCAGCTCTGGCTGTTCCGCATTGATAGCAAACAACTGGCCGGTGGATTTACCTATGTGTTCCGCATTGACCTGAATGACGGCACGCATATCGACTTCCAGTTCGGCAGACGATAGACAGCAAGTAAGCTTGAAAAAGGCGCATGCATTTTTGCATGCGCCTTTTTTCTGCCGCTGGGTTTTTCGGCAACTCTGAAACTGGTCTTAGTGGCTTTCCGGCTCAATGCGAGGCGGTTGGAAGTGGGCGGCGTTGGCGGTTTCGCGCTCGTTCAAGGCCATGATCAACTGTCTGTTGGCACGCGCGTGAATGCCACGAAGAGCGCGGTACATCTCGGCCAGGTCGGAAGCGCCGAACATGCCGTTGCTCTGGAGCATGTGCAGGTTGTGGATGGCCTTTTCCAGTCCGGCGTTCAATTCAGCAATGGTGTAATAAACGTGGGGCTTCACCGGCGCGGGTGCGGCGGGTTTGGGGTTGGGTTGCGTCAAGTGGATGGAGCGTTTAGCTTTATTTGTAGCCATATTGCCTGCCTCCATGCAGGTCGTGTGGTTAGGGCGCGTTCGGTGCTGAGTACACCGGGCGCAGCCCGTTAGCTTTGTGTTGCCCGCAAGGTCAGGCTTGCGGGGTCAGCCATTGGCTTTTGTCTCTTAGCCGTTAGCTTTTGGCCGTTTTGGTAGTGGTTCTCTTCTTTTTAGGTTGTTTCTTCTTTTGGAGCGCAGGCGCCCCCGTCTGCGACTCTTTCCTGCGCAGCTTCTCATACCTGGTTTTCCTGCCATTGGCGATCTTAGGCAGGAGTTGGCGGACCTGTTCGATTTCGGCTTCTGTCCAGACATGCGTTGGACGTATGCCGGGAATTATGGCCTCGGGCGCCGGAAGTTTGCCGGAGGCGATGTGACGCGCCAAAGTATTGTGCGATATTCCGAGTTTCGTTGCGGCTTGACGCGTTGAGTATCGGTTCATTATGACCCAAATGTCACATATAGATAAAGGTATGTCAAGTGGTATCGTTATGGTGTTGGGTTAGAATGCGGCTAGAGCGCATCTCAAAAACCCCTCCGCAGAAGGATGAGGATGCAGGCCAGTTGGAGCATGCCAAGGAAGTTGCTTTCCTTATACTCCCAGCGTGTCACAACACGTTAAATCATTGCCAAGTCGTCGCCTCCTGCGACATGGATGAATTTGTTGACCATACGCCTAAAATCGGCCCAGTTGCGTTGAACTGTAGTATAAAACCAAAAAGCTAGGAGTCACTAAACAATGAACTGGTCCCGAATCTTTAACGCTATACCGTCGGCGGCATCAAGTCCGCTTGCATTGGTTGCATATTGCATCTCGGTTGGGGCGTTTGTTGCCATCGCTTGGTCAGTGACTAGGCAGCGAAATATTCTTAAAAAACTCAAAAATATTCCGGAATCAAGGCGGGAACAGGCTCTGCGAATCGCGATGGGACCAACGCTTAAGGGTGGAATGACAGCCAGCGAATGGATCAGAGCGAGAATTCACCTTTATTTGTTCTTGGCTTTTATGATCGCTTGTTTCATCGTCATCGTAATCTTCCTTGACGCAACCTTCCGTATGCAAGCTGGATCCCAACCTGCTGTGGGTAAATGGAACGGAAGACTCCCGGATGACAACATCGTGCAGATCTACCCTGGGGTCGAGGTTGTCTCGGCTAAGCACACCGTGGATTTTTCTCAGTGGACACCTGCAAATGGGGCTAATAAAGAAAATTGTTGTCAAGTCACGTGGGATACTGACATGATGGTTCGGCGGGTTCGGAAGGATGCCCTTGTTTTTGCAAAGCGCGTGGCAACTTCAGGCGGAGAACCAATATTTACGTCAAGGACACACCCGTCACCTACCTATCGAAAGGTGACTATCAACGTTAACCGTGGCCCTGTCTACAATAAATATGATGTCTTGTTCGATATAAGTAATGAGAAGCTCGACATACCATTCCCCTTGCACATGAGAACGGTTCGGAATGGCTCTTTTAGCGATCCATCGCACGAAGACTTATATCTAGATATCTTTCAGCCTACACTAGAGACAACACTTATAATCAAATTTAATCCCACAAAAACAGGAAAAAATTTTCATTTTGCGCAATATGCCAATGTTGATGGCGTAAGCGCACATCCTTTTGAACCTGCGCCAAGGGATATTGATAGAACCGTCCCTAACACACTTCGTTGGACCGTGAGACACCCAGCGCTCGGCAACTCCTATATAGTTGAATGGGATTGGTAGTAATGACAAAACTTGTCGACGAAAAATCCACTCAAAATGCCATCGCAATAAAAACTTGCTTGTGGCTTATCATTTGTTCCTTTTGGGAGATTTGATGTGGTGTTGGTCACCAAAATTAAAATCTGTCGTGATTTCAACAGTTCCCACAACACGAGCCTTTTAGTCATCTGCTATAAAAATCTGCGATGCTCTGCTCATTCCGGCTTTTCCTCTAGCAATATGAAGGCCCTGGTGGCCGCTATGTTGCCAATCGAGTTCTATTCCTGCTTCATCAGCTACTCATCTAAAGGCCAGTTGTTCGCGGAACGGCTGTATGCTGACCTGCAAAACAAGAGTACGCTGCTGGTTTGCTCCGCACGATGGCCAGGGTGGGAAAAAACTTTATGAGCAGATCGACCAGGCGATTTGCTTGCATGAGAAGCTGCTGCTGATTCTCTCCCCGGACAGCATGAAGAGCGAATGGGTAAAGACTGAGATCAGGAAGGCCGCAAAACGCCAGAAGCAAGAAAAGAGAGACGTGTTATTTCCGGTTTCACTGGTGCCGTTTGACGAATTGCGCGAATGGGAGTGTTTTGACGGCGATCTGGGGAAGGACCTGGCAGTAGAGATTCGCGAATACCTTATCCCGGACTTTAGCCGATGGAAGGAGCAGGATCATTATCAGACAGCATTTGCGAAGCTGCTGAGGGATTTGCGGTCAGGCAAAACGAAAACGGCCTAAGTAAGGATTACAATTCCGAATTGAGTGACGTGCTCTAGCACCAGAACAACCGACCCGGTGCGAAGCTTGGGTCGGTTTTCATTTACCAACTTACCTATTTACCAAATCTCTTACTCAAAACTCCTGACAAACTCCACCAGACTCCGCACGGCGATCCCTGAAGGGCCTTTCGCGATCCAGCTTTTGTTCTCGTCCATCCAGGCTGTCCCGGCGATGTCCAGATGCAGCCAGGGCGTATCCTCAACAAACTCTTTTAGAAAGACGGCTGCGGTACTGGCGCCGCCGTAGCGTCCGCCGGTGTTCATCAGGTCGGCGATATTGGAGCGGATCTGGTCAAGATATTCCTGGTCCAGAGGCAGACGCCAGAATTTTTCGCCCGACCGTTGCAGCGCGCGGGTAAAGTGCTGGTACGCATCTTCATCGTTGGCAAAGACGCCGGCGTTGGCGTGACCCAGCGCCACCACGCAAGCGCCGGTAAGAGTGGCGGCGTCAATCAGGTGTGTGCAGCCAAGAGTGCGCGCGTAAAACAGGCCGTCTGCCAGCACAAGCCGGCCTTCCGCATCCGTATTAATGATCTCAATGGATTTGCCGGACATGGCAATCTGTACGTCGCCCGGTTTCTGCGCGGTGCCGCTGGGCATGTTTTCCGTGGCGCAGACAATGCCGATGACTTTGACTTTTGGCTTAAGCATGGCAATGGCGCGCATGGCGCCGATCATCGCCGCGCCGCCCGCCATGTCGTATTTCATCTTTTCCATGCCGTCGGCAGGCTTGATGGAGATGCCGCCGGTATCGAATGTAACGCCTTTTCCAACCAGGCCCAGCACGGGTTTTTCCGGCGCTCCTTCTGGCTCATATCGCATAACAATGAGGCGGGGCTCTTCTTCGGAGCCCTGGGCCACGCTCCAGAATGCGCCCATCTTCATCTCCCTGATTTTTGCCGGGCCCATGAGTTCGCACTTCAGGCCCACGCTGTCGCACATCTTTTTGGCGCGATCGGCGAGCATGGTGGGCGTGAGCTTGTTGCTGGGCTCGTTCACCAGTTCGCGGGTAAAGTTTTGCGATTCGCCGATGATGCGTCCCTGCGTCAATGCCTGCTGCAATTTGCCCTGGTCGGATCCCGCAGGCGCCGCGACAGTGATTTCTTTCATGCTGTAATCTTTGCGGTCACTGCGATAGGTGTCAGGGTCAAAGTCGGCAACCAGCGCGCCTTCAATGATGGAGCGCACGGCGTCCTCGGCTCCCGTTGCGAGCTCCGGCAGAACAATGGCGCAGCTCTTGATCATCTTGGGCTTCAGGCAACGGAGCGCGCTGCCGGCGGCCCGGCGCACCTCAGCATGGCTGAAAGTCTTGCCTTTGCCCGCTCCTACCACCAGCAACCTTTTCGCTTTAAGCCCCTGCGGGCGATGCAGCAACACCGTTTCATAGGCCTTGCCGGTGACCTCACCGCTGGCCACCAGATCAGCCACGGCTTTTTCCAGTGCCGCATCTTTCACGGTGAGCCTGGGCTCACTCTTTTCTTTGGTGCCGTGGTCCAGGGCAAAGGCGACCAGACAATCAGTCTCAACTTCAGCAGGATTTTGAGCGATCAGGCGTGTATCCATGGTGGCGTTCTCTTGGGCTCCTATCGATGAATAAATGCGGGTGGTTATTTGTTTACGTGACTTATTGTTTACGAGAGCGGGCAACGGCCTCGCGGGCTTCCTTGTCCGCCGTGCGACGGCGTTCTGTCTCACGTTTGTCCCAGCTCTGTTTGCCTTTGGCCAGGGCAATCTCACATTTGATCTTACCGTTTTTGAAGTACATGCGCGTTGGAACCAGGGTGTAACCCTTCTGTTGTGTCTTGCTCTGGAGTTTGCGCAGCTCTGCGGCGTGCACAAGCAGTTTGCGGGTGCGGACCGGTGAGTGACCGGCATAGCCGGCATTTTCATAAGCGCCAATATGGGCGTTAAGCAGCCAGAGCTCGCCGTCCTTGAGCAGGGCATAACCATCTTTCAGGTTGGCCCGGCCCGCCCGGACGGATTTGACCTCAGACCCGGTCAGTACGATTCCCGCCTCAATCTTGTCCTCAAGAAAATAGTTGTGTCCGGCCGCACGATTGAAGGTGGCGTCGCGTTCTCCTGAAGCCACCGGATCGCGTTTCACGTTCTTGGGCTTGTTCGGCTCGATTTGATGAGTGCTCTGGCGGCTCATAGCAGTTTTTGCGGTTGACGGCAAACTTTTTATGCTAACACAGCGCAAATTTTACTTACGAAAGTCGTTCTATGTATTGCACCAGATCAGGTGTATAATCTGGCTTCCGAAAAAGTCTAATTTCGGGCAAGACAATAGATGATTGTCCCCACCATTTGCATGAAAATGAAGGACTTAGACAAAGCCTAGAAGTGAGCAGGAGCGTATGAGGAAGGTAACAGCAACCCTCACAGTATTGTTTCTTTTTGCGGCATTTTTGTCCGCCGCGGAGTCTGCCAAATCCCTGTTTCAAAAAGGGGCAAAGGCGGAGGCGCGGCAGGACTATGAAGCCGCGTATGACTTTTACAAGGCCGCCTATCAGCAAAAACCGGAAGAGCTGAAATACCGCGTGCCTTTTGAGCGCACACGCATGCTCTCTGCCGCCAGCAAGATCAAACGCGGGCAGAAGCTGCGCGACCAGGGCAAACTGGCGGACGCGCTCGCCCTGTTCCAGCAGGCAATTGAAGTGGATCCCAGCAACGATCTGGCGGCGCAGGAAGTCCGGCGCACAGAGCTGATGATGCAGAAGGGAACATCGCCGGGCGGCCAGGCCCTTTCAAGCCCGCAGAAGCATGATGAAGACGATCCGCTGCGCAAGCGGCTGGAAGGCGCCAGCTCTCCGGTGGCCCTGGCCCAGTTTCCTGATTCGCCCATCAGCGCACTGGAAATGACCGGGGAAGATTCCAAAGTGGAATATGAAACCATCGGCAAGCTGGCGGGCATTAACGTATTGTTTGATCCTGACTACACTTCCCGCCGCCTCACCATCAAACTGCAAAAAGTAAGCCTACAGGAAGCGCTGGACATCATTGCGCTGGAGTCACGCACCTTCTGGCGTCCGGTCACGCCGAACACGATTTTTGTTGCCCAGGATACGCAGGCGAAGCGCCGCGAGCTGGAACAGAACGTGGTAAAAACTTTTTATCTGGGAAACGTCTCCGGCCCCACCGATTTGCAGGACATTGTGAACGCGATCCGCACGGTGCTTGAGGTCCAGCGTATTCAACAGATACCGTCACAGAGCGCCATCGTCGTTAAAGGCACGCCGGACCAGCTGGCCCTGGCCTCCAAGATGATCGACGACATTGATAAGTCAAAGCCGGAAGTGATTGTGGATGTGTGGGTGGCGCAGGTACGGCGAGACAAGCTTCGCAACCTGGGCATTACGCCGCCGCAGAACGCCACCGTGGCCTTGCAGGGCACTACCGGATCCACGACTTCAGGCGGCACTTCCACCTCCTCAACTTTGAACTTCAACGACCTCCAGCATCTTAACTCCACGAATTACGCGGTCACGATCGATTCGGTGAAGGCTGTTGCTCTGTTCTCTGACGCTGACACCAAGATCATGCAGAACCCGAAAATCCGCGCCACGGACAATGAGAAAGCCACGCTCACCATCGCGGACAAGATTCCGATTGCAACCGGTTCGTTCGGTACGCCGCTGGGCGTAGGTACGGCAGTGGGCGCGGTGGGCGTGAATACACAGTTCACCTATACAGACGTCGGCGTAAAAATGGAAATCACGCCGCGTGTGCATCCTGACGGCCAGGTTACGCTGAAGATTTCCATGGAAATCTCAAACCTGAACGGCTCGCAGACCATCGGCGGAATTACCCAGCCCATTATCAGCACGCGCAAAGTGGAGCACACCATTCGCTTGCTGGACGGCGAAACCAACCTTCTCGGCGGAATCCTGGAGCAACAGGACACCAGCACCACCGGCGGCACACCGTTTCTGGGGCAAATCCCCATCTTGAAATATCTGTTCACCTCAACGCAGAAAGAGCACATCACCAACGAGCTTGTGTTCCTGCTGGTGCCGCACATCGTGCGCTCGCAAGAGCTATCGGATTTGAATCGCCGCACCTTTGACGTGGGCACCGGCAGCGGCATTGATCTGCGCATGGCAAACAAACCGACGCCGCCAGCGGCAGCAACTCCGGCCGCGGCCAATGCAGCACAGCAGCCGGCAGGTGTAGTGCCGGCTACGCCAAGCCGCCAGCAGCCAGCTCTCGTGCAGCCGCCGGGGCAACCGTCGCCACAGCAGCAGACGCCGCAACAGACTACACCACCGCCAACCAGCACCCCTGCCGCCCCGCAGACGCTCAAGGCAGGTCAGGTTGGATTAAGACTGGAGCCAGGCACGCTTACCCAGCAGCAGGGAAGCATGCTGTCTCTCACCGTTCAGCTCTCGCATGGGCAGGACATTGCGTCCGTGCCCATATTGATCAGCTATGATCCCGCAATTCTCCAGTTCGTGAACGTAACCAATGGCGACTTCCTGGCCAAAGACGGACAGAATGTTGTGTTGCTGCATCGCGACGATCCCTCCACCGGAAAACTACAGATCACGGCACAACGTCCTCCGGGATCGCAAGGCGTTTCCGGTGACGGTACCGTCTTTAACCTGGTGTTCACGGCAAAGTCCAAGGGGACGGGGACCATTTCCATTTCTACTCCGGGCGCGCGTAACAGCCAGAACCAGCCGTTGGACGTGCTGGGCTCGCAGACCACGGTCACTGTAAACTAGAAGTCTTGAAGGTAAGCATGAAGTTGAGGCAGATCGATCTGGCGAACCGCGGTATCTGGAGAAGGCAGCGCGGAGTAACGCTGCTGGAAATGATCGTGGTAATCACGATTCTGCTGATCCTGATGGGGGCGGCAGTCCCCATCATGAAAGTAAGCGTAAAGCGGCAGCGGGAAGTCGAGCTGCATCGCGCTCTGTGGGAGATGCGGTCTGCCATTGATCGCTACAAGGACGCGGCGGATAGGAACGCCTTTCAGCAGAAGCTGGGTTCGGAAGGGTATCCTCCAGATATGGATACGCTGGTCAACGGCGTGGAGATTGCGGGCGGAAAGAAGCTGCGCTTTCTCCGCAAGATCCCAGTGGATCCAATGACCGGGAACACCGATTGGGGCATGCGTTCCATGCAGGACGATCCCCAGTCAGATTCGTGGGGCGGACAAAACGTGTTTGATGTGTATACAAAATCCACCGGCACGGCGTTGAACGGCCAGAAATACAAGGATTGGTAAATATCTATGATTGGTGCATCCAAGAGTAAGCAGCAACGCGGCTTCACGCTGATCGAGATGATCATCGTGTGCGCCATGATCTCCATTTTGCTGGGTGTGATGGTGCCGATTTACAAAATACACATCCTGCATGCGAATGAAGCGGTGCTGAAGCAGGACCTGTTCAGCATGCGCCAGGCCATTGACCAATACACGCAAGACAAGAGCAAGGCGCCGCAGGACTTGAATGACATTGTGACCGCGGGTTACCTGCACGCCATTCCCAAAGACCCGTTTACCCATGCCGCTGATACCTGGCAGACGGTGCAGGAAGACGTGCTCACCAGCATTGACCAGACGGCCCCAGGCATTACGGACGTGAAGAGCGGATCAAACCTTATCAGCTCTGAGGGAACCGCGTACAGCACCTGGTAAGACGGAATTTAGAGTTTTAAATTTCAAATTTGAAATTTTAAAATCAAAAGGCTGCTTCCCACGCCAATCCGGTTGAATCCTGCTACCATTTTGTTATGCCGGTCGATACTGAAATTCAAGCCACGCATCTTCCTCCGCTGAAAGCTCCCCATGGAACAGAACTCACATGCAAGGCATGGCCACAAGAAGCTGCCATGCGCATGCTCATGAACAACCTTGACGATGAGGTGGGCGAGCGTCCGCGTGATCTGGTGGTCTATGGAGGCACGGGCAAAGCAGCGCGCAACCAGCAATGCCTGGAGGCGATCCTGGCGTCATTGAAGTCGCTCGATAGTGACGAGACGCTGCTGGTGCAGTCGGGCAAGCCGGTGGGAATTTTTAAAACGCACGACTACGCCCCGCGCGTGCTGATCGCCAATTCAAATCTCGTCGGCCACTGGTCCAACTGGGAGAAGTTCAACGAGCTGGAACGTGCGGGACTCATGATGTATGGGCAGATGACGGCGGGCTCGTGGATCTACATCGGCTCACAGGGAATCATTCAAGGGACATTTGAGACTTTTGCCGCGGCGGCAGAAAAGCATTTTGGCGGCGAACTGGCAGGCAAGCTGGTAGTAAGCGGCGGCATGGGCGGCATGGGCGGCGCACAGCCGCTGGCGGCCACCATGGCTGGCGCATGCTTCCTTGGGATTGACGTGGACGCGGAGCGCATCAAGAAGCGTCTGAAGACCGGCTATTGCGACTTCATGGTGAACAACCTGGATGAAGCGCTGCGCATTCTGAAGAACGCCGTGCGCAAGAAAGAGGCGATCTCCGTCGGGCTGGTGGGCAACTGCGCCGACGTAATCCCTGAGCTGGCCGAGCGCGGCGTGCTGCCGGACATTCTAACTGACCAGACATCGGCCCACGATCCGCTCAACGGCTATGTGCCCAATGGCATGACGCTGGAGCAGGCGCTTGATCTGCGGAAAAGCGATCCCAAGGCGTATCTGGAAAAGTCAATGAACGCGATAGCGCGGCACGTGGAAGGCATGTTGCGTTTGCAGAAGATGGGCAGCGTTACGTTCGATTACGGCAACAACATCCGGACGTTTGCTTTTCAGCAGGGCGTGAAAAATGCCTATGATTTTCCCGGCTTTGTGCCGGCGTACATTCGGCCGCTGTTTTGTGAAGGCCGCGGTCCGTTCCGCTGGGTGGCTCTTTCTGGCGATCCGGCCGACATCGCGGTTACGGACGATCTAGTGCTGGAGCTTTTCCCGCAGAACCGCATTCTCAGCCGCTGGATCAACCTGGCGCGCAAGCGCATCAAGTTCCAGGGACTGCCCGCACGCATCTGTTGGCTGGGCTATGGCGAGCGGGCGCAGTTCGGGCTGGCCATGAATGACCTGGTCAAGAAAGGCAAGATCAAGGCGCCGATCGTGATCGGGCGCGATCATCTGGACTGCGGATCGGTGGCCTCGCCGTACCGCGAGACCGAGAGCATGAAGGACGGCAGTGACGCCGTAGCGGACTGGCCCTTGCTCAATGCGATGCTCAACACCGCCAGCGGCGCAAGCTGGGTTTCAATCCACAACGGCGGCGGCGTGGGCATTGGCTATTCATTGCACGCCGGCCAGGTCACGGTCGCCGACGGTACAGAGATGATGGCAAAACGCATTGAGCGCGTGCTGACCAACGATCCGGGAATCGGCGTGGCGCGGCACGTGGATGCCGGCTACGAAGAGGCGGAGCGGTTCGCAGAGAAGACGGGCGTCAAAGTGCCGATGCGCTAGTTCTATCCCGAGCGCGGCGAGGGAGCCCTTTAACCACAAAGGACACGAAGGGACACAAAGGGCATGCGCCAAACGGTGGAGTGTCTGTTTTGTTTATCCTGCATGGTCTCTATAGTTTTGGGCGGAAGATCGTGGCCTATCGCAATGACTTCTGCCTCTCCTGCGCTGCGCCACGTCGCGCGTTTCGGGTCAGGACGTTTGACGTAGTTCACATCTTTTATGTACCGCTAATACCCCTTGGGTTTTTGCGCCGCTGGCATTGCTCCGTTTGTGGCCGCGATCCCCATGCACATCCGGGAACGCGCAAAGGATTCAAATGGGCAGGTGTGGTTGTGCTGGCATTATTTGCCGTGTTTTCATGGGCTCTACCGCCCGAAGATGATGCCTGGGTGTGGCCGATGCGCGTTGGGCTTCCGATTGCATTTGCCGCCGCACTGTGGCACACGCTGAAGAGCAAGCCGGATGTGCGTCTGAAAGACAAGCTCAGGGAGGTCCAACCTGCTGATGAGTCCGTATGCCCCTTGTGCGGCTATCCGCTGGTAATCGGCAGTGGCTGGCATTGCTCCGGGTGCGGAGTTGAGCGAAAAGTAGTGAAGGTTTAGCGGTTGTTTTGAGTGCGGTGAAGGAGTTGCAACAGGGCCGTATCGGACGATGACGAAACCGTTATCGGCGACCAGCCTGTTGGCGTAGCCAGTCGCCGAAAATATGTGGATCAGGCCAGCTTGTGTTCGTCTCTATGTATCAAGCGGCTTCCTCTACGCGGAGAAACCCTTATCGCTGATGAACGCTGACCGCCGACTAACCGGATGACCCTGATCGCTCAAGTACAATCGACGGGGCCGTGCTGAAAGCCGCCGATGAACAACCGACAATGCAGGAGTCTTGCCTGGAAACCGAGAATTTACAGCAAGCCATCATCAAAGCTCTTTTTATCGCTGCCATTATTGTGTGCTGTAGCGGGCTGTTGTCACCGCCTTTGGCATTGGCTCTGGGACTTTTATTCGGACTCACGGTGGCCCATCCTTATCCCGATCAATTGCGCCTCGCTTCCAAGTTGCTCCTGCAAGGCTCGGTCGTGGGACTTGGGTTCGGGATGAATCTGCATGAGATCATATACACAGGCAAAATCAGTTTTGTATATACGTTCGTGGGCATAGCGGCAACTCTGTTGGCCGGGTATCTGATTGGCAATGCGCTGCGGGTCGATCCGAAATCGTCATACCTGATTGGCGCGGGCACGGCGATCTGCGGAGGCAGCGCGATCGCAGCCGTTGCCCCGATCACAGAAGCCTCAGACGAGCAGATTGCCGTTTCTCTGGGGACCGTATTCGTCTTGAATTCAGTGGCGCTGCTTGCGTTTCCGCCCATCGGTGCGGCATTGCATCTGTCACAACAGCAGTTTGGGCTGTGGGCGGCTTTGGCAATTCATGACACAAGTTCCGTGGTGGGAGCAGCGGCAAAGTACGGCGCCATTGCCCTGGCGATTGCCACTACCGTAAAACTGGCACGCGCCCTTTGGATTGTTCCGCTGTCCCTGTCGACCGCCGCGTTCAGAAAACACAAAACCAGAATCCAATGGCCCTGGTTTATCCTGCTCTTCTGTCTGGCGGCCATGCTCAACACTTATCTGGCGGCTGGTTCCAGTGTGTACACGCAGCTTTCACGCCTGGGCAGGCTCGGACTTACAGCGACTCTGTTTTTGATTGGCAGCGGTGTTTCCCGAAATATGCTGCGGCAGGTCGGCATTCGTCCTTTACTGCAAGGAGTTTTCCTGTGGATATTGGTAGCTTCGCTCACGCTGTTTCTGGTGCTCAGGAATGTAATTCATCCTTAGAGTGTGGTCCAGTGTAAAGAACCGGCCGGAAGAACCGGTTGTTTTTGGCGATCTTCTTGATGTTGCCATCAAAAAATTTGGGGTTGCGTTCAAGGTATTCCTCTCGATGTTTCATCGTCGACGTTTCTCCTCTCTGCTGTTATGGCTTTCCAGAGACGCTCCACGGAAAGCTTGATCTTCTCCAGGCTTTCTTGCGCGCCCTTTCGACTGCGGTCTTTGACCTTGCCGCGGACCATTCCGCTGAAGCCGCCATGCAAGGCGTCAGACCGGGAACGGTTGAGGTAGAGCAGATAAAAGCTCGGCCCGCCGGTCCCTGGGGATTGCGGCGCGGCACGCGCTACCGTCAAGCCCAGCGAGGCTTCAAAGTAGTGGCTGGCATAAAGCTGTTTGGAAGCGATCAAGGTGAGACCCGGCTCAGGCCGGTAGATGCTGACATGGGTCACGGAGATCACGGGTTTCAGCCCGAATTTCTCTTTTGACCAGTAGATGAAATTCTCCACATTCTCCAGGTGCTTCTCCGGATACGCTCGCAGGTATTCGTAAAATTGCGGTTGGTAATCGTAGATATAAGGAGATGCTTCCAGGATGGCGTCAAATTCTTCCGCAATGCGCAGAGGTTTCTCTTTGTCGTTATATTCGCTGAGCGCTGCATTGCCGCCGGCGATATACCGCTTCACGTATTCCAGCAGGGCCGAACGGGCAAGCCAGTTGACCTGCCGGGGAGCGTCGCGCGAAGTCCAGTTGACTTCTTTTTGCAGGCGCTCGATTATCTGAGCAGGGAGCTTGACGTCGCAGGCGCCTACTTTGCAGTTTTTGAGCGCATCGAAGTCCTGCTGATCGACCTCCAGCTGTGCGAGATCCACAATGCTCGGCGGATCGCTGAATTTCTTGACGATCGGGACTGCCGTGCTCTTCTTGTAAGACTCGATGTCGCGGAAGCGTTCGACAAAAAAGTCCGCCGGCGCATTGACCAGTACGATTCCAAAGACGGCAACCTCGTGGTTCTCAGAAGGCAAGACCTTGCTGATGGTCTTGCCCCGCTGCAGGCCTCCGATTTCCTCATTCGTGAGTTTGATCCGCTCCCGCAAAAACGACCACATGTCCTGAGTGCCAGGTTGGATGCCGGCTTGCGCGCCGGCGCGTCCAGAAAACAGCAGGCTCAACACCAGAACCATGAACACTCTGGCTGTGAATGACCTGCCAGCTTTCCAGTTATGGATTACCATTTGGTACTCTTAAAGCATCGTCTTTTAGGTTAAACCTTTTTCCAGGGCACCAGCGGATATCTTAACTGGCGATACCCAGCGACGATACGCAGCCGAGATCGCCAAGTTGAGACGAAAGAGTTTGGCAATGGTAAAGAAAAATGCGCCGGCATCGCCGTGTTACCTGCTGCTAGCCAACATCGGCCAGCTACTTACGCTGCGTGGCGAATCTGCGCCACGGCGGGGGCGTGCGCTAAGCGAGATTGGCATCATAGAGGATGCGGCCGTTCTGTGCGGCGGAGGAAAGATTCTGGCCGCCGGCCCGCAGCGCGAACTGCTGCGTGATCCATGGCTCAAAACGAACCGAAAGAAAGTGCAGGAACTCGACTGCCAGAAGCGGGTCGTGATTCCGGGACTGATTGATTGCCACACGCATCCGGTGTTCGCGGAACCACGGTTGGTCGATTTTGAAAAGAGGATCAGCGGCGCGGGCTATGAAGAGATTGCGGCGGCGGGCGGCGGGATTCGTTCCAGTGTCACGGCGGTGCGAAGGTTGAGCCGTGGCGAACTGAGCACAAAGGTGCTGACGGCGCTCAACGCCATGCTGGAGCAGGGAACCAGCGTGGTGGAAGCCAAGTCCGGCTATGGCTTGACCCTGGAAGATGAGGTCAAGTCGCTGGAGGCGATACGCGATGCCGCGCGCCACTGGCCAGGTGAAGTGGTTGCCACTTTGCTGGCAGCGCATGTAGTGCCGCAGGAGTATGCGAAGAAGCCGAATGAGTACGTGCGGATGGTCTGTGACGAGATAATCCCACTGGTGGCCCGAAAAAAGCTGGCGCAATACGTTGACGTTTTTTGTGAACGCGGCGCATTCACGCAGGAGCAATCCGAAAGAGTTTTGGCGGCAGCGCGCAAATATGGGGTGGGAACGCGCGCGCATGTGTGCCAGTTCACGGCGGCGAACCTTGGGCCACTGTTGCAGCACCAGCCGGCTTCGCTCGACCACATGGATTGCGTACAGCCGGAGGACATTTCACTGCTGGCGCGCGGAGACACGGTCGCGGTCCTGCTGCCGGGAGCAAATTATTTTCTAGGTCACAGCAACTATCCGGATGCGCGCAGGCTGATCGATGCTAGTGTTCCTGTGGCCTTGGCGACCGATTACAACCCCGGTACCTCTCCCACGCCAAGCATGCCGTTCGTGATCTCTCTGGCGTGCACCCATATGAAGATGAGCCCAGCAGAAGCGATTGCAGCCACCACCATCAATGCCGCGTGCGCGCTGCGCCTGCAAGCGCGCAAGGGCAGCATCGAGGCCGGGAAAGACGCGGACCTGGCGGTGTTCGACGTGAACGATTACAGGGAAATCGCTTATTGGTTTGCCTGGGACAGATGTGATCGAATGATTGTTGCCGGGCAACCGGCATGGAGTCGAGGGTAGCTGTGGCGCAGAAGGCAAGAACCCGGGAATGAACAGGCAAGCAACGGTTACGATGTTGATTGTGGCGCTGATCATGGCGGCTGGCGCAGGATTGGGCGCACAGCAGACAACACAGCGTCAGATAGAAAATCCTAAACCAAGGCCGTCCCCGAGCCCAGTGCTTGAAGAGCTGCAAATACCCTCGCCGACCGCTACGCCGTCCCCTGCTCCAACACCGAGTCCGACGTTTCCGCCTCGGCCCACGCCGACGAACGCCGACGAGATCGTTGTCACCGCCGTCGGTGACGTGATGCTGGGCACTGCGTTTCCTGATGAGTCCACGCTGCCTCCGAACAATGGAGCGGACTTGCTGACTGAAGTCACGCCGTTTCTCAAGCGCGGGGATGTAGTGTACGGAAACCTGGAAGGTCCAATCATCGATGGAGGGACCTCAGCCAAATGCCAGGGCAAGGCGGCGGGCCGATGCTTTGCGTTTCGCGTGCCAACACGTTATGGCAAGTATCTGAAAGATGCAGGTTTCAATGCGATGGGGCTGGCGAATAATCATGCCATGGACTTTGGCCTGGAGGGCCGCGCCAGCTCGCGGCAGGTGCTGGACGCGATGCAGATTGCACATACTGGTGAAGTTGGCGATATTGCGCGGCTCACCGTAAAGGGGCGCAAAGTCGCCATCATTGCGTTTGCGACGTATCCGGGAGCATACAACCTGCTGGACCTGGAAGAATCATTGCAGGCCATTCGCGCGCTGAAAGCAGAGTCAGACCTGGTGATTGTGGGTTTTCACGGCGGGGCGGAAGGCGCGACGCACCAGCACGTACTGGAAGGAGATGACACATTTCTGGGCGAAGACCGCGGCGATCTGCGCAGGTTTACCCATGCCGCGATGGATGCAGGCGCTGACCTGGTGCTGGGCTCCGGGCCGCACGTGGTGCGCGCCATGGAGATATACAGAGGCAAGCTGATCGCGTACTCACTGGGTAACTTCGCTACGTACGGGCCATTTAATCTGAGCGCGGA
The DNA here is from genome assembly GCA_020072585.1 of Terriglobia bacterium. Taxonomy (GTDB): domain Bacteria; phylum Acidobacteriota; class Terriglobia; order Terriglobales; family Acidobacteriaceae; genus Angelobacter. Next base: position 50,923 of record JAIQGL010000031.1, on the reverse strand, counting down.
GAATGGACTCTCTCTGGTGCTGGAGGCGCATCTGGCCCTGGACGGTACGTTTTTGCGGGGCAAAGTTTATCCCGTGAAACAAGAAAAGCCGGGTGGACCAAAGATGGATGCAGAAATGAAGGTTCTGCCGGTGCTGCGCTCTCTCTCCAATGCCGATTTTAAGCAGACCGCGATCGTGGTGGGCCCGCAAGGCGAGTTGTGGCTGCCCGGGACTGAGCCGCCACCCTGCGCGAACGCCCCGGACCTGCTTGAGCAACGGGCCAACGCGATGGCGTGTGGTATCTTCCCCTAATAGCTGCAAAAGGATTCAGATTTCCAGGGGACCGATGAAAAAATTCAATACCCTCATATTTTTTATCTTTCTTAGCGGAGCCATGATGCTGTGCTCCGCACAACAGGAAAGCTTGCCACCTGAGCTGAAGGCTGCCGTTTTGAAGGATGCCGCGTGTGCCGTGCCCACTGACGCGAAAGAAGCTGAACCGACGCTGACAGGACTGCCGATCCGCTCCGGCGGTCACCAGGTGGGCTCAATTGTGCTGGTACAGGGCCCATGCCATTGCCACGCCAGCAATTGTGACGCTCTTGTGTATCTGCGCAACGGCCTGGAATACCGGCTGGCATTGCGTGAAAAATACGCCTCACTTCATCCGATGAAGATCGTCAAACGAGGTATGCCGTCCCTGACAGGGCAATTTGAGCTGAGCCCTTTGAAAATGGAAACAACGGTATATGACTGGGACGGCAAGGACTATCGTCCGAGCCTGTGCGCCACCGTAACCAAAGGTAAGCGGGTGCCGGCGATCGCGCAGCATCCATGCAAGCCGCCTGCGCAGTAGCCGCCTGTGCAGTAAAAAGATCGGCTGCACAAGCAGCCGAAGCAAGCGCAGGTTAAGTCCTCAAGGAGAAACATGGCCTTATTCAAGAAGTTCGCGTTGATCATCTCTCTCATGCTGCCGCTGCTGGCCGGCGCTCAGCGTCTGCCTTACGGGGTAAGCCCGCGGCACTACAGCCTGACATTTACGCCGGATCTGCAGAAAGCGGTTTTTGGCGGCGACGCAACGATTGACGTGGAAGTGAATAAGGTAACCAACTCGATCATACTGAACGCGATTGAGCTGGAATTCCAGGAAGTAACCGTAACGCAGGACAACAAGACCCAGGTGGCAAAGTGGACCTTTGCTCCGGAAAAAGAGCAGGTAACGCTGACCGTTACGGATGAGCTGCAACCGGGGCCGGCGAGTCTCCACTTCAAGTTTACCGGTGTTCTGAATGACAAGCTGCGCGGATTTTATCTGGCCCGAACCAAAGCCCGGAACTATGCGACGACACAATTTGAGTCGACGGACGCACGTCGCGCTTTTCCATCCTTTGACGAGCCCGCATTCAAAACTAAGTTTGACATTAAGCTGATCGTCGATAAAGGCGACACGGCCATCTCCAACGGACGCATTGTTTCCGATACGCCCGGACCGGTGGAAGGCAAACACACACTGGAATTTTCAACCACGCCGCAGATGTCCACCTATCTGGTGGCCATGGCGGTGGGTGATTTTGTATGCAATGAAGGAACGGCGGACAACATTCCGATTCGCGTGTGCGGGACGCCTGACAAAAAGGCGCTGGGTACGGCCGCGCTACGATACGCCGCTGAGATCCTGAAGTTTTACAACCAGTACTACGGCATCCCGTATCCATTTGGCAAGCTCGATATTGTAGGTCTGCCTGATTTTGAAGCCGGCGCCATGGAGAACACGGCGGCGATTTTTTATCGCGAATCACTGCTCTTTATTGACGATAACAATTCTTCCGTGGACTCGCACCAGCAGGTGTTTGAAGTGCTGGCCCATGAGATGGCGCACCAGTGGTTCGGCGACCTGGTTACCATGAAATGGTGGGATAACCTCTGGTTGAATGAGGGGTTTGCCACCTGGATGGCGTACAAACCCTCGCAGTCGCTGCATCCGGAATGGAGTGCCATGCTGGATGCAGTGCAGAGCACTGACAACGCGCTTACAACGGACGCGGTGGTGAATACGCATCCGATCCGCGTAAAAGCGGAGACGCCGGAAGAGATCAACGAGTTGTTCGACCCGATTTCCTACGACAAGGCAGCGGCCGTGCTGCGCATGATTGAGACCTATGTGAGCCCGGATGTTTTCCGCCGCGGCGTGAACGTTTACCTGCGTAAGTTCAGCTACGGAAACGCTACCGCGGAAGACTTCTGGACCGCATTGACCGCGGCTTCGGGGCGTCCCGTGGACAAGATCATGCCGACGTTTGTGGACCAACCGGGTGAGCCGCTGGTAACGGTGAAGTCGGCATGCGTGAACCCTCCGGCTGTGAAAGAACCAGTGCGCAAGGGAAAACGGTCACGGCGTCGTGCTCCCATCAAGCCAAATCCGGTCACGCAGATGACGGTGTCACAGCAGCGCTTCTGGGCTGATCCCGAGGCGGCGCCGAAGAAAGACCAGTTGTGGATGGTGCCGGTGTGCGTGAAATCAGGCGGGGCCAAACCCTTCTGCCAGATCCTGAGCCAGAAAGCACAGACTGTGCCTGTGGCCGGATGCTCGTCATGGGTATTTGTGAATGGCAGCGCGGCAGGCTATTACCGGACGCAATATGACAAAGCCGATTTGCAGAAGTTGATCGGTGTGGCCGGCACGGAGTTGACAACTGCCGAGAGAATTGTTCTGTTGCGCGATGAGGCCGCCATGGTGGGCTCCGGTCAGGAAAGCATGGCGACTTATCTTGACCTGGTATCGGCGATGAACAAGGATGCACAACGTTCACTCGTGGAAAGCTATTCGGCCACACTGGATTTCATCAATAACTATCTGCTTCCGGGGACTGAGGCAGGCGCGTTTCGCTCCTGGGTGCGCACCAGCTTCAAGCCAATGATCGCGAAGATCGGGTGGACGCCGAGGGCAAGTGAAAGCCCGGACACGCACACGCTGCGCGGAGATCTCGTCCATATTCTGGGCATGGTTGGCGAGGACCCGGAGACGATCCGGGAATCCACCGCCCTGGCGGAGCAGTACCTGAAAGACCCAAACTCGGTGGACGCCAGCATCGCCAAAGACGTGCTGGCAGTGGCCGCGCGTTTTGGGAACGAAGCACTATATGAGCACTATTTGAGCGGCATGCGCCAGATGAACGCGCCTGAACAGTACTATAACGTGGGAGCGTCGCTGGCTGAATTTCGCGATCCAAAAATTGTGGAACGAGTACTGGAATTCGGTGTTTCTGATGAAGTCAGGAACCAGGATTCAGCGCGATTGATTTCCAACGTGCTTTCCAATACCGATACTCAGAAGATTGCGTGGGAATGGTTAAAGATGCACTGGCCGGCGGTAGAAAAGAAGATCACGATGTCCAGCGGGCCTTCCATCGTGAACGCCACGCGAAGGTTTTGCAGCGCGGAGATGCGTGATGACGTCCAGAGTTTCTTTAGCGAGCACAAAGTGCCCTCAGCGGAGCGCGGGCTGAAGCAGTCAAAGGAAGACATTGAAAGCTGCAGCAAAAGACGCCCGCGCTTACAGGCGCAGTTGGCTGAATGGCTGCAACAGCATTCGGGAGCTTCGGAAGGCGGCAACCGCTAAGTGTTGCAGGCAAATTGGGTATAGCCAGCTAGTGCAAATCAAGGTCGGGCGCTTTCGCGTCCGACCTTTGGTTTGCAGGCAGGTTTACTCATCCCGCGATGGGCTCTTCCACTACGTACCGTTTTAACAGCCCGTGTCCGAAATCAACTTCTACTTCATGGCGGGCCACAAGGACCGCGGTGTTATCGCGGATGGAGTAGCCAACATCGAACGATCCGGGAACGGCCGCAAAACCACGCGGCATAAACCCGGAGATGACAAAGGACTTCATCCGGTGGGCCCAGGCGCTTGCCAGCACATCTTCAGGCTCAACTGCAGCCGATGCGGGTGCGGCCTCGGGTTGGCCTGGTGCTGAAGGCTCCACAGGCGCTTGCGTGACCAGACCAGCAACTGGCAAGGTTGAGTCGAGCACGCTTGTCATTTTCAGGTTGTTGTCCAGGGAGACCGCGACTTTGCCTTGTCCGGGAGTGACAACCGGCAACCCATTGATGACCTGGGTATAGTGAACGACAGTCTCAGTAATGCGCGGCGTCTCCAGCAATCCTGTGCCCGCAGAAGAGCCACCGCATTCCCACTTGTGTAGCACATGGTCGAACTGGAGTTCCTCATGATCCAAGCCGAGCTGCCGCACTGCGTCACCGGCGGCGCCGATGGAGGATTGGATTGCGGGCGGCTGAAGGTTTTCGCGAGTTGGCTCGGCAAAAGAGGCCTCATAGGTTCCGTTACGTTCCACGGAGATCCGCTGATAGTTTTCTCCGGCTGCAAACACACCTGTAGGCATCATTGTCATTTCGCGCGGTACCGCCATGTCCAGCGGAAGACGGCTGAACAGTTCACGGACCCCGGCGGATGTGACTGTGCGCGGTTCCAGGTGTGCCATGAGTAACTGGTCCGGCAACTTGCGATTGGCTTGGCGCCGGCCGCGGGCCGATGACGCGGCGTAGTACCAGCGCCACTGATACCAGTTTTTGGCAACAGCGTCCCCGTAGAAAAGGCGTTCGTTGTAGAGACGGTTGGATGCATCATTCGCATCTGAGCCGCACGCTACCGCGGAGGGAGCTTGATGGGTTGAGATATCGTACCAGCTGGCATCAAGCCATGCCTGGCTAAAAGATTTCCCGCGGTTCCAATGTTTCCAGAATGCGCTGCCGTAGTTGCCGGCATCCACGCTTACGGTTTCATAGCCGAACAGCAGGCGGAGACCATTGTTGGCGCGGTGCCAGGTCCGAATAGGATTTTGCCCATTCAGCACGCGACAGGAAAAGCAGGTGGAAAAGAAAAGATATCGAGCACGTTGATTCGAAAAAGACATCTGGTCGGAGCGGGCCCAGGCTCCACGGTTGCTCCACGCCGCTCCGAGTGGAGCAAAGAAGACACCGTTGGCATCCATTCCTCCATGACCGGAATGGTAGAACGCCCGCACTGCGTCCATGCCATATGTGTCCTGCCAGTCGTCCCACGGATCCAGGTATTCCCAGGTGGAAACGCCGGCATCGGCAAACCAGAAATTGCGCGGCGTAAACTGATTCACATAATTGATCCAGCCTTGCGCATCTTGATGTGTATAAGACAGATCTCCAGCACCCGTGGACGAGGCAAATTTCTGGACGCTGCAAGCTCCATACATGTTGGCTCCACCTCTTACTGCCGCAACGGGAGAGGGCGCGATTGGATTGGCTTCCGCGACTTGACCGAAGATGAGACGTACCTCAGGTTCGGACACTGGCTGCGCAGGGGCTGCTACCGACAACCGCTGCGATGCGTCGCGATATTGTTTCAGCACTGATTCATTGACTTGAGTCGAGGAACTCATAAGACGCTCCATTTCTGTTCGAGGGGGGAATTGCCAGGTTGAGCGGGTCGCGTATCAGCCCACCAGCTCCGCTATGTTATGGCTCAAATACGCGTTTTTTGGTTTTTGACTGGTGAGGTACTGACAGAATGCTCAGTTTTGATCGAATTGTTCCAGGGCTGGGGATTTCAAGGCGGAGCATTCGGTGCCTCCTTTGCTTGCGTACGCATGGCCCGGCCCCTTTTTTGGGGTGCTGCCTGTTGGACGCCTGGTCTCAATTTCGGGATGTCTGGGATAGTTCAAAATTGAACAGGGCCCTACCGGTTCCATGGCTGCTGTGGGCCTGCGCTGATGAGATATAAGCGGCGCGCGTCAGCTGCTGAGGTATGTCTCAGGGCCGGCAATTCTAGAACTGCTCTAGCGTGGAGGCAGTTGGTAATGGATGCGTACCACGCCCCACTGCGGATCGGACTGGCGAATGTAAGCCGGGGTGCAGTGTGGGCACGCGATCGCAAGCGTGTCCGGAGCGATCCAGATGAGATTCACACCGGCGCCGGCAGCATCCTGCTCAATGAGAAAAACTTCGCCTTCAGTGGAGGCGCCGGAGAAAAAGCCTGTCCTCAGATCTTCCGACGCAGAGCGAATGTTCACGTGGGTGAAGAAAGGCGCTTCCGCGCCGCAACGGCGTTCCATCACAGTGGCTGTCCATGCTTTGCCTGCGTCCGTTGCCGCAGCCACCACGCGGTCCGAGCATCGCGGCCGCATGTGAAGATAGACCACCGTGAGCACGGCAAACATCACCAGCATCACTCCGCCGTAAACGAACGAGCCAAACACCATCTTGCGCGCAAAGGGATCCATGGATTTGTGTGTCATGTGCTATTGGGTGGTCCGCGATCTGATTTCGCGCCAGAGCTCGGCGCGTCCGTCGCCTGTCCTGGACGAATAAGGAAGAAGAGTTTCAACGCCGTGGTCGCGGGCCAGAGCGGCAAGCGCGCTGCGCAACTTGTTGGCAGAAAGCTTGTCGGCCTTGGTGGCCACCACCAGAAAGTCGCGTCCCATGCCGCGCAGGAAGTCAATCAGCTGCCGGTCAGGCGGCTGCGCCGGAACATTGGAGTCAATCAGGACGATGGAGAGCGCCAGCGTTTCGCGCTCCTTCAGGTAAGGCTCAATGAACTTGGGCCACTCGGCGGAAATCTCACGCGAGAGCTTGGCGTATCCGTAACCGGGGAGATCGACGAGCAGCATTTCCGGATATGGCTGGCTGGCCTTGGCGTAAATCCCGATAAAGTTGATCGTGCGTGTGCGTCCTGGAGTGGAGCTCACGTGCGCCATCTTCTGGCCCAGCAGGGAATTGATCAGACTGGATTTGCCAACATTCGAGCGGCCCAGGAAGGCGAATTCCGGCGGGCCTTCCGGAGGGAAAAATTTTGGGTCGGCGGCTGAGGTAAGGAATTTAGCTATGATGTGTTTCATTGAGTAGTTGTCGCTGGCGCTCCAAACCACTGAAGTTTGCAGAATGCTTCAAACGCGTTCAGCTCCTGCGGCATGCGGTTCGGCGCGCAAGCCGGCCTCACCGCTACTAGAACCATAACACGTTGGATTTATAGTTTTACCGGAGGGGCCTGCTGCGATGCCGATCCCATGCGGCCCAGCTCGTCGAGCGTTTCCGCGAACAGCTCATAGAGCAGTTTCAGCCGCTCCAGGTCCTTGATCACGCCCACCACCTGAAAATATAGTTCGTCCACGCCATCAGGAAAGCGGCTGCGCCAGACCATGCCATCGTCGTCTTTGACGGAAAAGTAAATGTCCTTCTGGGCGGAAATCAAATCGCGGACCCGCTGACTGGCGAAGAGACGCCACAGCTTGTGCTCATCATTGCCCTTGATCACAAAGTCGCGGTCAAAGTCCTCATGCCCCACGGACACATCCTGCATGCCGAACAGCTTTCCAATGGCAGTGAAGATACCCTTGCGATAAACGGTGAAGCGAAACCCATCTGGGTTGACGTACGGCGCGCGCATACGCGTATAGACGACGGTGGTCTTGCCGGTAGAAACCGCATATGTATCCAGCGTAACGGTCCACGGGCCGTGCGTGGCCTCAACCTTGTCGCCTTTCCAGAAGCCGCCGGCAATGTAGGTGGCCCCAGTCTGGTCGCAGAGCTGCCGCCAGATTTCTTCACGGCTGGGGCCGAAGATGGTACGCAGGAGCGACATGAGGTTGCAATTCTAACAATCAAAATCGAATTACGACGAGTAATAATGAACAAAAAGATGCTTAAGGGCCCATATAGAGGTGCAAACCTACGCAGCTTTGGAGCAAAGGAAAGCCCGCTCTCGCTGAGCGGGCTTAGGAGTGCAATGACAGCATCTTACAAATAGCGTTCGCGAGAAATCTCAGGCTGCACGGCTGGCGCTGGAATCGTCTGGGCACCTTCCTCAGTGAAGTCAGGGAGCGGGGTTTCCAGTGCGATCTTCAGGACCTGATCCATGTTTTCCACGAAATGGACCTTCATCTGGCCACGGATGTTTTCCGGAACCTCAGCCAGATCCTTCTCGTTTTCTTTAGGGATGATCGCCTCTTTGATACCGGCGCGCAGAGCAGCAAGGAGCTTCTCCTTCAGGCCGCCGATGGGCAGAACCTTACCGCGCAACGTGATCTCACCGGTCATGGCGATATCACGGCGCACGGGAATCTTGCTCAACGCGCTGGAAATTGCGGTGGCCATGGTAATGCCGGCCGAGGGGCCGTCCTTGGGAATGGCGCCTTCGGGCACGTGAATATGAATGTCAACGTTGCGGTAGAAGTCCTTGGGAATTCCCAGGCGCACGGCGCGTGAGCGCACATAGGACATGGCGGCGTGGGCCGACTCCTGCATTACATCGCCAAGCTGGCCGGTGATGGTGAGTTTACCTTTGCCGTCAACGATCGCGACTTCAGTGCTCAGAATGGAGCCGCCGACTTCCGTCCAGGCCAGGCCGGTGACCAGGCCGACCTCACTCTTTTCATTGGCCAGCGTGTCACGGAACTTGGTGACGCCCAGAAATTCATTCACTTTCTCAGCATTCAAGATGGCTGAGTACGTGCTGTCTTTCACGACTTTACGCGCGACCTTGCGGGAGATATTGCCGATTTCGCGCTCAAGGTTACGGACGCCGGCCTCACGCGTATAGGACTTGATGATCTCGCGCAGAGCATCGTCAGTAAACTGGAGCTGCTTTTCCGTCAGGCCGGTGGCCTCACGCTGTTTGCGCACCAGGAACTGTTTGGCGATCTCAACTTTTTCCAGCTCCGTGTAGCCATGCAGCCGTAACACTTCCATGCGGTCCTGGAGCGCCGCGGGAATGCTATGCAGTACGTTGGCCGTAGCGACGAAGAAAACTTGAGATAGATCGTATTCCACGTCAAGGTAATGGTCCTGGAACATCCAGTTCTGTTCAGGGTCAAGGACTTCAAGCAACGCGGCAGACGGGTCGCCACGGAAGTCAGAAGCCATCTTGTCGACTTCATCGAGCATGAAAACCGGGTTTTTGGTGCCGGCCTTTTTCATCATCTGGATAATCTGGCCGGGCAGCGCGCCGATATAGGTGCGGCGATGGCCGCGGATTTCAGCTTCATCGCGTACGCCGCCCAGTGACATGCGGACGAACTTGCGGCCCGTTGCCTTGGCGATGGACATGCCCAACGAAGTCTTGCCCACACCTGGAGGCCCGACGAAGCAGAGAATGGAGCCCTTGGGATTCTTTACCAGTTGGCGGACGGCCAGGAACTCAAGGATACGGTCTTTAATTTTTTCCAAACCGTAGTGGTCCTGGTTGAGGATTTTTTCCGCGTGCTCAATATTGCGGATCTCTTTGGATTTCTTTTTCCACGGCACGGCCAGCAGCCAGTCAAGGTAATTGCGCGACACCGTGGACTCGGCCGACATGGGCGGCATGGCTTCCAGCTTCTTCAACTCCTGGATGGCCTTCTCATGGACGTCCTTGGGCATGCCGGCGGTGTCGATCTTCTTTTTCAGCTCGTCAAACTCGCTCTTTTCACCGCGTCCCAGCTCTTTCTGGATGGCCTTGATCTTCTCATTGAGGTAATACTCTTTTTGCGCCCGTTCCATCTGCCGCTTCACGCGCGTCTGGATGGTGCGGTCCATGTTCAGCTTTTCAATTTCGATATCGAGCACGTCAGCGATGCGGTTGAGGCGCTCCGCGGGATCAAAAATTTCCAGCAGCTCCTGCTTTTCTTCAATGGAGAGTTGCAGGTTCTGCGCAATCGTGTCACTGAGCTTGGCCGGGTCGCTCATGCCGGTGATGATGACTGGCTCAAGATTGAGTGACTGGCAGAGCTTCACATACTGATCGAACAGATTGTGCACGCGCTGCATGGCCGATTCCAGGGCTTTGCTGGGATCAGCGGGATATTTTACGGTGCGGACTTCCGCCTCAAAATAGCCTTCCGCGTTGGTCAGTTTGAGGATCTTGCCGCGCTCCACGCCTTCCACCAGCACCTTGATATTGCCGTCCGGCAATTTGAGGTTCTGGACGATATTGGCGATAGTGCCGACCTGATAAATCTCATGCGGCTTCGGCTCGTCAATGCTGGCGTCATGCTGCGTGGCCAGAAAGATCTTGCGGTCAGAGGCAAGGGCTTCTTCCAGAGCGCGCACGCTGGACTCGCGGCCCACGATAAACGGGGTCATCATATACGGGAAGATGACCACATCACGGATGGGCATCATCGGGAGCTTACGAGTTTCGAATTTTTCCTTGATTTGAGTCACTGATTCGCCTTTACGAGTCCATTTTTCGGGAGGATTGGATTACCCCCATTCTGCTACTTCTAAGATTATCATGCAAGGCAAGTAGCTGTGGCAGAGTATTTATGTGTGGATTTCTAATCTGGCCCTTAGAATCAACAGGATAAGAAAGCCCGTTCCGGAGAACGGGCCTGGTTACGGGAGTAGCAAATAAGGAATTGGATCGGGATCTGCCCGTGGCGGCTGCCGCTAGCGGCTGGCGCCTTCCGATTCAAGGCAAAGTTGCTGTGAGTGGCGAGCGTTGGCGGTTTCGCGCTCCGCCAGAACGGCCATGGCTTCACCGTTGGCCTGCTCCCGAATCCGGCAAAGCAGGCTGTGGATGCCATGGAGGCTTTCCGAGGAGGAGAAGTAAGTAATCTTCTTTAGCTCCTCAAGGCCGTGGATGGCCTCTTCAAGCCCGTTGTTCATTATCGCGAGACTACGGTAGGCGTGGGCCCTCACCGGCAGTGGTTCGGGTTTAGTGTTAGCAGTCAGGCGCTCGGATTTGGGTTGAGGTTGCGCCAGTGGAGTGGTGCGTATAACTTTATGAACAGCCATGGTTTGCCTGCCTCCATAGCAGGTCAACTGCGGTTAGGGCGCGTTCGGTGTTTGTAGCACCGGACGTTGCCCGACTGGTTTAGGTTTTACTTTTTCTGCGGACCGCAGGCGCCCTCGCCTGCGTTTTTTCTTTTGCCAAATACTAAATACCAATTACCAATTACTTCCTTATACCAACTACTTCTTTTTCTTTTTTGCCGACTGCTGAGTGCTGACTGCTGACTGTTTTCTCTTGTAACGCGTTTTCCTGCCGTTGGCGATCTTGGGCAGGAGTTGGCGGACGTGTTCGATTTCAGCCTCGGTCCACATATGAATGACCCTCCTGCCAACCTTGGCAATCTCAGGAGCAGCCACCTTGCCCACAGCAATGTAGTGGGCAAGCGTGTCATAGTTTATGCCAAGCCTCTTTGCCGCTTCGCGCGTGGAAAGCCGACTCATTCTTCATTCAGTGTCGGAGATGTATTTGAGTTTGTCAAGAGTTTTGCCGGGCCAAATGCGAGAAACGTAAAAAGTAAAGCAAGTGGTTAATTTTTTAAAGCGCGCGCTGCAGCGGAGTGAGCAAGTATCAACGCTTGGCGGTTCACTTTTTTGGCGAGGCACGTTTTTTAGAAGCGCTGGTTCTTGCGGTCCACAAAGGTACTCATAAAGCTCTCTTCTGGCAAAAGCTTTGTGCGCAAACTGGCAATAGCTGCAGTTACTTCAATGCGTCTTGCGCCTTATTTTGCAGAGTCTCAGTACGCATAACATCTGTTTGGGCGGGTGGTTCAAGTCCCTGGACCTTGAGAGCACGATCGACGGAGGCCCACACCCAATTGATCGGCCGCGCGCCCACAATTCGCTCACCGTTAACAAATATAGTTGGCGTACTCTCTACCCCGAGCGTTTTCCCTTCCGCTATCGAAGCCCGAATCGCGCTCTCGTCCTGTTTCCTTATGCACAAATCGAGTGTGCTTTGGTCAACACCGGTTTCTTGCTTGGCTAACTGATCCAGCTTCTGCAAGGTCTCATGCAGGCGCTGTTTGTCCCCGCTAAAATCGGCGTAGTGTGTGTGGACCTTGTCCACATAGTCCCAATAGGCTGGCGTGTTCTGCTCGGCCAGGCAACCGGCATTGATAGCGGCATGCATCGCCCACGGATGAATCTCAACGAGGGGGAAGTCCTTGTAGACGATTGTCACCCCGTTCTTATAATGTTGCAGCGTATCCGGAAAGAGTGCCGCATGAGACCGCGCACAGAAAGGGCATTCCAGATCGTCGAATACGACGATCGTAACTTTTCCTTGTGGTTCCCCCCTTGCTCGTTGGCTATTGAACAGTATTCCGCTCGACGGATCCTTCGTCAGATCAAACTCCTGCAGCCGCGCCAGATGCTTCTCATCCTGTGTCAACAGGAATGTGAACTTTACTTGTTTTCCGTCGTGCGAAAAGGTGACTGGCAGATCGTAATAACCGGGGAACTGGCTGCGAGCCCTTTGACCGAGTGCCAACTGATAGTCTGCAGGGATGTCGTATTGAGATCGAATCAGTATTTCAACGCGGCGGGATTGTTCCGGAGACAAGGCCGCAAACTCATTTTTGTGCCTGCAAGCATTGAGTAAAAACAGCAGTACAAGCACCGGCCCTAGAGCCAGGATTGGCATGGCGTGGGGTGTTCCGCGAAAGCGCAATGTGCTCCTCATGGCGCCGAGGCGAGCGGCTTGACCAGAAATCGGCGAAGCCGGCTCACCCCGTGCGCGGTTGTGAACGGAATCAACCTATTTCAGAGATTTCAGTGCCTGCGATATCTCAGTGTCCTTTGACAAGAGCTGCGCAAGGAGAACTTTGTCGCTTTGTTTGCTGTGCGTGGTCCCTTTCTGTAAATCCAGGGGTTGCTTGTTTGTTGCAGAAGTACATGGAATACAGCCGCCGCCTCCAGAGCCATCTGGACAAGCAGTGCCGTAACATACGACCCCGTCCTGACATGAGTCAAAGCAGAGGGCACAGCCGCTGCTTCCAGTGATACATGTGATTTTGTTCTGGGCATTGGCATTGGCCGGCAGCAGAGCAAGGCCGATTACTGCAACTGTCAACACCAAAAGTGATATTTTGAAAAGTTTGGGGAAGGTCATGTAGTCTCCTCTCGATAGAACGTTATTTTACGAAACCTAACTTCAGAGAAAACCCGAGCCGGATGCTAGCATCGCAGTATCCTACAGTCAAAGACATTCTGCATATCGTGATGATAGTTTGCTAGTTTAAGAAAGTTCTTATAGATAGCTCATAGTCTGTTCCATAAAATAACTTATTTAGTTCCATAAAGGAACTTCGCGGGCTAAATATCTCAACTTTGATGGAAACTGAGCTATCTTTACTTGCTCTGTTAAATAAACAGATAAACCTATTTCAGGGATCGCAGCGCCTGCGATACTTCGGGGTCCTTTGACAGGAGTTGCGCAAGAAGAGCTTTGTCATCACTACTCCTGATCCCTTTCTGGAAATCCATAGGGTGTTTTTTTGTCTCAAAACATGGAGAACACCAGCCAGCTGAGCCATTTACACAAACTTGGGCCCAGCAGATGAGGCCGTCCTGGCATTCGTCATGACAGACCTGGCATTCTTGTGGGGCGGTACACGTAATTGTATTCTGGGCGTTGGCTCTGGCCGGCAGCAGAACGAGACCGATTGCGGCAACTGCTAACACCAGAATGGATATCTTGAGAAGTTTGTGGAAGGACATACAGTCTCCTCTCGATAGACGTTATTTGTCGAAACCTAACCTCGGAGAAAACAGAGCTGGATGCTAGCATCACCGTTATTCGCTGTCAAAGATAATCTGCGCCATCCAGCCGTTATTATGTTATATAAGTTCCATAAAGGAACCTCACAAATACACCTAGTAGATAAATTAACAATTTAGCAGCTCCATATTCAGGGCCTATCTGCAATATCTCAATTGATTTTTTGCCTTAAAAAATATCTTATAGTCTTGTTATATCCAGGTTTCATAACAGAACTGCGACAATAACCAGTAGTTAGATCTTGCATCGAAAAGTGCCTATACATAGAATCGTCAGGTTCAGACTGTGTGCTATCTAATCAGGAGGGTTCGTAAGATGCGCTATTGGACCTTTGCGATTTTGCTTTTCACGGTTTTTGTGACGCCAGTCTTCTCTCAGAACAAATCCGTCAACAAAGATAACTCTAAAGCTGTACAGCCGCCAGCACCTGTGAAACTTGCCAAGCGGCCCGCTGGGGAAGAACAAGCCATCGATCTGCTGACACGGGCTGAGGGTGAAGCCGCGGGGCTGGAAGGTAAAATGCGGGCCTGGGTATTATGGCAGATCGGCTTGGCCTATCAAGCCATCGACAAAACAAAAGCTCTGGAGATATTTCATACCGCACTTGTTGCGGCCCATGCAGCCAATGAAGGCGGCTCGGCTGGAAAACCGCCAACCAGTGATCGTTTGAAGATGAATCCACATCCATCGTTGCCGCCCGGGCTTTTATTGGAACGTGACATTGCCCGTTCCATCGTGCTATTGGAGCCTAAGCAGGCAGATGAGACGGCGCAGCAAATTGATCCCTCCATCCGTACCGCTATCCTAATTTCCGTGCTCTCCTCGCAGGAAAAAGAGAAGCAATTTGATCGCGCGATGGAAACGCTCAACCGAATCAGTGCAGAAAGTGAGGTTCCGTATGAACATGCGATTCGGCTGATGGCGGACCTGAAGCCGGGACAGTCAGGGGAATTGACGCAGCTATTCTTAACAGCGCTGGCCAGCTATCGCAACCATGCGCCTCATTCCCAAATGAGGGATGCTTTTCCAACTATGCTGTCACGGTTTTGGAAGCGTTTGCCCAAAGAGATTGTTACCCAAGCCATTGACGAGGTACTGATCCAGGCCGCGGACGACAAAGGGAGCGTCAGCTACTCCGTATTGTCGGGAAAAGGCGGCCCATCGATGCGCTCTCTATACGAATACCGCCTCTCTCAACTCATGCCCATGCTTCGGGAGTTCGATCCATCGGCAGCGCATAAATACGAGGAAAAATATCCTGCTTTAGCGTCCAACACCAGTGATCCGGGTGGGGTGAACGCTCAATCTGATCCGGCTGCCTCGACAAATGGGTTCCAGCTTCACCCAGGCAGCAGTTATCCTTCCATGATCTCATCCATGCTAGAGGAGCCTGCGGCGCAGAAAGTAGCTGCCAAGGCGGACAGCGGCCATATCAGCGATGCCGTATCCGATGCTGGCAATATCAGAGATACAAGTTTACGCGCCCAGCTCTACGAATATATTGCGAGGCATGCGGCCGCCAAGCAAGACAGTGCCGCAGACGATGCTGTCGAAAACATGCTCCACGCTGCGGAGAAGTTGCAACCGAGCGAGGCATTCCCTTATTACGGTAGCGCGAGTGAGATTTATATAAAAATCAACCGACTTGATGATGCTAAACAAAGCATTGAGGCGGGATTGAAGGTGGCAGGCAAACTTTACGAGAAAGACTCCGATGAGGACGATCCAAACACTGCATTAAAGGCTTTCTGGCCGTCTACGAACGCCTACTGTACCATGGTCCGCCAGGCAGCCGGCATCTCGCAAGCTTGGGCAATCTCACTCCTGCAGAGCATCAAGGATCCTGAGATTAAGGTCGCAGCGGAGACTGCGTTGGCAGGCGGGTGGCTGAAATCCCCGGCCGGCCCGAGCACGATCATGACCACAAATAAGACCAGCAATTCAATATCTCTTGGCAAGAGAGATTAACCCAGTCCGGTGGATACCCGTTGACTCGCATGAGGGGCGAACAGTTGCTTGGAAGGCCGTTAACACTGCTCATCGCCGTGAAACTACTCCACGATCCAACAGATATTTGGAAAGATTGGTCGGGGTCTTAAACCTCCGCCCCTTGGTCCCCAAAACTGTGTGTTCTATCGGCTGAGGGACTTTATCAGACACAGCGAAATAAAAACAAAATATTTCTTGCAATTGGGTAGTGAAATCGGCTACCTTACGAAAGTTTCCCGCCGGGAGCGGCGCCGGCGTCTCGCTCAAAGGCCTGCAACCGAGAGCAACACTCGGGCATTCGTTGGCTTAAGTGTTGCTGTCCGCCTTCTCATTTTTCAAAAATGGGGAAGCACCGTGCGGGCCGAAGTGTGTCTTAAAGACTGTCCTGAAGTTCGCCCTGAAGCCATACCCGCTTTGCCATGACCTCCACTTCACGCCCGTAATCCGTCGCGCATTAAAAACTAAAGACTAAAAACTGCTTTACCAGCCCAAGGCCATCCCCACGGATGGCTTTTTTATTTGGAGGAAAGACTGTGAGCCGGAAAAAAGACCTTTCAAGAGAACAGGCAATGGCTGCCGTTGTTGCCTGCAAACAGAAGTTCGGGCATGTGCCCACATTAGGTGACCTGGAGAAACACACAGGGATCCTCCGTCATGATGTAATCCGCCTCTTTGGCAACTATGCGGCCATGCTGAAGGAGTGCGGGCTGGAAAGGCTTGGCAGCGGCATGAAGGCCGGAATCGACGACCTGCTGCTGGATTGGGCCAGGGTCGCCCGCGCGCAAAAGAGGCTGCCCTTGCTTCACGAATATGAGCGCGAAGGCGGAGCGTACAGTGAAGTGCCCTTCAGGAAACGTTTCGGGATCTGGTCCAACGTACCGGGAGCCATGAAGCGGTATGCCATCGAGAACGGGCTCATCCGCGAGTGGCAGGACGTAATCGAGCTGATCGACAATCGCCCTCCCGGAGGAAGACCCGGAGAGAGAAAAGAACGGCCCCTGCCCGCGTCGAAAGTCTTTGCCGGGAGGCCCCTGTACGGGCCGCTGATCCATCCTTCTCCGCTCATCTGCGAGCCGACCAATGAATCCGGCGTAATCTTTCTTTTTGGCGCGGTGGCCGAGCCGCTTGGCTTCCAGATGTTGCGGATTCAGACTGAATTTCCTGATGGCGAGGCGCTGTGCAGGGTTTCAGAAAACCGCCTGCAACAGGTAAAGCTTGAGTTTGAATACCAAAGCCGGAATTTTCTCTACCACAACCATGACGCCGCAAAGTGCGACCTGATTGTCTGCTGGGAGCATAACTGGCCGGAGTGTCCGTTGGAGGTGGTGGAACTGAAAACGGCAATTCAAAACCTTTAACCACAGAGGGGCACGAAGGAACACAGAGGAAAGCTAAAAACAAGAACATCTCACCGCAGAGACGCAGAGGAACACAAAGGAAAGAATGAAAACGTCCAGAGGCAGCACTAAAATCTATCGCGCTTTTTTCGCGTGCATTCGCGGCTAATTTTCTGATCAGCGGTTATCTGCGAAAATCTGCGGCGACAACAAAAACCGCCCGCTTTGCGGCAGGCGGTAAATTCTTCGTGTTCCTTTGTGTCCTTTGTGGTTAAACCGCTATCCCGCTTTTTCCATCGCCGGCAGAGAGATGTCACGGCGCTCCACCATCTCTTTGGTGACTTCAAATTCCTTCACGCGCTTCTGGCTGGGCAGGTGATACATCAGGTCCAGCATCAACTCTTCCAGGATCATGCGCAGACCGCGCGCGCCGACTTTGCGCTGCATGGCTTCACGGGCGATGGCAGCCAGCGATCCGTCAGAGAAGCGCAGCTTCACGCTTTCAAATTCGAACATGCGCTGGTACTGCTTGATGATGGCGTTGCGCGGCCGGGTAAGGATTTCAATCAGTGCGGCTTCGTCAAGATCATTGAGGATGCCGACAACAGGCAGGCGTCCGACGAATTCAGGAATCAGGCCGAAGCGGACCAGGTCCTGGGGCTCGGCTTTTGCCAGTAGCTCCGTATCGCGCTTGCTGGCTTCAGTAAACTCTTTTTCCTTCTGCTCGCTGGTGCGGAAGCCCATGGACTTCTTGCCGATGCGCCGGGCCACGATCTTTTCCAGGCCCACAAAGGCGCCGCCGCAGATGAAAAGAATGTTGGTGGTATCGACCGGAGTAAATTCCTGGTGCGGGTGCTTGCGCCCGCCCTGCGGAGGAACGTTGGCGATGGTGCCTTCAAGGATCTTGAGCAGCGCTTGCTGCACGCCTTCACCGCTGACGTCGCGCGTGATGGAGGGATTTTCGTCCTTGCGGCCGATCTTGTCGATTTCGTCGATATAGATGATGCCGGTCTGGGCGCGGCCCACGTCACCATCGGCGGCTTGCAGCAGCTTGAGCACGATGTTTTCCACGTCTTCGCCCACGTAGCCGGCTTCAGTCAGCGTGGTGGCGTCAACAATGGCAAAAGGCACATCCAGCATGCGGGCCAGGGTCTGGGCCAACAGCGTTTTACCCGTGCCGGTGGGCCCGATCAGCATGATGTTGGACTTGGTCAGCTCGACTTCGCCGGTCTTGGTGCGGTTCATGTGGATCCGCTTGTAATGATTGTAGACGGCGACGGAGAGCTTCTTCTTGGTCTGCTCCTGCCCGATCACGTATTCATCGAGAAACGTCTTGACCTCTTGCGGCTTGGGCAGATGATTGGGAGCGGCTGCCGCATGCGATTCCGTGCGGTCGTCTTCCAGAATGGAGTTGCAGACAGCTACGCACTCATCGCAGATGTAAGCCCGGGGGTAATCGCTTGGTGACGAGATGAGTTTGGCAACGGCGTCCTGCGATTTATGGCAAAACGAGCAACGAAGTGTTTCTTCCGGCGTCCTGGGCTTCACAGTCAAACTCCTTTAATACAGTCGGGACCTTCATTCATTTTACTTCGGCCACGGCCCGGCTGATCCTGACTTTAGTACTCTACTTATGCTTATAAATAATATCGTCAATGATCCCATACTCTTTGGACTGGTGTGCATTCATTATAAAGTCACGCTCCACGTCTTTTTCCACCTTTTCCAGCTTTTGCCCGGAATGCTTGGCAATGAGCTGGCTGGTGATTTCCCGCATCCGAAGGATCTCTCTAGCATGTATATCAATATCCGTGGCTTGCCCGCTAAGGCCAGACATCAAGGGTTGATGAATAAGAATCCTAGAAGTGGGTAGGGCAAACCGCTTACCGGCGGCACCGGCACAAAGTAACAAGGCCGCCATGCTCGCCGCCTGGCCACAGCAGATCGTCATCACGTCAGGACGCACAAACTGCATCGTGTCATAAATCGCCATGCCCGCCGTGATCGATCCCCCGGGAGAATTGATGTACAACTGGATGTCCTTCTCCGGATCTTCAGCTTCCAGGAACAGAAGCTGTGCGATCACCAGGTTCGCGATCGTGTCATCGATTGGAGTGCCGATAAAAATAATATTGTCGCGCAGCAGCCGGGAATAAATATCGTAAGCGCGTTCGCCTCGGCTCGTCTGCTCTACTACCATGGGTACGAGTGCCATAAATCGCTTCTTCCTTCCGTGAAAAGCTGGGCATGGGCCAGCGGCAATTTCTAATTTGAGTTTGAGTACAGCAAGTTTAGCGCTTTTTCGCTTCGCATGCGGTCTCGCAAACGTTCTACTGCGTTATCTTTAATCAAACGGTTCTTAACTTCTTCCAATGGCTGTTTCATCTGCTGCGCCATTGCCGCTATTTCGTGTTCCAACTCTTCATCAGGGACCTGAATATTTTCTTTGATCGCGATCTTTGCCAGCAGCACGCTCGCCTTTACTTCCTTGATGGCGGCTTCCAACTGGCCTGCGCGCAGCCGGGCAAAATCCATTCTGCGCATGTCTTCCGTCTTCATGCCCTGCGCTGCCAGCGCCCGCAGCCCGCGCTCCAGACGCAGATCAATCTGGTGCTCCACCAATGACCGCGGAACAGGGAAGTCATGTTGCGCCAGCAGCTCTTCCACCAGCTTGTCTTTCGCTGCATGCTCGGATTTGTGGCGTTGCTCCGCTTCCATGTTTTCCCGGATCAGCTTTTTCAAATCGTCAATCGTCTTAAATTCCTGGCTCAGCTCTTTGGCAAAGTCATCATTCAATTCCGGCAAAGTCTTTTTCTTTACCGCGTTGACCTTTACCTTGTAGCTGAACGTCTGGCCGGCCAGCCGCTTGTCATAAAAGTCGTCAGCATAAGCCACATCAAAGCTGCGCTCTTCGCCTGCCTTCGCGCCCGCTAGGTGCTCGGTAAATTCCGGGATCGTATTGGCTCCGCCAATTTCCACCAGGACTTCGTCCATCTGCACCGGCTGCGTCGCCGCCGCCGGTTCTGCGCCTTCCCTTTCTGTTTCCGAAGCCGCACCCTCGGCGCCCGCTTCAGCCTTGCCTTCGCCGGCTGCGTCTTTGGGTTCCGTCTCTTTCACCCATTTCGGCGTCGCCTCAAATGACACCTGAACAAACTCGCCTTTCTCCGCGCCCCGGTCATCATTCACCGGATCAAAGCTGGCCTGCCGTTCCTGGAGCTGTTTTACTTCAGCGTCCACCTGTTCGTCTGTGATGTTGATCTCAGTCTTTTCGGCCTTTATTTCCTTATAGTTACCCAGTTCAAACTCCGGCAGCACCTCAAAAGCGGCCTTAAATTTGATCGGCTCGCCCGGCGTAAATTCCAGTCCATGGATGTGAGGTTGCGAAACCGGCCTTAATCCGGTCTTGAGCACGGCATCACGGAAATATTGCGGTACCAGCTGTTCCACCACATCACTGGTGATCTCGCTGGAGAAGCGGTTCCTCACCATGCTGGCCGGGACCTTGCCTTTGCGGAAGCCCGGTATCCGCGCCTGTTTGGAATACTGCTGCACCAGCGCTTCCTGCTGCTTGCTCACCACGTCCGCGGGGATCTCAATGCTCAACTCGCGTTTGCATGCCGGGTCCATCTGCGGGACGTCAGGCCCCTGGGCGTGCTCATGCCCTTCGTGGGCGTGCTCGTCGTGTGCCGATAGCCCTTCAGAATGTTGGTCTTCCGCCGCCGGTGCATCCGAAGGCTGGTTCTCAGGATTTTCAACTGCGTTACGTTCTGCTGCGTTGTCCAAGTGATTTCCTTATCCGCTGCCGCCGCTGTCACTCGCAAACCTAAAGACACGGCAAAATTGAGGGGTTTTTACGCACGTACCCCAAACAACCAGTTTAAGAGACAGCGCGATAGGGGTCAACTTGAGCCGTTTTGGCGGGCGTGAGCGAGACATAGTCGAGCGGGAGTCCGACAGGCGAAATCCCGAGCGAAGCCGAGGGATCTAGGTGGAGCACAGCCGCCCTCGGCTGTGTCCCCAGGCCGCGCGGTTTTCGCGGACTAGGGTGAGAGTCCCGACAGGAGAAATCCGAGCGAAGTCGAGGGGTACAAGGTGGAGCACAGAAACTCGCGCTGTTGAGGATTGGCAGCTAAAGAATGTTGTCACAGAGTGCCTGTGATAACTGTCACATAACCCAGAGCTCATTTGTCTTCTGATGTCGGCAATGCGCGATCATCAGATTTTTGGGAGGATGGCGCATCTTCTCGAAAGAAGGAATAGCATGAATCGATTTCCCAAAATGCGAGATCGGGCAATCCAAGTGCGTCCCGTTGAAAATCATCGGTCAGTTGTCGTTGGGATGGCACGGCACCGTTCTGTGATGGCAAGTGCGGGGCGGGAGAAACGCCATGACAGCCACCGCTTGGATCATCCAGTGGTAAGAGTTGCGTATCAGGATCCAAGGTCTATTGTTGCCATAGCGAGAAAACTGGCGCAGGCGCATCGGCACTCAAAAGCCAATCCTGAATTTACACGATATGCCGCGGTTTTAGAGAAAGAGCCAGAGTCTGCATGGCAGGCGCGCCACGGTTTGACAGCAGCCCAGTATTAGCAGGTCTTGCTGCGGAAGCCGGGTATGCCGCGTTTTTGCGACATCCGAAAAGTTCATCGGTACCCAAGGTTGCTTAGTCGTCGAAGATGCTGCTTCTTGCTTTTGGTATTCGGCGTAAGAGAAAAGCAAGAAAAGCAAATACCCACTTAAAGAAATAGAGAGGAAAGCAAGTCCTGACCTTCACAAACAGAACTATTAAGACGCTGAACGCTCAACTACTTACGGCATGTCATAGAGATGTCCGATGTTGGTCCGACGCGCGCCATTGACCGAAGATGCTGTGTGATCGCAGAGTGGCTTGTGATTCTCAGGAAAGGCGCAAAAAGCTGACTATGAATTGTCTATCGCATCCAGTAACAAAGCTGGGCCCCCGTTTGTTTCTAGTTCTGGCGTCAGTGCTCATGGCCGGAACTCTATCGGCGTCTCCAGTTCCGCCCGCTCCATGCTTGGCCTTGAAAGGCCAACTCGTTTCTCTTCAGACACAGCACAAAAAACTCGTTCTCTCTTACGAGGCAACTCCTTCTGCCAAAAACCAAAAACTCGCCGCTGAAATCATGGTGTTGGACAAGAAAATCAGCGAGACCGCGGCACAACTCGACTCCTGTGAAAACGGGCCTCCGCTCTCGGTGGCGGCCTTTACGGCCAAGGGAATAAGAAGTCCAGACCCTCAAATCGCGGTCGGGCATAAGTATTTTGCCGCCATCGATACCAGTACCGTCGTGTTCTATGATAAGGCAACGATGCAACCGCTGAGCACGGGTTTTGCCTATCCGCAAAACCCCATCGGCGTGAGTCAGCTATTCCAACAGTTCTTCGTCAAGCTGGACAAGCAGATGGGCCTGCCGGCAAACGTTTGCGACAGCAATCAGCCGCAAAAGAATCTCACGAACACATTTGATCCCGCTCAACCGAACAAAGCTATTCCGGGATGCATTGCGGAGGCATATGACACTCGTATCTTATATGACGACGTAAGGCACCGCTTTTGGATTGAGTCGGCCGTCAGAAACAGCCTTTGGCCGTGCGGTGCAGGCGCGGAGACAGAAACATCGTCTGACCCGGATCCAAGCGATCCCACTCAGGCCAAATGCCACGCAGATTGGAACGCTTCCTGGGCCCACCGCTTTATCGTCATTGCCGTCAGTCAGGTCGATGACAAAGGCGAGGAGGACCTCAGTAAGCCGTTTCATCAATATGTCCTGGTAGACGACTACGCAGACTGGCCCCAGATGACAGTGGACAGCAATTATCTGATTGTGCCGCCGCTGGCAACGCTTGCCTACAGCCAGTTCCAGGCCATCGAAGGCGCCACGCCCATTCAGCCAACTGACAGCATCTATCTGGTCAATTCTCACGGCGCTTCTAACCACCCTACTTACATGGTTAGCTCCAATGGCAACCGCCTGCTCATATTTGCGTTAAGACCCTCAGCCAATATATTCGGTAAGCCCGTGCTACTAAAGGGGGCGGGCATCAATCTTGGCCACTTGGTGCATTTGCGGACCAATCCTGTTTTTCGTGACGGGAAAATCCACATCGCTTCATTTGAGTGTACGCATCAAGACGCCAAAAAGGGGTGTACGAAATACATTTCTCGAATCATTCGTGTGCTGGTTAGCCTCACCATTGATGGGAGCGCAATCAAAGCACTCGGGCCAGGCTCATCTGGCTTTCTCGATTACGCGATTGGCAATGGACCCGGCGATTTGTGGTCGTATGAAATACCTTCCATTGAGGTGAATGCAGCCAACGACATCGTAGTGGTCTATGAAAGGGCCGGGCGCGACCAAACACAACTCGAACCTACATCAGTTCTCTACTCTGTACTCTATAACGGCGAGAGTGTCATCAGCGCTGGTGCGTTTCTGAAAGTCTATGCGGGAGCTGAGATTCCGCTTGATCCCGCACTGCCAGCGGTTGTGGATCTTGGGGGTATTGCCCTTGACCCCTCGGATAACGGGCTTACCGTCTGGATGTCACATGCATACTCCAACCAGGGCCTTTACAGGGAAGTTTTGGGGGCCGTGAAGCCTTAACGTGACGTAAATCCGACGAACGGATGAAAAAATTTTCGCACACACAAAAAGGGAGAATTCTATGGCGCTACAAACTTATTGGATGCAACCCATCTCGTTCTCAAACTCAACTGGCCACATTAAGGTCCCGGTACCACCGGGATGGGCTGTGAGGGCCTACTCAGTGACCACCGCGTATATCGAGACCGATGATCTTGGATTAGCAGTGTCGTGGATAGTTGACGACTTCGGTCTCGTCCCTGGTATCGCAAGCGGGCCAGGCCGGTTCGACGTGGAGGCTAGGTATTTGGTCAGCAATGCTGCAGCCACCTTTATCTTAATGATCGACTTTTTCTTCTAAAGGAGTACGCAGATGGAAACGAGACACGAAGATTTCACCTTGGGACCGACACAAACAGTACTGCTTTATGATCCCAGTACCGGCCATATCATGCATACATACCACCAGCTCACTCTGAAGGGTCAAGCTGCGCCCAGCAGGCAAAGCCTTGAAAAAGACGCCGTGATGAGTGCTTCCCGCCATCATGCGAATGCCGCTCAGTTGGGTGTACTGCACACTGAAAACCTTAAGCCGCATACGTTCTATCGAGTCGATGTGCAAAAGCGATCGCTCATCGAATTGCCAGCGCCCACTCCGCGAAAACCCACCAAAGGCACGACCGGCAGCTAAGTCATTCGCATGGCCGCGTGCCCCCCAGGCTTCTGGTTTCTTTTCTCCCATCCTTTCCGTAGAAGCTGCGCGGCTTTCGCAGTATTAGAGGAAAGGGTGGGATTGCCGAAAAAGACCCTGGAAGATTATTCCGCTCTACCGAAGGCTGGCGCGCAGCGGAGCGCGTACCCGTCTAGCCATCTCACTGCGCTGTTTTGTCCAATCCGCCTGCCAATCCCAGAAACCGTCGCGCAGCCGTAGGCACAGCGACAAAAAAGCAAAATATTTCTTGACATCCATCTAATCTATCTGGGAGAATACTCCCGAGATGAGTAAGCTCTCCTCAGAACAAGTTGCCAAGATGCTCGGACTAAGCAAGTCAGCTTTGAGCCGGTACATTTTGGCTGGCAAGGTCGCCGCGCCACCGGAAACGATGGCTGGCGGCATGCGCATGCGTCTGTGGAGTGAAAGCGACATTGAAGGGCTTCGCAAGGCCCTGCCCAAAATCGCCAACGGCAGGAAAACCAGATACTCAAAACACCGATATTCAGAACTAAGAAAGAAACAAAAGCCACAGCCGGGAACGGCCGTGCCACAAAAATCTAGCGGGACCAAAAAGAAAAGCAGGAACCCTAAACCCAAAAGCTAATGGCTAACAGCTAAAGGCTAATGGCTGAAACCCTAACGGACGCGCCCAGTGTGTCACCACCGAACGCGCCCTAACCAAATCGCCTATATGGAGGCAACATGGCTGTTATTGAAAGTAAACGCTCTTCCGCACACACGCAACCCGCCGTCCGCAAATCATCCCAACCTAAAAAGCAAACCAGAGTCCCCGAGTCTCTTCGCTTCACCGAAAAACGCAAGGGCAAAACCACCATCCGCCAATACCGCGGCCGCAGCTTCCACCGCTTTGAAGAGGCCAAAGGCAAGCCCATCGACTACATTGAGTTCTTCACTTCCGGCGGATACCACTCGATTGATGTCTCTTTTGAGGACAAGACCGCCGTCCACTTTGTGATTGAACCCACCTTCAACCTGGAAACCGAATACGCTGATTGGAAAACCGGAAACTGGCGTGGCATTAAACAGTGGCCGCTCATCCGCAGCGCCACTCTCAACGCCTGACCTTGCCCATCCTTGCAACCCGGCTTTTTGTAACGTAGCTTTTACAAACCCAGCTTTTCGCACACTCTGCGAAAGGCTGGGCTTTCACCCGCGCCGTTCCGTCAGCTTCCAGCTCAGGTGCGCCTTCACCGTTGGCCACTCGCTGGCGATGATGCTGTAAACGCAATTGTCGCGGATGGTCCCGTTGGGTTGGATCAGGTTGTTGCGCAGTACGCCGTCCAGCTTTGCTCCCAGGCGCTCAATGCCGCGCCGGCTTTGATGGTTCAGGAAGTGCGTGCGCAGCTCCACGCAGATGCAATGCAGCGATTCAAACGCGTGTGTGAGCAGCATCAGCTTGCACTCGGTGTTCAAGGCCGTGCGCTGCACGCTCTTGCGATACCATGTGCCGCCAATCTCCACACGCCGGTAATTGGCCTCAATATTCATGTAATTTGTCATGCCCACGGCCCTGGAGGTGCGAGTATCGATGACGGCAAATGGAAGCATTGAGCCTTTGGCCTGCAAGTCCAGCCGGCGATCAATCTCCGCCGCCATTTTGCCCGGTTCCGCGATGATGGTGTACCACAACTTCCAAAGCTCGCCATCCTGCACAGCCTCAACCAGATCATTGTGATGAGCGTGCGCAAGCGGTTCCAGAACAGCATGTGTTCCGCGCAGCGTAATTGGTTCAGGCCAGCTCATGGTCGCCTCTTTAATTAAAATTAACTATGAATTCATTATGATTGCAGAGATAAATTGTCTTTCCTAAATTGTCTTTCACAGATTCTATCTGCCAACTCTTGGCATGCTGATTTGTTCCCGTCGGATCAAAGTAGCTCTGGCTGGGGCAGGGAGCTGGCGGGCTGGCCAGCGAGCACGGTCATGAGCTGTGCGAAGCTGGAGTGGCATTCAAAGATGCGTCCTGGCAGGACCCGGGTTACAGCGTTGCGCGCCACAACTACGGCACGGTTCTCCCACTGTCCAACCTGGCCCAGCCAGCGCGAGCGCCAGATCGCGTTGCGGACGCGCTGATAACGCTTTGCTTCATACAGACGAAAGCCGGCAACAACGCTTTGCCGGCGACGCAGGCAGTTCGCCAGCACCAGAGCGTCTTCCATCGCCATGCAGGCGCCTTGTCCAAGATTGGGCGTGAGTGCGTGGGAAGCGTCCCCGATCAAGGTGGCCGGTCCGTGGCTCCATGAGCGTGCAGGTTGCCGATCACATGCGATGTTCATCATGATGGCGGAAGGCGCGGTTGCAGCAATCAGTTCAGGAATTGGGTTGTGCCAGCGACTGAACAAGTGCTCGAGTCTTTCTTTCGGCCAGTCGGTATGCTGGGGCGGAATGGCAGAATTTACCGTTGCATACCAGCACACCTTGTTGTCGCCGATGGCAAGAGTGCCAAAGCGGCTGCCCTCGCCCCAGCTCTCGCTGTTGTGTCCGATCGAGAAATTCTCCGGCACATCCGCAATGCCGCGAAAAATAGCATAGCCGCGGTACATCGGTTTGCCGGGCCGCATGAGCCTGCAGCGCATGCGTGAATGGATGCCATCAGCCCCCACCACTCCATCACAAATCAGGTGTTCGCCGTTGGTGAATTTCAATTGGACTTTACCGCCTGCGAACTGCATATCCGCCAGCTCATGTTCCAGGGCCAGGCATTCCAGCGGTAACGCGTCCCCCAGCACCCGCAACAGGTGCGCGCGATGCACGCAGATCGTTGGCATCTCGGCTTCTGCCGTCCCTATTTCCATCAGCACTTCGCCGGTCTGTGAGCGAACCAGGAAATGAGTTCCGCTCTGGCCCTGGCTCGCCACCGCCGCCAGCAATCCAAGCTGCCGCAAAACGCCTGTGCCATTGGGCCAAAGACTCATGCCGGCGCCGGCCTCGCGCAACTGGCCGGCTTTCTCAAAAATTTTCACGTCAAATCCAGCCTGGCGCAAAGCCACGCCTGCGGTCAGGCCGCCTATGCCAGCCCCGATGATCGCTATGGTTTTGTCCGACATTCGTGCTGCTGCTCCCCTTAAATTCTGCTCACAATCAATGTACAACAGATGGAAGAATGAACGCGGCTGGACATGCTACATTGTGCAGTCATGAAAAAGCAGCTACTGCTATTTATTGTTTCGATGCTGGGCCCTCTTTTGTGTCTGGGGCAGCCTCAACATTCGTCACATCCATCTGCTGTGCCGCCTCACGCGGAAAATTTTGGCGCCGATGCCGCGCAGCGGTTTGCCCGGCTGGCCCTGGCCTGCGTGCACAAGGAATATCCCAACAAGCTGGCGCATTCCCTGAACGGCGATGCTGACGTGGCCCCGCCGCGGAAGCTCACACCCGCGTTTTACGGCTGCTATGACTGGCACTCTTCCGTGCACGGCCACTGGCTGCTGGCCCGCCTGGCGCGCAGCTTTCCTGATGCATCCTTCGCGCCTGAGGCCCGGGCGGCGTTGCAGCAAAGCCTTACCGAGGCGAACATCGCCCAGGAAGTTCTGTACCTGAAAGCCGAGGGCCGTGCCAGCTTTGAGCGCCCTTATGGGCTGGCCTGGCTGCTTCAGCTTGGCGCGGAGCTGCGTGAGTGGGAGAAGACCGAGCCAGCGTCGATTGCTCCGGAGCTCGCGAAGAACCTGCGGCCGCTGGAGCAAGCGGCCGTTGAGCGGCTCAAAACATGGTTGCCGAAACTCTCGCATCCTGTGCGCTCAGGTGAACATAGCCAGACGGCGTTTGCGCTGGGCCTGGTGATTGACTACGTGCGGAACGCAGGTGATCAGGATTTCCTCAGCCTGCTGGTCGCCAAAGCGCGAGACTTTTATGCCGCAGACAGGAACTGTCCTCTGGCGTACGAACCTTCAGGAGAAGATTTTCTCTCTCCCTGCCTGGCTGAGGCGGACGTGATGCGGCGTGTGCTGCCGCCGCAGGAGTTTGCCGCATGGTTGCATCAATTCCTACCCCAGATTGTGGACAACGGGGCGGGCTCCTGGCTGCGGTCAGAAAAATCACCCGATCCATCCGACCCCAAGCTTGCACATATTGACGGATTGAATCTCAGCCGTGCCTGGATGCTTGACGGCATCGCATCGGGTCTTCCCGCCGCAGACCGGCGGCTTGCCGCGCTGAAAGCAGCCAGCGCTGCCCACCGCAGCGCGGGCCTTGCCGCGGTAACAGGCGAGCACTATGAAGGAGGACACTGGCTGGGAAGCTTTGCCGTATATCTTGTTTCACGCCGGGGAGACACTCAAAGAGGAGATACGCAAAGGGGAATCTTCCAGCAATCCGCGCCGGCAAAAGCGATGCGTTGAAACCGGTGGTACTCACACAAGCCGCGAAAACGTTTTGCGCAAGCGATAGATGTTCAACGTTGGGCTGGTTCGCGCCGGCATCGCTCAGCCCGGATGCTGGTATAGGCCCAGTACATTTCCGCCCGGATCGCGGAAGCGCGCGGTGATCTCAGGTGCGTCGGCCCCAATGGGCTGCACGATCTCGCCTCCATTGGCGATAACGGTTTCAATCGTCGCGGCAACGCTATCAACCATGATGTAAATGAGAAGTCCAGGAACAACAGACGGAGGACGGCCGAGCACCCACGTGCCGCTCACTTCACCGACAATGTCATCAAAGGAAGTGCTGCCGTCGCCGCGCTGTCTTACGTTCCATCCGAAAACCTGCCGGTAAAATTCAGCGGAGCGGGCAATGTCAGTCGCGGGCATCTCGATATAGCAGATCTTGCCGTTTCCAAATGTAGGAGGCATGAGTGTCCCTTCAAGAAGCTGCCATTCTAAAAGGGAACCATGCCTCCGGCAACCTGCCCGTCTGCAGCCGCGCGATTCAGCTACGGCGCCGCTGTTGGCGGCGGAGTCTTCTGTGGTGTTGGCTGGCCAACCGCCTTTGGCGGCGCATCCTGATCGCTGAGCAGCCGTCCAATGCGGCTCAACAGGTCTTTCCGGCGAGCCTGGCCCTGAATCTTGTCCACGATATTTCCTTGTGTATCCAGAAAGATGGTAGACGGGACCGTTTCTCCCAGCCCAAACCGCGCCATTAATTCGGCGCTGGCATCCAGGAGCACGGGGAAGTCCATCTTGTAAGTCTTGACGAACTTGCGCACGTATTTCTGGGTCCTGGCATCGTCAAGTGACGCTGCAAGAATCACGAGGTTGCGCTGGCCAAATTTCTTTTGCGCTTCCACAAAGATGGGCATTTCATCCCGGCAGGGAACGCACCATGTCGCCCAGAAATTCAGCACCACGATTTTGCCGCGATAATCAGAAAGCGAGTGTGCCTTGCCGTCCATGTCCTTGAGAGACAGTTGTGGCTGGGATTGGCACGCGGCGGTAGCGAAGCAGAGCAAAACAAAAATCACATGTCGCATATCTCTCCTGGGTGGATCCGCCGGCATTCAAAAATGCCGGCCATAGGAAAACGTGAGAGCGTAGTCAGCAAAGGCCGCGTCCCCATGCGTGTGGTTGGCAAGATCAGGCACGCTGACCCTGCGGTTGCGCTCCACGGCAAAGGGGATGTTGCACGACCACGTATTGCGTCCGCGGGAATAGATAAATCCCGGGTCGAGAGAAATTCCGTATCCCGGTCTGCGGAAACCGAGGCTGCTGCCAAACGCATCACGGACAGGCACGCCTTCCATGCGTCCGCCAAAGCTTACAGCCAGCCCTCTGACTTTCGGCACGGCATGGGAAATACCCGCGCGATAGAGATATTGATCAGAGACTGACATGATCTCTTCGCCTTTTGCAGACCGGAACGTCGGCACGCCATTCGTGCCTCTGGGGTTGAAGAGGTATGCTCCGGAAAAATACAGCATGGAATTAAAGAACGTCCGTTGATAGCCCTGGGTTTCAAGAGCAAAACCCCATCCTCCATCGCCGGTCTGGATAGATTGGTCGCTGGTGATAATCGTCCGCTGGCCCCGGATGAAGGCAAAATCCTGGGAGTTGTCCTTGCCGGTTGGCATCTTCAGACTGATGCCAAAGGAAACATTGCCGCCGTGTTCCGTTGGTCCGCGGAAAAGCCAGGCGCGGGTTCCAATCGTGGCATCGCCAATGCCGTGTGTATGGAAATATCCGCTGCTCTGATGGCGTGTGGCCACCAGGATCGGCAGGCTCGCCGTGAGACTCCACCTGTGGGTCAATTGGTAGTTGATGGCTACGTCAAACAGATGGTAGTCATTCTCTACCTGGTTGCGCCGGATCTCCCGTTGCTTTTGCTCAACGGTCCCCACAAAATGCCGCGACGAGGACTGGTAACGATAGCCAACGGTGACGTCAAAATGGTGCTTAATTAAATTTTCGCGGGACTGCGCCGCAAAATCCTTTTCACCATCACTGCATAAGGCGCCAATCACGGGCGCGCTCTGTCTTGCGGCCACTCAACCTTGTCCTGAGGCATGGGGAACGGAGACAAAAGCAGCACAAAGCGCAATCAGGACAACGGGGAAAATTCGAGACATAAAACATGGACCTTTCACGAGCGGATTGCGTGCCGGCCTCAAGGGGAGCCGCCAGTACAATCCGTTTGTACTCGCGCGGCGATGACGGAACAATAATCAGAAAATATTAGGGGGAAATAGAGTTATCCCTGCCGGCTGATTCTGATGGACTGACTTTAATGAAAAGAAGCATTGAAAAACTTAAAACATCAGAGAGCGAGCGATTCCTGACAAAAATTAAGATATTTTTTACTTGCTTTCGGCTTCTCAGAAGGGGAATACTTTCACCAATCAGGCTCCAGGTAATTCCAGGTAATAAGGTAATCAGGTTAATCGACGGACAAAAAATATGCGCCCAGCAGTCCTTTCTCTATCCGCAGAAAGGGTGTTGGCCCCTATTCGTAATGCAGTACTAGCGCATGCTGGATATGGGGTCATACCGGTGTCTACAGTGGAAGCCGCACTCAAAATCCTGCGTGTTCGCCATGTATGCGCCATTGTGATCGCCAACTCTGTGTCCATTCCGGACCGACGCCGCGTTTGCTCTGAAGGGCATGATCGCTGTGTTCCTTCCGTGGTACTGGATCCCTACGACCAGATGGCGGACGACCAGTCTGAATTGCACGTGAACCCACTGGACGGGCCTGAGGCGTTTCTGGATGCCCTTGCCACCTTGATGCAACGCGATCACGATCATCGGACGGGCCTTAGCTCAGAGACTGCTAAACTCTTGATAGATGACGCGTCTCGCGCAAAAGACCGCTCCGGGCCACAACGGGCCTGAGCACTCTGACCTTCATGTGCTGAATCAAGAGGTCATCGCCTGCACACGCTGTCCGCGCCTGGTGGCCCATTGCAGAAAAATGGGCCAGGTAAAACGCCGCGCTTATCTTGAGTGGGACTACTGGGCTAAGCCGGTCCCGGGCTTTGGTGATCCTGATGCGCGCCTGCTGATATTGGGGCTCGCGCCCGGGGCCCATGGATCCAACCGCACAGGACGCCCTTTCACCGGCGATGGCTCCGGCAATTTCATGTACCCGGTCCTTCATAAAGCAGGGTTCGCTTCACAACCCACTGCCACACATCGTGACGACGGCATGCGCCTGCTGGATGCCTACATCACTGCCGCCGTCCGATGCGCTCCGCCGGAAAACAAGCCCTCCCCAGAGGAGATTGCGGCCTGCGCACCGTACCTTGATCGTGAATTTGCCGCGCTGCCCAACGTTAAAGTTGTTGTGGTGCTGGGCAAGATCGCCTTTGACGCATATCTGAATTATCTGAAGCGCCGCGGCGAGCTGAAGTCGAAGTCAGCCTTCCTTTTCGGTCACGGCGAGACATATAAGCTTCCGAATGGACGCACGCTGTTGTGTTCGTATCATCCTTCACTGCAAAACACGTTAACGGGGAAGTTGACCGAGAAGATGTTTCTGGATGTGTTTAAGAAGGCGAAGAAGCTGACGCAGTGAAGCCGCCCGGTTTTCACCTGAACATCCCTTTCGACAAGTGATTCGCCTGTCAGAGGTTGAGCCGTCAACTTGCCGCGAGCGGAGATACGATTTCTCCACTCCGCGGCATTTTTTGGGGAGATGTGTTCGTGGTCCTAGTCAGCGGCCATCTCACTGGCTTTATCGGCCAGTGCCTCCCGCAGCATCTGGTTCACCTGCGCCCATGCAGTGCGGGTGGGTGGCGTATCCGCCAGCGCGTTGATGCCCATAAATCCGTGGATCGCTCCCAGATAGCGCGTGCAGGTTACCGGAACACCGGCCTCCACAAGCTTGCGCGCATAGGCTTCGCCTTCATCGCGCAGCACATCACATTCACCGGTAATGACCAGGGCTGGCGGCATATTGTTCAGCTGGTCCACGGCGGCCCGAAGAGGACAGGCCGTTGGTTCGTGGTCAATCGCAGCGCCTCCCGTGTATTGTTTCCAGAACCATTGCGAAGTTTCTTTGGTCAGGAAATAGCCGGTGGCGTATTCCTGGAATGAAGATGAATTGAAATCGTGGCCTGTTGCTGGATAGATCAGCACTTGCGCTGCGATTTCTGGTCCGCCGCGCTGTGTAGCCAAGAGACAAACAGCGGTAGCCATATTGCCGCCGGCACTGTCACCAGCCACCGCGATTTGAGCGCTATTCAAATTGAAGCTGCCGCCATGCTCGGCCACCCATCTGGTGGCGGCATAACATTCTTCCAGCGCCACGGGATAGCGCGCCTCTGGCGAGCGGCTATATTCCACAAAAACCACGGCCGCGGCTGAGCCGTTGGTGAGTTCACGCATAAAGTGGTCATAGGTATCAGCATCACCCAGCACCCAGCCGCCACCATGAAAATACATGACCACCGGTAGCCGGCTCGCGCTGCCCTCAGGCCGGAAGATGCGGAGTTTGAGATTGCCGCTGGGGCCGGCGGGGATGGTGCGGTCTTCTATCAGCGCGGGCTGTTTGATTACAGGAGCAAGCGCCTGGCTTTTCACATACATCTCCCTGGCTTCCTCAACCGGGACCTCAAAAATCTGCGGACGGCCCATGCTCTCAAGAAATTTCAGCAACCACTGTGTTTTGGGATCCAGCACCACGTTTGTTGGTGAAGCCATTGCTTGCTCCTGATTTGTAAGAAACGATTTTTGTAACAACAACCTGCTACTTTACAGCCACCAGCGATTTAGCTTTCGCCAGTTCCATTCGGTCTGAGTTTGAGCCCTGGCAGTTTCTGACCAGCTGCGCGTAATAGCCGGAAGCCTTTTCTTTTTGCTGCGTCATCTCCGCCGCACGCGCCGCGCCGTAAAGACCGTTGAAGCGGTTGGGATCGGTCTTGAGTGAGACTTCATACTCAGCCAGAGCGTCCTGGGGGCGGTTCATTTCCAGCAGCATGTCCGCCAGCATCTCGCGCGCGGGCGTCTCGGTTTCACCCTTGCCTACCTTGTCCTGCTTGCCGGCGACGGCCCGAAGCAGCTTCAAGGCCTCATCGTTCTTGCCTTGCGCAAAGGCCAGCCAGGCTTGTGCTTCATCATGGTTGTTGGCCATGTATCTGGCTTCGTGCGGCTTGTCTGATTTTTGAGTTGCTTCAAGCATGGCATTGAATTGGTCCGCGGCAGACTGCGCAGCCGCTGCATCGTGCAGATGTCCGGCTGCCACGGCATGGGCCCAGAAGGTGAGCGCCTGCACATAAGGACGCGCGCCTTGCGGAGGCTGAAGGGCCAACGCTTCCTGCCACTGGCGGCGCTCCAGCGCATAACGCGCGGCAAAGCCGGCGAGCATGGCGTCATAATAATCCTGGAACTCCTCTTCCACATCTGCCTTGCGTATTGTCCGCAGTTCGTCCCATTCAGCCTTGGCTTTCTGGTTGTTGCCAATCTGAAGGTACGCAGACTCCAGGAAGTCGAGCGAATGCATCTTGTGATGCATTACGTGCAAGTGCATATCGCCCATCTTTGCCGCGGCGCGCAGCGCAGCTTCATTGGAGTCGATATCGTCTTGCCATAGCCCAAGCCGGGCAAAAATGTGGGACGGCATATGGACGGCATGTGCCGATGAGGGCGCGATGCTGGCATACTTGCGCGCGGCCGCCAGCCCGAGATTGGCCATGGCGGGATTGTCGCAAGCATGAATAATGTAGTGCGCGATCCCCGGATGCCCGGGATCCTGCTCAAAGAGCTGGTTGAGAATGGCAACGGCTTTCTTTGCATTGGCCAGCGCTGGGTCCTGCTCAGGGCCGGAGCCGAGCAGTGACAGCGCGTAAAACACCGCGCCTTCCCGGTCCTGGGGATTGTGCTTGTGGAGCGCTTCCATGGCCATGGCGTAAGCATTGGCGCGTTCACGATGGTCGATCTTTTCCGAGTCACGGTAGAACGCAGCCAGCGCGCTCACGTATTCGCCCTCACGGCCGGTCCTGGGCTTGAGCTCCTGGGCATGTGCCAGCAAATCACTGCCGCGTTTGAGATCTGGCTTGGAGGGGCGCCCCCAGAGCTGGTGATACAGGCTCATCGCCTGGCCCCAATAAGCCATGGCGCAGATGGGGTCTCGCTTGGCGACTTCCTTAAACTGGTTCTCCGCCGATTCATACTCAAACGAATGCAACAGGGCCACGCCGCGCTCAAATGATTTCTGCACTCCGGCAGCGCAGGAAGTGGGGAATGTCACATTGCCGAGTTTTTCACCGGACGCAAGGTGTGAGTGACCTTCATCGGCAAGCAGAGAGAAGGACGAACATGCAATCAATAGAAAGAAACACAAGAGACGCAACTTCATATAAGACTCCAGACGAGCCGCAGATTACTCACACACCGAGCGAGTGTCAATCGCGTGACGAACCCATTCTAATCCTCATCCTTCGACGAGACCGTGGCCGTTGCCGGCATTATCAAACTGGCCAGTTTCAGCTCCGGCAGGTTGGCGTTTTTCAACTGCTGGTTCAGTGCGGGCAGCTCTTGCGTTTTGATCTTCTGCCAGCTCTGCATCAAGGGCGTGAGTTGTTTGGCAAGTTCGTCCACCGCGGCGCTGGCCTGGGTGGTGGGTGCAACGTCCGCTTCCTGCAGTGCGCCTAGCAGGGCGAGATAGCGTGCGCGCATTAAGCCCAGATTCGGCGGCTGATTGCCGGCGCCGGGGCGACGAGGCGCGCCGCCGCCAGCTACTTCATCGAGCTTTTGATCAAGCGCGTTGACTGCGGTGAGCACGTTTCCCTGCGCCTGCTTTTGCAGCGCTTTGATTTGTTTGCGAAGGTCGCCCGCCTGCTCCACTGCAGGAGCAAGAGTCAAAAGCTGGTTGTAAAGCTGCTGAGACTGCCGAAACTGCTGCGCCAGACCTGTTGGCGCGGTCTTGACGCGAGGATCCATCTTGACCGTAAGCGGCTGCGAGTAGCTTTTGCCGTTTGCCGTCAAAACGACGGTATATTGCCCAGGCATGACCCAGGGGCCGCTGGGCGCCGGTGCAGTGTTGTGCGGAATAGCGGCAATGGGATATTCCGGCTCCACGCCGGGCACGTTGGGATAATGCATGTCCCACAGCCAGCGATGCATACCGGCAGCAGCCGAGAGAGTTTGTGACGGACGCACCCAGTATGCGGGAATATTCAACATGGGATCGATTGGGTCAGGTTTATCAGCGCTGGAATATTTGCGGACGGTCTTGCCGGCAGCGTCCTTGATTTCAAGAGTGACCGGGCCGCTGGCGGCAGTCTGAAGATAGTAGTTGATTACGGCGCCATCGGGCGGATTCTCACCGGCAGGGAAGTCCGGCGGCAGCGGCGTATCTGTGTTCATGTTCCAGCGAACGCGGATGGCGGCTTGCGGTTTGAAAAGCGCCGCTTCCGCTGCCAGTGTTTTCTGATCAATCTGCCGCAGTGGAGTAATGTCATCCAGTATCCAGAAGCCACGGCCATGCGTGCCGACGGCGAGATCGTCATTCTTGATGATGACGTCGCGCACGGAACCGGCGGGCATGTTGAGCCGCAATGACTGCCAGTGGTCACCGTCATCGAAAGAAACATGGACAGCGCGCTCCGTGGCAGCGAACAGCAGTCCGCGGCGAATGGGGTCTTCACGTACGGCATTTACGTTTTCATTGCCGGGGATGCCGTTGACGATCTCCGTCCAGGTCTTACCGGAGTCACGCGTGCGCAGGATGTGGGGACGCAGGTCGTCAAGGCGCAAAGTATTGATGGCGGCGTACGCCGTCTGCGCATCAAAGTGGCTGGCGTCAATCACGGACACTTTCTGGAACGGCTTCATGTCCGGCGGCGTGATCTCACTCCAGTTCTTGCCGCCGTCCGTGGTGAGATGAATACGTCCGTCGTCTGTTCCGGCCCAGATGCGGTTGACATCAAGCGGTGATGGAGCCACGGCGTAAATCACGCCGCGCTGCGTGGCTTTGGCCGTTGGCTCTGAGCGGAACTTGCCAATGCCGGCAGGAACTTCAAAGTCCGCGCGGGTCAGGTCAGGGGAGATCTGCTGCCAGCTCTGACCGCCATTCATCGTCTTCCAGAGCGTGTTGGCGCCGAAGTACATGACGCGCGGATTGATGGGAGAAAAAACGATAGGGGCGGTGCGCAGCACGCGGAAATCCGGACCGCGTAAAGGTTTGGGCATGATGTTCTGCGCCTGAGCGGTGCGGCGATCATACCGGGTGAGCTTGCCGCCAAAGATAATCTCCGGATCCAGCGGATCCGGCACCACGTAGCCGTATTCCTCCGCAGCCACGGGATGCCACTCGCGAATGGTGATCTCACCATCATTCCCGCGGCTGGAGACGCACGCCGAACCGCTCTCCTGCTGGCCGCTGCATAGGCGATAGGGAAAAGCGTTATCAGCATTTACGTGGTACATCTGCGCCGTGGGCTGGTTGTACCAGGAGCTCCACGTCTCGCCGCCGTTCACCGTTACGATGGCGCCCTGGTCGCTGGCCAGAATAATAATTTCAGGATTGTTGGGGTTGATCCAGACGTTCTGGTAGTCGTCGCCGCCGGGCGCGCCGCGGAAGCCGGTCCAGGTCTTGCCGCCGTCCGTGGATTTCCAGGTAACCGTGCTGGTGACGATGATGGTGTCAGGATCTTTGGGATTGAATCGCGGCACAGAAAGATCTCCACCGCCGATTCTTCCCGCTGGCCGTGTGTCAGTAGTGGCTTGCGTCCAAGTCTGGCCCGCGTCATCAGAGCGGTAGAGCGCGACGCTGTTCGGCTTGAACCCGACGGACGCGAACAGGCGTTTAGGATTGCTTTCCGCGATGGCGATGTGCGCCTGAATGATTTCTTTAGGAAGGCCGCTAGTGAGCTGCTGGAAGGTTGCGCCGCCGTCCGTGGATTTAAAGATGCCGCCGTTTGATCCGTTCCACGCGCCGTTTTCCCAGGGGCCCTGGCGCGCTTCCCAAAGCGTGGCGTAAACAATACTGGAGTCCGTGGGATCAATCAGGACATCGTCAGCGCCGATATTTTCGTCGTTGGTTGTAGGCAGGACCTTCTGAAAGTTCTGGCCACCATCCGTGGATCGATACACGCCGCGCTCAGTGTTGGGCCCGTACGGATGTCCCGCAACGGCGGCAAACACTTTGTTGGGATCGCGCGGGTCGACGGCGAGTCCGGGTATCTGCTGGCCATCGCGCAGGCCAAGATGCGTCCAGGTCTTGCCTGCATCGGTCGATTTGTAAATGCCATCACCCACGGAGAGGTCCGGCCGGTGCAGCCCTTCACCGCTGGCAACATAAACGATATTCGGATCCGACGGCGCGACGGCAATCGCGCCGATGGAGCCTGTGGGCTGGTCGTCAAAGATGGGCTTCCAGGTACGACCGTAGTCGTTGGTCTTCCAGACTCCGCCATTGCACACGCCTATATAAAAGACGTTCGGCTGGCTGGGCACACCGGAGACGGCACGGGTGCGCCCGCCACGGAATGGGCCGATGGAGCGCCAATGGAGGGAAGAGAGGAGGGCCGGATTTACTTGGGACAGGGGGACTCGCTGCGCGGCGCGTGGGGCCAATTGCGAGCGCGCGGCAACCTTTTGCGCAGGTTTCTTTACGCTTGTTGAGGGAGCGGACGTCTTCTGGGCGAGAACTGGGATGGCGAGTAGTGCGAGAACGATCAGCAACGATGCGTGGCGCGAGAATGAGGGCACGGTATCCTCCAGAATGAAATTAGGAGGATATCCCATCCTGCCAAAAACAGAAAACAGGAGAGGCAACAGCTAAATCTTAAACGGCTTTTGGCAAGGGAAAACTGGATCCGTCGGCCCGATTAGGTAAAAGTTAGGGTTTTGCAGGGTACGTGTTCGGTTAGAGATTTCGACATACATGTTGCAATAGTGGCCCTCAAACTTTCCATTTTGCCAAACATTGGTCAGCGCTCGAGTAAAAAGTCCGTTACTCCCGTCATCAAACGAGGGTTCCCCATCCTGAGAACTTGACAAGAGGAGAACCGTACTTTGGGGAGGATGACGTGTCGTCTTCATCTGGATGTCGTCATAAAACGTTTGGTGGGCCTTGTATACTAAATTGGTAACTTCACGCGGCATGGCGCGAGCGTGAAGCTGCTTCTGACGATGTGAGATCTGCTGCAGCGAAAGGGGAACAGAAATAATGGTTCCATCCGTACAGCTGTCGACAACGACTACGACACGTACGCCAAGATGGAATTCACTCCACAGACTGTACAACTCGTCGTCAATCAACATGCGATTATACAAGGCCCATACGTCATCTTGGCCGCTCGGTTCGTCACCATTGATATCTGGAACTGTGGTGCCATGACCCGAGTAAGAAATGAGGAGTATGTCGCCACCATTCAACCTTCCGGCAGCCTTCCGAATCTCGTCGAGGACGCGATCAGCAGTCGCGTCCCTTGTCAGGAGTAGAGTCGGAAAGAATCCGCAAGACTTAGCTAGTGCTGCCATATTGGAAGCGTCATGTTCGCAGGAAGGGGCTTGCCCTGACCATCCCAGATAATGCTGCTCATCCACCGAGCCGACCCCGACATGTAGACTCAAACCGTACGCCATCGAGTCTCCTTTTTGCATCCGTGATGAATACTGGCGTTTCTCTCGTGAACCCATCAGGGGTTCACGCCAAACTGAACACAATTGGCTACATCCGTTCCCTTTTTAGATGAACAAGGAACCTCCAGTAAGAGTTCGGCGAGGCTGTTTTCATCGTCTGGAACGATTCCGTAACCAGGATGGACCTCTGGGCAAACCTTAGGGGAAGGCGGAAATATTTCCTGCAGTTGAAGATCAAAATTGGCTCCAGTCTGCCAAATCGCCTGTGCCTGGGTGTAGGTCGCGTTCATCTCGGAAATCTTTGGAAAGTCTTTGTGTTCAGCATAAAAGCCTATCGTGACAGTAGGAGGTGAGCCAAAAGCCGGCTGCTTGGTGTACCTGAGGCATGTAAGTAAAGAGAATTTGCTATTTTTACCTCCTTGGCTGCAGGAGTCGAAGACTCTCTTGGCGATATTCCCATTCGGTGCGACTTTCTGGAAATCAGAAAGCTCCGCGCGCCTCAATGGGATGATCTCTTCGGGTTGAGGCAACAGAATCTGCAAGCGGTAATTGGTTTTGAGGTCTCCCACTTTTGCGTCTTTTTTTGAAAATTGCGGAATGGCTGGATAGTCTGTGAACTTGTTGACGGCCCCCTTTTGCAAACCACTCAGTGAGGAGGGACCAAGGTCAATGTCTATTGGTTTTACTTTTTGTGGGAATTCCGTAAGAAAGCCATTGTTAACCATGCAATATTTGTGCATGCCAATATCCGGCGCGGTGACAACTAAAAGGTTGTTTGCGAATTCCATAAAGAACAAACCATGTAACAAGATGTTGACGTAGCAAGTGTCTTTCGCCATCCCGATCCCTCCTGAAACGATTCGTGTTTGTGACTTTGCAGTGGCGCATCGCTCAGCCAGAGGTAATAGCGAACTCGCGACTAAGACCTTCAGTGCTGTGCGCCGAGTAGTTTTCATAAAGAGCCTTCCACAAATGTTGGTATTTGCTCAAATTCGGCGAACGCCGCCCAGTAAAAAGGATGCGCTGTCTCCCGATCGGCAAATACAGTGTGCTGTGCGAGCCTCAGGGCCTGAGAAGCGGAGTGGCCGGTGCGGAAAAGCTTATGAAAATGAACCATCAAATCAGCCGTTGATGCAGAGTCAACGTCCCAGTTGCTGGCTACAACGCTTTTTGCGCCTGCTGTCAAAAATGCCGATACGAGTCCATGTGGATTAGTTAGAGTCCCGTTGCCGCTGAGAGCCGTTGAGCATGCCGAAAGCACAACTAGCTTGGCCTGAGAAAGCGTAATGTTCGACAAAGTGCTTGCGGAGAAGGTCGTACCGCCACCAGTTTTGTCATGCACGAGCAACTCGCCGCCATATTCCCGATCAGTGGCGTGGCCGGAGAATTGAAAAATGGAAGCTTTCGGCAACTCCTGGAGCAACGCTTCGGCCGTGACCTGATTCCCGTTTAAAGGAATAGCCCCAGGGTACAACTGGACTATACCTTCGGCTTCTTGTGTAGCGTGAGGCAACGGAACATACCGAACACCTTCAAACTCGACGGCGCCTGGTTCGGCGACAAGAGCATGCCTAACTGCTTGATCAGCGTGAGAACCCGTCGCAAAGAAAATTCCCGGCGTGTTGATGATGGTGAACGATTCGCCGAGATATGTTCCGTTTTTCATCACTAATGCCGCCCAAGGTATAAGTCCCAGGAATTCGTCCGCTTCGATAAAAAGGGTCCTTTTAGGATCAAGGGCACGTTCCACCGGAGCCAGCAACCATTCGTATAAACGTGAACTGACTTCATTTACCTTTTGGATGGACGATTGTCGATCAGAGCAAAGAAGGTGAAACTGCTGGACCTCTTTTTTGAGTGTGGACTGATCAATGGACAAAGCGAATTGCCGCACGCCGCGATCATCCGAGACCCACGCCATAATCGATCCCGGAAGAATGCCGAACGTCAGGACCGTAGAGTTCTTGAGGCGTGCTATCCTCTTGTGCAGCAGGGCTTTAGCTATTCCATTTCGAACAGGGGATCCTGGAGTTGGGTATGAGCCAGACACCGCTTTGACGCGGTAATTTTCCCAATCGGCGAGAACCTGTTCCTCTGCATGAGGCTGCAAAGTCTCTAACTCCAAGAGGCGGCGATATCCCGGTCCAATCTCGCGGTCCCAGTCCCACCGGTTCTTTGGAGAATGAAGTTGAGCGAAACCTGAATCTCCAACCGCTACTAGATCAGTAAGAAGATTTTGCTCTGTTGGATCTGTGTTGCGGCGTGCGATCTCAGCCGCCACCTTCAAAAACCTGAGATGCAGATTGAAATTGTCCCACCGATTCAGATTGGTGCTAACTCGTTTTAGGTGTGCTGAGGCAGAGTCTACAGCTCCATTGCGAAGAAGGACAGTGGCGAGCATGACCTCTGAATAGTTCACGTAAAGGTCTTTTTGTTCGCTGGGCGGCAGTGTGCTGAAGAGATCAGAGCTAACATTGAGTTCCCGTTCTCCTCCTTGTGTATCTCCGATGGCCTCCAACAGGCCGATTAAACGAAAATGCGCCAAAGCAGCGAGATTCGTTCGGCCGCTCTCATTGAGCATAGCGAGAACTTCTCGTTGAAGAACAGCCGCGAGATGCCATTCGTCCGACCGTTCTGCAGCAAGCTCTAAATCAGAATAAAATTGGAACCCTCGATCTGGTGGGAAAGAGCCGGCCCAGAAGCTGCCCAGACCAAAAGAATTATCTCGCCACGACTCCCGAAACCTTCCTTCAACCGTGTTGAGGGAAGCCTGGAATCCAGTTGCACGTAGATTGAGAATTGGGAAACTGCATCTCTTGGTTTGATCAATGGCTTCGCTTACTAATTTCCAGGCGGAATCAAACTCAGTTTGCATGCCTCGGCAGCTCGAGAGTTCAAGCAAGAGCTGGATCTCAAGCCAATGGTAACTCCGACCTATCAATAGCGCCTGGAGATTTGGTATCTCTCGCACGCATTGCTCCGCATGAGAGCCCCGATGCAGTGCATACACAATTTCGAACTCGCTGCGGGCGGAGCCTGCATTGTTTCGAGTGCGAATGAACAAGTCCCGGGCAAGGCGAGCCTCTCTTTCGGCGTCATCCAACCTGCCGTCATGATTTGCTCGAATCGCAGATTGCAGCAGAGACTTCGCCTTCTTGGACGAGGGCGATTTGAGAAAATCGGACAGCCACAAGTCGCCGTGATTCCGCTCCATGGCCTTACTTAGGTGCCCAAGCGCTTGTCGCGTCTGTGAACCGGAAGACTCATCGCTCAATAGCCAGCTAGCTACTGCGATATCAAGATAAACTTCGCTCTGTAGGGGGCCAGCAGAATCTCTGGTAACCAGTTCGTCCCGCGCTGCTTTGGGGTCTTGTAGGCGTCTCAAATCTAATGCGCGAGCTTTTTTTTTTCTTCTATGCGATTAAGGTGCTCGCGGGCTTCACTTGACCAACCGGGATCCTCCTCAACTTCAAGCAAATGCTTCCAGTCGCCAGAAGCGCACTCGAACGCGTGCTGTTTTTCACAAATAATTGCCCTATTGAATAAGGCGACGGCTTCGTTTGGATTCTTCTGAAGGATTTTTCCTAATAGGTCTATCGCTTCGAAATAGCCCTGCTGTTCATGTTCGGATTCGGCTTGCTCGTATGCGGTCATAGCTCGGGCCATGAGTCCATCAGGCGAATTGACGATTTTGTCGTCGGTTATCTTATTCAGTGTGGCGATGGCGGGTTTGTAACGCCAATCGAGCAAGTCGAGGCGCACCTGTAACAGCAGCCACTTCGGAGAGTCCGGGTTCTGCTTCAACTGGTCCCCAATCTCATTGGCAGCCTTTCGCAATGTCTTTGGTGAGCTAATCAGCGACCCAACCTCGCCGCGCTTTTGATGAAAATCGCTATGTTTCGCGCCTGGGATTCGAATCTCTATGTTGCGATTATCCGTATACGCCTGGGCCAGCAGCTTTTCTACTTTTTCCGGGGTATCGCGTTGAACGTACCAAACGCTGAAAGCGATCGCGCATGCGGCAGCGGTGGCGGGGATCAGCATCCATTTCGTCGAAAAAAATCGGCGGAGTTTGGCAGCGAAACTGGAATTGGTTACGGATACGTTTGATGTTTCAGATACGCTCGATGCATTTGAGGCGGCAGAGGCGCGCAACATTGTCCGCGCGGTTTGCTGCTGCCATTCCGGAGACGCGCTTTTTAGCTGCTCCAGCACCGCCTGCTCTTCAACACTAAAGTCGTCAGAGTAAATTTCGGTATATATCCTGAGAAGTTGAGCGCAACGGTTACAGGTGGCAGCGTGGCGAGTCAGCTTGGTGTTGATCGCTTGCGGTGACAGGCCTGCGGCGAGTTGGCGAAGGTCATCTTCGCTGGGGCAGTCCGGAGTGGAAGCCGTATTCACTCGTAGGTCCACGAGCTGCTTGGAGTCTGCTAGAAGCCCGAAGTTGGTGCGGTGGAAATCGAGCAGGTGACTGCGACAGGAAGGGCAGTCGGCGAGGTGGGCGTTAATCCGTGCCTCGTCGTGCTGGTCCGCATCCGGTCCCGCACCGGAAGATCGATTCCCATAGTTTTCAATTTGAGCATTGCTCAAGTGCTCAGATTGTTCATTCACAAAAACCACATCTCCTTTATATGAACGTAATTCAGGCCGTTCGTCCTTTGGCGGCAAATGCGTAATGGCAAGAATGCGGTACGAAGCGGCAGCCGCCGTGCTGACCCTGTTTGCGCTAAGAAATAACTAAAGAAGTATATGCCCACACACAGTGGATTTTTATCCGCCAGAGGCCCTTCTTTTACGCGGGATTGCCAGCCTGGCGCGCAGCATGCCAGTCAGCCGCACTAACGTGCTTTCAACACCCTTTACGCCCAGGCCTATGCCTGGTAGTTGCGAAATGGCTTTAGCAGTAAAGCCCTGACGGTAATAGAGCCAAAAAATTGTATGGTCGCGGGTGAAATTCGGGTCCG
Source organism: Terriglobia bacterium (assembly GCA_020072585.1). Taxonomy (GTDB): domain Bacteria; phylum Acidobacteriota; class Terriglobia; order Terriglobales; family Acidobacteriaceae; genus Angelobacter. The sequence continues at coordinate 6,820 of JAIQGL010000031.1, read as the reverse complement.
ATGCGTGTTCATTGAGGCATTGGTTAACCTCGCGGAAAAGGATTTCAAGTTCTGCCGGGTCAATCCCGTGTTTCGAAGGAATAGCGATCTTGAGCGTCTCGATATCTTCCTCTTCGCGGCCGGGCCTGTCCGGGGTGGGTCTGCGGAAGTAGTCTTCAACAACGTGCGACGCCACGACCTTAAGGAAGCCGAAGAACGCATTGTCATGGCGGAAATCAAACGTGCGCAAGGGTTTGAAATCGTTAGCGCACAGTTTTAGATACGTTTCCTGGATGAGGTCATCAATAAGATCCGGGTTGACTCGGCTGGTGCGATGGCGAACGTACTTGGTTACGACGCCCGCAATCAGTGGCTGAAAACGGCGGACGAATTCCGTCCAACTAGCTTCATCTTTCGAGTCGAGACAAAGCTGCACCAGCTCTTGCGTAGACAGCTTCCGAGGGTCCATGGGCGAAGTGGGAACTTGGGGGATTTTAACCTACAGAGATTTATGAACAAGCACTATTTTTGTGGCTATTTGCATTTTTGGACGATCCGAAGCAAAAAATCTTAGAAAATCCTTAGGTTGGATGAAGGCTATTTCGTAACTCAACGGAAGACCGCCGATACGCTACCATGTCTCTCGGCATGAAAACGTTTACAGCACCATGGACTATGGCAGTGAAGCCTGGCCGGCGGACCGCCAGGATCGTACTATTGATTGCGCTGGCTGTTACCGCGCTGAGCGCCATCAGCCAGCAAACCAAAAGCGGCCAGCAAAGCAAAACCGGCCAGCCGCCGAAAGCGAGCCAGCCAACAAAAGCGGACGCCAGTTTCGCTAAGCTTGACGCTTCCACTCTGCCCATCTCACAGAAAATCGCCATCGGCGGCGACCCCGACTGGCTTGCCACCGGCTTTGGATCGGTCTGGGTGTCGGCGCCCAAGACCAACGAACTGGTCCGCGTGGACCCTGCACGCAACGTGGTGCAGGCCCGCGTGCCCGTGGACAAAGAGCCGTGTTACGGAATCGGCGTCGGCACGGACCGCGTGTGGGTGCTGAACTGCCAGAGCCAGACGCTCACGCGCGTCGACCCCAAAGCCAACAAGGTTGACCTGCGCGTTCCGGTCAAAATCGACTCCGCCGGCGAAGGCTCCATCGCCGTGGACGCGCGCAGCGTATGGTTCGTGAGCAATGACTATGGCCATCCCACCACGCTCACGCAGGTGAGCGTAAAGAACGGCCGTACCATCCGACGGGTCGCCGTGGGCAAAAATTCCTCCGTGGTCAAGCTGGGCTTCGGCTCCGTGTGGGTGATCAGCTCAGACGAAGGCCTGGTCTACCGGGTGAATCCCACCACGGGGAAAGTCACGGCCATGATCACCGTGGCCGCGGGCCCGCGCTTTGCCACCTTCGGGGCAGACTCCCTCTGGGTGCTCAGCCAGTCCGACGGCAGCGTCACGCGCATCGATCCGCTCACCAACCGGGTCAAGGCGGTCATCGCGGCCCAGGTTCCCGGCGCCGGCGGTGAGATCAGCTTCGGCGGCGGCTACATCTGGGTCACCATGAGTGGGACGCCGCTCACACGCATCGACCCCGCGCGCAACAAGGTGGTTGACCAGTACGGCAACTATCCCAAGGCCGACGCGATTCTCTATGCCTTTGGCTCGGTCTGGATCTCTGACCACGGCAAGGGCGACCTGTGGCGCATCGACGCAGGGAAGCTGGCGAGGCAGACCAAATAGATCGCATCGTATGGGTAAGGGACGATCATTTTTTGAGCGCGCGCTCCGCTGACCTCCAGCCCGGCAGCCAAATTCGGGCTGCTATATGGGCTTCCGGCAGCTGCGCGCGAGCCTACGGCGTGAGGTAATAATGAAGGGCGGGCAAACTGCGCCCGCCTTTGTTGCTTCGTTTATCAGGGTAGCTGTTCGCTGCGGATTTCCGGCCAGCGCTTGAGCACCGTGGGATCGGCCAGACCTTCCGTTTTGTAATATTCGGCATTGATGGTAAAGCCCGGCGAAATAGCCAGGGCGAGGCGCGTTTTGTCAGTGAAGCGGAGGGTGAGGGAGTGGCTGTCCTGCTTGGAGGTATACAGCTCCACATAGGCTATGGTCTTGCCACGAACTTCATTCATGCGAACAAAGCGGCGGTCAATGTATTTGCGGACGGTGGTTTTGCCTTCGCGATTGGTAACGGAGATAGGCAGCTTTTCTTTGATTGGTTTGGGTTGGCGTTTCACAGGCAGCCTCCGAAGAAGAAGCACCCACCACGGAGACACGGAGACACGGAGAAAACCGGAAGGCTGATCAGACCATGGATTTGGGGTTGAATGTTAGTGATTGGTTGTTGAGTGGTTGGGATTGCGGCATGAGCGCGACGGCACAAGCCTTGCGCCCAGGGAAAAGGACGTTTACCTTGAAACACAGCCATGTTGCCTCCTAAGAAGGCGATTTGGTTAGGGCGCGTTCGGTGTTGATAGCACCGGGCGCGTCCGTTGATGAAGCAGTTAGCAATTGGCAAATAGCAATTCGCCAAATGGTTGAGGTTATTTTTCCTTCTTGGATTTGCGAGGCACAGGCGATTTCGCCTGTGCTTTTTGCTTTTCCCGTATCTTTTGATAACGGGTCTTTCTGCCGTTGGCGATCTTGGGCAGAAGTTGACGGACGCGTTCGACTTCGGCCTCGGTCCAGAGATGGATCGTCATGCCGCCACTGGTGACCACATTTGGAGCAGGCACCTTTCCAAGCTTGATGTACTGGCTTAATGTTGCCTCTGCGATTCCAAGGCTCTTGGCTGCGGCGCGAGTGGAAAGCGTTTTCATTCGCGTTCAATGATCGCGATAGTTAAGGAAATTGTCAATAGAAAAAATCGCGCTGCGTGCAAAATTTTTTAGGCAGCGCCGGAGAGCGCGGACGAGCCTAGCCCGGCGGCGGGAGCCCCGGGTAGCCTGAGTCGATTAGTTGCGAGCCCCGTAGGTGGCGACACCCATACGCAACATGTAAAATCAGCGGCCCAGGGGGAACAGAATGTCCCACAGTTACGCGCAAAATCATATCCACCTTGTATTCAGTACAAAGAACCGCGAGAGGTTTCTAGAGCGTAAGTTTTTACCGCGCCTATGGGCTTATACAGCGGCGGTCTGTAAAAATCATGACCTGTTGACGTTTGCCGTTGGTGGGATGGAGGAACATATTCATCTTCTTTTCCGGCTGCCTCCGACGGTGGCACTGGCTAACGCCGTGACGCTTGTAAAATCCAATACCTCAAAATGGATCAGGGAACGGGACGAGAGATTTGCCTGGCAGGAGGGGTATGGAGCGTTTGCCGTGAGCTCTTCCCATGTTGCGGCGGTAATCAAATACATTGATACCCAGGAGGCGCATCATCGCAAGCAAAGTTTCGAGGATGAATTTGTCGCATTGTTGAAAAAGCACGACGTGCCATTTGATCCGAAGTATGTGTTCGGTTAGTGTCGCGCCCTACGGGGCTCGCATGTCTTGTCGTATCGTTACCCGGGGCTTCCGCACCCGGGCTAGGCTCGTCCGCGCTCTCCGGCGCTGGAGTGTGGTGGATCGATCCAAAAGGAACATCGGCAAGGCTACGCTTCAGACGCATCAAATCTAAATAGTGCTGAGATACAATTATTTTGACCCCGAAGTGAAAGTTGTCAGTAATAACTCTTAGGTAGATGATGCGCCTGCGAATCCACAGTACGACAGCTAATGAAGAACTTGTCGTCTTGGTTAACGAGGGATACAGTGCGATTTCAGCTATGCAAACTGCCTACCAGGACAAGAAACAAAAGGGCAACTACGACGATTTGAAGGATGTAGAGGAACTCGCGGCTCCCGTCAATACCTGGGCCAATAGAGTGGTTGAAGCACTTGGGCGAATTTTCCCGACACAACTTGAGACACACCAGTTTCTCGATCCTGAGATTCCATTCGGCGCCGTCAGCGGTGACTACAAATACCAAAGCACACTCTTGAGGTGCCGTTATTTCGTTCGCGGGCTCAACAGAATTCGCCTGCAGAGCCTGCCTGAATACACTGACCTTCCGCTCGAAGTCAGGCTGTACGTTGAAGACATCGACAGCTTTCGTAAGGTCCGTGACGTCAATCCGGCCACCGTCATGGACGTGCTCACAAACGGGTATCTTGAACGATCAGAAGACTCGGTACAAACCGCACTCGAACGAATACTTAGTGTGCCGTTCCATAAAAAAGATTGGGGTGGCGAGCTAAACGATCTATACACGGCCAACGTGCTCATTAACGGCGTGCGTCACGAAACGGCTTTCCTTTTGAAAGGGAATGGACTCCGAAGCACCACAATGGAGATTAAGCATTGTGGTGTTAATGGAGATCAAATCCTTAGGCTCTTCAACTCCCCTGCGAAGCTCTTCGTGGTTCAGTTCATTGGCCGTATCTCAGAGGCTGTCATCGCGGACATTGACGGCAAGGTTCGCCAAGCGCGCTCGCAAGGAAGAAATTTGTGGTATTGCATCGTAGATGGACAAGATACCGCAAGGGTTCTTCGTGCCTACGGTGAGTTGTAGAGTTGATATTCCACGCCGTACGACGTTGACACAATTTTATCTAGGACACGTTAGGGCGCAGGAATTTGTTCGCTTTTTGTTTGACAAATGGCAGGTTCTTTGCTATGGTGTAGATGGTTCTCTGCCGAGAGCGGCGTCGGCGGGAACGGGTCTGCCAGCCGGATGGAAAGATGGCAGAAGAGGGGAAACCCAAAAAGGGCCTGCAATCTTTTGCACCTGAGGGCACTCGTTCCGTCCACAGTGTTGCATACCCCGGACAATATAGGTGTGTCCAAACAAGCCATTAGCTCTTAGCCTTTAGCCATTAGTAAAACCAAGAACCGGCTCTTGGCCTTTGGCTGTTAGCCATTGCTAAAGGCAGCCCCTAAAACATCAGAATCGAAAGCCACCCATCGGGTGGCTTTTTTCATTTCGCCCATTCACGCGCAAAAACGGCGCGGCAAATGGGACCCTGGAGAAAAGAACGTGACAAAACAGCAGATCACAACGGCCATCCTGGAATGTGCGGAGAAGCTGGGGCGAGTCCCCACTTATAACGAACTGGCGAAGCTCGCGGGCGTGAGCCGTCGGGTGGTAAGACGGCAATTTGGGACGTACACGCGAGCGCTACGGGAGTGCAATCTGGAAAGAAAAGGCGGCGGACGCAAAGTTGAGATGGAAGATCTGTTCAAAGACTGGGCAGACGTGGTGCGCAAGCTGAAAAAGCTGCCAACGCTTTTTGAGTATGAAGAGCTGAGCAAATACAGCCAGGCGCCGCTGATGTCACGATTTGGGACGTGGTCTCGGGTGCCGCGCGGGCTGAAGCAGTATGCGGAAGAAAAGAACTGGAGCGGAGACTGGAGAGATGTGCTGGGGATGATTGAAGCGGGAAAACAGAGCACAGGCGACAGAGCCGTGTGGCAGGAAAGGGCCATATCGTTAGACAAGGCCGCATGGCAGGGGCCAGCCGATGTGAAACCTATGAGTGGCCCTTTGATTTTGAGGGACAGGCCCATGTATGGCCGGGTGATGAGGCCGTATCCGCTGATCTGCGGGCCGGTGAATGAGATGGGCGTGGTGTTCCTGTTTGGAGCGAGAGCGGAAGAGCTGGGTTTTCTGGTGTTGAGGATACAGACGGAGTTTCCGGATTGCGAGGCGTTGAGGATGGTCGACGAAGACAGATGCCAGCTGGTGAAGATTGAGTTTGAGCATGAGAGCCGGAATTTTTTAAAGCACATGCACAAAGCGAGCGAGTGCGATTTGATTGTGTGCTGGAAGCACAATTGGCCGGAGTGTCCGCTGGAAGTCATCGAGTTGAGAAAGATTCTCACCACGGAGCAAAAATAATTGCCGAGATTGCCAAAAATCGCCGAAATTGAAAAAAGCAAAACCATTTACCACAGAGGACACGAAGGAACACAGAGGATCCAGCGCGCTCCGCTTCGCTGCGCGCGGGCCCGTTCGACTTCGCTCAGGGCAGGCTCTGCGGCGCGAGGAGGGATTTCTACCAGACTTTGTGATGGTGGGTGTCTGCATCGTCCAGAAGTTGGGACGGCGTTACGTGCAAGGCGCGGCTTATTTTTTGCAGTGTAGATAGCCTCATGTCTTCAGGAGCTGTGGTCAACCGAGCGACCAGGCCAACGGAAATGCCAAGCTTCCTGGCAAAGGCACGCTGCGTTAACTCGCCCTGTGCCTCGCGAAGCTTCCGATGCACAAATTTTCAAGCCATCCCACGGCCGCAAATTTAGCAGAAATGCTCAACATGTTGAGCAAGAAATGGACTAGGCTCTGTTGCATGGAGGAGCCGTGAAGCGCAAAAACGACACTGCCGTGAAGAAACAAAGCAAATCGCCACAGAAGCCGCGTCCGGCGGTAAAGAGAAGAAAGCTCGCCTATGCGCGAGTGCTGGAGTTTCCCCAGGCAAAAGGCCGGACGGTAGAGTTGGTGCAGCTGATTGCCGACACCGACTATCACTGCCTCTCCATCCGCTTCAAGGACAAGACCGACCTGAGCGTGGTGATTGATCCGGCGTTGAGCTTCAGGGCCAATTTTTCTGACTGGAAGACGGACGAACAGAGGGTGATCAAGGAGTGGCGGACCGGGCCGGTGTGAAGGCAGGGGCTAAAGCCCAAGAGAATTTGTTCCTCTCTTTACGCGGCCCTGAAAGGTGTACGGTTTCATGACATTCTTCACAGAGTGTTCTCAAGACATCCTTTACACTCCAGCCCGAGCAAAGCGAGGGCTGGAGTAAGGAGCCCCAAGCGAGAGGGCGAGGATGGCGTGGAGAGCAACCAAAGTGGCTG
>JAIQGL010000059.1 GCA_020072585.1 Terriglobia bacterium | reverse complement strand
AAGACTGTTTGCTTGGCTGCATAATTTCCGCCGTCTGGTCATCCGTTGGGAGTATCACGAAGCCAACTTCCTCGGCATGGTCCAACTCGGCTGTATCCTCATTCTCTTGAGAAACTATTTATGAGATGGCTTCTAGTATTGCTGGTTCTGCTGTCAGACTTGAAAAGGTCGAATTTGCGAACATGTCTTGCACTTGCAGAATCTTTCTTTTCTTGCGGCACAAATTTTGCGGTTAACGAGTTGGTTAGAAATTGTGTGCGAGCGAAGCGGCTTTCAATTCACTTTTGCAGCTTACATGATTTTTTCGACACAGCAATATTTAAGAATGTTGAGAAATAAGGTTCCTCCCCCGAATTGGAACAGGAGATACGGAAAGGAGAATCAGGAAATGCTGAAAAAGCATTCAGAGCCGGTCAGTACGCAACGGAGAGTTGCGGGGACACTAAAGCCATTTATTTCATTGGAACACCGGAGTAGGGGAAAGAGGATTATTAGCATACACTCCCCGCTCTCCATGAATGACCTGGGCTACCTGCATGTGACAACCGGGCAATGCGACGTAGCCATAACCCGATATGCGACACTCATCCGCGGACGGAATCCAGGAAGAAATGCGCCCCTGATTCCCATGGCAATTAAATCAGCGTTTTTCTCACGTGCGACCTTCAGGATCGTCTCCACAGTCTCACCAGATTCAATCAAGAATTCCGGCTTCAGTGGATCAAGCTGCGGCTCAAAGATGCTGACCATGTTGGCGTAGACCGGAGCGGAAAGCTTCCTGGCGTCGGGATTGCCGGCAGTCTCCTCTGGCAGAACGTGCAGGACTGTTACTGCGGCGCCATACTCTCTGGCCAGGCGCAGAACGAATGGCAGCGAGCGTCTGCTTTCCGGGGAAAGGTCTGTGGGCACCAGAATGCGCTTGAAGTCTGTTTCCGTTTTTGGAAGCTCGGGGCCGACCGTCAATACTGGACACGTGGCCACACGGCAAATCTGTTCCACCGCCGATCCGATAAGGAACCGGCGGAAACCGGTACGGCCGTGCGTGCCAGCTACCACCAGGTCAATGTTGTTCTGTTTGATTTCATCAAGGAGCGCATCGCCGAGAATACCCGATGACATCAGCGCCTGGGTCTTGAGTCCCTTTAACAGTGGTGAACTGAGGATATTGTCGAGTTCTTTGGTTGCTGCGTTGTACTCTGCCTCATAAAAACTGGGTGCAGCCATAGGCGCCGTCGCGACCAGCGAAGCGGGAGTAATAATGTGACAGGGAAAGACGGATGCCCCAAACCTCTTCGCCAATGCAGCGACATAGGGAAACGCCTTCATGGAAGGTTCAGAAAAATCTGTTGCGAATAGGATATTTTTCAGACCTGGGACGGGCTTCGGGTTAACACGAGAAGCAAGGGTGGCCATATGAACCTCCAATTTTCACAATAAACTCGTAACTGGAGCAGTTCAGTGATGGAAATCACAGTTGCTGTGCGATCAGCAAAACAGGGGTGAAGGGGGGCCTGCGGAGGGAGGACAACAAACGGCAGTAGGTGGTGCCAGGGACCGTCGTAAGCTATTGAAAAGATGGTGGGCCTGGCCAGGTCGAACCGACGACCTCTTCCGCGCCATGGCAGAACTTATCGAGATGTGGACATGCACTCGATGATCAACGCCCACACGATATTAAATGAGCCTGCCGTTAACTGGCATAGCCATCAGGGTTTCTTTGGCGCCACTCCCAGGCACTCTGAATAATCAGTTCCAGCTCTGTCACTTTGGGCTTCCACCCCAGTTCCCTCTTGATTTGCTCAGAGCTAGCGATGAGGATCGGGGGATCGCCAGGCCGGCGCGGCTCTTCCTTGAAGCATATCTTTCTGCCTGTGACTCGACGGGAGACGTCGATGACTTCTCTTACGCTATACCCCCGGCTATTTCCCAGGTTGTAGACCAGCCGTTCTGGTTCCTGTCCCTTTCCCAGCTTCTCAAAGGCAAGGACGTGAGCACACGCCAGATCACTGATGTGCACATAATCCCGAACACAAGTGCCATCGTGCGTTTCATAGTCAGTGCCGTAGATAGAAACGCTTTCCCTCTTTCCGTTGGCAGCCTCCAGCACAAGAGGTATGAGATGTGATTCGGAGCGGTGATCCTCACCGTGTCCATCAAATGCTCCTGCTGCATTGAAATAGCGCAGGCTTGCATATCTCAGACCATGAAGGCGGCCAAACCATTGCAACATCTGCTCAACCACAAGTTTGGATTCGCCGTAGGGATTGGTGGGCTTGAGGGTCAGAGATTCCGTAATAGGAACCTGACTCGGTGTGCCATAGATCGCGGCGGTGGATGAAAAAAGAAACTTTGTAATGCCATACTCCAGCATCAACTCAATCAAGTTGAGAGTGTTGACAGCGTTGTTTCGAAAATATGTTGCAGGGGCAAGCATGGATTCCCTGACATCAATGGAAGCCGCAAAATGCATTACTCCATCGATTTCAGATGCTGCGAATAACTGGCCGAGACGAACCCGGTCACCAACATCCGCATGGATCAGCGTAGCTTGTTTTGGTACAGCTCCACGGTGCCCGCTGCTAAGGTTATCAAGGACGATCACATCATGGCCGCAGTTCACAAGCTCAGCCGCCACTGCGCCTCCAATGTAGCCCGCACCACCGGTGACCAGGATTCTCATATGTTCTTCAGCACCTCTCTGCCGGACAACCCCTGAGGACTTTTGCTTTGTCAGCCATCTAGAAAATTTCGTTACTCGTATCGCAAAGAAATCATGGGATCCACCTTGGCAGCGCGGCGCGCAGGAATAAATGCAGCCAATGATGCTGCTACTGTCAGAGTGAGAGTGGCTATAAAGAAGGTCTCCAGATCACCGGCGCGAACGCCGTATAGAATGCTGGCAAACATTCTGGCGAATGCGATTGCTGCCAATAGTCCTATCACTCCTCCAAGAAAGAACAGTGACGCGCCCCAGCGGAAAGTCATGCCCAGAACAACCCCTCGTTGCGCACCCAGGGCCATTCTGATGCCTATTTCACGCGTGCGTAAAGTCAGGGCTTGCGCGTAACGTACATGCGTATGTCATACCTCAGGAATGTGTCGTATGCGGCACAGTGGAAACATGTAAGACATCACGCCGTATAACCCCACGGCCGCCAGGATCAGTGCAATTACGCCCAGCACGCTGAGCAACACCGCAACGTATCGAGGACCTAAAATGCTCTGATGGATAAGCTCGTCATAGGGCATGATTTTGTACAAAGGCACCTCTGCATCCATTTCGGCGATCCGGCTCCGCACGCCGGGCAACACTGACAACGGCGCGCCTTGTGTTCTTAGAGCAAGCGCGGCAAAGTGGGGAGGTGACTGCCGATAAGGAATATAAATGCTCGGCTCGGCCTGGGAGCTGATCCAGCTATTTTTTACGTCTGAAACCACACCCACAATGGTCATCCATGGCCCTGCGGATTCATCTGATCCCACGCGCAGACGCTGCCCGAGTGCGCTCTGTGAAGGCCAGTATTTCCGGGCCAATCTTTGGTTAATTACCGCCACAGGGAGCGCGGAAAAACCGTCATCGCTGGTGATCTGCCTGCCCTGCTGCAGAGCGATGCCCAACAACGGGAGAAAACTTGGGCTCACATACTGAATTACAGCGGTGCGCCGGTCTCGCGGCGAGGTGGGCGGGCGTCCTTCAATGGAGAACGGGGTTGTATTAATATCGCCCTCTGAGAAAGGCAACTGCGTGCCCAGCGCCGCAGACTGTACTCCGGGTATGGCTGACACCTTTTCAAGCATGCGGTCATAGAATGCGGACATCTGCTGCGCATCCTTGTATCTTGTGTCCGGCAGGTTGAGGCGCATGGCCAGCACGGTTGATGGTGGAAACTCATGGGTCATGGAAACCAACTGCCGCATTCCCTTTATCATGAGCCCGGCCCCAACCAGCAACACCAATGAAAGCGTGATCTGCAAAACCACAAATGTGCTCCGCAGCGGGTGCCGGCTGGAGCCTGCGGAGCCGCTGCGCCCACCCTGCTTCAGAGTTTCATTCAGGTTGACCCGCGCATTTTGCAGAGCAGGCGCCACCCCGGAGATAATCCCCGCCAGCACCGAAACACTCAGCGTAAATAGAAGAGCGCGCCAATCAATCGCGATGGTATTCCATCCCGGAAGGTATGACGCTACGTCCAGCGGCATATTCACCAGAATGAGCTTCACTCCCAATGCTGCAAGCGGAAGACCTAACGTTGCTCCTCCCAGCCCCAGAAGGATGCTCTCAATGAGGGACTGGCGGGCCACGCGAAAGCGGGTGGCGCCAAGCGAGAGCCGCACTGCCACTTCCTGGCTGCGCATGGTGCCACGGGCAAACTGAAGATTGGCCACGTTCGCACAGGCTATCAGCAGCACAAAAGCCACAGCGCCCAACAATAGCAAGGTGTAAGACCGCACCAGTTCGCCTGTAACAAATTCGGCGATTGGAATCACATGAGTATGCCAGCCCTGGTTGGTGTTGGGATATGCATTCTCCAGCTGTCCAGCTATGGCGTTCATTTCCGCCTGAGCCTGATGCAGGGAAACACCTGGTTGCCGGCGGGTTACAACAAACAGAGAGTGCGTGGTCCGGCTGCTCTGTTCCTCTGACGTGAGGACCAAACGCACCCATAACTCCGCTGATAGCGGGAAATTAAAGCCTTTCGGCATTACGCCAACCACGGTCAGGAGGCGGTCATTCAGCCGGATACGCTGGCCGATGATGTGTGGATCAGCCCCAAACTGCCTTTCCCATAGCCCATCACTCAGCACAACTTCGGTGCCAGATCCGGAGATATTCGTATCCTTCAGAAAGCCGCGTCCCAAAGCAGGCTGCACACGCAGCGTATCCAGAAAATTGGCTGTGACCTCAAATCCTCGTACTCTCAGCGGATCACCCGAACCGGTAAGATTGAAGATGTTCCATCGGCCAGCCACGAGAGGTTCAAAGGACTGGCTTTGCCGATTCCAGTCTTCAAAGTCGCCTGGTGCCACCTTCTTCCATTCGCTGGTTTGTCCGGGCGAAAGCTCCATGATCATGACCATGCGGTCCGGTCTGGAGCACAAATCGGATGGGAAGTTTGTCTGAATCCTTGAACTGGCGCGTGAGCCATTCCTGTTCCGGATTATCGCGTGTCTTGCCGGGCCAGAATGCGCCGGATTGTGAGAGCACGTTCCCGAACACCTCAGGATGACGAAATGCTGCAAAGGCACTCGCCAGACCACATGCGCTGGAGCCGCAAACGGTGGTTTGCGCCGGGTCAGAAGTGGCACGCCATCTCTTCCGCACCTGCGGCAGCAACTCACTAGCAACAAAATCCACAAATTGCGGATTGTTGGAAAGTTCCAGGTTGCGCCTTGCTGATTGGTCGATGAAGACCGCAACTGTGGGCGGAATTTTGCCTGCCCGGATCAGGTTGTCGAGAATTATGGGACTCGGCACCCATTCCGGCGAACTGTAGACAAACCCATCAAAGCAGACCAGCAGAGGATACGGCGAACTCCTGGCCGGATCGTACCCTACAGGAACATAAATCCAGGCTTTCCGTTGGGAGTTCAGGATCTTGCTCTCGACCTGTACTTCTTCGACTTTCCCAGCGGGAAGACCTGGCACGGCAACAATCCACGGTTGTACTGGCGCGGCGGGAAGCTGGAGCACTGAATGCCCCACGTTCGCGACTCCCGGAAGATAGATAGGATTCAGAGGATCTTTTAGCTGCAACTCTGAATGATAGGCTAGAGACTCCGCCGTGGGATTGGGCACAAAACTATAGCTGAGCCGCATGTCGTTGCGAAGGAGGTAAGTTTTATACCAGACGTCTGTGTCCGGCAGACGTGTCAAGACGATATCCCCTGGGTCACGACTGGCAGTGAGCTGGCTGATCAGCACCACGCTCTTAACCGGACCTTCACCACGATAAAGAAAGGTAACCAGGGCCTGACTTTTATCCCCAGGAAGTGTTTCGACCAAGGGTGTATGGTGCGCTTGCATCTCTTTCCAAAAATCTTCCACCGCTCCCGATGCTCCGCTTTTCACCTGTTTCTTCAGCAGCTCCAGTCGCGGACTCATCATTCCTTCGCGCCACGGCAAGTCTGGCGTATCAGCGGGTGATCCGGCTGCAAGGAGAATCGTGAGGATTATGGGAAAAAGGGCTTTCATCTATCCAGACCTCCAGGGGAATCTATTTGCCGTATTGAAATTTCCCAGGCTTACTTCTCTCCCGAGAAAATAAACTTACGCCCGCGCAAGTCACCCCATTCGATCATGGAACGCCGGTCAATTTCTTGCAGATATGCAGGCTCAATGCTTTCCCGGGATGGCAATACCATAGTCAGGCTTTCGCGCGGACCAAGGTAGAGCAACGCGTCAGTATATTTCGCCAGTAGCACCTTCGAAAGTGGACTCCCCGCGAGCTGATAAAACGTGGGCGGGTTCAGGCCAGCAGTATGAAGAAGGTCCTCAGTGGCATGGTCTTCCCATCCGGTCTGCGCGCCATACAAAAGGACCACATAGGTTGAGCCGGGGTAGGCAGCTTCCACCCGCGTCGTCGTATTCGGGCCTCCGTGACGGTCGCCAGGCTTGGTCACGTGGTTTCCACCCAGTATGACCAGTGCGTGGCGCTTCTTCGCCAGTACCTGGCGCTCAATCACATCCGCAATGGAAATATTGTTATCGCCCAGAGCCGCCCAATCTGAATGGCTATGAATCTTGCTCCAGTCAACGGCAGTATCGCTGGCGAGAATCCGCAACCTGCGGGCCGGCGGCAGCTTCTTGTTTACCTCGCGGACAGCGGCAAGCAACTCACTATAAATGGGCGATTCCCAGGAAATAACTTTAGTGGTATCACGCCAGATCCAGCGGAGCTCTTCCGTTGGAACATCCTCGCCTGAAATGTACCGGTCAATCAAAGGCTGGTTATTGCGGCTGGCAAATTCAACTACGATGTCCTGAACTCCCTCTTGAAATGAGGGGTCCCGCACCAGACGAATATAGAAGTCACCCGCCTGACGCAACCAATGTGCCTCGCCAATCATCACCACAGGGTGGTCCTGGAAAGCTGCAACGATTCCCCGGACTGCATCGACTGGCCCACTGTCCTGGCTCTTGACGGGAGCGAAAGTGTCTACATCCAACGCTGGCCATACCGGGACCTGAATTCGTGCAGCAGGTTCCCTGACAATGAATTCCGTTTGGCCAAACATGCTGCCGCAGCAAACAAGCGCTATCACGGCAACAAACTTAAGTCTCTTCACACCCTCCGTAAACATTTCCGCCCTCGCGATCAAAGCAGTCGCTGAGCAGTATACCCACCGGCATTCATCGATCAATTCTGCCGAATAAACTTGCAGGCTTTCATTAATCGTAAAGAAGGAAAAAGGAGAGCTGTGCCCATCATTAGGCCATGAGTAAAATCACAGAAGAGCGGCCGCCATGAGGCCGACAAACTGGAAGAGGGAAAGCTGTACGGCTGTCTTTTGCGATAACTCAAGGTAAACGCGCGTTCGAACCTGCTATCCGCAGTCTGGGCGCCACTCAGCCAAGAAACTCTGTCCTAACGCCTCAGTAAAGAGTATGATGCTCAGGCATTTCAGTACATAAAAGGCACTTTTCCCAAAACAAAGGAGAGCTACGCAATGATAAGGAAGAGCATTGTGGTTGGCGGCATAGCAGTGCTCATGTCAGCCTGCGCAACCGCGCAGGCGAACCCGCAACAGCCCGGTCGGCCCCAGCAGCAGGTAACCGTCCCGCAGGCACAACGGCCCCAGCAGCCGAGTGAGCGCACGCGGCCCGGACAGGAGCCGCAGCCTTCGCCCGGCGAAAGCGGACAAGCGGCGCGCCGCCCCTTGCCGCCGCCCGAGGAGAAGAGCTCGATCACGCACCACAGCGCGAAGATCGGCGGGCAACAGATCAACTACACCGCTACCGCGGCCACTTACGTTATCAAGGCTGACGACGGCACGCCCAAAGCGGCCATGTTCTACGTGGCTTATATTAAAGATGGGATACAAGACACCTCGCGCCGCCCGGTTTCCTTTGTCTATAACGGCGGCCCGGGTTCGGCCTCGCTGTTCACGCACATGGGCATGGGCCCTAAGCGCATAGCGCTCACTCCCGACGGGCATGGCATGCCCGCGCCTTACTCAGTCGTGGACAACGAAGACTCGTTCCTCGATGCCACCGACCTGGTCTTCATCGACGCCATCTCCACAGGTTACAGCCGTCCCGCGGCCGGTGAGAACCCCGCGCAATTCCACGGCATTATCTCTGACGCCAACTGGTTCGCCGACTTCATCTACCAATACATCAACCGTAATCAGCGTTGGGCCTCGCCCAAATTCCTCATCGGCGAAAGTTACGGTACCACGCGCTCCGCAGAGCTGGCCGGAGTCTTGCAGGAACGCCACCAGATTTACCTCAACGGCATCGCGTTGGTCTCCGCCGTGGCCTTTTCCAACTTCGGCGCCGACGACCGCTCCGAATTCTTCCTACCCACCTACACTACAAGCGCCTGGTATCACCATCTGCTGGCGCCCGATCTCCAAGGCCTGACCATCGAGCAGGTGGCACAAAGGGCGCGCGAGTTTGCCCACGGCCAGTATGCCCAGGCGCTCGAGAAGGGCGACATGCTTACCCCAGACGAGTACAAAACCATCGTCGCCGCTATCGCTCACTACACCGCGCTCAAGCCCAGCTACATTGAGCAAAGCAACCTGCGGGTCAGTCCGTTCCGCTGGTTTCGCGAGCTGCAACGCGACAAGCGGCTGACTATGGGCCGCCTGGATTCGCGTTTCACCGGCATGGAAGCCGACGCCGCCGGCGAGCGCGCCGAGTATGATCCCAGTGAGGCTTCCTATGAAGGCGCCTACGTGGCCATGTTCCACGACTACACCCGCCGCGAACTGAAGTGGGAAAGCGACCAATACTATACCGTCAGTGCCAATGTCCGCCCCTGGGACCAGACCGGCAACACTGAAGTCGCCGAAGTTCTGCGCGCCGCCATGACCCAGCAGACTTACCTCAAGGTGCTGGTCGTGGCTGGTTACTACGACCTGGCCACGCCCTTCAACGGCATTGAGCATACTGTTTCCCACATGCGTTTGGAGCCGTCAGTGCGTAAGAATGTGAGCTTTGCCTACTACCAGGCCGGACACATGATGTATATTGATGATGCCCAGCGCCACAAGCTGCACAAGGACGTGGACGAGTTTATCAACTCGAGCTACGGACACTGAGTGAATATCAGGAAATTGCATAAAGATTTTCGTTCAGTAGGCGGTGGCGGGGAAATTGTCTTCAATTACAACACGGGTGAAGTAAGCGCATTTGCTTTTGGAGGCTCTCAGTGGGGCTGGAATGGCGGCGTCTCCGGCAGCATCAGCACTGCTTTCATTCACAACCTGGGCGACAAGAACTCCAACTATTCCGGGCCATTTACCGGACTCTCTTTCAGCGTTCCTACTCCTATCCCCGGTGTTGGAGCGGGCGCTACTGCGGCTGCTACCAGCGAGGGCGCCAGCGGCCCGCTTAAGATAGATCCAAAGGGTGCATATAGCCAGGGGATCTCAATAGGTGGGGCATTGGCGGGCAAGTACGGAGGAGGATTTTCAGTGACGCGTTATTCCAAGCCTTTTGCCCTGGGAAACTTTCTCTATAACCCGCTTGCGCCAGGTGTGAGCCCCATAGACTACGCCATGTACCTGCTCAGACGTCCGTGCAATTGATTGACAGTTAATGAGACAGGCCTCTCCCTTTCAAGGAGAGGCCTGTTCAAATCTGGCCAGGCCCAATACTGTCTGAGAAATTGCATTTATCGTCAGGAACTACAGCCATTCTGCGTCGATATTGTGCAGCAGTAGTCCGCAAAGAATTCTGTAATTTCCAGCCGGCCGAGGCCACGTATAGGGAAGCCTCTGGAAGTCCGGGCGAATCATGGCCGATCTCGCGCCGGCTTTCAGGGCATTTTCTCCAAAATACATTCCAGTGCACAACGAAAGGAAAAGGTAATCCCCTATGCCGCAATCTGTATTTCTCAGGTGTTCCTTGCCGTCTCGGTTGAGTTTCATTTTGCTCGTTCTCGCGTTTGGCTCCGTATTTGCCCGGGCTGATTCGGTGAGCGCGACGATTTCTGTTTCTGCCAATCCCGCACGTATCGCTGCGAACCCAACCATTCCCGGAAACGTTTTTGTGGCCCATGTGGGGAGCTGCCCGCCGTCCTTTGGTCCCTGCATCTCAGTTATTAACGGAACAAGCGTGACCCAGGTAAAATCCCTTCCCTCAACCCCTGCCGGCCTGGCCGTGACTCCAGACGGCACAGAGCTGTGGGTCTGCCTGCCCAACCAGAAGAGAGTCATCGTCTATGACCTTCCCAGCTTGAACCTGCACACCTTCAGCGGAGGCGGGTCCAATCCGATTCAGGTAGGGCCAACGCCCGTGAGCATTGCTTTTGATCACAATGGCAAGGCATTTGTGACCAACTCCGTGGGAGCAGGAACAGTACAGGCAATCCAGGTGAGTACCGGCACGAACATAAATACGTTTTCAGTGGGATCACAGCCGGTGGGAGTTGTTGTGGCATCCAACACGGTGTTTGTGGCCAACGAAGGTTCCAATACCGTCTCTTATTTCAGCGCGAATGGCGGGGCCGTGGTCGGAAAAATTGTAGCTGCCTGCTTCATCTCGTGCGGATCAACCACGCCCTTGATGTCTTTATTCTTGAGGGCCAGCAGGCTGGCCAGGATTCCCGCATCGCTGATCAACATGGCTATGATCCGGATCTTCTTGGCGCCTTTTAACCGCTTCTGGACCTCAGCTTCAATGCCTTCACCCTCAGCGAATTGGGTGGAAAAGAAGACCGTGATGTTAACTCCGCCAACTTTAACTGTGGTTGGAGGCGCCTGAATGCCTTTTGCATGGCTCAATGCGTGGCCCGGCCCGCCCAAGTCCCCAAAAGTTTTGGAGTAGGCAGCCGCCATGGCAGGAGAGTCAATGGTAAAGAAATTGTTGTCCTGCAGGAGCAGGCCGCCATTGGTGAAGTTGCCCGAGCCGCTCCAGACGGATGCTCCGTCCCTCACGATGAACTTGTCATGCATCAGGTGGCTGCCCTTTTCCTGGACGGGATGGGCAAACTTTTTCAATCCGGCGGCAATGATTGCCTGCTCCGTGGTGGACTGGCTGGACTTCGGATCGACCGTGGTACTGCCCGGTCCCACTTTGGATCCTTTCCCGGCATCGTAAAGGATATGGAACTGGACCTTACTGGACATTTGCTTAAGCGCTTTCAGCACGTCCGGGTTCTTCATGTCATAGATGGCGACGTCGAGAGAATGCTTGGCGCCCTGAATGAATTTCACCAGCTGTGAAGCGGCCTTTCCATCAACATTGGCGCGTTTGGACTGGAAGAAAAAATTAAGACCCTTAAGACTGAATGCAGTAACGTTTGCCATGGCTGATCCTTTCCATGCAGAGCGACACGGCCACCATGCTTAATAGTGGCGTACCAGCGGAAGTGTTTCATGAATA
The DNA here is from genome assembly GCA_020072585.1 of Terriglobia bacterium. Taxonomy (GTDB): domain Bacteria; phylum Acidobacteriota; class Terriglobia; order Terriglobales; family Acidobacteriaceae; genus Angelobacter. The sequence continues at coordinate 321 of JAIQGL010000059.1, read as the reverse complement.
ATTTGGGCATAGGATAGCCGGATCTCCCAATGAAGTAGTTAAAGACGGGCTCCAGTAGTTGAGAACGCAACAGGTACCGATTTCCCTTTGCGAATTAGAATTCTCTCATCTGGCATGCGCTCGAGTTTGGCTCGGCAAACACGAAGGCGATGGCACAGGTGGGTTGTTTGGCTGTTATTGCTACTGACCTGCTCCCCCAGAAATAGTCCAGACTGAATGAGACTTCTCCATTAAGATGGCCCGCCAGGGCGGAGGAGGAGAAGTGAGAAAGAGTCGATTCAACGAAGAACAGATCATCGGCATTCTGAAGGAATCAGAGGC
>JAIQGL010000030.1 GCA_020072585.1 Terriglobia bacterium | reverse complement strand
GCTCTGGCAAGAAAGCTGGTCAAAATCGTCTACGATACTCTGAAAAACCAGTGGGTCTTCGAAGATTTTCCCAGCTTTACCCTGGCTGCCTAAAACCAGCCAAAACAACTTTTGAGTGGACATTATTCATGGGAGACACAGAGACACAGAGAAGGAGCGGAGCTGCCGGTTTTCCAGTCAGCGTAGGTCCGGGGTGGGGATGAAGCTAATCGGCCCGCTTGCTGCGCGCTCGGCTGGGCGTCAACTTGGGCTTGGGCTTAGTTTTGCCCTTGAGATTGAGCGCCACGGCAGCGCGGATGAGGTCCTTCAGGGCCGCCGCATCGATCTTGTCGCCTTCGTGGATGTCGATGGCGCGCCTGACATTCCCGTCGAGGCTGGAGTTGAATAGACCTGAAGGGTCCTTCAGTGATGCGCCCTTGGCGAAGGTCAGCTTCACAACGGTCTTGTAGGTCTCGCCCGTGCAGACGATGCCGCCGTGGGAAAAGACGGGGGTTCCCGGCGATGTCGGCTTAACCCACTTCAGCTCTTCCACGATCTCAGGGTCTGCCGCGTGGATGATTGCGCGGACTTTCGCGAGCGTCTTCCCGCGCCAGTCATCGAGTTCGTTGATCTTCGCGTCAATAAATGCAGAGGCAGATTCCACCGGGATGGGCTTTTTCATGTTCAACTCCAACTCTCGCACCTAATTTATCTGCGCTCAGCGTAACCTGCAACCTCCGTGTCAAGGTATATACAGGCGAGGGGGCCAACATTTCACATAAGGGAAGAGGAAGAAGGGTTGCCGCAGATGAGCGCAGATGAAACGCAGATCAGAAGAGAAAACCGGATGAACACGGATAAAGGCGGATCAGGAAAAAATGCAGATCAGGTCGAGGCAAGGCGGAAGGCATTGGCCCTCCGCCTTGCTGTGATTGAAAGAGTTATTTTCTACGGATTCCCGATGCGCTGGGGATGAGCGGCCATCTCTTCAGGAGACGCCAGTTGCCGGTTTTCCAGTCAGCGTATTCGGTGTCCAGGGTAAAGCTGGGTTCGATGACGAAGTGCACGGCGGTCTTGTCGTCAAAGGCGATATCAATGTTGTGGTAGCCATCCGAGGTAAAGAACTCGATATAGTCGATGGCTTTGCCTTTGGCTTCTTCAAAGCGGTGGAAGCTCCTGCCTTCATAGCGCCGGATGGTGGTCTTGCCGCGTTTGGTGATGGTGGGGCGCAAGGAAGCTGGAAGCGTCTTTCTTTTGGTTTGGCTTTTGCCTTGGCGTTTGGGGCTGCGGTGTTTTGCGGTTGAGGTTGTGGCGGGTTGCGTGTGGGCGGAAGAGCGTTTATTTTCAGTAACAGCCATGTTGCCTCCTTCAAGGCGACTTTGGTTAGGGCGCGTTCGGTGTCAGAAGCACTGGGCGCGTCCGGTTTCAGCAGTTAGCAATTGGCAAATAGCAATGGGCCATTGCGGTTTACGTTTTTTTCTTTTTGGGGCGAGGCGTGGAACGGGCTTCGCCTTTCTGTTTTTCCTCCCTTAATTTCTTGTAACGAGTTTTCCTGCCATTGGCGATCTTGGGCAGGAGCTTGCGGACGTGTTCAATTTCCTCTTCGGTCCAGGCATGGAGGCTTGCGGTGCCGACCTGAAGAACGGTTGGCGTAGGAACCTTGCCAGCGGCAATATAGTCAGCCAGCGTAGTCGGATGTAAACCAAGCTTCTTGGCTGCCTCGCGCGTGGAGAATGTTTTCATTCACCAGCAGTGTAGGAGTTAGATAGAGGTTCGTCAAGTAAAAAATCATCAAAGGAATTTTTTATTTGCGCTCTGCTACGCTGCGCGCCAGCCTGCGGCGCAAGGAAGGGATCATTTCTTTGCTTACCCAGCGCTAACCCCTCAGCGCGCAAGCGCGCCTCGGGACGCGCTGGACTAACTTATGGTCGCGCCTACGGCGCTTCACCTTCGGAGTTATTGCAGCATCGTTGTTGCTAACCGGTAATATAAGGCAATAGGGCGCACGGTTACTACTGCTCTTTACTCAGCGAATCCAGATGGTCTTGAACTAGTCGTGTTTTGGGATGGTCGGCACCAAAAACTTTTTTACGGATCTTCAGCGCCCGTTCATAGTTCGCACGCGCTCCAGCCAGATCTCCCAAAGCCTTGAGCGCTAGACCCATATTGTTAGCATCTGTTGCCACCGCGGGATGGTCTGCTCCATAAGCTGCTTCATCAATCTTTAATGCCCGTTCAAAGTTCGCCCTTGCTCCTTCCAAGTCTCCCAAATCCTGGAGCACTCCACTTAGGTTGCTGAGTCGAGCCGCCACGTTGGGATGGTCTAGCCCGTACACAGCTTCGCCTATCTTTAGTGCCCGTTCAAAGTTCGCCCTTGCTCCTTCCAAGTCTCCTAATTCCTGAAGCACTGAACCCAGATTTCCGAGCCGAGTTGCTACGCTAGGATGGTTTTGACTATATACAGCTTCATCGATACGCAATGCCCGTTCAAGGTTGATACGCGCGCCAGTCAGATCTCCGAGCTTTTGCAGCGTACTACCTAGATTATTGAGATCAACTGAGACCGCGGGATGGTCTGCTCCATAAGCTGCTTCATCAATCTTTAATGCCCGTTCAAAGTTCGCCCTTGCTCCTTCCAAATCTCCGAGTTCCTGAAGCACTAAACCTAGATTATTGACATCAATGGCCACATTGGGATGATCCGGCCCATTCGAAGCTTCATCGATCCTCAATGCTCGTTCTTGACTAGCACGTGCTCCTGCCAAGTCGCCTAGCTCCTTGAGTACTAAACTCAAATTATTGACACTGGTTGCTACCGATGAATGATCCGGACCATACACCACCTCGTCGATTGCGATCGATCGTTCGAAGTTGTAACGTGCTCCTGTTATGTCCCCCAGCTCCCTGAGTACCCCACCCAAGTTGTTGACGCAAACCGCAACCCTGTGATCAATCGGTCCAAACAGCGTCTCGGCCAACTTCAACGCCTTCTCATAATCTATTTTCGCCTCTCGATACAAAGCTAGAACTCGACCGCTTACTCCGAGCAGGTTATAGAGTCTGGCAGAGAGTTCCGGATTTAGCTGCTCCGCTTCTACTGCGACGTAGCGTAGATGAATCCTCTCCCTCGACAATGCTTGTGGCAAACCACGATTAAATTCCAACTCGCCAAACTCAATGAGCCTATAGCAAACGGAATTGATGGCTGTCGCCGATTGCAGACTTACCAACTCCTTCTGCAAAGCAAATTCACGCAATAGGCGATGCTGGAGTAACCGTCCATCGGGCTCCTGCTTTATAAGGGCAAGTTCCTGAAGACGCGAAAGTGCGTCATCAACCTGATGACGAGGTTCTTTCTCCGCGTATTCCAATCCTGCCGAGGCGGCCAGCAGCGCGCGATTGATGGAGACAGGCGCAAAGAAGGAAGCAAGATAAAACAGCTTCTGCGCGAGTGCATCAGTTGTGTTTTCCGGATTGAGTTTGTTGTAGCTGACGGCGAACGAAGCCGAAAGTTCCTTTGCCAACGATGAATCTTGTATGGCAGGTTGCGAAGATAGGGCTTTCAGATACTCGCTAATGCTGTCGTTCCTGTACCTGCTGAGATAGGCTGCGGCTACGGAAAGAGCAAGGGGCAGGTCGCCAAGAAGGTGACAGATCTTGTCTGCCGCGTCATGATCTTTGGCATTGGCAGCGATCTCAGGGCGGGCTTCCGCGAGCAATTCAATGCTTTTGTCGCGAGGCAGAGTTTCAATGGGCAGTGGCTTTACACCCATTTTTGCCGGCCACTCATCTCGGCGGCAGGTGATGAGCACACCACAGCGCCCATATTTGGGCCGCCATTTCTCCACCAGAGCTGGGTCCTCAGCGTTGTCAAAGACCAGGAGGCGCGGTTCCGCGCTCTCATGCCACATCTGCTGAACCTTGGCAGCCTGCTCAGTTGGCTTTAGGGCACTCCAGTCAGGGAGTATTTCCGCCTCATGGCCGCCGCAAGCGGCGACCTCAGTGATGAGTTCTTCCTCCTTGGCGAAGCTCAGCCAGAAGATACCACCGCGATAGAGGTGTCCGTAACGATGGGCGTACTCTATGGCAAGCTGTGTCTTGCCTACACCGCCCATGCCGGAGACTGCATGGACGCCTACCGTCCCACCAGAGCCGGGCGCGAGCAGTTGCGCCAGTGCTCGCATTTCCTGCTCACGGCCAACAAAGAGCGGGCTGGGGGCGTGAGGCATGCGGGAGCCTTTGGGAAGCGGGCGGACGGGAGGGATTTCATCCATATTGCCGCGCTTAAGATTTTTGCGAAATTTCTCAAAATCTTTGGGCCGCTCGTAGCGATCAGGCTTGAGATCAGACATCAACTGAGCGAGGCGGAAGTCATACCGGTCTGGATCGCCGTGAGTATCAGTGAAATCGATCCAGGTGAGGCGCTTGAGGCGCGATGGCACGTCACACTTTGAGTACAGAATTGGAATCAGCTTGCGACCACGGTTGGCAGGATCAAGAAGAATGGCGATTTGAGTTTCGTAATCTGTCCACTCTGCCGCCAGGAACTCAGGCGACATGACCAGAACCACATGACGGCTTTCTTCAATGCCTTTTTCCATGGCGATGCTGCCAACATCACCGCCGCGGAGAACCCATTCGTCAAACCAGACTTTGAATTCCTCCTCCGGGAGGCGAAGAGCCAGCTCACGCGTCCAATCTTTCTGTGCGCTGTTGTGGCTGAGGAAGACGTCGTACTGGAAGCTTTCAGGCATGCGTTGACTTGCGAGGGGGTAGAAGGAATATACAGGCGATATGAGGGAGATTCAAATGTTCTTGTGAGAACTCCCTGATGCGGCATGGCACGGGATGCGGCGTCGGGGTTCCTCCACTCGGCCTCACTCCCTTCGATCGCTCGGACTCGGTCGGAATGACAAGGGTATGGGCGGCATTGATAGAAGGGAACGTGTCTCACGAAGCAGGCCAGGCAGGATAGATAATACATGAGCTGAAAGGCATTCGCAAAAAGTCTGAAAGCTGATCATTTGCCTGTTGACTTTTTGGACGTGTTCGCTTATTATACGCTTAGCATGACCGAGAGCGGCGTCGGTGGGGAGACCCAGAAAGGCCTGCAACCCTACGGACTGTGGGCCCTCGTATAGCTCACAAGGAACCGTGGCCCCGCTGATACAGAGACCCAAATCTCTGGTTCTACCTGCGGCTTGGGGCCGAAGTGTGTGAACAGCGGCTCCGCCGCTGTTCAGCCATTGGCTTTTAGCCTTTAGCTCTTAGCAAGACCAACCTCTCACAGCCGAGGGCTCCCACGAAATTTCACAGGCAGGAGTGCCTGTGCCACAAAACCAAAGCAGCCACCCATGGGGTGGCTTTTTTATTTACAGGAGAAAAGAACGTGAGCCAGGAGATAACGAAAAAAGAGGTCCTCAAGACGATCACAGAGCTGGCGGAGAAGCTGGGTCGCGCGCCGACGCTGCCGGAGTTGGAGAACATGTCCCGGGTGAAGCGCCGGCACGTACGGGAGCATTTTACGAACATGACGAATGCTCTGCGGGCGTGTGGAATGGGCGCGCCGAAGGCCGGGGTGAGGATTGCGACGGGCCTGTTGTTTGAAGACTGGGCCACGGTAGCGAGGAAGCTGAGACAATTGCCCGGCATCAAGACCTTCAGGAAGATGGGGAAGCACAGCGCCGAGGCATTGTTGCGGCTGTGCGGGCACTGGTCCGCGGTGCCGCGGACGATGCATGACTATGCGACAAAGAATGGCCTGGAAAAAAAATGGAAAGACGTAATGGAGATGATGGCGGAACAGCCGGAGAATGACTGGCCGACAGACGGCCGGAAATGGCCGGGACCAAAAGCGCGGCGATCCCTATTGAAGAAAGACCGATTGGTATATGGCCCGCTGATGTCGCCAGCAGCCCTGCTGCACGTGCCGCTGAACGAGATGGGAGTCATGTTTCTGTTTGCCACAATGGCGCTGGAGATGGGATTTATGGCGACGATGGTGCGAACAGCGTTTCCGGACTGTGAGGCGTTGCGGGAGGTATCTCCGGGCCGTTTGCAGCGGGTAAGAATTGAATTTGAATACCTGAGCCGGAATTTTCTGAAACATAAACACCGGATAGACGGCTGTGATTTGATTGTTTGCTGGATCAACAATTGGCCGGACTGTCCGCTGGAGGTGCTGGAGCTGAGTAAAATTGTGGGAAATAGGAAAAGGCAAAACCTTACCGCTGATTAACACGGATAACACTGATCAGGAAGAGATTGCCAGAAATTGCCATAATCGCCGGATTGTCAAAATTCAAAAAATCAAAGGCAGGACCGCAGAGGACACGAAGGAACACAGAGGAGCAGCAACCCTAGCCCCCAGTGCTTCCGCTCTTGATCTTTTCTCCGCGGTGAGAGTTTTCCGCTTGCTTTCTACAGTCCCAGCAACCGCTTCGCATTGCCTCCCAAAATTTTCTGGCGGTCCTCTTCTGATACCCGCATGGCTTTCAGGCTCTCCAGCATTTTAGGGATGCTGCCGATCTGGTGCGGGTAGTCACTGCCGGCAAGGATCTGGCTGGCTCCGGCAAACGAGACTGCCAGTTCGAGCGCACGCGGATCGAAATTGACGGTATCGAAGAAAAATTTCTTGAGGTATGTAGTGGGAGGGCGGGAGATGTTGACGCGACAATCGGAAAAAGCTTCATAGCCGCGGTCCAGCCGTTCGGCCAGATAGGGAATTGCGCCGCCGAGGTGTCCGAGCACCCACTTGATGTTGGGGAAGCGCTCAGCCACGCCGCTGAAGACGAGGCTGGCGGCGGCGAGCGTAGTGTCCATGAGGAAGCCGACGAGCGGCATAAGCCAGTAGTCGAGCATGGCTTCTACGCCCACGGGATTGGTGGGATGTATGTGCACCACGGCGCCGAGCGAGTTCGCGGTTTCCCATAGCGGCCAAAAGCGCTTGTCACTCAGAGCGACGCCGTTGATGTTGCTGAAGACCATGGCCCCGCGAAATTTAAGCTGCTCCATGGATCGACGCAACTCGGCGGCGGATGCGGCAGGATCGCAGAGCGGCAGTGTGGCCAGCGCGACGAAACGGCCTTTTTTGTCGGCAACGACGCGGGCGAAGACGTCATTGACCAGTCGCGCCAGACGGATTGCGGTGGGAGGCTCTTCAATATGTGTGCCAGGCGTGGTGAGAGTGATGACCTGAGTGTCAATGCCGGAGTCTTTGAGAACCTGCTCGCGGTAGTCGATGTCGCGGTGGCCGGGCACGGCAACGTTGTAATCGCCGGGATAGTGCAGGCAGGGATTGCCGGCGGAGTCATGCGTCACGCGGACAGCGCTTGGTCCTTGTTCAATCGCTTTAATGTATTCCGGTGGATAGTAGTGATTATGGAAGTCGATGATCGGCATCAGCGGTGGCCTGGCTCCTTACTTTTGTCTTGCTGCGATGCGACCAGACAAAGTACACGGGAAGGCCCAGGAGAATCAAGCCCAGACCCAGAACGCTGTTGCCGGGCGCTGCCCAGATCTGGTTGATGGCGATAGCAGCCGAGGTGATCAAAGAGATAGCCGGCAGGAGAGGATAGGCGAATGCGAGGAATTTTGGTTTGTAGTCGCCGCGGCGGTGCAGGATGAAAATGCCAGCAGCCAGCAGCGCGAAAAAAAGCCATTCGGTATAAATGACCCGGGTAAAAAGCGCGCGGTAAGAATTAGTGGCCGCCAACAGGCACGCAACGAGAGCCTGCGCTGCGATAGCAAGATAGGGCGTTTGCCGTCGGGGATGGAGAGCGGCCATCCATCGGAAGGCGAGTCCGTCTTGGGCCATGGCGTAATAGACCCGAGGGCCGGCAAGGGCGATTCCGTTCAGCGCTCCGAGTGCGGAAACGATAATAATGACGGTGATGGTCTTGCCGCCGAAAGGACCGAGCACGCGCTCCATGGCGTCGGCCGCAACACGAGTGGAGCTGGCTACGGCGCTTAGCGGCATCACATAAAGATAAGCAGCGTTCAAGAGCGTGTAGCAGGCAGTCACGATCAAAACGCCCAGGACGAGCGCTCGCGGAATGGTGCGCTCGGGATTGCGGACCTCCCCGGCAATATATGAGACCATATGCCAGCCACCAAAAGAAAATAGTCCTGCTGATACCGCCAGACCAAACGATTCAATATGAATTGGCTGGGCCGCCGAAGCAGGGACACTGGCATGTACCGCGTCTCCCAGTGTGAAGAGTAAAGCACACAGCACCGCGATGGCTGCCAGCTTTGCCGTTGTAAGCGTTACCTGCACCGCGCTGCCCGGCTTGACGCCCAGGTATTGGACAAATGAAACAACCAGGATCGTTGCAACGGCGAGCGCCCGGATGCCGATCTCGCTCAAGCCGAAAAAATAACCTGCATAACGCGCCAGAACGACCGCAATCGCTGACAAAATTCCAGTATGCATGCTCCAGAACATCGCCCAGCCCCAAAGAAACGCCAGCGGGGGAGGGTAAATGCGCTTCAGAAAAACATAGACGCCACCTGTTTCCGGAAATAGCCATGACAATTCCGCACAGACCAGCGCCGCACAAAGTGTGAGTAGGCCTGAAACAATCCATACCAGAATTATGCCGCGTCCGGTGGGTACAAGCCGGGTGACCTCTGTGGGCTGCACAAAGATGGAAACTCCCACAATGATGCCCACCACCATTGAGGCGGCGGCATTAAGACCCATGGAGCGGCGCAACTCTGTTGACATATTGAAGGTGTAAGGCCGCGCGAATTCTATCACGCGTTCTCACCCAACCTTCGGCGCCAACGTCAACTCATAGCAGTCGGATTTCATTTCACCAGCGAACCGGCGTGAGTCACCGAGTAACCAAGGTGTAAAGCGCTTATCGCGCGAAGTAACGTGACTGCTGGCTAGTGTCCCTTCGAGTACGTTCCGGCAAGTTAACGCTTTTGATTCACAAAACGTTAACAATGGCGCGGCTTTAAACAGCGCAGGGACGCGGCGATCCATTGTCTTTCCCGGCATGCGTGCGTTCCGTAAGCTCGTCGCGATTACCTGCTCTCTACAGTGCAGCGTCCTAAAGTCATCTATCTCATGGAAACGAACGCGCCGAGACTACCTCATCACGGCTTCCCTCGGGCCGGTTGCGAAACTCTGAAGGAAGAACCATGGCAAAACCGGCAAAAAATCTGGCGCTTAGTTTTTTACTCTTCTGTTGTACTGCATCAGCAGTAGCCGTGTCTGCCTCTCCTGACTCAGATCCAAGCACTACTTTGGCCGTGCGCACGCTCCGGGGATATCTCATGGTAGTGAGCGTCTCCATCAATGAGCGTGGACCATTTGATTTCCTGGTGGATACCGGGAGCAACACCACATTGATTGACCAGGCGCTGGCAGCGGAACTCAGCTTAAAGCCTAAAGACAGATTGCAGCTTGCCAGTTTTGCCAGCGCCACTGAGGTTCCACGTTATTATCTGACTGCATTTAAGGTTGGTGCAGCCTCTCTGTCAAACCTTGAGGCGCTGGCCCTGCCACTCCCGCAACTCGCCGCTCTTGATAGCAACATTCGCGGCGTTCTGGGCATGAATTTTCTGCTCCACTTTTCTTTTCGACTCGACTACGAACGCCAGGCGCTGGAGCTATATCCTTCGCCTGAGGGCATTCGCGTTCCTGCCGGCTTGCGAGTGCCTGTAGAAATCAATGAGTCGCGTTTACTTATTAAGGTTGCGTCAAGCGCGTCGCCAAGCGGAAGCTGGAAGCTCGCACTTGACTCCGGCATCTCGCAGTTCCTGGTGTTTCAGGAGCGCATCATGGCTCCCGCCGCCGGCCCGTGCCGTCAGGCCAACTGTCTGATGCGGGTTTCCACCAATCTGGCTGACCACTCTGCTTCCACTGTGTTGCTCAATGATGTATCCATTGCGGATGCCCACCTGCCAGACATGCAGGTTGTGGTGCTTCGTAACGATCTCCAAAAACCGTCAGATCCGCAGGATGGTTTGCTTCCCGCCGCTCCATTTCGTTCCATCTTCTTTGACCGCAGCAACGCAACCATCATCTTTAGTCCGTCGCCGGGCATCACTTCGATAGCGGCTCTGCAGGCGCACTAACAGGGCCCCTCAGGCGGTCCGCTGCCGCCGCTTCTCTCGTCCAACCTTCGCGCCCTGCTTGCCCAAAGCCGTTCGGGTGGACTTTAGCAGATGTGCAATCGTGCGCTTCTTTCTTGCGGCGTTTGCTGCCCTCCTCACATTCTTTCGTGCGGCGCTCCGCTGCTTCTCACTCGGCATGTTCTCTCCTTTTGGTACTAGTGGCGTTTAAAGTACTGGACAGCGCGTTCATGCGCTTTGGCCTTCTCCAGCGTTGCGAACGTACCAAGATTGCGGCGTTTGCCAGTCTTTGTATTTTTCTTGCGTGAATACAAACGGTACTTACCTGATTTCAGCTTACGAATCATGCTTCCCCCACTTGCTGTATAGAGAAATGAGATGGCCCTTGCAATAGATGCGTGGCCTGCTGGAAATAACGCCGTTCCATCCCTGATTTTCAACACCTCGCATTAGCAGCACTGTTCGTTTCCGAACGCGATATTTCAAAATCGACCAGACAGATTGCTTCCACCTTGCCGGCCCAATTACTAACCTGAAGGCTGCCAAGCACTTAATTCTTCTTTGTTACTGGCACCTGATTTGCTCGCACCCTCACATGCAAGACTCTGGATGCGAACCGGCGGCACAGCCGGAAGCTCAGAGTCGCAAATCCAGGTTTTTTGGACGGAGGTCCCATGGCAAAGGTGGAGCGCATTCGTGAAGTGGTAACAGGTTCTGTTGATCTGGATTATGTCCGCCAGAAAACTGAGGCGGGATGGAAGCTGGTGGCAATGGAGTGGCGGCGAGAAATTGCCAGTGATGATGCTCAGGAATCGGTCATCATGGAAGAGATCCCTTACGGTCTGCGCGTTGCCGCAGACTGTAGCCGCCTGGAAGAAGATCCCCAGGAACGCACGGTACTGGTACAGATGATGGAACTGATCGTCCAGGATTATTCCATCACCCTGGTCGCCAATGAACTCAACAAACGCGGTCTGCGGACTCGTTCCGGCAGCGCGTGGACTCCGGTTTCTGTTTTCAATATGCTTCCGCGCCTGATTGAAGTGGGCCCGAACATTTTCTCCAGTGACGACTGGGAAGCGCGCAGGGAGCGCTTGCTGAAGATGGTCTAAGGCTCATCTCTAGAAGTGAAAAATGTGTTCCCAGCGATTTCCGAAGTGACAAAAAACAACAAAACCCTCATAAGGAGGGTTTTGTTGTTTAATACGCTGGATATAGTCGAGAATTAGTCACGACCGTCATGATCGTGGCCTTCATTCTTTTCCGTCCGCACGACTTCGAAGAGGCGGTTCAAACCGTGCTGCTGCGAGAAGAACACGCGGGTGCCTTCCAGGCTGCGGCGGGTTCCCAGCAAGCCGCGAACCGAGGTATCCCCGTTGCTCACGTGGGTACCGGTTGGTTCATTGTCGCCATCGTTCTGGAATCCAGGAGTTCCCAACAGAATGGAATCCTGTTCTGAAACCGTATCGCGGCCCAGAGCAACGAAACGAGCATCGCGGACGCCGCCATGATCGTCGTCATCGTCATCGCTCAGGCGGAAGGACCAGATGGAGTCCAGTTTGTTCAGCTGCGTGTGCAAGCCATCGCCACGGTCTTCTGCGGTAATGATCGTGTTACGGTCCAGGAATGAGATGTTATCGAAGGACGCATGGTCAGCATCGCCCAGGACGACGATGGAGATCTTTCCCTGGTCGTTGCCTGTCCGGAAATCCACGCGGAAGATTGAGCCCCATGATCCACGAGCCGCCAACGCCGGCGTGTTACCGGAATTGGCGTCCGTGTCACCAGTGACCGTAAAGAAGAAGCTCTGGAAGTTAGAGCCCGGGCGGAATAAACCGTTTTCCGGACGCTTGAACGGCGTTGCGCCGGCTTTCTTGGCTTCAGCGTTGGCGTCGAATGCGGGGCAGTTCGGGACGCAACCGGTGGAATCATGAACGTTGACAAACTTTACTGGCCAGCTGCTGCCAGGAGTGTTCAGTTTGAGCTGGGCAACGGCAAACACGTCTGCCTGGATCTGCGCTGCTGTGGTGCCACCGAATACAACGGCATGGCCGTCAATGGTTACCTGCAAGGCCTGCATCATGCCGCCCTTGCTCAGGTCAGAGGGATCTTTGGGAACAAAACGGAATACAAATGAATTGGGCTGGCGAGCGGCCTTGGGGCTGCTCGGATTTGCCGGATCAACGTTCGTTGTGGGCCCACCGGAATCCTCTGAGATCCACAGGTTGCCTTTATTGTCCGGGTGAATGCCTTCAAATCCACCCTTACCGATGATGCCATCTAGCGTACGAACTGTTGACGGCCAATCCGGCGTGATCTCAATTACGCCGCCAGCCGTGCCTCGTTCCTGCGTGAAGAGCAAGCTCTTCGTGAATGGGTTCCAGACGGAGCCGTCAATGGAGCCAAACCCGGTGGTGCCGTCAGTTCCCACCGGCGTCAAAAGGGTGATGCGGTGCGCGGGATCAGTAACATCAAGATTGATGCGCGTGACGTAGCCCCGCGGGGCACCGTTTTCATGCCCTTGGAACAGATAGTGGCGGCCATAGTTAAATCCAGCCGTGGGGCCGCCCAGATTGTGGTCAAACATCAGATAGGTGTTTTCGTCACCTTCAGTGTGGGTGGCTTCAAAGCGCTGGGTTGCGGCATCGTTCAATAAGCCATAATTGGTGATGATGCCGGAAGGGTTTTCCAGCTTGTCTGTTCCCTGAGCTATCTGTATCAGCTTAAAACCTGGCGAAATCACGTTGTCCGGATGTCCGGATTTTGCATTGGCAAAGGGAACTCCGGTGATACGGCCGCCATCTTCAGCAAAAGCGGACGCTACCATGATAGCTGCTGCAAACAAGAGTGTGAGCAAACGGGCACGAATATGCTTCATGTATTTTTTTATCCTCCGGGGGATTTTGAGGGAGAGTTATCGCTACTGTTCAGAAGAGAAAGCTAACCCCGGCATGTTGCGGTTCAGTGATTGCTGCGTTAAAACTTGATGAAAGCGGAAACGGCTCCTTATGAAAATCATCAGTCTTGGCGAAATACTGTGGGACATCTTTCCGCAAGCGGAGCACCTGGGCGGAGCGCCATTCAACTTTGCACTGCACGCGCACAATCTGGGTCATGAAATCTATTTTGTCAGTGCTGTGGGCAAAGATCGCCGGGGGCAGCTGGCGCTTGATCAAATGGAGGCGGCGGATATCTCCACGCGGTTCGTCCGCCGTGTTTCTGACTATCCGACCGGAACAGTTACAGTCAGCTTTAGCAATTCCGGCGGACCGCAATACCGGATCCACCGGCCGGTTGCCTATGATTTTCCAAACGTTGACCACGCGGAATTTGGTGACCTGGTCTCGCCTTCGCCCCAATGGATTTATTACGGCACGTTGCAGCAGATGAGCGCATCAGCGCATGAGCTCACAATGCGGCTGCTGGGCGCGGCGCCATCCGCTAAACGTTTTTATGACGTGAATCTACGCATCGATTCGTACACACCTGATCTGGTCCGCGGTCTGACGCGGCAAGCTGACATCCTCAAGTTGAGTGAAGAAGAACATCCCGCGGTTCAGGAGATAATCGGAATTACTGGTCACTCGCGGGAGCAGTTTTGCCGCAACTGCGCCCATGAATTCGATCTTGAGGCTGTCTGCATCACGCGTGGCCTGGCAGGCTGCTCGCTTCTGCTGAAGGACGAATTTCTTGAAGCTCCCGGCTTTCGCGTCCGGGTTGCGGACACCATCGGTGCCGGCGATGCCTTTTCCTCTGCTCTCGTTCATGGGCTCGGCGCCGGTTGGACTGCCTTGCAGATCGCAGACTTCGCCAACCGGGTTGGAGCATTGGTCGCGAGCCGCGCAGGAGGAGCACCGCGTTGGAGCGTTCAGGAAGCAATGGGGCTAGGCGATGTAAATACCTATCGCGGCTAAAGCCATCAAGGGCATCTATGTTTATCGGTGGTTTAGGTGTCTGTTAGAATCGCGCCATCCAGATGGCCCGCAAAGTCTCACTCTTCGTGCCGTGTTTTGTCGATCAGCTACAGCCGCAAGTCGCCGTGGACGCTGTGAAAGTCCTGCGGCGCGTTGGTTGTGAAGTTGACTTCCTCCCGGACCAGACCTGCTGCGGTCAGCCGGCCTTCAACACGGGCTTCTGGGATGAGGCGCGGCCTTGTGCGGAACGCTTCTTGCGCGTATTCAAAGACGCCGAGACCATCGTCTCTCCTTCCGGTTCATGCACCACCATGGTGCGGGCTTTCTTTCCTGAGCTGATGGCTTCCGGCGCGCTGCACGATGAAGCTGTTGCCCTGGGCAAACGCACATTTGAGCTTTCAGAATTTCTCGTAAGGCAGATGGGGCTGACCGATGTTGGCGCGTCTTTTGCACACACCGTCACCTATCACGCGTCATGCCACGGATTGCGCGAACTCAAACTGCGCGACGAACCGTTGCAACTGCTGCGCGGCGTAAAGGGGTTGAAACTGGTGGATATGTTGCGCTTTGATGAGTGTTGCGGGTTTGGCGGGACCTTTGCGACAAAATTCGAGAGCATTTCGGTGGCGATGGGTGACTCCAAGGCGGATAACATTGCAGTGACCGGAGCGGAATATGTTACGGCCATCGATCCCAGCTGCCTGATGCACGTCCAGGGAATTCTCGGCAGGCGTAAAGACAGGGCACGGGCAATCCATCTGGCCAGCATCCTGGCGAGCGAGGCATGAGCATGGGTACTTGTCGATCCGCAACGAATGAAGGAGATTTAAAAATTTGAAATCTGAAATTTCAAATTTGAACTCTCGCGGTAACTTCTGCCAGAGGGCCGCGCAATGAGTTCAGCTGCCGAACAATTCCTGCGCGACGCGGCTACAAAATCAGCCGACCTGGTCCATCGTGAGATCATCCGCAGGAATATGGACAGCTACGAAGCCGCGCATCAGCGTGGGCGCAGCCGAATCAAGAACTGGGAAGCGGCGCGGCGCAGGTGCCAGGAGATCAAACGCGAGGCCATCGAACACCTGGACAAGTATCTGCTTCAGTTTGAGGAAAAGGTCATCGCGCACGGCGGTCACGTGTTCTGGGCAGCCAACGGCGACGAAGCCTGCGCCTATATAAAGGACCTGGCGGTCAGCCGGAACGTGCGTACCGTAGTGAAGTCGAAGTCGATGGTGACGGAGGAGATACATCTTTCTCCGGTACTGGAAAAAGTTGGCATCAAGGTGTGGGAGACCGACCTGGGCGAGTTCATTGTGCAGCTTCGCAATGAACCGCCGTATCACATCGTAACGCCGGCGATGCATTTGAACCGCCAGCAGATCCGCGAACTCTTTCGCGAGAAGCTGGGAGAAGACATTGCCGATGCCGACCCGCAAAAGCTGGTGGCGTTGGCACGGCGCAAGTTGCGGGAGGCCTTCTTTGCCGCTGAGATGGGCATCTCTGGCGCGAACTTTCTTGTGGCCGACAGTGGCGCGATCGCCATCTCGACCAATGAAGGAAACGGACGGCTGAGCACAAGCCTTCCGCGTATCCATGTTGCGGTAACGGGAATTGAGAAGATAGTTCCGAGGCTCGAAGACCTGGGAACGTTGTGGCCGGTGCTGGCTACTTCGGGTACGGGGCAGCCCATTACCACGTACAGCACGCTCATCGGCGGACCGCGACGCCCCAGCGAAGCCGATGGACCGGAAGAGTTCCACGTTGTCCTGCTGGATAACGGCCGCAGCAGCCTGCTGGCGAATG
The DNA here is from genome assembly GCA_020072585.1 of Terriglobia bacterium. Lineage (GTDB taxonomy): Bacteria > Acidobacteriota > Terriglobia > Terriglobales > Acidobacteriaceae > Angelobacter. Next base: position 132,210 of record JAIQGL010000030.1, on the reverse strand, counting down.
CCGAGGAAAGAGAAGTACTGACCTGCATTCGCTGTGGAGCATGCCTGAATATATGTCCGGTGTATCGCAACATCGGCGGGCATACGTACAACACTACTTACCAGGGGCCGATTGGCAGCGTGCTCACACCGCACTTGCGCGGCAATGATTTCCAGCATCTTGCGCAGGCATCGTCATTGTGCGGGGCATGCAGCAGCGTTTGTCCGGTAAACATCAACCTGCACCATCATTTGCTGCACAACCGTCGCGATGCCGCAGCTTCAGGCAATGCAAAAGCGAGCGAGCGGGCGCAGTTCCGTTTGTGGCGAACGGCAATGCTTCATCCGGGACTTTACAGGCTGGGTGGATGGATGATGCGCCGGAGCTTGCGACTCCTTTACGGGATGGGACTGGCAGGAACTGTTTTCGACCCAATGCGCGCATGGAGCCGAAAACGCACACCTATGCCTCTGCCGGCAAAATCATTCCGGACGCGTTGGAAAGAAGGGCTGGAGAAAGAAGAGCAGGGGAGGGGCCAGGTTGGCAACAAGTAATCCCAGCCGCGAGGCCATTCTGGCGCGCATACGTGAAGGCCTGCGTACGCCTGCTCCGCCAATGGAAGCCAAAACATTGGACGGCCCAATCTTTGAGCCGGTACAGAATCCCCTGGAGCGCTTTCAGCAGGAGTGCAAGGCAAACCTGATGGAGTGCCAGGTAACCGCCGATGCCTCCGGCAGCGCACAGGTGCTGGCGCAAGTTTTAAATTCGCTGCCTGCCGGCGAGGTGTTTCTCCAGGACGATCCAGTCTTACGCCGATTGATGGAAAATTCAGGGTCCGCCAGGCAGCTTCAATGGTCAAGCCAGGGCGGCCCAGCGGAGACTGCGCAAGCCACGGTAACGCTGGCGGATGCGTTGATCGCGCAGACAGGATCAATCTTTGTAAGTGCCGCATGCGGCGGACGCGGCGCGTCTGTCGTTGCGCCCTGCCACATTGTTTACGCCACCGCCAGACAACTGGTCCCTGATCTGGTGACCGCGCTACGCACCGCTACGGCGCAAGGCCGCCTTGATAATCATTCTTTTGCTTGCATCATCAGCGGTTCCAGTCGCACCGCGGACATAGAAAAAATTCTGGTGCAGGGCGCTCATGGGCCCATGCGGCTGGTCGTGATACTGGAGACTAATTCCTGATCCTGCGCGTAAAGCCGCGGTACGAATATCATTGCCCGCTGCCAGAGAAGCGCGAAACGGAGCCCGCGAAGCATCAGGATTGGTATTTCGCGATTTAGGTTTGATAGACTCATCGCATGGCCAGGAAGAAACCAGCTCGCAAAAAGAAAATTGTCAGCAAAAAGAAACCGGCCCTGAAGAAGAAACCAGCCGCCAAAAAGAAGCTTGTGGCAAAGAAGAAGCCCGCGGCCAGGAAAAAGCTTGCAGCAAAAAAGAAGCCGGGAGCAAAGAAGCCTGCGAAGAAGAAGAAATCGACCCGCGCAAAAAGCGGCCCCCGGCGGCAGATCACAAGCTCAATTCCTGTCAGCGGCCTTCGTGGTCTGGGGCCGGAATCCGGTGGACAGTCCGGTGATACCCAGGGGCTTTCGCGACAGGAAGACGTAAATTCCGAGAGCGTGGAAGAGTTGTTGGAAGAGGGACAATATCTGGAAGCTGAAGCAGTCAGCGGCGTTGAGAATGCCAAAGACCCTGACGAGGGGGAAGTGACAACCTCAGAAGTCCTGGAAGACGATGTTCCGGAGGAATATACGGACCGGGATTAGAACCAAAAAATGCCGCTCGCGGCACTGTGGGATGATTGAGGCTGGGAATCTGTCATTCGCCTGGCTTTCTCTTCCATTTTCTTTTTTTCCCCACGAACGCGATATGATGTTCCTTAGTCCTGCATGGAACAAGACCTTACAACTCTAAAAGATGACATGGTCGCCTTTATTGAAGGCCATGGCCTGCGCCGGTTTAGCGCCTACGTGAGCGATGAAGTGGCCAACGTGCCATGGTCGGCCGACGAAGACCATCCCGATGCCTGGAAAGACTTTGTCGAGCTGGCCAAAGCGTCCAACGTGAGCTTTGTCACCATGAACCATGTTGCGCTCGATAAAGAAGACGTGGACCTGCTTATCAACCGTCTCCAGGAAATCGATTACATGGATGAAGATGACCTGGAAGAGGCCGGCTGGTTACGCAGCTTTGTGGGCAAAGTTGGCTACGTGCAGCTTGGCTTCCCCTGCCAGGGTGTAATGTTTCTGTATGAGGTTTCCACGCCATGGTATGAGACATACCAGCGTCTGGAGTCCGCGGCCGATGACTACGATGGCATTCTGATTGACGACACCGATCAGGAAGACGAATAGTTTTTACGCAGCGTGCCATTGCCAATCACGAGGCCTTGCAACTCTTGCGGCGAGGCCAACCGGCGTGCCGAGCCGCCTCTAACAGGAGCCGATAAATTCTGAGAAAAGAGAATCCGGTAAAGCGGGTTGGAGCGGAGCGACAAAAATGAGATGGTCTTTTCCTTCCCCCGACCCTGTTCAGGTTGAAAACATTCGCGTTGAGGCAAAGGTTTCACCGATCATTGCTCGCCTGCTGGTGCTGCGGAATATTACGGCGGAACGCGCTGCGGATTTTTTGTCACCTTCTCTCAGTCAGCTTCATTCGCCCTATCTCATGCGTGGCATGACCGTCGCCGTTGAACGCCTGAGCGCGGCAATCGCCAACCAGGAAGGCATCCTCATTTATGGCGATTACGATGTGGATGGAACCACGGCTGTCGTCATTTTGAAAACTGCGATTGAGTTGTGTGGCGGCGCAGCCGACTTCCACGTCCCCCATCGGATTAAAGAGGGCTATGGCATCAAGGATGACGTAATCGAACGGGCGGCGGCTGCCGGCATAAAAGTGGTCATCAGCGTGGATACCGGCATACGTGCTTTTCAGGCAGCGGAGACAGCCCGGCGGGTCGGCATCGACCTGATCGTGACCGATCATCACCTTCCGGAAGCGCATGAAGGGGTACCGAACGCGTGGGCGGTCCTGAACCCCAACCAACAGGGCTGTGACTATCCCTGTAAAGAGCTGTGCGGCGCGGGTGTGGCTTTTAAGATTGCGCAGGCGTTGTTCGCCAAATTTAAGGACCAACCCGATCAGAACAGGCTGGTTCCTTCCTTTCTCAAAATGGTGGCCATTGCCACCATTGCGGACGCCGTTCCTCTGGTAGGCGAGAACCGCACCATTGCGCGTCTGGGGCTGGAAGGGCTGCGTCGTCCAGTGAATGGAGGCCTTAAGGCATTGATGGAGGTCTCAGGACTGTCTGGCGGGCGCGCGCTTGCCGCGGGCGATGTAGGATTCCGCCTGGGACCGCGCATCAACGCTGCCGGACGCATGGACATTGCTCGTGACGTGATTGAGCTCTTTACCTGCAAAGACCAGGCACGCTGCAAGGAGATTGCGGAAAAGCTGAACCAGCTCAATCTGGAGCGCCAGGTGGAGGAGGCGCGGATCGTGGCTGAGATCGATGAACAGCTTGCCGCCGACCCCGATCTCACGGGGAAGTACTGCATGGTTTTTGATGGCGAAGGATGGCATCGTGGTGTCGTTGGGATCGTGGCCTCACGAGTAGTGGAGAAGACCGGACGCCCAGCTCTGGTTATCGCCAAGGCAGGTGAGGAAGCCCACGGTTCAGGGCGATCCATCTCCGCGTTTCATCTACTGGATGCGCTCGAATCGTGCCATGACCTGTTTACCCGCTTTGGCGGGCATGCGCATGCAGTCGGTTTTGCGCTGCCCAGCAATGACGTGCTGGCATTAAAGCAAAGGGTGAATGTTTATGCCCAAACTCATCTAAGGCTGGAAGATTTTCTGCCAGAATTGCGCATTGATGCAGAGATTCCGCTGGGCTCCGTGACCCCCGAGTTATTGGAAGGGTTGGGACAGCTGGAGCCCTTTGGCCAGGGAAATCGGGAACCGGTATTTTCCTGCCACGCAGTGAATCTGCTTCTGCCGCCCAAGATTATTAAAGAGAAGCACATCAAGTTGCGCGTGAATCAACGTCGGCCTGACGCAAAAGCCAGCTTTAACTATGAGGCCGTAGGTTGGCGCATGGCTGAGCGGCTGCAGACTGAAGCGCTTCTGCCCGGCGATAACCTGGATGTTGCGTTCAAGGTCGGGTTCAACTTCCATCCAGACTTCGGCGGGCTTGAGTTGACGCTGGAAGATTACAGGAAATCCGTGCCTGCGGCGGTCGCGGTTTCGAGCTAAAATGTCTATATTTTCGGGGCACAGATAAAAGATCCCTCACTCCGTTCGGGATTTCGCCTGTGGGCTCAAACGCCCGCAAACCGGCCCAACCTCATATACCATTAGGCATGGCCTTCGATCCCAAACGCCTGAGTAAGATCTTTGCCGCGGGAGCGGTGCTGGTGGTAATGACCGCGGTAGGCTTCTATTTTCGCGGGATATTCAAGGAGAAACAGGCGATTCCGGACGCTCCTAAAAACATTGCGTCCAACATAGAAAAGAGCGCAACCGGCTTTAATCTTTCCAAGTCCAAGGATGGAAAGATGCTTTTTACCATTCATGCCAACAGCGTTCAGCAATATAAAGAGAGTGGCAGGGCAGCGTTGCATGACGTGAGCATCATTGTTTTTGGACGCAACCAGGACCGTTCTGACCAGATTTACGGTTCTGATTTTGCTTACGATCCTGTGGCTAAAGAGGTGACAGCGGAAGGCCAGGTGCGCATTGACCTTGAAGCGAACTCCACGGGAGCAAGCTCTTCCGGGCAAGCGCCGGCGGCGGAAAGCCGAAACCTCATTCACGTGACCACCAGCGGGCTTACCTTCAATGAAAATACCGGCATTGCCCAGACTAAAGCAGCCATTGAATTCCGGGTGCCAGAGGGGAGCGGTTCAGCGGTTGGGGCCATGTATGACTCGCATGGCGGCACGCTCACGCTGAAGTCAGCTGTGCGGATCACCAGCACAGGTGAACGCAAAGCCACAATTACCGGACAGAGCGCGGTCATAACAAAAACTCCCAGCAAGATCGTATTACAGGCGGCCCGGGTTGAGCAGCCTGACCGCACCATCTCAGCCGACAAAGTCACGGTGTTCCTGCGCGACGACAACAATATTGACCGGATCGCAGCCACTGGCAATCTGCATGCTTTAAAGACCGGCGCCAAGGGATTTGAAGTCAGCGCACCGGAAGGCGAGTTGGAGATGGCCGGCGCCAATCAGGCTCGCGCGGGATTGCTTTCCGGGGGGGTAACGTTTGTAAGCAAGAGCGATTCTCCTGCTGAAGGCAAGGCCGGCAGGATCTTACTTACGTTCGGCGCTGCCAATCACGTAACCAAGGTGCGAGCTGAAAACTCCGTTCAACTTAAACAAGGCGCAACAGGCAAATCACAGGAGCTTCACGCTTCCGCCTTGGATCTCTTTGTGAAGGACGGCAAACGTCTGGAGAAAGCCGTGACTTCAGCAGGTCCGGCGGAGATAGTGCGCGAGCAAGGAACGGGAAAGACCACCATCAGCGCAGGTCGCTTTGAAACAACGTTCAATGACCAGAATCGTCCCGTCTCGCTGTATGGAACGCCTGATACAAAAATTGTGGATTCCACCCCGGGCAAGCCTGATCGAATTCTTACTGCCCGCGAGATGACCGCCAAATTTAATGAGAAGGGCGAAATCGTTTCGGCTGAGCAAATGGGCGATTTCCATTATGAAGAGGGTACGCAGAAGGCTTCTGCCGAGCATGCAAAATATGGAGCGGTGGAAGAGACGATCTCGCTCTCTGGGTCGCCGCGCGTGCTTGATTCCGGCGTCACCCTAACGGCGGACAGCATCCATCTGAACCGGAAAACCCGCAACGCTTTTGCCCAGGACAACGTAAAGACCACATATACCAACATCAGCGCGCAGCCCAGCGGGGCGATGCTTGCGTCTGCTGATCCAATCCACGTGACTGGAACAACGGTGACCCTCAATGCTGCTACGGGAGTGGCCCGTTACAGCAAGGCCCGGCTTTGGCAGGGCGCCAATATCGTAGAGGCGCCAACCATCAGTTTTGATCGGACTAAGCGTAGCCTACAGGCTCAGGGAAGCCAGGGCGGTCAAGTTGCATCAGTTTTTGTGCAAAAAGACAAAAATGGCAAGCTGACCCCGGTAAATGTGAAATCAGATAAGCTCTCATACGTCGATTCTGAGCGAAGAGCGGTCTTTAGCGGTAACGTAATTGTACGTGCACAAGAGACCACCATAGTTTCGGATACGGTTCAAGTAATCCTTCTCCCGAAGAAGAGCCAGGCTGAAAACCAGAGCGCCAGTCAACTGGAACGTATTGAAGCACAAGGAGATATTAAGATCCAGCAGGGAGCCAGAAGGGCCTCCGGAACTCGATTGGTTTATACGGCTGCCGACGAGAAAATGGTGCTTACCGGTACTCCGAGCCAGCCTCCTAGCATTTTTGATGCCGAACGGGGCCAAATCTCGGGTGATTCGTTGACTTTCTTTACTCACGATGGTAGGGTGCTCGTAGGTGGTGGAGAAACCTCCCAAACCCAGATTCCCGATAGGACACGAGACGCGAGCAAGAAGTAAATGCAGACTCTGGCTACGGACGAAATCGCAAAATCGTACCGCGGGCGCAGGGTAGTAAACGGCGTCAGTCTTCACATCAATCAGGCTGAAGTGGTAGGGCTGCTGGGGCCCAATGGCGCAGGCAAAACAACAACTTTTTATATGATCGTGGGACTGGTGCCCCCGGATAGCGGTCGCATTCTGGTGGACGGCCAGGACATTTCTGATGCTCCCATGTACCTGCGCGCCCGCAACTATGGCATCAGCTATCTTCCGCAGGAGCCCTCGGTGTTTCGCAAGCTGACCGTGGAAGAAAACATTATGGCAGTATTGGAAGTGCAGCCTATCTCATGGCAGGAGCGGCGCAGAAAGCGTGACCAGTTGATTGACGAACTGGGTCTGGGCCATATTCGCAACAATATGGGATATGCACTCTCAGGCGGTGAACGGCGCAGGGTGGAGATTGCTCGGGCTCTGTGCATTGCGCCTAAATTTATTCTTCTGGATGAACCTTTTTCAGGCATTGACCCGATTGCCGTTCTTGATTTACAGAAGATAATTTTTGATTTGAAGGGAAGCGGCATCGGCGTTTTGATTACGGACCACAATGTGCGCGAGACGCTTTCCGTTACGGACCGCGCCTACATCATTAATGAAGGCCGCATTTTCCGTACTGGTACTCCTGAGCAACTTGGCAATGATCCCGAAGTGAAACGAGTTTATTTGGGAGAGAGTTTTTCGTTTGTTTAATACAGATTACAAACAGGTAAAAATTACGACGGTACTCTTTTGGGCCACGGCCCGGCGAGGTAGAATTCAAGAAGAAGCAGGATGGTTTTACTCCAGAACAAACTGAACCTGAGAGTCTCTCAGAAGCAGATCCTCACTCCAGGGCTGGTACAGATGGTGAGCGTGCTCGCGCTCAACAAGCTGGAGCTCAAGGAGATGATCAACACGGAGATGGTGGAGAACCCCGTGCTGGAGGAACTGGATTCCTCAGTCCCACTGCTGGATGAAGTTGCCGGACGCGAAGAGGCCCACGAGCGCCAGGACGCAAAGGACATCAAGGAGAAAGACGAAACCGGTCCTGAAGCCGAGAAAAAAGACCCATTTGATGAGATAGATTTTGGCTCGTTCTTCCGCGACTATCTTGATCCTGGCTATCGCAACTCTGCTGATCTGGAAGAGATTGACCGGCCTTCCTTCGAAAATTTTTTATCCAAGCCAGGAACACTCACTGACCATCTGGTGTGGCAATTAGGTTCCATCACTGTGCGTCCCGCGGTTTATGCGGCAGCCGAGTTGGTCATTGGGAACCTGAATGAGGAAGGCTATCTCACAGCCTCTGAAGACGAATTGATGGGAGTAGCGGCCTCTCAGGAATCGGAAACAATGGCTGTAGCTGTGGCTTCAGACCCAGCGCCCGCGCAAGAAGCCATTGAACCTTCGCATCTTGAATTGGTGGTTTCTCACGAACCAACGCCGGAAGCAGTAGCGGCAGAGAAGAACAATGGGTTTGCTCCGGTACTGCAGTTCACGCGTGACGATCTGCGGGAAGCGATTGCTCTGATTCAGCATCTCGATCCCGTAGGCGTGGCTGCGCGCGATTTGCGCGAGTGCCTGATGGCCCAGCTTGAGCATCTTATTAAAACGCGCGATCTGGAAGGCTCCGACGATCCGGAAAACGATCAGGTAGTTGAGGACGCCCTCAAGATCGTGGACAAACAACTCCACTTCCTGCAAAACAAGCAGTATAAGGAAATTGCCAAGGCCATCACGCGTCCCATGGATGCCGTGATTCAGGCGCATGAGTTTATCCGCACGCTGGATCCCAAACCGGGACTTCGCTACAACAAAACTGAAGCCAAGCTGATTGAGCCTGATGTCGCCTTTGTGAAACACGGTGACGAGTATCTGGTTCTGATGAACGATGAAGATCTGCCGCAACTGCGGGTCAGCCCGACGTATCGCAAGATGCTGAACCAGAATGGCGGCGTGGAAAAAGACGTCAAGTCTTATGTAAAAGAACGCTACAAATCAGCCGTTCAACTCATCAAAAATATTGAGCAGAGGCGGCAGACGATTCTGAAGGTTTGTTATGCCATCATTGGCCGCCAGCGCGATTTTCTTGACCAGGGCATTGACATGCTCAAGCCTATGATGATCAAGGAAGTGGCTGAAGAAATTGGCGTGCATCCTTCCACGGTCAGCCGTGCGGTTGCCAGCAAATATGTGCATACCTCACAAGGTGTGTTTGAGCTGCGTTTCTTCTTTTCAGAGAGCGTGCAGGGGCCGGAAGGCGCGGGCACCTCACTGCTGATTCTAAAGCGGCGCGTGAAGAAATTGATCGAAGAAGAAGATCCGGCACACCCGCTGACTGACGATCAGATCACCCGTGTGCTGCAATCCCAGGGTATTCAGGTCACGCGGCGCACCGTGGCCAAGTATCGGGAAGACATGAAAATCCCCAGTACGCATCAAAGGAGGACAAAGAGTTAAAGCGAAAGCGCGGCCGTATCCGTGCCGGCGTTTTCGGGTAGACGTTAAAAAGCCGCCTGTACCCGTGCCGTAACCTCCCAGGCACCCGGACAGACGACTCTTGAAGTTGGACCCAACTTAGGAGGGAGTCAATGAACGTCGAATATACTGGCCGGCAGTTTGAAATCACTCCTATCACCCGCAAGCAGGTCGAAGGCGGGCTGGAAAAAATCCAAAAAATCTTAGGCAGCAATTTTGAAGCGCACGTGATCCTGTCCGTGGCAAAGAGACGCCATATTGCTGAGATCACGATTACGGTGCGCAACCACCCGTCCATTGTGGGGCTCTCTGAGGCCCCGGAGATGGTTACCGCTATTGGAGCGTCACTGGACCGTATTGAACGCCAGGCGGTGAAGTACAAGACGCGGTGGAAGAGCAAGAAGCGCCAGGCGCGCAAGAAGATGGAGATGGCCGGTGGAGCGCCGGAGGAAACCAATATTGCGATTGCGGTCAACGGTGACATGACTACAGCCGTTCCTGTGAAAGTCCACAGTTTCCCCAGCGTGGTGAAAGTCACAGAAACGCACGTAGTCAAGAGCTCCAATTCCGTCTCTTACAAACCCCTGACGCTCGAAGAAGCAGTGAAGGAAGCCGAGTTTCGCGACCGTGAGGTATTCGTTTTTCGCGATCTGCAAGGCAAAGTCAAGGTTTTGCATCGTAAACGTGACGGAAAGATGGAGTTGATCGAAGCGCCCTAACATTTCTGTCGCTTTGCCTTAAACAAACCCGCTGGGCAAGTGCCCAGCGGGTTTGTTGTTAGAATCTGCCATCATGCATGAGCGGTTGGGATCCCCCCTGCCGGAAGAGCTACTTATCGCTTGCGTCTGCCCGTGGCGTCCCCTTCGGCGTTTCTTGCGATTTTTTAGCGTGCTTTCTTGATTTGGTAGTATTCGTCCGGCTCGCCGTAACTCAGCCTTGGATACCAGTCCGTTCCGCGTCCTTCCGGCGTGTAATCAAACATGTTCCAGAGCGGCCAGATCATGTCGACGTGGCGGCCATCCATGCCCGGTTCCTGGGGCGCAAACAAGAGCTCACTGTGATAGAAGTGATGGATTTTCCCGTCGCGCCGCACAAATATGTTGAGCGACGGCAGTTGATCGCCCTTGGGAGATTCGCCGTGGTAATCACGGTTGTAGGTATTGCCGGCCGAGGAAAGCAACCGCAGGTTGTTCCAGCCGCGGTTCCGCGCGACTTCGCGAATCCTTGCCAATGGTGACTTTGCGGCCACGGCGAAATTCATCCGCTGCCGTATGTGTGGCGCAGTGCCGTTCAACCCGTCAAGGATCGAGGTGCAGGAAACACAAGGCTCTTTCATTTGCGGGCCAAACATGTAGCTGTAAATAGCAAGCGTGTCTTTACCGGGAGCAAAGAGTTCTGACAAGCGTGTCTTGCGCGCGGTCTTTGCGTCGTTGAGATCGGCAGCGCCTTCCTCGAATACATAATCTTCCGGGATTTCGCCGCCCAGAGGAAGTTTGCGGCGAAGCGCGGCAACCTCTTCAATGTTCCTGCGCAACGCGATTTCAGCTTCAAGAAGCTGGTTCCGGGTCTCGCGATAAGCCGTGCTTTCATTGGGAAAACGCTGGGAGTGGAGTGGGGGAGCCATCGATCGACCTCCTTAAAGCTCTTCAAATATCGAAGAAGTTTCAAGTATCGAGTTCTTAAGCGAGGTTGTCAATTCAATGGGGCCGCCAGCAATGACGGCCCCCATACATTCCAGCACGGCAGATTGAATGATGACTCTTTTTAGGAGCACCAAAATTCTCTCATCAGGCTGCGGGACGTTCCTGTTTGGTTTTTCCGCTGAACAACTCAATCATTGCGCGATTGAACGCCGGGATATCATCAGGCTTCCGGGCTGTAACCAGATTGCCGTCGGTGACCGCTTCTTTGTCGATCCACTCGGCCCCTGCGTTCCGAAGATCAGTTTTAAGAGAAGGCCAGGAAGCGATCTTGCGGCCATGAGCAACCCCGGCCTCAATGATCGTCCATGGGCCATGGCAGATCGCGGCCACAGGTTTATTCGCGTCAAAGAATGACTTTACGAACGCGACTGCCTTCGGTTCTATGCGTAGTTTGTCAGGGTTGATCACGCCGCCGGGAAGGAGCAGCGCATCAAAGTCGCTGGCCCGCGCGTTGTCAAGCGTGAGATCGGACGGAACCTCCTTGCCCCATTTGGTCATGTCCCAGCCTTTTACCGGACCTTGCTTGAGTGAGACGACCTTTGTTTCTGCGCCTGCTTGGTCCAATGCCTCGCGAGGCTGGAGAAGCTCCACCTGCTCGAAGCCGTCCGTTACCAGAATTGCTACTTTTTTGCCTTTCAAATTATCGTTTGCCATTTTAAAAATCCTTTCAAAGATATTTGCGTAACGCTTTGAGAAAAAGTTTGAATAAATCCACGCCGAAGACTCGTGGGTGCCGAGTTGCGATGTAATAGAGAGAAAGATCAGCCGCCGGCTGCAAAAGCCAGACTTGCTTTGGAACGGCGGGATAAACCAGCTAAGGCAAACGCACTTCCGGTAATCAATGCACTCCACCGGAATGCGGTGAATAACCTGTCGTGGTGGCCTTGGCATTCTGTAAAGGAACGCGTGCAGCTTCGCTCATGATAGATGCAACCTTTCATTTGGGTTATTCGGTGAGATGCAAAGGCAAAAGACAGGGTGTCTCTGCGATGAAGTTTTTCGCGGAGCTCTCAAAAAAAAGTGCAAGGAGCTCACAGCACTTGCCGACGTGGGCATGAAGATTGTGATCTGGGAGATAAGCCGGAAAGAACGGCTGTGGCTTAATCACTCGTAATCAAGTTAATGAGATCTTACTTTGACGCGGACTGAGCTGGCTCTTCTTTGCAGAGCAGCACACCTGCTGTGATCAGCCACAGCGCCTGACCCAGAATGACCAGGCCGAAGCCGTGTACATTGAGCCTGATATGGCCGGAAAGAACTGCAATCACAGTGAGCGGCCCGAGAATGCAGCCATAAAGTCCAAGTGGCCGTGAGAAAGTGCCGGAGCGGAGAATAGCTGCCGACCAGAGCACAATTGCGGCCGATGAAGCAACCACATATACCTGAGCGAATGCCTGGTTCAGATGGCCGTTCAGTGTGAGAACGGCGCGCCAAATGTCGGCCATGCCAGGATCTGCAGCCATGTGGTGAAAGAGCCCCGGAGCCACCAGTCCGCTTGCCACAGCCGCAATCATGACCGCGACTTCGGCAAATCCGAACAGCACCAGCCCGGCCAGTGCAAGCCTGTTAGGTGAGGCCAGCCGTTGCGTAAGACCAAGAGCACCCATGAACAGGATCGGTATGCACACCAGAGCCAGCGAATGAACAACTACATTCAGCTGCATCATGGATGCTGAATGTTCGGGAGTAACCAGATCGTGTCCGGTCGGATGAAAAGCCATCGTTATAATTGATCCGGCCATTCCTGCAATCAGCGCCATGCCGCTCATGCGATTGTCTGCCATGCGTTTGAACTTAGAGTTGAAACGCCATGCCGTCAATATGGCATTGCGGGAAATATGCTGTAACTGAACAAAGGGGCATGTAATGTCCGGAAAGAAGCCGACATCCAAGGCAAAGCCCGCGTCCACGGCAAAGCCAAAAGCAAAACCAAAGATGGACCGCCGCCCACGCCGGACACGAGACGCTCTGGGCGATGCGCTGGTAGAACTGATGCATGAGAGGCCATTCAAATCCATCACGGTGCAGGACGTGCTTGACCGCGCTGAAGTAGGGCGTTCAACTTTCTATACGCATTATCGTGATAAAGACGATCTGTTTCTCAGTGACGTAGAGGATTTCTGGGAGATGATGTCCAGCATGCTCGAGCGAAGCGGTGAACAGTCAAATCGTGTTGCGCCGGTGCGAGAGCTGTTTTCTCACATTGCAGAGGTAAAGATTTTCCGCGAAGCGCTGGTGGCATCCGGTAAGGTCCATGATGTGATGGAACTGGGGCAGGGACAGTTTGCGCGCGCGATTCAGCAGCGGCTCATGAAATTGAGCACGGCAAAGGGAACTAAGCCTGGGCAGTTCACAGCAGCGGCGCACGCGCTTGCAGGCGCGTTGTTTTCATCACTTAGCTGGTGGGTTGATCGCGGAATGCCGGTTTCCGCGGCGGAGATGGACAGCGCTTTTCATCGATTGGTGTGGTCAGGCGTGAACGCTTCAGTCCAGGAACCAGCCGTAAAGCCTGCGAAGTCTGCAAGTCGCTGACAAATAGAGAGAAGAAATCTGCGTGGCACGTCCTCGGGCTTTGCCTGTTGAAAATCTCTTCCTCCGGCAAGGGTATAATCTAGATTCCAGCATGAGTTATCAGGTCTTAGCGCGCAAGTATCGTCCGCAGCGTTTTTCTGAGGTGATTGGGCAGGAGCACGTGACCCGCACCCTGCAAAACGCTATCGAGCAGCAGCGAATTGCGCATGGTTACATTTTCAGCGGCCACCGGGGCATCGGCAAGACCACGATCGCACGCATTCTGGCTATGGCCCTGAATTGCCGCGCTCATGACAAGCCGGCGCCCGAGCCTTGTGGTGTGTGCGAGTCATGCGTGGAAGTCCGGGCAGGCAGCTCAGTGGATGTGATTGAGATTGACGCCGCCACAAACCGCGGCATAGACGAGATCCGCGAATTGCGTGACGCTGCACGGTATCGTCCGGCGCGTGACCGCTTCAAGATTTACATCCTGGACGAAGCGCATCAGATCACGGATGCGGCTTTCAATGCGCTGCTCAAGACCCTGGAAGAGCCTCCTCCGCATATTATTTTCATGATGGCCACAACGCAGGCGGAAGACATCCCGCAGACCATCCGCTCGCGCTGCCAGCATTTCAGCTTTCATGCGGTGAAGTTTGGCGAGATTGTTGGCCAGTTGGGAGCGATTGCCGCGAAAGAGAACATTGCTGCCGATAGTGAAGCCCTGGCGGTGCTGGCTGAGGCCGGCGATGGCTCCATGCGCGATGCGCTCTCCATCATGGACCAGGCGATTGCCTGTTGCGGTGACACGCTCAGTGGTCCGCTGGTGCGTGGGCTTGTAGGGAATGTCGGCTCAGAGGTGATGGAAGACCTGATGAGCACCGTTGCCCGCAGCTCAAGTGAAGAGGCGCTGCGGCTGCTGGACAGGCTGATGACAGAGGGATATAACCCGGCGCACTTTGCCCGGCAGTTGGTGCGTTTTCTGCGCAATGCCGTTGTAGCCAAAGTGGCCACTGAAAATACTCCCTTGCTTCAGATTTCCACGGACGAACGGGCGCGCGTGGGCCGCGTTGCCGCCGGATTTTCTGAAGAAGAGCTGGCACGGTTTCTTCAGATCATGCTGCGCACGTTTGATGAGTTAGGCTATCGCCAGGAACAGAGATTTCATCTTGAGCTGGGCGTGTTGAAACTGGTGCACGCGCAACGCATTCTGCCGCTGGAACAAATCCTGAGCCAGGTTGCCGGCGAACCACAAACAACGGGCACGCAAAGAGCGCCAGCTGTGCGGCCTGCTCCTGTAGCTTCGAATGCGTCCGCTATTGGAGTGCCTTCTACGCGGCAGCCCGGCATCGTCTCGCCCTTTGAAGCAGACCGAGCGCGCAAAGGACGCAACTTTGATCCTGAGATGTCGGCGGCATCGCCAACTCCAGAATCGGAGCAACCGGCTGTTCAAATGCAAACAACGGCAACTGCGACGGAGGTCGCGATACAAGAACCTGAGGCATCAGACGATCCAGCGACTATTCTGGGCCATGTGTTGACAGCGTTGGAGAACATGCCGGGAGGGGACAATCTGGCCGCCACGCTGGCAGAGGGTACACCAAGAATTCAGGGCAATGAACTGGTGGTCACCGTTGCCAAACCGGCATCAGTGATTCCTTTCCTGGTGAGTGCAGAGCAAAGGCAGGTGGCAAGTGCCGCTGCCTCTGCGGCCGCGGGTCGCGCTTTGAAGCTGTCGCTGGCGGGCGGCGCACAGCCCCATGCCAATGGATCTGCGCCTGCGATTGTGCGCCCTCGCAACGGCGTGAGCGCGCGAAGCCGTGCTGCGGACGATCCGATCGTGCAGCGCATGAGAGAAAAATTTGGCGCGGAGATTCGAACGGTAATCGATCATCGCGAGAAGAACTAGGAGAAGCCATGGGCGGATTCAATTCACGCCAGTTCCAGGAGATGCTGGAGAATGCGCAGAAGCAGGCGCAGGACCTGCAACACAAGATGAAACAGACCGTGGTTGAGGCTTCTTCCGGCGGCGGTACTGTCACCATTAAGATGAATGGACAGAAAAAAGTGCTGGAGACGCGGATCGATCCTGAAGCGGTCAAAGCCGGCGACGTTGAAATGCTGCAAGACCTGGTCACGGCAGCCATGAATGCAGCCGGGCAAAAAGTCGACGAGGCGATGCAATCGACCGTGGGCGGAATGCTGGGCGGAATGGGAATTCCGGGACTTTAGAGGAACATGTGGCAAAGTTTGCCGAGCCCATGGCTCGACTGATTGACGAACTGAAAAAGCTTCCCGGCGTCGGCGGTAAGAGCGCTCAGCGCATGGCTTTTCACATCCTGCGCTCCAGTGGCGAAGACGCAGATGCGCTCTCAGGGGCCATCCGCAACCTTAAAGAAAAACTTCATCTTTGCTCTGTATGCAGTAATATCACGGATGTTGACCCGTGCAGCTATTGCACCAGTGCAACCCGCAACCAGCGCCTGGTCTGCGTGGTGGAAGAGCCTACCAACATCGCTTCCATTGAGAAGGCGCGCTTTTATAACGGCGTCTATCACGTCCTGCATGGAGCAATCTCACCATTGCACGGCGTGGGGCCGGAGCAACTGCGTATTCCTTCATTGATGAAGAGGATTGAGAGCGGCAGCCTGGATGAAGTTATTATCGCCACCAATCCCACAATTGAAGGCGAAGCCACCGCAGTACATCTAACGGGGCTGCTGAAGCGGCCCGGCGTGAAGGTCACTCGGATTGCAACGGGGATCCCAGCGGGCAGCGATATTGAATATGCCGACGAAGTGACGATGCTGAAGGCGATGGAAGGACGCAGGGAACTTTAGCCGCAAGGGACACGAAGGAACACAAAGGAGTAAGCCGTAAACCCAGATGATCTTTTGTGACCCCTCGTATCCCTTGAGGTTGAAATTTAATTCCTTAGCTTGGCGAGCAGGTCCTGTGGATGGACAGGTTTTGCCAGGATCTCAAATTCATGGCCCCGGGCGCGGGCTTTTTCCAGCAGGTCCGCAGTCGCGGCCTGTCCTGAGAACAGAAGAATCTTGCAGCCGGGCAGGAGTTGGCGGATACGGATTGCCGCCTCAATCCCATCCATATCGGGCATGATGACATCGCTGATGATCAAATCAGGTTTGGTATCGCGCGCACGGTCCACGGCCGCAGTCCCAGTGTAGACCGCTGAGGCGTCAAAGCCGTTCTGGTTAAGGATAATTGCCAGGGTATCTGCGATCACGCGCTCGTCGTCCACCACCAAGACTCGGGGTTTGGAAGGCTGGCCATTCAATGTCAAATTGAACTCCTGTAACGGTAAAGATCAAAACTGATTATAACGTGTTATACGGCGACATTCTGTTCCTAACAGAGATGCTCATTCAGAGAAAAAAGTAGGCTGACCGAGGCCAACCCGTTACTCTTTCATGGCCTCTCACAACGTTAGTGCAATTCAGGAGGGGTGTTCATGACGAGCAGGGCAGCCACACTGGTGCTGTTCGCGGTGGTTGCTGGGGCGGTGGTCGCCCAAACGCCGGCAGGCGGCAGCAACAGTCCCAATCAGCCTCCGGCAGTAAGCCAACCATCCAGCCTGAATCAGCCTGCAACTTCGAATTCCGGGCAGAACTGGCCCACGCAGAGTACTCCTGCAATCTCACCCGGGGTGGCCGATGGAGTATCTGCCGGAACGGAGATTCATGCCACTCTGGATACGCCTCTTTCTAACAGAACTTCAAAGCCCGGCGACCGCTTCACGGCGACCGTTAGCGACCCGGTGCATGCGAATAATGGCTTGGATGTCATTCCCAGTGGCTCACGGATTGAGGGAGAGGTTGCAGATGCAGATGATGGCAAAACGCTGGCGGCCCTTCGCGGCAAAGGCAAACTCAGCTTGCGTTTCCGCGATGTGGTGCTGCCCAACGGGCAAACCCTTCCGCTAATAGCTACTTTGATTTCAGTTCACGATACCAGCGGCAAGAACACCAAAAAAGCCAATGAAGAGGGCCGGGGCCAGCCAGGCACGCGCAGTAAAGATGTGGGTATTGGCGCGGGCGCGGTTGCTGGATCGATTTTTGGCGGTCCGCTGAAAGGGCTGGCCATCGGCGCGCTTGCCGGCGGCGGCTACGTTCTTGCTACCAAGGGCAAAGATGTGAATCTTCCGGCGCAAACAGGCATGGTTATCCGGCTGGACCAATCCATAAGCGCAACAATGCCAACATCAATTCAGAGATGATACAGGTCTAGGCTGAGTTGCGGGCTTTTTGCCGCCGCAAGCGGGCTGCTGCTCTGCGTTTTTTCCGCTGGCGCAGGATCTTTTTCTGGCGGGCAACTTCTTCCGTGGAAAACATTGTTTCCCGGCAGCCCTTCAGGCCGCAGTAGCAAGGCGCTTTCTCACCGGGGTCGCCGTCAAACAGGTTGTAGTCGTAGGTGAGCTCTTCTCCGGCCTCAATATCGCGCGCGGCGATGATCCAGATGCGATTGTCAATTTGATCGGTCTCACAGTTGGGATCACAGGTATGGTTCACAAAAGCTGCGATTCCGAAACCATCAATGATCGTGTCGCCATCGTCCATGGCAAAGAGGTATGTAACCTCTGTGTCTGAGTACATGCCTTCGCATGCTTTTGAAGTGAGGCGAGGGCCGGTGTATTCAAGAACGTGAGCGCCCTTTTTAACGGGGGCCGTGGTGTACACCCCAGCTCCATGCAAAGCAGACGATTTGACAATCAAGGCCATTCAGGAACTCTCAAGTAGCTGGTTTATTTCGCGCTTGACTGGCGCTGCACAGCCCGTTGCAACGTTTTATCCAGAGCGGATTTTGCTGCCTGGTAATCGTCCGGCTTGATTTTGCCCTGCAAGCGATCAGATTCCAGCTGGAACACCTCTTCTTTCATGGCTTCCAGCAGCGTTGTGGACCGGTCCTGGCCCGGGGCATGTGTGGCTGCTACGGGCGCGTTCTGGTTCGCGGTGTAAACAAAAGTTGCGCCTGCGGCCAGAAAGAGTGTGAGTACTCCCAGAAACAGCCACTGGCCGGAGTGCAGCGGGTCAGGTCTTTCATTGGGTACGCCAAGACCGCCTCCGGGGCCGGCAGGTTCGCCGCGTCCAGGCGCACCACGCGCAGGATCCGCCGCCTGCTCAGGTTCACGCGGCATCTCTCCCTTGCCGGCGATTTCAAATGCCACTTTTTGCTGGGCGGAGACGTTTTTGGCTACGTAGAAGTTCACATTCTTGAACTGCGGGTTGGTCGTGTTCTGATAGACGGAGGCGTCACTCGGCGAGACCTTGATGGAGTCCGGAGCAGCCACCATGAGGGTTCCCGTTGTGAGGTCTGACCGGGGGTCTATTTGCAACTTACCCGCATAAGGAACGGTATAGATGATATGGAATTGTGTCTGGCCCGGTCGAATGGGAAAAACAGACGCATACTTGTTCTTTTCACTGGTGGGAACCAAGGCAGCCTTCAGTTGCGTCTTGCCGGTCTGCACGCTGCTCTCTGTGATCGTGGCTCCGTCCGGCAGATACAGCGTGAACGTATGTGGTCCGTAGAGTGTCCGGGGAGGATTCGACTGATTGGCGACGGTAAATATCTCTTCACCGCTGAGCGTTGCTCCATTCGGGCTGGTCTGGAGCGCGATTGCATGCTCCAGGACACTGATGTCTTTTACGCTGGTAGAAGAGTCAAAGACCCGTACCGCCACCGGGCCCCCGCCAGGCAGACCCGCCTGCGTGTAAGTTACGCCCTGGTGCTGGACCCAAACGATGTAGGGCTGCTGCGCCGGCGGGACAGTAAAGCTGAATTCGCCTTTGGCATTGGTCTTGGTTTTGCCCACATCTTCCATGCCATTGCCGATTTTCTTGAGAGTGACCTCATCTCCGGCGGAAGGTTTGCTGGTGGTGCTGTTTTGGACAACGCCCCGCAACGTCTCCGCCACGGCGGCAACCGAGCAGAGGAAAAGGAGAAGGGTAATACCGGCTCGCTTCAATGGAATGGGCTCCTTCAGGCTTTTACAGATTCCAGCATTTCAATTTCCGCCAGGATGCGGGCTGCTTCGGCTTCCAGGCCTACCCGCATGCCGTCATAGTCTTCCTGGGTGAACTTGCCGGATTTAAATTCAAAATTCAGGTCGCGCAGGTTTTCATAGACCACATCTTTACGTTCGTAGAGATAGGCAACGCGCGTCTTGTCCACGCCGGTTTCCGTGTCACGGGTGGGAAGAAAAACATAGACCAGGACGCCTGCGGCAAACACGCAACAAAACATCTTGATGCCATAGTCAAGTACAGCCGGACTCATAGTTCAGTCTCCCGTCGAGCGCGTGCGCGCATGGCTTCAAGATCAGGAGCAAGGTTCAGGTCGGCCGCGGCGGCTGGAGCAGGCCGCAGCTTCCAACTGCGAATCAGCAAAAGGACCAGAAGCAATCCTAATCCAAGTCCGGCGGCGGGCAGAATCCAGGCCAGCAGTTCAAATCCGTGAGTTGAGGGTTCAACCACCGCGGTGATCCCCCAGTTTGCGCGGAACCAGTTCAGCACTTCTTCATCATTACTGGTACGCATGACTGCGGCCCTGAGCTCGCGTCGCATCTGGTCAGAGTTCGGGCAGCCCACGTGGTTGCATTTCAAGAGCATCTGCGCGCAGCTGCAGGTGCACATGATCTTGCCGCCAATATTCTGGAAGCGGGCCTCCTGATTGTCCGCACCCATGAGCAGTACGACCAGACAGGGAAGCAGCAGCAATTTGGCGATGCGCTTCATTTACCTGCTCCTGCGGGATGCATGCCCTGTTCTTCCATGGCAGCAACGGCGGCGGCCTTGGGCACTTGCGCCGTAACCAGCGCCGCATTCGGTACCAGAGCCATTCCGGTACCCAGGACGACGACCAGCACACCAATCCAAATCCAGTTTACCAGCGGATTGATCATGGCCTTGATCATGGGATGGCCATTTGAAAAGCCTTCAAAGACGATGTACAGATCCTCGCTCAAGGTGGAATGGTTCGCCACAATATGTACAGGTTGTCCGCCGCTGGCCTTGAAGAACCGCTCCTCGGGATTCAGCCGGGTCACGAATTTCCCGTCTTTATAAACATCGAGCAGGGCGGCATGGGATGTGTAATTGGCATTGTCGTCGTCGGTGTATTCTTCGCCCACCAGCGTGTAATGGCCAATCTGGAGCTCGTCACCCTTGGCCATTTCCTGTTCTTTGTCCCGGTTGAAGGCAGCGCCCGCCAGACCGATGACGACCAGCACTACGCCAAAGTGCACCACGTAACCGCCATAGCGGCGCATATTGCGGCGGGTGAGCTGATACATTCCAGCAAGCAGGTTGGTCTGTAGCTTGTTTTTCCAGACCAGGCCGCCGCGGACAAATTCAGAACCAATGGTGGCGATGACCAGGGTGCTCAAACAAAATGCCAGCATCGCATACATCTGTCCGGTATCCGTCCAGAAACGAACGCCATTCTTGATCAGCATTGCGCTGACTGCGATCTCAATGAGCAAGGAGATTACCGCGGGTATTCTGAAATTGCGCTTGATGCTGCCCCATGACGTACTGCGCCAAGCCAGCAACGGTCCCACCGCTGTGAGAAAGATCAGGAACAACCCGATCGGGACCATTACCTTGTTATAGAACGGAGCGCCCAGGTTCATTTTGACGTCGCGCACCCATTCAGAAAGGATGGGGAAAAGCGTGCCGCACAGCACGGCGAAGCACGCGCCCAGAAGCACCAGATTGTTGAACAGGAAGCTGGATTCGCGTGAAACCAGGGATTCCAGCTTGTTTTCTGATCGGAGATGATCCCGGTTCCGAACGTAGAAAAATAGGCAGACGAGAAAGACGACGAGCAGAAGTCCCGTAAACCACGAGCCGATACTCGATTGCGCGAAGGCATGCACTGAGCTGACCAGGCCGGCGCGGGTGAGCATGGTCCCCAGAATGGAGAGCATAAAGGTGATAAAGATCAGCCACACATTCCAGACCTTCATCATGCCGCGCTTTTCCTGCATCATGACTGAATGGAGGAATGCTGTGGTGGAAAGCCAGGGCAGCAAGGAGGCGTTTTCAACCGGGTCCCAGCCCCAGTATCCGCCCCAACCCAGAACTGCATAAGCCCAGTGGGCGCCCAGAGAGATTCCACAGGTAAGGAACAGCCAGGCCACCATGGTCCAGCGACGGGTAATATGGATCCATTTTTCGCCGGGGTACCGCATGATCAGCGCAGCCAGCGCAAAAGCAAAGGGAACTGAGACGCCGACGTAGCCGAGGTAGAGCATCGGCGGATGGATCACCATCTCAGGGTATTGCAGCAACGGATTCAGGCCGTTGCCATCGGCGGCGACGATGTCCATCATGCCAAATGGATTGGCGACAAAATTGACCAGAACCAGGAAAAAGACCTGGATTCCCGCCAATACCATGGACGCCATTGCCACCAGACGCTGATCGACTTTGTGGCGCAGCCGCAGCACAAATCCATAGGCCGAGAGCAGCAGCGCCCAGAAGAGCATCGAGCCCTCCTGTCCGGACCATAGAGCGGCAAACTTATATGGTCCCGGCAGGGCACGATTGGAGTGATGAAGGATGTAGGCGACGGAAAAGTCATTCGTCATGGCCGCATATACCAACGCCGCCGCAGCCAGGAAGACTGCGGCAAAGGTGGCCATGCCGGCCCGGCGGGCCGTCTCTGCCAGGCGATAACCTACGGCGTCTCTGCGCACGGCGGCCAGCACCCCTACGACAAAACAGTAGAGAGCCAGCGCTAACGCAAATAAAAGGCAAAAGCTTCCCAGTAATGGCATCATTGGCAGCTTAATATGGTTTCACGCGTACTGCAATCGTTCAATTAGGCAGACGTTTTACACCCCAGGGCCGACCTGACCAAGGTAATTAAGTCCTCGGGATCACAAGGCTTTACACGGAAAATCACGTTCATTCCCGCATACTCGGAATCGGCGTCAGGAAGGCCGCTGATCACTATTACGGGAATATCCGGGTTAAAGGCGCGCAATTGGCGCACGAATTCGATGCCATCCATGTCCGGCATGAGGTGGTCTGTAATGACGGCCCCGATTTTTGCCCGGCCCGCATCACTGCGCAACAAGGCAAGGGCGCTTTGCGCATTGGTAGCCACATGGCTCTCAATTTCAGCCTTGCGCAGCACCAGCTCACGGACGGTAAGCTGGGTGATGTTGTCGTCAAGCAGTAGGACCTGTTTCATGTAGGCTATGCGCTTTTTTCCCTTTGATATTTTGAGCGGACCTCAGCTTCAGCCCGTTCCCAATCTTCACGGTCATGACCTTCGTGCCGTCCACGTTCCACAAAAAGCTCATACGCGCGGGTACGAATCTGTTCCTGGATTTCCTGATTCAACGACGGCAATTTGCGGTCACTGGTCTCTGCGCCTTTCGGAGCGGATTCAATGGGGGTAACGGTTGCCGCCGGTTGTGCCGGGCCTTTCTTCAAGGACGTGGTCTTGCGAGGTTTTTGAGGTGGTTTTCCTGCCATACTGATAAATGCTCCTGACTCTACGATCTTATGAAAGTTAGTTGAATGAAAAACGAGTGTGGCGTTCCTTAGATTATAGAGAATCTGCGCCGACTTTGGGACGATTGATCCGAAAATCAGAAAGAATGTTGTCCTTAGCAGGATTAAATAATTTTTTTTCGGAACTTGCCGGTTAATCTTAAAGAGCGATTGCTCATTCTGTGAGGGAAACTTATCAGTCTTCCGAATGCACGCTGGCTTTCATGCAAGCTGGCCAGGGCACCTCGACATTAACATCTGCAAGACCTGGTCCATCATTGGTCATTCATTATTCATTGGTCATTATTCATTGGGCATGGGGCGCTTTGGCCCAAGTTTTGTTCCGGGGAGGTGTGGGACTGCGCAACTTCGCTCCTGTGCTGACACGTCAAGGCTTTTTGTTATACTACGTGTGACCCACACAAACAGAGTGGCGCTATCGTCTAGGGGTTAGGACGTGAGATTCTCAATCGAGAACCACATAGCCAAAACACATATTTCTCAATGACTTACGTTAGGTGAGATTAGGTGAAAACAGGCACTATTTGACTCCATTAGTGAAAAATAAGTGAAAAATTTCACCTACCGCAGCGTTCCCCGCATAATCCCGCTGTCTGCCTCGCGTTCCTGCTTCAAATCAGGCGCAAGCCATAGCCTAATTCTAGTATCATCCGCAGGGCGTTCCCGCTTACGTGGCTGGCGTTGCCTTGGTTTTTCGCTGTGGTGCCTGTGCGCGGGTGCCCGCAGGTGTCTGCCCAAGTGGTGCAGCCCAGACTTCTTCCATGCAGCGCCGCACGCTGCAATCAATTCAGCGTCAGCACAGCGGGTGCCGGTTGCCTCGTAGTTGCGTTCCATTGCGGTGTACCGCTGCCATAAATCAGCGTTCAAAGCCCGATACGCAACCCAATAGCGACTTGCTTTGTATTCGATTTCTCTATAGCTGGGAAACCAACGTTGCTCGAAAGAGTACATGCAGCGTTCAAACACCTGTTCCGGCGTCATCTCCGCTGCGGAGAGCAACGCTTCCACTTGGGTTTCTGTCTCAAGAGACGCGGCGCGGGCTGCATCGGCAAGGCACTCAGTGACGGAATAGACGGGCAGGGCTGCGGTTGACATGGCGGTTCCCCTTTAACGGAAAATAGGCAATAAAAAACCGGGGCACCGCGCCGCTGTCTGCGGTGGATGCCCCACTTTGCGAATTTATGTATTTACCGGCAGGTGACGCGGCTGCGGGATTGCTCCAAAAACTTGCGCGCCAAGGACCGTTGCGCTTCCCGCCGTGCATCTTCAAGGCTTAAGGTAGGCACTCCACCAGGGAATAAGAATGCAGATCGTGCAGTAACGGACGTTGAGCTGTACGCAGGATACGTCACCACACTTGTATCCATTAAGGTTCCAATTTTTGTGATGACCCGCTTGACGCCGGACCATCTCGAAACCAATTCTCCCGCGCTGTTGTACCACTCGTCAGCCGCGACGGTGAACCCGAATGAGCATTGATTCACGATGTTTTTTGAAACCAGCGTCATCACGTCTTTGGCATAGCTGGTATCAGGCGGCATACAATCGAAGTACAGCCCTGTGCTATCTTCCCGCAGTGCCAAGGTGTCGGGCGTTCTGCCCAATACCATGTTCGAATCGTGGTTAAACAACATGCGGCAATCCAGCCCGGCGCTGGCTAGTGCATCCTTGAACGCACCCCGCTTGATTGTCTCTGTGAATCCGCCCAAGTCTTCACTGGGTGAATCGAAAAGGGCAGCATACCCGGCAAGGCGCGTTGGCTGTCCATTGGACGCCCGCAATTCGATGCGTGACGCCTGTAGTCTGCGTTCCATTGTGCTGTTCATTTCTTCAGCTCCTTGATTTTGGTTTTAGTGCTGGGGCACCCTGTGGTAGCAATGCCCCTTAGAGCTAAAGAAATTAAGCGCCAGCCAGGAACGCAATGGCCGAAGGCTGCAACACAGCGGAGTCAAATCGCTGATAACTACCAAATCCGACCTCTAAGTTGCTCATGAAAATTTCTTTAAATACGGCAATGCGCAGCCTGTCCACCATGCGGACCACAACTTGTGACCAATCAGCCAGCGCCACGGCCTTTTTTCCGCTGCCTATATCCGGCATGGATTCCGAAATCCGGTAAGGCTTGTTGTTGATAAGTCCGTTGGTAAATTCCTGTGCTTCCCAGTGCTTCACGCCGCTGGTGTTCAATGCGCGGAGATACCTGTACGTTTTGCTATTGAAGCAATAGCAAGCATTAGCGTTATAGCCAGCTTGTAGCTTCGATTCCAGATCGCAGATTTCCGCAAAGGTAATCGCCGTGGGCGAAGCCTGTGCAAGTGTGTTGGTGCCGGAAATATTGACTACACCGGTACTCGCGCCGTCTCCATTAACTACAAGATCGTCAATGGCTCTTGACTGGCGCTGTGCTACTTCATAGGTCAAAACCGAAAGCAGATCAAAAGCACTGTCCTGCACCAAGCGTGCAGGCGCAAGGATAAGACCAGACTCCCAAGTCTTAGTTATGTTGATAGGGACGCGTCCGAAAACTGGATTGGTCGTGCTCTCCTGGCTGAACGGCGCATTGTCGTCAATGAAGTGGCCGTTTGCCGGTTCTGCCGTTGAGTCTACAGTAGGCCATGACACGGCATCTCCTATAGATGTATTCCAGATTCTTACCTTGGACGCTAAATTTCCAAAGCTAACCAGCTTCGAACTAACGTCAGCTCCTACGCCTACCGGAACCAAAAAAGCCCCGCCGACGGTCGTTTGGTCTGTCATGGGCAGATATGAGCGGAGAGCACGCGGGGCATTGTTTTGCTTGCCACGCAATACGATGTCAAACGCGGCGCGTTCCCTGCGGTCAAGTTCTAACCTATCGGCTTCCGGCATGTACGCGCTGCGGGTGATAACCGGCCCGCCGTTGCGCGCTTCGTTCTCTTCAATGGCCCGTACCTGTGCCTCTAACCGCGTGATTTCGCCTTTTAAGGTCGCGTGCCTGGCTTCGGAAAAGGTTGAGGACTTGGACAACTCTGTAATCTGGTCTTGCTTCTCTGCGAGACGTTGACGAACTTCGAACAATGCTGACATTGTGATACCTTGTTTTCTGCTGCTACGTAAGCAGCTAAGTGATTTCCGCGACGTACGCGGCCTTGCTTTGTCACAGCCCGTAGGCCAGTTTTTTGTTGCTAAGTTATTGAAGACACACGTAGTTAAATGCTGTGGATTAACGCTGCTTTGGCTTGGTTTAGCCTGGGAACACGCCTTGTAAGTGCTTTGTTTTCAGTGGGAGTGTGTCAAAATATAGACGTGTCAAAATATATTCATTATGGGGTTTTTAACACAGGTGGGGCCATAGGTCTATGATTCTATGGGACTTACGGATTCGAAGTGTCCATACCCCTAAACTACGCATAACAAAGCACTTAACATAAGAAATCAAGAATCATTCGCTTAGCACAAGGAAACCTGCACATGGGTATATGACAGCGCGACCCTTAGGACCAGCCACGCCCTACCATGTCTTTGCAATGAGTCCGTACTTTGTTACATCCTCGCCGGTCTTCCTATGGTGGCAGCTATTCGGCGGCGCATCACACAGCGTTTGGATGTTCGACCTATCAAAGAACCGCTCTGGGTCACCAGCGCAATAAACCCTCGCGGGAATCACATGATCTGCAACGGACGCCGCTTGTTGTTGGCAGCGCATACACACAGGGTTGTCTACCAACGCGTCATGCCGTGTTCTTAACCACCTTGCAGTGCTGTACAGCTTGCGCAATGGGTCCGCTGCGTTCCTGGCGCGGTCGTGGCGTTTGTTGCTGTTGTCACCCTTGGTGTGCTTGGGGCAGCGGGTGTCTGTCGTCAGTGCTCTGCAACCAGGTTCGCAACACTCTCGCCTTGGCATTTGCTATGCGACCGGCGCGGCTTCCTTGGCTACTCGCTTTGCTTCAGCAATCTTTTCTTGGGATGCCTCAGTAAACATCGTCACTGCGATGTCAGACGGTTCAACTGCGCTGAGTGTGCGGTCCTCAAACAGATAGGCAGCAAACTTGTGGACGCCTACAAGGTCGTGCGCGGCGTTGCTTACACCGTAGCAACCTAGAACGTCCTTCAGCACTTCCAATGCCTTGTGGTCACTGTTGCTTTCTGCTTCCAGTGCCAGTGTGTTCTGTGTTTTAGAGTATTTCATTCTGTTGTTCTCCTTAGGTTTGGAAAGGTGCAAGCCACGCGGTCACAAAGGGCGACACTGGCAGCCTACCTAAGCAACCAGCCGAATCTTTGCAGCCCGCGTAGCTTACCGCCATGACCTTCTGCCCAAAACATTTCATTAGTAAAAAGACAGAAGCTTGTTTGCAAACGTGTGCACTACTTGATAGCCCTAGTTACTCATCCCTTTGCGGTTGGTTGTCCGCGTTTTCAAAGGGCTACCAAGCGGCGCACACGGTGCAGAAAAAATAGGTGGGCGGTCACCACGTCGGATAGTAACCGCCCTGCACAACGAGGTAGAGCGCCCCGCACAACCTCGCCTGCAATCTTTACGCCTGTGCTGCCCTCTCGCACGCACCGGAACTAACCAAGCGATTCACTTCGATGATCTGCTCAAGCTCAAGCACTCGTTTGTGTGCTTCCCGAAGCATGACTTCGTACCGCTCAATAACAGCGGCGCGGAACAAGAGCAAATCGCGCTGTAAAGCTATGGTCTTTTCTGGGTCGTTCACTGGTCACCAGCCGCGTCTGCTTTGTTGTCCACTACCGTGCCCGGCGCAACTGGCAACATATTTTCAGATTCTTCCGATATAGGAACCATATTCACAGGACGCCAGAGCTTATCCGCTGGGTCTTTCGACGCACCTGCGTTGTAGGGATTCCAGCCGATTAACTTTCGGCCTTCGTTGCCGCTGCCAATGCCCCATTGTCTCGCCGCTGTCACGGTCTTCAGCGTTTCCATGATGCGGTACGAGTCCATCTCAGTGGTGTCAAAGCCAATTTCGTACTTACCACCAGCGGGCAGCAACTTGGCATTCAATGCCGACTCCCACCGCGCAAACCATGACGACATTGTGTTGCTCAACAATGCTGATTGTTGCTCACCTATGCCTGCTTTAGTTTCCTCATGACCGCCTACTAAATGCGATGGCACACCGTAGATACATTCAGAGATTAAATCTCTTTGGTACTGCCTAGTTTCAAGGAACTGCGCTTCTTCCGGCGAGATAGAAAGGTTTTTTATGTCACCTTCCTGGTCCATCACTATAGCGGTATGTGCATTGACTCCGCTGTGCGCCTGTACTAAATCCTTCTCATACTGTTTGCGCTTTGCCGGGTCAAGTTTGCCTTTGAACGTGGCAACCATAGACGCTGAACCGCCCTGCGCAATGAACCGCGAACCGTACGCCTGCAACGCGATGTCCAATCCGATTGCTTCCTTGGCATACTGTTGAATGGGCGTCAGACCCACCAAACCTTCAAGGGAAATATTCTTGATGTGCAGGATGTCCGCTGCGGGAATGCTCTGCTGTGACCCGTTGATGTTCGTAAACTTGTAAACAATCTGCCCGTTGCTCATGTCGCGGTACGGCGAACAATTGAACGGTGATAGCGGGTAAAGACCCGCCGTGCGGCCCATACCGTCACGCTCGATCTTACTGTAATGGTTCCCGCGTGATACCAAGTGGACCTGCGCAACTTCCTTCCACTCGAACGCACTCATTTCATCGTTTGCGCGCCAGGTGAATAACTTTTCAAGCGGATGATTCTCCGCAATGGTGCGCCCGCCGCCCGGTAGCTTTTCGTAAACATGCAGAGGCGTTTTCGCCAACAGTGCAGATAGAATGCGGTGACATGCAAAGACTACCGGAGATTGCAGGGCGCTGGTTTCCGTTACGCTTACACCGGCTGTGGCTGGCGTACCACCCCACATGCCGAGTGCGTTATCAGGTGAAGAAAACGAGTTGAGGAAGTCTCTAACCTCGCCCGCGACCGCTTTAATTGCTTTCATCATTGGGTTAAAGCTCCTTGTATATCGTTGATTCTTTGGGGTTAAAAAATAGTTGTTGACAGGTATGCACACTGTCTATACACTGTATGTATGTCGAAAATGATTAACTTTCGCAAGACTGATGCGGACGACAAAATCATTGCCGACTTGCAGCAAAAACTTGGATTGACCGTAGCGGCTGTAATCAGGCAGGCG
Source organism: Terriglobia bacterium (assembly GCA_020072585.1). Lineage (GTDB taxonomy): Bacteria > Acidobacteriota > Terriglobia > Terriglobales > Acidobacteriaceae > Angelobacter. The sequence continues at coordinate 103,202 of JAIQGL010000030.1, read as the reverse complement.
TTGCGGCTACTCCACAAAAAGGAATGTCAAAAATAACGGCCAGCCCGAATGACGCCAATCATTCGAACTGACCTAACCGCAACACAAGGGCATGGAGCGCCCAAATATGACGGCTAGGACTATTAAATCACTCATTGCGTGTGTCACGCTATTTGCTGTTCTTTTCACCGGCTGCGGTGGTGATTTCACCACAACGGTTCACGCGCAACCAACAACAGACCCGAACTCGCGGTTTTACGGTAAATATCTTTTTGTCGGCCACGGCAACAATGCCAACGGAACACGCCCGTTCTATGAGCACGGCTGGGCCATTGCCGACGGCGCTGGTAACTGGATTCTACATAGCATGTCATCCAATGAACGCGCTGACGGCAACCCGCAGAGCATTGCAGGACGTGGTACGTATCAACTTAACTTTACAGGTGCAGGTACGGAGACTCAGCAGAATGTTTCTGAAGGGTTGTGTGCTGTAATGCCGCCGCCCGACCAATTCCCGCCGCCGCAGTGCGCAGACCATGCCGCGCTTTTCATTTCGAGCGACGGAGCATTCGGCTCTATCGTTGCAATGGAAAACGGTTCGACGTGGGAAGTTGTTTTGACCCGCGACCCAGAGCCGGTACCAGCGCGGGGTTTCCTTGCGTCATGCAAACTAGTTACTGGAAGCATCCAGGGCTGCGACGATCTTTGGCAGCAACCGCTGGGCTTTAACTAAAACCCAATGTTTAAACCCGCGCCCTCTGCGATTCAAAAGCAGAGGGCGTTTTGTTGTTTACTGAATCAGCTTCACAACGAATAGCGAAGGCGTTACTGCGTTCGTGTTCGCAACGTTGAATGTCCACTTCAAAGTCAAGGCATTGGCCAAGTTCTCTGCGCCGGATGTAAGCAAGTTGTTAATCGTTATCGTAGCGCCGTCACTGCCATGTATAGACCCTACCTGTGTGGTCTGGTTACCATTAGCGAACATCTCTGCATCCGTTGTAATCAAAGACGTGCCCGCGTCACCAATCGAAAACAGTGTGGTACTGCCAAGTATGAGTTTGTACGTGACAGAGCTACTGCCTGTGGTGTGCTGGAATACGCACTTTATTGAAATTCCTTTGCCTGTTTGAATCGTGTTGGCAGGTATGACGTACGAAAACATTGTGTGGTCTGTTGAATCACCAGTTATCGGTGACAGTGGGCCTTGGAAGTCCAACAGATTAACGCTGTTGCCGCTACCTGCACCGTTTAACACCTTGTTCGTCAACGTCTGCGAACCCGACAACGTGGCAACTGTGGAAGCGTCGCTTAGGTCCGCCAACGCTGGCTGTGCTTGCGCAGGAACTCCGCTGGTGCTGATTGATGTTAAGAAATTATGCGTAACAGCCGCGATGGATTCCACACCGCCCAACGTACTTGCGCTAGGATTCGGCAACTGCGATGCAGCGACACTACCGGAAATATCCGAGAATGCAGGTTGCGCCTGTCCTATGGACGAATCAGTGCCGATTGATGTTAAGAACTGATGTGACACAGCGGCTTTACTGAAAACTCCGCCCTTGGACGAAGCTCCCGGTGCTGGTAAATCTGCACCCACCAAATCACGCGCTGAAACTACGTGGCTGGCGTCCTGCGCCAAAATCTTTGTGGTGCCGCCACTTGCCGACAAATCTACGCCGGTACCACCCTTTGCTAGAGTGACCACTGGTAAATCAGCAGCAACAATCGCCCTGGCCGACACTACATGACTTGCATCCTGTGCAAGAAACGCCGTTGTAGAGCCGCTTGCGGATAGGTCTACGCCCGTGCCGCCTTTTGCCGTGGTGACCGTTGGTAAATCAGCGGCAACCAACACACGAAACGTAGGCGCTGCATCCGCTCCGGTAGTCGGCCCAGACCACACCTTGTTTGCCGCTTGGTTTACCAGGGACACCGCAAGGGTTCCGCTGGTGGTAATCGGGGAACCCGCTACGGAAAGAATAGCGGGCACCGTGAGAGCTACGCTAGTGACGCCCGCAGACGCCGGGATAATCTGCATCCAATTTGCATCCGATGTGCCGGGTGTGACGTTCACGTTACTGATGCGCGCCGCATAGACCGACCCGCCGAATGTTACAACGTCGTACGACGTGTACACGGTTGCGGAATCCCAAGCGCCACGCAGATTAAAAGCGCCCACATTAGGGCGGACGTACGGTAAGCCCGCTGGGCTTTGACCGAAGGTTATTGCAGGAACTACTGGCATTGGTTATTCCTTTGCACTGTGTGCACGTTATTGCGGTAGGTACAACGGTTCGGTCTCTGCCAATTTCAGTAGCACTTGACCAACCATAGAATATGTGTCGCTGCCCAGCTTGTCTGCGTAAACTTCCAGCATTTTTGCGGGCGGCGCGTTCCATGGCGTACCCACGTAAACAATGCGCGAGTCTTGCTTGGCCAGTGCAATACGTTCATGATCTGTTGTGACTTTAACCAGCGCCCAGCCATCCTCATCAATAGGACGGACGGGTGTATGATCTTCGTCAGCGTAGTCATGCGCAACTGGGTGCATTTGTGAACGTGGATGAATTTCCAAACTATCATCCACGTAGAATTGCGATAGCATCCACACTTTTACTGACATTGATTACGACCTTGGTAAAATCGGATTGTGTATTGTTAAACTACGCTCACCGCCGACAAGTCGGTAATTGTGGTCGTCATGTGTCTCTGCCTCAACAGCTATGAAACAAGTGCAGCCCACTCGAACGTCAATTTCTTTCGACACTGTGTACGCGGGCACCCATGCGCCGTTGTACCAAATGGTTTCCCTCTGCGTTACGCGGTGACCATCCACGATTCGCCAGGTGGAATTAGGCCGTTTTTCAACGCTGGTTACGCGCCGCCAAACGTCTTCACCCGTTGCCAGGTTCTCGCCAAGGATTAAATCACCTGCCACAACGTCACGCGCCGCAATCACGCCACGGCCCTGCACGTTCACAAGTTCATCACCCGATGGGCAGCCGCCGGTATCAGATGAACCGCCGCCACTTCCACCAGTGCCGCCCGATGCTTGTGTTGTAATAATCAACAAGCCCAGCGGTGAAAACCCATCAAAAGAGCAGTTGGCAGCGAACTGCGAACTAGGGCTTGTCGGTGGTGTTCCCGCGCCGTGACCAAAAGAAATAACACCAGTCACTACGTTATAACGCATGTATAGGTAGTACGTGGTGCTATTGGCTAGACCTGAAAATGTTGTGTCCGTAGCCAGCACGGTGATAGTCGCGCCGTCGCCAAACCACCGCGTTTGGTTCGTTGTTACAACTTCTATTGAAGTTGGCGATAGGTTAACTGTTACAGGCACACCCACGGCGGGAACAATCGCGCCTTGGGTATTAAGCATTGTTGACGCCGGAACCTTGCCGGTCGTGGCGCTAATATATTGCACCTGGTTGGGCGGTGTCTTAACGTAGCTAGCACCGTCGGTCAAATCTTGCACGCGGCATATGCCACCTGTGGGACGCGATACCGCGTTAACGGTAAGAACGTTTCCAATCTCCGGGAACCTGTCTGACAACTTTGCAAAAACGCCTGCGAAGGCATCGGGAACCTTTGCGCCAACCATTAGATTAAGCGCCATGGTTTGCGCTTCTTCACTAGAACCGAGAACCCAATAACAGCGTTCGCCGCCGCGCTTGGGTTCCACATCAATCTGCTTGTGGTCGTCTTGATCGCCCCAGATATTCCAAATCACGGCGCGCATTTTCTGGGCTTCTGCGTCCCAACCTGCAAGCGACATGTTCAACCTTGCGCCTGCGCCTTCTTGGTCACGCGCCGCTCTTGCAATGGCCGGAATGATAGCGGCCAGCCGTGCGAAGCTGAAGTGGCCCAGCGCAGCAACGGCGCGTTTCACTGCATTGGCTGCGGTCACGCGTCCAACGATGGCGAAAAGCATTTGCGGGTTTACAGCAAAGCTCTTTATGTGGTTGCCCGGCACAAGAACAAAGGGTGTCCCATCAGGACCGCCGCCGATACCGGCGCGATCTTCAGAGCAAGCAACGGCGCTGCTATCGTCCATCGAAATAACTACAAAAGACATTTGGTGGTTTTCCCTTCGTTGGACGTGAAAGTTAGAAAAGCCGGGCGGCTCTCCCCAAAGAAGCGGCCCGGCTGGTGTCCTCTGCCCTGAAGTAGGTAGGCAGCGAACACAATCTTTGAAATGGTTGCCCGCCATTGTGGTCATGCAACGGCGGGCTTTATCCCGCGCCGACGCTAAGGATTTGACAGTGCGGAATCTTTGGCCAGCAACGGGGTGTGCCGTACCGTTCCATTGAACGGATACCCCGCTTACTGCGGGCGGCATCGGTTGTTGGCTCAAACTTAAAAACTACTCTGCGTGGGGCATACCTTTGCCGGTTCCCCACACGCGGGCGTGGTCGAACTCTGTGCATCCAAAGTCAACGCTGGTGCCTTGTTCAACATATTCAACGAACGTGCTTTCAGACTGACCGGCGCGGCGCATTGCGTTGCGGCGCACAATCGTGTGCAGCCACGCGTGGAACTTTTCGGCGTTGTCAGCGCGGACCTTCCCGGCCTGTATTTGCTCAACAGCCGACGCGGTACACTCGGACACTACTTCTTCCGCCGTTTGGTCGCTGTGCGTGATGGCCATTGCGATTGCAATGCACACGCCATAATCAGCGGCCAGGTATTCCAACATTTTTTGTGTTGGAAGTGCCCCGCCCAACAACTTAGTAGCGGCTGGTTTCTGTTTTTGCACGTTTTCCGAATTTATTTTTTCTAACCTATGAGCGTCCAAGTTGGACGCAGATACTTTCTTTGCACTGTGTGCGGGCTTTGCAAGTCCTACGCGTATCCGGCGCGGCAACCTGGGCAGCTCCAAACCTTCCAGCTTCCACGTGGACCACTGTCTCAGATCGTTGCACATTTGTGCTGCCGCCCGGCGCGTGACCGGCGCAGTGTTCTTTGCGGCTGCGACTAGGCGGGCGCGGGTGGCGCTGACTTCGTTAGCAACCTGGCGCGTCATTGCCCGGCGACCTTGATAGGACCACGGCGCACTGTGTGCACCACCGGCACAGGTGCAACGGGCAAGGGCTTTAGCGGGGAGGCTGATTTGTCCTCCACGGTATCGGCCTTTGGCGTTTCTGCCTTAATCAGTGAACCATGTTTGTGCAGCGTTTCCGCGCTGTATCCACTTTTGAGCACGGTATCAAAGAATCTTTCTTTGTGTTCCCGCATGGCTGTGGCCGCGTCTGTCAAACGTGCAGCCTTTCTCTTCTCCGCATAGGTCTGCCGCGCCTTACTAGCGCGGTCTGCTGCACGTTGTGCAAGTGTACGCTTGGCCTTGTGTGTAGCCTTTTCTGCCGTCTTGAGTGGTTCTAGGTTCAGCACCACTGTAATCCAACCCGGCACCCGCTTCGTAACGGTAACTTCTTCAAGCTGAGAAAACAGATTGAAAAGCTGCCGGTTTCCGATGCCGTTAAGCCAGCCTTGAATAGTGGCTATTTTCTTCTTAATAGGTACACCTTCAATGTCCCGCGCCGCATCCGTAGGGCTATACGTGGCATTTACCAGCCTGGTTAATAGCTGCGCTGCCCTGAAATGGTATTTACCGAATGCCTTTTCCTTAACTTGCGCCTGTGCCTCTTTGCAATTCACTTCGTTCTCCCTTACTCGGAAATCTTCGGTCAGAATGTTGGCAATGATTGCCAAGCTTATGTAGTACTGGATACATACATACTCGGCAATGGTTGCAGTCAGACTCTTTGTCAACTACGCATAAACAGCGGGTTTCCTGCGGTACCACAAAGGTTTTGCTCTGCTTATAGCATTGCAAATCTCTTTTCAACGTAGGACGTTTCAGTGCGCTACCTTTGTCCAAAGTTTTTATTACAAACTACGTAATAAAATCGCCCACAAAACCTGTGTCCTACTTTGGGTTATCCTGCTGAACAGCCGTCATGTCGCTTTGCTCCATTTGCCTTGTTTCATGCCCTACAAAAACCAATAGGGCAGAAACCGGCAACCGCCACGGGCGTGCGGAACTGTTCGCAGGTAAACCATTGGTGATTTTTTTTTAGATTCTCACGACAGGGCGGCTGGCCGCTTTTCGCTGCGCAAGGTTTCTGGCGACCGCACCGGCATATCGCGCTTCGCCCTCGTCTGTCATCGGCTGGTTATCGTCCAGCCACAACCGCAGGCGTTTGTCTCGCGCTGCCTGTATCGCTTTGCGTGCGATGGTGTGGCCGTATTGCTTTACCAACGCGGCTTCGCTGCGGGTCACGCTGTCACCGCCTGCGGCGCAACGCCGTTAAGTATGCCATTGAACTTTTCCGCTGTGAACGCACCGCTATCCTGAAGGTCTCCCAATAAGGCAATGCTTTGGTCATCGTTAAGGTTGCTGCGGCAAAGCTGGTTTTCTTCTATCCATAGCAGTGCGTGGTCACGGCTGGCCAGCGTTATTTCTTTGGTGGTGAACGGTAGACCGTGTTTCTTGCAGATGTTGTATCGTGCGTGACCGTCCAGCAATAACAGCTTTCTGTCTACCGCCCATACAGCCAGCGGGTCGCGGCACCCTTCAAGCAAAATGCTGTGCTCAAGCAATGCGTGCTCGTAGGGCTTTAACGCAGGTAACAGCGCGTCAAACTCAAGGTCAATGGTGATAGGGTCAGGAAGGAAGGATGCGGGCGCAGTGGTGCGCTCATCGGTTTGCATTGTGTTGTGGTCCTTGGGGATGTTGCAGCGGTGTGTATTAACGCGGGGAAATTTCGACTACACTTCCATTATACACGATTTGGTGTCAATCTGAGGATAAGAATTGTTAAGTTTACTCACACAGGGTTAGTGTGTCTAGAATAAACTACGTGACACCCTATTTAAGTGCATTGTCAACCTATAGTTACGCGAAAAATAAGACTTGCAAATGATCTCTGTGTGTACTACATTCCGCTTTGTCATAACGTCCAAAAGTAAAACGGCCCGCAGGAGTTGCCACTCCCACGGACCGACGAGCACCACGAAAGGTTAAAGCTCCCGTGGCCACACACACAGTAACACCCGCACATAATCTTCTGCAATTCCCGCGTACCAACAAAGACACCACCACAAATAACCCGCAAGGCAAACTAGTGTTATTCCCGAAGTCCGGTACGTGCCCAACCTGCAACGCGCCCGCTAACCAAGATGATTGCGTAATATGCAAAGGTTGCAACCAGGTAATTTGTGAGAGTGAAGATTGCCTCTGCCTATGCGCCCGCGTCGCGCCGATTGTGGAGCGTACGCTACGCATAATGCTGGCGCACCCGGCGTTGTATGGACTGCCGACGCCGAAGTGATTGCACAATTAGCGTGACGTTTTTCGTCACGTTAATTCATTTGACTATTCATCCTTCGTAGCCGCTCTACCGCCGCGTTGACCCTTTGCATATCTTCGGTAGACCCGCCACGGTCGGGATGGTGCTTCATTGCCAGGGCTTTCATACCGGCGTCAATGATTTCATCCTGGATAGCCCGCTGGTCTTTTTCCGCTTCGGCACGCTGGCGCTGTGCATCATACTGTGTGTTTTCACGCTGGGCACGGGCTGCATCTTGGAAACTTTTAAGCGTGTCCTCACCTATTTCAACGGACATAGGATTTTCACGCGCTTGCTTGCGCATTTCTTTGCGGACCTCTTTACGAAACTCTTTGTCTTTTCTGCGTTTGACTCTTTCACGGTACGCACGCGAACGCAGCGCGGACAGTTCTTTAGGCGTGTCATTGGGGTAAAGCCTGGGTCTGCCGCGTTTTCGCGTGGTATTTTCCGTGACGTTTTTCGTCACGGTATTCATTGCCGCACCTGCTTTTGTGCCGGGACAAAACTAACGTCACCTAAAGGTCGCACACGCGCCGTCGCTGGCGTTTCGTGGTTCCCTGGCCGTAAGATGTTGTCGTACTCTGCTGTTTTCTTGGTCGCTGATTTTTCTTGTTCGATGAATTTATCAAGGTCCACGCGATCAAAGCACACGCGTTTACCCAGCTTCAAGAACGGTACGCGCCGTTCCCATGCGAGACTGCGCACAAACCACACGGTAGATGCAAGGTATGTTGCTGCTTCTTTGACGGTAAGCAGACGGGCGTCACCCTTTGCGGGTTCCATTGGTGTTCCCTAGTTTTTAGGCGGTGTGTAACGGTCGCGTGAGCGCCGGGTATAGAAGGGCTGGTTACGCTGCGTGTTCATCCCTCGCTTGGTTATCAAATCCTATATGGGCCACGCAGCGCCAACCAACACAACCAGAGTATCACCAAAAGCAGTTGCGTGTCAACACAAATCAGCGTATGCTATTTTGCCCTTGCAATGTTTCACTTAGGATGTTAGATTTATTGGTGAAAGGCGGGAACAAACATGGCAAGGCGTGCTAAGGGTGAAGGGTCGCTGATTCGGATAGGGAAGTGCAAAGTTTGGTACGCACAGTTCTATCAAGCCGGGCGTCAGATACGCGTGAGCACCAAAACAAAAGTACGGCAGGAAGCACTAGGCGAGTTGCGCCGGTTAATGGGTGACCGTGATAGAGGTTTTGCAGCGCCGGACAAAAAGGTGTACTACGGCGATCTGCGCGCCGCGTTGCTGTCCAATTACATGGAACGTGGTAACAAATCGCTGCACACGTATGCGGACGGCACCGAAGGCATCCCAAGCCTGAAACCGTTGGACAAGTTTTTCAGTTTCTCCGCAGATGCGCCGGGCGTACCTGTATCGCTGATTACGACGGACGCAGCCAGGGAGTTTGTGCGCCAGCGCCAAGTGGAAGGAATGGGCAACGCCGTTATCAATCGTTCACTCTCTGCTTTGCGTCGTATGCTGCGCATTGCTCACGAAGATGGCAAGCTGCAATTCGTGCCTGTGATTCGTTTGCTGAAGGAACCGCCCGCCCGTAAGGGGTTTCTGCCGCTGGATAAGTTTGAACAGCTTGCGGGGCTGTTACCGTCGCACCTGCGCCCGCTGGTAACGCTGCTTTACTACTGCGGTGTGCGCTTGGGTGAAGCTCTGGAAATCGAATGGTCACAGGTGGACTTGGACCGCCGCATCATACGCCTTGAGGCAGAGCAAACGAAGGGTGACGAAGCACGCAATGTGCCGATGCCGGGTGTGCTGGTAAACATGCTTGAGGAAATAACGCCCAAGGAAGGAAAGGCGTTCAGCGCCGTGAATCTCACAAAGGAATGGCGCAAGGCTTGCGCGGGCGCTGGACTTGGAATTATTATCGACGTGCCGGGCAAACCACACGACCCGCAGTACAAGGGTCTAATCATTCACGATTTGCGCCGCTCAGCGATACGCAACCTTGTGAATGCCGGTGTTCCCGAACGGGTAGCAATGCGAATCAGTGGCCACAAAACGCGCAGCGTGTTTGACCGTTACCACATCGTTTCAACCGATGATGTGTCTAGCGCCATGCGCCGCTTGGAAGCCACCACGGTACAGCCCGTAAGTGAAACATTAGTGAAAAAATCACCAAAGAAAGTCCGTAAGTCATTGATGGCGCTATCGTCTAGGGGTTAGGACGTGAGATTCTCAATCTTAAAACCCGGGTTCGATTCCCGGTAGCGCTACCAAATCCCTCCTCGCATCACCTGATATTTCCAGCACTTCAAGCAAATAACCGGCAGTGAGTCTAACCGCAGTATCACGTGGTGGGGCACAATCACGGCACAGAGGGGGCACAATTTGAGGCACAAGCTCACGGGCCGGTTCTTGTTAGGAAATGTTAGGTTCTATGAGGGGCCATCTTCCGCTGAGAACAGCGACAATAACAGCGATTCAATAAGAATTCTTTTTGGGGGACCAGAGCGAGCCGGGGGCAGAGCACCCCTCTGGGGCATCGCAAAAATGATCGCGGACTGGTTTAGCAGCCTACCGGCGGTCTGCTTTTTTGTTAAAAGCCTTATGCCGAGAGCATTGCAGTAACGCTCCAACACATCGTCGGTTAGACGATCAATAATGCGACGTGCACGATATCGTTCTGGCTATTCAAAAGGTTGTTCAATTCCATCGGCAGAGAACAACCAAGAGCCACCGTCATTCATCGCGACGACCGCTCGTTCCTGATTTAACCATGCTGTCGGATGAGATACGAACATCCTAAAGCTCATAATTCCATAGATTCTAAGCGCATTTTGATCTGCCGTCTGACTGCGGTCAGGAGCGCAGTGAACAACAATACCCTTGCATGGAATGATCGGGCACAAGTGACCAACATAGCTCTGGATCACTGCGGTGGCGATGGCGAGGAGCGAGCAAAGGCATCTAGATCCTAAAGGATCCTGAACTATCTATATGCTAGTTAGCTTGTAAATTGAGACATATGCTATCCTGCGATTCGGCAAACATTTCTTCCAGCCAAAACTAAAATACCAAGCTTAGAAAAGCGGCAGGAGGATGTCAATCTGCTATTTTTAACGATGAAAGGGACCAACCGGAAGCCATAGATATGAAGCAGGATATACAGCTTGCACGAAAATAGTTTATTAAAGGTAGCTTGGCAGCAGCACCACCGCTGCGATCCGAGAACAGCTGCTGGTTTGGAGAACATTCGGGAGAGCTAAAAATGGCTTTTATTGTTCAACCTTGTCCAAGAGGGAAACAATTTAATGTATCATCTCTTAAAAAGGAAATTCCGATTACAGCATAATAGTTAACGAAACTTAACTTGCGATGAACTACAAGCTAAAGCTAGTCTTCAAACGCGCTCGCTAGAGGATAAAAATAATGGAGTAACGAGTACTTTCACACTCACGCTGACGGGAACAGGCGGGCTCGACTTCTAGCAGCATTCCCCTAGCGCTAAAGGTCACTCAGCCAAATGGAAATCCCGCCTGCAGGGCCCTGGTATGTATGACGAATGTGGAAAAGAAGGAGGCCAAGGCCTTGACTAACCGGAACAAGAATCTGCAATTCGCCTATACCCTGGCGATCGGGCTCGTTCTTCTGCTGTCTTCGAGTCGCGCTTTTGCGACCAACGATGAGAACCATATTCAGGAGATCATGGCCGGCGTCAATGGCAACTCCAAAATCCAATTCATCGTCATCAAGCAGGAGGGGGGCGGCAACTTATGGGGCCCGCAGGCTGGCGAGACTCAATCGCGGGTGATGCTCGTGTTCTTCGACGCCGCGGGAAGAGAAACTGGCAAGTTCAAATTCCCGCACAATGTGCCCCTCGATGCCAACCCGCAGTTGATTGCGACCCAGAACTTTGCGAACCTGCCTGGAGCACCGACTCCCGATTTCATTATGCCGCCGCTCCTGAACCCCATTGGCGGGAAGGTGTGCTTCACGAACAATCCGCTGAATATCAATGCGTTTCCACGAACGGACTGCGTTTCCTACGGGAGCTTTCCTGCTGGCCAGACCGGAACGAACACCGGCGGCTGCAACGGCGCCGTTGTAGCGGGTCCCCCGACGGCCGCCCTTCCCATCATGAATACGGTGAGCCTGAAGCGCACCTCTACCTCTTGTGGTTCGGTCGCTAACTCCGATTTCGCGATCAACACGACACCCACACCAACGAACGATGCGGGAAAGACGCTCACCATCCCGGTAGCCACTCAAGTCGCCCAGGGCGACAATTTGTTCAACGGCGAGACTTTCCAGGGCAATGGGCGGAGCTGCGCAACTTGTCACATAGCGAGCCTGAACTTCGCGTTGCCGCCGAGCAATATCCAGTCGCGATTCAATACCGTCTCCGCGACGTTCGATCCGCTGTTCCTCGGCGAGACGAACCCGTCCAGCTTTGATCCCGGCTTCGACTTCAATCTCAACACGCTGGTGCTGACTGAGACGGTTCCGAGCGGCGCGCCATGCAGCGGTACGTTGCAAGGCATCATAACGAGCGGAAGCGGAACGACGGCAGCGACAGCCAAGGTGCTGACGCAGGTTTCGCCGACGACGTATCTTGTCATGGGCGGCATGAACCCGGCCTTGTCCGGCACCGTGAGCGACAGCAACTCGTGTTCGGGAACCGTCATGAGCATCACGGCAGGAAGTCTCGGCGCCATTGCAGCTTCGACGGTGCTCGGCCTGGAAAATCCGAAGCGGATGAGGACGAGCGCTGACACCGCGAACTTCCCCCAGGGCCGTGGCCTGATCCTGGAAAACATTGACGGGTTTCCCCCGACCGCGCCTGTGTTCCGCAAGTCTCCTCACCTGCTGAACCTGAACCAGAGAATTAGAGAATTTGGACTTAGCGGCGGCTTCTTCGACCTGCAAACGTTCGCGACGGGAGCCGTCACCCAGCACTTCCCGCGGACGCTGGCCCGGAACAGCGGTGGATCGGACCCGGATTTCCGGCTGCCGACACCTGACGAACTGGCCGCCATGGAAGCGTTCATGCTGGCGCAGGAGTTCCCGGCGGGAACCGACCCGAATAGGTTCAATTTGAACAACTTTGTGGTCACCGCCGCGCAACAGCGAGGCCGTGATGCTTTTTTCGGTCAGGCCAAGTGCAACTTTTGCCACACCGGAACGACTCTCGGCGGCTCATTAGGGGCATTCGACACAGGCGTGGTAAACCAGACCATCAACTCGGCTGGAGTGGACAATCTTCCTTGTGAGCCCAGCAACCCCTGTGGGTCGCGCGCGTTCGTCACCCGCCAGCTTTTCAACATCGCCAACCTGGGTCCGTTCTTCCACGACAGCTCCGCAGCTACGTTGAAAGATGTGCTCGCCTTCTATAATTCGTCTTTCTTCAACAACTCGCCAGGATCTCAGGGTTTTGCCGGCCCGATCAACACTAACGCGATCTCGCCCACCGCAACCGACGATATCATAGCTTTCCTCGAAGGAATCAGCTTCAGCCCGTTTGCGCCGACCTTCGGTCCGGTTGGAACGAGTGTGACGATTACCGACCCGACATTCACCGGAGCCACGGCCGTTTCGTTTAATGGAGTGGCGGCTACATTCACGGTGGACCCCTCCGGGACGATCACAACAACAGTTCCCGCTGGGGCTACTACTGGCCGCATCACTGTCACCACGGCTGGCGGACCTCTGGTGACCACGACCCGATTTACGGTTACGCCGGCCATGTCTTCCTTTGCGCCGGCCAACGGCCCGGTTGGAACGGGTGTGACGATTACCGGCACGAACTTTACAGGGACCACGGCTGTTTCTTTTAATGGAGTGTCCGCTACATTCACTGTTAACAACTCCGGGACGGTCACCGCGACAGTTCCCTTCGGGGCTACCACTGGTCCCATCGTTGTTACAACACTGGATGGGACCGCGACGAACGCTACCAACTTTACGATTACGCCCGGCGGCCCACCTTTTGGTCTGGGCTCCACGCCTTCTTCTCAAACCGTCTCTGCCGGTGGCAGCACGAGTTACACCGTAGTTATCTCGCGAGCGGCAGGTTTCAACGATAATTTGACCTTCAGTGTTTCCGGATTGCCGGGGGCGACTACGGCAAGTTTCAGCCCTAACCCGACTTCTGGCAACTCTTCGACGATGACCGTGATTACCACCGCGCGGGCCCAACTGGTGTCTTGGCCGACGCTGTGGCCTCCCCCGGTCAACTTCAGCGTCCGTGCTTGGCCGCTGGGGGCCATCTGCCTGCTGGTAATGGTTCTGCTTGCTGTTCGGGACAGATCCAGGAGGCACATTCCACGGTGGGTCTTTGCGGCTGGCGCGTTCGCTGTGCTGCTTTGCATCGGCTGCGGCGGAGGTTCTGCTCCGCCGCCCCCGCCACCACCACCGCCCGGAACGCCGCCCGGAACCTTCACGATCACAGTGACTGCTACCAGCTCCAATTCGAGCGTACAGCCGGTAAGTATGCCCGTCACGTTGATCGTCAAGTGATGGCCGGCTGGATAGGGATTGATTAGTCGGGGAGAGAGGATTTGAACTTCCGACCCTGGTCCCGAACCAGGTCTTGAGGATTTTTGAATTTCTGGGAGAAAGAGAGAGGACTGCTGGGAGAAGGGGCACCCTTCTCCCAGACCCTTATCCCGTCTTTCTGGGTGTCATGAATGGCAGTTGATGCCTTGATTCATGGTTCAATAGGGTTTTGGGAGGCACAAAAAGGTAGGAATTTCAAACTGCACCACTACCCTCCATTTGGCTTGGACCTCATTCACTGTCAAGAATTTTGATCTAAATCTGAATTATTGGTTTTCAATTTTTAAGACGTTTCTCCTCAACGCGCGTTCCTTGATCATCACAAAGAACACCGGAACCAGAATCAGCACGTGGATGGTGGAAGTAATCATGCCGCCGACAATCGGGGCGGCGATCGGTTTCATCACGTCCGAGCCGACGCCGGTCTCCCACAAGATGGGAACCAGGCTGGCCAGCACGGCAGTAACGGTCATCAGCTTGGGACGCAAGCGCCGCACCGCGCCTTCAATCGCGGCTTCTTCAATGGCCTGGTTGGTAAGCGGCGCGCTGGATGCGGCTTGCCTTTGCAGGGCTTCATGCAGGTAGACCACCATGACGACGCCGGTCTCCACGGCGATGCCAAACAAGGCGATGTACCCGACCCAGACCGCCACGCTGAAGTTGTACCCCAGGACCCATTGCAGCAGCAGCCCTCCGGTCATGGCATAGAGCGTAGGGAATATCAACATCAGGGCTTCAACAGCGGAATGAAAGACCATGTAGAGCAACATAAAGATGGCAAAGAAGACGATGGGCATAATGATCTTCAATCGCTCCCGGGCGCGCAGTTCAAATTCATACTCGCCTGACCACTGGTAGGTATAGCCGGCAGGCAGTTGCAGTCTGGCGTTCAGCATTTTGGTGGCGTCGTTGACAAAGCCGCCGTAGTCGCGGGTATTGAGGTCGAGAAAGACGTAGCCGGTGAGCAGGCCGTCTTCATCGCGGATCATCGCCGGCCCACGCGAGAATGAGATGGTGGCCAGCTCGCCGATGGGCACCTGAGCGCCGCCCGCTGCGCTGACCAGCACGCGGCGCAGGCTGTCGATGTCACTGCGAAAATCGCGCTGGTAACGCACGTTGATGGGATAACGCTCTCGGCCTTCTACGTTCTCGGCGACGTTCTCGCCGCCAATGCCCGAGGTCACGGCCAGTTGCACGTCTTCCACGGTCAGGCCGTAGCGGGCAGCAGTGGCGCGGTTGACATCCACATTGATGTAAAACCCCTGCGAGACCCGCTCGGCAAACACGGCGCGCGCTTTGGAATGTCCGGCGAGAATCTGCTCAATTTGCGAACCGAGTTGCTGAATGCCTTCCAGGTTCGGCCCCTGGATCTTTAGCCCCACCGGCGTCTTGATGCCGGTGAGCTCCATGTCCAGCCGGTTCTGGATAGGCATGGTCCAGGTGTTGGAGAGCCCGGGAAACTGGAGTTTGCTGTCCATCTGCTGGATGAGTTTTTCGTAGGTCATGCCGGCGCGCCATTGTTCACGCGGCTTGAGTACGATGGTGGTGTCATACATGTCGAGCGGTGCGTTGTCGGTGGGACTGTCGGAGCGGCCCACCGCGCCCATCACGCTTTCCACCTCCGGGAAGCTGCGGATAATGCGGTCCTGCTCCTGCAGTAGCGTGGTAGCCTGCGTGATCCCGATGCCCGGCAGCGCGGTAGGCATATACAGCGCGGAGCCTTCATACAAGGGCGGCATGAACTGGCTGCCCAGCTTGAACGCCAGCGGAAAGGTCACGACCAGAAAGATCAGATTCAGCGCCAGCGTGGTCTTGCGATATTTCAGGCACCAGCGGAGAACAGGCAGATAGATCGCCTGCGACAGTCGCGCAAAAGGATTGGCGGATTCCGGGCGCA
Organism: Terriglobia bacterium; assembly: GCA_020072585.1. Classification (GTDB taxonomy): domain Bacteria; phylum Acidobacteriota; class Terriglobia; order Terriglobales; family Acidobacteriaceae; genus Angelobacter. The sequence goes on along the minus strand of JAIQGL010000030.1, from coordinate 87,455 downwards.
GCCGCCCGCGGATCCACATCACCATGAGCACCGGTACCAGCGTGATGGCCAACACTGAGGAAAAACCCACGGCCAGCGTCTTGGTCCATGCCAGCGGACGGAACATGCGGCCTTCCTGCGCCTCCAGAAGAAACACGGGAAGGAACGAAACCACAATAATCAGCAAAGAAAAGAACAGCGCCGGCCCCACCTGCTTTGCCGCGTTGATCAAGATGCGCCTTCGCTCCGGGCCGGGCACGCCCGTAGCGTTGAGCGGATGCTCGGAAAGATGGCGATATCCGTTTTCCACCATAACAATGGCCGCATCGACAAGCACACCAATGGCCAGCGCAAGGCCTCCCAGCGACATGATGTTGGAAGTGACGTGCAGGTAATACATGGGGATAAATGACATCAGTACAGCCAGCGGAATCGTGAGAATCGGAATCAAGGCGGAGCGAAAGTGAAACAGAAAGAAGATACAGACCAGGCTGACGATCACCGCCTCTTCGACCAGGTTGAACTGCAGCGTGCGGATGGAATCATGGATCAGGCCGGAGCGGTCGTATGCCGGTATTACTTCAACGCTGGCCGGCAGCGATGGCTTGATCTGCTCCAGCTTGTGCTTCACGCCGTCAATCACCTGCAGAGCATTCATGCCGTCACGCATGACGACGATGCCGCCCACGGTTTCGCCTTCGCCGTTCCATTCCGCAACGCCTTCGCGAATGTCTGGTCCAAAGGAAACTGCACCCAGGTCTTTGATCAACACCGCAGTGCCGTTCTTGGCAGCAACGGGAACGTTCTCCAGGTCAGCCAGGGAGCGCAGGTAGCCGAGCCCGCGGACCATGTAACGCGCGCCGTTCAGTTCCAGCACGCGTCCACCAACCTCATTCGTGCTCGCCTTCACGCGCTCAAGCACCGTGGAGAGCGGTATGCCGTAAGCCAGCAGTTTGTTGGGATCGAGATTGACCTGGTATTGCTTAACGAAGCCCCCGATGGTGGCTATCTCAGCCACGCCCGGAACCGTTGCCAGTTGGTAGCGAAGCTGCCACTCCTGGATGCTGCGCAGATCGGCCAGGCTGTGACTGTGGCTGCGGTCCACCAGCGCATACTCGAAGACCCAGCCCGCGCCCGTGGCATCGGGGCCGATCATGGGACTCACGGCGCTGGGCAGGCGCCCGCGCATCTGCTGCAGGTATTCGATCACCCGGGAACGCGCCCAGTAGAGATCAGTCCCATCCTGGAAGACGACGAAAACGTAGGAGTCACCCAGCATGGTCTGCGCGCGCACGGCCTTCACTCGCGGCGCTGCCAGCAGCGTGGAGACAATCGGGTATGTGACCTGGTCCTCAACCACGCTGGGAGGCTCGCCCGCCCAGTTGGTATGAATAATGACCTGCACGTCTGAAATGTCGGGCAGCGCATCAAGGGGAATGCGCTGCATCGACCAGATGCCGGCCAGCGTGAGCAGCAACACGCCGGTGAAGACGAGAAAGCGGTTGTGCTCGCACCATTCAATGATCCGGGAGATCATGGCTACATCCCTCCTTCAGCATTGAGAGTGAAATGCCTCGTGCCGATTACACGTCCATTCTTTTGCGCAGTAAGCGTCACCTGCCAGGTCCCGCCGGAGCCAAGCTCGCCCGCGCCTTCATACAGGCCGCCGCCTTTGTCGGCGAGATCAACGCTGGTCTTCGTCGCCGCCATGCCCATCGCGGGCATGGCCGGCATAAAGAAGGTTACGTTCACCTGCGCTCCGGCCATCGGCGATCCGGCGGTATCCGTGAGCTTCACGCGGAAGCTGTTGTTGCCTTTGCGCGGCGGGTCCGGCTGGGTGCTTAATTCCAGCTTCGCCTGTGCGGCAGCGCTCTGGTTCATGGCCGCCGCTGCTCCAGCACCTGGTGGCGGAGGCTCAAATGCACCGGCCGCGGCCTTCAACTGGCTCTCTGAATCGATGAGGAAACCGGCGGAGATCACGATGCGCTCTCCGGCTTTGAGTCCTTTGGTAATAATTGTCCTGTCGCCATGGCCTGATGCCTGCACTTCGCGCGGCTCAAATACGCCTTCGCCGCGGTCGACAAAAACCAGTTGGCGCAGTCCAGCCTGGAGCACCGCCGAGGAAGGAACCACTAGCTTTCGTCCCAGCGGGATTTGCAATACGACATTCACATACATCCCCGGCTTCAGCTTGAGTCCGGGATTTGGCGACGCAATGCGCACGCGGGCGGTGCGCGTATTCATATCAATCTGCGGCAGAATGTCGCGGATGCGGCCGCTGAAAGTTTGTCCCGGATAAGCGTCTACTGTCACAGCCGCGGGGTCGCCAGGCTTGATCCGTCCCAGATCGCTTTGGAAGATTTGCGCGGAGACCCAGACGCTGGAAAGATCAGCCACCGTGTAAAGCTTCGTCTCGGGCTGAATATACATATTAGGTAACGCGGTGCGTTCGGTAACGTAGCCCGTGACGGGAGAATTGAAGGTGAGGTCCGTGATTACCTTTCCCGTGGATTCGAGCTTTTGGATCTCGCTGGCCGGCACTTCCCATTGCTCCAGTCGCTGGCGGGCGGCAGCCAGCAGGCTCTGCGAACCCGCGGCCACCCCGCTCACGCTGCTGGACTGCACGGCTTCAACATTCTTCTTCGCCAGCAGGTATTCCTGCTCGGTGGTGACCAGGTCAGGACTATAGATGGTGAACAGCGGGTCGCCTTTGCGAATGAACTGGTAGCTTGCGTCGGCATAGACGTTGCGGATCCATCCGGGGAAACGCGTCTGGACATAAGCAATGCGGCGCTCGTCAATCTCAACGTTGCCGGCGGCACGGATCTCGTCACTGATGCGTTGGATTTCCGCCGTGCCCAGTTTCACACCAATGGCTTGCATGCGCTCGGGCGGGAGCTGCACCGGTGTGAGCGGAATGTCGGTCGCCGTTGCCGCGGGTGAAGGCGCCAGCGAAGCCGCGCTGCTCGGCTCTTCCTTGAAGATGGCCGTCTTCTCACGGTGCCCGCTGCCCCAGTTGACAACAAGAACGGCGGCTAGAACCACGGTTGCGGCGAGCGCAAAGAAGAATGCGATTTTGTAATTGCGTGATGAATTGGTCATGGCAGCGTTACTCCCGTCAACGACTCCAACCGTGCAAGCGCCGACTCATGTTCGCTGAGCTCCTTCTGGTATTGCTCTTCGAAGTCGAGCACGTCACGGAAAGAAGAAAGCAGGGTTTCAAAATCCTGGCGGTTGGCCTGGTAGGCCGCTTGCGCGGCGCGGAACGTTGCTTCTGCCTGGGGTATGAGCCCCTCGCGGAAAATCCTGAGCTGCTCTGTGGATGATTTAGCAATGACGTATTGGTCCTGCACCTCAGCCAGACGGCGCTGGACCTCGGCATTTAGTTCCGCGGTTGCGCTCTGGCGGTTCTCCGTGGCCTCAGCCAGCTCGGCACGGCGACGCCCGCGATTGGGCAGTGTCACCGTGAAGGTCAGCATGTAATAGTCGCGGAACCTGCGGTCCGTGTTCTGGTACATGTATTGCAGCCCAAAGTCAGGACGGAACTCTTTGCGCGCCAGGTCGGTATGTAGATCGGCGCGTTGCACAAGCCTCTCGCGCGCCTTGATCTCAGGATTGTTTTGCCGTGCCTGCTGCAACAATTCAGACGCGCCGGCGGGAAGCGCGCGTTCGCGCAACGGTTCGGTCGCGATGTCGGGCGACTCCTGCACGCGGCCGAGCAGTTGTTTGAGCTCGGCCTGGAGCTGTCCCTGCTCGCGATGGTGCAGGTTGATCTCCCGGAGAATGCGCGTGTGCTGGAGCTGGGCCTTGAGCACTTCCTGCTGGTTGCCCTGGCCAACGCGATAGCGCGATTCGGCGATCTGCTCCATGTCCCCCAGCAGCTTGTCATCGCGCAGCAGGATGTCGAGCGTGGCTTGCAGGTAAGCCAGCTTGAAATAGGTCTTCTTCACCTGCTCAATGACCAAACGGCGAACCGAGCCGGACTGCGCGCCCGTTGCTTCAGCCTGCGCCCCGGCAACCTGCGACCGCAGCGCGCGCTTGCCCGGCCAGGGAAACTCCTGCGCTGCGCCCAGGCCGATGTACGCAAAATCGCTGTTGGTATATCCGGCAAACGGACGCGGACTGCCCACGCTCAGGTGCTGGACCATGACTTGTGTGTCCGGCAACGCGCCCGCCTGCTTTGCGGCTTGCCCGGCCGCTTGCGCGCCATGCATCGCCGCCTGGATCTCTGGATTCTTCTGCTGCGCCTCTTCCACCAGCGCGGTCAGCGGCGTGGGCGGAACGTGCGACGGATCCATCTGCGCGTGGCTCACCACGGCCGCAAAGAAAAACAAGACATAAAAGGCTTTCATCTTTACCTCTCGTTACTCCGAATGTAGAGAGAAACGTGCGCGCACTTCCGCGCACGCAAGCTTTCACGCGCACAATGCTCGGCGCGCGCCGGAAAGACGAAAGCGAGACTAGATTCTCAGGATGGTGATGGGGCCGGGTGGTGACGGAGAGTCGTCCGGCGTGTTCTGCGGGCGAGAGAGAACGGCGGCCATCGCCGGTGACGTACAGAACTCGGCATGCTGGGCGGCTTCAGGCGCAGCCGGCGCGTACTTGCCGGTGGCTTTCAGAGTATTGGCCGCCACCTGCGGGGTCTTGGTGCAGCACGTGTGCGCGTCCGTCATTTGTGAACTGTCGCACTGGTCACCCATCTGCAGGCAGCAGTCCTGCTCCGCTTTGGTCATCTCCTCGCCCGGCAGGGCACAGGCAATGAGCGGCGCTGACAGCACCAGCAAGGCCATCAACAAGCAGGCAGATTTGCGGACACAAAGCACAGTAATAGTCTAAGCCAACCGGCGACACGGGCTGTGAGCCAGGTCACATTGCTTTAGCCCGAGATCAGTATGCCGGGAGGTGAGCCAGCCCCTGGTCGTTTTTGGGCCCGGAAAAATACTTGTTCGCTGCTCTGAGCGTGAAAAGCGGTAGTGAAAACAGACAGTACATCTCCGGATTCGTTGCTGGACTGCTCGCTTTTGACGTCGTCCCCGCATTAATTGATTGCTGTCTCTATATTCACCAGGCGATTGCATTAAGCACCCGTGCGTGGCAACGGCTGAAAGGCAGGTACAAAAAGCGAGAGCGCCGACGGCACGGCATGCCATTCGCATCCGTGGGCAAATGAACCACTAGCGAACCCTGACGCAGTTGCAAGATTGAAACTTGTCATCTTGGGCTGAACGTCGAAAGATCCTGGCAAGGCGTTTGTCAAACTGCTGTAGCGGTATGTTCATATGTGTGATCGCCATCACAGCGGACAGTCTTCCTGCTTCCATACACTCGCCCTCGATAAAAATGCTTGAGCCCCGTAGTTTTGCTTGGCTTTCTTTATCCGAAAGGTGAAATTGTTTGCACTGACGTTAAAAAAAGCCTAAGAAGCCCTGGATAGTTTAGGTTTCTTGAGATAAGTGCCTGGTGAGATATTGTAAGAAAATGTAAAGTTACGGGATAGTTTTGCGATAGATCACCTATTATACGCTGCACGAAATATTTTGTTTGACAATATCAAATCTCAGACTAAAATCGTCCACCGTTTCCCAAATAAGTTTTCACCCCCAGGTTTTCAAGCTTAAGGCAGGACTAGCTCCGGGCAGGTTGTGCAGTGGCAAGCAGATAGATGTCTGCTATATCTGTGGAGGTAAGGGTGCGTTCAAGGGCGTGGTTGTGGGTAGTTCTCGGCCTGTTCGCTAGCGTCGCGTTCGCTCAAACTAATCTAAGGAAGATTGGCGAGCTTGAACTCGGGGTGCAGGGAATTTCCGCGACGGTCCAGCCGGCCAATCCAACTATCCCGAAGAACACCGCAGCCGGAGTCAGGATTGTTGTTAATACGCCGTCCGGCGCGTTGAGTTCGGCCGACGTAGTAAAGTTTCTCGGCGGCAATTTTGAAGTTCACGGCGAGCTTTCCGGTCCCGGCCTGGCGGGCACCGTCACTCTTCCTTTCGTCGACCCGAACGGCGGCGCCGCACCGATTGTCGATCCACTGCTGCTGCCAATCCCGCCCCTGAGTGAAGCCGGTGACTACACGCTCAGCAACCTGCGTATTGTTGTTAACGGAAGTCCTGCCCTGGATGTTTCACCGGCAACGATTCCGGTAAAAGTAATTGATCAGGTGCTGATCACGTCCGTGGAGACGCGTCCGCTGACGCTGGACGAGATCAAGGCCGCAGGCATTGTTCTGGATAGCAGTGATTTCCTGGGATTCCAGTTCACCATCGGGTTGGCGCTGCAATCGAATGCCACAACGATATCGTTTCCGGTGGTGTTTGACCGCAAGGGCGTGCCCATACCCCAGCCACTTTTGCCCCCAGGTCCGCAGAGCCGCGACCAGGTCCCGATTCCGACGATCGTTCCAGTATTGCTGAACCTGCTTGATGTTAACGGCAACCCGGTAGCAGAAAACGATATAAAGCTGCCCAACGGAAAACCTGCTCCGGTCAAGATACCCAGCGTTCTGGTGATCCCCGGCGATATCGGATTCCTGAAGCAGTTTTTCTCAGCGCAATTGTTTGTGGCCAACGGAGCTCCGGGCGGCTCCGGTCTGGTGGTCCACGATGTGAATGGAACCATCAACCTTCCGTCCGGCGATGACGCAGTGGCCGGCACGGCGGATGATCCGCTGAGCCTGCCGAATACCAAGGATGGACCCGAACCGGCAACCAAGACAGTTCGCGGCGTGGGAGCTGACGCCAAGCCGGGAACCGCGGACGATGTCAACATCTTGAACCCAGGCGACCAGGGGCAAGCAGAATTCATTCTGCGCGGAGAAAAAGAAGGCTTCCACCAGATCAGCTTCAACATTCAGGGCATTCTGGAAGGTCTGGCTACAGGGCCTGTAGGCGTAAGCGGGCTTGCGCAGGGCGGAGTGCTGGTGCGCAATCCGTTTTTTGATCTCACCTTTGCCGTGCCGGCTATTGTGCGCAATGGCGAGCAATTCAAGGTCTACGTTACGGTAAAGAACCTCAGCCAGTCGATTGCCAATGCCGTGAATTTGACCATCGATTCGTCGCGGCTGAGCGGGGCGACTCTTCTGAGCGATCCGACCCAGTTCATCAATACCATCGCCGGAGGCGGCGCCACCACACTTACGTATGTATTCAAGAGCCGCCGCACGGGCCAGGTGGTTGCGAGTTATCTACATTTTGATACGACTGACGGTTCCACGGGTGAGCTGAAATTTACTCTTGGTGTGGGTGAGCGCGGCATACCTCTTTCACCTGACACGCTGGTTCTGCCTTCTTCTGTAGAGAACCTGCCCCAGTCAGTGATTGACGCAGCGATGCTGGTGCTGGGAGAGGGCTGGAGCATTGCGAACGCTCCGAACGGCACACTGCCGCCCAACGTGATTCGTACGAATAAATCGGTGGTCACACAGAAGGCGCTGGCGCTGGCCGAAGCCGGGCTCAGGGCCGGACTCGGGCAGCCGATGCAAGACGCATTGCGTGACTTGCTGGCGGATTTCTATGGCGGCAAGCCGCTCGATGCCGGGTTCGATCAACTGCTACGTAGCACACAGGGCGGACAAAACTTTGAGCGTGCCGTGGGCGCGGCGCTCGCTGGAGCGGTGAGCAGCACGGGAGGCGCGCTCAATTTCCAGAATGATCTGACGAGCGTGTTTGCCTCCGGACCAGACTTTATTTCTTTCGCCCTGGCCAGCGGGACCGGGGCTCCGCCCGTTGGATTTACATTGACTGACGGCAATGGCAACGTTGCTCGGCAGCTCGGTTCTGTAACGCCTTTGCCCAACGATATTCCAGGTTTTGGCCAGGTCCCACTCAGCAACATGGATGCTGCACCGGTCCTTGGCCTGCTGACTACGCCAGCGGTCTTTCCTTACACCCTGCAACTGACGGGCACAGGTTCCGGAACGGTTGATCTGGCCATCTCCATGCCTCATGGCGATGGCAATGTCATCCGTGGGCAGATCAGCGGCGTTCCAATGACGCTGGGAATGCGTGCTCGCGTGAAATTGGATTCCGCGCAACCTGACCGGCTGATTCTGGAGCTGGACACGAACAATGATGGCTCGTTCGCAACCCAACAGCCGCTTAGTACCACGACTGTTGCGCCCCAGGGGCCGCGTTTTGTCTCTGCCACCATCATTGGTCCGGAAACGCTGCCGGGAGCCAGCTCGCTCGGTGTACAACTGGCGCTGTTGTTTGATCGTGTGGTTGACGCTACCAGCGCGCAGCTGACAACGAACTATCAGATGCCGGCGAACGCCATACAGAAAGCAAGGTCGCAGCTTTCCGGGCGCATCGTGGTTGCAAATCTCCAGCAGCCGGAAGGGCCCTATGTGCCTTCTTCCGTTACTGTAAGCGGCATTGCTGACGCACGCGGCGCAACGGGCATCGGCGGAACCGTACCGCTGCAAACCAAGATTGAAGATCCAGGGGCTGTGGTTTTAGGACGCGTCTTCAATGCTGACGGCACGCCCGTGAGTACGGCTGTCGTGACTTACAGCACCGTTCCCCCAGCGGATTGCGCGGCTGAAGCAGATGAGCTGCCTGTTGGCGTCTCCAGCGTCCCTGTGAGTGCGGATGGGCGATATGAGTTTCGTTATGTACGCCAGGACTCTTGCGGAATGCCGTTCCAGATTTCCACGCAAGACCCGAACACAGGCGGCTTGCGCCAGCTAAGTAACTTCGTCCGCATCCCCGGCCAGCAGTTGCTCATGGATATCCCTATCCTGGGCAAGGGATCAGTGGCAGGAACGGTGCATGATCTAAGTGGTAATCCGGTGCCCGCCGCAGCCGTGGTGGTCTTAAGTCAGACGGACACCCAGATTGGCGCCCAGACTACTGCGGACGGCAATGGGCATTACTCAGTTTCCGGAGTAACGGTTGGGCCGGTGAGTGTACAGGCTGGAAAAGGAAACAGCATTGGTCGCAGCGCTGGAAGCATCACCCGGGCAGGTAACACGGCCACGATCGACGTAACTCTGGATAGCGGACAGCTGAGTGTTTCTGGCTCGTTGCAAAAGCAGGAAAACGGAGTAACCACCCCGGTGCCGAACTGGCCCGTGGTCTATAGCATATCGGATCCAATACAGGGCACTATTCCTGTTGGGGTGGTGAATACGGACGCTGCCGGGAATTTCAGCTTTAGCAGCGTACCAACGGGTAATTTCACCATCTCATCGCAGTTAACCGCCAATGACCGGGGATCGATTACTGGATTCGCTACCGCGAACCAGAATCTGACCGGTCAAAATATCACCATCGTCATCAACACAGCCAACCAGGGTACAGTCACCGGAAAGATTTCGATGCCGGATGGCTCGCCGGCGGGTGGAGTTGTTGTCTTGAGCGGCGTCACCGGCGTCCTGAGCAATGCTGACGGCACATACACACTTCCCGGGCTGCCCGTGCGGTCCGGATCACAGACGATTTCGGCAGCGACCAGGGACGGATTGCGATCGGGCAGCACCACGGTCTCTATTACCGTGCCTGGCCAAACTTTTGCAAACGCCAACATTGTTCTCTCGGGTCTTGGCACAGCTAAATTCACCGTGCTTGACAGCAGCGGAAGGCCCGTTGCCAACCAGAATGTAGCCTTGCTTTCCGGGGCCTGTCCTTTTGCCTGCGGATGCGACCCGAAAGCAACCGGCCCGGATGGCGTGGTGACGTTCTCCGGCTTACCTGTAGGCCAGGTCAGCGCCGTAGCAATATCCAGTTCTTTTGATGTGTCCAGGGCCTCCGCTTCCATAGTGGCCGATGGCACAACGGGTTTCGGCGTATTGCGTTTTGCCGGCACCGGCAGCGTAACAGGAAACGTTCTTGCTCCCGATGGGGCGCCTGTGTTTGGAGCGGACATTGCCCTGACCTCAAACGTCTTCGATCAGGATTCCTGTTCGCTGGTACAAGGCCTCTCGCAGCGCATCTCTACCGATCTAAGCGGAAACTTTCACTTCAGCAATGTGAGGGTCGGGCAGATAGGAGTGACAGCTTCGCAGATATTCTTCCCGACCCAGGTCGGCGCTCAGGGCGCCATCTCCAGCGCCGGGCAAACGGTGAACTTCAATCTGAAGCTCGTCAATACGATTTCCGGCGTTCTCTCCGGCACCGTTTTCCTGCCGGATGGAATTACTCCTGCTGGTGCCGGGGTTGAAGTCACGGCCAACGGCCCGCTGCCGGACGTAACTGTAACGACGGACGCCAACAGCCACTTCAAGTTTGCCAAGATCTTCCCTGAAGGCACGTACAAGGTAACCGCGCGCGATCCTATCAGCGGCGGAGTGGTGCAGGACACGCTGTTCTTGCGTGCCGCACAAGACATGGCGCACGACCTGCGCCTGAAAGGCCGAGGCACGGTCACGGTGCAGGTGGTGGATGGATCCAATCAGCCTGTGGATACAGCGTTCGTGAAGCTGACGGAAACCAACTTCCCCAACTCCGTGCAGGAAGATGCGGTGCAGCCCGCCAATCAGGGACGTGTCACCTTTGAGCAGGTTTTTGAAGGGCCGTTCACGATCGAGGTATCTGACATCGTGGGTCGCGGCGGAAGGACCGCTTCCATCCTGCCCAATGCGGGCGCCACCGTGAATGTTGTGGTCCAGCTCACGACTACGGGAACGGTGCGAGGTCATTTCCTGATGCCGGACAGCTCACCGATTCCGTTTGGCACAGTGCGCCTGCTGGCCAACGGCCGGCAGATTGGCCAGCTCACCACGGATGGCAACGCAGATCCGGGCGCATTCAGCTTTACGTTTGTTCCCGCAGGGCCGGTGCGGCTTGAGGCGCAGGACCCGGTTACAGCGCGAACCGGCGTGGCTGCCGGCAGCATCACCACGGATGGGCAGATTCTGGTTCTGGATGTGGTGGCCCAGGGGCTGGGCACAGTTACCGGCCTGGTGACACTTAACGGAGCACCCGAGCCGGGCGCTTCCGTGGATGTTTTTTCCGGTAGCTATCACGCTACTACGCTGGCTGACGCAACTGGCCGCTATCTGATTTCCGGAGTGCCAGAGGGGCACATTACAGCCAATGCCAGTTTGCAGAATGGGTTCCTTGCCGGTACAGCTTCTTCCACGCTGGTAGGTGATGGATCGCAGTTGAATCTTGACGTGGCTTTGCGCGGCTCCGGAAGTCTATCTGGTCAGGTATTGCAGGCGGATGGTGTGACTCCGGCGCCGGCTTCTCTGGTTACCGTGCAAGTGGGCGGTCAGGGCGGCGGAACGCAGTCTGTTACGACCGATCCCAACGGAAATTTCTCATTCGCGATTGTCCCCGCGGGCACGGCATCGATTGCGGTCACGGTTCTGGGCAGCATTGATCAGGCGAAGTCGAGCATTGAAATTCTTTCGGGATCCACGGTGCAGGCGGCCATCCGGCTGAATGGAATTGGATCTATCAGCGGACATACACTGGATTCACTCGGCAATCCGGTCAAAGGGCACATTAGCGTCAGTGGAACTGGGGCCTTCCCCTACAGCTTTGTAATTGACAGCAGTACCGATGGCAGTTTCTCTCTGCCTCAGGTGCTGGCTGGAACATTTACGGCCAGCCTGAGCGTGCAGTCGGCGATCACGCTGTTCGGATCAACTTCCAGCAGTGTCCTGCCAAACCAGAATACGGACATCACGATTCAGGTCCAGCCCAGCGGCACGGTGATTGGAACTGTGTTCCGCTCTGACGGGGTGACGCCCGCCGCAGGCGCGAACGTCACGCTGATACTCGATCGTGGCGGCTCGGTTGTCGTGCAGTCCCAGACCGACGGGACATTCACGGCGCAGGGCATACCCATCGGCGGATTTACGGTTCGCGTCAATGATCCGGTGAGCACGGGTCAAGCGCTCGTCCAGGGGGCAAGCATTGCCGCCAATGGGCAAACGTTTGATCTGGGTAGAATTGTGCTGAACGACTCTCCGCTGGCAGTGGTTTCCTTTGATCCGGCTGATGGAGCAACCGGCGAACCAACGAACCAGCCCATCAAAATCTCATTTAGCAATCCGCTGCAATCGCTTTCAGGGATTTCCTTTACCGCCAACGGTTCCAATCTGTTCCTGAGCGGCAGCCTGTCGACGGACGGCAAACTGGCGACTTTCACTGGAACACTGCCTGACTCATCTCAGATCGTTGTTACGGTCAGTTCCAGCGTGAGCGATATCTTTGGCCGTCATCCGGCGCAGACCACGACGGCAACTTTCCAGACGGTTGATCTCAAGCCGCCGTTTGTTGCATCGATTGTGCCCGCAAACGGCGCAATTCAAGTGCCCGCGACGAGCACGATTGCCGTGAACTTCAGCGAACCGCTGGCCGCAACCACGAACCTGACTGGCTTGGTCGTTGTTACCGGCCCGTCAGGCGTCGTATCCGGCAGCACGGTGCTGGCAACGTCCACACTGGCAGTCTTTACTCCTGCATCGCCATTGCCCACCAACGCAAGCTTTACCGTTACTGTCAACGGAGCGAAGGACCTGAGCGGCAACGTGCAGACAACTCCGTTTGTTTCCACCTTCGCAACGGTGGATACGATTGCGCCGGTACTACAGGTGACGTTCCCCGCGAATGGGGCGTTTATCACGTCCGCGCGGCCCACCATTTCGATCAGTACGACCGATGTGGTCTCCGGGGTGAACACCGCGAGCGTAACGATCACGCTGGATGGACAGCAGGTAGCCACAGGCACGCTCACCTTTACGCCCGCGACGAACCTCACAGATGGGCCACATACGCTCTCTGTATCTGTGGCTGACCGTGCAGGCAACGTCAGCTCTGCCAGCACGACTTTCAACGTCGATACGCTGCCGCCTTCCGTGCCGGTGATCTCCGGTGTGACAGAAAATCAGGTGTTGAGCGGTCTGGTCTCCATCTCCGCCACGGCGACAGACGCGAATGGCGTGAACCACATCGACGTATTGCTGGACAACAGCGTGCTGTTCTCTCTGACCGGACCTGCCTTCCAACATACGGTGAACACAGCGCTATTAAGTGAAGGTTCACACCGTATTTCAGCAAGAGCAATAGACAACGCAGGTAATACCGGGCCTGCCAGTGCACCGATTGATGTTGTCATCAATAATCAGCAGCTCACGGTCAGCATTACTTCGCCCGCACCAACATCGCGCTTTAGAAACAGTGTGACGGTGGCCGCCTCAGCGAGTGAACCGGTGCAGAAGATTGATTTCACTCTGGGTACGCAGACCTTTAGTGTCGCGGCGCTTCCATTCCAGGCAATATTCGATCTCTCCGCGGTGCCGGAGGGGAACCAAACCATTTCCGTGACTGCGACCGGCTTCGCCGGGGAAACAGCGGTCTCCAGCGTGACCATCGTCGTCGACCGGACTCCTCCGGCGGTGAATGCAACGCTGATTGCAGCCTTCCCACCGTCCAATGGTATCTCGAACGTGGTGGGCCAAAGCGGAGCAACGGAAGCCGGCGCTCTGGTTCGGATCACCAACACCGTGACCAGCGCGCAAGTAACGACCACGGCGGCGACGAACGGATCGTTTAGCGTAAATATTTCCGGCGCTGTGGGAGATTTGCTGTCACTCACGGCAACCGATGCTGTAGGAAATACCAGCGCTGCGATTACATTCAGCATAAGAAGCGTACCGCCTCTACCGCCGGTGGTTCAGGTGCAGCCTGCCGACGGCAGCGTGACAGTGCCCACCAACGTGCATGTAGTGGTGCGCTTTGCATCCACGGTTTCTTCAAGCGCCGTGGTCAGCGGCACATTGAAGTTGCTGCAAGGCACAACCAATGTCCCGGGAAGCGTAGTGCTTTCGGCAGATGGGTTGTCTCTGACCTTCACGCCCAATGCCACGCTGGCAGGTCTTACGCTCTATACGGTTGCGGTACAGGACGTGGCCGGCGGCCAGACCAGTCCGCAATTCCAAAGCAGCTTTACCACTGACGTTGCCAAAGACCTCACGGCACCCACGGTCCTGCATATCAATCCTGAAAACGGCGCTACCGGTGTGCCTATCAACTCTGCCGTCACGGCGCTGTTCAGCAAGCAGATGGACCCGGGTTCGCTTACATCGACAACGTTCCAATTGCAGGACACGCTGACTAGCGTGTTCGTCGCCGGAATTGTCCAGGTCAATCCGGACGGACGAAGCGCCTCTGTGGTGCCGACATCGCCGCTCCCCGCAGGCCATCGGCTGAACGTGTTCCTGCGCTCCGGAATCACCGATTCAGCGGGCAACCTGCTTAGCGCAGTGACTTTCTCGTTCACCACCAGCTTTGTGAATGACACGGCGCCACCCGCACTGGTAGCGGTGAATCCGCCAGATCAATCGAGCGGCGTAGCCACGAACACGCCGATCACGCTGCAATTCAGTGAGCCCATCAGTTCGGTAAGCGCACAGAACGGAATTCAACTGCTTGTCGGCGGCCAGCCCGTGACCGGTTCTGTGAGTTTGTCCAGCGGGAACAGCATTGCCACGTTAGTTCCCACGGCTGCGCTGTTGCCCAACACTGCCTACACCGTTTCCGTCGCTGCCTCGATCTCAGACTTTGCCGGGAACCAGATCTCCAATGCACGCTCTACCACATTTGTGACTGGCGCCGCGTCCGATGCTGTCCGGCCGTCGGTGGCGCTGGTGGATCCGGTGAACAACGCGGTGGGAGTGGGGACGAACACGGTGGTGCGGTTGCAGTTCAGCGAACGGATCAATGCGATCAGCGTGAACAGCGGAACGCTGCAGATGACGAGGAACCAGGATGGAGTGTTCCTGGCGGCAAGTGCGATTACAGCGTCAGCAGATGGATTGAGCGCGACCTGGAGCGGGCCGTTGGCGCCGTCGACGCAATATCAGGTCAGGTGGGTGACGAACGGGATCACGGACCTGGCAGGACAGGGGATCAACGGTGGATCGAGCCTATTCAGCACAGCGCAGGGAACAGACACGGTAGCGCCGCTGCTGGCGGCGACCAGTCCGGCGAACGGAGCCAGCGCGGTAGCAGTGAATACGCGGGTGATCGTGCAGTTCAACGAGGCGATGGAGACGGTGGGAATCGGGCAACCGTTCACGGTGACGGGCGGAGGAACCACGGTGAGCGGCAGTGTGAGTGCCAACGCGAACCGGACAGCGCTGATCTTTACTCCATCCAGCCTGCTGGCGCCAAGCACGGTGTACTCGGTGACGGTGAACGGATTGCAGGACCTGGCCGGGAACGCGGCAGCCACGGTGGCGTTCAGCTTTACCACGGGAACGTCAGCGGTGGCAGACACGACGCGGCCGAGCTTTGTTTCGATAAATCCGCCATTCGCGTCAACGAATGTGGCGACGGTGAATGGAGCGGTGATCACGTTCACGCCGGCCGGGCCGTTGCCGGGGAACACGGTGATTAACACTTTTGTGAACAGCACGGTGCTGGACCTGGCCGGGAACCCGGCCAACGCCTTCAGCGGTGGCTTTACCACGGGAGCGGGAACAACCGATACGGCAGTGCCGCAGGTGGTCTCGGTTTCACCACAGAATGGAGCCATCGGGATTGGACCGAACGCGCAGGTGGTGTTGACGTTCTCCGAGCCGTTGAACGCGAATACGGTAAATAACAACACGTTTGCGTTGCTGTCCAACGGAGTGAATCTGGGAGCCGGAGTATCGCGGTCGGGAGACAACCAGACGGTGGTATTGAGCACGGGGACATTGCCGGCAGGCAGCGTAGTGACAGTGGTAGCGACGCGGGATGTGCAGGACCTGGCCGGGAACCATCTGGTGGATTTCCAGAGTACGTTCAGCACAGCGGCAGCGGTGGATACGGTGCATCCGTTTATCGCCAGCCAGAGGCCGGGAGTGGGAGCGACGAATGTGGGAGTGAACAGCACGATCGTGCTGTATGCCAATGAAAGTCTGAACGCAGGGACGGTGGCGGGAGCGCTGCATGTGGTGCAGAACGGGGCGGTAGTAGCCGGGACGGTGCAGGTAGGCAACAACGGACAGACGATCGAGTTTGTACCGGCAGGGCCGTTTGCCGGCAGCGCGCTGATTGAGATCACGCTGGACAGCACGGCGCAGGACCTGGATGGAGTAGCGCTGAACACGTATCAGGCCTCGTTCCGGACAGCGGCGGATGCGGCGACGGTGGCGACCGGGATCGTGAACAGTGCACCGGTGAACGGAACCACGGGAGTGCCGTTAAATGCGGTCATCAGTGTGCAGATGAGCCGTGCGGTGAACATTACGACGGTGAATGGAAGCAGCTTTGCGGTGCGGGACAACACGACGAATGTATTCATCGGAGGCCAGACATACGCCCAGAGCGCGGACGGGACGACGGTGACGTTTGTGCCGCCGGGAGCGTTGACGGCGAACCGGAATTATACGGTGTTTTTCTCGCAGTTCCAGGCGGTGCGGGATGTGGCGGGGAACGCGATAGGCTTGCTGCAATTCAGCTTTACCACGGGGACAGACACGGCGACAGTGGGGCCGCAGGTGGTGCTGGTGTCGCCGCCCAACGGGGCGAGCAACATTGGAGTGAATGCCAATGTGCGGGTGCGGTTCAATGTGCCGATCAATCCGATCACGGTGAATGCGGCAACGATCCAGATCGCCAATGGGACGCAGGTAGCGGTACCGGAGACGGTGTTCTTCAGCAACAACGAGCAGGATGTAGTGCTGGTGCTGCATGAGCCGTTGCCGGCGAACACGCAGATGACGGTGACGGTGAGCGGAGTGTCGGATCTGGCGGGGAATCCGGTGGTGCCGAGTGTGACGCACTTTACCACCACGGTAGCGCCGGATGTGGCCGTGCCGGTGGCGATTGCGCTGAGTCCGGGGAGTGGTTTCACCAATGTGGGGACCAATACGGCGATCAGCGTGCAGTTGAACGAGCCGGTGGACTTTGGTGCGGTGAACGGAAGCAGTTTTGCGGTGCGGGACAACGCGACGAATGTATTCATCGGAGGCCAGAGCTACACCCTGAGTCCGGACGGAACGCTGGTGAACTTTGTGGCGCCGGGGCCGCTGGCGACGGGACACAGTTACACGGTGTTCTTCTCGCAGTTCCAGGGAGTGACCGATTATGCCGGGAATGCGGCGGGGATATCGCAGTTCAGCTTTACCACCAGTTTCACGCCGGATACGACGATCCCGCAGGTGGTGGGAGTGAGTCCTGCGGACACGACGGGGCAGGCGCCGTTGAACACGCAGGTGGTGATTGCGTTTAACGAACCGGTGCAGGGATCGAGCATCGGCCAGGTGACGTTGAGCAGTGGAGGAGGGCAGGTAGTAGTACAGCGTACGTTGAGTAACGGGAACCGGACGCTGACGCTGACGCCGGTGAATCCGTTGAGTGTCAATACGGTGTACACGGTACGAGTGGCAGGGGTGCAGGACCTGGGCAGCAATACGCTGGTGGCGCCGGTGACCACCAGTTTCAGCACGGGGACGGAAGCGGACCTGATCCGGCCGTCGGTGGTGGTGGTGGATCCGGTGAACAACGCGGTGGGAGTGGGGACGAACACGGTAGTGCGGTTGCAGTTCAGCGAACGGATCAATGCGATCACGGCCACCAATTCCACGCTGCAGATCTTGCAGAACAGCACAGGCACGCAGATCCCTGTTTCAGTGAGCGTCTCTGCCGATGGCCTGACCGCTAGCCTTACTGCCGCGCTCTCACCCTCGACGCAATATCAGGTCAGGTGGGTGACGAACGGAATCACGGACCTGGCAGGACAGGGGATCAACGGCGGATCGAGCCTATTCACCACAGCGCAGGGAACAGACACGGTAGCGCCGCTGCTGGCGGCCACCAGTCCGGCGAACGGAGCCAACGCGGTAGCAGTGAATGCGCGGGTGATCGTGCAGTTCAACGAGGCGATGGAAGCGGTGGGAATCGGCCAGCCGTTCACGGTGACGGGCGGAGGAACCACGGTGAGCGGCAGCGTGAGTGCCAACGCGAACCGGACAGCGCTGATCTTTACTCCATCCAGCCTGCTGGCGCCAAGCACAGTGTACTCGGTGACGGTGAATGGATTGCAGGATCTGGCAGGGAACGCGGCAGCCACGGTGGCGTTCAGCTTTACCACGGGAACGTCAGCGGTAGCGGACACGGGTGAATGGAGCGGTGATCACGTTCACGCCGGCCGGGCCGTTGCCGGGGAACACGGTGATTAACACTTTTGTGAACAGCACGGTGCTGGACCTGGCCGGGAACCCGGCCAACGCCTTCAGCGGTGGCTTTACCACGGGACCGTAATAAGCAAGTTTCAGATGTAACAGAGCATTGAAGGAGTTTTGCCGGGTGAATAAACGAAGTCAGAGAAGAACGTACCGTACTGACCTGACGCCTGATGTCTCGGTTTGGGGACCGGGAGATGTCTATTCATGCTGAGTCCGGCAAACAGTTCGATGGGAATAATGACTAGAAAAGCGCTGACACTTTTACTGGCATATTGCTTCTTTGCGACCTCCATGTGGTCATTGGCTCTTCCAGAAGGGCAAAGGTCTGTCCAGAACTCTCTTCTCAAAATCGGCACGACAGCCCCTGGCCCAATGCTTGCGCATCCAGTCGCGGGCGTGAACGCTTCATTAAGAAGCGCGGCCGGCAACCTGGAAAACGGACTGCACCCGATTGGGTCTTCAGCAGTCGCTAACCTTTTTGCACCCAATTCCCTCAGCCCGGATGACGGCGGCTCGAATGTACCTTCAAACTGTACAGTGCACTCCGCGAAGCCCAAATCGGACCGGGACGATGGCGACGAGCACGATGGGGAAGACGGCGAACACGGGCATCGCCATTACTCCTACGATGACAATATCGCTCCCCCGGCGTCAGGGATTGTGGCCTCAGGTTTCAAGATATTTGGTCCCCGAACCTACGTTCGGACCACCGGAGATCCGAACCAGTTTGATTCCGCAATCACGGTACCAGCCTGGATCACACAGCCCTTTTATCTGCACGTGCAGAACGGCGATGAGAACAAGAAACACCGCGTTTCTTCCGCCACCATCCAAATCAATGGCGTTACGGTGCTCGACACCCTGGCTTTCAATGAGAACGTCGGCAGCGTTGACTGTGCTGTCAGCTTGCCCGCCCAAACGAACCTGCACGTGACTCTGGCGAGCAAACCAGCTTCGTTCCTGATCATCACGCTGCTGGGTCAAAATACTGATCACACATCGCCGCAGCTGGCCGTTACCGCGCCCGTAAACGGCGCCGCGGTCAACACGGCGACCCCGCATCTGGTGGTTTCCTATAACGATTTGACGGGCGTGGGAGAGCCGGCCGCATCCGGGATAAATACTGAGACACTGAAGGTCCTGCTGGACGGAATTGACCGGACCAGTCTCTTTACCAAGCGACCGAACGAAGCTACCGCCGATTTGCCGGCCTCCATGGCGCTTGCCGCCGGGCCGCATACGCTCACCGCAACCATCAAAGACAACGCCGCCAACACCGCCCAGGCGGTTTCGCAATTCCAAGTAGACCTTACACCGATCACGATTCAGATCGTCACGCCGGCTGCTGGAGCGTTCCTGAATGGATCTGCCACGCAAGCCAGGATTACGTACAGTGACAATCTTCCCATTGATCCGGCAACACTGAAGGTTTTGATTAACGGCGTAGACAAGTCCACGCTGTTCAGCGCTACCACCACTCAGGCAACAGCTCTTCTAAATCCTGCCACTGACTTGCGGCAGGGCGCGAACCAGATCGTGGCCTCCATTCGCGACCAGGCCGGGAACCAGGGGACGGCATCCGTCGCATTCAACGTGGACGCCGTGCCGCCGGTGATTACGATCCTGCATCCGTTACCCTCGTCGCGCCATGGCTCATCCAACGTTGAATATTCCGTGCAGTTCACGGATGACCAGGCAATCGACCTGACATCGCTGCAAGTGGCGGTGGATGGTAACCCGCTTGCCGTAACTCCCACGCCGTCATTGGTCACCGGCACAACCATTCTCGCCGATGGAACCCACACGCTCACGGCTCAAATTAAAGATAAAGCCGGCAACACGGCAAACGCCTCTTCCACTTTTTCAGTGGATACCTCGGCGCCAGATATCCACATCATTCAACCTGCCGCCGGAGCCATCTTGAACGTGGCCAGCACTCCGGTGGAGGTAAGGTACGGGGTCAACGAAACCGTTGATCCCAGCACGCTGCATGTCGCGCTGGATGGCATCGACAAAACTGCTGGTCTTACCGTTACGGCCACCAGCGCTACGGGCACTCTGGCTGCGCTTTCTGAAGGGCCGCACACGATTACAGCGCAGATTGCGGATCTGACAGGAAACGTGGGGAACGCCAGCACCACGCTCCTGATCGACACGATCAAGCCAGTCCTTACCATCGCGTCGCCTGTGGGGCCGGTGAATACCACGACTCCAGCGGCGCTGGCAAATTACTCTGATTCAGGTTCAGGTATCAATCCGGCTTCAGTGCACGTGTTTGTGGATGGAAGTGATGTGACCGCGGGGTTCAGCATCGGCAGCGACTCCACTGCTGGGGTAATCTCCGCCGGCGGCGCTCTGACCGAGGGTTCTCACCAGCTTCGAGTAACGGTGGCTGACCGCGCCACCAACGTCGCCGATGTCTCTGCCAGTTTTGTGGTGGACGTTACGCCGCCTACAGCCGTATTTGCCAACCCAGCAAATAATTCCTTTATCAATACCACCCAGCCAACGTTGATGCTGGACTATTCCGATACTGGATCGGGCATCAACACTTCCGCGATCCGTATATTCCTGCAACAGGGGAGCGATGCGGAGACCGAGATTACGTCACAGTTCGTGCTGGGAGCCGCTGAGGCAACCGCCACCATCAGCGCTGCGAATCCTCTTGCAGCCGGTACGTATCACTTGCGGGCACAAGTTACGGATCGCGCCGGAAATACCACATCAGCCTTTTCAGCATTTCAAGTGGATACAACCGTACCGGTGTACAGCATTCAAACGCCGGCTGCCTCCAGCTTTATCAATACCGCCACACCTACATTCCTGGTCACGTACCACGATGACAGCAGCGGAGTTGATCCATCAAAGTTTACTATTCGCGTGGATGGAACGGACCGTACCAATCGCATGACCGTGGGCGATCAGCTGGCGACTGGAACTTTGCTGCCGGGCGACGCCCTGGCAGATGGCACGCACCAGGTTGAGGTTACGGTGGTTGATCGGGCAGGAAATACGGCTGACATTGTTCCGCAATCATTTCTGGTGGATACCATTGCTCCAACAATTAGTGTGACCACCACTTCGGTCAGTGGATTTACGAACAACACTCATCCTCCCATCACGGTCAGCTATTCTGACGATGGCAGCGGCGTTGATACAACGAAGTTCCTGCTGTTGATAGATGGCGTTGATCACACTGCTGAGTTTACGGTCACGGCCACGGGAGCCACCGGGTCGCCAGCCGTTGCGCTGAGCGATGGCGCTCATGTAGTTACCGCCACCATTAGCGATCTTGCGGGCAATCCTTCAGCTCCTGCTACAACTGCATTCAGCGTGAATACCGTTGCGCCGCTGATCACTATAACCCAACCGGTCGACGGTGCTTTCACCAACGCAGCTTCAGTAGTTGTTACCGGAACGGTAGTGTCCGCCGTGCCGGTGACGGTTGCCGTGGAAGGCGTAGCGGCTTCAGTGCAATCAGGGATGTTTACGTCGCAACCAGTGGTTCTTGGCGCTGGTCCCAGCCAGATCATTCACGTGGTGGCTACAGACAGTTTAGGAAGCAGTTCCGCAGTCACTGTTACGGTAAGCATTGATCGCACGCCGCCCACGATTGTCGGCACCATCACACCGGCTCCCACCGCCGCCGGATGGAACAACTCTGCGGTCACGGTGAGCTTTGTCTGCTCTGACGCGGGTTCGGGCGTCGCAACCTGCTCCGGTCCGGTCACATTTACTACGCAGGGAGCAAACCAGGTTGCCACGGGCACGGCCACAGACCTTGTAGGAAACACGGCGCAGACGTCCGTTACCGTGAACATTGACCTGACTGCGCCGTTGATTACCGCCTCCACCAGCCCGGCTCCGAATGCCGCTGGATGGAACAACACCGATGTTCTGGTGAGCTATCTATGCTCTGACAGCCTTTCCGGCATTGCTGTGTGTCCTCCGCCGGCCACGGTTTCAACCGAGGGAGCAAATGTTGAGGTCACAGGACAGGCCGTGGATAAAGCCGGCAACACGGCCGGAGTCACCACCTCCCTCAAGATCGATAAGACACCGCCGCTGGTGACCGCGACAGCTGCGCCTCCGCCGAATGGTGCAGGTTTCAACAACAGTAATGTCACCGTGACTTTTGCTTGCAGCGACGCGCTCTCCGGCGTGGCCATCTGCCCGCAGCCCAGCCTCGTTGGGACTGAAGGAATAAACCAGAACGTTTCCGGACAAGCTGCTGACGTTGCCGGCAACGTGAGCACTGGCAGCATTTCGCTGAATATTGACAAGACTCCTCCGACCATCGTGCAACTGGTTGCGCCGGACCATATTTCCCGGCTGCACAGCGGTCTGATCAGCGTTACAGCGAATGACAATTTTAGCGTTGCCCAGGTGGTAATCAGCGTGAACGGAACGGTGCTGGGCACATTCACCGGCGCACCGTATCAGACGACATTGCAGGTTCCGGTGGGATCGAACCCGGGCGACACGCTCACGGTTACTGCACTAGCCACGGACGCTGCCGGCAACACTCAAACCGCGACGCGTGGCGTGCGTGTTGCCGCTGATGGGGTCGTTGTCGGGCAGGTGCTCTCAGATGTTACGAGCTTCCCCATTCAGGGAGCCACGGTCCAGATGATCGGCGCCACATCAACGACTGACCAGACCGACTCTCGTGGCCGCTACTCTTTGCCTGCCAGTGACTCTCATTCATTTGTGGTGGTTTCCAACAGCTCGCCTGCCACCACTGCGGTGGAGCGTGAAGTTTTTGTGCAGGAGGGTGTTGGCACGGTTCCGGTAGACGCGCGCCTCACCCCGCTTGCAGCGCCGGTGGCGATGGGTGCAAGCGGCCTGACTTTAAATGCCGGCAACATCGAGGTACAGGCGCCAGCGGGCGCAGCCCTGCCTGCCACAACTTTCCAGCTGACGCCAATTTCCGGACAAGGACTGCCCGGTTTGCTTCCGCTCGGCTGGTCTCCGCTGGCAGCCTTGGATTTGCGAGCCAGCTCCGCCGCAGCCAATTTGTCCGCGACGTTTACGCATCTGCCCAATACCACCGCGCATCTGGTTTTCTATAATCCGGCTCTTCATGCCTGGACCATGGTTGCATCCAGCCTGCTGCCGGTCAGCGGGAGCCTGAATGTAGTTCTGCCCTCGCCGGGTGCGTATGCGTTGGTCGTTGCTGACGTTGTCAATCCGCCAATCGCCATACCTGCTGCAGGCGATCCATTACTCGGCGTTACAGTTCAGTTGCTTGCGCCGGACGCTACCAGCAGCGGCAGCCTGAACCCGGCCATCGTTCCACCCAGCGGTGGCACTGCAATCGCAACTCTGGGTATTCAATCGCAGAGCTATGTCCCATCCGGCACTGTGATTCAGGCCAACGTCTCAGAAAAGTTTTCGCTCAAGTCCGGGGACGCGGTTTCTGAAGAGAGCCGTTCGGAAGACATCATCCTTTATAGTGCTCTGGCCCCGGCTAATTCAGCCATGGGAGCGCTATTCCCGGTTACGCCGGCCCGCACATTTGGCAATACGGAACTCCTGGCCGGCAAAGTCCATCTGGATATTCTTGCCGGCCGCGAAGGTGTACGCGGCCAGCCGGGCGGCAGCGATCCTCTGACCCTGAGTGACGGAACTTCCACGCTCTCAGTTCCCGGCGGCGCTCTGAGTGACGACACCGCCATTTCTGTCGAAAGCACCACCCTTGAAGATTTCATTCCGGTATCAAGCACGCTCAGCGCCCTGCAGGAGATTCTGGTGGATTTCTCCGGCGAGACGCTCAACACGCCCGCACAACTCTCCATTTCTGCTTCCGGACTGAATCCAGCCGACGCATTCCTCTTGACCAAGGTTGAGCGGCTGGATGGCGTGCCGCACATTGTTACCGTGGCACTGGCACAGATCAATGGCACGAACCTGATTTCTGTCAGCTCTCCTGGCTTGCCCGGCGTAACCACTGGCGGCGAATACGTCTTCTATGAAATTTCTGCACCCATCGGGTTCGCGCAGGGAACAGTTTCTTCAAGCGCCGGACCGGTACAGGCCCTTGTTCAAACAGATTCGCTGCCGATTGTGGCAATTTCCGGCCAGAATGGACAATATATTGTCCCGGCACTTGCTGGAACCGCGAACCTGAGGGCCAGTGCGCCTCATACCGCGTTGGCTGGTTCTGCTTCAGTCAATATCTCCGCGGGACAGACTGCACTGGCAAACATCGTGCTCGTCGGAGTCGTGACAAACGCCGTGGTTGCTCCTGCGGACGGAGCGCTCGGTGTGCCGGTAAGTACGGTTATCTCCGTAACAACCACGGCCCCGCTGAACCCGCAATCCATTTTGCAAAGTAATCTGGTGCTGCTGAAGGGAACTGCCGCCAGTGGCCAGATGGTTGCCGTACAGCCGTTCGTGCTCTCATCTTCCGGTACTACGCTCTCCTTTGCTCCGCAAACCAATCTTGATCCAGCCGCTCAGTACACTATTCAAGTGTCGGGCCTTGCAGACATTTTTGGCGGCGCGGTGGTTGTCCCCGTCTCCACATTTACAACCAAGGCCGTCACGCCCCTGAATTTTGACCCCAACAAGATCACCTTTAGCTTCCCGGACGAGAATGGCGACATAAATGTGACTGCTCCGGCGGGAGCATTGCCACCTGGAACCAAGCTCTTGATTGTGGACCAGACCAACGGGATCGTGTTGTCTCTGACAGCATTTAATGATGGTTCCGTGACGGGGAAGTTCCCAGGAACGGTCAATGACGTACTACTGATTACCGTTACTAGCCCCCTGGGTGAAACCGTAACCTTTACGCGGAGCCAGTTTGTGGCTCCCGATGGTACAGTGGCGGTTGGCTCAGGCGGCGGGACTGTTACCGGATCCGGCGGAGTCGAATTGCGGATCCCCGAGGGAGCGCTGAACCAGGCCGCAACCTTCAAGATTGAGACTTTTGGGCCGGATTTGTTCCCGGAGCGTCCTGATCTGCTTGGCGGGACCTTTGGCGGCGGACTGAAGATCACGTCACCGGAAAAACCCACTTTCAAGAAGGAAGTGAAGCTGGTGTTCCCCAAGCCAGCCGATGCTCCGGATGGGGCCTTCTTCTACGTTTATCGCCGTATGACGAATACTGATGGAACGGTGACTTTCCAGACCATCGACCACGGTTTGGTGGAAGGCGATGGCGCTGCGGCAAAAGTGGTGACAGCATCGCCTCCGTTCAGCGGCTATTCAGATAGCTATGGCAACCTGGCTTCCATCGGCGGCGTCGGCGGCTTTGTCATCAATTCATTGGCCGACCAGCATTTCACGCTGATGTGGACTTTCGAGAAATTCCTTATTGGCGTGGCATCGCAGGACATCATTGTTGGCAAAGTGTTACGCACAATTCCGCCGGGACCGGGAGAAGTCAATCCCACGTTTGTGCCAATCCCGGGGGCCAAAGCGTGGCGGACGGACGATGTTAATCAGCAAACCATTGCCATCAGTGATAGCAACGGTTTGTTTACCATGTTCACCAACAAGCTGGGCGCTGCCACCATCAAGGTAACTGTGCGGTTGCAGACGGGCGAAGAACAGCAAGCGAACGCCATTGTCGAAAATACAGCGCAGCCGGATGATTCCAAGTACAGCCTGCTTCTTGGCATCTACCGTCTCTATAAGAACGTTGCTCGCGCAACCATCACTTTCGAGCCAACGGCTCCTGTGCCTCCCGCGCCTCAGATGGACGTCCGTATCTTTACCCACGATGCCAGCAACAGGCGCACGGAGATCAATGGGTTGGTGTCCACCGGAACTTCCCTTAGTATCGGTGTGGTTTCGACGACGGATCCTAATCTGAATATCCGCTCACTGTCAGTGAATGGCCAATCTCTGGCTTTTGGTCCAGACTCCGGAGGGACGCCTCCGCTGCTCGCTGTAACTTCCACGGACTATGTTCCCTCCCAGGCTGGAACCTACACGGTGACGGCTACCGCTCTCTCGCCGTTTGGCGGGCCGGCCGTGACGGACACAAAGAGTTTTCGCGTGCTCGCGTCGGGCGAGTCGAACAGCACGACGGACCAGAACAATCCTCCAACGGTGGTTTCAGTGGTCCCGATAAACCATGCGGAGCGGATATCCCCCGGAGTCTTTCCCCAGATTGTATTTTCCGAGCCCGTCACCAACGTGCCAGGCAACATCACCTTGGCAGACGATCAGGGAACCCCCGTCGACTTCAAACTGCTTGCCGTTGGCCGGACAGACGCCAGCGGAATCGCACCGATTTTTGACGACCTCCAGAGTTCTTCCGCAGTGGTTACGGCCGTCACGCTGCAACCGAAGAAGGGCCTCAAGTACGACATGACCTATACCCTGAGCGTAGGTTCGGGCATCGTCGACCTGGATACTACACCGAAGTCTCTGCTTCTCTTCACTTCGCAGTTCAAGACAATTACTCCGCAATTATTGGCCACACCCAGCGATCCTTTCCCTTCGCCCAGGGTGGTAATCGTCGACAATACTGCGTATGTGGTCAGACTGCTGAGCAGCAACGGCATGCTGGAGGCTTATTCGACCAAGAACCCAGCATCTCTTGGTTCCCCCATTGGAACTGTGGTTGTTCCCGGCGCCCCGTCTGATATAGCGGGCGAGGTGGACAGCCAGGTTGGCGGGTTGGGGCCGTATGTTGTGG
This sequence comes from Terriglobia bacterium, assembly GCA_020072585.1. GTDB lineage: Bacteria > Acidobacteriota > Terriglobia > Terriglobales > Acidobacteriaceae > Angelobacter. The sequence continues at coordinate 60,705 of JAIQGL010000030.1, read as the reverse complement.
TGTCAACTGGAGTCTCTGCTTTGCCAAAGCCGTCTAATTTGTGGGTCTATGACGTTTCAGACCCGACGTCGCCGCAACGGATTGGCGTGGTTGGGATGAGCGGCGATGCGTCGCAGCAAGGCACAGTTCTGCGTCTAGTTGTCAAAGATGGCGTGGCCTACACCAATACGTTCCTGAAAGGCATTCAGACTGTCACTCTGTCTGAAGTTGTAAAAGGATTCAAGGCAGACCTGGATGCAATGGCCGCCAGCGGCGAAGGTTCGCTGTTCTTGTTCCAACAGGTCTGGGGCAAGATCGCCAATGTGAGTGACGGTAATGGCGGATACCAGAACGAATTGGTCCACACGATCCCGGTCACCCGGCCCGTCCCCAATGGCAATGGAGGCACCATTGATGCTCCCGAGGCATTATTTGGTCTTGGAGTGGCCGACTATCTAATGCCAAACCAGCAAGTGAAGAGGCTGGCTGTGGCAGCCGGCCACCACGGTATCGTTGTAGTGGATCCTCTGCAGGAATCGGTATTGTTCCCGATACAGCCGATCTCTGGCACCGCCACTGCTCTCGGCAAACTGGATAGCGGTTTTGCGCTTTCTTTGGCGACCGTTTCTGACGTGCCTATTGCGGGAGTGATCGGTCAGGGAAGCGGGATTGACTCCAATACACAACAGCTGGTGTCGGGGCCAGTGCTTGCCATCCTGGACATGACAAACCCGGCGGCGCCACAACCGATGAGCTTCCTAGCATTGCCGGGGAACGGTAGCGACATTCTCATCAGCAATTCTACGGCTTTCGTGTCAGTGTCAGAAGCAGCGGGCTCAGGTACGTTGTTGATCGACCTGACGGACCTGGCCCATCCCCGTGTCGCCAGCCCGCTCATTCCGGGCATTTCCGGTCGCCTGACTCTCCAGAATGGGTCAATTCTCTATTCAACCGGCTACGGACTGGCTGAGGGTGGCATCCATACCGCAGTTCTGGGTAGCCAGTGCGGCGCATTGCGGCGTTCCGCCTCCGTCGTATCGCCACAAACACTCAATATCTCGAATCAGCTCGGCTGGAGCATGCACGCGACGACTTCTCCAAACGATGGGCTTGTCCTGACTGACGTAGAACTCGGCCGCCGGTATATGGCGAAGGAAATGTCCCTGCCGTACCTTACGATGAATTGGCTTCGCCGGGATATCAACCAAACCATTCCGGCTCGATGCGAACTAATACCGAATAGCGAAAGAACCGGATACATAGGTGATTCGCAAAGCCCCAATGGCGCGTTGCGGGCCTGCGACATCGCGCTGCAATCGCGCAGCCAGCTTATCGATTTCAAGAATGTTCCTTCCGACGGTAACACGTTTGCGCTGGAAGCCACATACCTGCTCGATCGTCTTGACGGGAATCCGGACGATCCAGCCACTCCCAACGTTCCCGACAGCTGTCTCCTGGTGACGCAACGTTATCAATTTGAAAAGGAGAACCTCAGGCCGTTCGAGCCCAATGCCGCTTTGCCTACAGGCAAGTTCTTCCCCACGGTTGAATACAAATATTTTTCCGATGGATCGCAGCTTAATTCCATCACTCTTCCTCAGCGGTTCCATTTTGACGCCCGGGATATCGGGAACCAGCCGCTGGCGAAGGCGTCGTCGAATGCCACCCTCCTGACTTGCGATCCTGATAGTTTGCTTGCCAGTGCCGGAGGGATCATCGGCCTTAGTGGCTGCTCGGGTGTTGCAGGAGTAGGAATTTTGCATGGCGAGAATCCTCTCGAGAAAGAACAGTCCGTGCGAGTGATCGAGGCTGGCAAGACGAATGTATTCGCTGATTCCGGCGCTCATTTCATAGGCGTCTTGCGCCAAAGTGTTGACAACTATCATCAAAGTCCGCAGCCGGCGGCTAAACCGGACCAAGGTATCGATCTGCCAGGGATTGGTTTCCCAGGCTGCCCCGGATGTGTGCACATTCATTGGCGGTGGGCAACTCAACTGGAACCAGAGACGTTCATAGGGAAAGTGTTTGGAGTTGATCCTCAATTTAAAAACAATGACGGAAAGCTCTTTATTCCGGGTGGATCAAACCAGGATGTCGATATTGCATTGGTTCAGGCCAAAGGCGATAGTGAGAGACATCCATTCGACTTCAAGGCGCTGGCCAATGACGAATCGCTCAAGGCCTCGGACAATCCGCAGCCGGTATTTTGGTATGCCGGCACAGGTCATTTACCTACGGATAAATTCTTCCTGCATGGCGGCGCGTTCTCGACTCTCTATGTTAACAAGATCACTACCCCCGTCCTGGGGCCAATTACCTTCAATATCGAGCATTCACATGACGTCGACTGGAGCATCGAGGTCCTTTCAATTACCACGGACGTTTTTGGTAACCCAACGGTAGGCGTGGTAGGTGTGGATGCCGGGACTCTTACGGCCACCGACAATGACTTCACAACCGCGGTGTCTTTCCTCAAGCCCTATGCGGTGTTCGTCCAGCTGACCGACAAGGTTACAGGAGCCCACAGCCAGAACTACTATGTTTATACATTGCCGATATCGGAGGTTACGGAGCCCTAAATCGAAGTGGTATAGTTGCCATGGCCATTGAAAGATGAAGCATTTCGTCCAGGGTACAACACTTTGGGTCTTGATAGCGTTCCCTTATGCTTTCGCGGTGTCGCCGGCTTTGTCTGATGGAAGCTTCTGGCGCATGGGGCGCGTGGGCATTGCCACGGCTTGCATTGTGCTAACCGCTGGGATCGGGACCTGGATTCTAAATGTGCTTCGGCGCGGCCACTCCGCCGCGGGTGGCATTCTTGGTGTAACGCTGGTATCTCTGCTGCTCGCCGCCTTTGAGCGCACTTCAGTAATAGAAACTTTTCCGGGGGAAATATTTCACATTGCCATGTGGAGCCTTGTCGCGGGGATCGCATGTGGTGGTCTCTGGCAGCGTAGTGCGCTTTCGCACAATGGATTCATCCTGAACGAAACCAGTGTGGGATGGATCGCGGGCACCGCTTGGATTGTTATCCTGCACCTCTGCGAACTCATTACTGCTCGCCAATTGCAACGGTTAGATGCGCTTTTTGGGGCAGAAGTGCTTACATTCGTTCCCGTTCTCTTATGGTCAAAACCTGGAGTGAAGCTTCTGTATAAACGGGTAAAAAGTGGCCAGGGCAATACGATATTATTGTCGATGGCTTGCGCTTTCATTGTGCAGGAAATCTCCGCAGTTTGTATCTTTCCTGTTGTAGTGCTGGCTCGAGGTGTTGGCGGTACCCAGGAAGCGGTCATATTGCTCGCTGGAATTCCTGGCCCAGGCATTGTCTGGGGAACAATAATGGGTTGGCTGCTTTCTAGAGTTCGAATGCGTTTGTCCGCAAACCGGATGTCATAGGGATGAATGCATTATTGAGTCCCATAAATCGGAAAACAGCTACATTGCCGGATCGCTCTCAGAGTGCTCCTTCGCCTGTCCACACGCCAGCCGTGATTTATCAGGCGACCGTATTCAATGAACAGCAGTGCAGCAGTTTGTTTTCCAGCGGCAGCCAGAAGCTCTGCTCCTCGCGGCTTCGCTCGGTGGCGACCAGGAGCATTAGAGTGCCTTCATCTTCGGGCACGTCCGATATGCGATGAACGATAGGGAAGGCGAATTGGCTGATCAGTCCGCCCGGTCCAAAATGCACGACCGTGACTGTCTCCCCGCTCGCCATTAACGTATAGCGCGTGTTTGGCTTTGCTTCTGACTGTAAAATTTCCTGCAGAACACTGATGCTCACCATGTAACAGAGTTCCATTGGCGGAATTCCTTCCCGGCCATGCTTTTTGGCTGCCTGGCCCCCGAAAGCCCAATTTTGTAAGACTGCTTAACCTGGAATAGTGCCCCGTATGTGCCATCCGTTTCGGAGCAATCTCATCTGTTATCTAAAGTTTTAAAAGGGGAAGATTACGGCTTCATTGGATGCAGATTAAAAGAATTAATTTCCTCCTGCCGGGGGTTCGCTTGTTTTTTGCCCTTGTGCACTGTTCATTTTCGAACATTCGAAATTCACTTTCGCACACTGATGTGGGATGAATCGTCAGGGAAGTTGTAAAGACTCGGAGTGTGCGCGAGCCCAAATGCTAACGCGCAATCTCACATTTCGTCTAAAGACCATAAGATCGAAAGTTTGATGAAACTTTTTTGTGATTGGCATCGTCTTTGCAAGTAGGAATAAAAAGGACCGCACAGCGGAAAGATTCTGAAGTGGTCAAAGCAAGATATTTCACGGGGTTCAGGGATTGTTCGCGCCCACGGTTTTGGCGGCCCCAGGCGAGAACAGTCCCCGGAAAACGGTACGCTTGCGCGCGCCATTTTCTTAACCCACGCGAAGAATTGTAGGCCATTGGCGAAGAATTGCAAGCTCGCCGCAGCCGAACCAGGCCGCCCCTAACCGGTTCCCGACGCATATCGGGAAAGAACAAAGGAGCGGTAATGAAGTCCTCGCTATTTTCCAAGATCATATTCGTTGCATTAGCATTGGCCCTGTCAACAAGCGCGTTTGCGGCCGATGATTCGCACAAGAGCAACTTCGAGATTTCTGCCCCCACACAGGTCAATGGCACGCAACTTCCCGCCGGCGAATATACAGCCAAATGGGAAGGATCGGGGCCCACGGTGCAGGTAAGCATCATGCAAGGCAAGAAGGTGCTGGCGACTGTACCGGCGCAAGTTGTCACTCTCACCCAGGCCGCACCTGAAACGCAGGCAGAGATCAAGAACAGTTCAAAGGGTGACCGTGAACTCACGTCACTGCAATTTTCCGGAAAGAAATACTCTCTTGAACTGGGGTCGGTGTCAGCGAAAGCCCAGTCAAAAATAGACTCGACCAACTGACCGAACGGCGAGATCTGAAACTCCAATTGCAGGGGGGCAGGCAACTGCTCCCTGGTTTTATTGTTCCAAGCTAGTGAACTGAATCATCCAACGGGCGGAATTGTAGTTGCGCTTGCAAAAAGCATGATTTCCCTGCATGTTGCTTGCAAGGTCAGCCAAGGTACTCGTACTCCAGTTACAGGAGAGTGGAATGCGGGTCATGTATACTTTCTGTCTGGCCGGAACATTAGTGGAGGAGCTTGACTATGCAATTTGATTTGCGGCAGTCACTACGGATGGCGATTGCTGTTGTGTTGGTTGCATTCTTCATTGTTCCCACGGAGGCGCTTGCACAAAGCCACGTGGTCAGCCCCGCAGACCTGCAAAAAGAGGTGGTCGCGGCATCACAGGTACGGCAGCATAACCTGGACTCAGTACGACATCTGCTCTCTACGCCGGCCGCGGAAAAGGCCCTGAAGTCGGCGAAGATGGATCCACGGCAGGTGACGACCGCTGTTTCCACACTCAACGATCAGGAACTTTCCCAGCTGGCAGCGCGGGCAGACAGAGCGCAGGCTGATTTCGCCGCCGGCAATCTGAGCGAACGCGATTTGATCCTGATTATCTTAGGCATCGCCATACTGGTGCTGATTATTGTGGCAGTCCGCTAGAACTGTTTTCATGGTCCGATATTGGCCGCAGAGATTCCTTTGTATTGTGTGTCTCTGCGGCTTTGTCTTTGCCAGCACACCCGGCGTCTGGCTTGATGTTCCGTTTTTCAGGCAGGAAAAAGATGGCTGCGGCGCTGCCAGCATTGCCATGGTAATGCAATATTGGCTGAAGCAGCAGAACAGGACGGCAAACAGAGCCGCTGATCCGGTTGAAATCCAGCGTGCTCTTTATTCCAGCAAAGAACACGGCATTCGCGCCTCTGACCTTGAACGATATTTTCAGCAGCATGGCTTCCGGACGTTTTCTTTCACGGGAAAGTGGGAGGACCTGAAGCAGCATCTGGAAAAAGGCCGCCCACTGATCGTTGCACTGAAACCTTCCACGCTCGATATCCAATTGCACTATGTGGTTGTGGTTGGTGTTGATCCAGCGCAGAATATCGTCTATATGAATGACGCGGCGCAGCGCAAGCTGCTCAAGCAAGAACGGGCCGATTTTGAGAAACAGTGGAGCGGCACAGGACAGTGGACGCTGCTGGCGCTGCCAAAATGATTCTTTCCGGAAAACGGTTTTATGCTGTGCTGTTTCTGCTTGCGGTGGGTTGCTGTTTGGCCAGCTCCGCTCAAACCGACCTTGGCCCTGCCGCAAAGCAACTCTTTGAACAGGAACGCTGGCCCGAGCTTACTCATCTGTTGGCCAATGCGCCCCGGGCCTCCGCCGATCTCAACTATTACTACGGCATGGCACAGGCGCACCAGGAACATTGGGAAGAAGCAGGCAGAGCCCTGCTGGCCGGACAACAACTTGCGCCCAACGACAAGCGTTTTCCCATTGAGCTGGCGGGCATCGCCTTTAAGCAGAAAAAATATCGCAAGGCAAAACAAGATCTGCACCGGGCGCTACAGCTGGATGCCGCCGATTCTTATGCCAGTGAATTTCTGGCGACGATTTATTTTCTTGAAGGCAATCTGGAAGCCGCACTGAAATACTGGAATCGGGAAGGGAAGCCCGAACTGATGGAAGTGCGAAGCGAGCCGGCGCTGCATGTTCGTCCTGCATTGCTGGACCACGCTTTTGCATTTGCACCAGCCAGCCCCATGACGCTGGATGAGTTGCTCACGAGTAAAGCGCGGTTGCGTGGGTTGGAGATTTTTCCGAGTTACAAAATCGATCTGGCGGCCCGGCCTGACGGCAAGTATGACGCAATCTTTCGCGCACAGGAACGCAACGGTTTTGGCAACAGCACGCTGGAAGCGCTGTTCAGGGTTTTCAGCGGCGTGTTCTTTCAGGAAATCACGCCGGAGTACTACAACCTGCGCGGCTCCGGCACCAACATTATTTCGCTGTTCCGGTCAGACCCAGACAAACGGCGGGCGCTTGCGATCGTTTCCGGTCCGGTCAAGAACAATCCAAAATGGCGTTATCACCTGCGCGCGGACCTGCGGAATGAAAACTGGACGGTGCAAACCTCATTCACCGGTCCAAGCACGGTGCTGGGCGCATTGAACCTTCAGCGCGAAAGTGTCAACGCGGAGATAATGCGGCTGGCGGGCGCGCGCTTGAGTTGGACGACGGGACTTGAGATCTCGCACCGGGACTTCCGGAGTGTTATGGCGGGTGTATTCCTGACGCCGGAGCTGCTGGCCCAGGGCTACCAGGTCAAGCAGAAGGCCGGGCTCACTTACGAGCTATGGCGTTGGCCGGAACGGCGGCTCACCATTTCCAGCAGCGTGAATTCACAAGCAGGGCGCATCTGGTCAGAGCCGGGACAGTCGTTCGAAAAACTTCAAGCAACGGCAGGGGCGCATTGGTTTCCGCGGGCCCGTGGCGACGATTGGGAAACGCAGTGGCATCTTCGGGCCGGCAAAACTTTTGGGCGGGTCCCGTTTGATGAACTGTTTATACTTGGCGTGGAGCGAGACAATGATCTGCCGATGCGGGCACACGTCGGCACTCGCCATGGCGAGAAAGGCAGCGCGCCGCTGGGGCGCGAATACTTTCTTTTCAATGGGGAGAGCGACAAGATCGTTTATTCCGGCGGATACCTGACGGTAAAAGTCGGGCCGTTTCTGGACATGGGAAAGATGACCGATTCATCTTCTGCGCTGGGCCCACAAAAGTGGCTATTCGATACAGGCGCACAGGCCAAGTTCAAAATCCTGGGAGTTGATGTGCTCCTGCTCTACGGAAAAGACCTGCGGACGGGAAACAATGCGTTTTTCACATCTGTTGGGTGGCGATGAACTGAAATAGGAACGTCCTGAGAACAGTTACAATATCCGGCATGCGCTCCCTTATCATCGGCGGAACACGGAATCTCGGTCCCTCAATCGTTCAGGCTTTGCTACAGCAGGGACATGAAGTCACGGTCTTCAATCGCGGCCAGACGCGCGATGACCTGCCCGAAGAAGTGGAGAGGGTGCGCGGCGATCGGACTGATCCAGCACAGTTCAAGAAGGCCCTGGGAGGAAGGGAATTCGATCTGGTTGTTGATACAACGCTCTACAACGGCGAGGAAGCAAAAGCGGTAGTGGAAGAGTTTAGCAGCCGCGTTGGCCGTTACATTTTTCTGAGCACGGGACAGGTGTACCTGGTGCGTATCGGCGTGGAGCGGCCGTTCAAGGAAGAGGATTATTCGGGGCCGGTAATGGCGGAGCCGCCGAAGTCAAACGAAGGTGAGCACAATAACTGGCTTTATGGCGCTGACAAGCGCGCTGCGGAAGACGTCTTTGCACGCGCATGGATCGAGCGCAAGTTTCCTTTTACCAGCTTGCGATTGCCGATTGTAAACAGCGAGCGCGACCACTACGACCGCATCTACGGATATTTTCTTCGGCTTCAAGATGGCGGCCCAATCCTTGCTCCGGAGGTCACAGAGGACGCAAGACTGCCATTGCGCCATGTTTATGGCGAGGACGTGACACAGGCGATAGTGCGGGTGGCGGGAAGCGATCAGAGCAAGGGACGCGCTTACAACATTGGACAGGACGAGACTCTTTCCCTGGAGCAATTCCTGGAGATGCTGGCGGAGTTGATGCATCGGCCGCTGAGAATTGCGCGAGTGTCACGAGAAACGCTGGAGCAACGTGGGCTCTTGCCGGACTGCTCACCGTTCAGTGGACGCTGGATGTCGTCACTGGAGAACGCTCGCGGCAAAGCAGAATTGGGCATGCAGTACACTCCGGTATCGACCTATTTGAAAAAGCTGGTCAGCTACTATCAGGCCGTTCCGGCAAAGAAAATCGAAGGATATGAGCGTCGCGCTGTTGAGCTTGATCTGGCTCCATCGAAGTAGCTGAGGCTTTCCATTTTTACCCAGGATTTTTGTTTGATCTGGCGACCCATACCTCTGAAATAAGCCCCATTGCTTCACTAAAAAACCTTCGCGACATTTTTTTCAGAAAACAAAGCCCCAACGATTCCTTACTCTGTGTTTACAGAACTTAACCGACTGTGAGAGTGGTTACGAGGCCAGCAGTGTTTGCACTCAATAACAGAAGCGCGTTGAACGTTCAATGCCAGGAACAGGAGAAGGGTTTAAACGGGAGGGAATATATGAAGTACATGAAGGCAATGTTGTTAGGATCTGCGTTACTCATGGGCACCACTACTTTTGCAGCGGCGCAGGCCGTGCTTCCAGTGCAGTTCAGCTGGGGATACCACGATGACGATGACCGGCAGGCATTCAAAGAAGGATTCAAACAGGGTCAGTGGGACGCACGGCACAACCGACGCTTTGACCCGAACAACAATCGCTGGCGCGAAAGTGACGACCGCAGGGCTTTCCGCTCCGGGTATGAGCGCGGATTCCGTGGAGTTGGCGGCTACTACGGCAATGACCGAGATCGCGACAGGGATGGCGATCGAGACAGAGATAGAGATCACGATGGCTGGGGCCGTGGCGGAAACGACCGAGGCGGCTATGGCGGTTACGGGTTGAATGCGGCGCGACAGAACGGCTATCAGGACGGGATGAATGATGGAGCGGTTGATCGGCGTACCGGACACAGCTTTCGTCCAACCAAGGGCGACAACTTCAGGCATGCTGATCGCGGGTACATCCCAACCTATGGCAACAAGAACTATTACAAAGACGCCTATCGAGAGGCTTACCAGAGCGGATATTCACAGGGCTTTAACAGCGGAGTTTATCAGCGCCGGTAATGCACGGCGCAACATGAAAGAAGCCATGCGCCAACGTATGGCTTTTTTATTTTTAGAAACATAGTGCCGATCAAAGAGGCTTGCCCGGAATACGCCGTTCGGAGCTTGTTCGAAAGACCCGCGATTACGTCTCTCTTTACTCTTCCAGTATTCCAGCTTATAACAATCTCTCTACCACACTTGGCAACGGTCAGCCGGCGGACGCACCATAGCCGAATCGTCTTTACAGCTAAAAGCCTGTTTGAACGCCGGCAGATTGGAGAGAGGGCCAATCACGCGATACTTTCCAATCGGGTGCGGATCGCCCTGAACCATGGTGCGCTGCGTCTCCGGACGGATTTCATCGCCGCGCCATTGTCCCCAGGCAATAAAGAACTGCTGGTCTGGAGTGTAGCCATCAATTGTTGGAGCGGGGTGGGCCTGCTGCGCTTTTTTGAATGCAAGGTAAGCGAGCTTAGCGCCAGCCAGGTCGCCGATGCTCTCGCCCAGCACAAGCTTGCCGTTGTGATGGATGTTCGGCTCGATAAAATATCCATCAAACTGGCGCACCACGCATGAAGTCCGATCCTGAAAACGCTTCAGATCGTCGGCAGTCCACCAGTTGTTGAGGCGGCCTTGCGCGTCATACTGCGCTCCCTGATCATCAAAGCCGTGGCTGATTTCATGACCGATCACAACGCCGATGCTGCCATAGTTGATTGCATCCGCGTTGTCCACGCTGAAGGAGGGTTGCTGGAGGATCCCTGCGGGAAATACGATTTCATTTAAGAGAGGATTGTAGTAAGCGTTGGATGTAGGCGGCGTCATGCCCCAGCGTCCGCGATCCACGGGCTTGCCGATCAGCGAACGGTCTTCAGCAATATTCCACTTCACCGCCGCCAGACTGTTGTCCCAGTATGAATCACGGACCATATTGATGCTGCTGTAATCTTTCCATTTATCGGGATATCCGATCTTGGGATTAAAAGTAGAAAACTTTTCCAATGCCTTCTTTTTCGTTTCAGGTCCCATCCAATCCAGGCCTTCGATGGTGTCATGCATGGCGGCAAGAATGTTCTTTACCATCTCCTGGGCCCGCGCTTTGGCTTCTGGCGAAAAGTATTTCTCCACATATTTCTTGCCCAGCGCTTCACCCAGAAGCTGATCCGTGGATTCAGCGCAGCGCTTCCATCGCGGTTTTAGCTCGGTGGCGCCGTTCAGGTACTTGCTGTAAAACGAAAAGTTCTCATTCACGAAAGGATCAGATAGTTGATCGGCGGCGGCGTGCAGAAATTGCCATTTCAGATAAGTCTTCCAGTCGCCGATTGGCGTTTCGCGTATCTGGCGATCCACCTCCTGAAAAAACTTGGGCTCGGTCACGTTAAGGTCAGCGCGGGAGAGCTTGGCTGCACTGAAGTAGCCATCCCAATCGACAGCGGGCGAAAGCTTCTTCAGATCGACAAATGTGGTCTTGTGGTCAGTGGCTAGAGGGTCGCGCAGAGCAACGTTGTCCAAAGAAGCTTCCGCCAGCTTCTTTTCTATCTGGAAGACTGTGTCTGCGGCGCTTTTGGCTCTGGCATCATCATAGCCGGCCAGTTTGAACATGGCAGCAACATGCAACAGATACTTCTCGCGGGCCCCCTGAAAGCGCGGTTCAGTTTTCAGGTAATAGTCGCGGTCAGGCAGTCCCAGACCGCTGGCGGCTACCATTGCAATCACCTGACCAGGGTTGTGGTTGTCAGGACTTGATCCCAGCGCAAAAGGCGCGAAAACAGAAATCTCATGCAGACGACGGATCATGCGCTGTAGATCTGACGGCGTCTTCATGGCATCGATTTCAGCCAGCATAGGTTTGGCCGGAGCAAGTCCCAGCTTGTTGACACGCGCCTCATTCATGCAACTGCCGTAATAATCGCCAATTAGCTGCTCCACACTGCTGTGGGGCCAGTCCGTCTTGCGGGACACATCGTCAAGAATCAGCTTGAGCTGATCTTTAGCGGCTTCACCCGCTTGCCAACGACGGCTCCATCGCACCATGGAAGGTGGAATGGGATTTTCGGCGCGCCATTTGCCATTGGCGAACTGGAAGAAATCCGTGCAGGGATCTGCTTTCTGGTCAATATCTCCCGTTTGCACGCCTTTGGGGGAACTGCCCTGACCGAAGAGAGAAGCACAGCTAGTGAGCAGGAGTAAAGAAATTTTGAGGAAACGCATTTTTACCTTTTTTTGTACGGAAATAATCATAACGAAGTGCCCAGTTCATAAGAAACGCTTCATCATTCACTTGCTGCGTGATAAATATGCCGCCGCCGCTCATGATTCACAGGAGCGGCGTGGTTTGAAAATAATATCCAGAGCATATCCGGCATCATAGGCTGCCGAAGATTTTTTCCAGCGAGACCGATCCTTTTTCCGTGTGCAGTCGCAGCCGGGTGCCGCCCTGGTTCACTGTGCCTCGGATGCTGTGGTCGAGATGCCCGGCATTCGACGCCATGGGGAAATCAGAGTGGAAGCTGGAACGGCGTCCGCCTTCAAAATTAACATCCAGCCCGGCATTTGCGGGCACGCGCAGCACGATCGAGCCTTTCTCGTTTTCCAGGGTTACACTGTCGCCCAGGCCTCTGGCATCGATTTCCGCATCTGCTTTGTAAGATCTGATCTCCAGTGGCCCGTGTATGGTTACGTTGCGCAGCTTCACAGTTTCCTTGTACGTATCAATACGGACTGCACCCGCAGTAGAGTCAATCTCAATCGGCGACTTATAGCTTTTGATACGAATGTCACCGTTGATTGATGCGACCCGGATATCCGGTTTGTAGCTTTCCAATTTGACGTTGATCTGGCGGGGAACGCGAATTTCCAGCTCAACCGCAGCGGTAAAGTCATGACCTGGCCAGCAGAACGTGCAGGTCCACTCAGGATATTTCACCTCAACCGACACACGATTGCTGTCATTACGGAAGTTGACCTTGACGTTTTCCATCCACCATTTGCGGTCTGAGTCATTGCCTTCAAAGCGCTTGGTTACATCCACCGTGACCTGATTGGTATCTGAGCCCACCACATGGATGGTCCCTTTGTAATTCTCAACGTCAAGTGTGCCGCCAGGAGTAATGCTGAAACTCCGCTGGAAGCGTTCTGACTGGTCAGTACCGGCAGACTGGCTGCGCAATCTCGGCGCGGCAAGGGCAATAATTCCTACAATGACAACCAGCAAGCCTACGGTGCGTTGATTCTGTGGATTCATAGATCGCCTCCATGAAAATCTTGCGGACAAGACTCTTCCTGCTGGTCTATACGTGGGGAAAGAAGCACTGGTTCCATCAATCTTTTTGATTTGCTGCCCCTATTGGTGGTCCCCTAATTCTGTGGTTCCCCGAGCCTTGTTGCGTTTTAGACGATGTGACGGGGCAAAGGTTACCGGCAGGGAATCGGCATGCAAGAACGCGGCGGAAGGGCAAAAATAGAAAGGCGCCGGAGGAGACCGGCGTCCTTCTTTTAGAAATAACGTCTTTCGAAGTAACGTTTCAAAATGCCACTTTCAAATGTCGCCAAACCTACATCGATTTCAACAGAGTCAGCCAGCGCTCCCAGCCTTCTGTGCGTGCCTTTTTGTTGGCGACGGCCATATCGTGCTTCTTCTGGCTGTCAGGATCGGTGCCTGCTGCCTGAGCTGCTGCGTCGGTTGCGGGATCTTCACCGGCACGCATAAAACCATGGCCCGCGCCCGTATAGGTTACCGGATCATATTTTTTGCCGGCGGCTTTCATGGCAGCCTCTGTGCCCGGGACGGTAGCGCCGACGCGGGCGTCCGCGCCGCCATAGAAACCATAGACCGGCGCCGTAATAGCGCTGACGTTGTCAGGGCCTGTCCCATAGAACACAAAGGCGGCGCTTAGGTCTTTGCGATTGGTGGCAAAGCGGAACGACTGGGAGCCGCCCCAGCAGAATCCGGCGACGGCGATCTTGCCATTGGCCGCAGGAATCTTCTTGGCGTAGTCGGCCGCGGCGTTTAAGTCGGCGGTCACCTGGTCGGCATCCAGTTTGGAGTTGGCTTCACGCGCGGCGTCAACGCTGGGAAAATCGCTGGACTTGCCGCCGTTGGGCCCCATGCCGGAGAGAAAGTCTGGAGCAATGGCAATGTAGCCGTTGGCTGCCAGCTGGTCAGCCACACTGCGCGCCCAGTCAGACAGGCCAAAAATCTCGTGGATCACAATCACGACCGGCGCTTTCTGTTTGTTTTCCGGGTAGACGACAAAGGCCTGCACCGTGCGGTTATCGTGCTTGATCTGGACCCACTCGCCATGCCGGGGTGACTTTTCCAGTTTCTGTTTGGCCCAATCCTGGGCAAAGCCCGTGGACAGGCAGAGCAACAACGCAATCGTGATAGCGAAGGTTCGTTTCATGCACAGAAGTTTACTCGGTTAGAACGAGGGCGACAACCTTTCGGGAATACAAAACCTTACCGTGGATCAATGCGGATCAGCACGGATTCGGAGGGCCGCAGATTGCGCAGATGAACACGGATCAGGGATCGTAGATGAAACGGGCGGTACGATTGGCACAAATGCATCAGGCACCCGGACATTTCTGCGGAGTATCAAGCTAGTTCATCTGTACGGTAGATCGTCAGGACCACAATCCATTCACTTCAGTTGGGCTCAAACGGGATGCTAACTTCCATCAGCGTCTGCGAGGAACCAGCTGCGAACCTCCAGCGTTGCACCGCGGCAACCGCGGCTTCACCCAGGATCGGATTTCCACCAATGACTTCAACGTCGCGGACATCGCCTTTGGGTGTGGCAATAAGTTTAAGACGAACAATCCCGCCAATGCGCTGCTGCCGCAGAAGGGACGGATATTCTGGAGCAACATAGGTGATGACCGCCCGCTCAGAGCCGCTCAGGGCATTGATGACAGCAAGTGTCTTTACCCCAGGAGCATTGGTTTCTGCGTTCACATAACCAATGGCGCCTCTGGTTTTTGCAACGTAGGCCACAACATCGGCATCTGATGCTACTGCTTTCGGCATGGAGCCTTTGCCGGAAAAGACCAGTGTCTCGTAGTAGCGCTGGAGCTCGTCGCTGTTTTGTTTCAGATAAAGCTTGACGAACATCTCATGGGCGGTCCCGCCGCGGGCCAGGACCGGTTCCACGTGCGTTCCATCATTGAGCGAGTTTCTTTCCCTTAGATAAACTCCTTTGAGCTCGTGCACGGAGATCTCATTTGCCTGTACAGCGCTGTTGGCGATGATTTTCACGCTGTCGGCACGCGCGGCGAGGGATGAGAGCACGACGATTAAGGCTGCAACGCTGGCGATTCTTGTGTTAAATCGGGTCATGGTTTCCTTTTCGGCTGTTCCGCCTCTCACCTAGAATTTCAAGCTGGTTTTCAGCACCAGCGCGTTCGTGTCGGGTTTGAACCCGGTGGGATTCACTTGCGGGTAAAAGCCGTTGGGATACGGCGCATTGCCGAATCCCGCCATAAAGTGCCCCTCGACCTTTATGTTCCAGAAGCGATTCGCGTCAAAGTTTGCCGTGACCACCTTGTCGTAATCATGGGCCTGAGGCAGGTCACGATCAAGGAGTTTTCGCGCTGTTGAAGTGATGGAGTAGCGCGAATAATAGGAACCGACCTCAAGCCATTTCTTGACGCGGTACGCCCCGGAGATATACCAGCCGCGTACATCGTCTTCGTCTTCGTTTGTGCCGTTTTGAATCCTCTGGTCGCGAAGATAGCGCCGGTATTCGCTGTCAATTCGAAAACGGCCGTGCGTGTACTGGGCATAAAACTGGTTGGTCCAGTCCTGAATTGAGTGTTCTTCGGCGAAAAGTCCCGCGCGTGTGCCGGTGCCCTGCGTATCCTGGTCCAGGCGTGAGAATCCAGCCACCAGACCATTCACGGGCGTGTGCCAACGAAGATCGCCGCCGTATTGCAGGCCGCCATACTCCGTGAAGCGTACGCCGAACTGGGTCAGGAGATATGGATAGCCGCTATAAACGGTGTCGGTGCGATGTCCCGCAAAAACTGTATAAGACAGGCTCCCGGCGCCGTGCGTCAATGGGATGCTGCCGTAAACGTCGCCACCCGCGTGGGCGATTGTGGCATCGCGCAGGTCTGTCGGATAAATACTCTGCGGCAGGAGCGCAAAGGTGTGAATGAAGTCCTGGTCTTGGGTATCGTTATAAAGGCCAAAAACAGTTTTGACTTTGCCGCCGCGAAATCCTAGCCATGATTTGGGATTGAAGTCGACAACCGCCCAGTCTAATGAAGGATGATACTGGCCAAGTTCGCCCAGATTGCGATCGTAGACCTGAGCGCCGATACGAAGATTGTCGGAAATCTGCATGGACATATTCAGGCCCATGTCAGTCATTCCGGCGCTGCCGGAGCTGGTGTCCATGGTCAGCCAGTTGTTGTTGTCGGTTTTGGCAAAACCCTGCGAAACCCAGCCGTGCACCTGGACCTTTCGCTCGAAAAGCTTGAACTCCTGCGCCTGCAATGCAAGCTGTCCGGAGCAAAGAATCATAAGAATAAATTTGAACGTACGTAGCATAGTCTTTACCTCATCGACTGACTCAGGCACATTGTTCAGACAGCCTGGCTTGCACGTCGGGGAATCAAAATTCGTATCAGGGGCGTTGCCGGGGAATGACTGGACAGATAGTAGGGCGAAAAGATCAAACCGAAAAATTACAGAAGTAATCGGGGTAGTTGCTGAATCACATGCATGAGTGACAACGATCACCATCAGGCCAGGGCCGGAAATGAGACGATTGCAACAGCGGACAAGGGAATTGTTCGAATCATGCGCAGTAGTAACGAGTAACGGTTGTTCCTGTGCGATGAAGATGAGCCTGTTCCCGGGAGGTAAGTATGGCCAACGTTCGCTGTTATTCACTGCATTTGTTGTGCGCGGTCATGGTCCTGGTCAGTCTGGCAAGCCGGGCGCAAGAGAAAACCAGCCTGTTGTCACGGCAAGAGCAAGCAATTCAACAAGAGCAAGTTCCGGTTCCTCCGTTCTTACAGTCCCCTCGGATACTGCCGCAGTTTCCTCAAGTACCCGGGCAATTGCCCAGATTACAGGAAGGCAGCTATCTGTTTATCTATCGCACCCCCGGGCACTTGAAGCTTAGCGATCCTAACGCGTTCCATAATGCGGCCAAGGCCGTGCGCAATCTCCTGCGTGAGCAGCAGGTATCAATCTTTGAGGATCCGTTGCGCGGGACGATTGAGACCTCCGAGACGTTCTCTATGGAGAGCGTGCTGAAACTGGCACGAGAGGCGGGCGCTACCTACCTGCTATATGTACAAATCGACCGGCCGGTGACCAAGTGGCTCAAAATCCAATTGCAGTGCTATGACCTCAACGGCAAAAAGCTCTGGGAGGAAGAGGTTGCGCACGGAGGAGGATGGAACAGCAGCCAGAGCCTGGATAAAGTCACGAATGAGCTGGGCAAGCGGCTGAATCGCAAGGTGGGCGGTCCGGGGCTCCCGTTGATCATCATCGGCGGCCAGGGAAAGCCGGCTGAGCACCCCGGAGGTTCTCTATGAACGTGCGTTTCAACTTGCCTGGTTGCTGCGCAATCATTCTCGCGCTCTGTTGTGCGGGCCGTCTGGCAAGCCAGACCCAGACCGGGCAGCCGCCGCCGGCGGGCCCTGTGGCCACGAACAAAGTTACCCTCAAGGCAGGAAGCGAGTTAAAGCTCAGGTTTGCGCAGACCGTAGACTCCAAGACCGCCGTGGTGGGCGATCTTGTGGAGCTGGTACTGCATGAAGATGTAAAAGCTGACGGCCAGTTGGTGGCAAGAAAGGGGCTACGCGCCCTTGCCAGGGTGACCGAAGGAAGGCCGGCGGAGAAGAAACGTGAGTCGGCCAAGAAGCTCGTGATCGAACTCGACAGCCTGTTGCTTGGCGGCAAGCCAGTGCCAATAGCGGGCGGTCTGCGGGAGAAAGCCAAAACTGATGCCGGCGACGTGGTGGCAGGAGGACTTGTATTCGGGCTCGCCGGAGTGCTGGGTGTTCTTTCGGCCAGGCACGTTACCATCAAGGAAGGCACGGTCATCTCAGTCTATGTGGAATCCGACGTTGAAGTGGAAGCGCTCCCCTCGCCCGGCGGAGAAAACGATGATTGAGCGACAGAAAAGGCGGAGCTTGGAACGCCCACTATTTACAATTCCCGGCGATTTTGGCTGGCCCCGCGCCTAGCACCAGCGGATCTACATTAAAGAAATTATCTGCTGTTTTCTTCCCTCTATTCTCCCGATAAGAGCGCGAGCCTCTTGGCTGTAGACAACCTACCCCCATGGGTGTAGGCTCTCTACATGTCCAGGAAAGAACGCTATCAGAATCGAATCGAGCTCTTGCAAGGCACGCTTGACCTGCTGATCCTGCAGACGCTCCGCTGGGGGCCGCAACATGGGTACGGCATCAGCCAGGCCATCCGAGACAATTCCGGTGAAGTCTTTCAGGTGGATACAGGCTCGCTCTATCCGGCGCTACACCGGCTGGAAAAGCAGGAATGGATTGATTCCGAATGGAAGGTCTCTGAAAACAAGCAGCGAGTGAAAGCGTACCGGTTAACGGCGCTGGGTAGAAAGCAGCTGGCTACGGAGCGGTCGCGCTGGAAGCAGGTCATGGAGGGAATGGCCGGCATCCTGAATCCGTCCGGAGAGGAGAACAAGGCATGAGTTTCCGTGACCGGGAAAGACGCGAGCAGGAGCTGGACGAAGAAATTGACAGCCACTTGCGCATGGCCGAGCAGGACCGCCGCGAACGCGGCCAGTCAGCGGAAGAAGCGCGCTATGCCGCGCGGCGTGAAATGGGCAACGTGAGCCTGATCAAGGAAGTCACTCGCAACATCTGGGGAGGGAATTGGATGAGCGCTTTGTCTCAGGATTTGCGTTACGGTCTGCGCGTACTCAGGCGGAATCCGGGGTTCAGCCTGATTGCGGTGTTCACACTGGCGCTGGGAATCAGCGCCACCACGGCGATCTTCAGTGTGGTGTACGGCGTTTTGCTGCGGCCGTTGCCTTATGCGCAGCCGGAACAATTGGTCCAGGTCTCGGAACAAAGTGCTCAGGGGCACAACATGGACCTGGCTGATCCAAACTTCACTGACTTGCGCCAGCAAAATCATTCCTTGCAGGGGCTGGCTGAGTTTAGTGCGTGGCTTCAGTCAGTCAGCGGCGGTTCGGAGCCCCGGCGCGTGATGGTGGCCACCGTCTCCAGCGATTTCTTTCCATTGCTGCGGGTAGCGCCGGTGCGAGGACGGAGCTTTGCCGCCGAAGATCAGCATCCCGGCTCTGGCGCAGTTGTGCTGGTGAGCTACAGCTACTGGCAGCAATATTTAAACGCGACGCAGGATCTGTCCGCAGTAAAGTTGCATGTGGGCAACGATGTAGCGTCTGTCGTCGGCGTGCTGCCGCCCGGGTTCCGTTTCCCTGAAAACGCCGATGTATGGATCCCCCGTGAGCTCTCTCTACCACTGCCCAGCCGTAGCGCCCACAATTGGCAGGCGATTGCGCGCATGCGCGATGGCATGACCCTGGCGCAGGCAAGAGAAGACCTGGGCGCGATTGCCAAAGGCATCAAGAAACAATACGGCGACGACGCGGATCTGGTCGGCGCAGCGGTTTCTCCCTTGCAGGAAGCCCTGACCAGTTCGGTGCGGCAATCGTTGCTGATCCTGCTGGGCGCGGTCGGCTTTCTGCTGCTGGTAGCGTGTGCCAACGTAATGAACCTTTTGCTGGCGCAGGCCGCATCGCGCGAAGCTGAGCTTGCTGTCCGCACCGCGTTGGGCGCTTCCCGCAGCCGGATGGTGCGCCAGTTTATGGCGGAAACGTTATTGCTCTCGCTGACCGGCGGCGTGATTGGCGTGATAGCCGCGTTCTGGGGCGTGCGATGGATGATTGCCCTGGCGCCACCGGAAACGCCCGGGATTGCCGGTGTGTCTTTGAACCTGCCGGTCCTGTTTTTTGCCCTGGGACTCTCTTTGCTGGTGGCGGTAACCCTGGGAACTTTCACGGCGATACGCGCCAGCGCAGGTGACGTGCGCGCCTCACTGGCGGAGGGCGGCAGAGGTAATGCTGGGAGCTTCAGCACGCAGTTTATCGGGCGCAGCATTGTTGTTTTACAGCTGGCCATCACACTTACTCTTCTCGTCGGCGCGGGACTGCTGGGCCGGAGCTTGATGCATGTGCTCTCGGTTGATCCCGGATTTCGCACCGAAAAAATCGTTACTGTTGACCTGGCGCTGCCGTCAGCTTTTGAAAATGATTTAAAGATTCGCCGCGCGCAATTTCTCACTGATCTGTTTGGCCGCATGCGCGCACTTCCGGGCGTGGAAGAGGTCGGCGGTACGAACGCTCTTCCGCTGGCTACGGGCATCTCGTCGAATGGCGGTTTCGCCACGGTGAACCCGCAGCAGCTCACTCCACAGGTTCAGGCGATGATCAATCGCGCCGCTCATGGCGATCTTGATAAGAATCCTGCGCTGATGAAGGAGCTGTCAGACTTTTTCGGCCAGCTCTTTCGCGATCCCAAGCAGGGCGGATACGCCGACTATGCCGTGGCGAATGAAGGCTACTTCCGCAGCCTTGCGATTCCTCTCGTGCGCGGGCGTCTGTTTGATGACCGCGACGGAGCGGATGCGCCGCATGTGGCGGTCATCAGTGAGTCACTCGCGCGGGAAGAGGTCTGGCACAATCAGGACCCGATCGGCCACACCATTGAGTTCGGCAACATGGACGGCGATCCGCGTCTGCTGACTGTGATCGGGGTTGTGGGCGACGTACGCGAGCGTAACCTGGAATCTCCGCCGCGGCCTACAATCTACGTTAATTATCGCCAGAGGCCGCAGGCCACCAGCCACTTCAGCGTGGTAGCGCGCACTGCCGGTGAGCCGGCGACCGTGATCGCTTCGGCGCGCAAGATCATCCGCGATCTTGCCCCTGACGTGCCGCCAAGCACGAACACATTTGCCATGATATTCGCGGCATCCACCAATGCTCGCCGCTTCAACCTTGTTTTGTTTGGAATCTTTGCCGGGACAGCGCTGCTTTTGGCGATCGCGGGAATTTACGGCGTGCTGGCATATTCCGTGGCGCGACGAACCCGCGAAATGGGGGTCCGTATGGCCCTGGGCGCAAGCGCCGGCAATGTTTTGCGCCTTGTGCTGAGCCAGGCAACGGTCACTGCGGCCATTGGCGTGGCGCTGGGCCTTGCGGGTTCGTTTGTTCTCACGCGTTTTCTGCGGACGATGTTGTATGAAATTGGCGCTGCCGATCCGCTCACTTTTGCCGCAGTGGCGATGCTGCTATTTGCCGTGGCGCTGCTGGCGTCTTATTTGCCGGCACGCCGCGCGACGAAGGTAGACCCGATTGTGGCCTTGAGGTATGAGTGAGTTCTTAGCTATTCAAATCAAGAACTTTCATTCAATCTGGGTCGCGAGCAGCGATGCTTCTTTCGCGGCCTTGTCGCGAAGGCGCTGACGAACACCGCTATGCTCCAGCGCAGGCAATAGCGAAAGCCTCGAACAATCTGCAGCCAATCAATCGCTGACATTATGCCGCCAAGCCTCCTCTTCTACAAATGCAGGGTAGGAGAGGACGTGCGAGGCCACAAGCGGCAAGGCATGACAGGCAGCGCTTGCCGCAGATTGCCGTTACATGTTCTTGGGCTGGGTCATGCTGAACCAGTTGCCAAACGGATCGCGGAAGACCGCTTCAATTCCATAGAACTGCTCCTTTGGCGGAGACAGGAACTCAACGCCCTTGGCCTTCATCTCTTCGTAAGTTTTGCGGCAGTCCGCGGTCTGAAAGACGCCAGCGCCGAATGCGCCCTTCTTCATCAACTCGCGGATCGTTTCCACGTCTTGCGGCTGGATCTTCTGCACGCCCGCGCCCTCAAATGGCGAGGGAGCAACTTTCATCAGGATAATCTGAAGATCGGGCTGGCCCTTGGGATTTACCGTGAGCCAGCGAAAGCCGTTAGGCATCGATTCATCCATACTCACTTCAAACCCGAGTTTGTTCACATAAAAATCCTTGGCCACATCCTGATCAAGGACAAAGATAGCGGAATGGGACATGCGCTGAATCATGCGTCCTCCTTCGCTTCACATCCTAATTAGAGAGGTGCGGGCCCGCTTCTCAATTCTTGCTGTATTGCGCCATAGGCGGAAAAGTAGCAGGCGGGAACCAGCATGATCTTCCATGGCCGCTGGTAACCGAAGACCCTCCGGACGGCCCGCTGATATTCCGTGGGCGTCTGCCCGACGAGCGACTGGAACTTTGTACTGAACGAACCCAGGCTGGAGTAGCCAATCTCCATGCAGACTTCGGTGACCGTCATTTCACCGGAAGCAAGCAGGTGGCGTGCGCGGTCCATGCGTCTGCGGGTGAGGAAGTCATGCGGCGTTTCACCGAAAGTCGAGCGGAACAGCCGGTGGAAATGGAATGGAGAAAGACAGGCCTCGCGAGCGGCGGTATCCAGCAGGATCTGTGACTGGTATTCGGCGGCAAGCAGATCACGTGCCCGGCACAGGCGGCGGAAGGTGTCATCATGCACCAGCGCCCAAGATGGAGATTCCTGCGGCATTGAGGATATTGTATTCAAGAAGGTGGCTGCCCATGGCAACAGGAACCATCAAAAACTTTTGTCATTTCAGGTTTGTAATTTGTCACGATTCGGCAGGATTCATTTAATATTCCTCCGTGGCCATACGTGAAATTCATGTGACTGGATACCGTTCGGTGCGCAGCCTGCGGCTGCATTTGAGCCAGATCAACGTTCTCACCGGCGCGAACGCTACAGGCAAGACCAACCTTTATAACTCCGTATTCCTGCTGGCAAAAGCAGCTGCCGGCGGCTTTGCCCAGGTGGTTGCGGAAGAGGGCGGAATGCCTTC
Source organism: Terriglobia bacterium (assembly GCA_020072585.1). GTDB lineage: Bacteria > Acidobacteriota > Terriglobia > Terriglobales > Acidobacteriaceae > Angelobacter. The sequence continues at coordinate 38,141 of JAIQGL010000030.1, read as the reverse complement.
AGTCTTGTGGGCCGGTGCGCGTAAAAGCCGGTCTATGGGCTCCATCCGAATGGAGCCGGTGCGCATGACCCTGGGCATTAAGACTGACACTTTTTCGTACGAGCTGGTATGCGGTCTGCCCAAGCAGAGCGGTAACGAAAAGTCTGCGTTCTCTCTTGATCCTGAAGTTAAAGAAGAACGCGTGTGGATGGACGCTCCGCACGGCCTCAAGGTCACGTTCTTTGAGCGGTCCCCCAAAGGCGCATGGATTCTGGACAATGACGAGCGCCTGGCCGACTATACCGGGGAGCTGCTGCCTACCGAATCCGTGCTTTCACAGCTGCGCGAGCCGCACCTCTACCCTGAGCTTTCGTCGCTACGCACCGAAATCAGCCGCTGGCGCTTCTATCATCACTTCCGCACAGACCCAGAGTCTCCCTTGCGGCATCCGCAAGTCGGCGTTCGCACACCGGTGCTGGCCCATGATGGCCGCGATCTGGCCGCGGCGCTCCAGACCATCAATGAAGTCGGGCAATCGCAGGACCTGCATGAGGCCATCCGGCAGGCGTTCCCGGGAGCATCACTTGAGATAGAACACGACGAAGACACAGGGATGTTTGCCGTGCTACTGCGCATGCCGGGACTGCGGCGCGCTTTGCGAGCACGGGAACTTTCAGACGGCACACTGCGCTATCTGTGTCTGCTGGCTGCGCTGCTGAGCCCGCATCCGCCGTCATTGCTGGCGTTGAATGAGCCGGAGACCAGCCTGCACCCCGATCTGCTGGAGCCGCTGGCCAAACAGCTGGTCAATGCGGGAAAGTATTCGCAACTATGGGTGGTCACGCACTCACAACGGCTGGCTGAGCTGGTGGAAAAGTTTTCCGGTGAATCGCCTATCAAGCTGGAGCTGATCGGCGGTGAGACGCGCGTGATGGGCCAGCGGACAGTCGAAGAGAGTGAAGAGGAAGCAGGATAAAAACCAGCTTTTAGCTCTTAGCCTTTAGCCCTTGCCGAGGAGCACTCTTCATTGCAGCAGGCTTATTGAGGACAATACTCCAGATGGTACCGTTTAAATACGTCGATTTTTATGATGTTCCACGCATAATCATGTTCCGCTACCACAACCATCTTTTTTTATTGGCGAGTCACTTTGATGAGGTAAGGGATGATTACGAGGACAATTATTCAATCGAAACTTTGCCATTGTGGGTAGAGCAGAAGGTTGCAGATTCGTCGTGGCAGGTATTGGAAGAGGATATTGGAGCCCGATTACTCGGTGAAATATCAGTGAAGGATGTGGTCTTCGACCATACCAAACGGCGGACGCTCGATCCGGCATTCGTGGAAAAATATCTAGCTGTCAGCTAAGCACCGTTCAAGATCACTCTTTAAGCTCTTGCCTCAACTTCTTGCCTGATCTTTGGCTGCGCCACCGCGGGTGGAACCTGCAATCCAGGCATGGGGCTGGAGCTAAATAGGCGGCGGCAGGGTTTTGCCAGCAATCGCGCCCAGGAACTGGACCTGTTGCGCCGTGCGCTGTCCGTGGAGATGCCGGTTCCCGCATACATCTGCCGGTACAGTTTGGAAATAAAGACAAACGCCAGCCGCGATTTGAAGTTAGGAGTGCAGCTGGACCTCTTCCAGATGGACTTAAAGCTGTAAAACCTGTCCCATACACCCTGCGTCCGCATACGGATTTCGTCACAGCTCATGACCGGGTGCTCCATAAACATTTTTGGGCGAAACTGGGCAGGAATCAGCCAGAAGCGGCTGAGAGGGATATCGTGCACGCGCGCGCTATCAGGCTGCGCTTTTTCCCATTTCTCAAAATCCACCGTTCCCGGAAAAGGCGTGAGCATGACAAACTGCGCGAAGGTCACCTCCGCGCGTTGCGCCAGATCCAACGTGGCTTCAAACGTGGCTTGCCGGTCTGACGGAAGCCCGAAGATAAACGAGCCGAGAATGTGTATGTTGTGGCTCTTAAATTCTTGGAGCCGGCGAACCAGTTCCTCTCCGGAAAAATTAAAATCCTTATACACGTCCTTGAGACCAGCCGGGGTTACTGCTTCCACGCCGACAAGTGCGCCCTTGATGTGGGCTGCATGCATCGCGTCAAGAAACTGCGGATCTTCGGCAGCTTCCATGGTGATCTGAGTGAAAAAAACCATATCTTTGGGCAAATGCGCCAAGCGTGACATCAATTCAAAGCGCTCATTGCGGATCGCTTTCAGCTCCGCCACTCGATGCTGGTTGTTCTGCCGCTCCGCCAGGCGGATATCCGTGAGCGAAACCGGATAAAAATTATCGTCAGCCAGAGCGATGTAACGATAACCAAGCCGCCGCAGTTCTACGATCTCTTGAATCACCGTGTCAGACGCGCGCTGCCGGGGCTTCTGGCCATCCGTGCGCCATACTGAGCAGAAAGAGCAATGTTTGGGGCAGCCGCGTACTGTCTGGACTGAGGCCCACATGTATCGTCCCTGCGGCAGCAGGTCCCAGCGCGCTGATTTGAATTGTTCGGGGCCAACCCTTCCACCTTCGTAGATTCGTTTGAGCGTGCCATTGGCGCTGTCCCTTAGAGCATCCGGCCAGGCTTGGTCGCCATCACCCTTCACCACCGCGTGGGCGCCGCCTCTTTCAAAGGCTTCTTCTGAGTAAAGAGTGGGGTGGATACCGCCAAAGATAACGGTAGCGCCGCGCTCCCTGGCGATGCGCCCAAGCGCATATCCACGCAGCGCGTTGCCGGTGTGCACGCCGATGCCAACCACGTCACCAGGGGTAATCGTGAGAGGATCAAGCTGGTCAAGGGTTTCATCGCAAATAACCGGATCGCCGTATGCGGAGGGCGTGGCCGCAGCCAGAACATATAGCCAGCGGGGCGTAATCACTGCCGTTCCAAACGAGGTGTCGCTCGGGTTCACAAGGTGGACTCTCATGAGGCCTCTTCTAGAAAATCATGTTGTCTATCATGGCTGATGTGCCAGCCGAGTATAGTTGTTTGCCAGACCAGCGTTTTTATCCAGGATGTGGTACTTTCTTAAACCGCTTTGGAACCCGTTCATTGTTCTTTAATCGTTTTGCCAATGGTTGCTGATTGAAGATGCCGCGTCAGGCGCGCCAATCACGGCTTTTTTCTTCACTGGCTTTTTGACGGCGATGGCACCATCAGCCAGCTCCAGGAACTGCGAAATTGTTATGTGTTTTGGCCTTCGGCAAAGCGTTACTGTAGTTCCGCCACCCAGATTGGACTTTTGGGTTGATCCACAGGTCAGGACTTTCAGGGCCATTCACTGATTAGAACACCCCGCATCCAGAGTAGCTGTGCAATAAAGCACACTTTCAGAAAATCACTGCCGATTCTTCCCGCGAATACAAGGGGAAAAGACTGCTGAACCAGCCATGATTATACATTGACCTGCTGGTAAAGTTTTACTTTAAGTGTTTCAACATCTCTTTGAAGGCGGGTGTTCCAGACTTGCCCAGCAACTCATAAATCATCATTTCTGCTGATGAGAGCACCGCTCCTGCTGCCTGCATGCGGTTCAACCCAAGCTTCCAGTTCAACTCAGTGCGAGAACTCACTGCGTCCGCCGCAACGTGAACATTCAACCCCTGGTTTAAGGCTCCCAGCGCTGTTTGCATGACGCAGATGTGCGCTTCCATACCGCATAGAAGCAGCGTGTTCCGGTTTGCCAGCTTGCCGACTTGAGAGCAATATTCGCCATTGCCAAAGCAGCCAAACTCCAGTTTGTCCACGGGCTTTACGTCAGGCAGAAGAGAGGTGATCTCTGCCACCGTTTGCCCCAGGCCTTTTTCGTACTGCGTGCTTACTATCACCGGCAGTGACAGGATGTCAGCCAGCCTGACCAGAAGTTGCGAATTTCGCACCAGCCGTTCTTTCTCATGGATGGGCGGCAACAGTTTCTCCTGAATGTCGATGACGGCAAGAGCACAGTCTTCAGGACGAAGAGGACGACGCGCAAATGCAGAGTACGTAACGGTATCAATAGGCGTAGTGACCATGGTGAAATTGTATGGCTGGTATTCGCGATGTTCAAAGGGTAAAATCCGCAGCCAGTAAACGTATCAAGGGCCACGAAACACATGCCACTTCCGGAGGCAGCATGATTGCAGAGCGCTTGCGTCGCGGGCTCTTCTTTATTCTTTGGGTGGGTAGTGCAGGATCCGTTTTAGCTTTCGGTCAAGGCGGCAACCCGGCCACTCTGGGTGAATATCTGTACTCCACCCCGGCAGGATGGACGGCCGCACAGTATCCGGATGGAATCGTGCTCACCTCGCCTGTCTCCAATACAGGCGAGAGATGCCTGATCAGCATGTGGCCCATGCGTCCGGCGGGGCCCAGTTTGCAGGTCGATGCCAATGATCTCTTTCGGGATATCTTCAAGACCTATGAGCCTCGTAACCAGACCAGCCGCGGCACGCCATTGACGCCCTCTGTTGTTCGCGGCACCTCAGGACAGGGATGGGATTATCTGATTCTGAAAAGAGGCATTGGTAAACCCAGCAACCCGCCGGGCATGTATGCATCGCTGCTTGGTTTCGTAATGGTAGCCAGGCTGGGCAATTATCTGGCAGTTATCTCCGGACTTTCCAAAGACCCTCTGGTGAGCACATGTTTGGGCGAGCTCGCTGGCAATGCCTGGCCCAGATTTTTCCACAGTTTGAGATTTAGAAGCTGGAAGCCTCCGGCCGAGGTTCCCGAGATCCGTAAGAAGTTGGTTGGAGTCTGGACGATCGCCACTGCTACCGCCTCAGACCAGTTTACCTTTGCCCCCAATGGCCGCTATGGAGGCGCTGCTGCCGCCCAGCAATACAACCGGATTTCCAATACTCAGGTGTTGCAGACAACGCAGGCATACTTCGGCAATGGGGCTTACACACTGCGGGAAAACACCATTACGTTAATGCCAGACGACCAGAAGAATAATCCTGAAACTGGATTCTTCAGGCTTGAAGAAGAAAGCAAGGATGAAGGAAGAACGTGGGCGGAAAGCCTTTACCTGCTAAGAGTCAGCAGAGTCGATGGCAAGGATTATGAGGTGCGTTATATCAGGAGATGATGGAATCGAGTTGTCCATAGCATCTCCGCACAACAGGGTTCTCTTTGCTCGCTCGGAACCTGGAAAAGCCGCTTCATCCATGATCATCATGCGCCGGAATTTTCTGTTGTTGTTGTGCCTGGCTTAGCTGCCAGGCCGTGGTCTGCCAATTGTCTTTTGCTGCTGCCGTAGCGCCCTTGATCCACGGAGGAAGTTCCAGCCGCAGGTATCCTGCCAGTGAAAGAGCGTAAGGCTCATAGAGCGATCGCAAACGCCGCAGCTCTTCGGCTGCCTCATCGCCATCGGCCAGAACAAAGCCGGAGGCATGCAGCCCCTTGCGCAACGCGTCCAGGGTTTCCGGCGGCAGCCGGTTAATGGAGGCGTCTTTGTTCGGTGGAGCGCTGAACACCTGGCTCAGATCCACCAGGGCATGCCGGGCAATGGCAAACGTCATCCGCGCCTGATACTGGCACATGCCTTCCAGACCGACCATAGCTAGCGCACAGACATCAAGAATGGCCGTGAGCGATGCGATCCATGACTGGTTATCGTGCTGCGAGCGGAAGTATGCCAGTACGGGATAGGAGAGATGGCTTTCCATCAGGTCGGCTGACCAACCCTCCCAATCGTGCAGCAACTCCGTGAGGGCTTCCATACCGTGTACGCCGCTCTGCCGGCGCAGCATCTCATAGGCCGTGGGGGGCGAACCGGCGCGTGCGTCAAGCAGGGAGATAGTCACTTCACGGCGCGAAAATGCCTGATAGAGCACCGGGAGGTAACCAATCACCAGCGCCAGATAGCCGAAACCGATTCCTGATTCCAGCACTGTAATGAAGCGCCCTAAAGGAGAGGCGGGCAGAATATCTCCCAGGCCCAGGGTGAAGAATGTTGTGCCGCTCAGGTAGAGTGCGTTGCCAAGGTCGCTGGCAAAAAGAGCGCCGGACAGCTTGTCATGCAGCCCGTAGTGCAGAAGACCAAATCCCAGTACCATAGTGACGGCCCAGAAAGCCAGCAGCAATAATAATGAGAGTGGGCCGTAATAGCTCAGGAGGGAATCGCGTTTCTTTTTGGAACCGCGTATTGCCGCCAATGCGGCCCAGGGTCGCCACGTGGACCGATAGAACATTCTGGTCAGCCGGAACTGGCGCGTGACCCGGCGGGGGAGCACAATGGTTTCAAATGTCTCCCATAACACCAGTAAAATGAGTAAAACACCAAGAAATACCGCAAATATTTTCAGCAACCGGAATCTCCGCAGGCATTAGAGTATCTAAACTAGGAAAAGAACGCAGCTTTTACTGATTCAGGAAGCTCCAGAGGACCCTTTCCACGTGAAATCAATCCTGCATCTGGTGCTAGGCCATCCCTACGTTGTGCTACTGGGCTCCGGGTTACTGGAGCGGATGGGTGCACCCCTGTTATTTTCTCCGGTCCTGGTTGCTGCCGGATCGCTGGCTGCCGGGGGCCAGCTGCGTTTTGATGTGGCCGTCTGGATTGCCCTTGCCACCTGCATTGGCGGTGACACTCTATGGTACGAGTTGGGCAGAAAAAAAGGTGACTCCGTTCTTTCCATGCTATGCCGCATTTCCCTGGAGCCGGATACCTGCGTCCGGCGTTCAAAAATATTTTTTGAAAGAGGCGTCAACCGCACTTTGCTTCTTTCCAAGTGGTTGCCGGGCGTATCCCACGTGGTGCCGGCTGTGGCTGGCTTGTCAGGGGTTGAGCGCCAGCATTTCTTTGTCATCAACACGGCCGGATCAGCCATATGGATTCTAGTCCTGATGCTCGCAGGATATTTGCCGGTGGAGCGCACACACGTTGCTTCCGCCGTAGCTCCTATTGTGTTTGAAGCCAGTCTGGTCGTGCTGGCTGCGAACATCGGGGTCAAATATGCGCGGCGGCGCAAATTCCTGAAAGAACTCTACAAGTCACGCATTACTCCTGAGGACGTGCGCCGGATGCTGGATTCGGGAGAAAGAATGGTGATTCTTGATCTCCGTCACCCGCTCGACTCCGTGGCCGATCCGCGGACACTTCCGGGCGCCGTCCGGGTGCTGCCTGATGAAGTCACCAGCCGCGCCGATACTCTGCCCAAGGATGAGGAGATTATTCTTTACTGTACTTGTCCTAATGAAGCGACTAGTGCCCGGGTGGCACAGCAGCTGCAAAAACTGGGCATCACGCGAGTGCGGCCTTTGCAGGGAGGCTTTGGCGGCTGGAAGGAACTGGGCTATCCGCTAGCCGATCCGACTGACGTTGCCTGGGTAACCGCGAATCTGGCGTGATCCCAGCTTAGGTAACAATCTTTTCCCGCATATCTTTTTCTGCCTGTTGAATATTTTCCGGCTTGCCCAGGTCGCGCCAGTAGTAGCCGTCGGCGGGGGAAGCCATGATTCTTTCACCCTGCCCGGACAGACGCAGGTACGCAGGAATAATTGAGAAGACGCCTTCCTCCGTCAGCAAGGGAAAGATCCGCGGCGAGATGATATGAATACCGGTAAAGGCAAATGCCTGCGTCTTCTGTGAAGGACGAACCATTTCAGTTTTCTGGTCGCTCACTGCCCTCCGGCCGCAGAGCTGAAGCTGCTCGTCGAAGAGCAGGTAGCGGGAGGTTGTCCGTTCCTGGACGGCAAGCGTCGCCAGCGCATTTTTCTCCACGTGAAACTGCACCATGCGCTGAATATCGATGTTGCTGATGACATCCACGTTGTGCAGGATGAATGGCGTCCCTGCGCTGCCGGCACCTTCGCTCAAAAACCAGGCGGCTTTTTTTAGGCCGCCTCCCGTGTCAAGCAGGATGTCCTCGGCGGAAATTTCTATGTGCATTCCAAAATTTCCAGCGGCTTTCAGATAGTCCACCATCATGTCAGCATAGTGATGGACGTTGACGATCACTTCGCGAACTCCCGATTCGCGCAGGCGCGTGAGAGTGATTTCCAGCAGCGTGCGTCCGCCGACCTCTACTAGGGCTTTGGGGCGATCATTGGTGAGTGGGCGCAAACGCGTGCCCAGGCCGGCTGCCAGGACCATGGCTTTCATTTGCCGATTTTCTCCAATTCCATCTTTTCCAGCTCAACGTGTCGAAGCACAACTTGCGTTCCGCCTGTCGCGCGCAAATGCTTTGCCAGTTGCTCCGCCAGAAACACGGAGCGGTGCTGGCCTCCGGTGCAGCCGAATGACACCGTTAGGTTCTTGAATCCGCGGCTTTGATAGTTGCTGATGCTTGCATCGACCAGCGACACTGCATGAGACAGATACTCGTGCACGCTCTCCTGCTGGTTGAGATAGTCAATCACCGGCGCATCCTTGCCGGTAAGCGCCTTAAAGCGCTCTTCGCGCCCGGGATTGGGGAGACTGCGAACATCAAAAATGAAGCCCCCGCCGTGCCCGGTCTCGTCTTTGGGCGGACCGTCGCGATGAAATGAAAAACTGAAAATCCGTACCGTAAGCGTATCTGCAAGGGTAGCCTGCTCCTGCGATTTCTCTGGTGAAACAGCAGCCCCGCGCTTCTCTGATTCCGCTGCCAGAGCCAGCAATTTCTCTGAAGCCACAATGCTCCTGAATGCGGCCGTGAGCGCCGGCAGAGCGATAGGCAGGGTGGCGTTCTCAAGAAGCCAGCGCACATTCTTCAGCGCGTACGGCACGCTTTGCAGGAAGTGGGCTTTGCGTTCATAAAAACCGCGAAACCCGTACGCGCCCAATGCCTGCATGATGCGGACGTAAACAAAGGCGTAATAATGCTGCATGAATGCTTCGCGATCAACTTCAATGTAACTCTTCAGCGCTTCAAGATAATGATCGAGCAGGCTCTGGCGCAGCGCGGGAGGCAGATCGGCCTTGGCGTCATACAAAAGGGAAGCAATGTCATATTGCAGCGCGCCTTTACGTCCGCCCTGATAGTCGAGGAAGACCGGCTGTCCATAACGCAGCATGACGTTGCGTGACTGAAAGTCGCGATAGAGAAAGAAATCGCGGGGAGCGGTCAATAGAAACTTCGTCAGCCGGCTGAAATCGTTTTCAAGCGCCTGCTCGTTGAAGGGGATACCAGCAAGCCGGAGAAAATAATATTTGAAATAGTTCAGGTCCCAGGCAATCGACTGGCGGTCAAAGCTGGACCGCGGATAGCACACTTTGTAGTTGAGGTCGCGGCCGGCTTCAACCTGAAATCGCGGCAAAGTGGCCACAACTTTTCGATAGGCCTCTACTACTGCGGGCGCAATATCTTCACCGCTACGGTTTTTTACAAGAAATTCAAAGAGTGTTGTGTCGCCAAGGTCTTCCTCAAGATAAGCGCCGTGAGTAAGATCGTCAGCATAGATTTCCGGTACGGGAAGGCCATAGCGGCGGAAGTGCCGCGAGAATTCAAGAAAGGCCACGTTCTCTTCGCGCACGTCGTACAAAATACCAATAGCGCTGTGATTGCCGCCTTCAAGGCGCACGATCGTGCGCCCAGAGCCTCCGAGCTGCCCCTGCAACGGGCGCACCTGCTCCACCGGCGAGTGAAAATGCCGCTCGAAAAGTTTTTTTAGGACTTCAATGGACATTCATTTAGACAATTCAGGTTCGAATCCAGCTGCCTCAAAGATAACATCCACCAGCACAACCATCAGTGATCGGCAGGCTTTTTATAAAATCAGGCAAATTTTTGCTAATGCCCGCCTACAACTAATCCCAGATCCAGAAAATATTATGAAATCTAATCTTTCTCTAATCCCCCGTTAATTCAAACCACGGATTCTGAATGTGCTCTGTTTACAAGAGAAGCGAAGGCTTCTCCCTGAGGGAAAACACCAGCGAGGTTTCGCGCTCATGATGTAAGCGCGCCGTCTGGCCGTTTCCGAATTCCCTCAGAAGCGTATGGTTCGGCCCGAAAGCCGGACTCCCTTCCGGGACGTTTTCCCAAAAAATGGATCGTCATCACGAGGCTGCGGCCCCGAAGGAGAGTCATGAGCATTCACGATGCGAACTTGATTTGTGCCGAACCTGCCATGCGAGGAAAGCAAAACGTCGCTGGCTCATTTTGGCCTTTCGCAGCACTCTTGTGCATTCTGGCCATGCTATGCCCGCTGGGCTTGCAAGCCCAGACCAACTTTGTCTACGTCAATAATCAGAGCGGCGTGTCCAATACCATTTCAATATTTTCAGTTGACACCGGCGGCGTAGCCACCTCGATTGGAAACGTGAATACAGGCGGCACTGGAGCTACAGTTGCCTGCGCCGGCATTGACCGCATCACAACCAATCTGGCGAGCAACCTTCTGTTTGTCTCCAACAGCGGCGACCAGACCGTGAGTGTGTTTCGCATCGCACCGGGCACCGGCGCGTTGACGGCAGTCGCAGGCTCTCCATTTGCCACGGGACTGACCCTGGATAGCTGTGCTGGGATTTCATTAGCAGCAACACCTGACGGCCACTTCCTGATGGCCTCAAGCAACGGTACGATCAAGACCTTCAGCGTCGCAGTGAACGGATCACTGAGCCCATCTGCCACCGCCACTTTATTGCCAACGCCCATGGTGGGCATGAAGATTTCGGGCGATGGCCGTTTTTTGGCTGTCTCACACCAGGCATCAGTTTCAGTCTTTACCATCAGCGGCGTTGATGGTTCGCTGACAGCAGTAACCGGTTCTCCGTTTGCCAAGGGCGGCACTGGGCTTGTGGGTGGATTGGATTTTAATTGCGACGGGACCTTGCTGTACGCCGCAGAAGGCGGTACAACGTCTTCCATCACTGACGCGTGGACGGTGGCGCCGAGTGGCGCTTTAACGCCGATCCTGGGCAGCCCGTTTTCAGCGGCCGGCAATGATTCGAACGTGGTGTTTCTAACGCCTGACAACACAATCCTTTATCAGAGTAACCAGGGCAGCCAAGACCTGAATTCTTTTACCGTCAATCCGGACGGCAGCCTTACCAGCATCGGCCTGGCCAATATTGCAACAGGACATACCCCGGCAGGAATGGGCAGCGACAATTCCGGACTGTTCCTTTACTCCGCGGACGATGCTTTCGGCCTGGCGGTCTTTAACATCCTTCCCGGAGTTGTTCCCACACTGGTTGGCGATACAGCCATTGCAGGAGCAGGGCAGATCCAGAGCGTTGCCGCTTATCCACCGCGAAGCTGCGCGCATACGGATTTATCGGTCACACAGACCGCTTCTCCCAACCCGGTAACAGCCGGAAATCAGATCACCTATAACATCACGATCACCAACAACGGCCCCAGCACCGCTTCAGTTGCAATCAACGATTTGCTGCCCAAGGCCAGTATGACTTTTGTTTCCTGCACAGCCGGGCCAGGCGGCGTCTGCGACAAAGGCGCCGGTCTAAACCGCACTATCACATTTGCTTCAATGGCCAGCGGGCAATCGGGCACAGTTACCCTTGTTGGATCGACCCTCAGCACGCTTCTGAATGGCGATACCATCAGCAACACCGCCGCCTCGAGCAACTCATCTGCTGTTGATACCAATCCAGTCAACAACTCGGCGACAACGGTTGTGAGCGTCTCCGCGCCGCAATCAGCTACAAATTTCATTGTTGCCAATTCCACCGGAACATATTTTGGGACCACAACGCTCTCAACCACATTGCATCGGACTTCAAACGGCACCGCAGTGGTGGGACGTACGATCACATTTTCAGTCAACGGGCTGGTTGTGGGTACGGCAGTGACCAACGCAACGGGTGTAGCCACGCTCCCCAATGTGAGCCTGGTGCAGAATTCGATTCCGATTAACGCCGGCACCTATGTGGGAGCATTAAGTGTCAGCTTTGCCGGGGACAATCAGTTCGGTGCCAGCAGTGGCACATCGACCCTTACCGTGACCAAAGCGACTCTGACGGTGACGACGCAACCCGCCACACGAGTCTACGGCGACGCGAACCCGCCTTTCACCTTTGTGATTTCAGGTTTCCTGAACAACGAGACGACCGCCGTTGTCACTGGGACCGCCAACTGCACTTCATCTGCTGGCGTGAATACGCCCGCAGGGACGCAGACAATTACTTGCTCCATTGGCACACTGGCGGCGACGAACTATATCTTCACGTTCGTCAATGGGGTGCTAACGATCACCAAAGCGCCTCTGGTGCTTACGGGAACTAACGTGAGCCGTCTTTACGGCGATCCTAACCCGGCGATTACGGGCACAGTGGTGGGACTGAAAGCGGGAGACCAGGCGACTGCCACCTTCTCCAGCACGGCGGTTTCAACTAGCCCGGTAGGCACATATCCCATTACTGGAGTATTGGTGCCCGTGGGCGGCTTCAACGTGAACAATTACACAGTCACTTCAAGCGGCAATGTGACCGTGACCCCTGCGCCCTTGACGGCTGCTGCCACAAACGTGAGTCGCGCCTATGGCGATGCTAATCCTGCTTTCACCGGAACCGTCACTGGACTCAAGAATGGCGACGCCATCACCGGAATCTTCAGCTCGACAGCCGATGCCACAAGCCCGGTGGGGACCTATCCCATTACGGCAACCTTCAGCGATCCGGGAAATAAACTTGGCAACTATACGGTGGTCGCGACCGGTGTTCTGACCGTGGTTCCCGCATCCTTGTCTGCAACCGCGCCAGACGCCAGCCGCCTTTATGGCGATCCGAACCCGGCGTTGACCGGCACGCTGGTTGGACTGAAGAATGGCGACATTATTACAGCTACCTTCAGCAGTCCCGCAGTCGCGGGCAGTCCGGTGGGGGCTTATCCCATTGTGGCTTCCCTGGTTGATCCGAACAACAAGGCAGGGAACTATACCTTTACTTCCACCAGCGGAACACTGACTGTTACTCCAGCGCCACTGGCGGTAGCAGCGGACAATTTCAGCCGTGGTTACGGTGATGCAAACCCGGCTTTCAACGGCACGCTCACCGGAATCAAGAACGCTGACAACATCACCGCGACTTTCACTACCACAGCAACACCCGCGAGCTCTGTTGGAACATTTTCAATCGTGCCTGTTCTGGTTGATCCAACCAGCAAGCTGGGCAACTACACCGTGCTTTCCACCAATGGAACGCTCACAGTGGACCCCGCACCTTTGAGTGTGAGCGCCACCAGCACTAGCCGCATTTATGGCGATGCCAACCCGGTCTTTGCAGGAACAATCACGGGGATCAAGAACTCTGACAACATCACGGCAACTTTTGCCAGCACCGCGGTGGCAGGCAGCCCGGTTGGCGCTTTCCCCATCGTGCCGACCCTGGTGGATCTAACATCGAAGCTCGGCAATTACACGGTCACGTCAACCAATGGAACGCTCACCGTGGCGCCGGCGCAACTGACCGTCACAGGCGCCAACGCAAGCCGCATCTATGGTGATGCGAATCCTGCTTTCATCGGCTCCATCACTGGAATCAAGAACGCAGACAACATTACGGCAACGTTCGCCAGCGTGGCATTGGTCACCAGCCCCGTAGGCACGTTTGCGATTGTGCCAACTCTGGCTGATCCAACGGCCAAGCTCGGCAATTACACGGTAATTTCGAATAACGGCACGCTCACGATTGGAGCAGCGCCCTTGACCGTAACCGCCACGGATGCCACGCGCATCTATGGCGACGCTAATCCGGCCTTTGCCGGCACCGTAACAGGACTCAAAAACGGTGACGCGATCACCGCGACTTTTGCCAGCGTAGCCACACCAGCCAGCAATGCAGGAACTTTTGCGATTGTGCCCACGCTGGTTGATCCTACGAGCAAGCTGGGCAACTATGCGGTGACTTCGAGCAATGGCACGCTCACAATTACGCAGGCCGCTCTAACTGTGACCGCAGGCAACGCCAGCCGGATCTATGGCGATCCCAATCCGGCGTTTACAGGCACGATTGTTGGTCTGAAGAATGGCGACAACATTACCGCAACCGTTTCCGGAGCGGACGCACTGAGCGCTGTGGGAACGTATCCCCTGGTGCCCGTGCTGGTTGACCCGACGGGAAAGCTGGCTAACTACACGGTGAGCAGCACCAACGGTGCCCTTACGATTACGCCTGCCGCCTTGATTGTGACTGCCGCTAACGCCAGCCGCGCGTATGGCGATCCTAACCCGACACTGGCAGGCACGATCACGGGAATCAAGAACGCTGACAACATCACCGCAACTTTTGCCAGCGTGGCCGTGGTTACAAGCCCAGTGGGAGCTTTCACCATTGTGCCCACACTCGTGGATCCCACGGCGAAGCTGGCTAACTACACTGTGACCTCCAACAACGGATCGCTCACGGTTTCTCCTGCTCCGCTTACGGTGGCTGGAGCGAATGCAAACCGCTTGTACGGTGATCCAAACCCGAGCTTTACCGGCACAATCACCGGCATCAAGAACGCTGACAACATCACAGCCACTTTTGCCAGCGCCGCCACGGTGACGAGCCCGGCTGAAACTTCACCAATCGTGCCCACGCTGGTGGACCCAACGGCGAAACTCAGCAACTACGCGGTTACGTCACTGAACGGAACTCTTACCATCAATCCTGCTCCGCTGACCGTGACCGGAACCAACGCAAGCCGCGTGTATGGTGATCCGAATCCATCTTTCACCGGGACAATCACGGGAATCAGGAACGCGGACAACATCACAGCAACATTTATCAGCCCGGCGACTGCGGGCAGCCCGGTGGGAACTTTCTCCATTGTGCCAACACTGGTCGATCCAACCGCCAAAGCCGGTAACTATGCGGTAACTTCCAATAACGGAGTGCTCACGATTACCGCTGCGCCTCTGACGATATCAGCCGGTAGCGCAACCCGCGTTTATGGCGATCCGAACCCGGCATTTGCAGGGACCATCGTTGGGCTGAAGAACAATGACAACATTACAGCTACGGTCTCCGGAGCCGGAGCCGCCCCGACCAGTCCGGTAGGCTCTTACGTTCTGGTACCGGCATTGGTGGATCCAACGGGCAAAGCCGGGAACTATGCAGTGACGTTGAACAACGGAACGCTGACCATTACACCGGCAGCGCTTTCGATCTCCGCCAACAATGCAACGCGTTTGTACGGAGATGCCAACCCGGCATTCACCGCCACCTTCGCCGGCTTACGGAATGCAGACAACATTACGGCCTCATTCACCACGGCAGCCACACCGGCCAGTGCGGTGGGAGCGTTCGCGATTATTCCTGCTCCAGTGGATCCAACCAGCAAGCTCGGCAACTACACGGTTACGTTGAACAACGGAACGCTCACGGTCAGCCAGGCGCCGCTTTCGGTAACGGCAACCAGCGCCAGCCGGTTGTATGGCGACCCTAACCCGGTGTTCACCGGCACGCTGAGCGGTGTGAAGCTCGCCGATGACATCACGGCGTCTTTCAGCAGCGCCGCTGTGATCGGCAGCTCGGCAGGCTCTTACCCAATCGTGGGTACGCTGGCTGATCCGGGAGCAAAGCTTGGCAATTACGCCGTGACATCGAACAATGGAACTCTTATCGTGAGCCCTGCGGCCCTGAGCGTCTCCGCCGCAGATGCCACGCGCCTCTATGGCGATCCCAACCCGGCTTTCACCGGCGCAATCAACGGCCTGAAGAATGGTGACGTGATTACACTCACCTTCAGCAGCGCCAGCCCAGCAAGTCCGATCGGCACTTATGCGATTGTGGCATCGCTGGTTGATCCTGGTCTCAAGGCAGGGAACTACAACGTTTCAAAGACGAATGGCACACTTACCGTGACTGTTGCGGCGCTTTCGGTCACGGCGGCGAATGTCACGCGGGCTTATGGCGATCCGAACCCGCTGTTGAACGGCTCTATTGTTGGTATTAAGAACGGTGACAGCATCAGTGCAACGTTCTCCACCACCGCAGTCCCTGCCAGCCTGATCGGGACTTATCCCGTCATTCCTGCGCTGGTAGACCCCACGGCCAAGCTCGGCAACTACAGCGTGACGGCAGTGAATGGCGTTCTGACCGTCGGGCAGGCCACACCGGTAGTTACCGTGAGTGCAGTGGCGGGCCAGCCCACCACGCTCTTGCAGGTGCGAGTGCAGAATGCCGGGGCGATTTTGCCCACTGGCACGGTCCAGTTCTTTGACGGAGCTACGGCGCTGGGATCTCCCGTAGCGATTGCTTCGCCAACGCCAGGCGCAGCGCCGGAAGCTTCTATCCAGGCGGCACTGGCGGCAGGGAACCATGCCATTAGCGTTGCCTACATAGGCGACAGTACTTACAAGGCGGTTACCACGTCCGCGGTGAATGTAACGGTTGGCCCAGCTCCGGCGTTTGGTCTTGTAGCCGGCACGGGCGGAACCAGCGCAACGATCCAGGCAGGACAGAACGCAACGTTCAACATTGCGCTTAACCCGCAAGGATTCACCGGAACCATTGTGTTTGCCTGCTCTGGCGCGCCTGCTGGAGCCACGTGCAGTGTGAGCCCGGGATCAGTGCATGTAAACGCCGCTTCCAGCAATGTTCCCATCACGGTGACGGTTTCTGGAACGCAGAGCGCCGGTTTGCCGCACTCTGGATACGGGACGCTATTCGCGTTTGCCGGCGTCTTTGCCGGAGTGCTCTTCGGCCTGCGACGGAAACGCAAGCAGGTTGTGTTCATGCTGTTGGCGATAGGCCTGATCGCAGGCCTGAGCGCCTGCGGTGGAGGATCAGGTCCGGGCACTCCCACAGTGCGTCCGCCGACCAACGCGGTGATTACGGTGACTGGCACCAGCGGCACGCAGAGCGCCAGCATCAATCTGAACCTGACCATCAATCACTAACCCGCTGACTCAAACCGCAATCGGGATTGCGATGAGCGAATTGAATCAGGGTGCAGCCTCAAGGGCCGCACCCTGAAACATTTTGAGTGGATGGCAGGCTTTTCATCTTTAGTGTCTAGCCGGGTTCTGCTAGTATTCAGGTGTCAGAGCTGGTCCGCGCGGAAGCGCCACCAGGTTCAGGCAATGAAAGATCAGGCACGAAATGCATTTGCTGGGTCACAGATTTTTGCGCGGTACGGTCCTCGGCTTTATGTTTCTTCTGGCCGGCACGGCATGCTGCTGGTCAGACGCATACGACCCTGATCCGTATGACAACACGCCGCCGGTGGTGACCGTTGACTTCAATTACGTGGTTCCCAGCTGCGCAAGTATCCGGTCCTCAAATGTTCACTTCAGAAAGCTACAGGCGACTGTTTCAAGAGTGTTTCGCCAACAGGATGCTGCAATAAGCCTTGCATTGCTCGATAACCATGGCGCTCCGGCGTTCAGCCAGAACCGCTCGCACATGGTCATACCTCTTCGACGCTAAATATCACACCCCAAATCTTTAGTCGCTGTTTCAAACGCTTCTGGCCTGCCAGAGATAGCGTTTCAATTTAAATTGGTCGCTTAATTTTTTCTGACTTTCCTTGCCGTCACAAAAAGATGGTAAGGAGCCGGAACCATATTTCCGGCAAAAAGTCGGGCACCGAAACTGGTAGCCGGCTGAGCACCGCGCATCGGCCGAACATCAGCTTTCGGTGTCCGACATTTTAAGTTCTTCTAGAGCTGAGTTGGATAGGAGGTATACGGGCCAAGCTAGCTGCGGCGCTTCTGGAGTTGCTCAATCACGCCATCGAGATCGGGATAGCCTGCGCCAAAACTTCTTGTGAGCCAGTTTCCACCGCGCCCGGCAATTCTCTCCCCATCGGCGAGCACTTCGAATTGACCAGTCTTGCCAGGTGTAACCACGGCTTCAATGCCGAGCTGCTTTTTAATGAGGGCCACGAGACTCGTGACCTTGGCTTTGTTGTTCTCTCATGTGGGGCAGGAACGTATCTCAATTTTCATTCTATGCTCCAAGGATGCAGGAAAATCGGGGAGGAGATTGAAGCCTTTGCATTCTCTTGAAAATACCTGGTCGTATCGAACCGAGAAGGCTACCGGCCCTCAACTACGCTTCGGGTCGGGACTTTGAGAAAAATTGGTGGAGGCGGTGGGAGTTGAACCCACGTCCGAAAATGTTACTGGTCAAGAGCCTACATACTTAGTCCAGTTCACCCAACGGGAATTACCCCGCCAGATTCGCGTGTTGCGCTTAGAACGGACAAGAAACGCAAACCGCTAGCCCGTGGTTCTCGCCGGAGGCCCCCGGACATAGGGTCACCAAGCCAGCCTACTGTGTGACGCCCTTTCGCAGCCCGTAGGCGAAGCTGCGGAGAGCGGCAACTTATTTAATTAAGCTGCGTATGCAAACTGATTAGAGTTGGCAATTATTGTTTTTGCACCACTTACGGGGGAATGCGCCCCGGTATGCCTCTTGGCCGCAAGCATTTCCGTCGAAGCCGTGACGCCCCCATTTCGGCCATTCCGGCGAGAAACGCGGAAAGAGCCTACGGAAAAGGAACTTTTGGCCGTCCCTTTTTGTCAAAGATCTGTATTCACCTTAGCCACGATCATCGACTAAGTCAATGATTAGATGATAAAGGCCAAGGCAGAGATTCACGCATAAGTCCTGGGCCTAAAGCCTGGAACCGCATAAAGCCTGGGCGCTCTGCATTCTAATGGCATCAGGGCACACGTGTTGACGAGCCGTCGGGGTTTGTACGGCTTAAAGCTGATTCATCATGCGCGATCAGGAGGCGCAAGGTATGAAACGCAAGACTTACCTGTGGTGCGGCATGGTTGTGATCGGGCTGGCGGCAGCCGCGTTGGGATTCACCTTCCGGCCCTCTGACAAACCGCTTGACCCCGCATTCATTGCGCAAGGCAAAGCCGCTTCGGCGGCTGTGAATGATATGGGAATCAGGATGGTCGTTGATCTTGCCGCGCAGCGGCGGCAGCAAAACGTCTTTATTTCTCCGCTCAGCATCTTCATGGCGCTGGCCATGACCGAGAGCGGCGCTGGCGGCGCCACGCGCAATGCCATGCGGCAGGCGCTGGCCATTCCGCAAAACCTCACCGACGACCAGTTGCGCGGCTCCGCATCGGCCCTGATGAAGGTGCTACAAGCGGAGCGAGGAGCTGAGCTCTCCATCGCAAATGGCTTATGGTCAGACCGCAGTTTGCCCATGTCGGCGGAATTCGTGAAGCGGTGCCGCGAATCTTACCAGGCAGACGCCACCACGCTCAATTTCGGGCAGCCCTCAGCTGCCGCAGAGATCGAGAAATGGGTAAAAGAGAAGACCCATGGCAAGATCTCCGGCCTTATCTCTCCCGAGCAACTCCGCAGCATGCGCGCCCTGCTCACCAACGCGGTCTATTTTCACGGCACGTGGAGCGACCAGTTCCCCAAGAACGAAACCCATCAGGAGAATTTTCGCCTGGCTTCCGGCGGCGGGAAGAAGGTGCAGATGATGCACAATCCTTCCATTTCCGGGGCTTATCGCAAAGGCGATGGCTTTGAGGCGGCCGCGCTCGATTACCGCTCGTCGCATATACGCTTTTACGCCATTCTGCCCTCGCCGGGGAGCAGCCCGGAGCAGGTCCTGGCAAAAATCTCCATGCAGCAGCTACGGTCCGGCCCGAGGGAGATCGAGCTGGATTTGCGCCTGCCGCGCTTCACGCTCGACTATAAAGAAGAGCTTGAAGAATCTCTCTCACGCATGGGCATGAGCGCCGCTTTCCACTCCGGCGCCGACTTTGCTCCCATGGGTTCGCCCAGCTTTTTCCTCGGAGGCGTAGTACACAAGACCCGCCTGGAAGTGGATGAAGAGGGCACCACCGCCGCCGCCGCAACCGGCGGGTTAATTTCAGCCTCAGTGTCCCGCGTGAAGACCCTGGTCTTCAATCGTCCCTTCGCCCTGCTGCTGTGCGACACCCAGACCAACGCAATCCTGTTCGCCGGCGTCGTTTACGAACCAGGACCGTAGCCCGACAAAAAAATTTTGCTCAAAACCCCTTGCCAACAAGAGGATTTCTTCATCATAATTGAAGAAATGCCAAAGCGGAGTAATCTCGGCGATTTCGAACTGATGGTGATGCTGGCGCTGATGCGCCTGGGCGACGATGCATACGGCGTCCCCATCTCACGGGAGATCGAACTGCAATCGGGCCGCGAGGTCGCCCTGGGCAGTGTGTACGCGACTCTGGAGCGGCTGGAAACTCGGGGGTTGGTCTCGTCCTATCTGGGCAAGGCGACTGCCGAGCGGGGCGGCAAAGCCAAGCGATATTTCCGCGTGACGTCCAACGGGCTGCGCAAAGCGCGGGAGACACGGCAGGCGCTCATCAAATTGTGGCGGGGGCTGCCTGAGCTGGAAGGAGAGAACTTATGAATTCAGCGAAACCACCTCGTCTGGCGGCACGGATCCTGCAGGAGTTTGGGCCCGAGCTTAACCAGGAAGCGCTGGCCGGTGACTTGAACGAGGCCTTCCAGCAAGGACGCTCGAAGGCATGGTATTGGCGCCAGGTGCTGGCGGCGGTCCGGTGGCGTCGATTGCTTTATGCCCTGCTGTGCTCAGCGTTTGTGGGGTGGTTGGTGACCTCACCCACTCTGGGCCACACTTCATTTGTCCTAAGCTGGCAGTTAGACATGGCGGTGATCACGGTGGTTTATTGTGCCAGCTTCTTTGTTCCTGGCATGATGCAGGGCAAGCTAAGGGCGCTAGTGGTCTTGTTAATAGCGGCAATTTTTGGATTGCTTTGGCGTTACAGACCTGATCTGGCATATCACTACTGGATGTTCTTTTGGTGGGTTTCCGCCAATTTTGCGTTCTATTGGAAAGGGTTCGCACCTCCGCCGTATCATTTGACATTGCGGGAACTGTTGCTGGGTGATTCTTCCGCGGAGAAAAAGCGGATGATCGCTCTCCTGGAGCGAAACATGACGGAAGAACCCGACCCGGAAGTGCGCCAGGCCTACGCCGAGTCGATTGCCACCTTGAAGAGAAATGCATCTCCCGCGGTCAAAGCGACGCAGTAACGCGCAAATTTAATTTGTCAAAGACCTGTTATTTCTCGCCGTCTGGGCGGCCTTTTTGGCCCAAATCCGCGTTCATCCGCGGTAATGCAAGCGCTGGGACGATGATGTTTTTGTGCCACGGAGGCACAGAGGCACGGAGAAATCAAGGTGACCATGTGACCAGGAGCCTCAGCCGCGCAGGCAGTGATTAAAGATGGCTTCGGCGGCTACGCCGGATCCGAAGCGCTCCACCCGAGAGGATGAAGAAAATCGCAATGAAGGGCAGCAATTTTGCGTATGGGGTATCGGCGAAGTGAAGGAACCTGGGCATGAACCAGGCAAGGGCCCAGAGTAAGAAAATAAAAGCTGCCGCGGAGATAAAAACGCCCGACAGGATTGATATGGCGCGCGGAGAGTTACCGTTTTCCATGGGTTTCTAGTTTACATTGGGGTGTCGCCCGCCGGGGCATCCGGCCGAAGCCCGAGAACGTAAATTGGTTGATCGACTCATTGATTAGTGCGATGCGTCCAGATACGGTCACATTCGTGACGAACCCAGTCGAGCAGGTTTTCGGTCCCGGGGGATGCGTCACCATATACGGTCAGGTTTTGCACGCGGCCGTCATCCCAGGCGAGCGTAATGTCGTATTGATATTGGTCAGGCCGGGGGCGGGATGCTGGCTGCTGCTGGGGGAGATGCATGAAGCTCGATTGCAGCGTCTGAATCTCCTCCGGTGCAAGATCGCGATGATAGCCGAAATCGGATGTGGCTTTAGCAGAGCCGCCTTCAAAAGAGACCTCGCCTTTTAGCGCTGTAGCAGGACCTGCGAAACCTCCACTTCGAATGAAAGTGAATTTCATTACTCGCTCCTTTGTGGGCTGTGAGTGGTTTTTCGCGGGAGAATGAGTACGATGATTGCATGATAACTGTGTTCCCGCCGCGAAAACCAGCAGGCCGGCTGCGAATATGGTTTCAACGAGTCCCCGATTGATCCTTGCCAGAATCACCACTCCTCCAGGGGCCGACCCTATTGCGCTTGCGGCGCCGCAGACGCAGTAAGGGGCTCCGCCGGAGCGGCGAGGGCCGCTCCGGCGGCTAAAGTTTCAGCCAGCGCGTTTCACAACGCGTGTACCTTTGGTACCAACGCCTGTCAGCTCCAACTCTCCGCTGACGACGTTTCCATTTACGTCGATTATCTTTGGTTGGCTCACAGCGCCAAGCTCAGGCAAAACGCCGACCGTCCCCTGTTTTGAGAGATACCAGCAACCTTCAAGCCCGCTGAAAGTTGACATGGCGCCAGTACCTATATTGCCGTCCACCGTGCCTGCATATTTCGCCGGGCCGGAGTCGAAGCTCAGCAAGATCGTACCGTCCTGCTGAGACCACTTGCCATTGGCTCCGCCGGAGAACGTTCCGTTGCTGTTAAACATGAGGTTGACTGAAGAATAATTATTGGTGGGACCCCAGCTAAAATGGAGTGTCCAGTTACCGAAGATCTTCAGCGGTATGGGGACAATATTGATCCCAACCTGCTGCCAGGCATTAATAACAGCCTGCTGTTCCGCCGCGCCAAAAAGCTTGGCGGCATTTTCCGCTGTCAGGTTGGCGAAGTCCAGGAACTGCGCATTCGCAGAGAGGCGCGAATCGCATATGGTGGCATACCAGATCGCCCCGGCCTTCTCCCAGGCATGGCCTCCCAAGGCCACCGCGGCCAGATAGAAAGCATGGTTCGGGATCCCGGAGTTGATGTGCACACCGCCATTGTCCGCCGTCGTGTTGACGTAGTTATTCATGTGTGCCGGTTGTGGATCTTTGCCCAGCACCCTGTCGTTGTATGCGGTTCCCGGCGCCTTCATGGACCGGAGCGCGACGCCCTGCACTTTGGCAGTGAAGAGCCCCGCGCCAATCAGCCAATCGGCCTGGCTGGCCGTCTGCTGTGGAGAGTGCACATACTGTTTTACCAAGGACCCAAAGACGTCCGAGACACTCTCGTTGAGCGCTCCAGGCTGATCATGATAAGCGAGATTGGCTTCATGCGCAGTGACGCCATGAGTAAGCTCATGGCCTATCACGTCTACTGCAATCGTGAAGCGATTGAAGTAAATTCCATCGCCGTCGCCGAAAACCATCTGCGAGCCGTCCCAGAATGCGTTGTCGTATTTCTGGTCATAGTGGACGGTTGCGGGCAGGTTCATTCCGGCATCGTCAATCGAGTTACGTTGGAAGATGTTCCAGTACAGATCGAATGTGGCGCCAAGACCGTCATAAGCCTCATTCACGGAGACGTCACTGGTTGGACCTTGCCCTTCCGAGCGGACCAGAGTCCCCGGCAGGGTCGTCGTGTTGTTCGCCGTGTACACATTGCGCTGCTTGTGAGGCGCGATCGCCGGTACCGGAGTCACCCTGGTAAGAGCCTTCATTAAGTGAAGACTCATGCGCGAACTGCGGATGGTGGTGTCAGCCGCCAAAGCACGGAGTGCCCATTCTCTTTCCTTGGGCTCCCCCGACCTGACAATTGCTTCCAGGATATGAGGTGGAACGATCCCGAAAATGGAGTGCGAACGATTTAGCGGATCCATACTAGTTTCCTCCCTTCACAGAGATCCCGGACGCGTCAATGGTTGCCTTGCCATGTTCAACGTGGAGCCCGGTTGTGCCTTGCTTGATCAAATACCAGCAGCCGTTTAATCCCTGGAAAGTAGACATTGCTCCCGATGCAATGTTGCTGTCAACGTTGCCGCCATACTTAGCGGGTCCCGTATTGAAGCTCAGCATGAGCGTACCGTCCCGCTGACGCCATTGCCCGGCGCCGGGTCCGGCAAAACTGCCATCAGGGTTGAATGTGATATTCACCTGCGAATAACTATTTGTGGGTCCCCAACTGTAATGGAGCACCCAACCGCCATTCATACTCATTTTGATCCTCCTGTAAATTCCGTTGCTAGTTTAAAAAATCCATACCTGCGATTTTCGATGACTGGTTAGCCGTGGTGGGAGAGTCATCAGAGCGTTTCCTTAAGCAAGATAGATAGGCAGAGATTCCTGGAGCGTATCTTTATATGTTCCGATCGCATATCTAGTGAAAAATCAGATGAGGTTTCCCGCAGAATTACCCACGAGATCTTAGATGGTTGCTGAAAAGTAATATTGAAAGAGGGTTTAGCGCTTAGGGTCAGCCGTATGATTCGATGCCTGAAAGGCCAGGCGGACACGTTCCAAACTTTCATCGACAGCGGCCTGCAAAACATTCAGTGTTTTCTTCACATTTACAAGCCCATTCAAAGTGCCTTGGAGCAGGGAATGCTCTTTCTCCGACTCGCGATGGTTGCCGTTCGTTCCGGCTGTCAGTAATGGTGCGTGGTCTTCACAAATTTGCTGGTAGAGTAGACGGATGTGTTCCGACGGCTGCACGCCCAGTTCTTCCTTCAAGGCTGTTACACAATTGTCATATTGACGAAGAGCTCCCGCTCTATCACCTGAGAGGTAGAGTAATTGCATGAGGTGCTGGTGAGCGGTTTCGTGGGCCCGATCACAGCGCAGGATTCGCGTAGCGTAATCTATCCCCTTTTCATATTCATGATTTGCCCCAGCGTGGGCGACAAGTTTGTCGAGTACCATGAGATGCAGGTTCTGCAATCGTCCCCGGTCGCAGAGGCACCAGTCCTGGTACCACCCTTCAAGAAGGTCTCCTCGATAAATATTGACAGCGGCCTCCAATAGATCCAGGCGTGATGCTTCCGGGGGCAATGAAGGATTCAGAGCACCCGCGCAAAAGCGCTCGAACTCCACGACATCGACCCAAATGTCCGCCCTTGGATTTATCGAAACCCAGTGTGAGTTGACTTGCAAGATGGGTTCAGCTGTGGCTGCACATTTGCAGAAAGTACGGTGAAGCTGCCAAAGGGCCTTGCGGAGATATTGCATTGAGTGTTCTGTGGTGCAATCGTCCCAGAGAATGTTGGCCAGGAATTCACGCACAAGAGGACGTTGGCGATGTATCAGCAAATAGCAGATTAGTTCCTTGGCCTTGCCTGGGATCAACTCTTCGAGGGACTCGTCATCGCAATAAACGCTGAATTGTCCGAAAAGCCTGATGTTCAACGTGGGCATACTGTCGAACTCCAACTAAACCGACCCTGAATGCTGGTTCTTGATGTCCCAGCCGGGATTAAATGCGAATGTCCAGCCATCTCATGAAACTTGGCATGGGTATTTAAGTTATCATTGCGGAAGGCAATCCGAACGTGACGTCGATCACCATTATAATGACGTTCTGTCTTGGAACAGTGGTCCCTGATGCCTGGTAAACTTGCCGCGAATTAGATATTTCTAAGAATCACTCATCGAAGTTCTTGTCTTGAGTGGTGCGTGGCCTTCCGATCAACAGCATCTATGAATTGCTCCATACCAGCGCATCATTGTAACTGCCGCTAGGGTCAACTTCGGATTCCGTATGGGCCACCATGCGGTTTGTTCAGCTGGTCAATCACCGAACCACCCTTAGTTCACTCTTAATTCCACTGCATTGGCGTTCCATTAAACGTTGGCCGAACATCCGTAGAGCGTCGTTGATTCATGAATTTGGTTTGTCGCTTCTCGGAAGGGCGCAAAAAAGCGACAGGCCTTTTGAGCCTGCCGCTTTTTGTCTACGAATGAACCCCGGTGTGGGTTTACTGCTTTTTTGCCGGGGCTTTTTTCGTTCCCGCCTTGCTGGCGCCTGCCTTCGGTGTTCCAGCTTTGGGCGTTCCAGTTTTTGGAGCGGGTTTCTTTGCCGCCGCGCCGCCCACGCCTTTGGGGTTGATCAGGTTGAGAGCGTCCTCAGCGTTGAATGGGAACTGACGCACTGAAGTCTGTCCCGTGGTGCTGAGGGTGACGTCAACGCGGCGGTTCTGGGCCATGGCCAGGACTTTGGCGTTGCGGTTGAGCTGCGCTTTTTGCGCCGCGGTGATGCCTTGCTCCTGGTCAACGGCCTGCTTGACCTGTTCGGCGCTCATGGGCTCTTCTTCGCCGAGACCCTGGGTTTCAATGGCGTCGGCAGATACGCCCTGGCTCACCAGATACGCCTTGGTGCGCTCCACGCGACGTTCAGAAAGTTTCTTGTTGTATTCCGGGCCGCCGCGAGGATCGGCATGGCCTTGCAGGATCAGGTGAGCATCGGGCTTGAAGGCCAGATACTTCTTGAAGTCTTCAGCAAGGGTGAGCATGGTCCGCTTCTGGCTGGCCAGCAGTCCGCTGGTGACCGGGCTGCCCACTGTGGGCTGCGCGGTGGGGAAGTAGATGCTGTGCAGAGAGAGCCTCTGCTCAAGCTGTACTTGTTCCTTGGGCGGAGCAGCTGCTTGTACGGCAACCTGAGTGGTTGCATCGGCCTCACCACCATGGCCATCACTTACGTGGCAGGTCACGGTGTAATTTCCAGGCGCGACGCCGGTGGAATCAAATTGTACATTGGCGCCTGAACCTGTTATTTTGCCGCCGCTCGACGTGTAGCTATAGGTGAGAGTGTCATTATCCGCGTCACTGGCAGTGGATGCGATGCTGGAGCGCTGCCCCACGGTGATGGTTGCGGGATTGGCAGCGCAGGTGATGGTAGGCGCCGTGTTGGGTTTCTTTTCCACGTTCACGTCAGTGGAGGCGTTGGCAGTACCGCCCTTGCCATCGTCAACAGCGACGGTAGCTTTATATGTGCCTTCATTCACGCCACTGGAGTTCCAGCGCACTTCAGGTCCGCTGCCTTCAATGCTGCCGCCTGTGGCGGTCCACTTGTAATTCAAAGTGTCGTTGTCAGGATCAGCAGCCTGCGCCTGAAGAACAATGCTGTCACCGGAGCCGGCAAAGACCTTTGTGGGATTGGCGGCAACCGTGACTGTAGGCGGATGATTTGGCGGTGGTGGAGGCGGATTGCCGCCGAAGTGGAAAACCAGTCCAGTGGCAGCGCGCAGATTATTCTGTGAGTTATCAAAGCCGTCATGGAACTTGGTCAGCAGATACTCGCCCTGGAACAGGCGCCAGCCAATGTGCTTATTGAAGTTGAGATCGACGCCACCTCCGAGCGCGGTAGCAAAAGCATTCGCCGAGAATGCACGATTGAAGAAAGCCGAGCCGGTGGGAGTGCCGGTTATTCTGATGTCAGAAAGGCGGGCAGCGCCGAACAGTACGTGCACAAACGGTGTCCAGCGTTCGCCGCGATGCGAAAATTGCGGGCCAAACAGATAGGTGGAGGCCCTGCCTTTCACTCCCTGCGGAAGATCACTGATTGTGTAATAGCTCAAATCACCCACAAGGCTGAACCAGCGATTCACATTGCCCGCAATCGCGCCAGTCACGCCATGCCAGTTGAAATTTTCTTTGGTGCCGGCGTTGGTATTGAACCGTACGAAGGAGTAGCCCACAAAGAGATCCGCCACGGGATGGGTGTCACTGCTGGAAGCAGCCTTGGCCTGCGGCATCATGGGAACAGCAGGCGCCAGATAGGCGGTGGAGCTGGCGGTAGCGTTTGGGGCGCTGGCCTCAGAACTAGTCAAAGTTGCCAGCGCTTTTGCATCGTCTACCGCAAAAGCTGATGTCAAACAAAGGGACCCCAGAATCACTGTCGCAACAACACGCGCCACAAACCTCATTCTCGTCCTCCTGCGCGAGCGGGTGTACCACTCGGCACACCATCATACTAAAGAAGCTGCCGGATGAACCCGCATTGTTCAGAACAACAAGGAGCCTGCGGCAGAGGGTGATGATATGGTAAACAACCAAGAATGGATGAGCTAAAAATGGATGGTCTTTAAGAATGGATGATCTTCGAATAAATGATCCGCGGATCGATGACTCGCGCAAATTGAATGACCTGCGCAAATTTATTGTTGGCGTTGTTCCGTACTGGCAAACGCTGGGACTGGAGCTGCTAGAAGTTGAAGCAGGACGCGCCGTGTTTGAAGCCGACGTACACCCGCAGCTCATGCAGAACGGAGTGTTGCACGGAGGCGTGCTGGCGTCGATTGCGGATTCAGCCTGTGCCGTGGCGGCTATCTCACACGTGTTTCCGGCGAATTACGCCACCACGATCAATCTTCAGGTCGCCTACCTGAAACCGGTGGTTGAGGGCCGGTTCAGGGCGGTAGGGCAATGTCTAAAGGCCGGGAAAAGCGTCCTGTTCTGCGAAGCCCAGGTTTTTGACCAAAATCAGACACTGGTTTGTAGCGCTACATCCCAGCTGCTGGTAATACCGCTACAGGCAAAATGAGCTATCTATAGGCTGGTGCATGAGTTATCGCAAAAAATTTGATCTGGGGCGAGGAAAACGTTTGGTCTTGAGAAAGAGCAGAATCGAGCTTAAAAACCGTTGCAAATCGCAAAAAAAAACTTTATAATGAATGGTTTTTGTGACACGTATAAGTTCCTATTAGAGTGCATTCGGGGGACGGTTTTTTCAGTCCGGTTTTGAAACCAAAAGCAGCTTTCAGGAATCTAAATTAAGAGATCATAATCGTACGCATTTCTCTATCCAAAGGCAGGGCGAAACCTACTATGGCAAGGCGACGCGGTAATCCTAACTGGGGCAAGCCTGAGCCCATCGGGCCAGTCATCCCCGTTGTAACTTCTTTTGAACAGGCTGTCAAGGAATTCAAGCTGACGCCTGATCAATACATCCGGTCTACTCGTCTGCGCGAGTGGGCACGCCGCAATAAAAACAGCAAGTACATTCCTGAACCTTTACTGGAAGCCTGGGGGTTTGAGATAGAAAGTACGCTGTAAGCTATTTAAAATAAGTAGGTTAGAATAAAGGTCGCCGCTCGGCGACCTTTTCTTTTTTAGCTGCGAATGCTCTGGTTTGACCTGATTGCGCACAGCATGCGATATTTCTCCGTTGACTTTAACCGTTTATTAACACTGTAGGAGAACGCGCCCATACATGGTTCGCCTCATCCCCAAAGACATAAAGTTCTTCGACATGTTCGCCGAAATGGCCAGCAACCTGGGCGATGGCGCCCGGCTGCTCAAGCAAACACTGGAAGATTTCCAGGACGTTGACGCCCGGGTCCAGCAGCTAAAGGACATTGAGCACCGTGGCGATGACATGACGCACAATATTCTGACCAAGCTCAACCAGACTTTTATCACTCCTTTTGACCGCGAAGACATTTACCGTCTGGCCTCTTCGCTCGATGACGTTCTGGATTTTGTTTATGCTGCGGGCGTCCGGCTCGTGATGTACAAAATCACCAGTGCCCCTCCAGCCGCCTCCATACTCGCTGGCATTATCGTCAAGCAATCTGACCAGCTTACTGACGCCCTCGCTCGCCTGGGCAAGAAGCATGACAACGTGCTCGAAAATTGTGTTGAAATCAACCGGCTGGAAAATGAAGCTGACGGCGTAGCCCGAGCTGCCATCGCCGTATTGTTCGAAAAAGAAAAGGACCCGATTTCACTGATCAAACTCAAAGAACTGTACGAAGTTCTGGAAACCGCCACTGACAAAGCTGAAGACGCTGCCAATGTTTTGGAAGGCGTGGTCCTCAAGAGCGCGTAAGCATGTGGTCCCTTAAAAACTTTTCCTGCGCGAGGCGAGCTAAGTGCACCTGAGCGGATTATTGGTTGTTGTTACCATTCTGATCGCGCTTTCCTTTGACTTTATCAACGGTTTTCACGATGCCGCCAACAGCATTGCCACTGTGGTCTCCACCCGCGTTCTCTCGCCGCGCCTGGCAGTTATCTGGGCGGCAGTCTTTAACTTTGTTGCTGCGTTTGTTTTTGGGACCGCGGTTGCCAAAACCATTGCCAGCGGCCTGGTCGATCCCAAACAGGTCACGCAATACGTAATTCTTGCCGCTCTTGCCGGCGCCATTATCTGGGACCTGCTTACCTGGTGGTGGGGCCTGCCGACTTCTTCTTCTCACGCTCTCATCGGCGGACTAGCCGGGGCTGCGATTGCGAAAGCCGGCTGGCAGGTTCTGATCCGCGAGCCCAAACTGCATTGGCCTATCATCGGCACCATACCCGGCCTGGGCGAAAAGTGGATGTCCACTCTCATTTTCATTGTGCTTGCGCCGATGATCGGCCTGGTCATTGGACTCGGTTTGATGGTGGCTGTTTCCTGGATCTTTCAACGCACTGCGCCTCGCACTGTGGACAAGCTTTTCAGAAAATTGCAGCTTTTCTCCGCCGCCGCGTACAGCCTTGGCCACGGCGGTAATGACGCACAAAAAACCATGGGCATCATGGCTGGCGCTCTGCTCGCCGGCGGTTACCTGACCCAGGCTGAGTTTGCCAAAGGGTGGGGACAGTACAAGTGGTTCATCATACTCGGAGCAAATGCGGCCATCGCACTCGGGACCTATTTCGGCGGCTGGCGCATCGTCCACACCATGGGATCAAAAATTACCAAGCTGAGGCCGGTTGGTGGATTCTGCGCTGAAGGTGCAGGCGCTATTACACTCTTCTTCCTTGCCTATCACGGCATTCCCGTAAGCACCACGCATACAATTACCGGGGCGATCGTCGGCGTAGGATCAACTACGCGCCTTTCTGCTGTGCGCTGGGGTGTGGCCAAACAGATTGTCTGGGCCTGGGGGCTGACCATCCCAGCTTCAGCCGTCGTGGCGGCCCTTACTTTCTGGGCGATTCGATTCTTTGTGCCAAATGCGTGAACTGCCTACATATCAAACCAGCGCATTGGTGCCCTGAACTCCTCAGGCGGAGACAGAACAGCGAATAGATGTCCGTGAATATACCGCGCCAATCATGTCCGGCTTCGCCCAGAATGTACGATTCACTTCTTTCCCACAGGGACGCCGCCTTTCACTTTTCCCCTGCAACTTGTGACTTTGTCGGCACAGTACTTTCAACGCCTCCAGCTACCGGCTTTTTCTTGCCAGCCATATCTTCATGCAGCATCATGACCAACGCTGCCGTAACCGAGAGGATCACCGGGCCAACGAACAGGCCTAACACTCCAAATAGCTGCACACCGCCCAGCAGAGCAAAGAGGACAAACACCGTATGCAAACGGACGCTCTTGTGAATGATTAACGGGCGCACTATGTTGTCGACCGTTCCTATCACGGCCAACCCCAGGCCGGCCAGAATCGCAGCTTTTCCCAGGTGGCCGGTCAGCGCCAACACAAGGGAGGCTGGTACCCACACCAGGCCAGATCCAACGATAGGAACCAGGGAAAAGAATCCCGTTACCACTCCCCAAAGCACTGGAGAATCTATACCGAGCGCCCAGAAACTCAGGCCAGTAAGTGTTCCCTGAAGCGCCCCCACGGCCACGCCGCCATAAAAATTCGCGACGACAGTGGACGTGACACGAGTACTCAATTCAGCGAGTCGGTCCTCTGGCAAAGGCAGGGCAGCCATGATCCTGGATAAGCTCTTGTCCCCGTCGCGATACAAGAAAAAGAGGATGACCAGAGCAATCACTGACTTGGCGACAAATGAAAACGCATTGCTCACCAGACCGGCCCCCAGCCCCACCAGTTGAGCACTCGCGCTCTCAAGTCTCCGCGCCAGAATGTCGTGCAGGTCAACTGAAGGTACTCCGAAGCGGTATGAAGCCCAACTAATAATCTTTTCTGCCCCATGGAGCAAATAGGCGAGTACACCGCCTGAACCAGCGCTTTTGGTCGCAAGAGATTGATATAGGTCTGACAACTCATGGCTGATTGCCACCAGAAGGAAGGTTAAGGGAACAACAGTAAGTATGAGTGTCGCAAAAGTGCTGATTGCCGCACTGAGATTGCGGCCGCGAAACATCTGCTGTGTGCGTCTATGCAGGGGATAAAAAATGATTGCAATGACGGAAGCAAAGAGGATCGGCGTCGTGTATGGCCGTATCAACAGATAGCACAAATAAAGAGCTATCGCCGTAACGCCGGCCAGAAACAGAGTGGCGGTGTCTTTGCGCTCAATCATTTGTTTGCCTCGGTTGGGTTTTTGGTGATGCGTCCACGTCTGTGGACAAGCTTAAGGGTTTCGAACCACATCACGCCAAAGAATCCCGCAAGCACGGCAATCAAGACGTCACTGGGATGTAGAACGGAAAAATGAAATAGGTTCCTCAGCAGCGGCACGTATAGCACCAGAAGGAGAGAAAGAGTTGTCCCAGCTGAGATTACCCAGAGAGAAGTGTTCATGGCTCGTATACTTTGCCAGATCGTCCGTGTCCAGGATCGGTTCGTAAAGATCAGGGCCAAATTGCCCATGACCAGAGCAGAGAATCCGACGCCGCGGGAGTCAGCTTCGGAGTGTCCAAAATACAGAAAAGCCCCATAAACCGCCAAGGTGGTTACCAAGACCCCGAATCCCTGCAACAGGCTCAACATGACTCTCTTGCGTTCAAAAAGCCGCTCAGTGGCCCTCCGTGGTGGCCGGGCCATTACATTGGCCTCTTCAGGTTCGGCCTCAAAAGCAATCGAACATGCCGGATCGATGATCAGTTCAAGAAAGACCACATTCACGGGAATAAGAAGCAATGGCCATCCCAGGAGTAACGGAACCAGCGTGACTCCCGCAATGGGCACGTGGACCGCAAGCACAAATGCAGTGGCCTTCTTAAGATTGTCATAAATGCGGCGGCCCAGCCGAATGGCGTTTACGATCGAGGAAAAATCATCATCCAGCAGGACCAGCGCTGCCGCTTCGCGGGCCACATCCGTGCCGCGACTGCCCATGGCGATCCCGATGTCAGCTGCCTTCAGCGCAGGTGCATCGTTCACTCCATCGCCGGTCATGGCTACCACCTCACCGGACGATTTAAGTGCGTTGACTAGCCGCAGTTTCTGCTCAGGAACTACGCGCGCGAACACGTTTATGTTACGCACACGCTGCGCCAGTTGTGCATCGTCCATTTCTTCCAGCTCAGCGCCTGTGATTGCGAGATCAGGATGCTGCAACCCGATTTGCGCAGCAATGTTCTGGGCCGTTACCGGGTAATCTCCGGTAACCATGATCACGCGAATGCCCGCGCGATAACATTCCTGGATCGCCTCAGGAACAGAAGGACGCACCGGATCGGCAAGGCCGACCAGGCCAACAAGTTGAAATGGGATCATCTCCTGATCAATGGGCAGGTCGCCCTGCACCGCCGCTTTCGCTACGCCAAGAACGCGCAGCCCTTGACCCGCCATTTGCGCGGTGGCCAGCGTCAGTTGCGCGGTCTTATCTGGCGATAGCCGGCAAAGTTGCGCAATGGCTTCAGGAGCGCCCTTTGCGGCAATGCAGCGAGTCGTTGTGTCCGGCACATTCCATGCTCGCGACATGGCAAGCAGCTTCGGTGACAATGCATACTCGCGTGCCAGTTCCCAGTCAGGGTGGAGATGTTCTGTTGATTGCAGCAGGTCCTGCCCTAAATCAATGAAGGCCTTTTCCATTGGGTCGAACGGATCGCGACTGCTTGCCAGGATGCTGTATTCAACCGTCTCGTGGAATGCATCCGGTATGCGATTGCCCATGTCGCGGAGATTCCACCACTGAGCTCTGGAATCAAGACCACCGCTGTAGAGCATTTGCACCCTCATCCGGTTCATGGTCAATGTGCCGGTCTTGTCCACGCACAGCACGGTTGCCGCTCCCAGTGTTTCAATTGCCGGCATACGGCGGGTAAGCACCCTTTGTCGTGAAATTCTCCAGGCCCCCATGGCAAGAAAAATTGTCAACACTACAGGGAATTCTTCCGGAACCATGGAGATTGCCAATGTCAGCCCTGCCAGCACTCCTCGCAGCCAGTTGGAGTGTGTGTAGCCAAATACCAGCACCACAATCGCGCAGAGTAGTACGCCGAGTACAGCGAATATCTTGACCAGCCTGTTTGTCTCCTTCTGGATTTGAGTGTCTTCCGCGCGCAAGCTCGCCAGGCTGGTACCGATCTTGCCCAGTTCGCTGCCTAGCCCCGTAGCACGTACTTCAACGATGCCGCGCCCTTTCACCACCAATGTTCCGGAGAAGACATTCGGTGTGTTGTCGCCACCGGGGCGCCCCAGGGCGGCATTTGGGGTGCCAGCCAGCTTTGGTACGGGAACGGATTCGCCTGTTAGCAGCGATTCATCCACATGAACGTTTCTGCATTCCAGAATGATTCCATCCGCTGGAATCCGGTCACCTTCTGAGATGACCACTAGATCGCCCGGCACTACCTCACGTCCGGCAATCCGCTTACGCGTACCCTGGCGGATAACCAGAGCTCTAGGGCTTGAAAGATCGCGTAAAGCATGCAAAGCGCGCTCGGTCTTGCGTTCCTGGTAGAGTGTGATTCCGATGATCCCAAAAATGGCTACCAGCAACGCAGCAGCTTCCGTGGGATCACCCAACACCAGATACACGGCGCCCGTTCCAATGAGGAGAAGCAGCATGGGCTCGCGGACCAGGTCGATTGCGAGACCCCAAAGGCTGCGAGCTTGTGAAGATGGGAGTTCATTGAATCCGTCGCGAAGGAGTCGCTTCGCTGCTTCTTCTTCGCTGAGACCTTGCCATTGAGGCGTAGCACTTTCCTCCGCGACCCTCTTGCCAGGCTGGGAATGGGCCTCAGGTGCTACGTCTTGGAGATCTCTTTTCATTACGCCATCGTCTTCCTTGTACATCTTGATGCGATGAGGCTCGATTAAGCAGTACGAACGGTTAGCACCGGACAGGGTATCTCTGAGATCACACGGATGGCGGTGGAACAAAACCCGTGTGTAGCTGCTCTGGTAAAGGCGCCGCCGGAACGGACCCCAAGAACCAGCAGATCGGCGTTTAGCCCTTCAGCCATCTTGAGCATTCCTTCATGCGGCGCACTTGACTCTACAACTACATCTTGAATCTGACTGCGAAACTTGTTCCCAATCATCTCTGTCAACTCGTGTTCAAGGCGTCGCCGCGACTGATGTCGCTCATGCACGTTGGCAACTTCTTGTTCCACAAAATGCGCCAGCGTCAGCTTGGCGGATGGGTTTTCATCCAGCAGGAATTCAATATAGGGAAGTGCAATCTTTGAAAAGCGGCTTAGGTCCGTGGCAAACAGCAATCGGTTGAACAGTGCGGTTTCGGGCTGAGCTTTCGCTTCTGGCCCCACAATCATCACGGGACATTGCGCTGTGCGAAAAACCTCTTCCGCCATCGAGCCCTCGAATAAACGGCTGATCCCCGTGTCGCCGCGGCTTCCAAGAACAATGAGATCAATTTCATGTTCCCGAATAAATTTTTCTATGGCCGTAGATGGCTCTCCTTCGATCAGGGCGGGCTCGACTCTGCTTTGTTCCAGATGATTGGCGCGCACAAAGTCTTTCATTTGCGCCTCCGCCTTGCCGCGAATCTCCTTGATTCTGGCCTTGGCGGCATGATCATCGCTCAAGGCAAACGGGAATACATCCATCACGTGAACAACGAATAGCTTTGCATTATGCTGGTTGCATACTCGTCGTGCACAATCCACGGCCTGGACCGATTCGGCCGAAAAATCGGTAGCGAGCAACACATTCAATATGGCTATTTCCGTGTTGCTTTGAGTCATGAAGACCTCCTTTTCTATTAAACCGTGGTGGCCAGCTTCTTGCCGTGATTAGGGTCACACGCCCAGCGCAGAGCTCGGAGCGTCTCATCAGGGCCTGATCTGAACGGCCATACCTGGAAAAGCTTTGTGGCTTGGAGGGGGCAGATAAAGAAGAGGACTGCATTTGAATGCCTGCCCGCCGTAAATCTGATCTGCTCGCATGCGCCGACCTGCGACAAGTCCTTCACCCCGCCACTATTCGCACGACCTGATGTTCACCGCATCCTGGCTGTACCGCAGCTTTGATCTGCTCCACAACGTTTTTTCCATACTTCAGCAGGAAGTAGATTGCGCCTATCTCCCGCTCCTGCAGGTCTTTATTAGGATAGAGTGTGGTCACCAGTTCGTCGGCATGGCGCATTACTTCAGTATTTTTTCGCGCTTCTGCGCGTGCTGCTTTGTCGCGGACGGCCTGCAACTGGTAGCGCATTTTAGTTCCTGCGTTCTCTGCAGCGTCAAGCAATGTTTTGTCCAGCTTTTCCAATGGCCCCTGAATCAGCGCCAGCGCTTTCTCCAGATGTTCTGCCGCGGAATCAAAACTCTTGAGAATACTGTCTGGCAGTGCACGTGAGCCGACCAGTTCACGCGTCTTTTCTGGTCCTTGAAAGAGATCTGATAAGGAAAGTTGATAGCGGTCCAACAGCTTGGCCTGGCGGGGTTCGATAAGTGTTGTGAAGATACGTGGAACAACCGGCGTCAGCCGGCCCGCCAGCTTGCGATAGACCACCTCGATCTGGGCAAAGTACGCAATCTCCGCGGGGCCGCCTATGTAACAGAGTGTCGGCAGCAAATAATCCTGCAACACCGGACGCAGCAGCACGTTGGCGCTGAACCGCTCCGGGCATTGCTCTGTCTCTTTGAGCAACTCTGAGGTTGCAAGTTTGCGCTCGCCAATAAAAAACTCTCCACCGTGGTGCTTAACCGGCGTTCTTGCCCCATTTTCAAAATAGAAACATAGTGTATGCGAAGGCGTGACCTTGACCTGCGCGTGATATCCCGCCGCTTCCAGTTCTTTAGTCCGCTCGAGTAATCCCTGATTGATCTCTTCAGATCGTTCGAGAGCTGCGCGAAAAACCGGCTGTGCAATGCCATGCAGCTCTGCGTCCAGTGGGTTTAGTAGGACTATG
Organism: Terriglobia bacterium; assembly: GCA_020072585.1. Taxonomy (GTDB): domain Bacteria; phylum Acidobacteriota; class Terriglobia; order Terriglobales; family Acidobacteriaceae; genus Angelobacter. The sequence goes on along the minus strand of JAIQGL010000030.1, from coordinate 1,652 downwards.
CCCAGATCAGAAAACACATTGGCGTAAAGTTTGGCAAAGGCCGTTCCAAACGTCTCGCCTTTGCGATAGCTTGCTGCCAGCAATTCACTGATCTCTGACCGGCCAAAAAGCCCTTCAAGCTGCTGCACCGCTGCCGTGATCTCATCAGTGAATTCAATTGTGCCCACCGGCGCGCCCTCGCGGTGCGGCACGTTTACCGTAAATTTCTTCAGATGATCGCCGGCAGGCAGATTAACCGTGTTCACCTCTTCCAGATCATGGTCTTCAGTCGCCAGCCAGAACACCGGTACAGCCCCAGCCTTCTCTGCCATGATGACCGCAGTCAGGGCCTTCAAAAGACAGAACATGGGGCCGCCAAACAGGCCGACCTGCTGTCCCGTTACCACCGCAGGAGCGCCTTCACGCAGCCGCTGAATGTTGGCTAAAACTTTTTCCCCTACGCCAAGCTCACGATTCTGCCGCTCCAGGATCGCTGCCACTGCCTGCCGTCGCTCCGCGGGATACTGTATCTTCTGTATCTCTTCCGCCCACCAATCCTGGCTGAGCGGCGGCCGCGCATAAAACTGCTTGACCCGGTCAAAGCTGTGGAGAAAATCATCAAACAAGCGCGTGGTATGGGGAATACTGGAAAAAGGCAGACACTCGGTTTCCAAAGGTTGGTTCTCCACAATCTGCATAGACTGATTGGACGCACGGCGGCCCGTCTGGTTGCACAAAATCTGTGCTCTTAGGTCTTGTCGATTTGTAAAGGATCAACGGCAGACTTCGCGGATTGCAGCAAGGCCATATAAAATGAATCAATCCCGCGCCGGGATGGCGGAACTGGCAGACGCAGCGGACTTAAAATCCGCAGCTCTTAAAAGGAGCGTGGGGGTTCGAGTCCCCCTCTCGGCACCATTAAACCACTGATGCGGAAGGGTTAGTTGACATTGCGCAGGTGGGCTTCATTCTTGGCGGGAACCTTACTGTGACCAATAATGTGACTTATCGGTTGATCGTGTAGTTTTTCGCTCTGCTGTAACCTCAGCATTGCATCCGCAATATCCGTCCTGCTGACAATCGCGTAACGCTCAAACACGCTGCGGGTCCGCCATCCGCCGATTTTCATTATCACTGTCTCGGGGACGCCAGCTCTCCGCAGGTTTCGCGCTGCGGTCCTGCGCAGATCGTGAAAGAGTAGTCGAGGGATACCGGCAGCCGCGCAAGCCTTCGCCCAGGTCCTTCGGAAGTCGCGGACGCGCTTTCCGTCTGGACGGGTGAAAACATACTCGTCGCCAGCTTTGCCGGAAACACAAGCCGTTAACAACGTAAGGACAGAGTCCGTCATAACGACCTCGCGGCCTTCCCCGTTCTTCGTTGTGCCCGGTTCCAATCGGATAACGCGCTGCGCAAGATCGATCTGGCCAACCTGAATATTACGCAGCTCCGAAATTCGCCATCCGTAGGTCCGCCCGCACTCCACGATTGACCGAAACTGACCTGCTCCCCCAGAAATAGTCCAGACTGAATGAGAACTTCTCCATTAAGATGGCCCGCCAGGGCGGAGGAGGAGAAGTGAGAAAGAGTCGATTCAACGAAGAACAGATCATCGGCATTCTGAAGGAATCAGAGGCCGGAGTGGAAACGGGAGAGCTGTGCCGGCGGCACGGGAT
>JAIQGL010000058.1 GCA_020072585.1 Terriglobia bacterium | reverse complement strand
TCGACCATCCGTCGGAAATAATATGGTGCATCGTCAAAAGCAGCACCCGCTCTTCCTCCCCACACTCCAGCAATACCGCACGCAACAGCGGGCATTGCCTCAAATCAAACGCCAGCTGCGCTTCCTCCCGCGCTCGCCGTCTGATCTCTTCTTCCCTCTCATCTGCCTTCCATCCCTGCAAATCCACACGATCCAGCTTCACTCTCCCCTGCTCTTCGATCACCTGCCGCGGCACCCCTTGTACGGACTCAAACCGTGTGCGCAGGGCTTCATGCCGTCTTACTATCTCCCCAAGACTCTTCTCCAATATCTCCGCGTTCAGCGGACCTTTGATCCGCATCGCGCCCGAAAGGTTATAGGAGACATCCCCAGGCATGAGTTGATCTAAAAACCACAACCGCTGCTGTGCAAAAGATAGAGGAATCGATTCTTCCCGAGGTACTCGAACCAAAGGTGGAATTTTTTCCCTGGTCGGCTGTTTTCTCAGAGCGAGAGCCTGGGCCAGGGCCGACACTGTAGGCGATTCAAACAACAGCCGCACTGGAGCGTCTACGTCAAAAGCTTTCCTGAGGCGTGCAATGACTTGCGTCGCCAGCAACGAATGCCCGCCCAGATGGAAAAAGTTATCGTTCACCCCGATCTCTTCCGCCCCAAGCTTCAATACCTCACTCCAGATCTCCACTACTCCCTTCTCCCACAGGTTCCGCGGCCCCACATACTCCCGTCTCCGTCCTACACTCACCTCCATCCGCCCCAGCGCCCGCCGATCCACCTTCCCATTCGGCGTCAGCGGGATCACGCCTACACTCACAAACGCTGCCGGCGCCATGTACTCCGGCAACACCTTCAACAAGTGCCCTCGCAGCTCCTCACTCGCCACCTCAACGATGTCATCTGCCGTGCTTCCTCGCGCCCGATAGAAAGCGATCAGCCGCTTCTCTCCTGCATCTCCTTGTGCAATCACCACACTAGCTTCAATCTCCGGGTGTTTGTTCAGCCGACTTTCGATTTCCCCTAACTCGATCCGATACCCACGCACCTTCACCTGCGTGTCCACCCGTCCCAGATACTGTATGTTGCCGTCCTCCAGCCAACGCGCCAGATCCCCCGTCTTATACATCCGCCTCCCTGGCTCGAACGGGTTGGGCACAAATTTCTCCGCTGTCAGTTCAGGACGATTCAGATACCCTCGCGCAAATCCATCCCCCGCAATATGTAATTCCCCAGGCACCCCGATCGGCTGCGGACAACCCTGTTCATCCAGGATGTAAACATGCACATTGGTAACCGGTGACCCAATCGGCGGAAGTAACTGCCAGGTGGTGACGTCTTCGTCCAGGGCATATGACGTTGTGAAGTTTCCTTCGGTCGGACCATACTGATTGTGCAGACGTCGCCCAGATCCGAACCACCAGGCGATCGCCGGGGTGATGCGTAGCTGCTCTCCAGCAGTAGCGACGGTCTTCAGCGCCGGAAGTACTGCGTCCGCGCGCATCGCTGTTTCAGCCAGGCTTTGCAGTGCGACGTAGGGCAAGAACAGGCGCTCGACGGATTGCTCCCTAAGCAAACCAATGAGGGCCTCGGGATCTCGACGTAACTCCTCCGTGATTAACACCAGGCATCCGCCGAGGCAAAGGGTCGAGAAGATTTCCTGAAATGCAACATCGAACCCAAGAGCCGCGAACTGCAGAGTCTTGGCAGCGGCGAACCCGATGCCGCGCAGCCATTCAAGCATATTGACCAGTGCAGACTGCTCCATGGCCACCCCCTTGGGTCGTCCCATAGACCCTGAGGTGTAGATTAAAAAGGCCAGATGCTGTGGGGTTAGCCCTAACGCGATGGGTTCGATTCTTCTTCTGCCACTTTGTTGTAACGCTGACAAAGTGGGTTCAGCGTCCATGACGATCATCGGTACACTTGTGTTAAGTCGATCCCGGAGTGCCGCCTGAGTGATAAGAACGACGGGCGCACCGTCTTGCAGCATGTACGCCAACCGGTCATCCGGATAAGCTGGATCCAGCGGCATATACGCCCCGCCCGCCTGCAGGATTCCCAGTAGCCCCACCACCATTTCCAGGGATCTTTCCATGCAAATGCCCACCACACTGTCCGGCTTCACCCCCTGTCCTTGCAGGTACAAGGCCAGATTTTGACTTCTTTGGTAAAGCTCCTGGTACGTCAGCTCTTTATCTCCAAAGATCACCGCCGTTTTCTCAGGATTCCTTACCACCTGCTCCTCAAACAGATCATGAATGCATTTGTCACGGGGATAATCCGCTTGCGTGCGGTTCCAGTCGACGAGTAGCAAATTTTTCTCCGCTGGGGTCAGCAGTGGCAACGAGGAAATCAATTGCTGCGGGTCGCTTACAATACCTCCCAAGAGCATCAGATAATGATGGATCAGTCTCACCATGCCCTCTTGATTGAAGATATCGGTACTGTATTCGAGCGAGCCGGTGATCCCACTCTCCATCTCTTGTAGAGACAGAAGCAGGTCAAATTTTGAAGTTTCATTACTGATGTTGAATATGCGCAGGGTTGCATCCCCAAGCTTCAGGTCGGATTGCCGTGCATTCTGCAGCGCGAACATAACTTGAAAAAAAGGCATGCGAGCCAGGTCCCGCTCGGGAGCCAGCTCTTCAACCAGTTTTTCAAAAGGAATGTCTTGATGGGCATAGGCCTCGAGCGTGACCTCTTTTACTCTCCCCAACAAAGCAGCAAAAGAGGGGCCGCCGGAAAGATCGGTGCGTAACACCAGGGTATTGACAAAAAATCCGATCAGGCCTTCCACTTCACTTCGCCTTCTTCCGGCGATGGGTGACCCCACAGCGAAATCGGTTTGAGCGGTATAACGGTAGAGCAAGGTCAGGAAGCCTGCCAGCAGGACCATGAACAAAGTTGCACCGTGCTGCTGGCCGATCTCTTTCAACTGTGCGATGAGTTCACGCGAGATCTGCAAATCGATTGCGGCGCCTCTGTTGCTGGCTACCGGCGGACGCTGCCGGTCCGTAGGCAGATTCAGGGTTTCAACGCCTGCAAGCTGCCGCCGCCAATAGTCTAGCTGTTGCTCCACCACCGTGCGTGTGAGCCATTTTCTCTGCCAGGCACTGTAATCCACATATTGGATTGGTAGCTCCGGAAGCGGCGACGGGTGTCCTTTGGAAAAAGCTTCGTAAAGTGCCGTCAGCTCCCGCGTCAAAATTCCGAGCGACCATCCGTCAGACATGATGTGGTGCAGAATTACGACCAACAGATGATGCTCTGCCTGCAAACGAAGAAGACCGAACCGGAATAAAGGGCCTCTGCCCAGATCAAACGGACGCTGCGCGTCCTGGCGGAACCTCCTAAGAGCCTCTGTCTCCCGGACCGCTGAAGGCAGGAACTCAAGATCCTGTAACGGCAACTGCAGCTGCACTTCCGGCTCAATGACCTGGCGTGGTTCTCCGTCTATTGCTGGAAATCTTGTGCGTAATGCCTCATGCCGCCTTACAATTTCCTGAATGCTGTTTTCCAGCGCGGTTGTATCAAGAGGACCTTCAATCCAAACAGCTCCAGGCATGTTATACGAATTATCTCCCGGCATCATCTGGCCCAGAAACCAGAGTCTCTGTTGTGCGAAAGAAAGCGGCAGCTCTCCTTCCCGAGAAACTCTCTCTATGGCATCAGCAGCTTGGCCGGCAGCTCGGACCGCGATCGCAGCTTCGATGATGTTTCCCATTTCCGCGATCGTGGGTGCGTCGAAAAGGCGACGCAGGGGAAGATCAACTTGAAAAACGTCGCTGATTCGCGTAACCACCTGTGTAGCCAGGAGTGAATGGCCACCGAGCCGGAAAAAATTATCGCGAATTCCAATTTGGTTACGGTCGAGAGTTCGGCTCCAGATTTCCGCTAACCGTTGTTCTATATTGTTGCGAGGCGCTTCGTAGCCGGCACTGGCAGCTAAGGTTTCTGCGGTCCCTGCCATTTTCAGCAGCGCGCCCGTGTTCGCTTTGCCTGACGGAAAACGGGGAATCGCAGCTACCTTGATAAAGACATCCGGAACCATGATTTCGGGCAATGACTCCTTCAAAAAGGCTCGCAGTTGCTCGGTCAAAACGAACTGGCCTTCGGCTTCCACTAAAAACGCAGTCAACCCGGATTTTCGTGCGCTTGCCGTCTCTGTTCTCACCACACATGCTTCTGCAAGAGCTTGATGGGTGCACAGAGCGAGCTCTATTTCCTCTTCATCTATGCGCAACCCGCTACTCACGCTTCGTCGGTCATAGCGCGAACACGGTTCAAGTCTGCCGGAAACCAGTCTTGCAATATCGCCAGTCCGGAATAAACGTCCGCCAGCAGCCCGGCTAAACGGGTCCGGGACAAAAACATCTGCCGTCTGCACTGGATCGTTCAGGTACCCTGGCGATAGATTTTCTGTGCCAATGAAGATTTCCCCGGCCACTCCATCGGGCACCGGAGTGAATTGATCGTCAAGCAGGCGCATTCGGCTGCCCGGTGTGAGATCTTCGTTATGCAGTGACAGCCCCGGATCGATCAGATGGGTGACCGGCAATAACAAATACATGCCGCCGGTTTCAGTCCAGCCTGCCACTGCATAGATGCGTTCCCGCAGACCGGGTTGGAGATTTGCGCTCATTTTCTGAAGAATCGGCCATGCATCTTCACAAATAATCAGACGCACGTCCTTTAAAGCCCGTGGAAACGCACGCGTCATTCGCTCTACGAAAACTACAGAGCTAAACAGTACGGTTACCCCATGGTCTTTCAGATACGCAGCAAACTTGCGTGGCGGCAAAGGTTCCGATCCTGTATCTACGATGCAGGCTCCTGCCGCCAAGGTCTGGAAAGCCGTCAAACACGCAGTCTCATGTAAGAAGTTGATTGGCAATGCGACACAATCCGATACTTGAAGCTCTGAAAAGGTACATGTAGAAAGCGCTCGGTGTTGAATGAGGACACCCTGATTGCTGCCCTTTGTTCCCGAGCGGTACAGAACGCACGCCACACTGTTGCCACTTACGTTAAGACCAAATTCAGATTCGTCTGCCGTCGCAGTGATCGCGTCTAGATAGCTCAAACGCAAGCCCTGGTTTAAAAAGCGCTCTCCGCAAGTTGCATTGGTAATCACCCAAGATACGCCTGGGGTCTCGAGTCTTGATTGCATTCTTTTCCAGGGTTCATCGGCTTCCAGGGGAACGAAGACTCCTCCCGCCGCAAGAATGGCCAATGCGGAGACCATCGCATCACTGGTGCTCTTCAGACAGAAAGATATGCGATCCCCTGCGTTCAGGCCCTCGGATTTCAGCCTCAGCGCCAGGAAGCGAACCCGTTGAGCTAGGGTTTGATACGATACCCCGATTCCCTCACAGACCATCGCCAATCTGTCAGGATGATTCTGGGCGTGGCGGATCAACAATTCGATGATGTTCTGCTCGCCGGTGCTTTGCCTCTCCTCACCGCTCCATCCGATCGCCACCACTTCGCTCGCGCCGTCAGGCAGGAGAGGCAGCATGCGAATGGGCCGATCAGGAGCGGCTACAAGATTGGCAAAAAGCGTTTCCAAGCGACGTGCAAAACGTTGTACCGACGCGCGCTCGAAGCGGTCAGCACTGTACTCAAGAACGCCGCTGAATTGTTTATCGCTTTCCATCAACAGCAGCGACAGATCGAATTTCGAGGTGCCATCCACGGCGCCATCGGGCGACCAGAGGACGGGTTGCCAGATCATCTCGGGCAGTTCCATTTGCGGCTGCGAAACATTCTCCAGGACAAAGTTCGTCTGCAAGAGAGACTCGTAATTGGAATTGCGATCCGTATCCACAAGCTTGCTTACTTCCCCAAAAGGCAATCTGCTGTGAAGTAACGCTTCAGCAACCAGAGCCCGTGTTCTCTGCAGAACTGTCCGAAAACTGGGTGATCCTGAGAAATCACAACGCAGAGCCAGAGTATTGACCAGAAAACCTGCAACCTCACGCAACTCATTCTGGCTACGTTGTGCGATTCCTGTTCCGACGGCAAAGTCCTGTTGCCCAGTCTGTCGATGCAGAAAAATGCTGTACCCTGCCAGCAAAACGACAAACGGCGTGCAGCCCTCGCTTTGCCCAAGCTCTACAATGCGCCGACTGACTTCGTAAGACAGGCGGACAGGGACGCGGCCTCCCCGATATGAAAGCTGCCGAGTGAATCCGTGGTCTGCCGGCAAGCGAAGCTGCGGAACGGCGATCAGATGTTTGGCCCAAAACGTCCGATCAACCTCCATTTCAGCCAAATGTTCGTGTTCCCATTTTGCATAATCAGCAAATTGCAGTTTCGGGCTGGGTGGAAGATCGCTGGCAAGAGCAAAGGCACGGTAAATTGTCGCCAGTTCTTTACCCAGCAGCATCACTGACCAGGCATCGGTGACAATATGATGTTGGGCAACCAGAAGAACGTGCTCATGGTCCTCTAAGATCGCCAGATGAAAGCGAACGACTGGACCGGTGGCCAAGTCAAAAGGTTGGGCGGCAATCCTGGTAGCGGCTTGGAAGAGTTGCGCTTCCCGCTCTTCGGCTTTAACGCCGCGCAGATCGAGCAACGGAAGGTCAAGGGTTGCCGGGAGCACAATCTGGCGTAGCTGGCCGTGGACCTCTCGAAAGACCGTGCGCAGAACGGACTGCCGGTTCGCCACCTCCAAGAGGCTCCGTCGGAACAACTCGCGATCGAGTTGCCCGCGCATGCGCAAGCCGAAATGAATGTTGTAGACAGGGCTGTCCGGCGACATCTGGTGCAGAAACCAAAGGCGTTGCTGGCCGGAGGAGACAGGCAACTCACCTTCGAGCGATCCTGTCGCAATCACGTTTACGCTGTCATTGGTTCGTTGCCGTTCTTGCCATATCTTCAGCAACTGTTCGCTGGCGGCGTGCAGGCTCTCCTGTTGCCAGAAAAATCCTTCGGGCAAAGAGATTCCGAGGGCCGATTCCAGGTCATTCTGCAGTTCCATGCCACGGAGAGAGTCGAGGCCTACCGCCGCCGGAGCTGCTGTAAGGTTGATACGGGCCGGCTCAACACCTACCGCTCTGGCACACAACTGCTGCAACAGGCGTTCAATTATGCGGAGCTTATCTGACTGATCGGCAGTTTCGAGTTCATGTCGAATCAAGATGGCATCGTAAGCGGCACCGTTCAATTCCAGGGTTTCCTGGTTGGACTCAGGAATGGCATCGCTTTCTGCGGAGGAGGACATCAACACTTCCAGTTCGCCGGTCAGAAACTTCATTCGACATGCGCTGCGACGAATCTTGCCGCTGGAGGTTTTAGGAATGGCTTTTGGTTTCAAAAGTATTACAGTGTGCAGGTGGACTCCGTGCTGTACCGCCACCGATTGCCGCATAGCTTCCACAATCGCCTGCACGCTCTCATCGGGCTTTCGCAGTTGTGTCTCTGCGGCAACCGCTAACTGTTCCTCTCCATTGATTTCCAGAGCAAAAGCCGCACAACAACCTGAGCGAATGGCTGGGTGGGCCGATTCCACACTCAACTCAATGTCTTGGGGATATAGATTCCTGCCCCTTAGGATGATCAGATCCTTGAGTCGGCCGGTAACGAACAATTCGCCTGCGATCATAAATCCAAGATCGCCGGTACGCAGGAATTGCCGTGTATCTCCCGATGCCAGTTGTGCCTGAAACGTGAGAGCAGTCTCGTCCTGCTTGTTCCAATATCCGCACCCAACGCTGGGCCCAGAAACCCAAATTTCGCCGATGCTGCGGTCGGAGCAAGAAATGCGGGTCTCAGGATCTACGATGAGAACTACTTGTTCTCCTGAGCTTCTGCCGGATGAAACCAGCGTACGTCCTCGCGGGGCTTCTCCAGAAGCACCCACAGCTTGATTGTTTTCAATAGCGTCAGCTACTAACTCTTGGGACACCGGACCGGCCCCTCGTTCGCTTCCTGTCACAAAGAGCGTAGCTTCGGCTAATCCGTAGCATGGATAAAAAGCACTAGCTCTGAAGCCATAGGAGGAAAATGCCGTTGCAAACCGATCGAGCGTTTCCTTGCGTATAGGTTCTGCACCATTGAAGGCAACTGCCCACGAACTCAGATCCAACTCCAGATCCGGAACTTTTTTTCTCACGCATAAATCAAACGCAAAATTAGGGCCGCCGCTCACAGTGCCTTTGTACCGAGAAATCGCTTCCAACCAACGCATCGGCCTTTGCAGGAAAGCGAGCGGAGACATCAAGGTGCACGATGCTCCGAGATACAGAGGCTGAAGCACATTCCCGATTAATCCCATGTCATGGTATAGCGGTAGCCAACCAACCACGTGCATGGACGCATCCGTGCGAAAGCCCTGGCAGATCAGGCGTTCATTATGGAGAAGGTTGCCGTGGCTGACCATCACTCCTTTGGGGCTACCGGTCGATCCCGACGTATACTGAAGAAAGGCCAACGCATTTGAATTCAGAAGAGGGCGTCGCCAGCGGTTTGCCAGCTCCGATAAGCTCTCCTCTTGATCATCTGTAGCAATCCATCTAGCCGCTGCCAGTTCCGGCGCCTGAAGCTTCAGCGTCTTCGCTATTTTGAGAAACGAACGCGTGGTCAGGACAAATCGCACCTGTGCGTCGCGGGCAATGACCTCCAGCCGGGAAAGGTTGCGATGGGGATAACTTGGAACAGCCACCACTCCTGCACACGCGCAGCCCAGGAAAGCCGCGATAAACTCAAGTCCAGGTGGGAAAAGAAGCAATGCGTGTTCGCCCTGCGCTTCTGCCTCTTGTAAACGTGCTGCGATTGCATGCGCCCGCCGCGCCAGCTCTCCATAGTTCCATTCTTCACTCGGCCCGGAAGCATCGCCGGACAGCAGGAAACGATATGCAAGAGCGTTGGTATGTTCTTGCTGGCGAAGTGAAATCAGATCAATGAGAGTTTGGCAATCATCAATGGCACTGACCAGTGGAGAAATCATTCTTTTGATCCCTTTGGTGCTGAGAACTTGACATACACGCTGCCGCGAGCAAATGCGGCAGCGCTCTGCCGGGGTTGGTTGTTAATTCCGGGTTGGCTGAGGAAGGATCAGACGTTCTTCGCGACAGGTGCTGGACCACCAACAGAACCTGTCCAGAAGCAGTTACGTAGACCAGTCATTGATGATCTTCCGCGACGTTTCTTTAAGGGATTCGATTAAAGAAGCGCTCCACAAGATAGATCGGCAAGGCACACCCGCATTGAAGACGCTCTTAAGACAGCTTGTGCCTCGACTTCCTGTCCCGATTCAATCCAAAGAAGAACATCCGCTCCGGCCTCTGCCAACCCAATAGCGATTGCCGGCCAATGCCTCGGCTGGCACCGGTAATTAAGGGTAAGGCGTCCTTGGAGTTTTGAATCATTTTGCCGCCAACATTGGCTGAGCTATTTCATGTTGATGAGCTATTTCATGTTGAATGGTTGCGACGTTATACCAGGAGTTGCCTGCTGCTCTTGAAATCAATTCGCGTGAAGGCATTACATTATGTAGACCAAGTTGGTAAACGATTGCTTGGATCCACGCTAAAGCTGTAAACATCTGTTCGCTGAAGCTGGATCCTTTAAGGATCAACTCATCATAGTAAATACTGTTATTTGCCGGGTCAGCATCAGTCAGCAGGTTTCGCAGGTTTGCTATCTTCTGTTCGGCATAGGCGTCTTCACCAATATCCTTAAACAGCAAGATTCCGTGGTTCGTACGTGGTGCATTGAGTATGGCCACCTCCGAGTGGCAAAAATCGTGAAGTGGAGCCATGTGAGTAGGATGGTTTGCGACCTCATTAAAGTGCATCTGCACTAATCTAAGAAGTGATGTGTACCATTTTGGTCCTGCAACTAGCGTAAGGTCGCGATTCCGTATTCTTGCAGCAATGCGCTCCGGTTTGCGCACAATCTCCTGCGACAGGTAGGTCTTGAGTGCGACCTGCGTTTCTCGCAGCTCCATTTGATGATTCGTGGAGATTACATTGATTTGCCTTAACATATCCAGCAAGATAGCGAAGAATTGAGGAGCATGCAGGAGTGGGTATTCACGATCGGGGTTGAGTAGCCTCCAATATGCCACCGGCATCTTGTCTGCTTCGGCTATTGCCGCGAGTCTACCACCTGAAGTCAGGAATAATATTTTTCCCCGGCAGCTTTTGAAATGTTCTTCGTACGCCTTTATAGGCTCCTCACTGTGTCCCGAGTAGCTACTGACGATTATCAATGTGTCTGGATCATCGAAGATAGATTTCGCAATATCGTAGGTCGGATCATAGTCATTGAGTATTTCAATCTCCAGATCCTCTCTGTGGGAAGCGAAAAACCCTTTGATCATGTATGACACGATGGCCGAGCACCCCATTCCTGTAAAGACAAGACGTTTGGGCCTTTGGCCATTAAGATAGAGCGCTTTGGCTTTCGCGTTCAGTTCGTACTCGTTGTAACGTGTCAAACTTGAGGCAAACTCCTCGCGCTGGTAGTTGTTGTAACGAGCCAACTTGTCCAGCGTATTCGTCAAAGAGTTCGTCAATGGTCGCAATTCCTTGGATTCCTTCATTTTGAACAACACCTCCAATTCTGATCTTCCGGCCACTTCCAACACATCTTCCACCATGTGCTCATACCAAGCGATGAGGCTGTTTGCGAGGCGGCAGCCCGCCCCTATGAGATCAATATCAAACCCATCTTCTCCCTTTGAAAGAAGATCCAATTTGCTGAGTTCAGGGATCGATGTTCGTGCTTATTGTATCCACTCCCTTTTGAGCTATCACAGAAGTGAGGCTGCATGATGCCACAGAGGTCATACCTGGTCAAGGTTGCGCAACTTAAAAAACGATAAATACCTAGTTATGGTTTTCAATTTGGAACTTTCGATTCAATTTGGAACTTTCGATACAATTTGGAACTCTCGATAGTGCCATCACAACGCTAAGTCTAGAGATGCGTGCTTATGTGAGTATCACTCATTGTAGGGAATGACTAGGTCAGTATGTGTTTGTTTGTGGGAGCGTGCGAGTGCTCCATGAGTTAAGTTGATTGTACTAGTGTGTTGATAGGTTTATTAGTCGCGCGACATAACAGAAATAGCTATTGTCCAAATGTGGTGCCGAGCCTATCCGCATGAATCATAGGCGCAACAATGGCAGCGAGCTACGCCATCGCGCGAGGAAGTGGAAGCTGAATGAAGGCGCGATGCTCGGGATTGACCACAAGCGGAGCGGTGGTCTGTTGATCGGAATGGCTGACTGCTCTCACGATGCACAACACCTTTGTTCGCTTTCCGCGATATGTCGCAAGAAATGCCAAAACAGTATACAAAAATGGTTTTAGGTGTAACCGCGATCATTACATGGATCGCTTGAAGACACATTTGGTAACAAACGGTCTCTCGCGGGTTGAAAAACTGGTACGGCTCTGGCTCAACGAGGACGCAGCCGACTGCCGCATGAATCACAATCAGGCATCAGGCAAAATAACGAGTGCATTTCTTGACAATGCCACTGGCGAACCGTGCGGAAAGGCTCAAGCCCAACTAACCGTCCGTCGCTGAACTCAGGCCCATTCGAGCTACGTCCAGCTCTGCTTGAGAGTTCCACTTTCCAAGCTGAATGCGCTGATTGAACAAGGTGGATGCGCGCTTCTGGCTTCGCTAGTGATCACTTGCGATGGCATCATCATCCACTTGACGGCACAGCTAGCTGCAATGCCGCCTGATCAGATCAATTTAGTCAAAGTCAGTGCCATCAGGCACGGAGGAAAAGGGATTTATGTTACGGAAGGCTTGGCCAAAGCCCTCCCTCTGCAAAACCGCCTCTATGCAAAACAAATTCATCTTTGTTCCCGATAGCAAGACACCTAACGGCAGACGCAAAGTGCCGATGAGCGATAGGGCTCTAGCTCTACTCAGCGTACGGTGCAACGGCAGATGCGAAGGGTGGGTGTTTCCGTCAGAACGCTCTAGCGCGGGACATCTGACCACGGTAGGAAAGCTATTTCGTGAAGCCCGCGACAAAGCCGGCTTGCCGAGGGATCTGGTTTTGTATTGCGGCCGCCATGATTACGGAACCCGGGTGCTGCAGGAGACGAGAAATCTAGCCGCTGTGATGAAAACCATGGGGCACAAGGATATGAGAACGGCAATGAGGTATCAACACCCTGAACTGGACATCGTACGTGAAGCGCTGAATGTGACCTGCTCCCCCAGAAATAGTCCAGACTGAATGAGACTTCTCCATTAAGATGGCCCGCCAGGGCGGAGGAGGAGAAGTGAGAAAGAGTCGATTCAACGAAGAACAGATCATCGGCATTCTGAAGGAATCAGAGGCCG